>NZ_JACJUO010000001.1:792500-1992500 GCF_014397025.1 Ochrobactrum sp. Marseille-Q0166 | reverse complement strand
CTTGATGATGTTGAAATCGACGGCAGCTTTTGCGGATATGCAAGCGTGTTTGGTTTGGCTGACCTCGGCAATGACATGATCGAAAAAGGCGCTTTTGCGAAGTCGCTTTTGTCTCGCAAATCATCCGGTGTACGTATGCTCTGGCAGCATGATGCAGCCGAACCAATTGGGGTCTGGACTGATATTCGCGAAGATGCACGCGGTCTTTATGTCGAAGGAAGACTGGCCAAAGGTGTGGCACGGGCACGCGAGGCGCTGGAACTGATGCGCGCTGGTGGGCTGGATGGCTTGTCCATTGGCTTCCGCACCGTCAAAGCGCGCAAAGATGCACGGACCGGCTTACGACACATAATCGAAGCGGATCTCTGGGAAATCTCGGTGGTCACGTTTCCCATGCTGCCGCAGGCACGCATCGATAATCTGAAGGTAGATTTGCCGACAGTCAGAGAATTTGAACGTTGGCTCACGCGGGATGCGGGGCTGAGCCGTTCTGCTGCACGTATGGTTATAGCCAAAGGCTATTCTGCACTTGCAGCGTTACAGGGCCGGGACGGGCGGGACGCTTTCCGGGCAGATGACAAGGCACTTGCGCAGCGTATTCGCGCTGCTTGCAAGATGATGACTCTTAATTAATCAGGATAAAAAATGGAAAAAAATCATGCAATCCCGCTCGAAACAAAGAGCGTGGAAACGAAGGCGCTTGGGAATAATAGCGATGTGTCGGAAGCATTCGACGAATTCATGACGGCTTTCTCGGCGTTTCGTGAAGCCAATGATGAGCGTCTGAAAAAGGTTGAGAAGAGCGCCGATGTTGATGTGCTGCTGCGCGAAAAGGTTGACCGTATCAACCGCTCACTCGACGAACAAAAACACGCACTTGATCAGTATGTATTGAAAAATGCGCGCCCACAGCTTGGTAAGGGCAATGCGGTTGTTGATACCGAGCATAAGCAGGCCTTTGATGGTTATGTGCGCCGTGGTGACGAGCAGGCGATGCGTGGCATTGAGCAGAAGGCACATTCTTATGCCTCTGGTCCGGATGGTGGTTATCTGGTGCCTGCGGAGCTAGAAAGCGAAATCGGTCGTCGTCTGGCTGTGCTGTCACCTATCCGCGGCATTTCCAGTGTGCGTCAGGTGTCTGGTGCGGTGCTGAAAAAGCCATTCTCGGTGAGTGGTCCGGCAACAGGCTGGGTTGGTGAAACCGATGCACGTCCACAGACCGCTTCGGCAAAACTGGCAGAGTTGCAGTTCCCGACAATGGAAATCTATGCCATGCCAGCCGCCACTTCGTCATTGCTTGACGATGCAGCTGTCAACGTTGAACAGTGGATTGCCGAAGAAGTGGAAGCAGCCTTTGCCGAACAGGAAGGCGCTGCCTTCATCACTGGCAATGGCCTCAACAAGCCGATGGGCTTCCTGAGCTACAGCACCGTTGATGATGCAAGCTGGGAGTGGGGCAAGATCGGCCACATAGCGACTGGGGTTGACGGTGCACTGCCAGCATCCGATCCATCCGACAAGCTGATTGAACTTATCTATGCGCTGAAGGCCGGTTATCGCCAGAACGCAAATTTCGTGATGAACCGCAAGACGCAGAGCGTGTTGCGCAAGCTCAAAGATGCGGACGGCAATTATCTTTGGCAGCCGCCAGCGGCTGTTGGTGAAAAGGCGTCGCTGATGGGCTTTGGTCTGGTCGAGGCCGAGCATATGCCGGATATTGCTGCTGACGGAACGCCGATAGCCTTTGGCGATTTCGAACGTGGCTATCTGGTGGTGGATCGCATCGGCGTACGTGTGTTGCGTGATCCATATTCCGCCAAGCCATATGTACTCTTCTACACCACCAAGCGGGTCGGCGGCGGTGTGCAGGACTTCGATGCAATCAAGCTTCTGAAGTTCGCAGCCTGATAATTCAGTGTTGATCTACCTGCCGGTTTTGGCAGCTAGTTTCAATTTGCAAACGCGTTGAATCTCTTTCTGGGGTGCCATGCGTAACTGTCTGATTTGAGAGTTATTTTAAGGGGAAAATACATGACAATGTTTCTTGTCACGCCGCCGGCGCTGGAGCCGGTGACGATTGCTGACGCACGCGCATTTTTGAGAATTTCAACCGATAGTGAAGATGATATTCTGCGCCGTATCATTAAGACAGCGCGGGAGCTTGTCGAAGCTGAGACGGGGCTTGCACTGATTGATCAGACTTGGCGCTTGCGTGTCGACCGTTGGCCGCGATCCGGTCGTCTCGCCCTTTTCAAGTATCCGGTAAAAGCTGTAACCGCCGTGATCGCATATCGTCCTGATGGTAATGCCATCAGCATGGAACCGGAAGAGTTCATGCTTCAGCATGGCCGTCGTCCGCAGCGTGTTTATATGGCGCAATATCCTGATGCGCAGACGTTCTGTGGCCTCGAGGTCGACTTCATTGCAGGGTTTGGGGAAACCGGCGTTGAAGTACCGGACGCACTCAAGCTGGCCATACTTAGTTTGACCGCTCATCTCTATGAAAACCGTGCGGCACTTGATGATGCTAAAGCGGTATTGCCCGCAATGGTCGGCCAGATGGTCGGCAGCTGGAGGAATATTTCTCTGTGAATAAAGTTCTATTGATTGACCCAAGCCAGTTCTCAACAGAGTTGGCTTTGGATGCTATGCAGTCTGTTGCTGATGGCATGGGTGGGTACAAAGAAATTTGGTCCGAGGTGGCAACGCTATGGGGAAAAATAGAGCCGATATCAAGTACCCCGAGTGGACAAGTTCGTCCTTTTCCAGAGCTTACGCACCGCATTTATGTGCGTTACCGCGAGGATATTACGTCCGATAAGCGTTTTCGCAAAGGCGAACGCATCTTCACCCTGCGTTCGGTTTACGATCCCGATGAAAGCAAACGCTACCTGACTTGTTTGGCAGTTGAGGTAGGGCGTTGAATATCACGATGAAATTAACCTTTGAAGGCCTTATTCGCGCGCTGCGTTTTAAGCAGATCGCTTTGAAGGAAGATATTGCAACGGGGCGACAGATCGCCCGGAGCAGCGTTGAAGAATCAAGCGGGGATACAAATGAAAAACAGCGCGGCAGCATTGCAGAAAGCACTTTATGACGCCTTGAAGAATGATGAAGAACTTATTGAAACGCTTGGTGGAGAACATGTTTATGATCATGTTCCATTCAAAACACCATATCCTTACATCACTCTGGGCGAGACTTTAACAAAGGACTGGAGCACTGCTAGTGAGCCAGGCGGCGAACATTTTATAAATATCCAGATATGGGCGCGTGAAGCGGGTCGCAAACGCGTGCTTGAAATTGCCGGACGCATCGCGACGAAGCTTGATGAAGAACCGCTCGATCTCAATGGTCACCGCGTTGTCAATCTCATGCTGACTGAAGTTTTGGCCCGTAACACAGACGGGTTCGGCAGCTACCTCGGCACCATGCGCTATCGCGCTGTGACCGAACCAGTAAGCTAGATAAGGAATCCATTATGGCAGCTCAACGCGGCAAGGACATCTTGCTGAAAATTGCGCATGGCACAGACCAGTTTGAAACCTGTGCAGGCCTGCGCACCAAACGCATTGCATTCAATGCCGAGACCGTCGATGTGACAGATGCGGATGCGGCCGGTCGTTGGCGGCAATTATTGGCCGGAAGCGGAGTTCAACGTGCTTCGGTCAGTGGATCGGGGATATTCAAGGATGCAATATCGGATGCGCTCGTCCGTAGTGTCTTCTTTGCCGGCGAGATTCGCAACTGGCAGATCGTCCTGCCCGATTTCGGCACCATCACCGGTCCCTTCCAAATTGTGGCCCTTGAATATAGTGGCAATCACGATGCGGAAGTGACGTTTGAAGTTGCGCTTGAATCTGCAGGGCTGATCGCCTTTGGAGACGCGATATGATGGTCAATCGCCATCGTGGTGAGGTTGCAGCGAAACTCGATGGCCGCGACTGGACACTTTGCCTGACGCTGGGTGCGCTGGCACAACTTGAATCTGCTTTTGCAGCAGATAATCTTTCTGACTTGATTGCCCGATTTTCGGGTGGGAAACTTTCTGCCTTCGATATGCAGCGCATCATCTGTGCCGGCCTGCATGGCGGCGGACATGACGTGCCTCTTGAAGATGTAGCGGAGATGCGCGCAGACGGTGGTGCCAGCGGCTATGCCCGCATCGTTTCCGCGTTGCTGACCGCGACCTTCGGAACGGAAGAAAGCGTTTCTTCTTCAAACCCTTGAGTGCCGCAGTTGAATCAGTTCCTTCACGTCAGCCTTTTCCCTGGGAAGAGGTGATGCGTGCAGGTTTTGGTTTGCTGCGGCTTTCCTCAAAAGACTTCTGGGCCATGACCCCACGCGAACTTGGCGCCGTTCTCGGACCCGTTTCGCAGAGCATGAATGCTCCTTCGCGTGCGATACTCGACGCGCTGATGCACGCCTTTCCCGACAGGTAATGTAACATGACAGATGAAAACGTAACCGTTTCCGTCGAGGCGGATACGAGCGCCTTCGATCGCGCTCTGACCGACCTTGAAAAACGTTCGTCAAGCTTCGGCTCAAGTCTGACGACAGCGCTGAAAAGTGCAATCGTTTCCGGCAAGGGGCTTGATGATGTGCTGCGCGGCCTTGCCAGTAGTCTGGCCGGTTCTGCGCTTTCCGCGGGACTTCAGCCACTGCAAAGCCTCGGCTCATCGCTGATGTCGGGTGTGATGGGCAGCATTCGCGGCATCATGCCTTTTGCCAAGGGCGGAGTGGTTTCAAGCCCCACTTATTTTGGTATGGGGAATGGTTCACTGGGCCTTACGGGTGAGGCGGGCGCGGAAGCGATCCTGCCGCTTGCGCGCGGTGCTGATGGCAGGCTGGGCGTCGCCACCGGGGGCAGTGGCTCCAAACCCGTGCAGGTCGTGTTCAACATGACATCGCCCGACGTATCTTCCTTCCGCAAATCCGAAGCACAGCTGTCAACCATGCTTGCGGGTGCTGTGCGCCGCGGCGCACGGAGAATGTGAGATGGAAGCCTTTCACGATGTACGCTTTCCGCTTGGCGTTTCATTCGGTGCGACGAGCGGGGCGGAATGGCGCAATGAAATCGTCACGCTCACATCAGGCATGGAAAAGCGCAATGCCCGATGGGCGCATTCACGCAGACATTTCGATGCGGGAACCGGTCTGCGGTCGCTGGATGATCTGAGATCCGTGCTCGCTTTTTTCGAAGCAAGACGCGGATCTCTTCATAGTTTTCGCTTCCGCGATCCGTTCGACTTTTCTTCGGCTTCGGGCAGTTTCGCACCATCCTTTACTGATCAGGTGATCGGAACAGGCGATGGCACAACAGCCACATTCCAGCTTGTCAAACACTACGAAGCATATAGCCGCCCGATTACGCGTGTCGTTGTGGATTCGGTGCAGATTGGTGTTGACGGCGTGAAGCTCGATGAGGGTGAGGCTTTCACAATCGGCCATGCGACGGGAATTGTATCTTTTACCCCGGACTATGTGCCCGCTTATGGCGCACAGGTAACGGCTGGTTTTCTGTTCGATGTGCCAGTTCGCTTCGATACAGATCGTCTGACAGCCAGCATTGCTTCCTTTCAGGCGGGCGAAATCCCATCCATTCCCATTATCGAGGTCAAGGCATGATCCCTGTCCCGCCGGAACTTGAATCACATTTGAAGGGTGAGGTGACAAGCCATTGCTTTGCATGGCTTA
Source organism: Ochrobactrum sp. Marseille-Q0166 (assembly GCF_014397025.1). Taxonomy (NCBI): domain Bacteria; kingdom Pseudomonadati; phylum Pseudomonadota; class Alphaproteobacteria; order Hyphomicrobiales; family Brucellaceae; genus Ochrobactrum; species Ochrobactrum sp. Marseille-Q0166. The sequence goes on along the minus strand of NZ_JACJUO010000001.1, from coordinate 1,986,803 downwards.
TTAAACGCTGCGATCAGGTCGTCATGGGTTTTACGGACCACGACCTGACACTGGTTCTGGAAGGTATTTCCTGCGAGCCATTGACGGGTCTCAACAGCAGTGAAGCGACAACAACGCTTGGTCTTTCCATCGCGGGTGGCGATGTCGAAGGTGTATTGTCCTCGACACGCATCAGCGACTCCGACATCGAACAAGGACGCTTTGATAATGCCGTGATCGAAAGCTATCTCGCCAATTGGAATGCGCCCGACCAGCACATGCTTCTGCGGCGCTGGACAGTCGGGGCAATCACGCGCTCAGGTGGCCGTTTTGTGATGGAACTGAAAGGTGCTGCTGCGGCTTTTGATGCCGTCTGTGGGCGGCGTGTTCTACGTCAATGCGATGCGGTGCTGGGCGATATGCGTTGCGGTGTGAACATCGACGACCCGCGTTTTTTCGTCGTTGGTTCTGTTGTAAGCGCCGATGGTGCAATTCTCAATGTCAAGGGACTCGATGATTTTGCCAGTGGCTGGTTTGCACACGGGCACCTTACATGGACAAGCGGAAATAATCAGAATGGCGCGGTGCGAGTCCTCGCACATCATGGCAATCGTCTTTATCTTATAGAACCGCCGGTTCTGGATGCAAAACTGGGGGACGTTTTTCGACTGGTGGCAGGCTGCGACAAGAGCTTCGCCACCTGCAAGGCAAAGTTTGCCAATGGCAAAAATTTTCGTGGCTTCCCGCACCTGCCGGGCAACGATGCCGCCTTTGCCTATGTCAACTCCGACAATGAGTATGACGGGAGCGCGCTGGTTCCATGATTGTTGCACACAGAGTTCTGGCAGAAGCCGAAAGCTGGATAGGAACGCCTTATCGTCACGGCGCTTCTGCACGCGATATCAGCTGCGATTGCCTGGGTCTCGTACGCGGCATCTGGCGCACGGTCTATGGTGCTGAGCCGGAAAGTCCCGGTGTTTATGCGCCGGACTGGGCGGAGGCCGCTCATGGCGATCCCCTGCTTGAAGCCGCATCGCGCCACATGCAGTGCCGCGACGGTACTGATCCACAGCCGGGTGACCTTATCGTGTTTCGCTGGCGATCCGATGTAGCGGCGAAGCACCTCGGCATAATGGCCCGTGAGAACCGTTTCATCCATGCCTATGAGGGGCATCGGGTGATGGCTTCCGCACTGGTGCCGCAATGGCGAAAACGCATAGCAGGAATTTTCATTTTCCCGGAGACAAAAGGTTAGGCAATGGCGACTGTCGTTCTGCAGGCTGTGGGTGCTGCCGTCGGTGGCATTTTTGGCCCTGTCGGTGCTGCCATCGGCGCCGGGCTTGGCGCAATGGGTGGCTATGCCATCGATACGGCTATCATCAACTCCACCCGCCATATGGAAGGGGCAAGGCTCAACAGCGGTCGTGTTGCCACAGCCGAAGAAGGGGCGGCTTTGCCTTTCGTCTACGGTACAGCAAGACTTTCCGGCACGCTGATATGGGCCACGCGCTTTGAGGAAAAGAAAACCACCGAACGCCAAGGTGGCAAGGGTGGTCCGAAAGTGACCTCTTACAGCTATTTTGGCAATGCAGCCTATGCTGTTGCCGAGGGTGAAATTGCGGGCATTCGCCGTGTCTGGGCCGACGGACAGGAGCTTGATCTTACCGAGATTGAAATGCGCGTTTATCATGGGACGGATACGCAGCAACCGGACCCGCTTATTGAAGCAAAGCAGGGCACAGGTAATGCTCCCGCCTATCGCGGAACGGCCTATATCGTATTTGAACGTATTCCTCTCGATGCTTACGGAAATCGCCTGCCGCAGTTTCAGTTCGAAGTTATACGTCCCGTCGGAAAGCTTGCGCGAGATGTCCGTGCTGTTGCCCTCATCCCCGGTTCAACGGAGTTTGGTCTTTCGCCAACTCCGGTTAAGGATCGACCGATAGCGGGTGAAAGCCGCTCGCTTAACCGTAATGCAAAACGCGGTCGCAGTGATTGGACTGTAGCCATGGATGAGCTGCAGGCGCTTTGCCCTCAATTGCAGCATGTGGCGATCGTCCTGCCGTGGTTCGGCGACGACTTGCGCGCAGGATATTGCCAGATAAGGCCGGGCGTTACACATAAGAGCGCTTTGTCATCAAGCCAGACATGGAAAGTTGAGAGTGTTACGCGTAACGGAGCCCACCTGATTTCGCGGAGCGGCGAGGGGGCTGCCTATGGGGGTACGCCATCCGACAAGAGTGTGATCGATGCAATCCGCGATGCCAAGGCGCGTGGTCTGAAGGTAACACTATATCCTTTCATCATGATGGACGTTCCCGCCGATAACTCGTTGCCGTCGCCTTACGGTGGTGTGGGACAATCCGTTTATCCGTGGCGTGGACGCATAACGTGTAGTCCTGCTATTGGTATCTCCGGAACGCCGGACAAGACGCTGGAAGCGGCCAATCAGGTTACGGCTTTTGTCAACGGAACATGGGGTTACAGACGCTTTCTGAATCATTGTGCCAACCTCGCGGTGCAGGCGGGCGGGGTCGATGCCTTTCTGCTAGGTTCCGAATTGCGAGGTCTCACCAGCATCCGCGAAAGCCGAGAAAGTTTTCCGTTCGTAACCCATCTCTGCACGCTTGCAGCCGAAATGCGCACGAAGCTTGGGGCAACCTGCCACATCAGTTATGGCGCGGACTGGACGGAATATTTCGGCTATCAGACGCAGGATGGTACTGGTGATCTCTTCTTCAATCTCGACCCGTTATGGGGGCATCCGGCCATCAATGCCGTTGGTATCGACAATTACATGCCGCTCGCTGACTGGCGAGACAGCGACCTTGATGGTGGCAATCCCGATGGTTTTGAAGGTGCCTACGATCTCGATGGTCTGAGCAATAGCATCGAAGCGGGTGAAGGCTTCGACTGGTATTATGCTAATAGTGAAGACCGGGAACAGCGCGTGCGCACGCCAATCACCGATGGGCTTGCGGGCAAGCCATGGATCTATCGATACAAAGACATTCGCTCATGGTGGAGCAATCCGCACTATAATCGCATCAATGGCGCCGAGGCTCTCACGCCAACGGCATGGGCTCCACAATCAAAGCCCATATGGTTCACCGAACTGGGATGCCCGGCGGTCGATAAAGGGCCAAATCAGCCGAATGTGTTTCCTGATCCGAAATCGTCGGAAAACGCGACCCCCTATTTTTCGAATGGGGCGCGTTCCGATATTGCGATGGATCGCTTTCTGCGTGCGCATTATGACTACTGGCCGAATAAGAACCCAGTCTCCTCCATCTATGGCGGAGCGATGCTCGACATGGACCGTGTCTATCTCTGGTCATGGGATACAAGACCGTTTCCGGAATTTCCACTGAAAGCCGATATATGGGGAGACACACCAAACTGGCGGTTGGGACATTGGCTCAATGGCCGCATGAGCGGTGTTGCACTCGATGAGCTTATTGCAGCGATCCTCGCAGATTTTGGTTTGCCGGAAGCGGATTGTACAGGTGCGGACGGGCATCTGGCAGGCTTTGTGATTTCAGAACCAAGCACGGCTCGCGGTGTGCTGGAGCCACTGATGAATGTGTTTGGCGTGCATGGTTTTGAACAGGCGGGGCAATTCAAGTTCCGAAGTATTGACCGTGCGGCTCCTGTGCTTGATGTGGCGGCCACGCTTGTTGAGCCGACCGATGGCGAAGCGATGACCGCAATTCTCGAGGATCACGGCGATTTACCCTCTATAGCTGAGTTCTATTGCAACGATCCGTTGCGTGATTTTCAGGTGATAGGAGCATCGGTTCGCCGTGATACGGGCCAAGGTACGGAAAGCTTTAGTCTTGCCGGGTCGATGGAAGCAGGACAGGCGACGGCACTCGCCGAAGCTTGGATGGCGCGCCGTTATGCCGAACGGCGGACAGCAAGCTTTTCCCTGCCTTGGTCTGAGGCCGCTCTTCATGTCGGTGACCGTGTTCGGCTCGATATGCTTGGTGGTGGGCGCGACTATGTCGTATCATCTCTGGAAGACGGAGAGGTGCGGGTGGTCAAGGCTGTGGCTCTGGCACCTAATGTGGTTTTTGCTGATAGAGGGGAAACGCCGCAGCTCACACCGGGAACACCTGTTTCCGATATGAAGCCGATTTTTCAGCTCATCGATCTGCCGCTTTGGCCAGGTGCAGAAGATCCGGCTGGTCAGTTTCGTATTGCCTGCCATGCGAAGCCGTGGCGTGGCGTTGCGACTTATGCTTCACCATCCGATCAGGGCTTTGTCGAGCGCAGCCTGATTGGGGAACGCGCAGTGATGGGTGAACTGACAGCTCCGTTGCCCGGTGGAGCAAGCGGACGACTGATTGATGGTCAAATGCTGGAACTGCTGCTGTATTCTGGCGAGTTGGCATCCAAACCGCTCCCACAAATCCTCAATGGCGCCAATACAGCACTCGTGCAGTCCTCTGACGGGGATTGGGAAGTTCTGCAGTTTCTCGAGGCTGAAGAAATCGGCCAGAACCACTGGCGGCTGCGTCGACTTTTGCGTGGGCAGCTTGGCACAGAATTCGCTAGCGCCAATGAAAAGCCGGCAGGTAGAGCTTTTATCCTGCTGGATGGTGGCGTTCAAGGCATCGGTTTGCAAACATCTGAAATTGGTTTGGAACTCCACTGGCGCATTGGCGCGGCGGGCAAATCGTTCTCTGATGAGTACTTTGATACTGTCAAAGCAATAGGCGGAATTCAGGCATTGAGGCCTTTGAGCCCAGTCCATCTAAGGGCTGAGAAGCTGTCCAATGGCGATTTGTCGCTTTGCTGGATCAGACGCGGGCGTATCGATGCCGATAGCTGGTTGGGTAGCGATATTCCGCTTGGCGAGGACAGTGAAAACTATCTGGTGGAAGTTTGGCAAGCTGGGGCAAAGCTCAAAACTGCTGAGGTGCTGACGACATCGTGGATATACCCGAGTGATGAGCGACTTGCCGAGGCTGGAACGAATAGTTTCGAGATTCGGGTTGCAATGCTTGGCGCGAGAATAGGCGCAGGTGATTTTGCTTCAATCGTAATCCAGAGCAATTTTTAACATAAAAGGAAATCTCGTGACTGAAGATAAAGTCTGGTATCTTTCCCGCACGGTTTGGGCTGGGCTCGTGGCGTTGTTTCTTTCGTTGGCAGGTGCTTTCGGTCTGGTGAGCGAAACGATTGATCAAGGCGCGCTCACTGATGTGTTACTGCAACTCGCTACCGCAATTGCGGGGCTTATCGCCGTTTTTGGGCGAATACGGGCAACTTCACGCATTTCATAATTTTATAATCCGTGATAGCAGAGTTATAAAATGCGCCTGATACCGGATTGTTGACGGATAGTCCGGATAATATTATGCGTAAAAACAATGGTTTAAATAGTAACGGACCTGGTTTCAGAACTTTTGCTATTTTATGGGCTTAATTTCCTTTGCGTCATTCGGCGGAGTGTATTGTTCATGCATCGTTCAGCTGACAGGCGCTATATAAGGGGCATGATGAAACAGAACCCTGCTCTCAAAATCTTCGCGCTTCTGGCCGTTAGCATTGGTCTGTTGCCGGTGAACGCCGGTGCCCTGCCAATTGCGACGCCACAGAAGTCTAATCTTCTGCTTGCTGCCGCTGCGGATTGTGCGGCTGTGGGTGAACAGGTGGCTGCCTCGCAGGGTGGTCAATTGGCGAAATCGACGCCGACGACGCAAAATGGTCGTGCCATGTGTGTGGTTGTAGTGCTGGTTCCCGGGCGTGATGGTGAACGCCCACGCCGCGTTGAAGTGGCTGTACCTGCACAGTAAGCCATTTACTACACATAAAAGCAGAGGGTTATGGTTTGCGTATTCTGATCGTTGAAGACGATAAAGATCTCAACCGGCAGCTTTCGGATGCTATGACGAGCGCAGGCTATGTCGTAGATAGTGCGTTCGATGGCGAGGAAGGTCATCATCTCGGCGATACTGAACCTTATGATGCTGTGATCCTGGATATTGGCCTGCCGCAGATGGATGGCATCAGTGTTGTCGAGCGTTGGCGCCGTGACGGCCGCACAATGCCTGTCCTGATGTTGACTGCACGCGATCGCTGGAGCGATAAGGTCGCCGGCATTGATGCTGGTGCTGACGATTATGTCGCCAAGCCTTTTCATATAGAGGAAGTGCTTGCACGTTTGCGTTCGTTGATCCGACGTGCGGCAGGGCACGCATCTTCTGAACTGGTTTGCGGACCTCTTCATTTGGACACGAAAACCTCAAAAGCCAGCATCGACGGTGTGGTGCTTAAACTCACATCCCATGAATACCGACTTCTTTCTTATCTTATGCATCACAGGGATGAGGTTATATCGCGTACCGAACTGGTCGAGCATCTTTACGATCAGGATTTTGATCGAGATTCCAATACGATTGAAGTCTTTGTCGGTCGTCTACGCAAGAAGATGGGCGTCGATCTGATCGAAACCGTGCGCGGCATGGGTTATCGCATTCGCTCTGAAGAACCGCCGGAAATGAAAGGGCGCGAGAACTGAAGCTTCTTCGCATTTTCCCTCCTTTGCGTTCCCTTGCGATTCGCGTCGTAACCCTTTCGACGCTCTGGGTCATTTTGGCACTTGTTGTTGTCGCAACATTAATCAGTACGCTTTATGGCGATGCTGCGCGCAATAATTTTGAACGGCTTCTGACCGCGCATCTTTTCAGCCTTGTCGGTGCTGTCAGTATATCGCCGGATGGCACGCTGCAGGGACGCCCTGAACTGGGCGAGTTGCGCTATTCCAGTCCGCTGTCTGGCTGGTATTGGGCTGTTGACCCTGTGTCATCGAATATCAATGGTAAGCTGCAGTCGCTGTCGTCGGTGGGTCGTGTCGTACCGGAAATGCCGATATCGCAGGCACCTTTCGACAGTTCCTTCATGCGAAGCTACACTTTGCCCGGACTGAATGGCGAAGAGCTTTATATCGTGGAAACGGAAGTCGTTCTCGACAACGAAAACCGTGTTGCGCGCTTTCGGGTTATGGGCAATCTCAGTGAAGTCATGAGCGAGATTGCGGATTTCCGTGGCAAGCTGTCGCTTTATCTCGCAATATTCGGCATTGGAAGTGTGCTTATCAATGCCGCGGTGATCCTTTTTGGTTTGCGTCCACTGGATAAAGTTCGCCGTGCGCTTGCCGACATTAGAGAGGGGCGTTCGCCGAAGCTCGACACCGCGCTTCCGATAGAGATCGCGCCTCTCGCTATCGAACTGAATGCTCTGATCGAAAATAACCGCCGCATCGTTGAACGCTCGCGAACACAGGTCGGCAATCTTGCACATTCGCTCAAGACGCCTCTTTCTGTGCTAACGAACGAGGCGCGCGCAATTGGCGGCGATCAGGGGCGCATTGTTCAGGAACAGAGTGAATCCATGCAGGTGCAGATACAGCACTATTTGCAGCGCGCGCGTATTGCAGCTCAACGAGATAGCGTGGTCTTCCGAACTCCGGTTACGCCTGTACTGGAACGAATGCAGCGTGTGACTGCCAAACTCAATCCTTCTTTCAGTGTGACATTCGATAATTTGTTACCCGAAGCTGTTTTTGCCGGTGAAAAGGAAGACCTCGAAGAAATCGTCGGCAATCTGGTCGAAAATGCCGGCAAATGGGGTCGTAAGCGCGTGAAAATCAGCTTGCGACCGGTAGCAACCGCGCAGCGGCAGTTTGAAATTATTATCGAGGATGATGGTCCGGGCCTTGCCTCTGACAAGATTGAAGCTGCATTGAAGCGCGGCAACCGAGTGGACGAAACCAAGCCAGGCACAGGTCTTGGATTGGCTATCGTTCAGGACACGGTAAGGGAATATGGCGGCGCACTCGATCTGGGTAAAAGCAACCTGGGTGGTCTTCAGGTGCGTGTTGTCTTGCCGTTGACTGAAGATTGATGGTTGTGTTTGCCAGAGTGTGAACTAGAAGGTTAGAATAATAGCTGCTTCCTACGATAGTTAGTATGCTCATTTTTTACGAAGGCCCGATTGTTATGATGGTATCAAGGTTTTCTGTTCCGGCGGTTGTCGTTTGTTTGGCGTTTGCACTTTCCGCTTGTGCTACGTCCGGGGGAGGAACGGGATCTCGACTGGCTTCTATTGGCGGGCTCACTTCATCGCAACCGACGCAGCCGAATTTGCTTGCCCCCTTGGGCAACGGCTTGCTCGGCAGTTCTGCAAATCAGCTGAGCGCTGCCGATCGCAAGAATGCATTGGAATCAGAATATCGCGCGCTCGAATACTCGCCTGCCGGAAAGGCCGTTTCCTGGAGTGGAAGCGGCTCTTCATCGGGCGATGTCACCGCTGCACAACCTTATCAGGTCGGTTCGCAAAATTGCCGTCAGTATACACACAGCTTCGTTATCGGGGGGGCACCCCATAGTGTTCGCGGGACGGCTTGCCGTAATGCGGATGGAAGTTGGACGCCGTTGACATAAAGGTTTGGAAAGCATGTGAGTCGTCATATGCAGTTATGCATGCAGTGCATTGCGGGTGTTCTCGATATGCATTCTCATACTTGAAAACTTGTATTTGATGATTACTGCTTTGCGGCGAATTGCCCTAGTCAGCCGGAATCAACGCCGTTCGAGTTGGTTTTTATGCCTGCTGGGATTAAGTCTCAGCCATGGAATTCTGGTTGATTGCCGCACTGCTGACTTTTGCAGCTACTATGATTGTTTTGTTGCCGCTGACACGGAACAAGCAGGAATTTTTGCCCCCTGAAAAAAATGATCTTGAAGTCTATCGTGATCAACTGCGCGAGGTTGAGACAGACGCAGCGCGCGGTATGATTGATGCGCCAAGTGCAGAGCAGGCGCGCATTGAAATTTCCCGACGCATTCTGAGTGCCGAGAGAAGTAACTCTGAAGCAAACACTATTTCCAGACAGGTGCGCTCTGGACGACTATTGGCCTTCGCTTCGGTTTTGGCGGTGCCTTTGATTGCCTGGGGTATTTATCCAATTTTGGGTTCTCCTGATATTTCATCCATGCCTTTGGCTGCAAGGTTGGCAGATAGCCCGCAAAATAGCTCAGTTGATGAACTGGTCGCGCGCGCTGAAGCGCATCTGGCACAAAATCCAAATGATGCCCGCGGCTGGGATGTTCTGGCACCGATTTATCTGCGCTTCGGACGCGGCAATGACGCGGTTAATGCCTATCGTTCAGCAATTCGGCTGGAAGGTGAAAATTTTCAGCGCGTTCTTGGCCTTGGTGAAGCCCTGGTTGCTGTATCCGGTGGTCCGGTCACTGCGGAGGCTGAAGTTCTCTTCAATAAGGCAACCGCACTCAACCCCAACGACATTCGCCCCCAGTATTATCTTGCGCAGGGTGAATTGCAGGATGGTAATTCAGCCGGTGCCATAAATCGCCTTGAGACCCTCCTGGATAAAGCGCCCGCAGATGCTCCCTGGCGTGCACAGGTCGAGCAAACGATTGCACGCATTAAGGGTGAAAGTATTCAATCGCAGCCGTCGGTGAAGGGGCCGACTTCGGAAGACGTCGATGCTGCGGCCTCAATGAGTGCGGAAGACCGTAGAGCTATGGTTGAAGGCATGGTCCAGCGCCTTGATGAAACGCTTCGCAAAAATGGCGATAATCTCGACGGCTGGAAGCGTCTCGTCCGCTCATATATGATCCTTGATCGCCGCGATGCTGCTCTTGACGCGCTGAAGCGCGGTGCCGCGGCAATGGATGGCGAAAAGCGGGCTCAGCTTGAAAGCTTTGCCGCAGGACTTGGGTTGGAAGCAGGGAGCGCAACACAATGAGTGCGACTGCACAAGGCAATGAACGCAACATCAAGCCAGTGGGCAATTTGGCTCGTACAGTTAGCCGCAGAAAGCGCAAGCGACTGATGCTGATTGGCGGTGCTCTGGTGGTGCTGGCGATTGCGGTTGGCCTTATGCTCATGGCTTTCAGTCAGGATATCCGTTTTTTCCGAACGCCAGCCGATCTGACTGAACAGGAAATCTCATCTGGCGCACGTTTCCGGCTTGGTGGTCTTGTCGAAGAAGGCTCGGTTGTGCGAGAGGGCAGTGAGCTGCGTTTCACAGTCACTGACACGATCAAGACCGTCAAAGTCGTTTTTGAAGGCATTGTCCCTGATCTTTTCAGAGAAGGACAGGGCGTTGTTGCGGAAGGCCGCTTTGAGCCGGATGGTATTTTTCGCGCGGACAGTGTTCTTGCCAAGCATGACGAAAATTACGTTCCGAAAGACCTGGCAGACAGCCTGAAAAAGAAGGGCGTTTGGGAAGGTCAATAATGGGAACTGGAAGCGTCTATGAGTATTGAGATTGGTCATTTTGCGCTTGTCCTGGCGCTTGCTTTGTCGGTGGTTCAGTCGGTCGTACCTGTTGTGGGCGCTCAACGCCGAGACATGCAACTGATGGGCGTTGCTGTTCCTACAGCTCTTGCGGTATTCGCCCTGATTGCTTTTTCTTTTGCAGTCCTGACCTTTGCTTACATTGTGTCGGATTTTTCGGTGCTGAATGTTGTCGAGAATTCACACTCGCAAAAGCCGATGCTCTATAAGATCACCGGCGTGTGGGGTAATCACGAAGGCTCGATGCTACTTTGGGTGCTTATTCTGAGTTTCTTCAGCGCCCTTGTTGCAGCCTTTTCCGGAAATCTCCCGGAAACCCTGCGGGCGAACGTACTTGGCGTTCAGGGCTGGATCGGTACTGCATTTCTTGCCTTTATCATTTTTACCTCCAATCCCTTCACGCGCATTGTTCCCGCCCCGATTGAAGGCGGTGATCTCAATCCCATCCTGCAGGACATTGGTCTCGCAATCCATCCGCCGCTGCTCTATCTCGGCTATGTGGGCTTTTCAGTCTGTTTCTCGTTCGCTGTGGCCGCTTTGATCGAAGGTCGTCTCGACGCCGCATGGGCGCGTTGGGTTCGTCCTTGGGCGCTGGTTGCATGGATGTTTCTCACTGGTGGCATCGCCATGGGGTCTTATTGGGCCTATTACGAACTCGGGTGGGGCGGCTGGTGGTTCTGGGATCCGGTTGAAAATGCGTCCTTCATGCCCTGGCTGGTTGGTACGGCCTTGCTTCATTCCGCTATTGTCATGGAAAAGCGCTCAGCGCTTAAAATCTGGACAGTGCTACTGGCGATTCTGACCTTCTCGTTGTCGCTGCTCGGCACTTTCCTTGTGCGTTCCGGTGTGCTGACGTCGGTGCACAGTTTTGCGACTGACCCGGGCCGTGGACTGTTTATTCTTGCCATTCTCGCAATCTTTATCGGTGGGTCGCTGTCGCTGTTTGCGTTGCGCGTGCAAAGCCTCTCATCGGGTGGGCTCTTTCAGCCAATCTCGCGTGAAGGTGCACTGGTCTTCAACAATCTCTTCCTTACAACAGCCGCTGCAACCGTTCTCATTGGCACGCTTTATCCACTGTTGCTGGAAGTTCTGACCGGAGAGAAAATTTCTGTTGGTGCGCCATTCTTCAACATGACATTTGGGCCACTGATGATTCCGCTGCTTTTCGCGGTTCCGTTCGGGCCATTGCTGGCATGGAAACGGGGTGATCTTTATGGTGTTGCACAAAGGCTGATGGTGGCTTTTGCTTTTGCTCTCATTACAGTGGGTATCGTTCTGTGGCAGAGCAATTCTCATTCGGTTCTCGCTGCTATGGGCGTTGGCCTCGCCGTGTGGCTAATTGTCGGAAGCCTCACTGATCTGTGGCTTAAGGCGGGCATTGGCAAGGTTTCGGCGTTCAAAGCGGTCTCCCGTTTCAAAGGCCTTCCGCGTTCGGTTTTCGGGACTGCGCTGGCGCATATCGGTCTTGGTCTGACGCTGCTTGGCATTGTCAGTGTGACCACCTTTGGAACAGAAAATGTTCTGGTCATGCGCCCCGGTGAAACCACAAAGGCAGCGGATTATTCGTTGCGATTTGATGGTTTGCGTCCACTGACCGGATCGAATTTCACTGAAAATCGCGGAACGTTCACACTGATCGATTCTTCGGGTCGCGAGATGGGATTGATTGAGCCGTCGAAGCGGTTTTTCCCCGCTCGGCAGATGCCAACGACGGAATCCGGCATCAAAACACTGTGGTTCAGTCAGGTTTATGTGGCTTTGGGGGACGAGCCGGGCGATGGCTCGATCGTTGTTCGCGTTTGGTGGAAGCCGCATGTAACACTGATCTGGTATGGTGCACTGGTTATGATGATTGGCGCAATCTTTTCGCTTGCGGATCGTCGTTTGCGTGTTGGTGCTCCATCGAAGGCGCGTAAGCCCTCTTCGAAAGAGGCAGGGGTGACCATATGAAGATCGGAAAAAGATTAATTGCAGCTTTACTGACGCTTTTGCTGGCATTTCACATGTCAGCCGCTTTTGCGGTTAATCCAGACGAAATACTTTCTGATCCGCAACTGGAAAAGCGCGCTAGGCAAATCTCGGCTGAGCTGCGTTGTATGGTTTGCCAGAACGAATCGATCGACGATTCCAATGCCGAACTTGCACGTGATTTGCGTCTTCTGGTGCGCGAACGTCTGACATCTGGCGATTCTGATAAGCAAGTCGTCGATTTCGTGGTCGACCGCTATGGCGAGTTTGTCCTGCTGAAACCACGTTTCAATGCGCAAACGGCAATTCTCTGGGGTTTCCCGGTTGCCATTTTATTGTTTGGTGGCATTGCCTTGATGATTGCCTTCCGCAGGAGAAATGCGGTTCCAGACGTGCAAAAGCCGCTGTCTGATAGCGAAAAAGCCGAGCTTTCCCGTCTTCTCGACGATAAATAATAATTTGACGGGCTTTCAAACCTTACAAAACTTTCATTTTCCGGAAATTGAGCGGTAAGGTAGCGCTGACTATCTTACGACCATAACGGATTAACAGGGTAGGTGCCACCCAAGAGGGCCAACCCCGGATTGCTTCTTGTAAGGAGAGCCAGATGTCGAAGATCATTACTTCCAAGTATCGCAAAGGTGTTGCAGCAATTGCGCTGTCGGCAGCATTGGCTGGTGCGTTTGTCGCAACCGGCCCGATGGGTGTTATGGAAAATGCGCGTGCCGATGCGGTGAGCGTGAATGCACCTCAGCAGGCTGGCTTTGCAGACCTCGTTGAGAAAGTGCGCCCGGCAGTTGTCAGTGTTCGCGTCAAGAAAGATGTACAGGAAGCCGATAGCCGTGGTCAGCAGATGCAAACCCCTCCGGGCTTTGACCAGTTGCCAGATGGTCATCCTCTGAAGCGTTTCTTCCGTGACTTTGGCATGGAGCCACGCGGTGATGCGCGTCCTGAAGGCCGTCGTCCAGGTAAAGGTCCAAAGGCTCGCCCTGGCCATGAACGTCCATTTGCACAGGGATCTGGCTTCTTCATCTCCGAAGACGGCTACCTTGTAACCAATAATCACGTCGTTTCCGATGGTGATGCTTATAGTGTTGTTCTTGATGACGGCACAGAAATCGACGCAAAGCTGATTGGTACGGATCCCCGCACTGACCTTGCTGTCCTTAAGGTTGATGAGCCGAAAAAGAAATTCACCTATGTGAAATTTGGCGATGACAATAAGATCCGCGTTGGCGACTGGGTTGTTGCGGTCGGTAACCCCTTTGGTCTCGGTGGTACTGTAACTTCCGGCATTGTTTCGGCACGCGGTCGTGACATTGGCGCAAGTCTATATGATGACTTCATCCAGATCGATGCTGCCGTTAACAAAGGAAATTCCGGTGGTCCAACTTTCGACCAGGCGGGTGAAGTGATCGGCATCAATACCGCAATCTTCTCGCCTTCCGGCGGCAGTGTTGGTATCGCTTTCGCAATTCCTGCGTCAACAGCGAAGCAGGTTGTTGATCAGCTGATCAAGAAGGGTTCGGTCGAGCGTGGTTGGATTGGTGTTCAGATTCAGCCAGTTAATAAGGATATAGCAGCTTCGCTGGGTCTCGCTGAAGAAAAGGGTGCACTGGTCTCTTCACCGCAGGCTGATGGGCCTGCTGTAAAGGCTGGCATCAAGGCTGGTGATGTGATCACCGCCGTGAATGGTGAGACTGTACAGGATCCCCGCGATCTGGCTCGAAAGATTGCCAATATTGTGCCGGGCGAAAAGGCTGCTTTAACTGTATGGCGCAAGGGCAAGGCCGAAGAGATCGATATCAAGATCGGTGCGATGCCACAGGATCAGGGCAAGGCCGATACCGGCAAGCCCGGTTCTGGTGATACAGGGCAGGGTGAAACCCTCGACTCTTACGGCCTGACTGTCACACCGTCAGAAGATGGTGATGGCGTTGTCATCACCAATGTCGATCCTGACAGCGATGCGGCTGATCGTGGTATCCGTACCGGCGAAACCATCGTGAGCGTTAACAATCAGGTCGTTAACAGCGCAAAAGACATCGATAAGGCGATAGCAGAAGCTTCCAAGGCTGGTCGTAAGGCTGTGTTGTTGCAGCTTCAGAACGATGATCAGAGCCGCTTTGTAGCGTTGCCAATCGATCAGGAATAAGCTTGGAGCTTTTGATTGATTAACCTATCAAAACATAATGGCAGGCGGATAACCCGTCTGCCATTGCTTCATTTTGCCTGACAACCTATTGTTTTTGCAACCGTCGTCGCCTGTTTTGGGATAGAGCCATGAAAATTCTCGTTATTGAAGATGACCGCGAAGCGGCCCGTTATCTTGAGAAGGCCTTTAGCGAGGCCGGCCACTCTGCGGATATTGCGGGCGACGGTGAGACTGGTTACGCACTTGCGGAAAATGGCAATTATGATGTTCTTGTCGTTGATCGCATGTTACCGAAGCGTGACGGACTTTCAGTGGTCGCAGGCTTGCGTGCCAAAGGCATGAAAACTCCGGTTCTTATCCTTTCTGCCCTTGGAGAAGTGGATGATCGTGTGACCGGCTTGCGCGCTGGTGGCGATGATTATCTTACCAAGCCCTATGCATTTTCTGAATTGCTGGCGCGTGTGGAAGTTTTACAACGTCGCTCAAGCCCACGCGAAGCCGACACGATTTATCGTGTCGGTGATCTGGAACTGGACCGTCTGGCGCACACGGCACGCAGACAGAATGTGGACATAACACTACAGCCGCGCGAATTTCGTCTTCTCGAATATCTGATGCGTCATGCGGGCCAGGTTGTCACGCGCACGATGTTGCTCGAAAACGTTTGGGATTATCATTTTGATCCGCAGACAAATGTGATCGACGTGCATATTTCGAGATTGCGCTCAAAGATTGAAAAGGGCTTTGACGGCCCGCTTCTGCATACCGTTCGCGGCGCTGGTTATATGCTCAAAGCTGCGCGTACAAAAGCCTCTGCCGTTGATGCCAAGGTGGAAGGATGAGCCGTTTTTCTGCGCTCATGCGCACCACGGCTGCGCGCCTTTCTGCGCTCTACCTTCTTTTGTTTGCTGTTGGGGCAGTGGCTCTGGTCTTCTATATGACCAATCTTTCGGCTTCAATGATCAACAGTCAGACACAGGAAGCGCTGGGCGAGGAAGTTGCAAGCATTGGCAAAGCCTATGCGCGTGGTGGTATCCCCCAGCTTGTTCGGACGATTGATTATCGTTCGCGGCAGCCGGGTGCATATCTTTATCTCGTTGCCGATCCTTCCGGGCGTATTTTGTCAGGCAATGTCGAGGGCGTGGAACCGGGCGTGCTTGATACTGACGGGATCGTTGAACGGGCGTTCAAGTACCGGCGCTATGGCGAACAAGGAACAGAAACCGAGCACCGCGCGATTGCTGTGGTGATTGCGTTGCCCAATGGTATGCGCCTGCTGGTTGGTCGTGATCTTGGCGAACCTGAACGCTTCCGCGATCTTGTTCGCAGTTCGCTGATGCTGGCACTTGGTATTATGGGGGCTGGTGCCCTTCTGATCTGGTTTTTTGTTGGCCGCCGGGCACTCAAGCGTATTGATGACATGTCGCGTGCATCGCAGCGCATTATGGACGGTGATCTCACCGGGCGACTGCCTGTCAATGGTTCAGGTGACGAGTTCGACCGCTTGTCTGGCAATCTGAATGTTATGCTTGGGCGCATTCTCGAGTTGAACGAGGGCCTGAAACAGGTTTCCGATAATATTGCCCATGATCTCAAGACACCGCTTACGCGTCTGCGCAATCGTGCTGAAGAAGCTCTGTCTGGGAAGAAAGCTGGGCCGGAATATCGTGCGGCGCTCGAGGATATTATTGGCGAATCCGATCAGTTGATCCGTACATTCAGTGCGATCCTGATGATTTCTCGTCTCGAAGCAGGTTATTCGTCAGAGAACCTTGATGATATGCCTGTGGCTCCAATCGTTCGCGATGTGGCTGAAATGTACGAGCCCGTTGCGGAAGATTCAGGTGTTCAGCTTACGCTTGGTATGCTGGACGATGTGCCTCTGCGCATTAATCGTGAGTTGGTGGGGCAGACGGTTTCGAACCTCGTGGACAATGCGATCAAATATGCGCTGAGTGGTGAAAACTCCGCTGTCGTAACGCTGACAATGGAGCGTGATCCGCAATGGGTCCGCATTGTTGTTGCCGATAATGGTCCGGGTATTCCGGAAGATAAACGCGATCAGGCAACGGAGCGTTTTGTCCGTCTTGAAGAAAGCCGTACACAGCCGGGATCAGGGCTTGGTTTAAGTCTTGCCAAGGCTGTCATGAAATTGCACGGTGGCGCTCTGCGTCTGGAAGACAATGGGCCGGGCTTACGGGCCGTATTAGAGTTTCCCTTGCCGAAAGACGGTTAGTTCTGAATATTGAATGCTGAGGGGATCATGGCAGCTGGCGACGCAAAGGCACTCTTCTTTGATCGAAACCTTTGTGGTCTGACGCCACTTGATCCCGAGAGAGCACGTTCTTATCTGGCTGATCTTAACGAACGGGCGCAGGACGAAGAAGCCAAAACTGTTGTCGAGCTTTTGCGCAACGATAAAGCGCAGAAGTTTCTGTCGGCAGTTCTAGATCTTTCGCCATTTATCCGTGAATCGTTGATCCGGCAGCCGCGCATCCTTGACAAGCTTGCGTCCAAAGCGCCTGAAGAAGCGCTGGCAGAAGTGCTTGCGGAAATTTCAAATTCCGGCACAGAAGATGGCGTTAGCGAAGCCACTCTGATGACCGGTTTGCGTGAGCGAAAGCGTGCGGCGCATGTGCTGATTGCGCTTTGCGATCTGGCACAGATTTTCAACACAGAGGCAACGACTGGCTGGCTGACTGATCTTGCGGAAGCGTGCACTGGTGCTGCGATCCGCTTTCTTCTTCGCGAAGCAGATAGCGCTGGCAAGCTCAAACTTGTGGACCGGGACAATCCTGAAAAGGAAAGTGGCTGGATCGTGCTTGGCATGGGCAAGTTTGGTGCCCGTGAGCTGAACTATTCTTCCGATATTGATCTGATTGTTTTCATTGATTCAGAGCGCCCGGCGATTATTGATCCTTATGAATGTGTTGACACGTTTTCGCGGCTGACACGCCGCCTGGTCCGTATTTTGCAGGATCGCACCGCTGACGGATATGTCTTTCGCGTTGATCTGCGTTTGCGCCCTGATCCGGGGTCAACGCCGTTGGCAATACCCGTTGGAGCCGCCCTTCATTATTATGAAGGGCGTGGTCAGAACTGGGAACGTGCTGCAATGATCAAGGCGCGTCCGGTGGCGGGTGATCGTGAAGCCGGCTTGCAGGTTCTGGCAGAACTGGCCCCTTATGTCTGGCGCAAATATCTCGATTATGCAGCTATTGCTGACGTTCATTCGATCAAGCGCCAGATACACGCACATAAAGGCCACGGCGATATCGCCGTACGTGGGCATAATGTAAAACTTGGCCGCGGAGGTATTCGCGAGATCGAGTTTTTTGTGCAAACGCAGCAATTGATTGCAGGGGGACGCTTCCCTGAACTGCGCGGCAACCAGACCGTTCCGATGTTGGGAAGACTGGCCGAGCGAGGCTGGATTACGGAAAAGGCGCGTGATGCACTCGCCAAGGAATATTATTTTCTGCGTGACGTAGAACATCGTATCCAGATGATTGCCGACGAGCAGACTCATATTCTTCCCGAAGATGATGAAGGATTTGCCCGTGTCGCGCATATGATGGGTTATAGCGATCCGGCAAAGTTTTCTGACGTATTTTTATCGGCGCTCAAAGTCGTGGAAAAGCATTATGCTGCACTTTTTGAGCAGGCACCCGAACTTGGCTCATCCAGCGGCAATCTGGTTTTCACCGGTGACGTGGATGATCCGGACACATTGGAAACGCTGGCTTCTATGGGCTACGAACGGCCCAGTGACATATGTCGTGTTATCCGTACATGGCATTTTGGCCGTTATCGGGCCACGCAATCCGCTGAAGCGCGTGAGCGTCTTACCGAACTGACGCCAGCCCTTTTACAAGCTTTTGCGGCAACAAAACGCGCCGATGAATCGCTTTTGCGGTTTGATAGCTTCCTGCAAGGGCTGCCGTCGGGCATTCAGCTTTTCAGCCTGTTGCAGTCAAATCCTCGTCTTCTCAATCTTCTTGTGATGATTATGAGTGCTGCCCCCCGGCTGGCTGAGGTCATAACACGCAATCCGCATGTCTTTGATGGGCTTCTCGACCCGGCAATTTTTTCTGAAATGCCGACGCGCAATTATCTCGAAGAACGGCTGCGCGTATTTCTCGGATCAGCAAGTGATTACGAGGAGGTACTCGATCGCCTGAGGATTTTCGCCGCCGAGCATCGTTTCCTGATTGGTGTTCGTTTGCTCACCGGCGCCATTGATGGCGTGCGGGCGGGACGCGCCTTTTCTGATCTGGCCGAACTGATGGTCGGCAAGGCATTTGAAGCCGTTGAATCTGAACTGCAACGCCGCCATGGAAAGGTGAAGGGCGCTAAAGTCGCATTGCTTGCCATGGGCAAACTTGGCAGCCGAGAGCTGACCGCCGGTTCTGACGTCGATCTGATCCTGCTTTATGACCATGACAAGGATGCAGACGAGTCGGATGGTGAAAAGCCTTTGGCTCCTTCGCAATATTATATTCGGCTGACACAGCGTTTGATTGCAGCCTTGTCTGCGCCAACCGCTGAGGGTGTG
This sequence comes from Ochrobactrum sp. Marseille-Q0166, assembly GCF_014397025.1. Lineage (NCBI taxonomy): Bacteria > Pseudomonadati > Pseudomonadota > Alphaproteobacteria > Hyphomicrobiales > Brucellaceae > Ochrobactrum > Ochrobactrum sp. Marseille-Q0166. The sequence continues at coordinate 1,967,814 of NZ_JACJUO010000001.1, read as the reverse complement.
CTTTATGAAGTTGATATGCGATTGCGTCCATCTGGCAATAAAGGTCCGGTTGCGACCCATATTGAGTCCTTTGGCAAATATCAGCGCAGTGAGGCATGGACATGGGAGCATATGGCACTCACACGCGCGCGCCCAATTCATGGCGACGCGGATTTCATTGATTTCATCAAGGATGAAATTGATGATGTTTTGTCGAGCAGGGCTGATACACAGAAAATTGCCAAAGATGTTCGTGAAATGCGCGATCTTATTTACGAACAAAAGCCACCACGTGACGATTGGGATTTCAAGCTGAAGCCCGGAGGTATTGTCGATCTGGAGTTCATTGCACAGTTTGCTGTTTTGATTGGAAAAGTGACAAAGCACCCACGCCCCTTGGCAACAGAGGACGTGCTGGCGAGCCTTGATCCATCATTCGCTGACCCGAAGACGATCGATGATCTCGTTCAAGCGCATCGCTTTTATACCAATCTAAGCCAGACCATTCGGCTATGTCTGGGAAGTGACGCAGCACGCGAAGAGTTTATTCCGGGAATGGTCGATCTTCTGTGCCGCGCGGCCGAACTACCGGACATCGCTCGTGTCGAACACCATGTTGACGAACTGGCTGCAAATGTTCGGGCAAGCTTCGAACGGCTTATCGGATAATCAAGCTGCGTGAATTGCTGTGCCGGGATTAGTCGCAGACCACTGTTTGCGGTCTGGAATGCAGACTGCAACAATGGTTCCAACGCCTTCCGTAGAACGGATGCGCAACCAGCCGCCATGCAATTCAGCGAGTGAGCGTGTGATCGCGAGGCCAAGGCCTGAACCGCTATGCGTTTTGGTGAACTGATTTTCCACCTGCTCAAAGGGCTGGCCGATTTTCTTGAGTGCAGACTTTGGAATGCCGACGCCTGTATCCTGAATAGTCATGAACAGGGCTGATCCGGTTTTGCGTGCGCGCACGGTGATATGGCCATTATAAGAAGTAAATTTCACCGCATTGGACAGAAGGTTGATCAGCACCTGCTTAACCGCACGACGGTCAGCGTTGAGTTGCATATTGTCTTCTATCCGGGTTTCAACCGTGATGTTCTTCTCATCGGCTTGTAACGAAATCATGCGTACGGTTTCTTTGATCAACGGACAGAGATCAATTTCCTCGCGATCTAGTGAGAAATGACCGGCTTCAATCTTCGACATATCGAGAATGTCATTGATAACGTTGAGCAGGAAGTTACCGCTCGTATGGATATCGTTGATATACTCCTCATAACGATCCGATCCGAGCGGGCCGAATGTGCCAGCCTGAATCATTTCCGAGAAGCCGATGATTGCATTGAGCGGCGTTCGCAACTCGTGGGACATGTTAGCGAGGAATTCGGATTTTGAGCGGTTTGCAGCTTCTGCACGCTCTTTTTCCTGACCATATTTACGCGCCAGTTCTGAAAGCTCACGCACGCGGTCGCGTTCGCCTTTCCGCGCAATTGAAAGGTCGTGAATGGTTGCCATCAGGCGCCGTTCGCTATCGACGAGACGTTCCTGATGCTGCTTGATCTGGGTGATATCGGTCGCAATGGAAACGAGACCACCGTCCTGGGTGCGGCGTTCGTTGACCTGAAGCCAGCGGCCATCGCTCAACTGGCGTTCAAAGGTCTGACCGCCTGCGCGATTATGCTCATTCGCCATGCGACGTTCGAAGCTGAAAGGCCGCGTATGCGCATCAACTTCATTGCGCGGTACGCCGGGTTTCAATGTCCAGACTGGAAGACCTGCATATTCACTGAACTTGGAGTTCGCCATGACCAGACGATTATTGGCATCCCAGAGTACGAAGGCCTCGGAAATATTTTCAATAGCCTCGCGTATGCGCATGTCAGCCTCTGCCGTCTGCTGTGCAAAGCGATGTTGTTCGCTGACGTCAAAAGCTATGCCGACAAGATGTAGCTCGTTTTCGGCGGCGATCTCGGCACGAACGCGCATCCATACCCATGAGCCGTCAGCGTGACGCATACGGAAAACACGGTCCACATGCGAAATATCGCCGGCCGCAGCCTGCTCCGCAATGGAATAGAGATCACCGTCTTCTGGATTGATGATGGCCGATACATCGCCAAAAGCGAGAACAGCATCCTGCGCTTCGTAGCCCAGCATTTCATACATCGATCGCGACCAGTATATGCGCCCGCGTGCCATATCCCAGTCCCAAAGACCGCCACGTCCACGCGCCAGAGCCATATCAATACGGCGCTGGATTTGGCCCGAGAGATCGTCGGCTTCACGAGCGCGCGCTGCCTGACTAAAATAGGCATAGAGAATGGCAAACATCACGCCAGTCGTGCCGGCGAAGAGTGTTACATTCAGCGATACTGCACGTTTCCATTCTGCAAATATTGTTTTTTCCGGTTCAGCTGCAATGATCGCGTAAGGAACCGTAATCGGTTTTGAAACCGTTCCAAAAGCAACTTCGCCATTCATCACGATTGTCAGAACGCCTGCACGCTCTGCAAACATGAAGAGAGGTTGAATGTCACTGAAAACATCGTCAGCTCTTTTTCCGACAATGTCTGTCGAAGGCCCGGATGCGGTGATTATGACCGAGTCGTCATTAACGAGAGCGACGGTCATTCCGCTGGAGGAAAGCCCGCGGGAACGAAATTCGGCAATCGTATCGTCGAGATCTTTGGGCGACATTTGTACGCCAGCCTGCATGCCATTGGCAGCACGTTCAATCATTTGCGCCAGATTGGCCGTTGCGGCAGAGAGAGCTGCTTTGTGCTGAAGCTCAATGTCTTCACGCCAGGAAAGCATTGAGAAAACACGCGCCACACCAAGTATAATCAGAAAAATAATAATAAGAGCAGGAACAAGACGGCGCAGAGCAGGTTCAACGGCCATAAATTTTCCATATGCAGGGCCTGCGAGAAGTTTGGCGTGACCTGAAAGCCTGCCTTTCTTTCTCTTGCCGCCGGAGTCACGATTATTCTCCGCCGTCGCGTTATACGCGTCGGTGCTCGCCATCTACAGGCCCCTCTGATGTATCAAAACAGTTCTAGAATACGCAAGAAGCGCTGTCCGCCCGGAACTGTGTGAACTGAAATTTCTACTCGAAATTTTTCGGAATACGCCGTCTCCGAATAAAGCTACTGAATCAAAAGTGATTCGTGCTGTCCAGCGAATTCGTTAACGAGATGTAAAAAACACAATTCCAGTGTTCAGATTTTCTGTTCAATCTCAATATCTTAAGCGGAATCGGTTTACGAGCGCGCTTATCTAACATCCTGAAAAGACTCATAAAAGCCATAAGCCTTTTCAGGTTTTATGCTGCTTTGCCTGAATATTAAGGGAACGATCAAATCCGGCCTGAACTAAGGCAGGATTTGATGAAAAGGCGAATCATTGAGCTGATTCGCGAATCAAACGAGCGTTCTGTCGACGATGTCCCGAAGATCAGTTGACAACTTCTGCGTTCCTGCAATGCGGGCGAGGGCTGCACGAACATGTTCACGACGGGTGTCTTCCAGCGAACGCCACGACCGCAATGCTGTGAGAAGGCGCGCTGCGAGTTGCGGATTTTCTGGGTCTATTGCCAGAATGATATCGGCAAAGAAACTGTAAGCCGCACCATCCTTCCGGTTGAAGCCTGTTGGATTGCTTGCCGAGAATGCACCGATCAATGCGCGTACGCGGTTCGGATTATCAAATGAATGCAGCTTGTGTTTCGTCAGAGCGCGAACCGCTTCAAGGGTTTTATCTCCCGGTCGGGTTGCCTGCACGATGAACCATTTGTCCATCACCAAACCATCATTACCAAAGCGTGTTTCAAACGATGCAAGCGCCCTTTGAGCTTCGTCGCTATCGCCGAAGCGATGCACCAGCACGCTCAAGGCGGCTGCCCGTTCGGTCATGTTGTCACCGTCGGCGAACTGCTGCGCAGCACGCGCCGGGCTATTCTCGTAACGGCTAAGATAATCGAGCAGCACATTCCGCAACGCACGCTTACCCGCAGAGAGCGCATCAGGAGAGAATGGCTCCTGCTGTTCCAGACGCGTGTAAAGTGATGCGAAGTCTTTCGCATATGTGGAGCCAATTGCATTGACCAGGTGGTCGCGGCTTGCAAAGATTGCATCCGGGTCAACATTCTCGCCCATCTCACGGGCGATGTCGCTTTCACTTGGCAGGGTAAGACACAGCGCACGGAAGGCGGCATCAAGCGTCTCGTCAGAGGCAATGCGTCCGGCTAGTTCGATAATTTTGGTATCAGTCTCTGGCTGGTAGCCTCCACGTACTCGTTTGGCGCCTTCAAGCAAGGTTTGCGTGAAGATGCCGGTCAGAGCCTGCCAGCGGGCAACCGGATCGCTGTCGTTGAGAGCGAGGAAGGCTCGGTCTTGCGTGCTAAGTGGCAAGACCAAATTGATAGGTGCGGAGAAACCTCGCAGCAGCGATGGGACCGGGCGTTCCTTTATTCCATGAAACGTGATTGTTTCTGACGCACGATGCAGATGAATAACGCCGTCCTGCACATCGCCACCGTTGACAGAGGATGGTTGAATATCTTTGCCATCCGATCCCAACAGACCAAAGGCGATCGGGATATGCATCGGCTTTTTTAGCGGCTGACCGGGAGTAGGGGCGAGTGATTGTGTGAGACTGATGGTGTAAGTTTCTTTTGCGGCATCAAAATCAAAGCTCGCTTCAACCTTTGGTGTGCCCGACTGATCATACCATAGCGCAAATTGCGAGAAGTCCTGGCCAGAGACATCGGCAAAAACTTTGATAAAGTCTTCAATGGTTGCGGCATCGCCATCATGGCGTTCGAAATAGAGATCCATGCCTTTACGGAAAAGCTCCGGGCCGATGATCGTGCGGATCATGCGCACGACTTCAGAGCCTTTTTCATAAACAGTTGCCGTATAGAAATTGTTGATCTCGCTATATTCACGCGGTCGCACCGGATGTGAAAGAGGACCGCTATCCTCCGGGAACTGCTGTGCTTTGAGTATTTTCACTTCTGCAATGCGTTTTACCGGGCGTGAGCGTTGGTCGGCCGAAAATTCATGGTCACGGTAAACCGTCAGGCCTTCCTTGAGACATAGCTGGAACCAGTCGCGGCAAGTTATGCGGTTGCCGGTCCAGTTGTGGAAGTATTCATGCGCGATGACGGCTTCTATGCCAGCGTAATCAACATCTGTTGCTGTTTCCGGGTCGGCCAGCACATATTTGTCATTAAAGACATTGAGGCCCTTGTTTTCCATAGCCCCCATGTTGAAGTCCGAGACGGCAACGATATTGAAGACATCAAGGTCATATTCGCGGCCAAACTTTTCCTCATCCCAACGCATGGAACGCTTCAACGCGTCCATAGCGTAAAGAGCGCGATCTTTTTTGCCTTGCTCCACATAAATGGCGAGATCAACGGAGCGGCCTGATTGTGTCGTGAAATGGTCTTTCAGCACATCAAGCGAACCAGCTACAAGGGCAAACAAATAAGAGGGCTTGGGGTGCGGGTCGTGCCAAACGGCAAAATGTCTGGCGTTATTTCCCGCAACAGCACCGTGGTCTACGGGGTTGCCATTCGCCAGTAATATCGGGGCGGCTGCTTTTTCGGCATCAATACGCACAGTATAAACTGAGAGAACGTCCGGACGGTCATAATAATAGGTGATGCGTCGAAAACCTTCTGCCTCGCATTGCGTGCAATAGACATCACTTGAACGATAAAGCCCGGAAAGCTGCCGGTTCGTGGTCGGGTTAACCTCGGTGACGATTTCAAGCGTAAAACGCTCAGTCTCGGGAAGATCGGTGATTTCGAGCTTATCCGGCGTCACGGAGTAGCTGTTATCATTCAGCGCCTTTCCATCCACGCTGATACTGACGAATTTCAGTTCGTCACCATCCAGAACAAGCGGCGTTCCGGCAGCCGTTCCGGCGCGACGCTCAATAGTCAGCTCGGCGCGAACGATGGTTTTCTCGGGCTCAAGTGTGAATTCGAGTTTCGTTTCAGGAATCGCGTAAGGTGTCGGGCGATAATTTTCTAGACGGAATGTCTGGCCGGTTTCAGTACGCATTGCGAAATTCTTCTTTGTGATCACTTCGATGCAAGAGTCGTATCCGGCTTTTTAGCAAACGACAAGAAAAGCAACGTTGCTCAATATTTTTTAAGCGCCGTTCTTTGCACATCTGGCGCTTTAGCGCGAACAAGCCTATGGATGGCGCAATATATATAATTGCTCGCCTTGCCCCCCACATCCCCCGTTTTTAAGGAACTGCGTTGTGAAGCCCCTCCCGGACGCAGCTTCGGCAAACGCTCAGACAAGCGAAACAGCCGAACCTGATCTGCTTCAGAATAATCCAATATTGGGAATCAGCCTCAAAGTTGCTTCCGTTGCAGTTTTTGTCTGCATGTCGACGTTGCTCAAGGCGTCAGATGGTATTCCTCTTGGCCAATTGATCTTCTTTCGCTCCTTTTTTGCAGTGCTCGCAATCCTCGTTTACTTTGCCATTCGTGGACAATTGGCAGGCATTCTTCAAACGCGGCACGGTTTTAGCCATTTCTGGCGCGGGATGGTGGGGGTTGGAGCAATGACGCTGAGTTTTTACGCGTTGACCAAGCTACCACTGCCCGAAGCAATCGCTATAAACTATGCATCTCCGTTGATTGCAGTGGTGCTGGGTGCCGTCATCTTGCACGAAGTTGTACGAATGTATCGCTGGAGCGCTGTAGTAATTGGTCTCATTGGCGTGTTGATCATCATATGGCCACGCATGACATTGTTCGCAGAAGGCCAGGTGGGCCATAATGAGGCGATGGGTGCGCTCGCGGCACTTGGTGGGGCAATTCTTGCTGCTTTCGCAATGATGTTGGTGCGTCGTCTTGTTCAGACTGAAAAAACATCGACCGTTGTTATTTATTTCTCGATCTCTGCAACTGTCATTTCTCTTTTTAGTATTCCGTTTGGTTGGGTAATGCCAACCGGGATACAGTTCGCAATGCTGGTTGGTGCAGGTATTGCAGGTGGGGTCGCGCAAATTCTGCTGACAGAATGCTATCGTCATGCACCTATGAGTACCATCGCGCCTTTTGAATATACATCAATGCTACTGGGTCTTGGCATCGGCTTTTTCTTTTTTGGCGATGTCCCGACATTTGAGATGTTGTTAGGTAGCGTGATCGTCATAGGGGCCGGTAGCTATATTATCTATCGCGAACAAAAACTGGCTATTGCGCCTCATAAAGCGAACACACCTCAACAAGCGCAGTGAATTGTGGGGTCTGAGAAGTATCTCATTCCGAACGAGGGTCCAATTGCATGGTTTCAGGCGTTGGCTGACCGTCTGGTGTGTAGATTTTGAACTCTGTTTTTTGATCGCTGACGGCTGGTCGCTCGAAACGGCGAATACGCCAGAAAGCATGCAGGCCATAGATTGCATAAGCGACAGCCATCGTAACAAAGAAGCCGGAGGCGCCCATAATATCCATAAGTGGACCGGATAGAGCTGGGCCGATCACGCTTCCTGCGCCATAAATGATAAGCAGGCCGCTTGAAACCTTCACGAATTCGCTTGCGTCCGCATAATCATTCGCATGGGCTACGTTAAGACTATAAATCGGATAGATGACGGAGCCAAAGAGGAACATCATCGTGTAAAGCGCATAAGGCGAGGAGGGGTGAACGATCAACATGATCAGTGAAATGGCAAAGCCGATAGCGCCAGCCAAAACCATCACGTAGCGGCGATCAACGACGTCCGAAGCTCGTCCAAGAGGATATTGGAAAATCACGCCACCGATCATGGCGCAGGCGAGCATAGTTGCAATACCGAACGTCGAAAGCCCGTTCATGCCGCCATAGATCGCAGCAAGGAAGCTCCACGTCCCGGCCACGATACCTGCAATGAGTGAACCTACTGCAGCGGCTGGTGAGCGGCGATAAAGACCTTTCAGGTCCAGGGTAACCTGTGTGAGCGGGTTGGGGGATTGGGCACTGGAGAGAGCGGTTGGCAACAAAGCGCTGGCGTAAATTATAGCGCAAATGATGAATAGCGCCTGAGTTGTGGCATCGCCAAATGGCAAAATATACTGGCCACACATCAGGCCGAGCATGGTTATGATCATATAGATGGAAAAGACCCGCCCACGTGTTTCGTTCGTCACGCGTTCATTCAGCCAGCTTTCAATAATCATATAAGAGCCGGCGAGTGAAAAGCCTGCAATACCGCGAAAAATCATCCATGCATATGGGTTCACAATCAGCGAATGAAGCAGCAGCGCGATGGATAGAAGTGTGAGCAGTGCCGAGAATACGCGGACATGCCCGACCCGTCGAACCAGATGAGGAATAACGATGCAGCCGATGGTGAAAGCGAGCGCATAAGTCGTTCCCATCCAGCCAATTGTGGTCGTTGACCAGCCTTCAATTCCTCCTCGTATTGGCAGGAGAATGCCCGCAAGACCACCAGCCAGCAGCATAAGAAATGTGCTTGCAAGCAAGGCAGCTATAGGCAGAAGCTGGCCAGCCATGAAAATCTCCCCGATGCACTAGGTTTAAGAAACGTTTGGTGAGTTCAGATATAATGCACGCGGCGGAATAATGTATGTTTGCGGCATGTTAGTGACAATTCGCTGTCTGATACTTGCAAGTCTGGGAGGATCATTCAGTCAGTTCCGCAAGCTTCATTTTGACAGCAAGAAAATCACGCCATGCAAACCGCTTCTGGGCAGGCGTACGCAAGAGATAGGCCGGATGCAGGGTTGGCATGACCGGTATTTCGATGCCTGACGGCGTACGGTGTATTTTCCAATTGCCGCGTAACCGCAAAATGCCTTCCGTCGCACCTGTCAAAGCTTTGCCTGCAGGGCCGCCGAGGGCGACAAGAATTTTGGGGGCAGCGAGTTCTATTTGCCGCTCGATAAATGGGCGGCAAAGTTCTGTTTCAACCGGCGTAGGCGTACGATTGCCCGGCGGGCGCCAAGGAATAGTATTGGCGATATAGACACTTTCGCGCTTGAGACCGATAGCCTCAATCATCCGATTGAGAAGCTGCCCGGACTTGCCGACGAATGGCAGGCCTTCAATGTCCTCATCACGCCCCGGTGCTTCACCCACAAACATGATGTCTGACGACGGGTCACCATCTGCAAAACAAAGATTTTTGGCCGTGAATTTAAGATTACAGCCATCAAAGGCTGCAAGCTTTTCATGTAGCTCATCAAGCGTTGAAGCTTGCAAAGCGGCTTCACGCGCCAGTGCAATTTGCGCATTGTCCGGAACGTCAGCTGCCGCCTGAACAGGACGGCTGGTCGGCGAAGGCGTCGCGGCCTGACGCGGCTGCTGTTGCTGAGTGCGCGGATTCTCCGCTTGCGCGGAGGCTCTGTTTTCTTGCGTTGCGGCAGCTGAACGTAGCGGCTGGCGCTGCGGTTCTGCAAACCGATCGATTGGCGTATCGGAAAGCGGCAGGTCAACGCCCGCTTCCGCGTAAAAGCGGAGCAGGCCTTCCATATCCAGCGTTTCCCGGTCATCGATCATATATTTATACCTCACAAACTGAGGTGGCGAATTTTGGAGTTGAATGCAAGAGCACTGTGCATATTTCCGGTTCATAGAGTGGATTAAAGCATCTCTCTTGAACGCGAGGCCTGCTTCGGAGCTGCGAAACCACGTTGCGTCACAATATCCCATAATCGCCAAAACAGTTATTTAATATTTGACGTTTACGTTAAGGTAAATATTATGAAGGCCTGTATTGCAGCTATTTTGGACAATTGGACGCATATGCGACAGTCTTTAACTCTGCGAGAGGGTAAGACCAATGGGGAAAGCCTATTTGCGTTAAAGCGGTTTATCGTCGTTCGCGATGGGATCATGAGTAAAAACAATTAGATGCATTACGCCCGCTGTATTAGGGAGTGATGAAGTTACACCAGACGGAGGCCTAGAATGTCTGAAGCCCCAGCAATCGCGAGCCAGGAGCTTCCCGAACGCGAAAGCATGGAATTTGATGTTGTGATTGTCGGCGCAGGCCCTGCTGGCCTTGCCGCGGCTATCCGATTCAAACAAATAAACCCGGAGCTTTCAGTCGTCGTTCTTGAAAAGGGCGGGGAAGTTGGCGCGCATATTCTGTCGGGCGCCGTTGTTGATCCAAGCGGTATCGATCAGCTTCTGCCGGGCTGGCGCGAGGAAGAGGGGCATCCGTTCAAGACCCCTGTGACCGCCGATCATTTCCTGCTGCTTGGTCCTGCGGGTTCAGTGCGTCTTCCAAATTTCGCAATGCCACCGCTGATGAACAATCACGGAAATTACATTGTGTCGCTCGGCAATGTCTGCCGTTGGCTTGGCACTAAGGCTGAAGAACTTGGCGTTGAAATCTATCCGGGGTTCGCTGCAACAGAAGTGCTTTATAATGATGAAGGCACTGTAATTGGTGTTGCTACCGGTGATATGGGCGTCGAACGCGATGGCTCGCATGGTCCAAACTACACGCGCGGCATGGCGCTGCTCGGCAAATATGTGCTGATCGGTGAAGGTGCGCGCGGTTCGCTTGCCAAGGAACTCATCGCGAAGTTCAAGCTTGATGAAGGTCGTGAACCAGCCAAGTTTGGTATCGGCCTCAAGGAACTATGGCAGGTCGATCCGTCCAAGCATAAACCGGGCCTGGTACAGCATTCATTTGGCTGGCCGCTTGATATGAAGACCGGCGGCGGCTCGTTCCTGTATCATCTTGAAGACAATATGGTTGCGGTTGGGTTCGTAATGCATCTCAACTACAAGAACCCGTACTTGTCACCGTTTGAAGAGTTCCAGCGGTTCAAGACGCATCCGGCGATCCGCGATACATTCGAAGGCGGCAAGCGTCTTTCTTATGGCGCGCGTGCGATTACCGAAGGAGGCTTCCAGTCAGTGCCAAAACTGTCCTTCCCGGGTGGTGCGCTGATCGGCTGTTCGGCTGGCTTCGTCAACGTCCCGCGCATTAAGGGCAGTCACAACGCTGTTCTGTCGGGCATTCTTGCTGCCGACAAGATTGCGGAAGCATTGGCTGCAGGACGTGCGAACGATGAACCGATTGAAATCGAAAACAGCTGGCGTAATAGCGCCATCGGCAAGGATCTCAAGAAGGTCCGAAATGTGAAGCCGCTCTGGTCGAAGTTCGGCACGGTTGTTGGTGTTGCTCTCGGCGGTCTTGATATGTGGACCAATCAGCTGTTTGGTTTCTCATTTTTTGGTACGCTGAAGCATGGCAAGACCGATGCGCAAAGCCTGGAGCCGGCAGCAAAGCACAAGAAGATCGATTATCCAAAGCCGGATGGTGTGCTGACGTTTGATCGTCTTTCGTCCGTGTTTCTTTCAAACACCAACCATGACGAGAACGAGCCCGTGCATCTGCAGGTGGCTGACATGAAGCTTCAGCAGACTTCCGAACATGATGTGTTTGCAGGACCATCGACGCGCTATTGCCCGGCAGGCGTTTACGAATGGGTGGATACTGACGGCAATTCGGCGGCTGATCCACAGGCCAAAGATGTTCGCTTTGTGATCAACGCGCAGAACTGCGTGCATTGCAAGACCTGCGACATCAAGGACCCGAACCAGAACATTAACTGGGTTCCGCCACAAGGCGGCGAAGGACCAGTTTATGTAAACATGTAATGTTTACAGGAATATATAATAAAAAAGGCGGTTTAAACCGCCTTTTTTATTGGAACGACGGGCGCCTCATTGGGCGCATAAAGGTCGCTCTCACACTTTAAAATGAGAGCATTACCGATTGAGTTTCCGGCTCGTTAGTGTCTGGTCGTAACGGCATAGGAACCGAGAATTCAAGCCTTATAGGCAAGTGATCTGAGCCCACGCCCTCGCGCGTGGATGCAACCGGTGCTTCGATCTCGCGGTTTACGAGAACCTGATCGATGGGTAGGCCGATATAGGGCGCCAGTTTTATCGGAAGACTTTGCAAGATCCATGTCCCGCCAATGCCAGTCATTGCCTTGGTGGCCGAGGCTTTCTCAATGCGATGGACTGCATTGCTCCATGGTGTCGCGTTGAAATCACCAGTGATGATCGTAGGGCCGCTGAATTTCTGCAATTCCGGCACCAATGCATCAATGACTGCTGCTTGACCAAAGGGCCATGGAAGTATCGCATGATATGCTGCAACATTGACGCTTGTGCCACTAAAATCGATGGAAGTCATGGCAAGGCGATCATCGCCAAGGCACAGCTGCGCGCTACCTTCACTGAATGGACGGCGGGACAGAATACCAACGCCCATATTGCTTCCGTCTTTGCGGCATTCAAAATGGTAAGGATAAGTGCCCTTCAGAATATCGATCCACATTGCCCAATCGGCGCCCGCTTCCTGATAGGCGATAACGTCAGGCTTTTCCTGCGCAATCATCTGCAAAACGCGTTTTGGCTCAGGGTTGTTATAGCGTAGATTGATCTGCACCAGACTATAACGTGCGCCGGTTGTCGGCACATTGGCCTGTGCAGAAGATGATCCGTCGAGAAGATTACGTGCGGCACCGAGCGTCGTGCTGAAAGCGAGGATCGCAAACAAAAGGATCATGGCACCTTCGCGCCGCATCGTTGTGAACAAGAGCGGCAGTGCCAGCAAACCCATCAGAATCGCGAGATGTGGTCGAAAATGCGCGAATGAATCGAACATTGGATGCGCTGATCCGAGAAAACCAAGCACAAGAGGCGCCGACACCAGAACAGCGGTTATCAATAGGAGTAATGAAAGGTTTTCGCGGCGTTTTGACATGATACGCACCTAGCCGCTGATTGCGGCGCGATGATGGAATAGGGGAGGTCGAAAAGGGCAGTATGTTTTCAAAACACATACTGCCCTGACTAGCTATTGCTCTACTGCTTTTAATTATTGGAAAGCCGTCTCAAAGAAGCTGCGGAGCTTGCGTGAATGCAGTCGCTCATCAGGCATGGCTGCGATTTTTTCCATCGCACGAATACCGATTTGCAGATGTTGTGCCACTTGCCGCTTGTAGAACTCTGTAGCCATACCAGGCAGTTTAAGTTCCCCATGAAGAGGTTTATCCGAAACACAGAGCAACGTGCCGTATGGCACGCGGAAGCGGAAGCCATTGGCAGCAATCGTGGCCGATTCCATGTCGAGTGCGACGGCACGCGCTTGCGAAAGCCGCTGAACCGGGCCGCGCTGGTCGCGGAGTTCCCAATTGCGGTTGTCAATGGTCGCGACTGTTCCTGTTCGCATGATGCGCTTGAGGTCATAGCCTTCAAGGCCGGTGATTTCTTCGACTGCTTCTTCAAGCGCCACCTGAATTTCGGCAAGCGCAGGCAAGGGCACCCAAACAGGAAGATCGTCATCAAGAACGTGGTCTTCACGCATATAAGCATGAGCAAGCACGTAATCGCCAAGTTCTTGACTGTTACGCAGGCCGGCACAATGGCCCAGCATTACCCAAGCATGTGGGCGGAGCACCGCGATATGGTCAGTAATAGTTTTTGCATTGGATGGACCAACACCGATATTGACCATTGTGATGCCCGAATGATCGCTGCGTCGCAGGTGATAAGCCGGCATCTGTGGCATGCGCTGAAGCGGTATACCGCTACTTGGCGCAGTTTCGCCCGCACGCGTTATCGCGTTGCCCGGCTCCACGAAACTATCGTAGCCGCCACCGCCGTCTGCCATCAGTTTACGCGCATAAGCGCAGAATTCGTCCATATAGAACTGATAGTTTGTGAACAGAACAAAGTTTTGAAAATGCTTGGGGCTGGTTGCGGTGTAATGTGCCAGCCTGTGTAGAGAATAGTCAACGCGTTGTGCAGTGAATGGGGCCAGCGGCATTGGTTCACCGGGAATAGGATCGAAGTCGGCGTTGACGATTTTGTCGTCGGTTGCAGCCAAATCCGGCACATCGAACAGATCGCGCATCGGGTGTGTGAAGGCATTGGCAACCGATGCCTCGACATAGGTGCCTTCCATAAAAGCAAAGTGAATCGGTATCGGCGTGGCTGATTCGCGAACCGTAACGGCAACGCCATGATTGCGCATCAGCAGGCGGATTTGCTCGTTGAGGTAATGATCGAACAGATCCGGTCTGGTAATCGTAGCCGTGTAGTCTCCAGGCATGGTCACGTGACCAAAGGCCAGACGTGTATCTACATGAGCGAAGCTTGATGTAGACAGACAAATTTCGGGGTAAAAAGCACGATAGCGCTGAGGGCGCACCTCTCCTTTTGCGAGCTGCTCAAACGCAGCGCGGAGAAACGCGGTATTGCGATCATAAAGTTTGCGTAGCGCGGCAACTGCCGCGCTTGCATCGGTGAAAACTTCCGGCTCCATAAAAGGAGGCGTTTTAATCTCTGATAGGAATGGTTGATCGATTCGCTGTGTCATGGCTCAGTATACCAAACTCTGCGACACACGCATGTCCTTGTTTATGCAGCGCGTTGTAGGCCTACATACAGGACCAGACCGATGCCGCTCATATGCGCTTTCTGTCCGATTTGGGTGTAAGCGAAGGTCGCGGCGGGACCAGTGAAGACGGCAGTGAAAAGCAGCACACGAAGAGCAATTGCTGCTGAAATACGGCAACGCGAGATCATAGCCACTGGTCTCCGTCCGCATGCTGGAGGTGCATTACTGTGATGGGCGAGACGACCGGTTGATCACGATAAACATAATATTTACGATCAACAAAAAGGCTGGCGATGATTGCGAGACCCATAATCATCAGACAAACAATTGTAACGCGCCTAACCAGCATAATTCCCCCAGCTTCAAAATATTTCTATGATGATTGAATTTAACGACGTCACCTGAACCGCTCCTGAGAGCTGCATTCATCCGGGGTTCAAAAATATTGATGTTTCATTAACTTGATCGGTTCGCACTTGTACCGAGCTGCACGGCGATTATCTTAACGCGCATCGGAAATTTGGACAAAGCCAAGAAAGCGGGAGACAGATACCCATGGCTGAGCAGACAAAACCCATTGAGCTTTACTATTGGCCTACCCCTAATGGCTTCAAGATCAGCATCATGCTGGAGGAACTGGGTGTTCCTTACGAAGTCAAATATGTTAACATTGGCAAGGGTGATCAGTTCCAGCCCGACTTTCTTAAAATCGCACCCAATAACCGTATGCCTGCTATCATTGATCCGGAAGGACCAGGTGGCGAGCCGATATCGGTTTTTGAATCAGGCGCGATTCTTCAGTATCTCGGGCGCAAGTTCGGAAAGTTTTATCCGACCGATGAACGCAAGCGTGTCATTGTTGACGAATGGCTGATGTGGCAAATGGGCGGACTTGGGCCCATGTCGGGTCAGGCCGGACACTTTCGCAATTATGCGCCGGAAAAGGTGCAATATGGCATCGACCGCTACACCAATGAGGTCAACCGTCTTTATGGTGTTCTCAATCGTCAGCTTGAAGGTAAAGACTATATCGCGGGCGAATATTCTATCGCTGATATGGCCAGCATCGGCTGGATCAATGCGTACAAGAATTTCGATCAGCAACTGGAGGATTTCCCGAACCTCAAGCGCTGGTATGAAACCATGAATGCACGACCTGCCGTGCAGCGTGGCCTTGGGGTAGGCAAGGAAGAGCGCGAAAAGTCTAACCTAGCAAATGACAAGGAAGCGCAGAAAATACTGTTTGGCCAAAAGGCGCGTTAAATCGTTTTGGCCAGAAATGCTTGAAAGAAAGGCGGCTGAGAAGTCGCCTTTTATTTTATCTGTTTACTGCCGAGAAAGGCTTTCACTCTTGCAGATCAGACCACCCATGACGCAGCCCGAAAGTGAAAGAGTGTTTCCCTTGACACTGGCCTTGCCTGTGTATGTCTTGCCTTCGTCTAGCTTGTTGACTTCACCTTTGTAGCTGCCATCCTTGCCAGACATTGTGCCAATCGACTTACCCTTATATTCGCCGGTTTGCACCGTGCCGCAATATTTGCCGCCACCGCAAGCCGCGTAGCTGATAATCGTACCGTTCGAACGTTTCCAGGAACCGACAATTGCTTCTTCAGCAAACGCTGGTGCGGCCAAACCTGCCGTCAGCGCCACAGCAGCGGTCATTCCCATAATAAAAGTGCGGATCATGCATTCCTCCCAAAATGCCGCAAAGCTCACAATTTGCAGCTCTGCAGAAAACTTACGCAAACGTAAACGTAATCGAGTTTTCATCAAAGCGGAAGAGGGATAATTGGCGATGGAAAATTCGTAGATAATCACTCTCTCAACAAAGCCAATCGACGCCATGGTTATCATCTGGTTTCCAGACGGAGTGAATAAAAAAGCAGCCATTTCGGAAAAACGCTGCAATTCACGAAGCTTGGATGTTTAACGAAATCCCAAATTTACTCCTTGTTGGGATTTCGTTGTTGCGTTGTTAAGCATCTGGTTTAACGCGCATTTTAACTCTGTCGCTTATCTTGAAGACCATGAACGGAACGACAGATCCGACGGTTCCGGGACGGTGAAAGCCAGTCACGGAAACAAAGAGCGGACGGTTCTCGGGATTTAACAGGGACAAGAAAAATGACGCAGTTTCAAAGCGGTACACACCATTATAAGGCAGTTTCTCAGGATCGCATCCTGCTGGAGATGGGTTTGAAATACGCCATTGGTCGCGATTGCGAAATTGATGTCGTGGAAGCGCATAAGTGGCTCAACATCGCGGCGATCCGTGGCAACGAGAAAGCCGAACGTATGCGTAATCAGGTTGCAGCCACCATGAGCAAGAGTGAGCTGGCAGCAGCACTGCGTGGCGCACGCGAATGGATGACTTCGCACTGACCTATCGAATGCAGAAATCAAAAAGCCGCCCAATGAGGCGGCTTTTGTTTAGCTGATCCCGAGATAACGCCCCGGTTTGTGATTGATTGCTATGATCACATTCATCGCAATCGCGCCCACCAGGGAGAGAAGCATGTTTTCCCACGGGATGAAAAATAGCGATCCCAACATGATAGCACTGTCAAGTGCAAGCTGGAACCAACCGGCCCGAATACCATGGGCATCCTGCAAATAGAGCGCCAGAATATTGACGCCGCCCACCCCGGAGCGATGGCGGAAAAGTGCTAGAACGCCCATTCCCATAAGTGTACCGCCCATGAGGGCTGCAAAGAGCGGGTTGATTGAGCTGAAATCAACAGACAAAGGGATGATTTTGGCAAAGAGAGATAGAAGCGCGACAGCAATGAATGTTCTGATCGTAAATGGCCAGCCCATCCGCTTTGCAGCAAAAAAGTAGAATGGCAGGTTGATTACGAAATAAAGCAGGCCAAATCCAATGCCGGTGGCATAGTGTATCAGAAGGGCGATGCCCGCCGTACTGCCCGTCATAAGCGTCGCTTGGCTATAAAGCGTGATACCCAAGGCAATTAATGAAGTGCCAATCAGCATGGCGATTGCGTCTTCATAAAGACGATGACGATCAAAACCGAGTGTACTGCGCACGTCGACAAGTTGGGAGGCGCTATCTGCGATATCGGCCACTTTTAACTCCAGAGCTGCGAAAACCGGAAATCCGGACAAGATTACCCAAAAGGCCGGAGCAAAGTTCCGTCATTTCAGTGTGCGCATATTCTCGCTGATCGATGGATAGTTTGCCACGCGCCAGCGCCAAGTCTTGGGAGACTTCACAAATATAGCATCGCAAAGGCCCTACGGCACTGCTAGCAATATTGTTATTTTGAGCGGCGCATTTTTATTTTAGCTCAACTTTGACCGTTTATCTTTTCGGATTATTTCGTTGCGAGTCTCGGCAAGAAATCGTTCCACATCTTTCGGACTGCGTAGATGATGCTTTTTCAGGTGCGAAGGAGCATTTTCCAGAAAGGATTTTGCTCTAATACGTCCATTTTTCCGATAATTTGCCGCAAATTTCAGGAATTCCCAATCAAAACGCTCGGTACACCCCTCCGCCATATCAGGACGGGATTTGCCATAATGCCGAAGTGTTCTGCTTAAGATTCGCCAAAGGCGTCGCGGGGTAGAGATATCCAGAAAAATAAGCATTTCGGCGCGCGATGCGCGATACGCCATTGTTTCGCTGTGATTTCCTTCAAATATCCATTCATCGCGATCCGCAATCTCATTGCTCAGAAGGCCGATTTCGTCGCGCGAGCGCATTGTCCAATTGGGTAGCCAATAAATGGTGTCGATATGAACAACAGGTAATGCGGTGATTGCGCCAAGCGAACGGGCGAGGGTGGACTTTCCTGAACCTGCGCCCCCAATGATCATGATCCTTTTTACCATCTGGGCAAGCTCCGGATTTTAACTGTGTTGCAATAATTCTGAGACAAGACCATGGAGATACTGTATATTTACTTCATGTCATGCAAATTTATGTAACGACTAAAGAATGACGGTTAGAATTTTTGTATTGTAGGCAGAGGTAATATTAAGCAACTAATTGATAGTCAACTTGCTGACAGTAATTTTGAATGAGCCATGAAGCTCGAAGGGTTATGAAGGCTTGAGCATAAAAGTTGCTCAGAATTGATCGCAAAGCCATACACCAAGAAGCTGGCAATGCGATTTGAACTAACTCAGATTAACGCCCGTATCCGACAGGGAGCGACGAGATGTCTATTCGTACCATCACAGCCATGGCAGGCACTGCCATTATCTTGGGTGCATCTGCTTTTGCCTTTTCATCACCGGCAAATGCGCTGACGATGAAGGAATGCAGCACAAAGTATCAAGCGGCAAAAGACGCAGGGACACTTGGCGATGTCAAGTGGAACGACTTCCGCAAGACTCAGTGTGGCGATGATGCTGCCGCTGCCCCGGTTGCCGCTCCCGCAACGAAAGCTGCTGCGCCAGCAAAGAAGGCCGCTGCATCGAATGATGATAGCGCCAAGGGTTTGACGATGAAGCAGTGCAGTGCGAAATATCAGGCCGCCAAAGATGCGGGTACCGATGGTGGCGCAAAATGGAATGATTTCCGTAAAGCTGAATGTGGACCGGGCGCCGATGCAGTTGCGCTGAGTACCGACGGTAATTCGGAGCCTGCCGCCCCAACCACGGCCGCGCCGAAGGGAGTGAAATTTCCATCCGCTGTATCTGCCAAATTCTCCAGTGAGTCGCCAGGTAAGGCTCGTATGCACACCTGCCTTGAACAGTACCACGCTGCGAAAGATGCGAATGCTCTTGGGGGGCTCAAGTGGGTGCAGAAGGGCGGCGGTTATTACAGCCTCTGCAACGCTCGCTTGAAGGGCAATTCATAAATTTAAATCTGGGACGGCTCATAAGTCGGTTTGAACTTACACCGTTTTAGAGAAAAAGGCCTTGCAACGTGCAAGGCCTTTTTTTGATTGTCAGATACGTAATCGATATCAGCTTCGTTTGAACCAGCTGCTGATACCCACCACAAGCCAGCCCAAAATCATGAGACTTCCGCCTGTTGGGGCTGCCATTGGGAACAGCCTGTTGCCTGTCATGTCACGCATGAAAAGGTCGCCGCAAAAGAGTGCGAGCCCGGCAATGAGAATGCTCCCCCCAATCATTGCGAGGCGACTATTCGGAACAATCAATGACAGGACCAGTAGAGCGGGGGCATGACCAAGCAAGAGTGGTGCAATGGCACTGAGGTGATTTTCACCACCATGCGCTGCTCCCGCATAGGCGGCAATCGCCAACGCTCCGCAAACTCCAGCAAGTGTTCCAAATACCGGATTGCGTGTCTTGGTAATCAGTTGGCTTGGCATATTTTTCTCCGCAATTATGCAAAATGCGTATTTAGATAGTTAATTAAAAGCCTTTTTGCGCATCGAAGAGTGCAGCAGGAAATGCTTCTTCGAACAAATCTAATTGCTCACTAGTGCCAACGCTTACCCGTATACAGCGATCTAGAACAGGTGCGCCGGGCTTACGGACGAAGATGTCTCGCTCAATGAGGCCATTGAGAATAGCGGTTGCAAATGAACCGTCATTGCCACAATCAATAGTCACGAAGTTAGTGGCTGAAGGAATAGGCTTCAGTCCGTGTTTAACAGCGATCTTTGCAATGCGCTCACGACCAGCATGAATTTTACCAACAACGTCGTGTAGATAATCCTGATCCTTTAGAGCGGCGATAGCGGCTGCTTGTGCAATTCGGTTAACCGCAAAATGATCACGGACTTTATTGAAGGCGCTGATAGCATTCTTGTTGCCCACAACGTACCCCACGCGAATGCCAGCAAGTCCGTAGGCCTTTGAGAAGGTGCGCATACGAAGAATGTTTGGTCGATCCAGTTCAAACGGTGGAAACGCAGAAACAGGGCCTGTTTCACAATAGGCCTCATCGAGAATTAGCATCGTGGTTTCCGGTATCCGTTCAATGAAGGATTGAATATCCGAGCCTTCATGCCACGTACCCATTGGGTTGTCTGGGTTGGCGATATAGAGCAACGCTGGTTTTTCTTGTCGCGCCTTTTCAATCAGGGCATCGAGATCTGGTCTATCTTGATTGTAAGGAACCGTAATCAGAGTGCCGCCAAAACCGGCAACGTGATAGTTGAATGTCGGGTATCCGCCGAGTGAATTGATTACCTTGTCACCCTGCTGCACATACTGACGAACGACTAAGCCTAAGAGAGCGTCCACGCCTGCTCCTGGCATAATGTTTTCGGGTGTTACACCGTGATGTGCTGCAATTGCATGGCGCAAAGCATAGTTTTCTGGATCACCATATTTCCAGACCTCGGAGGCTTCCTGTTTCATCGCTTCAATGACAGAAGGTGCCGGCCCGAAACTGCTCTCGTTTGCACCAATACGCGCACTGAAAGATCTTCCGCGCTGAAGTTCAAGTGTTTCAGGGCCGACAAATGGGACAGTGGAGGGCAGGGTTTCCACGAGTGGTGTGAAACGAGGCGATGTCATTATGCTTCCGGTCAACTAGATCTGATAGGGTGAAGTGGCAATGTTGTGCCATTTAAGCGATCAACCGGCAAGCTGTGCGTCCAAATCGGATAAAAAATAGTGTAGACATAGCGATTTGCGCTAGTTTCGACGGGCCACTGGCCAATAATACGTCGCATATTACTATTTATACGCCAGACATATTTGAATGCAGTGAAAGCCATTACATTCAAATATCTACTACGATTTCACTCGCACTTTGGCCGGTTGCGGATAGCAAGAACCCGGCTGTGTTCTGTTGTTATGATACGACTGAGATCGCGAAAGTTGAATTCAACCTTAGGATGTGCGCATAGCGCATAATGCAAGGCGCGACAGTCGCATTGAGGCGCTTTCCATCAGCGAATTTCGAGCACCTTCACGCAGGAATCTAGATCATGTGTCGCAAGATGAGCGTAACGCATAGTCATCTGCAAAGTTTGGTGACCCAGCCACATTTGAACGCGTCTTATATCGATTCCGCCGCGCACCAGACGCGACGCACATGTATGACGCAGAATATGCGGGACAACCTGGTCATCCGTGCCAAGCCCCACTTCAAGTTTGGCTTCATTCCAAATCTGGCGGAAGCGAACCTGATTGAGCATAGAAAAGGGGCCCTTCAGCCGCTCATGCGCTATGTCGGTCGCCTTTTTCGCTCGTTTTGTAAGAGGGACTGTACGGCTTCTATTTGATTTGGTTAACCAAAAGGTCGTCCGATGTTCTTGAATGTCATTCCAAGTCAAGCCGATAGCTTCTCCAAGACGACAACCCGTGTCGACTAGGAACACTGAAAGGCGATAGCTATCCACACAGCGTGTTTTAATTGCAGCGAATAGGCGTTTCTCTTCTTCGTATTCTAGGAAGCGAATGCGTCCTGCTCGTTCTTTCTGTCGGATAAATTCCGGCAGATTGTATATGTCCCCCATTTTGTGCGCCTTTCGCAGCAGCTTGCTTAATGCAGCCATCTTACGATTGATGGTTGCATTGCTGTTACCGCGCTCGCGAAGCGTACCAATGACAGAGTCGAGCATTTCCTGATCAAATCCAGAAAAACGTATGCCTTTCAAGATTTCATCGATCTCACCGAGAAAAGACTTCACATTATACTTGTGCGAACCATCATCCCAGAGTATATTAATATACTTACCCGCCAATTCGGCCAGTGTGAATCTTTCGACAATTCGATGTTTCTGGCTTCTGCTGGATGTATATTCGAGATTATAATCGATTATTGGCGCGTAAACATCACCACTATCGACCTTCGCTCCCCCAACGACGATCATAGTATGCCCCCATATTTTTTATGGGAAACAGACATAATTAAATAATTACACAAACACAAGATAAGTGAGCTAATTTTATGTGGAGACATATTATGATCCTCTGAAAGACCGCTTTGCCCCCTCAATTGTTGTTCTCGTCTCTACTCAGTAACACCTATGCGAAATCCCCATTTCACATAAGCTTGTCGGTTACGTTCTTGAGCAGTTAGAATGGAACTGACGCCGCGGTTCCCCATCGGCGTCAGGTAGTAAGTCACATCGTTATTAGAATGAACGCTGGAAGCGGACCATGCCCTGCCAAGCGTCCTGACCCTTAAGAACCGACTTCTTGTCGTCCCACTTGGTATAGGAAACTTCCGGGGTAATCGTGAAGCCTGGTACCAGCTGGTAAGCTACGTTTGCAGTTGCTGCGAACGTCTTAGCATCTTCGTAAGCAAGCTGAACGTTGAAGGTAGCCTTGTCGGTTGCCTGGAACTTCGCACCACCCCAGACAGCCCAATCGCCGCCCCATGTGCCGTAGAAGCTGTTGGTGAGACGAACGCCACGATAGGTCGAGCTGCCGCCATCAATCACAATGTCGCCGTTAGCATCGTAGTGAGCGTAGATGTCATTGTTCGACTTGTAGCCGCCCTGTACCCATACGGAGAACTGGTCCGTTACGTTTACGTCGAGGCGAACTTTACCAGCCCATTCTTCGTTACGTGCGTCATAAGCTGCAACACCGGCGATCGAACCCCAGCCCTGAGCATATTTCAGGCCACCAACGACATTTGGCGTGTAATCATCAATGATACCGTAGTCGAGGAAGGCATCATCCCTGTTACCCTGTTCAAGAGCGATGATAGCCGAAAAGCCATTGCCGCCTGTGAAGGTGTAGCTGATTGCATTGGTGCGGTAACCACCAGCAGAAATCACGTCGTCGTTGATGACGTCGCCGAGATAACCTGGGAAGGTGAGGAATGCAGACTCATCGAGGCCAACGCGGAAACCGCCAAGCTGAATGTAGGCGAAGTTAAGCGAAGTGCCGGAATCCCCACCATTTTGATAGTTAAAGCGGGTTTCTGTGTAGGTTTTCAGTGTACCGAGTTCGGTTTCCGAAGCGGTCGACGTACGCAGTGTGAAGCGCGATAGGAAGCTGTAGGTATCGCGATCTTTACCCTTGTCTGTAAACTTGAAGCCGCCGCCTTCAACTGCGGATACGCCGGCGCCACGATAATACACGTCATCGCCGCCCTTGATGTCCGCACGAACATAGCCGTGGATGCGCAGGCAGGTTTCGGTGCCTGGAATGT
Organism: Ochrobactrum sp. Marseille-Q0166; assembly: GCF_014397025.1. Lineage (NCBI taxonomy): Bacteria > Pseudomonadati > Pseudomonadota > Alphaproteobacteria > Hyphomicrobiales > Brucellaceae > Ochrobactrum > Ochrobactrum sp. Marseille-Q0166. The sequence goes on along the minus strand of NZ_JACJUO010000001.1, from coordinate 1,944,377 downwards.
AGAAGTAGCCAGCGCCGTAAGCATCGCAAACGCGGACGTATTCAACTGCTTCTGGCTCTGGAGCGACGATTGCGTCTGCTGCCTGAGCGCCGGAAGCTGCAACGAGAGCTGCAGCGGAGCCGAGGAGAAGGCTCTTGATGTTCATTTCTGACCTCCAGTCAAGAATCGAAGGAAGGTCGAAATCTCGAGTTATTCCAATGCGTTAATAGATCGAACGATTTGGAGGCCTAAAAAATCCCTCAAAATAAAAAAACGAAATGACGCTGTAAAAAGCGGATCGGAGCCTCGGAAGCGGCCAGGCACACGTTTTTCTGGGGTGATTTGTAATGGAGGAGAGGATGGGATTCGAACCCACGAGACCCTTGCGGGTCTACTCCCTTAGCAGGGGAGCGCCTTCGACCTCTCGGCCACCTCTCCGGTAGAGGCGAGATAGCTGGAACGTCTCATGATTTCAAGCGAATTGAATGAGGAATAGTCGTTTTTACAGCAAAATTTTGCACAAACCGTATATCATTCCATAAATACAGCCATTTTCTCGCCGCTCGCGCATTAGATTTGTAAATAGTGTTACGATGAGTTGAGGGTTCGTAACGATAGGCAAATCGATAGATTCGGAGCGTAGAACCTTCAGCCGGCGCTATGAGTTCAAAACGGGAAAGATTCGCTAGAGATCTTTTATGCGGGCGAAAAAATATGTGATTTCAATCGTTAACACCGGTTAATGCATATTCACTTATATAAATAAAACATTAATTTCTTAAACGAAGCTGGGCGATTTCGTGTCTTTTCTGCAACAGAGGTCGCTCATAGAGTCCCCATAAATGCCGGTTGCGCACATTCGGTGTTGAATCGAAAAAGTTGGCGAGTATCTTCACATCCAGAAGAAGGAGCGCTTCGGGGCGACTTTTTCATCAGGGGATGGGGACAGGTTGTCCTTCAGCCAAATCAGAATGCCCAGACCCATTTTTAACTTTGACTGGAGGTCAGAAATGAACATCAAGAGCCTTCTCCTCGGCTCCGCTGCAGCTCTCGTTGCAGCTTCCGGCGCTCAGGCAGCAGACGCAATCGTCGCTCCAGAGCCAGAAGCAGTTGAATACGTCCGCGTTTGCGATGCTTACGGCGCTGGCTACTTCTACATTCCAGGCACCGAAACCTGCCTGCGTATCCACGGCTACGTTCGTGCAGACATCAAGGGCGGCGACAATGTTTATGCTCGCGGTGGCGTTGGTTTCAATGAAGATGGGACCGCTTTTGGTATCAAGAATCAGAATCGTGACACATACGACTATCTGACACGTTTCTCGCTTCGCTTCTCAACCGCTTCGGAAACCGAACTCGGTACACTGAAGACTTATGCTGAAACACGTTTCCAGTATACAAACGGCGAAGATTCAAGCTCAACCGGCACTCTTCGTTATGGCTACATTCAGCTCGGCGGTCTCCGCGTTGGTCTTGATGAATCCGCATTCGTAACCTTCCCTGGTTACCTCGGCGACGTCATCAACGACGACGTAATTCTTGCTGGTGGCTACCGCACCAACGCAATCAGCTACACCTTCACAGGCGGCAATGGTTTCTCGGCTATCATCGCTCTTGAACAGGGTGGCAATGGCGACTCAGACGTTGACGTAGTTATCGACGATTATACACCACATGTTGTTGGTGGCCTGAAGTACGCTCAGGGCTGGGGTTCGATCGTTGGTGTTGCAGCTTACGATGCAGTTAACGAAGAGTGGGCTGGTAAGGTTCGCCTCGACGTAAACGTAACTGATCAGTTCTCCGTATGGGTAATGGGCGGCTATAAGTCGAACGACGACACTTATGTCGGTGGATACCGTGCAGACGGTAGCTTCGTTGGCATTCGCGTAATCGACAGCTTCTACGGCACCTGGGGCGGCGATTGGGCTGTTTGGGGCGGCGCGAAGTTCAAGGCAACCGACAAGGCTACCTTCAATCTTCAGCTCGCTTACGAAGATGCTAAGACGTTCGCAGCAACTGCAAACGTAGCTTACGAACTGGTTCCAGGCTTCACCATCACTCCAGAAGTTTCCTACACCAAGTGGGACAACAAGTATTCGCCGCTCAAGGGTGACGACGCTTGGCAGGGTATGGTCCGCTTCCAGCGTTCGTTCTAATCCTTACGGATTGGTTTGAGAAAAACCCGGCAGCCTTGCTGCCGGGTTTTTTGTCGTCTGCGGTTTGAAAATCCGGCGTCGCTCTTGTAGTTTTGCGAAGATCAGTTTTTGCGGGCTTTCGTATACGCCACGCAGCATCGGAGATATGAATTTATGCTGAAATGGTTTTGGCCGGCTTTGACATGGACTGCAGCGCTCACTTCGCTTGCGCTGTGGTTCGGTGTGGATCGGGTTGAGGCCGATATCAGCGAACGAACAGCGCTGGCGCTGTCGCCTTATGTCTGGGCAGGTTTCGATGTCGATGGCCGTGACGTGGTTCTCAAAGGCGTGGCGCCTGATCCTGAAGCCCAAAAGGCAGCAGTTCAGGCCGTAGGGCAGCTTCGTGGTGTCGGTGATTTTTCTGATCTGACCACAGTGCTTGCAGCAGTCACTCCCTATGTTTTCAAGCTGAGTCTAACCGGGGAAGGGGTCGTATTGTCGGGCTTTATTCCAGATAACGCCATGCGTGAACCGATTATGAGTTCAGCGGAAGCACTGGGTACAGGTATCTTGGTCGATGACCAAATGGCGCTTGCCCGTGGTGCGCAACCAGAATTTGAACAGCGGGTTCTTTTTGCAATTGATCTTGCGAGGGGGCTAACCGACGCAGAAATTGAGATTTCTGAAGCCTCACTTTCGGTGAGAGGAAAGGCAAAAGATGACCAGGCACTTGAAGCTTTGAATGCCAAACTTCGGGCGCCATTACCGTTTGGCATAGCTTTGGCACATGAAGAGATTACAAAGTCCTGATGGTGATTTGCGTTTAAAAAACTGTCATCCCCCGTTTCTTCGCGTTCTCTGATTGACAGCGGTGGCTTGGGTGCCTTTCCTGTTAATATTCACAAGGTGCTTCGCATCGTTTGGCAGGCGGATTTTAAATGCTTTATCTAGCGGAAATGTTTTGGCCAGTGCTGCTTTTGGCAGGCGTGATTGGTCTGGCAGTCGGGTGGTTAACCGCTTCGAAATAAGCCATCGCAGTTCGATTTCATGGTGTTTTATGAGCGGTTATGGCTCATGCTACGGGAAGATGCGTAGAGTAAGAGGAAACCTTAATGCCGATTTTAATCATACAACTGGCGATTCTGGTTGCCGTTGCTTTTGTAATTGGCTGCATTTTGGGGCGTCTTGCAAAAGGCAAAAGAGCGACTGACAAAGTCAGAGAAGACACGCTCGTCACGGCAGCACTTTCAATGCCTGCAATTGACGAGAAGCCTGAGACCGTGGCGCCGGCTAAGACCGAACTGCTTGTTGAAACAAAAGCCAAGCCAGTGGAGGCCAGAGAAGAGCAAGTCGAGCAGGCTAATTTGCCTGAGGATGTGAACGCAGAACTTCCAGCTGAGTCAAATTCGGTTGAAGAAATCGCAATTGATGAAGTAGCTATTGTCGAAGTTGAAGCTGATCGGCCTCAATTATTAGAGGCACCTTTGCGCGGTAAGCAGGACGATCTCACCGCAATCAACGGTATTGGTAAGGCGATTGAAGGGAAGCTTCAGGCGCTGGGTGTTTTTCATTATTCGCAGATTGCACAATGGAACGTTGAGGAAGCTGGCTGGATTGAGCGTAATATTGGCTTTGCAGGCCGCGTAACTCGAGAAGAGTGGGTAGTTCAGGCGCTTAAACTGAGCGAGGCTGCATCCAAAGCAGTGCCCAAACGCCGTACAAAGCCGAAAAAGGCGACAGCAAAAACCAAAGCTTCTGCACGCTCAAAAAAGAAACCGGACTAAAGCATTCTGCGAAGATTTGAACACCTGCTTAGGGACCCAGACTTATCGTCTGCCATAGATGAGGTCGGATCGAATATCTGCACTACCTGTGAGGCGGGCCTTATAAACTTCGTAGTTTTCCATGACACGCTGGACGTAATTTCTTGTTTCTGAATAGGGGATACGTTCGATCCAGTCGACAACGTCCTCGATAGATTTGCCACGTGGATCGCCATATTTCTCCACCCAATCCGATGCACGGCGCGGACCAGCATTGTAACCGGCAAAGGTCAGCACATAAGATCCGTTGAAACGGTCGAGTTGCTCGCCAAGGAAATGTGCCCCAAGTGTCGCATTATAGGCGGCGTCATTGGTTAGCTTTTGCTCGGAGAACGGCATTCCATTCCGCGTGGCAACACTTTTTGCGGTTGTGGGCATCAGTTGTAGCAACCCGCGTGCACCAGCTTTGGAAACAGCCCCGATATTGAATTCGCTTTCTTGACGCGCAATTGCATATGCAAGCGCCTTGCCGGAACCGCTGATATTGGCATGCGCGGGAATAGCCCCAATGGGATGCGATAGCGCACCGACGTCAAGCCCACGGAATGCGGCATTCTTGCCGACGCGGAGAGCAAGATAATGATTCTCATTCTTCTCTGCCATCACAGCAAGAAGTGCGAGTTCACCAACACTGTTCAACTCTTGCGAAAGCTGTGTGTAAAGTGTCGTAGCACGGTTCCCATAGCCGATTTGTTCAAGACGTCTGATGGCATGCACGGCAGGCCGACCCGAAAAGCGTACGCGCTCTGCGTCGGAGGGTTTGGGGTATGCGAGTTCAGGTGCTTTTTCTTGAAGGCGGGCAGCAGATAGCTGACCATAAAAGGTCGTTCCGAAATGTGCTGAACGGCGATAATAGTTTACTGCATCACCACCGCTACCGGCGTCAGCCGCTCGTCCCAGCCAGTAATAGGCGCGGGACGCAGAAACTGGTCGTGAGGAAATCTCTGCAATCTTTGCAAAGTGAGGTGCTGCAAGCTTTGGCTGCTTGAGTGCGCGCAATGCATACCAACCTGCATGAAACTCTGCTTCTGCGGCCATTGTTGGGGATTCTGCCGCATGAGCCGTCACAAGCTTGTAGGCGAGTTGCGGTTTATTTATATCCAAGAGTTCGCGCGACAGAATGCGCCGCTCGACCCACCAGGCATCGGGATCACCCAAAGACGCAGCATCTTTGGGTGCCTTTAACATGAGAGCAGTGGCTTCATCAAAGCGCTCTGCACGGCGAAGATAGCGTATCTGCAGGAATGTGTAGATCGCATTGGAATGCCATGACCGATCTACATCAGCGATAGATTTTGCCGTATTCGGCGATTTCGCTGCCAGTGCGGCAAAGGCCTTATAAAGAGACTGTGCCTGCGCCGGACCTGACAACAATTTTGCAGATTGTAAACGGTCATTATAAAGAGAACGCAAAAGACGACGCTGGTGATCTTCCCGGGTCAGGATGTTTGAAAACTCCTTAAGAACCTTTCCCTCATCTTCGGCAGAAAGACGCTCTTTGGCCCACCATGGCGCCAGAAGCTGATGCGCTTTAACCTTGTTGCCTGTCTCTACATAGGCGCGGGCAAGCGCCATCATACCGTCCGTTGTTTGTGGTTTCGTATTTCCAAAAGTAGCAATGACGGTTGAAGCAGTAGCATTTTCTCTAGAAAGCGCGCGCTCTGAATTGCGGCGCAGCGCACTCATGCCAGGCCAGCCCGGCAGCTCCAAGGTCGCTGCAGCAATCTCTGCACTTGAAACGCCGTCCAAGCCCGAGGTTGCGATCGCCCATGTCAAAATCTGGCGGTCGAGCGAACCTTTCGTCATGCCGTTGCGATAGGCGATTGCACCGACAACATCGCGGGAATACAGCGCATCCAGACCACTTTTTAGTGTGCCACTGATCGCGGCCGGATTTTCAACACGGCTAAATGATGAGGTGATAAGGGGATCCGGGGCGGCAGGCCGTGCTTTAGGTGTGACCAGATTGATTGGGGATTCATGCTTTGCTGCAGGGGCGAATGGACGCGCAAGCGGAGTCGGCACATCATTCGGCAAAGTTGACTGAGCATAGGACGCACCCGTCTGCCCCGTAATAAACGAAGCAGTAATAATTAATCCGCCCGAAAATAATCTTTGCTTTAAAGACATGTCTGTATTCTTCTTACACAGGATCCAAGGATAATAACCCGCAGGATTGCCAGCAAATTATTTTTCAAATCAGGCTTTTATAAGCCTGATCTGTCGACTGGCTCGTATGTTCCAAAGTATGATGCACATGCGTGAAGCAATGGTTAATAAAGAGTTATGTTTTCATTTCGATAACGCGCTACGCATTTATCTTTATTCGTATTGAGGCGCGGTTACATCACGAAAGCCACGCAAGATGAATTCGTGATTTTTTTCTTAAAACTGTTATTTGAAAGAAGATTCGGTTGGTTCCCCCGCTTGCCGGATTTCAACTCCGAGACTATGGTGCATCGCCTTACGGTTACTCTGGTTTGTTTTCTGTCAGGGTGTCCTGTAAGAATTGTCTCTATTTTCAGGAGTTCACAGATGCTGAAAGGCTCGATCACTGCACTTGTCACGCCATTCGATAATGAAGGAGCGTTCGACGAGAAAGCCTTTCGTGACTTCGTGAACTGGCAGATCGAAGAAGGTACCAAAGGCCTTGTCCCGGTTGGTACCACGGGCGAAACGCCAACCCTTTCCCATGACGAGCACAAGCGCGTTATCGAGGTTTGCATTGAAGTAGCTGCGGGTCGTGTCCCTGTCATTGCAGGTGCTGGTTCCAACAACACGGTCGAAGCCATCGAGCTTGCACAGCACGCCGAAAAGGCAGGGGCGGATGCCGTTTTGGTCGTGACACCTTACTATAACAAACCGAGCCAGCGCGGGCTTTATGAGCATTTTTCACGGGTTGCCCGCTCAATCTCGATCCCGCTTGTGATCTACAATATTCCGGGTCGTTCGATTGTTGATATGACGCCGGAAACCATGGGGGCACTGGTACGTGATCACAAGAATATCATTGGTGTGAAGGATGCGACCGGTAAGATTGAGCGCGTTTCTGAACAACGCGCAACGTGCGGAAAAGAGTTCATTCAACTTTCAGGTGAAGATGCAACGGCTCTCGGCTTTAATGCTCATGGCGGTGTTGGCTGTATTTCGGTAACTTCGAACATTGCTCCTCGGCTTTGTGCTGAGTTCCAGAATGCTTGTCAGGCTGGCGACTATACGAAGGCATTGGAGTTGCAGGATCGTTTGATGCCATTGCATAAGGCTTTGTTCATCGAGCCTAATCCGTCCGGCCCTAAATATGCTTTGTCTCTACTGGGGCGCGTAGAAAATGTATTGCGTTCGCCAATGGTAACAATCGAAGCAGCCACTGCCGAAAAGATCGTTCAGGCTATGAAACACGCAGGCCTTGTGAATTGAGACTGATAAATTTGCCTGGTTAGTTGATTTTTACGCTCTCGCGCAAGCGAGAGCGTTTTCATTTCAGGCAATGAGCATTATATGGTTCCGTTATGAACAAGCCGAAAAATTCTCCTGCACGCAAAATGGTCGCTGAGAACCGTAAAGCGCGCTATAATTTCGAGATAACCGATACGCTTGAGACTGGACTGGTTCTCACGGGAACGGAAGTTAAGTCTTTGCGTGCTAATCAGGCCAATATCGCTGAAAGCTATGCAAGCTTTGAGAATGGGGAATTTTGGCTAATTAATTCCTATATTCCGGAATATACGCAAGGTAATCGCTTTAATCACGAGCCGCGCCGGTTGCGAAAGCTATTGATCAGCAAGCGTGAGATGGCTCGGATTTTCCAGTCTGTTTCGCGTGAAGGAATGACAGTCGTTCCATTGAAGCTCTACTTCAATGATCGGGGTCGTGCGAAATTGGAAATCGGTGTAGCGCGCGGTAAAAAGAATCACGACAAACGTGAAACTGAAAAGCAGCGTGACTGGAATCGCGAAAAATCACGTTTGCTTCGTGATCGTGGTTAGGCTTTAATAAAAAAGAGCGCTTAAAGCGCTCTTTTTAGTTTAAATAATCTGATTTCAATCAATAATCGTCATCAAGGTCGTCATCTGAACGGCGCTGGGCCTGCTGAGGGCGCTCCGATGGGTCGCGACCAATTTCAGATTTCAGTGAAACGAGATCGATGAAATGATCAGCCTGACGTCGCAGCTCATCAGAAATCATTGCTGGCTGCGTTGTGAGTGTGGATACGACCGAAACCTTGCGTCCCTTACGCTGAAGAGCTTCAGCAAGCGAACGGAAATCTCCATCGCCCGAGAAGATGACAAAGTGATCAACAGTGTCTGTGAGCTGCATGGCATCGACAGTTAACTCGATATCCATGTTGCCTTTTACTTTGCGACGACCGGCGGAATCAGTGAATTCCTTTGCTGCCTTTGTAACGACTTTGTAGCCATTATAGTCAAGCCAGTCGATAAGCGGGCGAATGGATGAATATTCCTGATCTTCAACCAAAGCAGTGTAATAATATGCGCGCAGCAAATATCCACGCTTTTGAAATGCCTTCAAAAGTTTGCGGTAATCAATGTCGAAACCAAGGGTTTTTGAGGCTGCATATAAATTAGCGCCATCAATAAAAAGCGCAATCTTTTCACGAGAATCGAACATCGTGTAATATATCCACTCTACGGCCGGTAAGGAGTGGGCCCGCGACCGCTTAATTTAGATTTATTTTTTTAAACGACGGGGGGCATTTTTTATTACCAATGACGTTTATTGCGTTCTAAGGAGTTATTCTAGAAAAACAAGCAACCTAGGGTTGTTTTTTAGTAAAACCTAATTGCTTTCAAGAAATGTTTTTCTGTTGGGATGGATAACGTTGTCAATTTTATTGTTCCGATTTGGTCCATGGAAGGTATTTGTCAGACAGATATGGTCGAAACGCTTTTAAATTATGAGTTGTGAGGGCAAAAGTTGCTCCCGTTCGCTTTTGCTTGTAATTTCGATGCACAGGCGTTATGTCGGAGAAAAATTCCGTTATAGTTTTAAGAGATGAAAGGGACCGCCCATGGCCCGCGTCACCGTTGAGGACTGCGTAGATAAGGTCGAGAACCGCTTTGAATTGGTTCTTCTGGCTGGTCACCGTGCGCGTCAGATTTCCCAGGGAGCCCAGATCACGATTGATCGTGATAATGACAAAAACCCTGTTGTTGCTCTGCGCGAAATCGCTGACGAAACGCTTTCGCCGGATGATCTTAAGGAAGATCTGATCCATTCGCTTCAGAAGCATGTTGAAGTTGATGAGCCGGAAGCTGCTGCACCTGCTCTGCTGGCGGATGCATCGGATGCATTGGCAGAAGGTATTGCCGAGGCTGGTGAAGACGATATCGTCACGTTCGACCGTATGTCTGAAGAAGAACTTCTCGCTGGTATCGAAGGTCTTGTCGCTCCTGAGAAGAACGACGACTTTTAATCGCCTTTTCTCAATATACTATTTTCATGCGCTGTAGCTTGATAAGGCTGCAGCGCATGTTTTTATGTGCTCGAATGGCGGGAGTGTGAGCTTTTTGAACAACAGTTCCACTCTTTGTAAGGCCAATTGATCGCCAAATTAAGCTTATTTCCAGAAAGCGGGTTTAGAAAGCCGCAAAATATTCTATTTTTTAGCGAATTCTTGTCAGAATGATAGCTGTTGATGTGTGCGATGTGAGGAGTTGCTGTAAATGATGCGCCAATATGAGCTTGTAGAGCGTGTGCAGCGTTACAAGCCTGACGTGAATGAGGCGCTTCTTAACAAGGCGTATGTCTATGCTATGCAGAAGCATGGCAGTCAGAAACGTGCATCTGGTGATCCATATTTTTCTCATCCGCTTGAAGTTGCCGCAATTCTCACGGACATGCATTTGGATGAAGCAACCATTGCGATTGCTCTTCTGCATGACACTATTGAAGATACGACCGCAACTCGTCAGGAAATAGACCAGCTTTTCGGGCCTGAAATTGGTAAGCTTGTTGACGGACTGACCAAGCTCAAAAAGCTTGATCTTGTTTCAAAGAAGGCTGTTCAGGCCGAGAACTTGCGTAAGTTGCTGCTCGCGATCTCAGAAGACGTACGTGTCCTTCTCGTGAAACTCGCGGATCGTTTGCATAACATGCGCACACTTGGCGTGATGCGTGAAGACAAGCGGCTGCGTATCGCCGAAGAAACGATGGATATTTATGCGCCGCTCGCTGGCCGCATGGGTATGCAGGACACCCGCGAAGAACTCGAAGAACTTGCATTCCGTTACATCAACCCGGATGCATGGCGTGCTGTAACTGACAGGCTTGCTGAACTTCTGGAAAAGAACCGTGGGCTTCTGCAGAAAATTGAAGAAGATCTGTCTGAAATCTTTCAGAAGAACGGTATTAAGGCGACAGTGAAAAGCCGTCAGAAGAAACCATGGTCGGTTTTTCGTAAGATGGAAACCAAGGGACTGTCTTTTGAGCAGCTTTCCGATATTTTTGGCTTCCGTGTTATGGTTGAGTCCACACAGGATTGTTATCGTGCCTTGGGTCTGATTCATACCACTTGGTCTATGGTTCCAGGACGATTCAAGGACTATATATCGACGCCAAAGCAGAACGATTATCGTTCGCTGCATACGACAATCATTGGCCCGTCGCGTCAGCGTATTGAGCTGCAAATCCGCACGCGCGTGATGGACGAGATCGCTGAATTCGGCGTCGCGGCCCATTCGATTTATAAAGATCGCGGAAGTGCGAGCAATCCACATCAGATATCCACTGAAACGAATGCTTATGCTTGGTTGCGCCAGACAATCGAGCAACTTTCCGAGGGCGATAATCCAGAAGAGTTTCTCGAGCATACCAAGCTTGAACTGTTTCAGGATCAGGTGTTTTGTTTCACACCCAAGGGCAGGCTTATCGCTTTACCACGTGGTGCGACACCCATTGATTTCGCCTATGCAGTGCATACCGACATCGGTGACAGCTGTGTTGGTGCGAAGGTCAATGGCCGCATCATGCCATTGATGACAGAACTTAAAAACGGTGATGAGGTCGATATTATCCGTTCCAAGGCACAGGTACCGCCTGCGGCTTGGGAATCACTCGTTGCGACCGGTAAGGCACGTGCCGCGATCCGTCGTGCGACACGCTCAGCAGTGCGCAAACAATATTCCGGGCTCGGAATGCGCATTCTGGAGCGTGCTTTCGAGCGTGCCGGCAAACAGTTTAGTAAGGACATTCTAAAGCCGAGCTTGCCACGTCTGGCGCGCAAGGAGGTGGAAGATGTTCTCGCAGCGGTGGGACGGGGAGAACTGCCATCTACGGACGTTGTTAAGGCGGTTTATCCTGATTATCAGGATACACGTGTCACCTCGCAGAACAGCCCGGCTAAGACTGGTGAGAAGGGCTGGTTCAACATTCAGAACGCCACCGGGATGATCTTCAAGGTGCCTGAAGGTTCTGAAGCTGCGGAAGAGGAGTCAGTGGCGGACGACAAGCCTAAGCGCAAGGCTGTCCCGATCCGCGGTACGAATTCTGATCTTCCGGTTCGTTTTGCACCGGAAGGTGCGGTGCCGGGTGATCGTATCGTCGGTATCATGCAGCCAGGTGCCGGAATCACGATCTATCCGATTCAGTCGCCAGCGCTCACTGCTTATGATGATCAGCCTGAGCGCTGGATCGACGTACGCTGGGATATTGACGAGGGTATGCATGAGCGTTTCCCTGCGCGCGTCAGTGTCTCCGCGATTAATTCACCGGGTTCGCTGGCTGAAATCGCGCAGATCGTCGCTGCCAATGATGCCAATATTCATAATCTCTCAATGGTGCGTACCGCACCAGATTTTACCGAGATGATTATTGACGTTGAAGTGTGGGACCTTAAACACCTCAATCGTATTATTTCTCAGTTGAAGGAAAGCGCAAGCGTCAGTGGCGCAACGCGCGTGAACGGATAAGGCAATATGAAAACCGAAGACGTCCTTACGGTCTTCCGCGAAGCGGGAGCGATCCTTGAAGGCCATTTTATTCTGACTTCTGGCCTGCGCAGCCCGATCTTCTTGCAGAAGGCGCGTGTTTTCATGCACGCTGATAAAACTGAAAAACTCTGCAAGGCACTGGCAGAGAAGATCGAAGCCGCTGATCTGGGCAAAATCGACTATGTCGTCGGTCCGGCGATTGGCGGCCTCATTCCATCATACGAGACTTCAAGACATCTCGGCGTGCCTTCTGTGTGGGTCGAGCGTGAGAATGGTGTGTTTCGTCTTCGCCGCTTTGATGTGCCAAAAGGTTCACGCGTCGTAATTGTTGAGGACATTGTCACAACTGGCTTGTCGATTCGCGAAACTATCGACTGCATGAAAGATATCGGCATCGAAGTGGTCGCTGCTGCCTGTATCGTTGATCGTTCAGCAGGTAAGGCTGATGTCGGCACGAAACTTATTGCACTCGCGGAATATGAAGTTCCAGCATATTCGCCTGACAATCTACCAGAGGAATTGGCCGCAATCCCCGCAGTTAAGCCCGGCAGCCGGAATAATTAAAGGGTCTTCTTCATCAATTTTTCTTTGCATTGATGTTCTTTTTCCCCCTGCGTCGAAATTGCGCTTTGCGGTATTTGTTTGTCCCCCTTAATTAAGGGGGAAGAGCATATGAATGCTCATCCCCCTTTTTAGGAAGCTGTTGTGGCTGTCGCCCCTCTCGTTTTTGATCCAAAGTCCCCGTTCAGGGCTCCGTGTGGCGTTTGCGTTGACTGCGATGTGCGTCGCATGGCCGTTTGCTCAGCGTTGGATGACCGCGATCTGGGTGCGCTTGAAGCCATCATGACATCCAAAAAACTGGATGCCAACGAGATGCTGGTTGAAGAAGGCGATCAGAAACGTCGTGTCTTTAGCTTAACGTCGGGTATGCTCCGTATTTACACGTCTTTGCCGGACGGTCGTCGCCAGATTGCCGGATTTCTAGTACCCGGAGATTATCTTGGCCTGGCGGATGACGATGTTTATTCGCAATCTGCTGAAGCTGTTACTCCATCCGTTCTTTGTGCATTTTCCACCCGGGAAATGGACGACCTGATGGAAAAATTCCCAAAATTGAAAGAGCGTCTCTATCAGATGACACGGGAAGCATTGCGTACGGCCCGTGACAATCAGCTTGTTTTGGGCCGCCTCGCGCCGGTAGAGAAGCTTGCAAGCTTCCTGCTTGTTTTGGCAGCGAGAACAGAGAAACGTGGCGGTAAGGCCAATCTGGTGCATTTGCTGATGAACCGTACCGATATTGCGGATTATCTCGGCCTCACGATTGAAACTGTAAGCCGCAGCTTTACCAAGCTTAAAACGCAGGGCCTCATTCAGTTGCTCGATGCAAATACGGTAGAAATACTTTCGCGCCGTTCATTGGCGTCTGTTGCAGGTATGGATCCGGAAAATATTTGATCCGATTTGTTTGTTTAGTTCCGTTGATTTAAATCAATGAATGTTGGCCTGATGCCATTTACATCTGATCGTAGAAGTTGAGGTAGCTTAATTAAAAGCTGCCCGATGATAACGAGGTGAGCAGGTGTCATTGTGGCTGGCAATTACAGTATCGGCTGTCATGCATGTGGGCTTCCTTGCCGCATCATGTCTGCTTGTCCAGCGGAATGCCCGTCTTCGTCCAGTGTGCGTAAAGGTGAGAAGCTCTCGCCAGATCGTCAGGAGCGGGGAGACCAGTCATCATGCATGAAGACACGATAAGGCGTTATGCGGCACTGGCCGTTCCCCGTTATACCTCATTTCCGACTGCGGCCGATTTTACGGCTGTCACTGCTGATAATACAAAGCGTTGGTTGCGTCAGATTGGCCCGGAAGAAGCAGTTTCGCTTTATATCCATGTGCCATACTGCAAAGAGATTTGCCACTATTGTGGCTGTCATTCCAAAATGGCCATCCGCGACGATGTTATTGAGAATTTCGTTATCGCTCTTATGAGTGAAATCGAGACAGTAGGTGCAAGTTTGACGGCTCGTCCGCAAGTTGTGCATTTACATTGGGGTGGGGGCACTCCTTCGATCCTGCAGGCAACGCAGTTCAACCGTATTATGTCGGCTCTTGCGCTGGTGTTTGATTTCCACCCGGATATGGAGCACGCGATTGAGCTTGATCCTCGTACGGTTAATCCAGCTCTGGCAAACACGTTGTCATTAATGGGGGTAAACCGCGCGAGTCTTGGCGTACAGGACATTAACGCGGATGTGCAGAAGGCCATCGGTCGTGTGCAGCCTATTGAAACTGTTGCCACAGCAGCAGCACTCTTGCGCGAGGTAGGTATCAACGGGCTGAATTTCGATCTGATTTACGGTCTGCCGCTTCAGAGCGTGGCTAGTCTACGTGAGACCTGCGATCGGGTCGCAGAGATGAAGCCGGATCGAATCGCTTGCTTCGGCTATGCACACTTGCCGCAACGTCGTGCTAATCAGCGACTGATCGATGAGAGTATCCTGCCGGATGCGGATGAGCGCTTTGCGCAGGCAAGCGCAGTGGCCGAGAGCTTTATTCAATATGGTTATCAGCCTGTTGGCATTGATCACTTCGCATTGCCGGATGACGCGCTGGCGATCGCTGCTGAAAATGGCACATTGCATCGGAACTTCCAAGGCTACACGACGGACCGCTGTAACACGCTGATTGGTTTGGGACCGTCTTCTATTTCGCAATATCCTGCGGGGTATACTCAGAATATTTCTGATGTGGGGCAATATTGTAAACGTGTTGGGGCAGGGGACTTCGCTACGGTACGCGGTTACACAATGCGTGACAGTGATCGCCAGCGCGCCGGAATTATCACGGCACTCATGTGTAATTTCCGCGTCGATCTTAATACGGCGGCGCCAGGTGTTGAATTCTCTGATGAATTGGCTTTGCTACGACCACTGGTGGCCGATGGCTTGGTTGAAGTGCAGAACGGTGTGATTACCGCAACGGAAGATGGAAAGCCGCTGATCCGTTTGGTGGCCGCAACATTTGATGAGTTTCGCAGGGAAAGTATGCACGGCTTCAGCTTTGCCGTCTGACTAAGGATTCATGCATATAGCGAATAAAAATCGCAATATGCGCGAGAAAAAAGAAATAGAGCTGATTTTCTCTATTTCAGAGCTGCCGCTGCACCGGGCCGTCAAAAGGTCAGTGGCTTAGGAGCACCGTTCGTTGGGGGATGAGCGGTGCTCCACTTTTTTTATTTTGTCTTTTGCATTTTCGGCAGGAAGATTGTTAACAGGCCGAGCAGCGGGAGATACGAGCAGATTTTATATACGAACTCGATGCTTGTGCGATCTGCAACAATCCCCAGGAGTGCGGCTGCGATACCCGCGACACCAAATGCCAGACCGAAAAACAATCCTGATACCATGCCTACGCGTCCGGGCAACAATTCTTGTGCAAACACAATGATTGCAGGGAAGGCGGATGCAAGTACAAAGCCGATAATAACAGTGAGAACGGCTGTGACTTCGAGGTTGGCATAAGGTAATGCCAGAGTGAAGGGGACAATGCCGAGGATCGAAACCCAAATAACGGTGCGTGTACCGATTTTATCGCCGATTGGGCCGCCGACAATTGTTCCAGCTGCCACAGCACCAAGAAACACAAACAGCAATAACTGCGATGCTTGCACGGTCACGCCAAAATGGCTGATCGTATAGAAGGTGTAGTAGCTGGTTAGGCTCGCCATGTAGACATACTTGGTGAAAATCAGCATCGCGAGAACGGATATCGAGATAATAACTGTCTTGCGCGGCAGCGGCAGGGTTTTGTCAGCTTTAGGTTTGTTTTTGTTAGCCAGATGATGCTGGTTGTACCAGCTGCCGACATACCAAAGCAGTGCCATGCCGACCAGCGCAGCAATCGAGAACCAAGATACACTGGACTGGCCAAAGGGAAGGACAATGAAGGCTGCGAGCAGCGGCCCAACAGCTGACCCGAAATTACCGCCAACCTGAAACATGGACTGGGCAAAGCCGTGGCGGCCACCGGAAGCAAGGCGGGCTACACGTGCGGCCTCCGGGTGAAACACTGAAGAACCAAAGCCAATGAAAGCTGCTCCCAGCAACAATATTGGATAATGATGCGCTGTCGCCAGCAGGATCAGGCCGATCAATGTGCATCCCATGCCGAATGGCAATGAGTAGGGCATCGAACGACGATCAGTATAAATTCCAACGATAGGCTGCAGGATCGAAGCAGTCACCTGGAAGGTAAATGTGAGCAATCCAATCTGCCAGAAGGACAGGCTATAATTATCCTTCAACATTGGATAGATCGCTGGTAGCAACGATTGCATCATATCGTTGAGGAAGTGGCCCATGCTTGTGGCCAGAATAATGGCGAGAACAGTATTGTTTGCGCTACTGCTTATTGGCTGCTCGGCAGCACTCGTGCTCATAGTCCTACTCCAAGTGTAATCTGGAACGGGAAATTCCCGCATACTGGTGAGGTTGGTTCTGAAAACCAATTCGTATCTTTTCGAATATTTCTAAGCTGACCAATTCATAATCATATTGTTTCGCGCCTGCTTTCGTGATTTGGTCCATTACCTTCGAGAGTGGGCCAAAGCATATGAAGCAAAAATCAAGAACGCACTCCTTGTTGGTGGGAAACGAGGATCTGCAAAAGTTCCACGAGCAACGCATTCTGATGCTGGAAAACCTTGATGGACCGGTCATTGCCCTTCCGACCAAATACCCGGATGGCTATTTCGTACCGCAACATAGCCATAGCCGCGCACAGCTGCTGTGTGCCTCGCAAGGTGTCGTTCTTGTCACCACCGATGCCGGTCGGTGGATGATACCGTCCGACCATGCCATGTGGATTCCTGCGGGGATAAAGCATTCCGTAGAAATTATTGGCGATGTCCTGATGCGCTCAATTTATATCGCGGTTGATGCTATTTCAGGCGTGCCGGATCACCTGCATGTGGTTGGTCTGACGGATCTGATGCGCTGTCTCATCATTGATGCAACCTCGGTTGATAGTATTCCCGAGCAGGGAAGCAGAGATGCGCTGGTGATTGAACTCATTCTCAGAGATTTACACAAATTGCCCCAAAGGCCCCTGGGCCTGCCTTTTCCGGCGGACGTTAGGTTGCAAAATCTTTGCCGTCAGTTTGTGAAAGTGCCCTCAGCACGTGCGACAATAGACGACTGGGCAGACAGAATGGCGATGAGCAGGCGTTCCTTCACACGTCATTTTCAACGACAGACAGGTGTCAGTCTTTCTGTATGGCGCCAACAGGCGTGCCTTTTTGCAGCCGTTCCGCGGTTGGCGGAAGGAGAAGCCGTTACGAGTATTGCGCTTGATCTCGGTTATGACAGCGTGTCTGCATTTACGACAATGTTTCGCCGTATGCTGGGAGTATCTCCTAAGTTCTATTTACCGCGTATGCATGCGGCGTCTCCTGAAGATCGTGATAAACTCTCTTCCGGGACGATTGAATAATAACAATTGTCTCGATGCATCGAGAGCAGTATGAGAAGCCATGTTGTTTCAACGCCGAAATCCCCCAACCCGTACAGAGCGTATCAGAACGCTTGTCTGGCCGCGCCGTTCATTTGCACGCTCGTTTAAATATGGTGGCAAGCGGGTCTTACGCATTACTGCATCGCCGCATGCTGTTGCGGCCGGACTTGCCGTGGGTGTCTTCTCAGCTTTTACGCCGTTTTTTGGTTTTCATCTGATTATAGCGATCGTGCTGGCCTATTTTCTGGCCGGTAATATTGCTGCTGCTGCGCTCGGTACAACGTTTGCCAATCCTCTGACCCTACCATTTATATGGGGAAGTACCTATGAATTAGGTCGCCTGATTATCAGCGGTGATCTTGAAGCTGCGCCCCCTTTACATCTCGGACATGCATTGCAGACACTGAAATTCAACGAAGTCTGGACACCTCTTCTCAAGCCGATGTTACTCGGTTCAACGATCATGGGTGGTGTGTTTGCTGTGATTGCATATTTCGTGACGCGATTTGCAGTGACTGCATTTCGTCGCCGCAGGCTTGAGCGGTTGGCAGAAAAACACGGCAGAAACCGCGTGCAGGAGCCTCACAGGATATGATTATAGGCATAGGCAGTGATCTGATTGACATTCGCCGCATTGAGAAAACTCTCGAAAAACATGGTGAACGTTTTATTCAGCGTGTTTTTACAGAGGTCGAGCAAGCCAAATCGGAAGGCCGCAAGCAACGTGCAGCATCATATGCAAAGCGGTTTGCGGCAAAAGAGGCCTGCTCAAAAGCACTTGGTACGGGCCTTTCAAATGGTGTTTTCTGGCGTGACATGGGCGTGGTGAATACGCCTTCTGGCAAGCCAACCATGAAATTAACGGGCGGTGCTGCCGAGCAATTGAAGCGCATGTTGCCGAAAGGCAAGCGCGCTGCCATACATCTGACAATTACCGATGATTTTCCTCTCGCCCAGGCCTTCGTGATTATCGAAGCTCTGCCAGAAACTGAATAAGACGTATCCCCGGAAGTGGGAAATGTGTTTCGGACAAAATGCGAGAAAGAACATGAGAGTCCGATTTGATAAAGTCAAATCTAAATGTCGTCGAATACATGTTGCGTAATAGCGGCATACAGCAAAACAATTGCTATTGTGACAGGTAAACTCCTGCTCATAATCGTGCGACTTAGAGGTGACTGGATTGCGTCGTGCAATCTTAGCCGTTATTAGATCGCACATCGGCAAGCGGAGATACAATGAGCGTGTCAAGCAAAAGTGAATCAAAAAAATCGGGTGGCATTGGCGAAACCATCAGTGTTATCGTACAAGCGCTGCTCTTGGCGCTAATTATCCGTAGCCTGCTTTTCCAACCATTTAGCATTCCGTCAGGCTCCATGCGCCCAACGCTTCTTGAAGGCGATTATCTGTTTGTATCGAAATATGCCTATGGCTATTCGCGGTATTCGCTGCCTTTTGGCCTCGATTTGTTTAACGGTCGTATCTGGGGTGCAGAACCCAAACGCGGAGACGTTGTTGTCTTCAAACTGCCAAGTGACACCAATGTCGATTATATCAAACGTGTGATCGGTCTTCCGGGTGATCGGGTTCAGGTGCGCGGCGGTGTGCTTTATATCAATGACGTCGCGGTCAAGCGCGAACGTATTGGAACGATTGATAATCCCGATGTGACGGAAGTTAATCGTCCAGTTGAAGTCTATCGCGAAACGCTGCCAAATGGCGTGACGTACGATACACTTGATCTTGCGCCAAATTCCATCGGTGATGATACACGTGTATTCGAAGTTCCTGCCGGTCATTACTTCATGATGGGTGATAACCGAGATAACTCCCTCGATAGTCGTTTCGGCGTTGGCTATGTGCCTTATGAAAATCTGGTCGGTCGTGCCAACATCATTTTCTTCTCGATTGCCGATAAGGCAAGTCCGCTTGAAATCTGGAAATGGCCATCTGATGTCCGCTTTAGCCGTCTTTTCACCTGGGTGAGTGGTGAGCCGCATACTGCCGTAACCGGAAACTGAGATGGCTTCCGCAGACAAAGCAGCATTAATTCTCGAAGAGCGTACAGGACACCGTTTTCGCAACCTGAAACGGCTTGAGCGTGCGCTCACCCATTCAAGTGTTCAGGCACCATCGCGTGCCAACTATGAGCGGCTCGAGTTTCTCGGTGATCGCGTGCTGGGACTAGTGGTTGCGGAAATGCTTTTCGAAGCATTTCCCGACGCGCCCGAAGGGGAATTGTCTGTGCGCCTCAATGCACTGGTCAATGCAGAGACATGTGCGGCAATCGCTGATGAAATCAAGTTAGCAGAACTTATTCATACGGGCTCCGATATTAAATCGCTCAATGACAAACGATTGCTCAATGTACGGGCTGATGTTGTGGAAGCGTTGATTGCCACGATGTATCTCGACGGTGGGTTGGAGGCTGCACGCAGCTTTATCAAACGCTATTGGCAGAAACGCTCGCTTGAAACTGGTGCCGCTCGGCGCGATGCGAAGACGGAGTTGCAGGAATGGGCGCATCAGCAGGGTAACGTCCATCCATCTTACAGCATTTTGAGCCGCAGTGGACCAGATCACGACCCGCTTTTCACCGTTGAAGTGAAAGTGGAGGGATTTGCGCCCGAAACGGGTGAAGGTAGATCAAAGCGAATTGCCGAGCAAAGCGCTGCAGAAGCGATGCTTTATAGGGAATCTGTCTGGAAACGTGATACGTCCGGCTAATATGTAAATCTGCATTCTTTTAAGCAAAATTCGGCTATAATCGGATTAACGGCGACAATGGTGGGCTTGTCGGATTGGCTGGCTGGGTTTGGGCGAAAAACCAGCCTCTGCCATCAACTTGAAATCGAGCAATTCCAGCGAAAGTGGGGACGGGACCGCGTTGGGAATTGCGCAAAACAAAATTGGAGTGTTTTCCATTTATTGTAGATGGGAATGCACTTAAAAGGATAAGCAATGAATAATTCGACGACGCCGACTTCCGGCGAAACTGAAACCGGGCAGACACGTTCTGGCTTTGTGGCGCTGATTGGAGCACCAAATGCTGGCAAGTCCACGCTGGTCAACCAGTTGGTAGGCACCAAGGTTTCAATCGTCACACATAAGGTGCAGACCACACGCGCGTTGGTTCGTGGTATTTTCATTCACGATCAGGCGCAGATTGTGCTCGTTGATACGCCTGGTATCTTCCGTCCAAAGCGCCGATTGGATCGCGCGATGGTCACGACCGCGTGGGGCGGCGCGAAGGATGCCGACATCATCCTCGTTCTTCTGGATGCGCAGGGCGGCCTCAACGAGAATGCCGAAGCGCTTCTGGAAAGCATGAAAAACGTGCGCCAGAAGAAGGTTCTGGTGCTTAATAAGGTTGATCGCGTTGATCCGCCGGTTCTGCTGGATCTGGCAAAGAAAGCCAATGAGCTTGTCACCTTCGATCAGACTTTTATGATCTCTGCGCTCAACGGTTCGGGCTGCAAGGATCTCGCAAAGTTCTTGGCGGAAACCGTTCCCAATGGCCCTTGGTATTATCCGGAAGATCAGATTTCCGACATGCCCATGCGCCAGCTAGCAGCGGAAATCACCCGCGAAAAGCTTTATCTCCGCCTTCACGAAGAACTCCCTTACTCTTCGACAGTCGAGACCGAGCGCTGGGAAGAGCGCAAGGACGGGTCGGTGCGTATCGAACAAGTCATCTTCGTCGAGCGCGAAAGCCAGAAGAAGATTGTTCTTGGCCATAAGGGCGAAACTATTAAGGCTATCGGCCAGGCCGCACGCAAAGAGATCAGTGAAATTCTTGAACAGAACGCGCACCTTTTCCTGTTTGTTAAGGTTCGCGAAAACTGGGGTAATGACCCTGAACGTTATCGTGAAATGGGTCTGGATTTCCCGACTTAAGGCATATCTGAATCACCATGGAATGGCGCGATGAAGGCATAGTTCTCGGCACGAGACGGCATGGCGAAACAAGCGCCATTGTTGAGGTGATGACTCGAGAACATGGTCGTCATATGGGCATGGTACGCGGCGGGCGCTCCCGCCGCATGCAGCCGCTGCTTCAGCCGGGTAACCATGTCGATCTGACATGGTGGGCACGGCTTGATGAGCATATGGGCAGCTTTACCATTGAGCCGCTTGGCTTTGCGGCGGCGCGGCTTATCGAAACACCAGTGGCGCTCTACGGTATTCAGCTTGCTGCTGCCCATCTGCGTTTGTTGCCTGAGCGGGATTCTCATCGGGGCTTATACGAAACGCTCCGCCTTATTATTGAACATTTTGACGATCCGCTTGCTTCAGGTGAACTGCTGTTGCGTTTTGAAGTGATGATGCTTGAGGAACTGGGCTTCGGACTGGACCTTAAAGAATGCGCTGCAACAGGTGTTCGCGAAAACCTGATTTATGTCTCACCAAAGTCAGGTCGAGCCGTCTGTGGTGATGCTGGTGCTCCCTGGGCCGATAAGATGTTGCCGTTACCTGCATTCGTCAACAGCACTTCAGTGCGTCCGTCCTGCTATGACGAACTTAATGATGCATTCAGAATGACGGGCTTTTTCTTCCTGCGGCATGTATGGGAACCGCGTGCGCAAACGCCTCCAGATGCACGCGGAGGCTTTCTGAATGCCGTGTCGCGAAGCATCAATCTGCAACAGGCAGACTGAAGACTTCGCCCTCAAATGTATCTCGTCCGCGTCCGATTGTTTTGATCGCATCCACCATACGACCGTTTCTTGCCAGTATTTGATCTGCAAGCGCGATAAGTCGGGTATTGGGGGTTGCTGATGGTGAAAGCTGCCGCAGCTTTTGTGCGAGAACTCCTTCATCCAAGGCTGGATTGAGCGCAAGCGCCATAATGTAAGCGCTTGCAGTAGAGCGCGATACACCCGCATAGCAGTGAATGAGCATTGGCTTGGAGCAATCCCAATCCTCTGCAAAGGCCAGTATTTGGCGGACATGACTTTCGTCAGGCATGATCAACCCTGCGCGCGGCTCAACGATATCGTTGAAAGTGAGGCTAAGCCGCGTGACGGGGCCCGGCGTCAACGGAAGATCGCTGCTGCTCAAGGACAAGATATGACTAGGCTGATGCAGAGCTATTTGGGCTTCAAGCCTCGAAAGCGGGCTGACCACAATATGCGTCATGGCTTATTTCTTTCGCGCCTGTTCCAATGTTGCAAAGCGTGCCAAAAAATCATTTTGCACGCTTTGGGTCGGACGCGGTGTCAGGTCCAGCCCTTCTGGATCGAAGCCGCGCGGACGGCCAAAATATTTGGTCGCTTCCGTTTCGCTGAAACCGGCAAGGCGTGTTGCCTCAAAAAAAGCTGCAACCTGATCGGCACGCTTGATCAGTTTTTTGAGAGACACGGAAACTGAAGCTGGCAGCGAAAACCGAACATGAACTGCACTTTCAAGACGTGCTTCGATCAGTTTATAATTCCCGCCCATCACGGCTTTGAAGGGCGAAATCATGTCGCCGATAACATATTCAGGTGCATCGTGCAGAAGGGTGAGCATCTGCTGCTCGATGCTTGCATCAGGCACAAGCCGGTTGAAAATCTGTTCGACCAGCAACGAGTGCTGGGCAACGGAATAGGCGTGCTCGCCGATGGTCTGTCCATTCCAGCGGGCGACACGCGCAAGACCATGCGCAATGTCTTCAATCTCGACATCGAGCGGTGAGGGATCAAGAAGGTCAAGTCTGCGGCCTGACAACATACGCTGCCAGGCGCGGTTCTTGCCCGATGACCGGTCCGCGGCTGCCATTAGGCTTTGTCCGCGTCGGCAGTTGGAAATGAAAAGCGTACATGCGGGGGGAGGGCGAGCGTAATCTCGGCCTCACCAGCCAGAATTGGCGTGCCCGAATCGAGCGCATCCTTTACCCGGTCAATGCGCACAAGTGCCAGACCAAGTTTGCCGGACGAACTACCGAGGGTTCCAATATCACGTCCATCGACGGTAATTGACGTGCCCATTGCAGGCAGAGGAATGTCGGATTTTGCGACAAGGACGCGTCGACGCGGGGTGCCGCGGTGATGCATGCGCGAGACGACTTCCTGCCCGATGAAACAGCCTTTCGGGAAAGTCACGCCACCGGTCTGATCGAAATTAATGTCGTGCGGAAACACATCATTATAGGCGAAGTCGGCTTCACCTTCGGCAATGCCATATTCGGCACGAAGAGCTGTCCATGCACTTTCATCGCTGATTTCACCGGCCTGTCCGTAAATACGAATAACATTCAACTCTTCAGGGAACCGGGTATCGTGCTTAATTGAATCGCTTTCTGAGGAAGCGGAATCGTTCTGCCAGAAAACGCTCACAAGTGATTCTGACAATTGGACAATTTCTGCTTTGGCGCGCAGACGATAGAGTGTCATCCGCTTGGCAAAATCAGCTGCAATGCCAGCAGGCATGTCGAATCGCAGCCCGTCTTCAATGCGCGACACAAGGAAGTCGAACATGATCTTGCCCTGCGGTGCTAACAACGCGCCGGGTTTCAGCTCATCGGCGCCAAGCTTGTCGAGATTGGTTGTAATAACGGCCTGCACAAATTTTTCCGCGTCTTCGCCCGCAATATGAACCAGTGCTCTGTTGGAAAGATTGATCGTTTCCGCTACCGTCGCCATCGCTTCTTCCTTGCCTTTATAACCATCGTTACGTAAGCCGCATTGAAAAGGCTCGCAAGTCCCATTCAGCCAGCAGGAGACAACAATGGCCCAAACGTTCGACACAATCCTGAAAGGTGCAACCATCGTCAATCACGACGGTATAGGTCAGCGGGACATTGGTATTCGTAATGGACGCATCGAGGCGATTGGTTCGCTTGCAGCAGGTTCTGCCGGTGAAGTCATCGATTGCACAGGCCTGCATATTCTGCCCGGCGTCGTCGACAGTCAGGTGCATTTCCGTGAGCCGGGGCTGGAGCACAAGGAAGATCTCGAAACGGGTTCGCTTGCTGCGGTTCTGGGCGGCGTGACATCGGTTTTCGAAATGCCGAACACCAAGCCACTGACAACTTCTGCTGAAACACTCGAAGACAAAATTCGGCGTGGCCGTCATCGTATGCATTGCGATTTCGCGTTTTGGGTCGGCGGAACACGTGACAATGCAAAGGACGTTGCCGAGCTCGAACGTCTGCCGGGTGCGGCTGGCATCAAGGTGTTCATGGGATCTTCGACTGGTAACCTCTTGGTTGAGGATGATGAAGGCGTTCGCTCGATCCTGAAAAATACGCGCCGCCGCGCGGCCTTCCATTCGGAAGATGAATTCCGTTTGAAGGATCGCGAAAATCTGCGGGTTGAAGGCGATCCATCGAGCCACCCTGTCTGGAGAGATGAAATTGCCGCCCTGCAATGCACAGAACGTCTTGTGCGTATCGCACGCGACACCGGCGCGCGTATTCACGTTCTTCATATTTCGACTGCGGAAGAAATCGATTTCCTTCAGCGCCACAAGGATGTGGCGACCTGTGAAGCCACGCCGCATCACCTCACATTGTCGGCGGATGAATATGCAACGCTCGGCAATCTTATCCAGATGAACCCGCCTGTGCGTGACAAGCGTCATCGCGATGGCATCTGGAAGGGCGTTGATCAGGGAATCATTGATGTACTCGGCTCCGACCATGCGCCGCATACGCTGGAAGAAAAGCAGAAGCCTTATCCGGCGTCGCCTTCTGGCATGACCGGCGTTCAGACACTGGTGCCGATCATGCTCGATCACGTTAATGCGGGTAAGCTTTCGCTGGAACGCTTTGTCGATCTGTCGAGCCACGGCCCGAACCGCATTTTCGGCATGGCGCGCAAAGGCCGTATTGCTGTTGGCTATGATGCCGATCTCACCATCGTCGACATGAAGCGCCGCGAAACTATCACGCATGAACAGGCTGGCTCAAAAGCTGGCTGGACACCTTATCATGGCAAGACTGTAACAGGCTGGCCTGTTGGTACTTTCGTGCGCGGTATCAAGGTCATGTGGGAAGCGGAAATCATTAACCCGAGCAAGGGCGAACCAGTCGAGTTTTTGGAAGCTTTGCCTCGTCGCTAACAACTCATTGATTGGCGCGATCTGTCCCGTCTTTGTCCGGAATTAATCTTTCGGCCTGGATTGCCGGGAGTATTGTCTCCTTGTATAAATTTGCAAGGAGCACAAAATGTCCGCCAATGACACCGCTTTGCTGGTCATCGATGTTCAGGAATCCTTTCGGCATCGACCTTATTATCGAGAAGAAGAAGTTGCCGCTTACATTGAGCGGCAGCAGGCTTTGATTGACGGTGCCAAGCGAAAAGGCATTCCGGTCGTGCAAATCTTTCATATTGAGAATGAGGGAGCGTTTTCGGAGGCATCAGGTCTTGTGAAACCGCTTGCACCGATCAGAATTGAGCCGGATGCCGTTTTCCGTAAGCGTCGCCATAGCGCATTGGTGGGGTCAGGTCTCGATGTCTGGCTGATTTCCAACAACATCAAACGCGTTATCGTTTCAGGTATCCGCACCGAGCAGTGCTGCGAGACCACCACACGTCATGCGTCCGACCTTGGCTTCGATGTCGATTATGTCGCCGAAGCCACGCTGACTTTCCCCATGACTGACGTAAGTGGTCATGTGTGGAGTGCTGCAGAAATTCGCGCGCGCACTACGCTGGTACTTGCGGATCGTTTTGCAAGGATAGCAACTGTCGAACAGGCTCTTGCAGGCAGCGCAGAACGGAAGACTGCATGAACCAAGCAGCCGACAGCCACAAAACTGTCCGGGTCTTTGTCGTCGTCCCGCCGCGCACGCTTTTGCTTGACGTAGCGGGGCCGATGGAGGTTTTGCGCAAGGCCAATCTGGAGCAAAGCAAGGTGCAGTTTGAAGTGACGTTTATCGGGCCTTTTGAAACGGCGCTCAGCTCCATCGGTCTCACGCTTGCCAATATTGAGCCTCTACCCGATTACCTGCCAGATGATGCGCTTGTGATCATATCCGGCTCGGCTGACATCCCGCTTGGGTCCGCTGTCCTTAGTCGCGACGAAGATACAGCCCTTGAAGCAAAAATCGTGAGCTGGATGCGTCGAATCATCCGTCCCGGTATCAAGTTGGTTTCAATCTGCTCTGGTGCACTTCTTGCAGCACGCGCGGGTTTGCTTGAAGGGTATGACTGCACCACGCATCATATGGCGATTGATGAGCTGCACCGGCTCGCACCCACGGCGCGTGTTTTGCAAAACCGTTTGTTTGTTGAGGATCGCGACAGGCTGACCAGTGCGGGTATTACTGCTGGCATTGATTTGATGCTGCATATTCTGGCCGAGATGGCAGGGCATGCATTGGCTTTGTCAGTGGCGCGTTATCTTGTGGTTTATCTGCGGCGTAGCGGTGGCGATCCGCAGCTTTCGCCTTGGCTTGAAGGTCGCAATCACATGCATCCTGTGGTCCATCGTGCGCAGGACGCTGTGGCTGCAAATCCTGCTGAACATTGGTCCGTTGAGAAACTCGCAGAGGCCAGCGGAGCAAGCCCTCGTAATCTTTCACGTCTGTTTAATGAACATGCAGGCATGAGCGTCACAGATTATGCCAATCGGCTGAAAATAAGCCTTGCTCGCGAAATGCTGCTGAATTCAACTCTCGATATGGAGAATATTGCAGAGCGGGCAGGGTTCGCATCAGCAAGACAGTTCCGCAGAGTTTGGGAGCGGATATACGACACTCCGCCCAGTCACATGCGGGGATTTACGGCAAACAACTCTACCTACTGAAGAATTCGATCCTGTAGGAAGGTTCCTGCAATAATTTGCTCTCGCATTTTTTCGATAAGTTCGAGCGCGCTGTCTTCGCCTGTCGAACGCATAAGTTCTGTCAGGGCCGTCGTAAACGCAGCTTCTGCCAGAATTTCCGGCTCAATGCCTTCGGAAATGCCGTCTGCCCAGGCTTCGTTCTGGTATTCAATCGCCACAAGCTTCTTTTCACGGGCGATCATCTCGTCCAGATCGGCTGGCATGTATTCCATAGACTTCATCCCGGCTTGCGCCCTTCTTGCCGTATTAGCTGATTTCTCACCATCGGGAGCACAATCACCTGCAGGCTGACTGTCACGTTTAAGACAGTGTTAACAGATTAAAGCGGATTTGAATGAGGCAATTTCTTCCCATCCGCACAAGACTGAATAATTGGTTAATTCCCATAGCGCGAGATAAGCTCGTTCGACAAGCTTTCTCCCTCTTTCATGTAGCGATCAATCGCCGCAAGTGCTGAGGGTGTGCAACGAACATAATTGTCGCTGAAAACGCGATAACCGTGGTTGAAGCTTGAAACAAGACGCACGCGTTCTGCTTCATCGGGCTTTTCAGCAGCAATGATGGCATCCATGCGCTCACGCCATTCGTTGCTGGTTTCGCCGCAGAGGTTGCGCAGATAGTGAAGTGAGCCAAGCACTTCCGCAATTCTGAGCATTTTTCCCTCATAGGGGGCATCCTGAGCAGAAAGGGACGGAGACAGAATGCCCAGCCAGAATGCTATCACCAATATGGAAAGCCGCTTAACCAGCAATATACGCCCCCTATGAATGAAACACATTCCTGAATGAGAAACGGGGCCACTTCAAGGCGATATGGATTGCTCACCCGAAGCGTCCTCGATATCAGCGACCGAGCGCGCCACATCGAATGTACTGTCCGTTACATTGGCATTTGCCATTTCTTCGATGCTCAGCCAGTGTATTGCGGCTGCGTCGTCACCGGCCTCTTCCTCACCTGAAACATCAAATGCACGATAGACTGACAGAAAATAGCTCTTTGAATAGGCTTTGCCTTCAAGCGCCAGGTCAACAGTGATGACATGGCGGAGAGAGCCCGCATCCAGTGCGGTTTCTTCTTTCAGTTCGCGAATAGCAGCTTCTTTCGGCGTTTCGCCCGCTTCGATACTGCCGCCCGGAAACGCCAGCCAACCCTTCCAGGGCTCCTTGCCCCGTTCAACCAACAGAAAGCGGCCATTGCGGCGGCAAATGAGAGAAACACCGTGTATCTGAACAGGGGGAGGGATGACAGGAACTGTAACCATGTACAAGCTATGATCCGGTAAACCGCTTTTGGCAACAGTAAAGGCAGCTTGACGATTGATGCAAAAGTCTGAACATGGCCGTCATGTGTGGACGTTTTTCTCTGACTGCCAGCCGCGAAGAAGTTGAAGCCCTGCTCGGTGCAATGATCGAGGAGGATTTCCCCCCACGCTACAACATTGCACCAACGCAACCGATACTCTCTATTCTGGCAGGCGAAACACCGCCCTCGGGAAGCAACAGGCCCGATCGTATCGGCATGTTGGTCCGCTGGGGATTTGTGCCGTCATGGGTCAAGGATCCCAATGACTGGAATCTTGTCTTCAACATTCGTTCTGAAACAGCAGCCGAGAAGAATTCTTTCCGCGCGGCACTCAATCATCGGCGTGCACTGATTCCCGCTTCCGGCTTTTACGAATGGCGACGGGAGGGAAAGAACAAGGCGCAAGCCTATTGGATCAGACCTCGAAAGGGGGGCATTGTGGCCTTTGGTGCGCTGGTTGAAACATGGAGCAGCGCAGACGGTTCGCAAATCGATACAGCTGGTATTTTGACAACAGGCGCAAACGGATTTCTCCGTCCCATCCACGAGCGTATGCCTGTGGTGGTGAAGCCAGAAGATTATGCACGCTGGCTTAACTGCAAGACCCTGCTCCCAAGAGAGGTGGCCGATATCATGCGGCCGATTCAGGATGACTTTTTTGAAGTCATTCCAGTGTCGGACAAGGTGAACAAAGTCGCCAATACCTCGCCTGACATACAGACACCCGTTCAAGAAGCTTTGGACGTTGCAATGCCTCCCAGAAAAAGCAAGAAAACTGAGCCGGTTGATGAATCAGGTGATCAGCTATCCATGTTTTGATTCTATCTTCAGGGAAATTCAGTGATATCAGCAGCTTTCTCAGGCTTTTTCCTCGGTGCCTCACTAATCATTGCGATAGGCGCGCAAAACGCATTCATTCTGCGACAAGGACTGCTGCGACAGCATGTATTTATCCTTTGCCTGATTTGTGCTCTGTCGGATGCTATTTTGATTGCGGCTGGTGTTGCGGGGCTTGGAACGCTGATTGCCCAGTCGCCGAAGCTGATTTCGTTCGTAACGATTGCTGGCGCGGCATTTCTGTTCTGGTATGCGTTCGTTGCTTTTCGCCGTGCCTTTCATCCCGAGGCGATACAGGTGAAATCAACACAGAGCGTAAGCATCAAGGCTGCTGTCGCCACCTGCCTTGCTCTCACATTCCTTAATCCGCATGTGTATCTCGATACGGTCGTTTTGCTAGGAAGTTTATCGGCTCGATACCATGATCAAGCACGCGCTGCTTACGGCGTTGGTGCCGTCATCGCGTCGTTTACCTGGTTTTTTTCACTCGGATATGGCGCACGCCTGTTGCAGCCAATTTTTGCAAAACCGGCCGCTTGGCGCGTGTTGGATTGTATCATATGCGTTGTAATGACACTGATCGGGCTGAGCCTGCTAGCCAGATTTCTTAATGGCTAATATGGAGTTGCTATTGCTTGACTGTCTCGTTTCGCCGCTGCGAACATTTTTGTTCATCAATGCTGCAACCAGCACGGCCGGTCCGATTTCACGGTACTGGTCAATGAGCTTATCTTGTCGTGGTTGCAGTTCAATTTTAGACATTGGTCCATCCTCTTCCAAATTACATTCACTATTTTGTGATTGATTGGGACGGAATGAAGGCTGATTAGAGCCGGTTTTAGGGAATTCCGGTTAACGTGTATTAGTCTTTCATTTGGTTGCTGAAATGTCACAGTGTTTTTGGTGTTATCCTCTTGACGGCCGTGGCTGTGATGAGGATAAGTAGCGCCATGAAAACGCCGACCACGCTCATTTGTACTGGCTCGATTATTATTGGCTAGCAGCTTGCTGGCCCGGCCGTTTTCGTCTCCCCTAACATAAAACAGGATGATAACGCCCCGGCCAGACGGCTGCGGTCCTTCGTACCCGTATTTTCAGGTCTTTTGGGGAAACAAAATGGCTGATGCGCCGCAACTACGCCTATACAATACCGCCACTCGTACAAAGGAGTTTTTTACGCCCCTTGATGCGAATAATGTGCGCATGTATGTCTGCGGACCGACTGTTTATGACTTTGCCCATATCGGCAATGCACGTCCGGTCATCGTGTTTGATGTGCTGTTTCGCCTTCTGCGTCATGTCTATGGCGCGGAAAAAGTAACCTATGCGCGCAATATTACCGACGTTGACGATAAGATCAACGCGCGTGCCGCGAGTGAATATCCTGAACTGCCGCTCAATGACGCAATCCGTCGTGTCACTGAAGGCACAAACAACCAGTTTCAGGCTGATATCAAAGCATTGGCAAATCTGGAACCATCGAGCCAGCCGCGTGCGACCGAGCATCTCGACGACATGCGTAATATTATTGAAAAGCTGATCGAACGCGGTGTTGCCTATGTTGCAGATGAACATGTGCTGTTCTCGCCATCTGCAATGAATGCTCTGGGTGGCGCACGATACGGTGCACTCTCCCATCGTCCATTCGATGAAATGCTGGCCGGTGCGCGTGTTGATGTCGCCTCTTACAAGCGCGACGAAATGGATTTTGTTCTCTGGAAACCGTCGCGTAACGGTGAACCGGGCTGGCCTTCACCTGCGGGTATTCAAACGCTTGGACGACCAGGCTGGCATATCGAATGCTCGGCCATGTCCATGGCCAAGCTGCTCGCACCCTTTGGTGGTGGTTTAAAGTGCGATGACCCGTACAAAAACAAGTTCGATATTCATGGCGGCGGCATTGATCTGGTGTTCCCGCATCATGAAAACGAACTTGCACAGTCATGCTGCGCTTTCGGTACTGAGCGCATGGCAAATATCTGGATGCATAACGGCTTTCTTCAGGTCGAAGGGCAGAAGATGTCGAAGTCGCTTGGCAATTTCATAACCATTCGCGATGTGCTGAATAATGGTCTACCGCAGCTTGGTGTCTGGGATAACAAGGATGCTCGCGATCGCTGGGTCGGTCTGGCCGCTCGTCTTTCGATGTTGCAAACGCATTACCGTGAGCCGATCAACTGGACAGCTCAGCGTCTGACAGAATCTGCTGAAGAACTGCATCGCTGGTATGATTTGTTACGCGTTGCAGATTTTGCACCATCTTCCTCGCTTTTGAATGCATCTGAAGCGGTGGAAGCACTGTCGGATGATCTCAATACATGGATTGCGATCACTGTATTGCGCAAGGCGTTCAAGGCCAAAGACGTTTCGGCTTTGGGTGAGGGCATGGCACTGCTTGGACTGTTCGACCCTTATTTTGTGGTGACAAGCGAAGTGCCGGTTTTTGCCAAAACCGATGTTGATACGGCTCAAATCGAAGCACGCATTGCCGAGCGGCTGCGGGTGATTGCCGACAAGAACTGGGCGGAAGCTGATCGCATCCGTGATGAACTCTTGGCTGAGGGCGTGCAATTGAAGGATGGCAAAGATCCTGTCACCGGCGAACGCATCACGACTTGGGATGTGGTAAACTAATCGGTTTGTGGAATGGGGGAGGACACCATGACGCTTGATAACAAGCCGCTCTATAGCGGGGGATGCCAGTGTGGGGCAGTGCGCTTTCGGGTTGAAGGCGCACTCGGCTCCGCCTCGATCTGTCATTGCCGCATGTGCCAGAAGGCGTTTGGCAATTTCTATGCACCACTGGTTTCTGTGGGGGAAGCAAAGCTCATCTGGACCCGTGACGAGCCAAAGCGCTTTCAATCATCCAATCACGTCAAGCGTGGGTTCTGTCCTCAATGCGGAACCCCGCTTACCTATGAAGCACCGGATGGTGTGGCGCTTTCTATAGGTGCATTCGATGCACCGGAAGAGATTGAGCCGACAGTGCAATGGGGCGTCGAGGTAAGGCTTCCTTATGTTGATGACCTCGCAAAACTACCTGGTTTCGAAACCGAGCGAGATCCGGAAAGTATCGAGTTTGTAAGAACCATGGTGTCTTACCAGCACCCAGATCATGACACTGAAAACTGAAAAGCCATAAGTTATAACGGCATATACCCACCGACAGGCAGGCAAAATGGCACGCGAACGCATCTATATCTACGACACGACCTTGCGGGACGGACAGCAGACTCCCGGCGTTGATTTCTCTGTCGAAGACAAAAAAGCGATTGTCACTCTGCTTGAAGAACTGGGAGTTGATTATGTGGAA
This sequence comes from Ochrobactrum sp. Marseille-Q0166, assembly GCF_014397025.1. Lineage (NCBI taxonomy): Bacteria > Pseudomonadati > Pseudomonadota > Alphaproteobacteria > Hyphomicrobiales > Brucellaceae > Ochrobactrum > Ochrobactrum sp. Marseille-Q0166. The sequence goes on along the minus strand of NZ_JACJUO010000001.1, from coordinate 1,911,757 downwards.
GGCGGCTATCCTGGGGCCAATCCCACGGATACGACTTTCTTCAAAAAACGGCAGACCTCAAATGCCAAGTTTGCAGCTTTCGGTATGACCAAACGTGCCGGCGTCTCTGCGTCAAATGATCCGGGGCTGACAGCACTTCTGCAGGCTTCAAGCGATGCGGTCTGTTTTGTTGCCAAAAGCTGGGATTATCATGTGCGGGTTGCGCTCGGCTGCACCAATGAAGAAAATCTGGAATCGATTACCGCCTCGGTGACTGCTGTTCGTATGGCGGGCCGTGAAGCGCTGGTTGATTGCGAGCATTTTTTCGACGGTTACAAGGCCAACCCGGACTATGCATTGTGTTGTGCGAAAGCTGCCTATGAGGCAGGTGCACGTTGGGTTGTGCTTTGCGACACTAATGGCGGAACACAGCCGTCGGAAGTGGCTGAAATCATCAATGCGGTGAAGAGTGTTGTTCCGGGTGAAAGCCTTGGTATTCATGCACACAACGATACCGAGCAGGCTGTTGCCGTTTCGCTTGCCGCCATTGATGCAGGTGTACGTCATGTGCAGGGAACCCTGAATGGGATTGGCGAGCGTTGCGGCAATGCCAATCTTATCTCCCTGATACCGACACTGGCGTTAAAACCTTACTGGTCAGATCGCTTTGAGCTTGGTGTCAAGCCTGATGCGCTGAAAGCCATCACCCGCATTTCACGCGCCTTTGATGATATTCTGAATCGTGCGCCAATAGAACAGGCGCCTTACACAGGCACGTCGGCCTTTGCGACAAAGGCCGGCATTCATGCCTCTGCGCTACTCAAAGACCCACAGACTTACGAGCACGTTCCGCCCGAAACCGTTGGAAATCGCCGACGCGTCATGGTTTCGGATCAGGGGGGCAAGTCAAACTTTATCGCTGAGTTGGAACGCCGTGGCATTCGCGTTGCCAAGGACGATGTACGGCTAGATTCGCTGATTGCACTGGTCAAAGAACGAGAGGCAGAGGGCTATGCCTATGAAGGCGCCGATGCGAGTTTCGAGCTTTTGGCGAGAGCCATGCTCAACCCGCAGCCGGAATTCTTTAAGGTCGATTCCTTCCGCTGTCTTGTTGAACGGCGATTTGATGCCAATGGTTCATTGAAAACTGTTTCGGAAGCCGTGGTGAAAGTCGAAGTTGATGGCGAGATGCATATGTCGGTTGCCGAAGGTCATGGCCCGGTTAATGCTCTTGATATTGCGTTGCGCAAGGATCTTGGTCGCTATCAGGATGAGATTGAAGATCTGGAACTGGTGGATTTCAAGGTGCGTATCCTTAATGGCGGCACAGCAGCTATCACCCGCGTTTTGATTGAATCCGGTGATGGAACGGGTGCTCGTTGGCGTACAGTCGGCGTTTCCGACAATATCATAGATGCATCGTTTCAGGCATTGATGGATTCGGTCAATTACAAGTTGATGAAGAACCGTTCTTTGGCTGGTATGGTGGCGGCTGAATGAGCCGCTTCTTTCACGAAGATTGATGCTTTGATCAGTTTAATTGAATAGATTTTATGGATTGATGGGCGCATAGCAAACTGGCTGGCTTGAAATAGCTGACTGCTTTTTCGAGACTAAATTCAATTCGGAGATAAAAATGACCGAGCAGACCTTATCCGGAGGCCAGCTTTCAGACGGAAGTCGTGGCTTCATGATGGCTTTGGGGGCTTATGGTCTTTGGGCTGTTTTGCCGTTCTATCTCAAGGCTTTATCGCATCTCCCTGCTCTCGAAATTGTTGCGCATCGCGTGATATGGTCAGTGCCTGTGGCGGCTATTCTGCTGGTTTTCATCGGACAGTTCCGCACAATCCTTGAGGCATTGCGCACGCCGCGCATGCTGGCAATGGCGGCACTGACTGCGGCACTCATTACGATCAATTGGTCGGTTTATGTTTGGGCGGTTGCTCACGATCAGATCATAGGTGCAGCTCTCGGCTATTACATTAATCCCCTGTTCAATGTGGTGCTGGGTGGACTTTTCCTCGGTGAGCGCCTGACGAGAGTTCAATATATTGCTGTCGGGTTCGCATTTACGGCGGTTCTCGTACTCACATTCAATGCGGGTGGTCTTCCATGGATTTCGCTGGTTCTGCCGGTGACATTCGGACTTTATGGGTTCTTCCGCAAGTCGCTGCCAATGCCGCCATTGCAAGGTTTTACGCTTGAAGTTGTTATTCTTTCTGTCCCGGCTATCGGCTACATCATCTGGCTGTTGGCCAATGGTCAGGATCACTTCTTCTCCGGTACAGCGTCAGATGTTTCGCTGTTGCTGCTTGCAGGCCCGTTCACGGCAATTCCATTGATCCTCTATGCTGGTGGAGCAAAGTTGCTGCGATATACGACGCTGGGGCTTATGCAGTATCTGACGCCGACGTTGCTTTTTATCTTCGCAATCTTCATTTTTCATGAGCCATTTTCCCATGCCCAGCTCGTGGCTTTTGTTCTGATCTGGACGGGCCTGATCATTTACACATGGTCGTCTTTGTCAGCGCATCGCAAGGCACGTGCCAGCGCCTGATGAATTTACCTTGAGCATTCGCCTTGTATCTCCGGTGGATTGTCGCCACTGGAGTCATAATTTAGCCGTGCTCTGGCCTTCTGTTCCATTTGTCATTTCAGATGAGATTTGGAGTCGCTCACTGCATGCTGTTTCGTGCTGCCCGCAGGGCTAAACAGATTCATGTTGTCGTATCACCGGATTTTATGCTCCGGTCTGATGTCGCGCATATGGCTGTTTTGGCCGAGCATAAGAAAATGCCTCCGCTTTCGCAGCGTGCTCTCAAGCCATTACAACGTGTACGCTTTTCCATTCATACACATCGGCGTGCCTGTATTGCGCTGGTCTCAGCCACGCTTCTGGCGGGTGGTGCAATGGCTTTGGTAACGGGAAATTTGGTTCGACATGGACATGCTTCGCAGCCTGTGATGGTTGATCCTACCACGCTAGTTCATAGTCATGCGGCCAAGAAAGAAGGTAGGCTCGTTCCTCAGAACGAAGTTGACGAGAATCGACGTATCGCCAAGCGCATTGATATAGCAGAAGGCACCAACGATGGAGAAGCCACGCTGTTTACCTATCAGCATGTGATCCTTGATTTGAAGAATGAAGGAAGCGGGCAGGGTCTACTCGATCTGGTATCGGTACGAGGTAAAGGGACAGGGAAAAATACCTCTAATCAGCCAGATGAAATATCAGCACTCGCCAATCAAAAAGGTGTGCCACTGAATGTAAGCTTTGCCAAGCCAGCGGATACGCCTCATAAAAAGGCGCACGAAATTGTTCTCGCTCCACAATCGCGCGAGAAGGTTGGCGTACTCATGCAGGCCGCCGATGTTTCCGCTGAAGATGCAGCGAATCTGGAACAGGCACTTGGTCGAAAAGACCTTGTTCCCGGTGATAATTTGGCTCTGCTTCTCGATCAGTCGCCGGGCAAGCCAGCGCATATAACCATGGCACGGTTCAGACATGGTGATGCATTAGATTCCGTTTATGGACGGACAGACGATGGTGTTTTCCGCGCTAATGATAATCAAAGGCTTTTTGCTCGTCTTTCCCATGATGCTATGCTGTCGGCATCGCGTCAGCCTACAAGAATGCGAACTGATGGATCCGTTCAATCCCGGCTTATTGCAGCGGGCGCACCGCGCGAAGTCGCGGATGATGTAAAGAAGCTCGCAGCTGAGAACAATGTATCTCTGCAGAAGGGGGCCAACCGGGTCGATAAAATTGACCTCCTGTTCCGTGAGAGTGTGGATGCCGATCCTGAACTGGTCTTTGTGGAATTTACCACAAACGGGCAAGCCAAGCGCCTTTACAGACATGAAGTCGAGGGAAACGCGGACTACTTCAACGAAGACGGTTCCTCAATGACCAAATATCTCATGCACAAACCGCTACCAAATGGTCGCCTGAATGATGGTTTTGGCTGGCGGGTGCACCCGGTTTTGCACGTTCGCAAACATCATAACGGCGTGGATTACGATGCGCCGATCGGCTCGCCGATTTTCGCTGCGGGGGACGGAACGGTTGAGCTGATTTCGTCGCAAAAGGGCTATGGCAAATATGTGCGTATCCGCCATCAGGGCGGCTATAGCACCACCTATGCTCACCTCTCCGGCGAAGCGAAGGGGCTGAAAGTCGGCCAGCATGTGAAGCAGGGTGAAGTAATCGCTTATGTGGGATCAACCGGCTATTCGACCGGACCGCATTTATATTACGAACTTAAAGTCGGTGATCATTATGTCGACCCGCTCAAAGCACAGCTCAATGCTGGTGAAAAGCTGACAGGTTCATCTATGTCGAGCTTCCGCTCGGAAATGGACCACGTCGACAAGGTTTTTAAGCAGATGAACTTGGCGCCACTGACAAATGACGCCAAAGAAGAATTGAATCATACTGGCCGATAGGCGTTGGCCAGTGCAATAAATTCTTCGACGCTGAGCGTCTCAGCGCGCCGAGTACCGTCAATTCCGGTTTTTTCCAGCAGTTCTGCGCCGCCGACGGGCTTGAGGCTCTGACGCAGCATTTTGCGGCGCTGACCGAAGGCTGCTTGCGTAATCTGGCCCAACGCATCCGCACGACATGGGAGTGGCTCTTCACGCGGCGTGATATGGACGACCGACGACATGACTTTCGGCGGTGGCGTAAACGCCTGTGGGGGCACATCGAAAGCAATTCTCGAATGCGTGCGCCAACCTGCGAGAACGCCGAGGCGTCCATAGTGATCCGTATCCGGTGCGGCTACAATGCGCTCGCCAACTTCGCGTTGGAACATGAGGGTCATTGAGGAATAGAAGGGTGGCCAAGGCTCTGTCAGAAGCCAGTTGAGCAGCAATTGTGTTCCCACATTATACGGCAGATTAGCCACGATGCGCGGCTTTGGGCCATCGGGAAACAGAGCTTTGAAATCCTGCTCCAACGCATCACCGGAAATAATACGCAAACGTCCCGGATAATGCGCTTCGATTTCTGCAAGAGCACCAAGACAGCGTTCATCGCGCTCGATTGCAGTGACATAGGCGCCTTGAGCAAGCAGAGCACGTGTGAGGCCACCTGGGCCGGGACCGACCTCGATAACCGGCTGATCTTGCAGATTGCCTGCCTGTCGAGCGATCTTCGATGTCAGGTTTAGGTCGAACAGAAAGTTCTGTCCAAGCGACTTTTTAGGCATCAGGTCATGCCGTTCGATGACCTCACGCAGTGGCGGCAGATTGTCGATGCTCATGGTTTCCGCCTCGCTTCGTTTTCGGCGAGTTCCTGCGCCAGCCTTATGGATGCGATGAGACTATCAGGGCGCGCTATGCCTTTTCCTGCAATGTCGAAGGCTGTTCCATGATCGGGGGATGTCCGGATAAATGGAAGCCCGAGTGTAACATTGACCGTCTCGTCGAAAGCGAGAGCCTTCGCCGGAATAAGCGCCTGATCGTGATACATGCAAATCGCGACGTCATAAGTCACGCGTGCGGTAGCATGGAACATGGTGTCAGCAGGCAATGGTCCCCAGGCATTGATGCCTTCGCGCTGCAACTCCTCGACCGCTGGACGAATAATCGCGTCATCTTCCTTGCCCAATGCACCACCTTCACCCGCATGAGGGTTAAGGCCGGAAATCGCAATTCGAGGCGCCGCTATTCCGAAACGATCAGTCAGCTCCTGCGCTGTGATGTAAGCCACCTCCAGAATATCATCCTTGGTTAGCAAACGTGGCACATCGGCGAGAGGGATGTGAATTGTGACAGGCACCGCGCGTAGTTCAGGGCCAGCCAGCATCATAACTGGAATGACTGCACGCCCGAGATGTTTGCTGCCAAGTTCTGCGAGAAATTCCGTATGGCCGGGATGTTTGAAGCCCGCATCGTAGAGTGGCTTCTTGGCAATCGGGCAGGTGACTACGGCTGATGTTTCGCCACTCAATGTCAGCGCGACCGCGCGTTCTATTGCTTCGATAACACCTGCTGCGTTTTCCGGCAGAGGTTTGCCGGGGCTTTCTTTATGCGTGTTTTTCAACGGCAAAACGGGCAGTTTTGCATCAAAGAAATCGAAAGCTTCGGCAGGGGTCTTTAGGGTGACGATTGGCACATTCAGACTGAGATGCCGAGCGCGGGCCGAAAGCTGAGCCGGATCGGCAATGAGCAAAAACGGTGGGAGAGAAAGCTCTTTGCGTTGCAACCATGCGGTAAGAGCAACATCAGCTCCAATGCCTGAAGGATCGCCAATGCTTACAGCCAGCGGAGGGGTATTTTGCGAAAGCATAGATGTTTTCCTGAATAACACGAAGGGGGCAAAAGCCCCCTTGTATCAAACTGTAAGATTTGATCTCGTAAATCTCTACTAACTAACCTAGCGATTTACAATCGTCGCTTTTTCGCGCAATTCTCCGAGATATTTTTTATTCAGCTCATCTGCTTTCTTTTCCTGTCCAGCGGGCGAGTCGGCGCCCTCCATGGAAAAGACCAGCTGCGCAACACGGTCATCCGAGACTTTCCGCGTGCCGCAAACGGTAAGGATTTCGACGCCTTTTTCCGTGTCACGTGGAGCCGTGGCGCGATTGACGCTGGTAGATTTTACGTCCTTTGCCCATTCGCCCGGTAGCTGTTGTTCAATAATACGGCCCAAGTCGCGAACCGTTACATCGATCATACCTTTGGTCAGCTGGCGGGTGGTGTCGCAGCTTTGGATACGCCCGCGCAGAGCGTTTGCTTCTTGACGGCGCTTTGCCAGCAGGGCAGGCGAGCGCTTGGCATTCGGCACAACGAAAATGACTTGTTGAAGTTGATATTCAGTGGCAACGGGTTTCTTGCCGCCGTCTTTCAACATGCGCTGAACGGCATCTTGTTCGCTAACCATGCCAGTTGCACGGAAACGTGCACTAACGAGACGCCCCCAGCCCATCTGAACCATGATATATTTCTTGAAATGATCCGGGGTAATGCCAGCCTGGTTCATAATCTGATTAAGCTGGGCGACGCTCATATTATTACGCGTTGCAAAGCCTGCATACGCTTCATCAACCTCTTTATCAGAAATATTGATGCCGCGAGTCTTCATCTCTATGCGCTTCAGCATCTCGTCCGTCAGTTCCTGACGGGCTGTCTGGTTGAGGTTTCCACCTTTGCGCTGCAATTTCAAGAAATTTGCACGGCGCTGAATATCGCCGTTAGTAATCGCATTACCCGAGACAATGATTTTCGCTTCGGCTGAATTTGACGCAGCGAGTGCTGGACTCAGACTCGCGACCGTTCCGAGCGCTGTCAAACATACTACAGCACCCATCATGGAGGCGAAAAAAGGTCTTGCAAACATCATCGATCTTTCCCGATTTCTTTCAGGTCGGCAAATCATGGTTTTGCCGGAGGCGTCCAACTCGATTAGTTCCAGTTCGTTTGGCCGCAATGTGGCCGAAGTCGTCTAAAACTAAAATTATCGACTATTGTATAGATGAGCCAGTGCGGCGAAACAATGACCTTGGAGCAATTTAGAGATGAAGCTGGTCGCGATTTAGCTATAAATGGGTAGAAATAGGAAAATGATATCTGGAGGGCGGCCTAAAAACAATAAAACCGGAAGCAATTTATAGCTCCCGGTTTATAGTTATTTAGAAAGTTTGATTACCGCTTCCGATGTCACCGAGTGTACGGAATGATATGTTGAAGCTAACCCCCCGGGACGACTTACCTTCGCCGGGATTGCGGGTCTGAACAACGGCCATTGAATAGGTAAAGCACTCGTCGTCATAAGCGAGACCAGACGATGCACGAACCAATGTGTCTGACACAAGGTCATAGGTGCCGGAACCGAATACACGCCAGTTCGCATTTACCTTCACGGTGGCTGATCCGCCAACTTCTTGACGCAAATCAGAATAACCATATGCCGGTTGTGGCGCTATGTAGGCATAGCGGGCTGAGACGTTTAAGCGTGACCAGTTCTTCTGAATTTCCAGCTCGCCACGTTTAATATTCAGATCATCCTTGTCGAAGCGGCCTCGTGCTGCAAGGGCAAGACCTGTCGAATTTGACGTGCCGATCATTGCGACATAATCAGAACGTGCATCTTCGAGCCCGGAATCTGCTCCAACGTTGACGAAGTCACGTGTCCCGAAAGAGTTGACGCCGCCGAGTTGAATTGATTGCCCACCGAGAGCATAGAGGTTCCAGTCGCTGTTGTCGAAGCTTCCAGAGTAACGCAATCCAAAATTGGCACGCGAACCGCCTTCGACGCGATCATAACCAGAGAACTTGTCACGCGAAAACAGATTCGTTGCATCGAAAACAAAGCTCTGAGCGTCTTCATTCGGAAGTTGTCCAGCATACCGCTCGTTATTACGCATATAGATCTGAGCAATCGGCTCTAAAATGTGGGTAGAGCTTGTGGTTGAAAACAGAATTGGCCAGCGCAGCTCAAGTCCTGCTGTTGCCATTGCCCGAAGCGCTTCCGATTTAACAACCGCGTCCGTGAAACCCGCAACCGCCGGGTCAAAATTAGTGTTTACGTTAATAGCGTCAGCACGCAGAGCAAGCAGTGGCGTAATCACCAGGCCTGACGGTGTGATGAAGGTACGCTTCCATTCCGCCTCAGTCGTTAAGCGAGCATTTGTTCCGCTAAAGCCAGGAATACGCGGGTATGGTTGATCCACCATCTTTTTGAGAACACTATCATAAACTTGGGCAGCGGTATGATTTGCATTCTTACGATAAAGAACCTGCGAATTAACATCGAACTTAAGTTCACCGCCATAAACAGACTCTGGAAGCGTATAGGAGTAATCCAAGCTCGGGAAAACCCAAGGCTGCTTGGAATTCATTTCATTCGGATTATCCGGAAGATATGATTCCTGAACGTTAAAGCGGTAAAAATTCAGATCAAAATAGTTGCGCTCTTTTACACCACGAAGATAAATCTTCGAAGTCTGCGTCTGACCTGAATAACCTTCTAAGCTATAAGTACGACTGAAATTGCGGTCGGTCTGTGCCATCACATCCCAGCCCAATTTCCAGCGCGAATTAATGTCGAATTCGCCTTTGGATGCGACCATACCACGGTTTCGTTCTTCACGGTCGATAGTATTTACATCAAACTCGCCCGGCTGCATTTGATGAATGCCGGCGATTTGGAGGTTATACGTTCCGTTTTCGAGACGATGACGCCATTCAGCCTGTGTCAGAAAGCCCTGCTTTGTATAGGCTGTGGTCGAGAGCGTCAGATCGTAATTTGGTGCAAGCGCCCAGAAATACGAATTCTTGATGCCAAATCCTAGATCATCTTTCTTCGAAAAACCCGGAAAGAGAAAGCCGCTTTTGCGTTTAACTGTTGGGTCTGCCATCTCAAAAGATGGGAAATATGCCAGAGGCATTCCGAATAGCTCAAACCTACCGCGTTCGAAACGCACGGTTTTCGTCGCGCTATTCCAAATTATTTTACGCGCTTTGATCTGCCAGAGAACAGGCTTGTCTGGGTCTTTTTCACAAGCTTGGCATGCGGTGTAAACGCCATTGTTGAATGTAGTAATTTCACCATTGCTGCGCTCGGCGCTTTCCGCCGCAAAGCGTGTGTTATCTGTCGTCTCGACGCGCAGGCCATTGACGAAGCCGTCACGGAAACTATCTGTGACATCCAGATGATCCGAGTAAATTCTGTTGCCGTCGCGTTCTAGGATCTCGACATTTCCAGTCGCAGTCATGCGGCGGGTTTGCTGGTTATAGGTCACCTTATCTGCGACAAGACGATTGCCATCGTACTCAATGCGGACTTTGCCTTGAGCGGTAACGACGTTCACATCACGATCATAGACAAGCTCATCCGCCTGCAAAAGCATGCGCGCGTTTGGATCACTTTGGTAGTTTGCACCAAGAGCATCCTGCGCCTGAACTTGTGAAGGAAGAATTACAACTGAACTAAAAGGTATAGCAAGGGCGCACACCAACGCTGTCCCGCGTGCAAGACGCGTGAACAAATGGGGCAGAACCATGCGGGCGTTACTCAAACCCACTAACCATCCTCCTTATGCAACAAAAAGGAGATACCGAAAAATGTTGCAATAACAACTGGAACCCAGGCCGCAACGAATGGTGGAACGAATCCAGCATTGCCGAATGCCTTTACCAAGACCGAAACGACATAAAGCATGAAGCCAGCAACAACGCCACCCAGAATCATCGCTCCAGACTGACCAAAGCGCACAAATTTTAATGACACGGTTGCCGCAATAAGTGTCATTGCCATGAGAAGTGCAGGCAGCGCCAGAAGTGACTGGTATTGCATGTCAAATGCGTTTGCCGAATAGCCGAACGACCGTGCCACTTCCACTTTTTTACGTAACTGTGTAAAAGGGATTGTATCTGGTGACGCCAGTTTTTCTTCCACATATTCCGGTCGTAACTGCGTTGGTATCTTGAATGTGTCCAGCTTTGTTGGCTTTTCGCCGCGGGCAAACTTGGTTGCGTCTGTGAGTTCCCAATAGCCGTTTGTCAGTTTGGCGATGCGCGCATCATAGCGTGTGCTGATATTTTTCTTATCGTCAAACTGGATAAATGTCGCGTCTGAAAGCGTTGTGCCCTTATCCAGAATGCTTTTTGCACCAATGATGGTTTCACCTTCATCGGTTTTTTGACGTAACCACGGATCACGCAACGCAGAGACATCTGTTGTTTTTCCATTTTTCCAAACAGAGGCGATCTCTTCAGCTTTTGAGAAACCGTAGGCTGCAAAAGGATTGAGTATGAAGATTGTTGCCAAGCCAAAAAGCAAGGCGCCAAAGCATGCAGGAAGCAGAAATTGCCAAGCAGAGACACCGACCGAGCGCGCAACCACGAGTTCATATTTCCGATTGAGCGAAATGAGCGTTGCCATAGCAGAAAACAAGGCCACAAACGGGATCATCTGCTGCATGATGAAGGGAACGCGCATAGCTGAAATTCCAAGAGCAGCCCAAACCGAATATCCGGGGAGATTGGCAAGCTTACTTGCATTTTCGGTGAAGTCGAGAAGCAGTGCGAGCGCGAAGATTCCAAGCAGAAAATAGAATGTGATCTGCACATATCGCATGAAAAAATAACGTCCGAGAGTCCAGCCAATCATGCGCGTCCTCCCGTATTTTTGCGGGACCGCCCCAAAAGACGACTTGTAAATACCGAGAGACCGCGTCTGAAGTGGTCGAAGTTATCAAGAATACGGTCGGTCCACTTGTCGGGAAGGCCAATACGACGGCCTGTGCCCAGAGTATAGCTCGCTACCAGTATAACGCCGATCGGAACCAAATACATTATGACCATATAGGTCTCATCTTTGTCAGCGCGGTCAGCAGCGAAGTAGCCAGCCCAATATATAAGTAACGCTGTGCTGATTGCCGAGAAGGAAGCTGAAACACGCGCTTCACGGTGAGAACGAGAATCACCGGCAAACGCCAAAGCGATCATCGCAAAAACGACCGGATACAGCCATTCTGTCAAGCGACGGTGTAGTTCTGCCTTGTAGCGCAACGGTCGTGTTTGCAAGATCGGATCGTTTGGATCGGGGTTGAGCAGGTAGGTGAGTGGGCGATCTTTCGCGTAAATGATGAATTCTTCACCTGAGGATGTGAACTGGCTTAGATCAAAAGCATAAGAATTGAACTTGATGATTGAGACTGTGCCATCAGATACGTCGCGACGCTGGACTTCACCATTTTTCATAAGCAGCATCGGCCCAGAAGGGGTAGTGGCAACATTGCCATCTGAAGCGTAGTAAATCAGATCGAGCGTAGGGTCACGAGAATCGGCGATGAACAGTCCCCCGATGCTACCATCTGCCCGCTGCTCTGCAATCTGCACATAAAGATTATCGGAAAGCTTGCGAAAGCTACCTTCCTGTATCAGCACATTGAGCACATCTGCGCTCGCATTTGCAATCATTGCGCGCATGTTCATGCGCGCATACGGATCGACATAATTTGCGACAAGAAAGGAAATGACCGAGATAATCGCTGCGAGCATGAGTATCGGACGCATCACAGCACTACGCGGTGCACCCGATGCATTGATAACGACGAGCTCAGAATCCTGATTCATCGTAGAAAGTGTCTGAGTAATGGCGATGATCAGGGCAAAAGGCATGACCAATGGGATCGCCGAAGGAATAAGAAGCGAACTGAACTGAATGATTGTTTGAATGGACTGGCCGCTTGTCGTTAGAAAGTCAACGCGCTGAAGTACTTGCACAGTCCATGTGATTCCTACAGCGGCGCCAAGCACCGCAAAAAACATAACCGCCACACGGCGAAGGATGTACAACTCAATCAATTTCATAGGCGGAGTCTACATCCCGGTTTTGTTGAAGCAGCTGTCCCGACAGAAACAATGCTCGTGATTAAAATCTAGCCTAATTGCACTTGGCTAAAATTAGCCGAACAAATCTGGTTAACAGATTACTAAAAATTTCTGAGGCATACCACCACCAGCCTCATTTATGGATGCAATAATTGACGCGCAGTCGTTTGACCATGAGACAGATGGTTCCATAATCGTGATATACAAGTTTTCACCAGAGTTAACGTAAAACCGATTTTGAAGACGCAATAGACTTGCTGTTTCGCCATATTCGTCTCACATGAGTAAGGAAAAGTCGCGACACAATCGTGTCATCCCGTAATCAGACTTGTTTGGAGTTGTTATGTCGAAACGTCCTGCAATTAGCTTCAGTGAATTTTCCGCGCCACAAAAAGGCGTAAGCATTGTTTTGGTGGCCAAAGGCGGAAGCTTTTCGGAAGAGGCGGGACAGGCAGTTGGTGGTGCAGAGAAAATAGCGAAGATCATTGAGGTTTCGGGCTTTTCAGGAGCCCTGGCTAAAACTGCCGAAGCTATCGAAACCTCTCAAGGCGGTATCGACAAGATTGTTCTGGTTGGCGTTGGTGAACCGGGTGAGCTTGGTAATGACGACTGGATCAAGATCGGGGGCGCAGCTTTTTCACAAATCGGCAAGTCTGACCGTGCGACGTTAACGCTTGCCTTGCCTGAAACCACAATTGCTGCTGATGAGGCTGGCGATGTAGCCCTTGGGATGATTCTGCGTTCTTATGACTTTAATCGCTATAAAACGCGGAAGAGTGAAGAGAACGGCGAGCCGAAAAACGCGGCAAAAATTCATATTCAGACCGCGGATATTCATAGTGCTAAAAAAGCCCTCGAAGTGGCGGAAGCTGTTGCAGACGGTGTGATCAAGGCGCGCGATCTTGTCAACGAACCAGCGAATATTCTCGGCCCAGTGGAATTTGCTGAAGAAGCTGAAAAGCTCGAAAAACTTGGTGTAAAAGTTGAAGTTCTTGGCGAAAAAGAAATGAAAAAGCTGGGCATGGGCTCGCTTTTAGGCGTTGCTCAGGGCTCGGTTCGTCCGCCGCGTCTGGTTATCATGGAATGGCAGGGTGCCAAGTCCAAGGAAAAGCCGGTTGCTTTCGTGGGTAAGGGCGTTGTGTTCGATACCGGCGGCATCTCAATCAAGCCCGCAGCGGGCATGGAGGAAATGAAAGGCGACATGGGGGGGGCTGCAGCCGTTGTCGGTTTGATGCGCGCTCTTGCTGGTCGCAAGGCAAAGGTCAACGCAATCGGCGTGATCGGCCTTGTTGAAAACATGCCGGATGGCAATGCTCAGCGTCCGGGCGATATCGTTACATCGATGTCTGGCCAGACCATTGAAGTGATCAACACAGACGCTGAAGGCCGCCTCGTGCTGGCAGATGCACTCTATTATACCAATGATCGTTTCAAGCCGAAATTCATGATCAATCTCGCGACGCTGACCGGTGCGATCATGGTGGCCCTCGGCACGCATCATGCAGGTCTATTCTCGAACGATGACGAGCTTGCTGATCAGCTTTATGAAGCGGGTCAGGCGACGGGTGAAAAACTGTGGCGTATGCCGCTTGGCAAGGAATACGACAAGATGATCGATTCCAAATTTGCGGATATGAAGAACAGTTCAGGCCGCTACGCAGGCTCCATTACCGCGGCACAGTTCCTCAAGCGTTTTGTGGGTGATACGCCTTGGGCGCATCTTGATGTTGCCGGTACAGCTATGGGGTCACCAACCAACGAATATAGCCAATCTTGGGCTTCGGGTTATGGTGTTCGCCTTCTCGACCGTCTCGTCCGTGACAATTTCGAAAGCTGAATCAGATTCAGGAGCAATATGTTGGGGCGGGGAATTGAATCACTTTCTTCGCCTCAACCAATAACCTAAAAAGAACCTATGGCTGAAATTCTCTTTTATCATCTGACAGAATCGACACTGGATGAAGCTCTGCCGGGGCTTGTAGAACGTTCCCTTGGGCGTGGTTGGCGTGTGACGATTCAGGCGGTGAGCGATGAAAGACGTGATGCACTCGATAATCTGCTCTGGACTTTTTCGGATACCTCCTTCGTGGCCCATGGCACTGATAAGGAACCCCATCCCGAACATCAGCCAGTCCTGCTGACGACCTCGGAAGCCAATCTCAACGGAGCAACGGTTCGTTTTCTCGTTGAAGGTGCGGCGCTCGAACATGCGGCGGATTACGAAAGACTGGTTGTCATGTTTGACGGGCATGATCAGGATCAGCTCGAACATGCTCGCGCCCAGTGGAAAACCTTCAAAACGGAGAACCACGAATTGACCTATTGGCAGCAGACGCCCGATCGTCGTTGGGAGCGCAAAGCCTGATGCGTGCCCTTTTCGTCGCAATGATTATCACTGGCTTCAGTGTTGCTTTGGGCTATCCTTGGTACATGCGCCATTTTACGGGTGATGAGCTCGGGCGCTGGCCAATCCTTGAAAGCCGTCAGGCTGGTTTCATCACGCAAGAAATAAAGCTCGACGCGAGCGATGCGCCTATTCGCATCTTTCTTGATGCGACACCTCTGCCAGGCTATGTGCCAGCTGAACGTCGTTCAGCCGTTACCCTTGCTGTGAGCCGCAATGGGTTTCCTGTTCTCTCACAGGGAATGGATTTTGCTCCAAGCAGCAGCTCAGTCAATACGGATCGTCCGCAGGATGGCAGTGTGTTACGTCAGAGCGCAGGCGATATTGATCCGGTTCTGTCTGGCACCTATGCATTCCGCGCCGTGCAGGGCAATACGGATGGCCTGCAGCTCTCCAAGGTCGAACTCGTATTGAGGCGAGGGGCTGAAGAAGCCGATGAGACCTACACGACAATTGGCCTCATCCTCGGCGTTATCGGAGTTTATGCGCTGATGCGGACACGCATTCGCCGCCCGCAAATTTAGAGCGCGCACGGAAAAGTGTGAAACGCTTACGCGAACGAATTATGGTCCCGCTAGGATCAGATAAAGATGCGCATTAAAACAATGATTTAAAGCGAGGATTCGATTCAATCAGATCGAAACGCGCTCTAATCGGCCATTGCGTCTTCATATTCGGTAGACATTTCCAGCCATTTGTCTTCCGCATCAGCGAGTGCCGTTTTTGCATCGCTCATCTCTTTGTTGATGCGGATCGCTTTCTGCGGCTCCTTCTCGTAAAGAGCGGGGTCCTCGAGCTGAGATGTGAAACCCTGAATCTGTTTCTGCAGTTTCTGCATCAAGCTCTCGGTTTCCTTGATCTTTTTGAGCAGAGGAGCCAAAGTTTCGCGCTTCTGGGCGGCAAGTTTACGCTGTTCCGCTTTGTTGACCTTCGGGCCTTCTTCACGGTCTGATACCTGCTCACCCTTTGCATCAGCGAGAACAATCTGGCGATACTCATCAAGGTCGCCATCAAAGGCGTTCACGCCACCCGCACGCACCAGCCACAGCCGTTCCATCGTCGCTTCGATAAGGTGACGATCATGCGCAATCAGAATAACGGCGCCGTTGAAAGCATTGAGCGCGTGAACCAGTTCCTCTCGGCTATCAATATCAAGATGGTTGGTCGGTTCGTCGAGGATCAGCAGATTTGGGCCATGGAAAGTAGCAAGCCCCATCAGAAGACGTGCCTTTTCCCCGCCGGAGAGGTCCTTTGCAGGTGTCAGCATTTTCTCCGTCGAAAGCCCCATCTGGGCAACGCGTGCGCGAACTTTGGCCTCCGCTTCAAGCGGCATCAGCTTGCGCACATGCTCGATCGCATTATCCTCGGGGACCAGATCATCCATCTGATGCTGGGCGAAGAATGCTACCTTCAGATTGGGTGAAAGCGTGAGATTGCCTTTTTCCGGTTGCAGCCGTCCGGCAATCAGCTTGGCCAGCGTCGATTTGCCGTTACCGTTGGAGCCGAGCAGCGCAATGCGATCATCATTGTCGATGCGCAGCGTGACATTTCGCAACACAGGCTTGCCCGGCACATAGCCGACATCGGCATGGTCAAGCGCAATGATCGGCGAGGCGGCTTTCTTTTCCGCATCGGGAAAGCGGAACGGTTGCACATTGCTTTCAACGTAAAGCTCAATCGGTTTGAGCTTTTCCAGAGCCTTCATACGCGACTGCGCCTGTCTGGCCTTTGATGCCTTGGCACGGAAGCGCTCCACGAAAGCTTCCATATGTTTACGGTGTGCTTCCTGTTTCACATGTGCTTTTTGCTGAAGCTCCAGCATTTCATGACGTTGCCGCTCGAACTGATCGTAATTGCCGCGCCAGAAGCTGATTTTCTTTTGATCAAGATGCATGATCGACGACGTGGCAGAATTCAGCAAGTCGCGATCATGGCTGATGATGATCACGGTGTGCGGATACCGTTTCACATAATCAACAAGCCACAACACACCTTCAAGATCGAGATAGTTGGTCGGCTCGTCCAGCAATAGCAAATCCGGCTCGGAAAACAGTACTGCTGCAAGCGCCACGCGCATACGCCAGCCACCGGAGAAGGCCGAGGCCGGGCGGCGTTGTGCTTCTGTGTTGAACCCTAGACCGGACAGAATTGCGCCTGCGCGTGATTCCGCCGAATGCGCATTGATGTCGGCAAGACGCGTATGAATTTCGGCAATACGATGCGGATCGGTTGCAGTCTCAGCCTCTTCGAGAAGTGCTGTGCGTTCCTTGTCCGCCTTCATGACGATTTCAATCAGCGCATCTTCCGTCCCCGGAGCTTCCTGCGCCACCTGGCCGATGCGCGTGTTCTTCGGCAGAGAAATGCTACCGGTCTCAGAAGCTAGATCACCGGTAATCACGCGGAAAAGCGTCGATTTTCCAGTGCCGTTGCGGCCAACAAAACCTGTTTTCGATCCCGCAGGCAGTGTGACACTGGCGTGGTCGATTAGAAGGCGTCCGGCGATGCGTACAGAGATATCGTCAAGAATAAGCATGATGAGAAGGCTTTTGCACGGCTTGAGAAATTTCCGCAAGTATCATCTGAACCTATATCAGGCGAAGCGGCGGCCTGTTTCAGTGCGTTGAAACTGAATGAGATCGAGCGATGGCGCATCCGCGCTCAAACGCGTGAGTGCTGAATGAATTTGTCCGCGATGATGCGTCTGATGGTTGAAGAGGTGCGCAAGTGCCGGCGCGACCCGCTGACTGATCGTGCGCACATTGGTTGCTGTCATATAGGTAAAGCGTCCTGCAAGCTGTTCACTATTCATGCCTTCAACATAGTTGCAGATACGTTGGTCTTCAGCCTTGCGCATATCCCGCAGCTTGATGAAGTCGTCGGTGATGATGGCATCAAGCTGGTTGGGGTGATCACCTTCACCTGTAAAGCGCTTCATCCAGATACGATCTGTAACCAGAAGATGATTGAAAGTGCGATGGATTGAGCCAAAGAAAAGTCCGAGATCGAGTCTATAGTCCACATCGCTCAGATCGGCCGCCGCGGAATAGAGCAGTTCATTGGCCCAGCGATTATAATAGGCGAACATTTGAAAGTGCTGTTCCATCTTCCCCCCGAACGCGAATCGAATTTACACATCTATGCAGTCAATTTTCTGCCGTCTCAAGCCGATAAGAGGCGTGGGCGAGGGGGCTACCCCTTGGCAATTGAGGCTATCAACGCTATAGAGCCTCACTTTTCAAATTTTCCATCAAACAAGGTGTCATAATGGCAATCGAACGTACCTTCTCCATGATCAAGCCTGATGCGACCCGCCGCAACCTGACCGGTGCCATCACCGCCAAGCTTGAAGAAGCTGGTCTGCGCGTTGTTGCTTCCAAGCGCGTCTGGATGAGCCTGCGTGAAGCTGAAGGCTTCTACGCTGTTCACAAGGAACGCCCTTTCTTTGGCGAACTGACTGAATTCATGTCTTCCGGCCCAACCATCGTTCAGGTGCTCGAAGGCGAAAATGCAATTGCCAAGAACCGTGAAGTTATGGGCGCAACCAACCCTGCAAACGCAGACGCTGGTACGATCCGCAAGGAATTCGCTCTGTCGATCGGCGAAAATTCGGTTCACGGTTCGGATGCTCCTGAAACTGCTGCTGAAGAAATCGCCTACTGGTTCTCCGGCACCGAAATCGTTGGCTAATTGCTGATAGATGAATTGAAAAAAGCCCGGTCTTTTTGACCGGGCTTTTTTATTTAAGCATGGATGCGATCAAAGGCTTTGTGCAAGCCTTGCCAACTCGTCGCCACCTTCATCTATCAGGACGAGCTTTCCGGAATCCATCTTGTATGAACGCGTCTTGCCGAGCACATCGAGGAATTTGCGTTCCTGATTCATCAGCGCAGGCGGGCATTGCATATAGGTAGAACCAATTTCAGCGAATGAGATATTGCTGCCCGAGATTGTAGCCTTGCTCATGAAACGGTTGCAGCCGCCCGAGCCGCTGACAGAGCCATCAGAACCGACGAGAAGCGTGGTCTGAGCGGTATCGACCACGCCACCCCCCTGAATGTCTTCCGCGAGCCAGTCCTTGCCTTCGATACCAATCGCTGTCGATTCATCTGCGCTTTTACGAACCATCACGACCTTGATTTCGATTGGTTCACGCGGGTTCTTCGGATCCACTTCGTAACGCTCATCACTTACAAACCAGAGCGTGTCACCTGCAACGATACGTGCCTGAAGAGCATAGGTGTGTTGCGGTTCGATTTTATCAATATCGAAATTGATCGCGAAAGGGATTGGTGAGCCCTGAGGTGCTTCTATACGTGTCTCGCCGATGGTCTTAGACGGGGCATCGGCAAGAGAAACATCATTTAGCTGAACAACAAGGTGAGCTTCAGGCGGCAGCGCAATACGCTCGCGATAAACGACCTTACCGCTGATAGTCTTGTCCGCCGCAATGCTGGCCGTCGGCATAGAAGTCGTGAAGAATATGGCTGTACCGCCAAGCACACCGATACCCGCTGTGAGCGCTGCCACAATAGAAAGAGTTTTCGTCAGTCCTTTTAGCATTGCCTAATCCGAAACTTCCGCTCCCGCATTTCTTTCCATCTGCTTCGAGCAGGGCTTTCAATCTGGCGATTGCTTCAGCTTCCTGTACTCGCAAACATCAATATTCATAAAGCAGACAATAGACCCGGCTTCATGTGAAAATTGTGGCGGTGCGGTAACACACTATCCAAAATACCCAATATTTTAGGAGCTTAAATAGTTAATTCGCGCTTAAATAGCGTGATCGAAACTCTTTCCATATGCAAAAGAGCTTCATCTGCGACAACTTGTCCAAAACAACAGGACGTTCAGTGTTTAAGCCAGCGTTCGCGGCTTTGATCGTCTTCAGCCTTTGATTCGACCCAGTCGCCGGTACGGCCCTCAATCAGATGTTCTCGTTTCCAGAATGGCGCACCAGTTTTCATGAAGTCCATCAGGAATGACGCGGCTTCAAAAGCAGCCTTTCGATGAGCTGATGCAGTGACGACGAGAACAATGTTTGCACCGGGTTTAACAAGACCATAGCGATGGATAATGGAAATACCGGATAAAGGCCATCGGCTGATTGCTTCATTTGCAATACGACGAATCTCTGCTTCCGCCATGCCAGGATAATGTTCGAGCTCAAGTGCGGAAAGTTTGCCACCTTCATCACGGCAAAGGCCTGTGAATGTAACGATTGCACCAATATCTTTACGCCCTTCGCCAAGCTTACGGATTTCTTCAGCAATATCGAAATCGTCGGGACGCACGCTTATGAAAAGCGGGCATATCGCTTGCGCAGACATGTCAACCACCGGTCATGGGTGGAAAAAGGGCTACTTCGTTACCGTCTCTGACGAACTCGTCATGTTGAGCATGTTCCTGATTGATGGCCGCGCGAATAACCGTCTCATGCTCAAAAGCAGCGTCGTATTCTTCGCCAAGGCTTTTGAGGTGAGAGATGAGTTTCCCAACACTGATTGTCTCGAAAGGAAGTTCGATAGTCTCTTCTCCCTTACCAATCTTCTCACGCACCCAAGCGAAATAAACAAGATTGACGCGCATAGTTTTAGTCCATGACGTGTTTGAGCCCGGCGCGGAAATAATCCCAACCCGTATAAAGAGTAAGAATTGCAGATATCCAGAGCAGGAGGATGCCGATTTCCGTCGTATAGGGCAAGACTTTTTCGCCGGCGGGGCCTGCAAGCAGGAACGCCAATGCAACCATCTGTGCAGTGGTTTTCCATTTTGCCAGCCTAGAAACCGGGACGCTGACCTTCAGCTCTGCAAGATATTCACGTAGCCCAGATACCAGAATTTCGCGGCATAGAATGATAATTGCTGCCCAGAGCGTCCAGCCTGCAATGGTTCCATCGGCCGCAAGGAGGAGAAGGCAGGCCGAAACCAACAACTTGTCTGCAATCGGGTCCAGCATGCGACCGATTGTCGATGTCTGTTGCCATATGCGAGCCAGGTAACCATCAAAGAAATCAGTGATACTGGCGATAGCAAAAATTATGAGCGCGGCCCAGCGAGAAGTATCACTGGATTGCAGTCGACCCTCTACAAAGAAGCACAAAACGACAAGCGGAACGGCGATAATCCGTCCGTAAGTCAGAATGTTAGGCAAAGAGAGAGTGTGATTTTTTCGCATAGCACCGCCGCATTCGTTATGAGAGCACATCAACAGGGATGACAAAGAAAATCAACACCTGCTGATACGTTCTACCGGGGCGTAATGACGCCTATGTAAGATTCGCAGCTCTAACCTAGACAAAATTGCGTCACCGGTCATGAAAATGATCGTGAATAGTCTTTGCCATGGCTTCTGAAATGCCCTCGATTTGCATGAGGTCTTCGATTGCTGCTTTGGAAACTGCTTTCGCCGTTCCAAAGTGATGAAGCAAAGCACGTTTCCGCGACGGGCCGATTCCTGAAATCTCATCAAGTGGATTTGCCACAAAATCTTTCTTTCGTTTTGCACGATGTGTACCGATGGCGAATCGATGCGCCTCGTCACGCATGCGCTGAATGAAGTAGAGAACCGGGTCGCGCGGCGGCAGTGTGAAAGGTGCTTTGCCCTCTATAAAGAAACGTTCACGACCGGCTTCGCGATCAACACCTTTTGCGATGCCAACTGCTCTTACAAGGTGAGCGATTCCCAGTTCAGCCAGAATCTCCCGGACCACACCAACCTGTCCCTGACCCCCATCAATTAGAATAAGATCCGGCCAAGCGGGGAATGCATCGTTGTTATCACCATCGTTTGTCGATTCAGGTTCGCCATGTTCTTTGACAAGCCTTGAAAAGCGGCGTTCGATCACCTCGCGCATCATGCCAAAGTCGTCGCCGGGTGTGATATCCGTCGATTTGATATTGAACTTACGATACTGGTTTTTCACAAAGCCTTCCGGCCCCGCAACGATCATCCCGCCCACTGCATTTGTGCCCATGATGTGCGAATTGTCATACACTTCGATACGGCGCGGAATTGTTGGTAATTCAAAGGCTTCGGCTAGCCCCTTGAGTAGCCGCGCTTGAGAAGATGTTTCAGCCAGACGGCGTCCAAGAGCTTCACGAGCATTGGTCAAAGCATGATCAGTCAGCTCTTTCTTTTCTCCGCGTTGCGGCACATTCACATATACGCGGTGTCCCGCTCTTGATGAAAGCGCATCTCCAAGCAGTTCTTGATCCTCGATGCCTTCTGAAAGGAGAATGAGCTTGGGGCAGGGCTTGTCATCATAGAATTGCGACAGGAATGCTCCCAAAACTTCAGCAGGGCCAAGGGAACTGTCTGCTTTCGGAAAATAGGCGCGATTGCCCCAGTTCTGGCCTGTACGAAAGAAGAAGACCTGAATACATGTCATGCCACCATCCTGATGGATGGCGAATACATCAGCTTCCTCAACGGTTTGAGGATTAATGCCTTGATGTGACTGAACATGCGAAAGTGCGGCAAGGCGGTCGCGATAGACAGCCGCGTGTTCAAAATCGAGATCGGCCGATGCGGCTTGCATGGCTGCTGACAGATGATCTTTTACCTTCTGGCTTTTCCCTGAAAGAAAGGCTTTCGCTTCGCTAACTAATTCGGCGTAATCCTGATCGCTGACTTCGTGTGTGCAAGGACCGGAACAACGCTTGATTTGATAGAGCAAACAGGGACGCGTACGCGATTCGAACACAGAATCTGTGCAAGTGCGCAGCAAGAATGCGCGCTGAAGTGCATTGATTGTGCGTGTAACCGCGCCGCCGGACGCAAACGGGCCGAAGAATTCGCCTTTGCGCGTGCGTGCGCCCCTGTGTTTAAAAATGCCCGGTGCACGGTGGTCACCAGTCAACAGGATATAGGGGAATGATTTGTCATCTCTGAGCAGAACATTAAAGCGTGGCCTTAAACGCTTGATGAGATTCGCTTCCAAAAGCAGCGCTTCGGTTTCGGTGCGGGTGACAACAAATTCCATTGTAACCGTTTCGCCAATCATGCGGGTGATACGGTTTGAATGACCAATACCACGTGCATAATTCGAGACGCGCTTCTTCAGGCTGCGAGCTTTTCCGACATAAAGAACGTCACCCGCGCTGTTGAACATGCGGTAGACGCCTGGATTGTTGGGCAAGTGTTTGACAAAGGCACTAATAATATCCGCGCCACTCAGACCTGTGGTATCCGGCAGGCCATCTGAAGAATCCCATTGTATGGAATCAGCAACAGAAGCGGCAGCTGTCGTTTGTTCGATAGAATCATGGTCGTCCGTATACGCATCATCCATGCTAATATCTGTCACATCACTCTCAACATCGGATGGGAGGTGTGAAAAGACATCATCATTGAATTTACGTGACATGGTCATTCTTTAATTCCTGCTATGTCGGGTGTCTCCCATGCGATGTGCTGTCCGCCATCCAGAGCGATCATCTGACCGGTAACAGAGCGGCTTTCCCAAAAATAACGAACAGTGCGCCCAAATTCGGCTAGGTCGGGAGCTCTTTGTAAAGGCAGGCGGCTGACCTGTAGTTCAAAGTCATTCAGGTTCTGCCGTTCACTCGGCAAGGTCGGGCCTGGTGCTATAGCATTCACACGAATCCGGGGCGCAAGTGCCTGTGCGAGGGTTTTTGTTGCATTCCAGAGCGCTGTTTTTGAAAGCGTATAAGAAAAGAACTGCGGGTTTAGCTTCCAGACTCGCTGATCGATGACGTTGATCACCAGCCCATCAAGATTATCGGGCAAAGCTTTGGCCATTTCTTCGGCGAGCATAACAGGTGTCTTGAGATGGATAGCAAAGTGGCGATCCCAGAGTTGCATATCAAGGGTTCCGACACGGTCGTCTTGAAAGAGCGATGCATTGTTTACAAGTAGGCGGATCGGGCCAAGCTGAGCCTGAGCCTGTTTCAGCAGTCCACGAACGTCACTTTCATCAGCCAAGTCAGCCTGAACAATGCAGGCTTTTCCGCCGTTAGCGTTAATTTCTTCGGCGAGCTGCTCACCTTCTTTGGCAGAGCGATTGCAGTGAATAGCAACCGGAAAGCCATGCGCCGCTAAATCGAGAACGATCGCTTTTCCTATGCGCCGTGCACCGCCGGTTACCAGAACGGGACAATTAGCAAGCGGGCTGTTTTGTGTTGTTTCCAACAGGGTAAACACTTTCTTATCGTTATTCATCGCCGTGATTCAGGACATCTTGCAGGAGAAATGCAGCAGAAAATAGAGTGATAAGCATTCAATGCTGACGAAAAGCTAGCAAATTCAGTGGTTTCTATTTGGCTGACATGTTTCCTTTTCTCAAGACTCAATTCTCTGCACCTTATATGGGGCTGCTGCCGAAGCGTTGCCAGAATGCAACATCGCAATTTTGCCATGTTCTCGACAGGTTATCTCCACACGAGGGGGCAGATCGTGCCGCAATTATCGTCGATATGTCTTCCCTGTCAGCGCGGCATGGGCGTCTCAGTCCCAAATTGATGCCCACCCGATAAGGGACCGCGCTAAAGGTAATTTATTGAAGGAGAATGCAATGCGCACTCTTAAGTCTCTCGTAATCGCCTCGGCTGCGCTGCTGCCGTTCTCTGCAACCGCTTTCGCAGCTGACGCAATCATGGAACAGCCTCCTGTTCCAGCTCCGGTTGAAATGGCTCCACAGTACAGCTGGGCTGGTGGTTACACTGGTCTTTACCTCGGCTACGGTTGGAACAAGTCGAAGAACGAACTTCCTGGTGGCAACATCACTGTGAAGCCTGACGACTGGAAGGGCGGCGCTTACGCTGGCTGGAATTTCCAGCAGGACCAGTTTGTTTATGGTGTTGAAGGCGACGCTGGCTATTCGGCTGCCAAGAAGTCCCGTGATGGTCTTCAGGTTAAGCAGGGCTTTGAAGGATCGCTGCGTGGCCGTCTGGGTTACGACCTGAACCCAGTTATGCCATATATCACTGGCGGTGTTGCTGGTTCGCAGGTTAAGCTTTCGGGTAACAACGACGATGAAAGCAAGTTCCGCGTTGGCTGGACTGCAGGCGTTGGTATGGAAGCTAAGCTGACCGAGAACATTCTTGGTCGCGTCGAATATCGCTACACTCAGTTCGGTAACAAGAACTACGATCTCGGCGGCACGACTGTTCGTGATAAGCTGGACACGCAGGACATCCGCGTTGGTCTTGGCTACAAGTTCTAATTACGTTGTAATCGAACAGGAAAACCGGGCAGAAAACTCTGCCCGGTTTTTTTATTTTAAACGTGTGGCAGAAGCTTTGAAAGCTCTGGATGTAGCTCTTCGAAACGCTTCATCCATTTTTTGAGCTTTGGTCGGCCACGTTCCCACTGGCCTTCAAAGCGTAAGGCTAGATAACCCAGCGTTGCAGCAATAGCGATATGACCACCATGCAGCTTGGCGGCAAGACGAGGTGGAGCTTCATTCAACAGGTCAAGCGCCCGTTCCGCCTTGCGCCATTGCAGATCCAGCCATGGTTGATATATTTTTTCTTCGGGCCGTGTGCGACGCTCGTAAACATGCGCAAGCAGAACATCGGCTAGACCGTCAGCGATTGCTTCATAACGCTCTGCATCGGTACGCTTTTCGGCATTCCGTGGAAAAACTTTATTCCCCGATACGCGGTTGAGGTATTGCATGATTGCACGGCTATCAAACACTGACTTGCCATCATCAGTTATCAGTGTCGGAATTTTTCCCAAAGGATTGGCATTGATCAGGTTCTCGGGCTCAGCAGAGGTGGTAACGGTTACGCTTTCGAACGGAATTTCAGCATAGGTCGCTGCCATACGCACCTTCGCACTATAGGGCGAGGCGGGCGAGTAAAGAATCTGAGTCATGATTATTCCTGATGTTTAGGACTATCTCGTCGCAGGCATCATAACTGAGTGGCTGCGGCATGCGTTATTATTAACCTGTTCGCAGGGTCGAAATTTTAGATCTTTCGTCATGCATATACGAACCTCCTGCATGTAATTGCGATTGCAGGAAATGGAGATTCCATCAAGTTTCATCCCCGGATTGGCGGCAATAAAGGCTTTTTCCACCAATGCCGGATCAACACGACGGTTTCCAGCCAGACTGCGAAGGCTTGGCGGAATGTTCACATGCTCATAAGCTTGGCGGATTGTGTTGAAATATTCGCTTTGAGAAAGGCCTGAGCAGCTTCCATGCTTGCGCCATTGATGGGCGACAAGACCCGTGGAAGGCATGATGTCGGATACGCTGGACACAATCTGCCGCGCCACGAAACTGCCACGGCTGCGCGTATCATCGAACTGACAATTCGCCGGATAGCCCCATTCATTCTGCGGCCAAAGGCCATGAACGACAAACCCAAAAGGTCGGTTGGTCCCGCATTGTTGCCTGTTTGCTCTGGGCCCTTCCAAGGCGCAGTAACTTGGTGACCATGAAAGCGAGAGCACGTAAAAATCAAAAACACCGGGGCGGTCGCTGCCCCGGTGTTGCGCTGTTGCGGGTAGCGCTACAAATGAAGTTGCAAGAAGGGCTGCTGAAATCGCCGCCAGTTTGCGTAACATTGTCCGTCCGATCAGCGCAGAACGCGGCAGCTAGCGTCAAAGACATACCAGCGGTCGAACCCTTCGACGCAGAATTCGACATTGCTGCCGACGCCGGCGAAACCTTGACCTTCTTCAACCATATACCAGACCGGGCGATACTGCCCATTGCTGAGCACAGCTGTTGCCCGACAGTAGGTGCGCTCGATCTGCGCTGGATTGTTCTTGGGCTCATAACGGGTGAGGCGAACATCGCTCATCGCTGAAATGCCGACCTGCGGAAGGTGCGGCACATGACGAACTTGATATCCGAAATCAGAAACCACGCGGCGCAGAACACTTTGCTGATTGCAGAGACCTGCGTCGCCGATGGCAGTTGGAGCTGATTTGAGATAATCAGCGGCGCTTGCTGGCAGGGCAGTGAACGTCAGGGGAAGAGCTAATGCAGCCAGAAGTGCTGCACGAGAAAAC
Organism: Ochrobactrum sp. Marseille-Q0166; assembly: GCF_014397025.1. NCBI lineage: Bacteria > Pseudomonadati > Pseudomonadota > Alphaproteobacteria > Hyphomicrobiales > Brucellaceae > Ochrobactrum > Ochrobactrum sp. Marseille-Q0166. The sequence goes on along the minus strand of NZ_JACJUO010000001.1, from coordinate 1,885,043 downwards.
TGTCCGATGCGATCCAACTTGCGTTGCATGTCTCTATCCTGTCTCACAATTCGAGCACGAAGCTCACGTCATTAAATTGGCTGAGTGCAGTTTCATTCAGCAAGGGACAGCGGTCAAGTGTGATCCGTCTCACTGCGTATCCATTGGATGCTGAAATGGCTCCCCTTTTCTTCACTAAGCAACTTGGTAAGGCAGGGAAGCAGGATTTGCATCTCACTTTCGAGTGTATAGGGCGGATTGACGATGATCATTCCTGTTCCATCGAGCTTGGGCTCAAGAGACGGTGCACGAATCGCAAGTTCAATGCGCATGATCTTCGGAATTTCTGTTTCACGCAGACATTTTGCAAAACGCTCGGTTTCCCTGCGATCCTTGACGGGATACCAGAGCGCAAAAGTCCCCCCTGGAAAGCGCTTATGTGCCTTCACGAGACCATCGACCAACCGGTCGAATTCTCCTGCAATCTCAAATGGCGGATCGATCAGAACCAGTCCGCGTTTCTCCTTCGGCGGCATGTGCGCACCGAGCGCAAGCCAGCCGTCCAGTTCTATGACGCGCACCTGATAATCACCGTCAAACAGCTTCGCCAGCTTTTTGGCATCTTGCGGATGAAGCTCCAGCGCCGACATGCGATCCTGTTTACGTAACAGATGACGGGTCAAAAGCGGCGAGCCGGGATAGTGACGTAGCTCTTTACCCTTATTCACCGTGCGAACCACATCGAGATAAGGCTGCAGCAGTTCAATTGCAGTATCCGGGATTTCACCCTTTTCGACTGCATCGAAAATGCGGCGGATACCGCCGGTCCATTCGCCGGTTTTGCCTGCCTCGGTGCCGCGCAGATCGTAAAGGCCGATGCCTGCATGGGTATCGATAACGCGAAAGGCCTGATCCTTCCGCTTGAGATATTCAACAATGCGGGAAAGGATGACGTGCTTGACGACATCGGCAAAGTTCCCGGCGTGATAGGCGTGACGATAATTCATAACGGCGCTTGTTTCATGCCTCGTTGCTTTCGGCAATATCCCTGTTTCACCAAATGTGACATAAAACCTTCATTATCTGCTCTCATCTGAGTCGAGTCTTCCATGTCTGGTAGCGTACTGCTGATTGTCCTTTGTGGTGCGTTTTTCCACGCAAGCTGGAATGCCATCGTCAAAGGCGGAAGCGACAAATTTTTTGCAGCCGCCTGTGTGGTTGGGGCGGCTGGTCTGATTGCCGTTTTCTTCCTGCCGTTCTTACCGCTGCCGCATCCCTCAAGTTGGATTTACATCGGCCTGTCGACCATCACGCAGATATTTTACATGTCGCTGGTCGCAGCCGCCTATAAATCCGGCGATATGAGCGAGGCTTATCCGATCATGCGGGGTACTCCGCCCTTATTGGTAGCTCTTGTCAGTGCACCTTTGATTGGCGAGCGCATCGGTCTGGGTGGTTGGATCGGCGTTATTCTGATTTGCTCGGGCGTTCTGGCAATGGCGATTGAAGCACGGCATCGCAATGGTGGCACCTCCAGCAAAACCGCACTGCTGGCTATAGCCAATGCTGGATTCATCGCAGCCTATACCATCATCGACGGCGTCGGTGTGCGTGCGTCAGGGCATACCTTGTCATACACGCTCTGGTTGTTTCTGGTAAATGCTTTTCCACTGGCGGGTTGGGCGCTTTACCGCGAACCTGATCGCTTTCTGCACTATGTTCGCAATCATTGGCGTCCGTCACTTATCGGTGGCATAGGCACTCTGTTATCTTATGGCCTTGCTCTGTGGGCTATGACTATGGCGCCAATTGCAATGGTCGCAGCATTGAGGGAAACCGCCATTCTCTTTGGTATTTTGATTTCGGGACTCATTCTCAAAGAGAGAGTGGGGTTGCCACGTCTTCTAGCAGCCGGTCTGATTGTTCTTGGTGCCGTAACCTTACGGCTTTCATAAAAATCCATTTCGTCGCAGGTTGTTCAATTCGTCAGAAATTCGTTTCTGAGGAACTTCGGTTGCGATAAAAAGCACTATGAGCCAGCCATCCCCCAAGTCAAATATCAAAATCGGGCATTCTGCCTGTCCGCATGATTGTCCCTCCACCTGTGCGCTTGATGTCGAACTTTTAGACGAGCGCACAATCGGTCGTGTCCGTGGCACCAAGGACAACAGCTATACCGCTGGTGTGATCTGCGCCAAGGTGGCCCGGTATGCCGAGAGGGTTCACCATCCCGACCGTTTGAAACATCCGCTCATTCGCGCTGGCCGCAAGGGTGGTGGCGAGTGGAAGCGGGCGTCATGGGAAGCAGCGCTTGATCTCATTGCTGAACGCTTCATCAAGGCCGAGCAGACCTATGGCAGCGAAACCGTCTGGCCATATTACTATGCTGGTACAATGGGGCTCGTGCAGCGCGATTCCATCAATCGCCTGCGCTATGCCAAACGCTATTCGAACCAGTTCGACAGTTTCTGCACAAATATGGCGTGGACTGGTTATTTTGCTGGTACCGGTAGCCTGACGGGGCCTGATCCGCGCGAAATGGCAAAGGCCGACGTGGTCATTATCTGGGGCACGAATGCCGCAGCTACGCAGGTCAATGTGATGACGCATGCCGTGCGGGCACGCAAGGATCGCGGAGCCAAGATCGTCGTCATCGACATCTATGCCAATGCGACTGTGCGACAGGCGGATATGGGCATTGTGCTTAAGCCCGGAACGGATGGTGCTTTTGCTTGCGCTGTCATGCATGTGCTGTTTCGTGATGGTCTTGCGGACTGGGATTATCTCAATCGCTACACCGACGATCCAAAGGGGTTGGAATCCCATCTTCAGACCCGTACACCGGAATGGGCAGCAGAAATCACCGGCCTGAGTGTCGAGGAAATCGAAGCTTTTGCACATCTGGTGGGACAGACCAAGCGTAGCTATTTCCGGCTTGGCTACGGCTTTACACGCCAGCGCAATGGTGCTGTGAACATGCACGCTGCCGCATCAATTGCGTGTGTTACCGGCGCATTCCAATATGAGGGCGGTGGCGCGTTTCATTCCAATGCCGGCATCTTCAAGATGGACAAGCGCGAGATCGAAGGCAGCGCAATGCAGGATAAAAGCCTGCGTTTTCTTGATCAGTCGAAGATCGGGCGTATTCTTACTGGCGATAGCGAAGCGTTGTACGGAGGCCCGCCTGTAACGGCGATGCTCATCCAGAACACAAATCCGATGAATGTAACGCCGGAACAGCGCTTGGTGCGGCAGGGCTTCGCCCGCGAAGACCTGTTTGTTGCCGTGCATGAGCAGTTCATGACCGATACTGCGATGATGGCTGACGTGCTTTTGCCTGCGACGACATTTCTTGAACATGACGATATTTACCGTGGTGGCGGACAGCAGCATGTGGTGCTAGGGCCGAAGCTGATCGAACCTCTGGCAGAAGCTCGGCCTAATATCTTTGTTATAAATGAGTTGGCTGAGCGGCTGGGCGTTGCTCATCTGCCGGGCTTTAACGTCGATGAGCGTACGTTGATCGACAACATGAATGCCAACAGCGATCTTCCGCATTTCGATGAATTGAAGGAAAAGCGCTTTGTCGATGTGCAGCCGCCATTTGAGGAAGCCCATTACATCAATGGCTTCAAATGGCCGGACGGCAAGTTCCGCTTCCGTCCCGATTGGACCGGCAGTCCGTCACCAAACAAACCACCGGAAGTCATGGGCCTGCAGGGGCCACACCACTCAATTCCAGAGTTTCCGGACTATTGGAACGTGATTGAGGCGGTGGATGCCGAACACCCATTCCGTCTTGCCACATCGCCCGCCCATAATTTCCTGAATTCGACATTTGCCGAAACACCAACATCTCTTGCCAAAGAGGTTCGTCCAGAGCTTCTCATCCACCCGGATGATGCGGCTCAGCTTGATATCTTAGATGGTGAACGGATTGAAATCGGCAATCATCGCGGTGAAGTGGTGCTACATGCAGTGTTGCGCGCTGGTCAAAAGCGTGGTGTCGTTGTGTCGGAAGGTATTTTCCCAAACTCGACGTTCGAGCGGGGCGAGGGGATCAACACGCTGATCGGAGCGGAACCGGCCGCACCTTATGGTGGTCTGGCAGTTCATGACACCAAAATCTGGATCAGAAAGCTTTCATAAAGCGCATCCCGAAAAGTGGGAACCGGTTTTCGGAACAAGGTGCGCGCCAAAATAGAAAACCCGCGCCGAACTCATGTTGGGCGCGGGTTTTAATTGGTTCAAACTCAATTAGCCTGCGTAGTTCAGTTTGAGCTTGGAGAGGCCAACAGCTGCGTTGAGACCTTTCTGGCCCTGAACCGAAATAGGCTGCAGCGAAATTGTCTTCCAAGAACCACCGGTCAGGATATTGGTGCCAGCACCAATACCGATAGCGGCGTTTGCCGATGCGCCGACATAACGGCCTTTGAGCGCGCCTTCAGGGCGAACGGTTGGCGCCCACACAGCCCATGCAACAGTACCGCCATTGATGAAGCCGACATCAACGCCGATTTTTGTGATGTTGCCGGTGTAATGTTCCACCGGGCCGCGACCGCGAACAGGTTTGAAAACACAATCCACGTCCTGCTGGCTACCAATAATGACGCCGATTGCAGGGGAAATGTCACAGGTAAGAGTGCCAACTTCCGAACGTGGCTGGGTGCGACCTGAGTTGGGAGACGCTACATAATCTGCAGCGAAAGCAGGTGCAGAAATAGCAATGCCCGAAACGACGGCCATGGCCGACAGGAAGGAAGTCGAAAAACGGAGAGACATGATTTTGTCCTCTAATAAACACATACTGAAAGAAACGCTTATGCGAATCTCACGGGTTGCCGAAGCAGCTTCCCTTACGAACCTGAATTAGGGCATTTTCGCGAGAATTAAAGTTTTGTTAACGAAAAAATTCGGGTGTGATTAATTTGTCGCGCTTATTCGCGCCCTTCTACGTCAGGCGCTGATGATCATCGTATCTTGTGACAGGCCTGTTTCCGCGTCACCGCTGGCAAATTTCCTGAGGGCTAAAGCGTAGATTTTATGTTCCGCTTTCAAAACGCGCGCAGCAAGGCTGCTCTCCGTATCGCCTTCCACGATCGGCACCGCAGCCTGTGCCAGAATCGGACCTTCATCCATGCCTTCCGTCACCAGATGTACAGTGCAACCTGCAAGCTTCATGCCTGCGTCCAATGCTCGCTGATGCGTGTGAAGGCCTGCAAAAAGCGGCAGCAGCGACGGGTGGATGTTCAGGATGCGGCCTTCATAAGGTGCAATGAATTTGGCGGTGAGGAGCCGCATATAACCTGCAAGGCAGATAATGTCCGGGTTCAAAGCGGCAAGCGCTTCAAGAATCGCATCTTCATGCGCTTCCTTGGAGGCGTAATCCTTGCGGGTAAACACCTGTGTCGGGATGCCCGCGGCTTGTGCTTTGGCAAGGCCACCTGCGTCTGACTTGTCAGAAAAGACCGAGACTATTTCAGCTGGAAAATCGGTCGTCTGCGCAGCGCGGATCAGAGCCTCCATGTTGGAGCCACCGCCCGAGATAAAAATGACGACCCGTTTACGGCTCATAGCTTCAGCGTACCCTGATAGACCACGCCTTCGCCTTCACGCTTGACCATACGGCCAAGTGTTGTGACGTTTTCGCCTTCATTGGTGAGTGCTGCAGTCACTTCGTTCACCTTGTCCGGTGAAACAACGGCGATCATGCCGATGCCGCAGTTAAAGGTGCGCAGCATTTCGAGCGGTTCGACTCCGCCGGTTTTTGCAAGCCAGGAGAATACGGCTGGAACATCGATTGCATCGAGATTGATTTCAGCGGCAAGACCTTCTGGCAAAACGCGGGGGATATTATCCGGGAAACCGCCGCCAGTGATATGGGCCAATGCCTTTATACCATCTGAAGCACGGATCGCGGCAAGCAACGGCGTCACATAGATGCGGGTTGGTTCCAGCAGCGCTTCACCAAGCGTTGCGCCTTCCTTGAACGGTGCATCCGATTTCCAGCCAAGGCCGGACATTTCGACAATACGGCGAACAAGAGAGAAGCCGTTGGAGTGAACGCCCGACGACGAAAGGCCGATGATGATATCGCCTTCGGAAACATCTCCGCGTGGTAGCAGATGATTGCGTTCTGCAGCGCCCACCGCAAAGCCAGCCAGATCGTAATCACCATCGCGATACATGCCCGGCATTTCGGCGGTTTCACCGCCAATCAGTGCGCAACCAGCCTGAAGGCAGCCTTCTGCGATACCAGACACAATGGCTACACCCTGATCAGGGGACAGCTTGCCGGTTGCAAAATAATCGAGAAAGAACAGCGGCTCTGCGCCCTGAACAACGAGATCGTTCACGCACATGGCAACAAGATCGATCCCAACAGTGTCGTGCTTGTCTGCATCGATTGCAATTTTGAGCTTGGTGCCGACGCCGTCATTGGCTGCAACCAGCACCGGATCGGTGAAGCCTGCTGCCTTGAGATCGAACAGACCCCCAAAACCACCAATTTCGCCATCCGCTCCGGGACGGCGCGTCGAGCGCACAAGTGGTTTGATCTTGTCGACCATCAGATTGCCGGCATCGATATCGACACCCGCTTCAGCATAAGTCAGTCCATTTTTTCTGGCGGGGTTATTTTCCGTGGTCATCACCTGCTCCTGAAACTGGCCTGAAACGGGGCTGTGCCCTTATCTGGGGAATAATGAGGGCGCAATGACATGAGATTGCGTGTCCTGCAAGGCCAGAAGGCCGTAAAAGCGCAAAACACTGCAGAAATCTACCGAAATTCATGCGATTGTGGATTTGCAGTAACTTGTCGACAGAAGACGAACGCCTCACGCATAATCATTGCAATCTTTTTGCGGCGATCTAACTATCTCTATCTGCCTGCGCTTACGAGAATAGTAACATCGATATATTATAATAGCTCAGACGCGGGAAATATCTTTGCAGAGAATGGATCAATATGGCCAAGAAACCAGCTCCTGTACATGACACGACCACCAAGACGATACAGCAGGCCGAAGCTGTGACTCGGGACGGCGATATTCACGTCAATGTAGAAGTCGGCGGCTTTACAGGTTCTGTCGTCCGTCGTCAGGCCGTGTTCTGGACATGCGCTGTCGCTGTTTTCGTTTTATTTCTCGTTATATTCAGCCCGGTTCTTCTGCCCTTCGTTGCAGGTATGGCGCTGGCATACTTTCTTGATCCTGTTGCAGATCGTCTGGAACGGTTGGGTCTCTCGCGATTGGCTGCAACAATCGTCATTCTGCTGGTCTTCCTGATCATACTCGTCGTCGGATTGATGATCATCATACCGGTTCTCGCAACACAGCTTGCCGATTTTATTGCCAAGCTACCCGATTATATTTCGCAATTGCAGGCACTTCTCGCGAATGAGAATTCGCAGTGGCTCAAACGCTTTATCGGTATCGATAGCTCAGTCATTCAGGAAAACTTGAGCACACTCCTGCAACAGGGTGCCGGTTTTCTATCAACATTGCTTCAGTCCCTGTGGAATTCGGGGAAATCTTTGATTGATATTGCGGGTCTTTTCATCGTTACGCCGGTGGTTGCGTTCTACATGCTGCTTGATTGGGATCGCATGATTGATCGTATCGATTCATGGGTTCCGCGCAGGCAACTTTATACCGTCCGCGGTATTGCTCGCGACATGGATGCAGCGGTGGCTGGCTTCGTACGCGGACAGGGCACTTTGTGCCTCATTCTCGGCACTTATTACGCTATCGGCCTGACCCTGACGGGGCTTAACTTTGGCCTGCTGATCGGCTTTTTTGCTGGGCTTATCAGCTTCATTCCCTATATCGGTTCCTTCGTTGGTCTGACGCTTGCGATCGGTGTCGCACTGGTGCAGTTCTGGCCGGATTGGATCATGATCGTTGCTGTTGCTGCCGTGTTTTTCCTGGGCCAGTTTGTGGAGGGAAACATCCTCCAGCCAAAGCTCGTCGGGTCGTCTGTGGGCCTGCATCCGGTATGGCTGATGTTCGCTCTGTTCGCTTTCGGTTCTCTGTTTGGTTTCACTGGAATGCTGGTTGCAGTGCCAGCTGCGGCAGCGGTCGGGGTGCTTGTGCGCTTTGCCCTGAATCGCTATCTCCATTCTCCGATGTACGACCCTGCTTACAAGCGTTCGCATTCAGATGTCGGACCGCTGATAGAGGCGGGCGAGAATACAGGCAAAGAGAAATGAAATTGAAACGTAACCGGGACAGATTTTCAGGAGTCAGACATTCTGGAGGCAGCGATGAATGACGCGCCGCGTCAGATTCCGCTCGCCCTTGAGCATCAGCCCGGCTATCACCGCGAAGATATCATCGTCACGGGGTCGAACCGTGCGGCGGTGGATCTTATCGACCGTTGGCCAAACTGGGTTGCCCCAGTAGTGATCCTTGCCGGACCGACGGGCGCGGGGAAAACGCATCTTGCGGAAGTCTGGCGTGCGGCAACAGGTGCGTTACTGGCTAATCCAAAATCCATCAGCGAGAGCGTGGTGCATGGTGCGGCGGAATATCCTGTGCTGATTGATAATATCGGCGAGGATCGTTTTGATGAAACGGGCCTGTTTCATCTTATCAACAGCGTTCGCCAGAATGCGGCCCTTGGTCCGGGACCGTCGCTGCTAATGACTTCGCGTCTTCTGCCTGCAAACTGGAAAGTCAAACTCCCCGATCTCGCATCACGTCTTAAGGCGGCGACGGTGGTGGAAATTGCCGAACCGGACGACATGCTGCTGGGTGGTGTTATTCACAAACTCTTTGCTGATCGTCAGATCAGCGTTGAACCGCATGTGGTGAGCTATCTGGTGAGCCGCATTGAACGCTCGCTTCTGTCGGCGATCCAGATCGTCGATCGTCTTGATAACGCGGCTATGGAGCAGAAAACGCGCATAACGCGCACGCTTGCAGCACAGGTTTTGTCCGAAACTGGCCATGGTGAGCGATGAAGGTCGCTGTCACTGGCGCTGGCGGATTTATCGGGAGCGCTGTTCTGCGCGAGCTGGCTGGTGATGAACACGAAACCCTCGCTATTTCACGCGATGCGCTTTTAACGCCAGACTTTGACGGCGTCGATGCGGTCATTCATTGCGCTGCACTTGCGCATCGTACAGGTGCTCAGCGACCACAGTCGGATGAGTTTGACGCTGTCAATCATCTCCTGACAGTCGAGCTTGCGGAAAAAGCCAGGCAGGCTGGTGTGCGTCGTTTCATCTTTGTCTCAACAATCTACACGATCGCAGGCAATCCATCGCCGTTGATGCCGGATATGCCGTTCTCACCGCGTGATGATTACGGCCATGCCAAAGCGAAGGCAGAAGCAGCATTGCTTGCAATGCCTGGCATTGAGGTGGTTATTGCACGCCCGGTGCTCGTATATGGCCCAGATGCACGAGCCAATCTGCGCGCTCTAATGAAGCTTTGCGACACCGCATTGCCGCTTCCCTTTGGCTCGGCAGACAACCGGCGCAGTTTTGTTTCGCTGGAAAATGTGGCGCGTGCATTGATGTTTCTCGTCAATGCACAAAAAGATCAGGTTTCAGGCCAAATTTTCCATCTCGCCGAGCCAGAACCCCGCTCAACCCGCGAAATTATCACAAAAGCCCGCAAAGCAATGGGGCGTGCTCCACGATTGCTCCCGGTGCCAGCCTTTCTTATGAAGTTTTTGCTGACGCTGGTGGGCAGACAGACGCTTTATGAGCAGCTGTTCGGCGACATGATCGCTGATACTTCGTCACTGCTCGCAATTGGCTTTGACTATCTGCCGGGTGATCCGCAAATCGCAGCCATGGCAACTGCCGCGCAGAAAACCTAGTTTCTCTGTCCGACTGCCATTGGCGGCTGAATGCGTGCCTTCTGCACAACAGATGCCGCTGGAGCCGGTGATTGCATCTTTTTGACAATCGATCCGGTGGTCATCATCTGTGCGCTGTCGGGCTTGTTACGGCCACCGAGCAATTGATCCTCATGAACCCAGCCAATAATATTGGTTGAAGGCACGACAACGCGATGCCACTTGCCGGTCTTGCCATAGGAGCGCATTTCGCGACCCTTTTCGACGGTACCGATCGCTGGTGAGCGATCCCATGCATTCTTGTGAATGGTGAGTTTTGCTTTGGCGTAAATCACCGATGGGGAATGAGCGGGCGTATTGGTGCCGCGTGGTGGCATCGGCAATGCGCGTGCGGATGCAGGGGGAGGCGGTGGTGTGGCCACTTTCTGCGTCGGCATTGGGGGGGGTGAAACCTCAATTGCGGTTTGCTGCACAGGCTTGGCGGGTGCCGGCGCTACCAATGCGGCCGGGCGTGGCACGGGACCCACCGCGCCAGCATAATCTTTACTTTGCGACTTCTTTTCGATCGCGGCCTTCTCGACAGGCTGTCTAGTTTCAACCTTGGCAGGAGCAGACGAAGTGGTTGTCGGGACATTGCGCTGGAACAAAGCGGTCAATGCTGCTTGTGGGCTTTTATGCTGGGCCGTTGCCCACAGGCTGAACGCACCTAATCCCAAAATAGCGGCAAGCGCCAAAATTGGTGCGGATGAACCTGAACTGTTTTTGCGCCCGTTAGAACGCCCTGTTGAGCGTTTTGTCGGGCGGGAGCTCCGTTTCCGTGGCGCCATTTTTCATGTTCCCTGTCCGAATCGCGACAGGAAGACCCTACTGAGTCTTCCTTCGCATTTGGTTACCAGGAGTTTTATCAGACCGAGCGGGTGAGACCGCCATCCACGCGCAGGTTCTGCCCCGTGATATAGGCAGCACCTTCGGAGGCAAGGAATGAAACCGTCGCAGCAATTTCTTCGCTTTTGCCATAGCGCTGCATAGGCACGCTATCCCGGCGCTCTTCTGTTGCTGGAAGGCTGTCGATCCAGCCGGGCAGAACATTGTTCATACGGATATTGTCTGCTGCATAGGTGTCGGCAAAGACTTTTGTAAACGAGGCCAGACCAGCACGGAAAACTGCTGAAGTCGGGAACATCGCGCTTGGCTCAAAAGCCCATGCGGTCGAGATATTGATGATCGTGCCGGACTTCTGCTTTTGCATGAAAGGCACGACAAGACGGCTTGGGCGCACAACATTCAGAAAGTAAGTATCGAGACCTTTGTGCCAATCTTCATCCGTAATATCGAGGATCGGTGCGCGCGGACCGTGGCCGGCACTGTTCACCAGCGTATCGATACGCCCCCATTTTTCGATAGTGAGATCGACGAGCTTCTTTAGGTCATCAGCCGACTGGTTCGACCCAGTGACGCCAATGCCGCCCAGTTCCTGGGCCAATGCTTCGCCTTTGCCTGATGACGAGAGGATTGCGACGGAAAAACCGTCTGCTGCCAGCCGACGTGCGGAAGCCGCACCCATTCCGCTGCCACCTGCCGTAATGATCGCTACTTTCTGTGCCGACATTTCATGATCCCAAAATACTGAAATTGTTTCGATATGCAGAAGGTAGCGGACGAGATTGAAATCCCAAGTGAATTTTCTTGAATTTAAGATTTTATAGCGTTGTTCCGGCAATAAAAAACGCCGCTTTCGCGGCGTTCTAATTAAGCTGGTCGGATGAATTATTCCTGTCCGGATGCCTTGTTGCCCGAAAAGGCTTCACCGGAAGCAGTCTCACCGCGTTTCTGGCTCGCCTCTTTTTGCTGAACAGCATCACGAAATGCGGCCCACTCATTTTCGTGGCGACGATAAAGTGCATCTGAAGTCTGGATATCCATGTCGATCCCTCCACTGGCTCTTGGCAACGCAATTAACATGGACCGCGAAGAATCGTTGCATCACAAACGGTAAGCGTTTGAAATCTTAATCGATTTATATGTTTACAACCGATTTAGACTGCAAAATTTGCCCATGTTGGCGCCGCTCTCTCAGACTAAAGGATTAATTTTCCTGGATAGAAACGCCACCCTCTCCAATCTTCATTTCGATCCCGGAAGGTTTTGTTTCCTCTTGATAGGTATAGATAGCAAATCCTGCGACCACGACGACAAGAGCACCGATAATCAGATAAAGCCCGTTGCGATTCACTCTGAAACTCCTGAAAATTTAAAGTTGTAAATGAAACGCACCAAGACAGGCTTGGTTCCGGGAGGTTAGGAATAACCGCAAACATAATGGCTGTGAAACGCTTCAAATAAAATTCAAAAAAATGCTTTTAGCGCTTGCTTTATATCCAGCGATTATCTAGGGAAGGGCCGCTTACAAAGCACGGAGCGTAGCGCAGCCTGGTAGCGCACCTGATTTGGGATCAGGGGGTCGGAGGTTCGAATCCTCTCGCTCCGACCATTTTTTCCAGAGAATTTGCCAAGATGAGTATGTCGCAGTCAGATGCTGTGGCGTGCGCCTTTATCGCGTTGACATGGTGTGACGTGTAAACTATTGCCTTGGTGAAATTATCGCCCTGCGCGGGCTTAAGAGCATAGATCAAGGTTCGTTAAATGGTTGCACGTATTTACCGTCCAGCTAAGACAGCAATGCAGTCTGGTAAAGCCAAAACCGATAACTGGCTTCTGGAATATGAGCCAGAAAGCGCTCGTAAAGTCGAGCCGCTTATGGGCTACACATCATCCGGTGACATGAAGAGTCAGATTCGCCTGTCTTTCGACAGCCGTGAAGACGCAATTGAATATGCGACCCGCAACGGTATCGCTTATCGCGTAATCGAGCCGCATGAAGTGAAGCGTCGCAAGGTTTCCTATTCGGATAACTTTAGCTTCTACCGTCCACAGCCTTGGACGCACTAACAGCTTTTCCCGGCCTTATGCTTTGTGCTAAAGCCGGGTTCTGATGGTGAGGTCCCGTAGCTCAGCTGGATAGAGCACCGGCCTTCTAAGCCGATGGTCACAGGTTCGAATCCTGTCGGGATCGCCATTGTTTTCAATGACTTAGATGATGTGGGTGTAAGGGCGGTTTACAGGCCTTTCGTGAGCGGTTTACAGAATTGTTCACTTTTTTCCCCGCTCAAGCTTCAAAATCACCGCATCATTTGTCTCCTCACCGTGCGCCAGATAATGTACTTCTAGCACTCTTGCTACGTCTTTTATTGATTGGCCGGAAGCGGCTGCAATTTCTTCCATGGTTGCCCCGCTTTGCCGTGCTTTGGTAATGAATGTTACGCGTAAGTGGCCGAGAGTTACACCGCTTATTCCCGCATTCTTCGTTGCTTCCCCATGACGTTTTAAACCCATCGCTGGTCCATGGCTCTCCACGTGTGTTTGTCAGGACATTCACCGCGTCACCTCGTGTCATTTCATCCAGCATTTTCTTAAGCTCTGAATGGACACGGATGGTCACACGCTTTCCAGTTTTCGATTGTTTAAGGCGGATATGCTGCCCGTCATATGCAGTCCATGTGAGAGCCAGCCAATCGCCTTGCTTTTGACCAGTCCAAAGCGCCAGCATTAGGGCTTGCCATAGCTCTTTCCCTAGATTTGCCTTTGCCGCATCAATTTGTTCATCAGCCCAGATTATGTCTGCGCGCAAGCCTTTCCACAGGTGACCACCCCCAGCACAAGGGTTGCGCATTATCAATTCCATATCGACAGCCCACGAGAAAACACGCTTTGCTACAGCCCACGCTCGATCAAGCCAGCGAGAGTTTCCTTGTCAGACTCCGCGTTCGCTCTGCGCATTGCGTTAAATTCAGCAATAAAAGCAATTCTGTCTTTAATCGGGTCAGCAGTCAGACGGGGGCCACCACGCCAAGCGTAGTAATATTCCTTAACGGTTCCGCCCGGCATTTTCTTTTTGACGGTATGCAGCCCTTTAAGCTGAACGTACATTTCTCTTTGCTTTCCATGCCTCGAACGGCGAAAGGTTGGAATAATCCATATTCTGATCCAGTGAGGCAAGCTACTCATTTAAGCGTTGGCGCAGGAACCGATGCCCCTTTGCTGTACTTGTGAGCGATACCGGCTTAACAGGGCAAACTTCCTTGAATGCTGCAGTCGATATTCCGCAGTAAGCCGCAGCTTGATTGAGCGGCATAGCGGCAGGCCAATAAGGTGTTGCTTTAGCCGTCATCTCTCCCCCCTTTCTTGCAGTGCGGTGCGGCGCTTGTTGTCAAGATATGCCTGATAGCAAGCGCGTAGATTGGCTTTCCGCTCTTCGGTTATTTGTTCATGAGCTATTTCAGCAACCGTCTTTCTACGATTTGCAATCGCTCTGCGAACATACTCTGCAAATGCGCGCCCCATCACTCACGCCTTTCAGGGCTTGGCGACCGTCGCACCAATCGGTTTCCTTGATGAGCTTCGAGAAATCCTCGATCACTCCGCGATTGCTCTGGCTGAGTTCGATGGACCGGGTCAGCAGCTCATTGCGCTTGATAGGGAGAGGCTCGTTGCCCACGGCCCATTTCTCTCCTGCGATGAAACTTAAAGATGCGGTCAGCAGAATGGCCGCTGTCAGCTTCATCCTGCCTTCTCCCCTAGTGCGGAGGCGTCGAGCATGGCGCGCCACAATCCTGTGTATCCCTTGTTGCCATAAGCCTTATCGAATATTTCAAATCCGGCACGACAATCCCTGTCAGTGGGAAGCGGATTGAAATCCCGCGAAGGCCAGAAATCGGAGTGATATCCATCTCGGCTGACAGGGTGCAAGTGCCAGTTTCCATAGGTTGGCGGATTTTTGACTAACAGAAAACGAGGCTAAACATGGCACTCTTTGCAGTTGCAGATATAAGATACCTGCCTGTGCCTCAATCGCTCCTTAACGCCGTATATCTGCAAGAGTGCTTTTATCTCAGGGAAAGCTTTTCTCGCGGATAAACATCGAGTCTTTTTAGCATGTAAGCTGGAGAAGGCTTTCACTTCAGCTTCCTGGAAAATCACAGCAGCACAATTGTCCGTAGGCTTGTTTAAAGCATCTACGTTTACCTTTGGTGGTCAGGATTATCTTAGTTGAGTAGTTTAACGTCTATCAACTCCTGCGCTATCACATATAGATGGTTTGTGCTCTGTTTCTTGGCTTAGTTCGCTTCGGTTATCGTTAATAACCTGCATACAATTTGTGCTCACGAGACTCGTCTATGGGCATTTGCAAACGATCTCCTAAGCATAATAAGGCAAAAAAAGCGGCGCGCATAAATTGATCGCCGGTTCGCTGCATCAAGTAAGGTGGGCCTCTAAGGGTTGGACTTGATGTGTGGGAACATTATTGTGTAACCAAAAATGAAGAAACCCTAATAAGTAGGTCTCCAATAAGAATATTCTTATATAAAATTCATAATTCATAATTCATATTTAGATAAAAAGAGCAGCTTTTTGCAAGGCTGTGACTATTTGAAAGCCTAAACAAGCATCTACTGATGCGTACGCCTCTCGAAGATATTATCCGGATTAATAACATGTTAAATATTTATTCAGAATTAATTTTATTCTCTGATTAATTAATATAGATTACTATTTTATAAATTTGATAGAATTATATAAAATAATACAGCATATTATCCTAAATATATTATTTATCATTTTATAAAAAATTTACTTATGTTGGTTTATACTGGTAATTATATTTATTAGGAATTGTGTTGAATTAAAATTTGTGTAGGTAGTAAACATAAGAGCGTATAGACAAAATTCATCTTTTATATCTACATGAAGGCCATCGATGCAAACTAGTGAGCTTAATGCAGGGGATTTGGCTCATGCACAGAGTAGGGTCAAGCGTATGCAATATAGCATTCCGGCAGTGCTGCCTTCACCAATCTTGGAGATGCTAAGATCCGCGATTTTGTGCCGCATAGCTCATCTATAATGATGGTTAATAGTGTTTACCCGAAGTCAGAAAATGAATGAGGTTTATACGGGCGGCATGACAATTTGCCCGGCTTAAATAGTACGCTCAGGAGCCGCCGTATAGACGCTCGGTTTGACATTCACGCTACTAGTGTTTGAGCGCCTAAATCGCTTTTGAAAGCACTATACCGAATTCATGCGTACCGCTGTCCTGGATAGAATTTGTCCATGCTGAATGGACCTATCGTGGAAAACGTCACACAGGATAACTGGCTCATATGGATGCTGAGATGGATGAAGCCAGAAGCCAAATGTCACCATTAACAATATCTATTTTACCCTGCCTCCGGTAACTCCCTATCAGATTTATTAATAGAGCTTTGGTATGTTTCAAATTATAAAATAGACAGCTAAAAGCCCCGGATCTGCTGGTGGGCAATCCAGGGCTTGCACCCCAAGCGACCCCCGCCTGTAAAATGCGATTATATTTTACCACAAGGTAAAATATTTACAGTCCCTACTTTTGGATAAGACAGACAAAAAAAGCCCCGGCAGCGGGGGCGCATACTAGGGCTGCGCTTCGCACGATGCGGGGGGTATCAAAGCGCTAATCATCATCCCACAAAATTAGAAAAACACAATCCGCAAACCCGTAGCAACTGACTCTGCTTATCCCCCGACACGCTCGAATTTGTTATTATGGCAGGATCGATATAACTCTTGATAGTATAGAATAACTGTTTTCAGAAGTAGTTTCTGCAAGGTGGTTGAAACAACAATATGTTAAAAATCATATTTTTCGAGAAAATGACGAAGTCACATGATGAGTATTAAGGCGGTTGCAAAAAAAAGCTTCGTTTGACAGTTGATAGCAATGATAAGCATAGTTATGGATCTTGCTAATAAGATTAAGATTGCGGATCGCTTTAAAACAGTGTCAGAATAAAAACCTATGGAATTTATATTTTAATATAATGTCAATCTGAGAGAGGATTGAGAAAAAAATCTGTTGAAAACGGTGAGAATAAAATTTTCTGGACGAGCTAAAAAGTGGCGATTTGGGGCCTAAAATTCGGGGTTGTAATCGCAGCTCTCATAGGAATCAGGATATGGTATTTGGTAATGCCTGTTCATAGTCATTGGTTGACAGTAACCGCTGTTTCAGCCCCACGTTTTCCCGCGCTGTTTGATCTGCGAAGGGCTTTTCATGGATGATGAAGCAGTTTCCCCATGGGGCCTACGGTGGAGTTTCTCACCCCTGAGAATAGTATTAGCGGGGGAAGCAATAAATGGCCGCCGGAATTCAAGGCCAGACTTGTCTCAGAAACGCTTCGGCCTGGTGCACGAGTTGTTGATGTGGCGCAACGTTATGGCGTTCGAGCAAACAGGTTATCTATGTGGCGAACCTTGGCCAAACGCGGTCAACTGGTTCTGCCCGCGCCAGAAGACGGAATAGAATTCGCGGGTTTGGTGATCATCGATCCATTGACAGAACAATCGGGCTCTTACCCCAGCTGCGTTGAGATATGCATTGGTCCAGTGATAGTACGCCTTGAATCGGGTGCGCCGATTTCGCGTATTGTTGCAGTGGCGCGTGGACTGACGGTCTCATCATGATATTTCCTTCCAGCCGGGTGCGGATCATGGTGGCAACACAGCCTGTTGACTTCCGTAAAGGACATGACGGGCTAGCTTCGTTGGTAAAGAATGAATTGCGCAAAAACCCGTTCACAGGAACTGTATTTGTTTTTCGTTTGCGCAAGGCGGATCGGCTCAAGTTAATCTACTGGGATGGCACGGGTATGGTTCTGGCTTATAAGCGTTTGGAAGCCCATACGTTCATCTGGCCGGATATCCGCGATGGGCTGATGTCGTTGAACCATGCGCAGTTTGGGGCTTTGTTTGCAGACCTTGACTGGCGCCGAGTACGTGCGGTGGAAGCTCGAGCGCTAATGACTATTTAAATGACCACTAATTGCTGCGGCACGATGACTCTGGCAGCATAATCATCAAGCGTATCAAGGCCGGATTTGGTAAGTTTGGCTCATGTTGGATGCTGCCGATCTGCCCAATGATATTGCTGAACTCAAAGCACTGCTGATCACAGCAGCTGCGCTTGGTCTTCGTAAGGATGATCGGATTGCGCGGCTGGAGAAGCTGGTTGCAGCCTTCAAACAGGCCGCTTTTGGACGTAAGTCAGAGAAGATTAATCCTGAGCAGTTTGATCTGGCGCTGGAAAATCTGGAAACTGCCATTGCGGCGATCCATGCGGAAGATGAAGCGGATACAGCTTGCACCAAGCCTGCCTCAAAGCCACGTGCCGTCAATCGTGGTTCTTTGCCAAAGCACCTGCCGCGCATTGACGAAGTGATCGAGCCGGAAAGCCTGACATGTGCCTGCGGCGGGTGTCTGCATTGCATTGGCGAAGATGTTTCTGAACGACTGGATGTGATCCCTGCGCAGTTTCGTGTCATTGTCACACATCGTCCAAAATATGCATGCCGCGTTTGCACCGATGGTGTCGTGCAAGCACCCGCTCCCGCCCGATTGATACCAGCAGGCTTACCGACGGAAGCAATGGTCGCGCATGTGCTGGTATCGAAATATGCCGACCATCTTCCGCTTTATCGCCAGGCCCAGATTATGGGCCGTCAGGGCATCGACATAGATCACTCGACACTGGCTGACTGGGTGGGATGGGCAGCCTTTGAGCTTTGCCCTGTCTTTGATGCGCTGCTTGCTGATTTGAAGCGCTCAAATAAACTGTTCCTGGATGAAACGCGTGCACCGGTTCTTGAACCGGGATCAGGAAAGACCAAAACAGGATATTTTTGGGTTTTGGCGCGGGATGACCGACCATGGGGCGGAAATGCCCCGCCCGGTGTCGCCTTCACTTACGCGCCGGGACGATCTGGCCAGTATGCCGAACATATATTGAAGGGCTTCAGCGGTATCCTGCAAGTGGATGGTTATGCAGGCTACAATCGGTTGGTCGCGCCAGATCGTGTTGGTCCGAATATACAATTGGCTTACTGCTGGGCTCATGCGCGTCGCAAGCTTATTGAAATCACTCGTATAGGCTCGTCCCCGATTGCTGAAGACGGTATAAAACGGATCGGCGAACTCTATAAGATCGAGACTGAATTGTGTGGTCTCAGTCCAGAAGCGCGGCTCGCAGTTCGTCAGGCACAATCAAAGCCGCTGATCATCGATATGCAAACATGGCTTGCGCATCACCGTGCACGCGTGTCGGCAAAAGCCCCATTGGGCGAGGCATGGAAATACATAGCTAAATACTGGGACGGCTTGTGTCTGTTCCTGTCTGATGGTCGGGTCGAGCTGGATAACAACAGTGTCGAACGTACGATCCGACCAATTGCATTGAGCAGAAAAAATGCATTATTCGCAGGCCACGAAGTAGGCGCTCATAACTGGGCTACAATCGCCTCACTGATTGGGACATGCAAACTCAATTCGGTCGATCCGCAGAAATGGCTGACCAGCACGCTCACCGCAATCGTCAATGGCCATAAGCAGAATCGGATCGATGAGCTTTTACCGTGGAATTATCCTCAAGGACTATCATCGAAAGAATGCGCAACGCGAGAAATGTGATCTCGTATTGCCAAAGCGCTTTGTACTGGCGAATTAATCGTGACATCCAAAGTCAAAGCATTCGCATGAGGAATTTTTAGAACGGTCGATGTTTTGCTTCGATATCTCGATGCCTCGGGATCGGTCGATTTTAGGTGTTGTTTCCGCGCGGGTAGAGAAACTCGACGGACCAATTCTTCCTCGTTGCAAAGCAATCTAACAGGAACAAAAGTTGCTTCACATCGGCTCGCCGCTTCGACAAATTGTGAATACGTTCTAATACTTCGCTTGTCGCCCTCAGATCCTGCATGAGTGAAAATAAAATTATCAAATCTCGAGCTGTAACTACATATTGCGCTAAGCACCGACTGGCGGACTTGACCTGTATATTGCCATATATCACTGGGCAACGACGATAATCCTTCATCGTCGAAAAGCCGTAAAATCGGATTGTTGAACCAGTGATTGTCAACGATCTTGGCACCGATCAAGGCATCAAGCTCTTTTGCGATGGTCAACTTACCCACTCCGGGGAAGCCGATAAGCAACACGAACAACCCCATCACCCTAGAGCCTCACTGAAACGAACGATTTGTCGAAGAGCCCTAAAAGTATGCGAAATATTGAAGGTGGAGGCTAGAGCGGATTTGCAGCTTTCGTACGAATGGCTATGTGTGACGCAGACTCCGCTTACGGTTGACAAGTGATCAGCTCGTTAAAATCCAAACGCTCGCAACGGGTGGTATTTTTGCCAGCATCGCGATATGTCATGTGAAGAAGCGGTTAGGCTCCTAGCGGACAAATATATCAACTTATCAGGCCCTGCATTACGGGACCTTTTCTTTTGCCGAAAGGAAACACCGTGAATATGAACTTTGGCGATACCCGCCTCTTGATTGAGGCTGGTCGAGAACGCTAACTGTTGCGCAATCAGATGGCGTACATGCTTGCCACTGCCTATCATGAAACGGCCCATACGATGAAGCCGTTCAACGAAAGGTGAACTACGAAAAGGCTAGCAAGGTTCTTGGTGTCGACTTCGTGGCAAAGCCTGAATTGTTACTCAAGCCGGAATATGCCGCACCGATCATCATCGCTGGCATGGTCGAAGGCTGGTTCACTGGCAAGAAGCTTTCCGATTACATCACCCTGCAGAAGTCCGACTTCAAAGGCGCCCGACGGATCGTCAATGGAACCGACAAGGCCGATCTGATTGCAGGCTATGCACGTGAGTACGACAAGGCATTGCTGGCAGAGGGCTATGGCGTTGATACCATCATCGAAGCCAAACCGAACGATGTGCTACCTAAGCCGGTCGTTGAAAAGCCGATCTCGAAATCGTCGCGGTTCTGGTCTTGGATCGGCAGCGGTGGGGCAGGGGCTGCAATCCCGTTTGTCGATTGGCGCGTCCAGATGGTGCTCGTCGTGTTCGTTCTCGCACTCACCGCATATGCAATCTTCACGATGCCACAGGCCAAGGCCAAGCTTGAAAAGCTGGTGGATGCGATATGAGCGCAATCCCTAACTGGTTGAAGATCACCGCCGCCGCTGTTCTAGCGGCTTTTTTGTGTCTGGGGGCTGGATATGTGGCCCGGACCATCAAAGAGCGTCAACGTGCAGCATTGGCCGTAGCAGAAGCAACCGCAAAGGCAATTCAAAAGAGGGCGGATATAGATGAGGGAGTTATCAACATGGATGCTTACAGGCTTTGCCTTGAGCTTGGCGGGGTGCGCGAGTAATGCGAGCAACTGTGCGGGCTGGAAGCAGATAAGCCTTAAGCCCGACACTGCCGTCTATCTCGCCGGAGACGATCTTAAGGCCGGGCAGGGGATAGCAGGACATAATTGCCTACGGGCAGAAAGCATGTGGCTGGTAATGGATGACGATATTAAGTGGTTAATCGGTATTGCTGTCACTTTCGGACTGCTTTGATCGCAGCATTTCGATCGTTATCAGCTTCAATGACGGCTGGCGATGATGCTCTGCACGAGAGAATTGAAAACAGCTCCTCCTTATATGCAACGCCTCCTTATTAGATGCTTAATGGCCTCTTGGGCCGTTGCCACGGTCGCTCGAATTTGATCTCCACCTTTGGTTGCGATGTGGACGATCCCAATTTCCTCTTGGGCGATCCCAATGACGCCCTCTGTCCCAGTTTCTACTCCGATTCCAGCGATCTCGATCCCATCGGTCATTTCGATCATTGATAGCTGCGCCAATAGCTACACCAGCGATAAGAGGAATGCCAATCAATGCCGCATTGCGGCTGAAATCATTGGATGATCCGCTTCCGGTGCCTTCGCGCATAGCTAGATAGCGGGACGAAGCCCAACCAGTAAGCCCACCGTAATTGACTTGACACCATCCGTAACCCGATGTGCACCCATGAACATTTACAGGAGCTCTACTGGGAATACTCCCAAGCGATGCGTAACCTGTCCCAGGCCCGGTCCGCACATTGAGATTGGTTGTAACGATTGCATTTGCTGCATGAGCAGCACCAGCGGAGATTACACCCAAAGCGATCAGCGCCATTTTCAGAGTGAGTTTCATCGGAATTCTCCTGAACAACGTTATTGATAAACAAACGATGAATAGCTCAAAGAAGTTCCCGTGCTGCTCTAAGAAATCTATTTTGACGCACGATGACGCAGAATAACAGCAATCGCCAGACCCGCGAGGCCAATAGCAATAACGCCTTGCAGGATAAAAACCCAGTTCATCATGGTCGTTTCCTTTGGTGTAGATGGCACCTGCATTCCGAATATATTAAGCAATCCAATCCTTATCGCATTTTATGCGCAAGCGAAATGCCGAACTGACATGGCATTCACTACTTTGGTTTCCAATGAAATTTCATTCATCAGGTCCAAAATATTTTTCTTTCAAAGCAGCCAGAGTCTCATTTTCTTCAAGGCTGATTATGGCCACCGAGGCAGGTTTTACGAGATCGCTATTACGTGGGAACGCAAAGCCATATTTGTCGGGGCTAAAAATGTTCCCAACCATCTCGACAGGCTCATCGAGGTTTTTGTGCGCGTAATATGCTAATACCGGACTGTCACCCACAATGGCAGATATTTCATCATTTGTGAGGGCTGAAACAGCTTCTGGCAGGTGGTTAAAAGTGACTGTGGAAATAGATCTTGCCGTAAGTATCTGTTGAGCAATGCTTCCCGTGCGAACGCCGACAGTTTTGTTTTGTAAGTCTGCCAGGTTATTAATTTTATTGGAAATATGCGTGACTGTCATAACACTTGTTACTGATGACGTAACATATGCAACCACAGCGATACCAAACACCAGCCAGAATGCCTGCCATATTCGGCCAGCCCATCCGAAGAGGTTCTTGCGAGAGCTTTTGCCTGATGTTGCAAGAGAAACCACGTGATAAAAACTCTCTGCCAACCCTTCTATCCAACGCGGAGGGAAATTGGCATCAAATCGTCGATCAAAAATGGTAAGAGCGATTGTGGCAATCAGAATAACAATACCAATCCAGGCATATGTCGCGAGATGCCCTGCGTCCTCAAGACCTTCGATCAGGTCATCCCATCCATTTCCCGCTTCTTTGTGAATCATGATACGCAACCCGGCGTCAAACCATGGGTGCGTAAAATCAACTACTTCCGCGCGGCTTTCGGTGATCGTGAGATTGGTTACCGCAGCATCAACCTGTTTTTCGGAGACGGCTTTCACAAGCTCATTGTAATTGGGATATTCGACAAATTGGGAAACCAATCCAAGGCGTGTACCTAGGTCGCGCCAAAGGTCGACGGCCATACCATTATATGTTTCCCCTTCCTTGATGACAAAAGGCTCGCTGACATAGACCCCAACTTTCACTTGTCGTAGTGGGGCTTCCTGTGCGTTTGCCGGGATAAGGGAAATTACTAAAATAAAAAATGGAAAAAAAGATTTTAAGGCAGAGCAGAAAGGAGGGGTCATAAAGCTAAAAAATCGCACTGTCTTAAGCCGTTTTAATTGCCGATAATAATAAGTATAAATATTTATCGTCGGTGATGGAAGTCGATTTTCCTATATATTTTCTTGTAAAATATCGATTTTGATCAAGTTATTTTAATATAGATCCATCACAATCATTAATAATTGTGATGGATGACGGTTTCTATGACTGATGGTCTATTCTCAGATTGCCGCGAACCCCTGTTCCAGATCAGCAATGAGATCGGCAACATCTTCCAAGCCAATCTGCAAACGAATGAGGGGGCCTGGATAGTCGCCCTTCGCAACACTGCGGTCTTTTAACCCAACTTCATTCGCAAGGCTCGCGTATCCGCCCCAAGAATAACCAAGTCCAAATATCTTAAGCGCATTCAGGAAAGCATGAGCTTCCTTTCTTCCTCCGCCTTTCAGCACAAAGGCAAAGACGCCTGACGAACCTTTGAAATCGCGTTTCCAAAGTTCATGGCTTGGATGGCTTTCAAGGGCAGGGTGCAAAACACGCTCCACAGCGGGGTGGCTTTCGAGCCAGTGAGCAACTTCAAGTGCGCTCTTGCGATGATGTTCCAGACGGACTCCCATCGTGCGAAGGCCACGTAGGATTTGATAGGCGTCGTCAGGGGCTGCACAAAGGCCGAGTGTACCGTGGGTTTCAAGCAGTTGTGGCCAACATTTTTCATTCGCAGAGATTGTTCCGAACAAAATATCTGCATGGCCGGCGGGGTATTTGGTCGAGGCATGAATACTGATGTCTACCCCGAAATCCAACGGCTTGAAGTAAAGCGGCGTAGCCCATGTGTTATCCATCATGACGATTGCACCAGCGTCGTGTGCGGCTTGCGCAATCGCTGGAATATCCTGAATTTCGAACGTGTTGGATGCAGGCGATTCCGTGAAGACCACTTTGGTATTGGGGCGCATAAGTGCCGCTATACCAGATCCGATTTCCGGATCATAATATTCGACCTCGATACGCATACGTTTTAGAATGGTATCAGCAAAATGGCGTGTGGGATTATAGATCGAATCGACAAATAACACATGGTCGCCAGGCGATAGAAAGCCAAGCAGAGGCACTGTTACTGCCGCCAGACCAGAGGGCACGCATACCGTTCCCGCCGAGCCTTCGAGTGCATCAATAGCTTTACAAAGCGCTTCGCTGGTTGGCGTTCCACGCGTGCCATAAGTATATTTCTGATTGCCGGTAGCCATGGTTTGGGCATCTGGGAATAGTACAGTAGAGGCACGTACGACCGGTGGATTGACGAAACCGTGATAATCGCGAGGGTTGTATCCGTCGCGGGTCAGGCGCGTGTTTATACCCAGCTTTTCTGATGTATCTTGTTTGTTAGTCACGAAATTGCCTCCAGGCCATGTTGCATGCTGATCTACCCAATCTCTTTTAGAGATTTATGCAAGTTTTCCGGTCGACTATGTCTTCCGGATTAGTTTTGCAAAACAGGCTTCGTTTCCATTCTGATGGATGATCCTGATTTATGGATAAGGCCCGTATGTTGCGGATGCAATATGCAGCTTTGTAACAGTGATAATCTAAACCAGAGGAAGTGTAATCGCGGTATGCCTGATTTTAATGAGCGCACGGCAATAAGTGTGATTTTCTACCCGGCCCGTGCAGCATTGGAATTAATAAAAGCGCTTTTAAAACCTGCATATCCGGGTGCGCAGTCAAGTTGGACGATCGAGATGACAGCGATCGCGGTTTTATTGCCCTTCCTTTTGCTTATCCTTCACTTGTGGGATGCAGAGATCATTCGCTCAGCCATGAACAGCGACTTTGTGGTTATGGAGATTCTTCGCAAGATCACCGACTTGATCCGAACTGTTGTCTGGCTTGGGATAGCGATCATCATCTGGGTAGTCACCGCTTTTCTACTTTCCCCTGGCATTCACTTGAATGCGCGGGAGATCCTCGTTCGTTTCCATTGTTGGGCAACGCTGATACTCGCCTCAATCGTCGTTGGCAGTATTCCGACTGAGATTGGCAAACTGGTGATCGGAAGGGCACGCCCGATTCTGCTGGATGATTTGGGATCTGCCTATTTTGCACCTTTTCGAGGTGAACATTCTTATGAAAGTTTCCCATCGGGCCATTCAATGATGGCGGGTATTATGCTGGTCTCACTCTGGATTTTCCTTCCGCGCTGGAGGTACTTAACCGTACCAGTTTGTTTGCTTTTCGTTGTCAGCAGGCTCGCTGCGGGTGCGCATTATCCAACGGATGTCGTTGCTGGACTGGCTATTGGCTTTATCGCGACATGGTGGACAGCGCGCTTTATGGCTACGCGAAATATTATTTTTTCACTTGAGGGAGGGAAGATGATGCCGCGTGTCTGAAACAGCAAAAATGTCGAAGGTATTTACAGTTTATATGCGCTTTATATCGCGTTACCATATTGATATATATCAATAATATTAGTGAAGCGTTTTTTCGGATTGCGCTGATCAATAACATGAACAGCGTTACCCGGAAATTGGGAAAACGTGTAAAAGTGAGAAGCTGAGAAGCCACCATTTTTGATTTTTAGGTGCTTTCCTAAGCGTTAACCGCTTGACCAAATCCAAAATATCGCCTTCGATAGGGGGGTGAAGGCGTCGGGTATTGCTGACCTTTAAAATTAGAGAGTCGATAACGGCTCCGGGTGAGCGACAGCCTGCGTAATGCATGGATTGGGGAGGGACCAGTTCTTATTTCTCAACTCTGTGCACAAAAATAAAGCAACAGAGACGCTCAGGATGACGAGTTCTGATGATCTCCAGGGAACACAAAAGGTTGCAGGCCAGATGAAAAAAACTGTTTTGACAGGGGTATTGGGTGTAGCGGCGTTGTTTGGCGCGGCTTCGGGGGCATCGGCTGACACGCTTTCCGATGTAAAGAACAAGGGCTTTCTACAATGTGGCGTCAACACCGGTTTGCTGGGGTTTGCCGCTCCGAATGACAAGGGTGATTGGTCTGGTTTCGATGTCGATTATTGCCGTGCAATTGCCTCTGCGATTTTTGGTGACCCGACCAAGGTGAAATTTACGCCGCTGAATGCCAAAGAACGTTTTACTGCGCTGCAATCAGGCGAAGTGGATGTTCTGGTCCGTAACACGACGGCAACAATCAGCCGCGACACATCATTGGGCCTCGATTTTCCGGGCATCAATTATTACGATGGTCAGGGTTTCATGATCAACTCGAAGAAGCTTTCGGGGATCAATTCTGCATTGCAATTGTCTGGTGCATCTATCTGCGTACAGGCAGGAACGACAACTGAACTGAATATGGCCGACTATTTCCGTGCCAATAAGATGGAATATAATCCCGTTGTTTTTGAAAAGGTCGAAGAAGCTAATTCGGCCTATGATTCAGGCCGCTGCGACGCTTATACGACTGACCAGTCAGGTCTCTATTCAATTCGTTTGACACTGGCGAATCCTGACGATCATGTGGTTCTTCCAGAAATCATTTCCAAAGAGCCGCTCGGACCGGCTGTCCGTCAGGGCGACTCCAAATGGGCAGATGTCGTTCGTTGGACACACTATGCGCTACTGAATGCCGAAGAATTCGGTGTAACTCAGGCTAATGTGGAAGAGATGAAGAATTCCGATAATCCGGAAATCAAGCGTCTGCTCGGGTCGGAAGCTGATACGAAGATCGGAACAGATCTTGGTCTCACCAACGATTGGGTAGTAAACATCGTAAAAGGTGTCGGCAATTATGGCGAACTGTTTGAGCGTAATCTTGGCGCCGGCAGCCCGTTGAAGATCGCTCGTGGTCTTAATGCGCAGTGGAACAAGGGCGGTCTGCAGTACGGTATGCCGATTCGCTGATATCGGGCCTGGTTGTTGACATGGGCGGGGGCAGCAGTGTGCCCGCCATATTTGTCTAGGTAGAGATTTAACGCCGTTTTTGCATTTTCATAAACGGCATTATCTTCCCGTCATGCCAGAACACTCGTATTCGACAATTTAATTCGTGCTCTGAACGAGATGGCCAGGGCCGCATTCTTTGGCATTCTATGTAACTGCTCTGAAATGGTTTTCCGATGGGGCGGGATCGTTAGCTATTTTCAAAGCGGATGCAGTAGCCGAGAGAAACAGGGAACATATGGCTTCCTATTCTTCAACTGATCAACGCCGTAGCGGTAGTGGCACATCACTTCTTTATGATCCGCGGCTTCGCGGCATCTTTTATCAGATCGTGGTGTTTGTCGTCGTTATTGGTTCTATTTACTGGATCGTGGGTAACACGGTTGCCAATCTTCAGCGTGCCAATATCGCTTCCGGCTTCGGCTTTTTGAGCGGACGCGCAGGCTTCGATATCAGTCAAACGCTCATTCCCTATACGAGCGATTCTACCTATGGTCGTGCCCTTCTGGTTGGGTTGCTTAATACACTTTATGTTGCGGCGCTGGGTGTGATCTTGGCATCAATCATAGGTTTCCTTGTCGGCATTGGACGTCTTTCTCGCAACTGGCTGATCCGAAAAATCTGCATGGTTTATGTAGAAGTGTTCCGCAACATTCCACCACTGCTTGTCATATTCTTTTGGTATTTCGGTGTACTTTCGGTTCTGCCACAGGCACGTGACAGTCTTTCTTTCCCGCTGGGTACTTATCTCAACAATCGAGGTTTTTTCATGCCGTCGCCTGTTTGGGGGGAAGGGGCATGGCTGTTGGCGGTTGCGCTTCTGCTTGGGATCGTCGCTTCGTTCTTTGTGGGGCGTTGGGCAAAACGGCGCCAGATGGCGACCGGTCAGCCGTTTCATACGGTGCGCGTGTCTGCTGCTTTGATTATCGGCTTGCCGATACTGGCACTCATCGTGACCGGATTTCCTGTTTCATTTGATTTTCCGAAGCTTGGAACTTTTAATTTGACAGGTGGTGCACAGGTTAAGCCGGAATTCCTCGCTTTGCTTCTAGCTTTGTCGTTCTATACGGCCTCTTTCATTGCAGAAACCGTGCGTGCAGGCGTGCTTGGTGTCAATAAGGGCCAGACAGAAGCAGCTTACGCTGTGGGCCTGCGTCCCGGTCAAACCATGCGTCTGATCATCGTGCCGCAGGCCTTGCGCATTATTATCCCGCCATTGTCCAGCCAGTATCTGAACCTGATTAAAAACTCATCGTTGGCGATCGCCATCGGCTACCCCGATCTTGTTGCGGTTGGAGGCACAATTCTTAATCAGACCGGACAGGCCGTTGAAGTCGTGGCCATATGGATGGTGATTTACCTCAGCATCAGCTTGATCGTTTCTGGTTTGATGAACTGGTTCAATGCGAAAATGGCGTTGGTGGAGAGATGACCATGGAAAATTCAAGTCTCCAATATGTACGCTCACAAATGGTCGAAGGTGAAGCACCACCGCATTCTGTTCAAGGTGTTGCGCACTGGTTGCGTGTCAATCTTTTTGCCACGCCTGTCGATGCTGCTTTGACAGTTTTTGGTCTGGCGCTTGTGGCATGGTTTTTACCGCCCATTATCCAATGGCTTTTTGTGAATGCCGCCTGGACAGGAACAGACCGTACCGCATGCCTCACTATCGTTCAGGGTGGTGTGCAACCAGAAGGTTGGTCAGGCGCTTGCTGGGCTTTTGTAAATGCCAAGTATCAGCAATTTATCTATGGGCGCTATCCGCTTGATGAACGTTGGCGCGTTGACGTGACCGCTTTATTGTTTGTCATTTTGCTTTTGCCGTTGCTCATCCCCAAGATTCCGCACAAGGTGATAAACGCGGTTCTGTTCTTCTTCGTGTTCCCCATTATTGCTTTTTTCTTGTTGGTCGGCGGCTCTTTTGGACTGCGTTATGTCGAAACTTCGCTTTGGGGCGGCCTTTTAGTAACACTGGTTCTGTCGTTCGTCGGTATCGCGGTGTCGCTGCCTCTGGGTATCGTATTGGCGTTGGGACGAAGATCAAAGCTGCCCGTCATAAAGACGCTGTCTATTATCTTCATCGAAACGGTGCGTGGTGTTCCGTTGGTCACAGTGCTGTTCATGGCCAGCGTAATGTTGCCGCTGTTCCTGCCGCCGGGTGTAACTTTCGACAAGCTGCTTCGAGCGCTTATCGGCGTGGCACTTTTTGCGTCGGCTTATATGGCAGAAGTGGTGCGTGGGGGCCTACAGGCTATCCCTCGAGGCCAGTATGAGGGCGCCGATGCACTGGGTCTCAGCTACTGGCAAAAGACCAACCTCATCGTTTTGCCACAGGCTTTGAAGCTCGTGATACCCGGTATCGTGAACACATTTATTGGCTTGTTTAAAGACACCAGCCTTGTTTACATCATTGGTATGTTTGATCTGCTCGGCATCGTTCGACAGAATTTTTCCGATGCAAACTGGGCTTCTCCACAGACACCTGCAACTGGATTGGTCTTTGCGGGCTTCGTGTTCTGGATTTTCTGTTTCGCCATGTCGCGATACTCTATATTCATGGAACGACGGCTCGACACAGGTCATAAACGATAAGAATAAAGGGAATAGTCCAAATGAGTGCACAAAGCGCCCTCCCGCAATCAGAGCTTGGTGTCGAAATCGACCGGTCAAAACTCGAAGTCTCGAAGACCGAAGTGGCCATCGAGATCAAGAACATGCACAAGTGGTATGGTGAGTTCCATGTTCTGCGCGACATCAATTTGAAAGTCATGCGCGGCGAACGCATCGTCGTTGCCGGACCATCGGGTTCCGGCAAATCCACCATGATCCGCTGTATCAACCGTCTGGAAGAACACCAGAAGGGCCAGATCATCGTTGATGGCATCGAACTCACCAATGATCTCAAGAAGATCGATGAAGTGCGTCGCGAAGTCGGCATGGTGTTTCAGCACTTCAACCTGTTTCCGCATCTGACCATTCTGGAAAACTGTACGTTGGCGCCAATCTGGGTGCGCAAGATGCCCAAGAAGCAGGCGGAAGAAATCGCCATGCATTATTTGAAGCGTGTGAAGATTCCAGAGCAGGCCAACAAATATCCGGGCCAGCTTTCGGGTGGGCAGCAGCAGCGTGTGGCGATTGCCCGTGCGCTTTGCATGAGCCCGAAAGTGATGCTGTTTGATGAGCCGACATCGGCGCTCGACCCGGAAATGGTCAAGGAAGTGCTCGATACGATGGTCAGCCTTGCGGATGAAGGCATGACGATGATCTGCGTAACGCATGAAATGGGCTTTGCACGTCAGGTTGCAAACCGCGTGATCTTCATGGATCAGGGGCAGATTGTTGAGCAGAACTCACCAGCCGAGTTCTTCGACAATCCGCAGCATGAGCGCACCAAGCTGTTCCTGAGCCAGATTCTGCATTGAAAAAACAGGTTGCATCTTAAAAAACACCCGCCGCTAATAACGGCGGGTGTTTTCTATTTGCTGCCCGACTTTTCGCAAAGCTGAACGTGGTTGCCGAACGGGTCAAAGTTGCAAGAGGTTTACGGTTCTTAAGGAGGAGGTTAGCGTGACAAGATGTCATTGGTCTGAACATCTACCATCGGAAGCTCACCGCGAATTTTATGACTTTTACAGCAAAGAATGGTGGACCGCAGCGCGATCGTTTGAAGACGTCGTACATATGTTGGACCATTGCGACCTGACGATTTTTTGTCATGATGCAGAGGGAAGCATAATCGGCTTTGCACGCGTATTAAGCGACTTCACCTTCAAGGCGATGATCTTTGATGTGATCATCGCAGAAAAAGCTCGCGGTCATGGACTTGGAAAAACAATTATTCAACGCATATTATCGCATGAAAAGTTGCGACGTGTGAAAAGTTTTGAGCTTTATTGCCCCGAAAGACTGGCGCCTTTTTATGAGAAGCTAGGCTTCTTGAAGGGATCGTCGGAGTTGCTTTTCAATCAGCCCCGAACAGCCTGAGCGGCATCGTAGCCATAAAGCCAGTCCAGATCTTTCAGGAAAGTATCTGGACTGCGCATCGCAAAGAGGATGTTGCGTCCCAGCGCAAATACACCTGTAGCGTGATAGGCAAAGCGGTTCAGTTGGCCCCGTTTTGCAACAGCTGCGATTCGCTCTTTGCGAATAGAATCAAATCGCTTCAGCGCTGAATTCGGCTCGCCGTCATCCAATGCTTCGGCCAGTGCTGCCGCATCTTCAATTGCCATGGCAGCACCCTGCGCTGCAAAGGGTGTGACTGCGTGAGAGGCGTCACCGAGAAAGACCGTTCTGTCCGGGCCGACAAATTGAGCCTCAGCCATTTCAAAAAGCGGCCAGTAGGTCCAATCGGTTGGAGCTGAGAGAACATCACGCACAGGATTGCTCCAGCCTTCATAGAAAGACTGCAATTGCACTTTGTCACCTGTCTTCGACCACACCTCACCAGGATTATCGCCGGTCGTTATGGCGACGAAATTGAAGAAGTCGCCGCCCTTTACCGGATAAGCAATGAAATGCGCTTTCGGTCCAAGCCAGGCAGAAACGGACTTTTTTTCCGGTACGGCGGCGCTGAAACTTGAGGGTAGGGCATTAGCTGCCAGTGTTGTACGCCACGCGATATGACCGCTGAAACGTGCTTTATCATATCCGGCCGTGGCGCGCTGCGCAGACCAAACACCGTCGCAAGCAACCAGATAGGCCGCTGCAATATCTTCATCTGCTCCACCACGTCTGATCGTTGCGGTGAGGCCGTTTTGATCTGCTTTATGGCCAATAATCTCAGCATCGAGATTAATCTCGATATTTGGATTCTCAAGGCAGGCATCTAACAGCGCTGTTTGCAAATCAGCACGATGGCAAACGATATAAGGATGACGCCAACGTTTGAATGCCTTGTCGCCGAGTTGCATGGCGAGCAGTGGGCGAGCCTTACGCCCATCCATGAGATAGAGTGCTTCTGGCGTAACGGCTTGTGAGGAAAGGCGGTTTGCAACGCCGAGGCGTTCAAGGTGGCGCATCGCATTCGGAGCCAGCTGCAAACCTGCGCCAACTTCGGACAGGGCTTTTGCTTTTTCAACCAGCTGAACAGTCCATCCGCGCGCTGCACATTCAAGCGCGGCACTCAGACCGGCAACACCGGCCCCTGCAATCAATATGCGTCCCTTGACCAAGCTGCTCATAATATCAGCGGCACGAATGCCGTTATTTATGTTTAGGCAGCTTTATCCGCAGGCGCATCATAGACGCAGCCAGCAGGTAGAGTTTCATCAGCGTGAAGCTGCGGGTTGTAGCGATAGAGTGTCGAGCAATATGGGCAGACGACTTCGCTTTCATGACCCATGTCGAGAAAAACATGCGGATGATCGAAGGGCGGGTTCGCGCCGACGCACATGAATTCCTTGACACCGATTTCAATGGAATTGTGACCAGCGTCGTTCTGGAAGTGCGGAATGATGTGATCGGACATAATATGCTCCGGCGCTTTTGGATCGTGGTATTCAGTCTGAATAGTTATTTTTAAAGCGTTTACCCCGAACGGCTTGTTTCTGGAAGTGTTTTCATCAATTCTGGAGACAATTTAGGCGGTTTGCTATCAAACTGTCATATGACAGCCATAGGCTTATGGTCGCGCCGGGATTTTCCGGTAAAAGCCGGGACAGGAAAAATGAACGAAAACAGCATTATGGCATCACAAACGACTGATTTGACCATTCAGCCAGCCAACGGTCTTTCCGCGGAAAAGAATCTCGGAAAAGTTGGGGGTGCTCAAGAAGCTATGAATGATGATAAGATTTCTGAGCTGATGCAAAGCCCGGAGCGCTTTGTCAATCGTGAGTTTTCGTGGCTGCAGTTCAACCGTCGTGTTCTGGAAGAAGCTGGCAATACACGCCAGCCGTTGCTTGAGCGTCTGCGCTTCCTGTCAATTTCTGCAGCCAATCTCGATGAATTCTTCATGGTGCGTATTGCGGGTCTGGCGGCACAGGTGCGTGCAGGTGTTGCCATGCGCAGCGCCGATGGTCGCACACCACAGGAACAGCTTGATTTTGTTCTGGAAGAAGTAGGCCGTCTTCAGGAAGGGCAGCAGGAACGCTTGCGCACGCTGCGCGAAGAACTTGAAAAAGAAAATATCGAGATCGTCCGCCCATCAGCCTTGTCGGAAACAGAAAAAGATTGGCTGGAAGGCCATTTTCTTGAAACGATTTTCCCGGTTCTGACACCGCTTTCAATCGATCCTGCGCATCCATTCCCGTTTATTCCAAATCTTGGTTTCTCGATTGCGCTGCAACTCGCACGCCGCCTCGATAGTCATCCAATGACGGCGCTTTTGCGTATTCCGGTTGCGCTGAAGCGCTTTATCCAGCTTCCGTCTGAACAGCAGAACTCTTTCCGCTTTATCACCATTGAAGATGCAGTCAGCCTGTTTATTGGTCGTCTGTTCCCTGGCTATGAAGTTCGTGGCGCCGGAACATTCCGCATCATTCGCGACAGCGATATAGAAGTGGAAGAAGAGGCGGAAGATTTGGTTCGACTTTTCGAAACAGCTTTGAAGCGCCGCCGCCGTGGTCAGGTGATCCGTATAGAGTTTGATGCTGAAATTCCTGAAGCATTGCGGGTTTTTGTTGCAACTGAACTCGGTGTTTCCGAAAACCGTATCAGTGTTCTTGAAGGTCTTCTTGCGCTCAACATGATTTCGGAAGTTGTGTCGGTTCCGCGCGATGATCTGAAATTCGTGTCTTACAATCCGCGTTTCCCCGAACGTATCCGTGAGCATGGCGGCGATTGCTTTGCCGCAATTCGGGAAAAGGACATAGTGGTCCATCATCCATATGAATCATTTGACGTGGTGGTGCAGTTTCTTCGTCAGGCTGCGGCTGATCCGGATGTGCTTGCAATCAAGCAGACGCTTTATCGTACATCCAATGACAGTCCCATTGTGCGTGCATTGGTTGATGCGGCCGAAGCTGGCAAATCGGTAACGGCCCTTGTCGAGCTGAAGGCGCGTTTTGATGAAGAAGCCAATATTCGCTGGGCGCGCGATCTGGAGCGTGCAGGTGTTCAGGTGGTGTTCGGCTTTATCGAACTGAAGACGCACGCAAAGATGTCGCTGGTTGTTCGCCGTGAAGATCAGAAACTGCGTTCCTATGTTCACCTTGGTACGGGAAATTACCACCCGATCACGGCGCGTATTTATACCGATTTGTCGTTCTTTACTTCAGATACTGATATTGCGCGAGATGTTGCGCATATCTTTAATTTCATTACCGGTTATGCGCAGCCAGCCGAGGAAATGAAAATCGCGATCTCACCATTGACGCTTCGCGCGCGAATCTTGAAGCACATTGAAGATGAGATTAGCAATGCGAAGGCTGGTAAGCCCGCTGCCATCTGGATGAAGATGAATTCGCTGGTTGATCCACAGATTATTGATGCGCTCTATAAAGCGAGTCAGGCAGGGGTTGATATTGAGCTGATTGTACGCGGTATTTGCTGCCTGCGTCCGGGGGTTCCAGGTCTTTCGAACAACATTCGCGCGAAGTCGATTGTCGGACGTTTTCTCGAGCACAGCCGTGTTTTCTGTTTCGGAAATGGGCATGATTTGCCGTCCGACAAGGCAATCGTCTATATCGGTTCTGCCGATATGATGCCGCGCAATCTGGACCGCCGTGTCGAGACTTTGGTGCCAGTAACGAATGCCACTGTACACCAGCAGATTCTGTCGCAAATTATGTTTGCCAACATAATTGATAACCAACAGAGCTATCAGCTACTTGCGGATGGTACCTCTCGCCGGATAGAAAAGGCGGATGGAGAAGAAGCCTTCAACGCGCAGGAATATTTCATGACAAATCCCAGCTTGTCTGGTCGAGGAAAGTCACCGAAGTCATCTGCCCCACGCCTCACTGCGCATCGTAGACGTGCACAGGCTGAAAGAAAAACGACTTCATGAGTCCAGCAGTTGCACAAGGCCGTTTGAAGGGGCTCAAACCCGTTGCGGTTATCGATATCGGTTCCAACTCGATCCGAGTCGTTGTTTACGAGGGCATCGTCCGGTCTCCGACAGTGCTTTTCAATGAAAAGCTTCTCTGTGGTCTTGGTAAAGGATTGGCCAAGACCGGAAAGCTTAATGAGAAGTCCGTCGATATTGCCTTGCGCGCATTGAAGCGTTTTCGCGTTCTGGCCGAACAGGCGGGGGCGGTTTCAATTCATGCACTCGCAACAGCCGCTGCACGTGAAGCGAAAAACGGTCCCGATTTCATTTCGCAAGCCGAGGCCATTCTTGGACGACACATTGAAGTGCTGACCGGTAAGGAAGAAGCCTATTATTCTGCTTTGGGTATCATTTCCGGTTTTTACAAACCGCAGGGCGTAACTGGCGACCTTGGCGGTGGCAGTCTGGAGCTGGTTGGCGTCAATGACCACGAGGTCGGCGAGGGGATTACCCTTCCGCTTGGTGGTTTGCGTTTGCAGGATATGTCCAACGAGCAGTTGCCGGAAGCCGCGAAGATTGCCCGTACGGAATTGGCGCGCGCAACGCTGCTTGAAGAACATCAAGGGCAGGTTTTTTACGCTGTGGGTGGTACATGGCGAAATCTCGCCAAGCTGCACATGACGGCCAAGCATTATCCGCTGCACGTCATGCATGGCTATGAGATGGATCCGGTGGAAGCAAAGAGCTTTCTCACAAGGGTTGCCAAAGGCAATATCGACACGATGCGCGGCATCGAAGCTGTATCCAAGAACCGTCGCCAGCTTCTTGGCTACGGTGCGGCCGTTCTGCTCGAAACCATTCGTCGAATGAAGCCCTCCAAGATCGTATTCTCGGCGCTGGGTGTTCGTGAAGGCTATCTCTATTCGTTGCTGCCCAAGAACGAACAGCGACTTGATCCGCTTCTATCCTCAGCGGAAGAGCTGGCAATCCTGCGTTCTCGCTCTCCGCGCCATGCACGCGAACTTGCCACCTGGACAACGCTTTCACTGCCCATCCTTGGTTTCGATGAGACTGAGGATGAAGGTCGCTATCGTCAGGCGGCGTGTCTCGTGGCTGACATCAGTTGGCGCGCGCATCCCGACTATCGCGGTTCACAGGCATTGAACATCATTGCGCATGGTTCATTCGGCGGCATCGATCACCCGGGCCGTTCTTTCATGGCGCTTGCGAATTATTATCGCCATGAAGGTTTGGTCGAAGACGAAATAGCGCCGGAAATCCTGCAGCTTGCCACGCCGCGTTTGCGTGCGCGGGCAAAGCTTCTTGGCGCATTGCTGCGTGTGATTTATCTACTGTCAGCATCTATGCCTGGTGTCATCCCGCGCCTTTACTGGCGCGAAGAAGAAAATGGCGTTGCGCTGGTCGTACCGGGCGACATTGCCGACCTGATTTCTGATCGTCCGGAAGGACGTTTGCAGCAGCTTGCAAAACTGACAGGAAAGAATCTCTTCTTTGCAATTGGAGATAGTGCGATTGACGCAAACGAGCGTCATTAAATTCGTCAGAATACTTAAGATAAAAGGCCGACTGGAGTTTTCCCGCCGGCCTTTTCCTTATGTTTTATCGTGCCTCTTTTTTTAAAGACCGTTTAACATTTCTCAGAATGCACTCTAGTTTAATTCGACAGCTTGAATGCGCCGGTTTTCAAACCGAATACCGATTTTGCCTTCAATGAGATCAAGCGCTTTCTGACCGAAGACTTCGCGGCGCCAGCCCTGAAGGGCGGGAACATTGGCTTTCTCGCCTTCGGCTGCGATCTTGTCAATATCATCAGAACTTGCAACGATCTTGGCGGCAACCCCGTGTTCTTCGGTTACAAGCTTGAGCAGCACTTTGAGAATATCTGCAGCCGCAGCACTGCCTTCTGGCGAATGAGACTGTTTTGGCAACTTTGGCAGGTCTTCTTTTGGTATAGCCAATGCCGTCTGGATGGCGTTCACCAGACCCGCCGCTTGAGCCGACCGTTCCCAGCCTTTCGGAATCGAACGAAGACGTCCCAGCGCTTCCGCATCTTTTGGCTGCTGCTGGGCGATTTCAGCAATCGTGTCGTCCTTGATGACGCGGCCACGCGGAACATTGCGTTCGCGTGCTTCACGTTCACGCCATGCAGCAACAGACTGAACGATTGCAAGCTCAATTGGTTTACGCATGCGGGTCTTCACACGCTTCCAAGCATCATCTGGATGCAGATCATAAGTCTCGCGTGCACTGAGAACAGCCATTTCCTCGTTAACCCACTCGCTACGACCTTCTTTCTGGAGCTCATCTTTGAGATAAAGGTAGATATCGCGCAGATAGGTGACATCAGCCAGCGCGTAATCGAGCTGTTTTTCAGACAGGGGACGGCGGCGCCAGTCAGTAAAGCGTGAGGACTTGTCGATGTGTTTTCCGGTGACTTTCTGAACCAGAGCGTCATAGGAAATGGCATCGCCAAAGCCGCAGACCATAGCGGCAACCTGACTGTCAAAAATCGGGGCAGGGATCAAATTGCCTAAGTGAAAGACGATTTCTATGTCTTGGCGCGCTGCGTGGAACACCTTTACCACTTTTTCATCGGCCATCAGGCGGAAGAAAGGAGCGAGATCAAGACCGGGTGCCAATGCATCGACCAGAGCGGTATGGTCGGGCGAAGCCATCTGAATGAGACAGAGTTCCGGCCAGAAGGTCGTTTCCCGAATGAATTCGGTATCGACCGTTACAAAGTCGGATTTGGCTAGGGCGGATACGGCCTCTTCAAGGGCCTCTGTGGTCGTGATGAGCTGCATGTTTTTCTTTTAGAGCGCATCCCGAAAACTGTGAAGCGATTTTCGGACACGATGCACGTTTAACGGAGGATTAGCGCACGCTTCTATATGAATCAGTCAGATTGAAACAAGCTCTGGATAATGGTGGATGGCTTCGGGCTGCTGGTCGCACTGCAAAAAGTATATAGTGATGCAATAGCACGTAAATAGTGGTTTTTGTCGACATAATCCGCCAAGCTGGTTCAACAAGGCCTTGTACGTGCCTGGATATAGGCAGTATCGGCTTGACAAAGTGTGATCAAAATGCGCTTTTCCGCCGGAATTGCAGCGCTTTGCCTGCACAAGATTTATAAAGTTCCAAAAGGCAGAAATCATGCACCGTTATCGCAGCCATACCTGCGCAGCCCTTCGCAAATCGGATGTTGGTTCCAATGTCCGTCTGTCCGGCTGGGTTCACCGCGTCCGTGACCATGGCGGCATTCTCTTCATCGATCTTCGCGACCATTATGGCATCACACAGATCGTGGCCGATCCTGATTCGCCCGCGTTCAAGGTTGCTGAAACTGTTCGCGGCGAATGGGTTATTCGCGTCGATGGTGAAGTGAAGGCCCGCGCAGGCGATGCCGTGAACGCCAATTTGCCAACTGGCGACGTTGAAATTTTCGCAACCGAGATCGAAGTTCTGGCCGCTGCCAAGGAACTGCCGCTGCCCGTGTTCGGTGAGCCCGACTATCCGGAAGATATTCGCCTCAAGTACCGCTTCCTCGATCTGCGCCGCGAAACGCTGCACAAGAACATTATGAGCCGTACCAAGATCATTAGCGCAATGCGTCGCCGCATGACCGAAATCGGCTTCAATGAGTTTTCGACGCCGATCCTGACAGCTTCTTCGCCGGAAGGCGCGCGCGACTTCCTCGTGCCAAGCCGTATCCATGAAGGCAAGTTCTATGCGCTGCCGCAGGCTCCGCAGCAGTATAAGCAGCTTCTGATGGTTGCCGGTTTCGACCGCTACTTCCAGATCGCCCCTTGCTTCCGCGATGAAGATCCACGTGCAGATCGTCTGCCGGGCGAGTTTTACCAGCTCGACCTTGAAATGAGCTTCGTTACTCAGGAAGAAATCTGGGAAACGATGGAACCTGTCATGCGCGGCATCTTTGAAGAGTTTGCCGAAGGCAAGCCTGTCACGCAACAGTTCCGTCGCATCGCTTATGACGACGCAATCCGCACTTATGGTTCGGACAAGCCTGATCTGCGCAACCCGATTGAAATGCAGGCAGTGACCGAGCATTTCGCTGGTTCCGGTTTCAAGGTCTTCGCGAACATGATCGCCAACGATCCAAAAGTAGAAGTCTGGGCAATCCCCGCAAAGACCGGTGGTTCGCGTGCATTCTGCGACCGCATGAACTCATGGGCGCAGGGTGAAGGCCAGCCGGGCCTCGGTTATATCTTCTGGCGCAAAGAAGGCGACAAGCTTGAAGGCGCAGGTCCGATTGCCAAGAATATTGGTGAAGAACGAACCGAAGCGCTCCGCAACCAGCTGGGTCTCGGCGACGGCGATGCCTGCTTCTTCGTAGCCGGTCAGCCATCGAAGTTCTACAAATTCGCAGGCGACGCCCGCACGCGTGCTGGTGAAGAACTGAACCTCGTTGATCGTGATCGCTTTGAACTCGCATGGATCATCGACTTCCCGTTCTACGAATGGGACGAAGACAACAAGAAGCTCGACTTCGCGCACAACCCTTTCTCGATGCCACAGGGTGGCATGGAAGCACTGGAAACGCAGGACCCGCTGACGCTCAAGGCTTACCAGTACGATCTCGTCTGTAATGGCTTTGAAATCGCTTCCGGCTCGATTCGTAACCAGCTGCCGGATGTTATGGTCAAGGCGTTCGAAAAGGTTGGCCTCAGCCAGCAGGACGTGGAAGAGCGCTTCGGCGGTCTCTATCGCGCGTTCCAGTATGGTGCGCCTCCACACGGCGGCATGGCAGCCGGTATTGATCGCGTTATCATGCTCCTGGTTGGTGCGAAGAATTTGCGCGAGATTTCGCTCTTCCCAATGAACCAGCAGGCGCTTGATCTTTTGATGAACGCGCCTTCGGAGGTGTCACCAGCTCAGCTGCGCGATCTTCATATTCGCCTAGCACCAACTCAGAAGAGCTGATTTCCTCCCGTCTGAACACTTAAAAGCCCGGTCGCCGACCGGGCTTTTTCTTTGGTAAATAATAAAAAACCGGTGAGCAGAACTCACCGGATTTCATGTGATCAAACTCGATCTGATCAGTTGTTGGCTTCAACACCAATTTTCAGAAGCTGGATGATTTTCGTTGGGTCGAGCGAAGCAGTCGCAACGATGGATGCGAAGCTGACCGACTGGTCAGGCGAAGCAGAAACAGTCAGCGACTTTGGATCGTCGAAGTATTTTTCAGCTGCGGTCTTGAGCTGCTGAGCAAATTCAGGGTTCTTGAGCTGTGTAGCCATCAGTGGAACCATCATCTTCAGCTGTTCGCCAAGCTGCTTGCCATCAGCGCCCTGCTGCTTGCCGTAATAGTCGAGCAGCTTCTGTGTGAGTGTTTCGTTGTCAAAGCGAATCGAAAGATTCTTGAGGCTCAGCTGTTCCGCGAGACCGAGAAAAGCGAGGCCTGCTGCATCCTTTTCGGCATCAGCCTTGGCCATGTTTTCCTGTGTCTTCTGCAGAGCTTCTACGAACGATAGATCGTAGCCCTCAATGGCACCGGTCAGGTTGATTTTTCCAAGATCATTCGCATCGATTTCGAACTGATCAAGTGTTGCATTGCCAGCAGTCGGCTGCCATGTGCCCTTCGAGTTAATCGAGCCCTTCAACGCACTTATGTCCAGCGGAGCAAGTGGATTTTTGCCGTCTTTATCGAAGGTTGCATCAATATCAGCAATAGTAAGAGCGTAATCGATCTTTTCAGCCTTGTTGGCTGAATTTAGGGTGACTTCCATTCCCTTGATGAGAGCGCCATCTCTTCCAGGTGTACCGACGGCTACTTCATCAATCTTCATCTTATCATAGAAGATCATCTGGCTGAGGGGGCCTTCAGCTTTTTCCGATGGGAGAATGACATTCTCCATCGAGATACCTTTGATCGAGGCTTTATCGTTCTTATCTGCGCCTTCAGCAGGGAAATCCATATCAGCAACAGCAATTTTTTCAATGCTGTAGCCGCCTTCAGGTGTATCCTGAACGTTTTCGAGCGTTATATCACCGAGTGGAACAGCACCTTTGGAAACCGTAGGCAGCTTGATTGACGCGCCTTTTAAAAGAACATCATCGCCATCAGCCGTCACTTCGGAAAAGTTCAGCTCACCACCCTGCTTGGTATACAATGCCTTGATGCGTTCCGCGACCGCATTTGCATCCGCAGCCATTGCTGCGCCGCCAAGAACGAGCGAGAGCGCCGTGCTTGCTGCGAAGGTGCGTATAGTCCGCTTACCAACAACGAAAAACTGCATTTAATAGCTCCTGATCTTTTGGTAAAAAAATTCAAATGACTTCATAAGCTTTTACGAAAGGAAAAAAAGCCCGTTTTGTTCATCCGATGATAGTTGTGGAGAAAACCACTACAATTCTCGTATAGAAATGAAATGACGGTTTATTTACGACGAATGTACTGGATTGGTTCTCATCGCTACTTGCTGACGAATCGCGCAATTGGTACTGAGAACTATGGGTAAAAGTCTGATTCCGCCGGGCGACGGCGAAGAACACATCGAACGGGTCGACCTTAAATCGGCACTCGAGGAACGCTACCTCGCTTATGCGCTGTCCACGATCATGCATCGTGCGCTGCCGGATGTGCGTGACGGTTTGAAACCGGTGCATCGCCGCATCATGCATGCCATGCGCCTGCTGCGACTTAATCCCGATCAGGCTTACGCAAAATGCGCGCGTATCGTCGGTGACGTTATGGGTAAATTCCACCCACACGGCGACGCCTCGATTTACGATGCGCTGGTGCGTCTGGCACAGGATTTTGCCGTGCGTTATCCGCTCGTGGATGGGCAAGGCAATTTCGGCAATATCGACGGCGATAATGCGGCTGCTATGCGTTATACCGAAGCGCGTATGACCGAAGTGGCGACGCTGCTTCTTGAAGGCATCAACGAAAACGCCATCGACTTCCGCCCTACCTATAATGAAGAGGATGAAGAACCCATCGTCCTCCCGGGTGCGTTCCCGAACCTGCTTGCCAATGGTTCGGCCGGCATCGCGGTTGGTATGGCGACCAATATTCCTCCGCATAATGTGGCGGAGCTGTGCTCGTCGGCGCTGTATCTCATCAACCATCCAGAAGCGACAGTTGAAGAACTCGTCACTTCGCCGGATCAATGGGAAGAGCTGAAAAAGGAAGCGGAAAGCGATCCGTCAGCCCTTTTGAAGTGCAAGGTACGTGGTCCTGATTTCCCGACCGGCGGCATTCTGGTTGAAGAACATGCCAATATTGTTGAAGCCTATCGGACCGGGCGTGGTTCTTTCCGTTCGCGTGCGCGCTGGCATAAGGAAGAGGGGAACCGCGGAACCTGGGTGATTGTTGTCACTGAGATTCCGTATCAGGTTCAGAAATCGCGCCTGATCGAAAAGATTGCAGAGCTGCTTCTCGCCAAGAAGCTGCCGTTGCTCGACGATATTCGCGACGAGTCTGCGGAAGATATCCGCATCGTTCTGGAACCGAAGAACCGCACG
The DNA here is from genome assembly GCF_014397025.1 of Ochrobactrum sp. Marseille-Q0166. Lineage (NCBI taxonomy): Bacteria > Pseudomonadati > Pseudomonadota > Alphaproteobacteria > Hyphomicrobiales > Brucellaceae > Ochrobactrum > Ochrobactrum sp. Marseille-Q0166. The sequence goes on along the minus strand of NZ_JACJUO010000001.1, from coordinate 1,842,442 downwards.
GTCGATCCTGAACTGCTGATGGAATCACTTTTCAAGCTGACCGAGCTTGAGAACCGGGTTTCGCTCAACATGAACGTGCTTTCGCATGGCAAAGTGCCGAATGTTCTGTCACTGGGCGGCGTGCTCAAGGAATGGCTTGAACATCGCAAGGAAGTGCTGGTTCGCCGTTCTGAATACCGTCTGGCGGAAATTGATAAGCGTCTGGAAATCCTCGGCGGATTCCTGAAGGCCTATCTCAATCTTGATGAAGTCATCCGCATCATTCGTGAAGAGGATGAGCCTAAGCAGGAATTGATGCGGACTTTCGATCTGACGGATAATCAGGCCGAAGCGATCCTCAACATGCGGCTGCGTTCGTTGCGCAAGCTTGAAGAGTTTGAAATTCGCAAAGAATTCGACGGGTTGACTGCCGAGAAGGCTGATCTGGAAGGTCTGCTTGCTTCGGGCACGCGCCAGTGGAAGAAAATCAGCACCGAAATCAAAGCTGTTCGGGAAAAGTTTGGCCCTGAAACCAAACTCGGCAAGCGTCGTAGTACATTTGCCGAAGCACCGACGCATGACCTTGAAGACATTCATCAGGCGATGATCGAGCGTGAGCCGGTAACCATCGTCGTGTCTGAAAAGGGCTGGCTGCGCGCGATGAAAGGTCATCTGGCAGACTTCTCTACACTGGCTTTCAAGGAAGGTGATAAGCTCAAGCTTGCCTTCCATGCAGAAACGACTGATAAGCTTCTATTCTTCACGACAGGTGGCAAGTTCTTCACCATTGGTGCGAACACCCTTCCGGGCGGACGCGGCCATGGAGAACCGATCCGCATCCTCGTCGATATGGAGAATGATCAGGATATCCTCACAGCTTTTGTCCATGATCCTCAAGCCAAGCTTTTGCTCGTATCGCATGAAGGCAATGGCTTTATCGTCTCCGAGAATGAAGCAGTCGCCAATACCCGCAAGGGCAAACAGGTGATGAACGTGAAGGCACCGGACGAAGCAAAGCTTTGCCAGCGCATTTCAGGGGATCACATTGCGGTCGTGGGCGAGAATCGGAAGATGGTTGTCTTTCCGCTGGCGGAAATTCCGGAAATGACCCGGGGCAAGGGCGTTCGCTTGCAGAAGTATAAGGACGGCGGCGTGTCCGATGTCCGTACCTTCGCAATCAGCGAAGGCCTGTCATGGCAGGATTCAGCAGATCGCACATTCAATCGCAGCAAGGAAGAGCTTGTCGAGTGGATTGCAGCCCGAGCGTCCGCTGGGCGGCTGGTGCCCAAGGGGTTCCCACGTTCTGGCAAGTTTTAAAATAAAGGCGGCTTATGCCGCCTTATTTGTTTCTAGCCCTCAAACTTCTGCCAGCCGCGAGGACCGAGATGTTCTTGCGGTTTGAAGCGCGTCTTATATTGCATCTTGCGTGACCCTTCGACCCAATAGCCAAGATAGACATAGGGGAGGCCAGCCGCCCGCGCGCGCTCAATATGATCAAGGATCATGAAGGTTCCGAGCGATCGATCATGCATATGCGGTGAGAAGAATGAATAGACCATAGAGAGGCCGTCGGCCATCACGTCGGTAAGCGCTACCGCGATAAGCTCCCCGTCACCTTTGGCGCTGATAAAGCTGTCCGGCCCGCGTCTGCGATATTCGATAATCTGCGTGTTGACGTGGGTATCTTCAACCATCATGGCATAATCGAGCACTGTCATATCGGACATGCCGCCTGAATGGTGGCGCGCATCCAGATAATCCCGGAAGAGAGCATATTGTTCGGTGCTCGGTTGCGCCTTGTGCTCACGGCCTATCAGATCACGATTAAGGTTCCAGACACGCCGCATGCTGCGGTTCATCTCAAATTCGCCAGTCAGGATTCGTACCGAAACGCAAGCGCGGCAAAGTTCGCAGGCTGGGCGATAAGCAATGTTCTGAGATCGGCGGAAACCACCTTGCGTAAGCAGGTCGTTGATTTCTCTGGCCTTGTCGCCCACCAGATGCGTAAACACTTTCCGTTCCATCTGTCCGTCAAGATACGGACAGGGCGATGGAGCCGTTAAGAAAAACTGCGGAGACTGTTGCGGTTGATGGGTCATTCAATATCCACGAAACGGCAATACCGAACCATCTCTTTAAGCTCTAAAGATTGAGCCGACTGCACAAAACGTCAATAGACTTTTGCGCAGTCGGCTCTGAATTTTTTTGATGCTTGGTTTTAGCGGTCCGAACGGATGACTGCGGTTCCAAGAAGAAGGTCGTGCACAGTACGTTTGCGGTCAATCACGAGCGTGGCCAACAGTATTAGCGGTGTAAGCACCACATTCAGGCCCCAGAATAGCACTGTGTGGGCCACCGCCAACATCGGATCGATCGTGCCGCCTTCAAGACGAACCATCTTGATGTTCATCATCTGCATACCCTTTGTCGCCTGCTGTGGGCCACCGAGCGTGCGTGACACATAGAACAAAGCGACCACCGGAAACATGATGGCGTAAAGCGCCCATCCCAGTGAAAGCGTGAGAATTCCAAGAATGAAAATCACGATTGCCGCCGGAATGCACAGCAGAAAAACAATAACATAATCGATAAGAAAAGCCATAATTCGACGTGTTCTCACGCCTTCGAAAAATGCGCGGCTCTCGTAATGCGGCCCTATGACTTCGCCGTGCAGAATATTGTCGGACATTTTTCCTTCCAGTCCTTCAAACGAAGCGTCCGGGAACAACCGTCCGCTGCCCCGCACGACGCGGGACAGTCTCAAAGTGGTGTACGAAACTGGCTATTTCAAGGAAATAGTATTCAGCAAGTTAAGCGTGGCTGTTCAGCTTTGCCGCTACATCAAGTGCAAAATAGGTTAGAATTCCGTCGCAACCTGCACGTTTGAAGGCAAGCAAGCTTTCCATCATGGCTTTTTCTTCGTCGATCCAGCCATTCATACCTGCAGCTTTGATCATCGAATATTCGCCCGATACCTGATAGGCATAAGTCGGCAGGCGGAATGCGTTTTTCAGGCGATGGATGATGTCGAGATAAGGCATGCCAGGCTTGACCATCAGCATGTCAGCGCCTTCAGCGACGTCTTGCTCTGCCTCACGGACAGCTTCATCAGAGTTTGCCGGGTCGAGATAATAGGTTTTCTTATCACCCTTTAAAAGTCCTGCCGTTCCAATCGCATCGCGATACGGGCCGTAGAAGGCAGATGCGAATTTGGTCGCATAGGACATGATCGGAATATGGCTGAAACCCTGGGCATTCAGTGCCTGACGAATAGCGCCGATACGGCCATCCATCATGTCGGAAGGTGCGATAATGTCTGCACCGGCTTCGGCCTGAGAAAGTGCGCCACGAACCACCATCGCAACTGTTTCATCGTTGATGATTTCGCCATTGCGCAAAATGCCGTCATGGCCATGCGTTGTGAATGGATCGAGTGCTGCATCGGTAATGATACCGATTTCCGGCACTTCCTTCTTGATCGCACGCACGGCGCGGTTGATCAGATTGTCTGGGCTTGCAACAAAAGCGCCGTCCTCGGACTTGACTTCGGCTTTTTCGCGCGGGAAGGGCGCAATTGCCGGTATACCAAGTTTGGCAGCCTTTTCTGCCATGCGCACAGCCATATCGACCGAGTAACGCTCGACGCCCGGCATTGCGTCCACAGGTTCACTGACATTCGTTCCGTAAGTCAGAAAGAATGGCAGGATTAGATCGTCCACCTTCAGATGCGTTTCCTGAACCAGTCTACGCGACCAGTCGGCCTTGCGCATTCTGCGCAGACGACGACCTTGCGTCACGTCATCGACATGGCTTGAAATGTTGGCAGAAGAGATGTTGGACAAACGATCAGTCATATACATGTTCCCGAGAGAAGAAAGCTTGGGAATCTAACGGTTCGGAAGCTTGTTATCAGATGAGCACGGTTTATCACGGGAAAAGTGGCTAATCCAAGTGCATTGGCCGGTACAGGCCTGTGCAGGATTGACGCGGGGCGTTTCACTTTCTACTCCTCTTATAAACGGGAGAGACATGATGCAGATCGATTTCGGTGGTGGTGGTGAAATCAGCTTTGAACGCAAGGGAAAAGCGGGGCTCGTGAAGCTTACGCGCACGTCTGCTCTCAATGCTCTGACTCATAAAATGATTCTCGCACTCGACCGTGCTTTGCATGCTTGGGAAACCGATCCGGATGTCGCCTGCGTTATTCTGGAAGGCGAAGGCCGTGCATTCTGCGCCGGCGGTGACGTCGTTGCAGCTTATAAGGCTGGGCGCGAAGGCACGCCCGCCTTTGATTTTTTCCGCGATGAATATCGACTGAATGCCCGCATCGGACGGTTTCCAAAGCCGTATATATCGCTGCTAAACGGCATCGTCATGGGCGGTGGCGCTGGCATTTCTGTACATGGTTCGCACCGGATCGTGACTGAAAACACGCTTTTTGCGATGCCGGAAACCGGAATCGGCTTCTTCCCCGATGTCGGTGGAAGCGCCTTCCTGCCGCATCTTCATGATAATTTCGGCTATTATCTTGCACTCACCGGTAATCGCATTCGCTGGGGAGACTGCCTGCAGAGCGGCATCGCAACACATGCTGTGGCTGCCAGCGATCTCGAAGACCTTCGCGATGACCTTGTGGCAAGGGCTGATCTTGATGGGGCTTTGGCCCGTTCTCAATACCCCGATTTTGAGACCGCACCCGAAACTCGCAAAGTCATTGCCGAGAGTTTCGCACATGCGACGCTGTCCGAATGCCTCGATAAACTGGAAAAAGCTGCAAATGCAGGCAATAAGCCGGCAACGGATATTCTGAACGTAATTGCTACGCGTTCACCAACCAGTGTGGCTGTCACATTCCGTCAGATTGCCGATGGTCGCGCTCTGGATCTCGACGATTGTATGCGGATGGAATATCGCATTGCATCCCGTATGCTTGGCCAACATGATTTCTATGAAGGAGTGCGAGCCGTGCTGATCGACAAGGACGGTGCACCCGTCTGGAAGCCAGCATCGATTGATGAAGTGAAGCCGGAAATGGTCAATGCGTATTTTGCTAATCTTGGCGAGAGGGAACTGAGTTTTTGATGCGTCAGGATGAACTGCACCAGCAATTACAACCCAGCGGCACAGAATGGTCATTTGTCTGGTTTATAAGGTTGATCGCGCTCTCTGCTCTTGCAAGCGGCGTGTATTACTGGATCAAGCTGATCGGTATTCAGCCGGGATTGCTGTGGCGTTTTGATCTCATGCCGTGGCAATGGCAGACGGCATGTGTGGCGCTCGCCTTGCTGATGCCGGTTGCCGCGACAGGCCTATGGATGCGGGCTGAATGGGGGCCGGTGTTGTGGATTATCGCATCTGTGGGTGAGATTGCCATCTATTCAGTTTTTGCTCGCCATTTCGAATACAGACCGCTGCTCGTCGCTTTTAATGCGGTTTGTATCATCATTTATGTTGTGTTTCGCGTTTTGCTTTATATTGAAAAAAGGCGGCTTTCCCGCGTAGGCTTGGCTGTGTGACGAAGCAGCATGGTAACCGAACATTAAGCCTGAAATTGCATTTCGCGTGGTAAGTGATTGTTAAGGCTGACTTTTAAGTCGAATTTTATGCATCAAGCCTAAAGTCCTCTCAAGACACGGTGAGATAATACACCGGACCAACAGGAAGAGAGCAGTCTCACGTAAGGCAGCTCCGACAGAGAGGCAAAAGAAATGATCAATGCACAGCACAGAATGGATGCATCTGCTCCGCTTTTGAATCCCGAAGCAGCTCTCCGCACACTCTATCTCGAAGCGCTACAGCTCGTTGAACGTCTGCATCGCCGCCTGCTTGACGTCATCAAAGATGAATTCGATCGCGCTGGCCGCAGCGACATCAATGCAACGCAGGCACTGCTCCTGTTCAACATCGGCAATTCAGAGCTGACTGCCGGTGAATTGCGTTCGCGGGGGTATTATCTGGGCTCGAATGTTTCTTATAATCTCAAGAAGCTTGTCGATATGGGCTTCATCAATCATGAACGTTCGAACACTGACCGCCGCTCAGTTCGTGTCAGTCTGACCGATCAGGGCAACGAGATTGCAGATCAGGTACAGTCGCTTTATCAGCGCCATATTGCTTCCATCGAGCAGGTTGGTGGTATTCAGGTTGAAGAATTTACTGCCATGAACAGGTCGTTGCAGCGTTTGGATCGCTTCTGGAACGACAGCATTGCTTATAGACTCTGACAGCCTTGTTGCAGAATGGTCACAACCAGCACTGTTTGTAAGTTAAACTTCATTATTGATAGCTATTTTAGCGAGGCTTGGCTTGAAATCCGGGCTTTGCGACATGAATAAGCCATAAAAACCGACATAAGCGGTTTAATACAGTGCATAATCATGAGCTATTTCCGAATGCTTTGTATTCGGATGCAACAGGTTAGCCTTTGGGACCAGAATAATGACCAAAACCGATAAGAATACACAAGCGTTCAATGCGGGTCGTCGCGGCTTTCTTCGCGGTGCGGCAACGGCCGGTCTGGCTGCCGCAGCCTCTGCAATCGCTCCGGCGGCTTTCGCCCAGCAGCAGGCTCTGAATGATATTCTATCGGCTCCACGCCGCGGCAACTGGGATGACCAGTTCGACGCACGCGTGACTGGTGGTCAGAAAGTCGCGACCAATCAACCGGTGCTTAGCACGCAGACCGCAGGCAATCTTCAGTCGGCGATCGCGCAATATGCGGACATTGCTGGCCGCGGCGGCTGGCCACAGGTGCCGGGCAATGCGAAATTACAGCTTGGCGTCAGTGACCCTGCGGTTCAGGCTCTGCGTCAGCGTCTGATTGTTTCCGGTGATCTTCCGCGTGAAGCCGGTGTTTCCACTGCTTTCGATACTTATGTTGATGCAGCGGTGAAGCGCTTCCAGTCACGTCACGGCCTTCCGGCTGATGGTGTCATGGGGCAGTTTACCTATGCGGCAATGAATGTCGATGCCAATACGCGCCTTGGACAGTTGCAGACAAACCTTCAGCGCCTGTCGGCGATGACACCTGCAACGCAGTCCGAACAGCGTTTCGTCATGGTCAATATCCCGGCTGCTCGAATTGAAGCCGTGGAAAATGGCAGCGTTTCACAGCGCCATACGGCCGTTGTCGGCAAGATCGACCGTCAGACGCCAATTCTTGATTCCAAGATTCACGAAGTTATTCTTAATCCTTACTGGACTGCACCAAAGTCGATCATCCAGAAGGACATTATTCCGCTGATGCGGAAAAATCCGCAATATCTGACCAATAACAAGATCCGCCTCTACAATGCGCAGGGACAGGAAGTTCCGCCGGAAAGCGTAGACTGGAATACCGATGATGCTGTGAAGCTGATGTTCCGTCAGGATCCGGGCAAGATCAACGCCATGTCCTCGACCAAAATCAACTTCCACAATACCCATGCGGTTTATATGCATGACACACCGCAAAAGAGCTACTTCAACAAGCTTATGCGTTTTGATTCGTCGGGCTGTGTGCGTGTGCAGAATGTCCGCGATCTTGATGTCTGGCTGTTGAAAAATACCGCAGGATGGGATCGCCAGAACATCGAAGGGACCATTGCATCGGGTGTTAATACGCCGATACAGGTGGCTGATCCTGTGCCACTTCATTTCGTCTACATAACCGCATGGTCAACAGGCGATGGCGTGGTGCAGTTCCGCGACGACATTTACAAGATGGATGGTGCAACCGCTCTGGCACTCGGCACCGATACCTGATCTAATCAAACCGAAACGCGCTTTAATGAAAAATAGCCGTCCGAACTTGGTTCGGACGGCTATTTTTGTTGGGAGTGCCGGTCCAAGCTACGTCATGCCGCATTTTGGAACATGCTTTTCGCTTCGCGGCCATTGGCCTTGCTATTCGAAGTGTGATACTGCGCCTCATACCATATAGCTATCACCGGCTAACCCGGAGGGTGTGAAACATGTCGCAAGCCAATAACGCTTTTTTCAACGCAACTCTTGAAGAAGTCGATGCCGATATTTTCGGTGCGATCCGTAATGAACTCGGTCGTCAGCGTCATGAAATCGAGCTGATCGCTTCGGAAAACATCGTATCGCGTGCGGTGCTTGAAGCTCAGGGCTCCATCCTTACCAACAAGTATGCTGAAGGCTACCCAGGTAAGCGCTATTACGGCGGCTGCCAGTATGTTGACGTTGTTGAAGAATTGGCAATCGAACGCGCCAAGAAGCTTTTTGGCGCAGAGTTTGCCAACGTGCAGCCAAACTCCGGCAGCCAGATGAATCAGGCTGTGTTCCTTGCGCTTCTTCAGCCTGGCGACACATTCATGGGCCTCGACCTCAATTCCGGTGGTCACCTGACCCACGGATCACCGGTCAACATGTCGGGCAAATGGTTCAACATTGTTTCCTATGGCGTTCGTGAAGACGATCACCTTCTGGATATGGATGAAATCGCTCGCCTTGCGCGCGAACACAAGCCAAAGCTGATTCTCGCTGGCGGCACTGCTTATTCCCGTTTCTGGGATTGGAAGCGCTTCCGCGAGATCGCTGACGAAGTTGGCGCATATCTGATGGTTGATATGGCTCATATCGCTGGTCTGGTTGCTGGTGGTGTACATCCATCGCCAGTTCCACACGCCCATGTCTGCACCACGACGACTCACAAGTCGCTTCGCGGTCCGCGCGGCGGCATGATCCTCACCAACGATCCTGAACTGGCAAAGAAGTTCAATTCGGCTGTCTTCCCGGGTCTGCAGGGCGGTCCGTTGATGCATGTGATCGCTGGTAAGGCAGTTGCCTTCGCTGAAGCGCTGAAGCCAGAATTCAAGGTCTACGCTCAGAATGTCGTCGATAACGCGCGCGCTCTTTCGGACGAGCTGAAGTCGCAGGGTCTCGATATCGTTTCCGGCGGCACAGACAACCACCTTATGCTGGTCGATCTGCGTCCGAAAAATGCAACAGGCAAACGCGCTGAAGCGGCTCTTGGTCGTGCGAATGTGACCTGTAACAAGAACGGTATTCCTTTCGACCCGGAAAAGCCATTCGTAACCTCTGGCATTCGCCTTGGCACACCGGCTGGAACGACGCGCGGTTTCGGCAAGGCAGAATTCAAGGAAATCGGCTCGCTGATCGCAGAAGTGCTCGATGGTCTCAAGGTAGCAAATTCCGATGAAGGCAATGCATCCGTTGAAGCAGCGGTGAAGGCAAAGGTTATCGCACTGACCGACCGCTTCCCCATGTACGGCTATCAGGGCTAAACTGCTCACATTTTGATGAAGCCCCGCTCAACCCTGTTGAGTGGGGCTTTTTCAATTATGCACTAATTATGCACGAACTTAACGATGGGGTATGATTATCAGGAATCAGTCGATCCAAAGCGTGTCTTTTAACCAGCACGCTTGAAAACAAAGGATAAAGCGCTTCGGCAAGCCTTTTGCAGATGCGCTTTCGTAAGTGAAAGAGTGCCATGCGTTGTCCCTATTGCCAGTCTGAAGATACGCAAGTTAAGGATTCCCGCCCCGCGGAGGATGGTGCCGTTATTCGCAGGCGCCGTGTTTGTTCGGTCTGTGGCGGACGTTTCACCACTTTTGAGCGTGTCCAGCTCCGCGACCTCATGGTCGTCAAGAAGAGTGGTCGTCGGGTGCCTTTTGATCGCGAAAAGCTTGCCCGTTCCATCGAAGTGGCGCTCCGAAAGCGTGAGATCGATCAAGAACGCGTTGAGCGCGCCATTTCCGGCATTGTGCGACAGCTAGAAAGCTCCGGTGAGGCAGAAGTTACTTCTGAAGAAATCGGCCGTCTGACAATGGATGCGCTTAAGGGTGTGGATGATATTGCGTATATCCGTTTTGCTTCCGTTTATCGCAATTTCAGCAAGGCCGTTGATTTCCATAATGTCATTGATGAACTTACGGTAACTGAAGCCGATCGCGATCCGGACGCATAAAATGAGCCGAGTTGAATTTCTGCATACAAATGTCAACTCGGATGACGTCCGCTTCATGGAAGCAACGATCCGGCTCGCCCGTCGTAATAAAGGCCTTACAGGTACAAACCCGTCAGTGGGTACGATTCTTGTCAAGGATGGTATCATCGTCGGACGCGGCGTCACCGCAATCGGTGGGCGTCCTCACGCCGAGCCGCAGGCGCTGGCCGATGCAGGTGAAGCGGCACGCGGCGCTACGGCCTATGTCACTTTGGAGCCGTGCGCTCATCATGGTCGCACCCCGCCATGTGCCGAAGCGCTGGTGCGGGCTGGTGTCGCACGCGTCGTGGTCGCTGCAACTGATCCAGATGATCGGGTGAGTGGAAAAGGCTTCGCCATATTGCGCGAAGCAGGCATTGAAGTGGTGCCGGGTGTGTTGTCGGACGAGGCTGCTGATGATCTGGCAGGCTATCTGAATCGATCTTCTAAAAAACGCCCCGAAGTGATTCTGAAACTTGCACTTTCTGCCGATGGCTACATTGGAAAAAAGGGTGAGGGGCAGGTTTCCATTACCGGTCCGATTGCACGCGCCCAGTCGCATATATTGCGCTCACAGACCGACGTGATCCTGATCGGTGTTGAAACGGCAATCGCTGATGATCCAATCCTGAATTGCCGTCTTCCGGGGGTGGAACAGCGTTCGCCAATTCGCCTTATATTGGACAGTGGATTGAAATTACCTCTCGATTCAAGGCTGGTTCGTAGTTCTGAGACTCTTCCTTTGTGGATTTCGTGTTGTGAAAATGTCGCGCCTGAAAGGCGTTACGAGATGCAGGCAGCAGGCTGCCGTATCATTGCAGCGGAAAGCGACGAAGGCCGAATTGCTTTGCCGGAGCTCATGGATGATCTTGCCGCGCAGGGTATTTCGTCTGTTCTGGTCGAAGGTGGAGCCAGTGTTGCCAGTAATTTCCTGCAACAAAAGCTGGTTGACCGGCTTATCCTGTTTCATTCGCCTGTGGAAATCGGCGCGAAGAATGGGGTTGCCGTCACGGATCTGCAATCCCATATCGATAATGAATTTACAATTTTGCGCCATGCGCAGTACGGCCAAGATGCCTGTATCGAGTATGTAAGGAAAGCGTGATGTTTACTGGGATTGTCACCGATATCGGCAAAGTGGACCGTATCAAGCCTTTGAATGAAGGTATTTTGCTGCGCATTGAAACAACCTATGACCCTGAAACAATTGAGCTTGGTGCGTCGATTGCTTGCTCTGGTGTGTGCCTGACCGTGGTGGCGCTGCCGGAAAAAGGCACAAATGCCCGTTGGTTTGAAGTTGAAGCCTGGGAAGAAGCACTGCGACTGACCACGATTTCAAAATGGGAACATGGTACACGCATAAATCTAGAACGTTCGCTCAAGCTTGGCGACGAAATGGGTGGTCATCTGGTTTCCGGGCACATTGATGGGCAGGCGGAAATTATTGAGCGGAAGGAAGAGGGCGATGCGGTACGCTTCACGCTGCGCGCGCCGGAAGAACTGGCACCCTTTATTGCACAGAAAGGCTCTGTTGCGCTTGATGGCACTTCACTGACAGTCAATGGTGTCGATGGGAACCACTTTGACGTTCTGCTCATTCGTCATTCGCTGGAAGTGACGACTTGGGGCGATCGCAAGGCTGGTGACAGGATCAATATTGAGATCGATCAGCTCGCGCGGTACGCAGCAAGGCTTGCGCAATATCAGAAATAAGCTTAGAGCCTACATTCTAAAGCTATAACAGCATTTTCCGAATTTGGCGTTGACCGCAGATTTTGCGGTCCGCGATTTCTGCTATGGAGTCTCTCATGTCGAAGCACGAGGCGCGCGCGCCGCATTTGCTCATTGTTGAAGCGCGTTTCTATGAAGAACTGTCCGATGCGCTTCTTGACGGCGCGAAGGCTGCTCTTGATGCGGCTGGAGCAACATATGATGTTGTCACGGTGCCAGGTGCGCTTGAAGTGCCTGCGACCATTTCTTTTGCACTTGATGGTGCGGAAAATGGTGGCACTTATTACGATGGTTTTGTGGCTCTCGGCACAGTTATTCGCGGTGAAACTTATCATTTCGATATTGTTGCCAACGAGTCCTGCCGCGCGCTCACGGATCTTTCGGTTGAAGAAGGTCTTGCGATCGGTAATGGTATCCTGACAGTTGAGAACGACGAGCAGGCTTGGGTCCGTGCGCGTCGCGAAGACAAGGATAAGGGTGGCTTTGCTGCCCGTGCGGCGCTCACCATGATTGATTTGCGTAAGAAATTCGGAGCCTGATACGATGACTTCTTCTTCTGAAGGCCGTTCTGCACCGAACGCACCACGATCTGCAAACAAGCGTGGCGTTGCACGTCTTGCAGCCGTGCAGGCGCTTTACCAGATGGATGTTGCCGGTACTGGCGTCATGGAAGTCGTGGCTGAATATGAGGCCCATCGTCTTGGCAAGGAAGTGGATGGCACACAGTATCTCGATGCCGACCCACAATGGTTCCGCGCCATTGTTGCCGGTGTTGTCGATAGCCAGCTCAAGCTTGACCCAATGATTCATCAGGCACTCACCGAGGACTGGCCGCTGTCGCGTCTCGACTCGACCCTCCGCGCCATCCTGCGTGCCGGTGCTTGGGAATTGCAGACCCGCAAGGACGTGCCGACTGCTGTGATCGTTTCGGAATATGTCGATATTGCTAAAGCGTTCTACACTGAAGATGAGCCAAAGCTTGTTAACGCGGTGCTTGACCGTCTGGCCTTTGAACTGCGTGGCGAAAGCCGTGGCGCAAAGCCGCGTGGCCGATAAGCCTTAGCCACTCAGCAATTTCTCAAAAGGCTGCGAGAAATCGCGGCCTTTTTGCATTCTGGTATAGTAAAGCTGCTCCAGCGAATACCAAATCATTGAAACCGCTCTATCTATTTGTTTTTACGCGCATCTTGTTCCGACAACGACTTTGCCCTTTTCGGGATGCGCTATAAACTACGGCTTGACCTTTGCAGATAGCTTCCGCATGTTGGGCATGCGGCAATGCGAATGCTGAAATGCGAAAACCTTTGCCAATTATTTAATTTCTGGTCGGTGTTTTCAAAGTATTAAGAAGCCGAAGAAGCCCGGTGAATGGTCGGTTTCGGGCACTTCCATGCCGCTGTTGTAGGCCCGGGGAGGGGTTTTCGGGCCTTTAATGCGCCGATATATGCAGGCATCGCCAATATTGAGTGCGGTCTGCTTGTGACTGGCACGAGCTCATGGGAGTTGGCCTAAATGGGAATTGAAGTTCTTCTTCTCGTCATTGCCTGTGGTGTGATTTCCGTTCTTTTTGCCGTATGGGCGATCCGTTCTGTGCTTGCGGCGGATCAGGGCACACCACGTATGCAGGAAATCGCTGGTGCCATCCGTGAAGGCGCATCAGCCTATCTCACTCGACAATACACCACGATTTCCGTTGTTGGCGTCGTTGTGTTTCTGGCAGTCTGGTATCTGTTGTCGATCACCGCTGCTATAGGCTTTCTCATCGGAGCAGTCCTGTCCGGGTTGACCGGCTTCATCGGGATGCATGTTTCGGTGCGTGCAAATGTGCGTACGGCGCAGGCAGCTTCGTTAAGTCTTGCAGGTGGATTGGAACTCGCTTTCAAATCGGGCGCCATTACGGGGCTTCTTGTGGCCGGTCTCGCACTCTTGGGGGTCTCGGTTTATTATTTCATTCTAACTGTCTGGATGGGCTATTCGCCTTCCGACAGAACCGTCATCGATGCCCTTGTCGCACTTGGCTTCGGCGCTTCGCTCATTTCAATCTTTGCGCGCCTTGGCGGTGGCATCTTCACAAAGGGCGCTGACGTCGGTGGCGATCTGGTCGGCAAGGTTGAAGCAGGCATTCCGGAAGATGATCCGCGTAATCCTGCGACCATAGCCGATAATGTCGGCGACAATGTCGGTGACTGCGCAGGCATGGCGGCGGATTTGTTCGAAACCTACGCTGTTACGGTCGTTGCGACCATGGTTCTGGGGGCTATCTTCTTCACTGGCTCAGACGTCCTCTCAAGCGTCATGCTCTATCCGCTGGCGATTTGCGGCACTTGTGTCATCACTTCGATTGCTGGCACATTTTTTGTCAAACTCGGCGTCAATGGCTCGATCATGGGCGCTCTCTACAAGGGCCTCATTGCAACAGGTCTATTGTCTGTTTTGGGACTTGCTGTTGCCAACACGTTGACCATCGGCTGGGGTGAAATCGGCACTGTCGCAGGTATGTCGATTACCGGCACCAATCTCTTCATCTGTGGTTTGATTGGTCTCGTCGTTACTGGTCTGATCGTGGTGATAACCGAATATTACACCGGAACAAACAAGCGACCGGTTAATTCGATTGCCCAGGCATCGGTAACAGGGCACGGCACCAACGTCATTCAGGGTTTGGCTGTTTCGCTCGAATCGACCGCTTTGCCAGCAATTGTCATTGTTGGCGGCATCATCAGCACATATCAGCTTGCTGGACTCTTTGGCACAGCAATCGCTGTTACGGCCATGCTTGGCATTGCTGGCATGATCGTGGCCCTCGATGCTTTTGGTCCGGTGACAGACAATGCCGGCGGTATTGCTGAAATGGCCGGCCTTGATCCGGAAGTGCGAAAGTCGACCGATGCGCTGGATGCCGTCGGCAACACGACCAAGGCCGTAACCAAGGGCTATGCTATCGGATCGGCAGGTCTGGGGGCTCTTGTGCTCTTTGCGGCCTATTCTAACGATCTGGCTTATTTTGCCGCCAACGGCCAAACCTATCCTTATTTCGCGGATATGGGGCCTGTGTCATTTGAGCTCTCCAATCCCTACGTGGTTGCCGGTCTGATCTTTGGTGGACTCATTCCATATCTCTTCGGTGGTATGGCGATGACGGCTGTTGGTCGGGCAGGTAGCGCAGTGGTGCAGGAAGTGCGTCGTCAGTTCCGTGAGAAGCCTGGCATCATGACTGGAAAAGAACGCCCGGATTATGCCCGGGCTGTCGATCTTTTGACGAAGGCGGCTATTCGGGAAATGATTATTCCGTCGCTTCTGCCGGTTCTGGCGCCGCTTGTCGTCTATTTCGGCGTGCTGCTGATATCAGGCTCCAAAGCGGCAGCTTTTGCGGCACTCGGCGCCTCGCTGCTGGGTGTTATCATCAACGGTTTGTTCGTGGCCATATCCATGACATCTGGCGGTGGTGCCTGGGATAATGCCAAGAAGAGCTTTGAAGATGGCTTTACTGATGCTGATGGAGTGAAACATCTGAAGGGATCGGAAGCACACAAGGCTTCGGTGACTGGCGATACTGTTGGCGATCCTTACAAGGATACAGCAGGTCCAGCCGTTAATCCCGCTATCAAGATCACCAATATCGTGGCCCTCTTGCTACTTGCGGTTCTTGCTCATATGGCCTGATATTCGGACAACAAAAAAACCCGCCGAGAGGCGGGGTTTTTTTCGTTTGTATTCGATGTCAGTTGTTTCCGCCCATACCGCCCGGAAGCGATGTCGGAGCCTTGGCAACACCCTGGATGATCTGGCCGATGAAGGTCTGATCCTTGCCGCCGGTTGGCGTGGTGCGCGATACAAAATCGAAGATCTTGCCGTCTTGCAGACCGTAGTTCGCAATATGATGAACTTTGCCATCCTTGTCGAAGTAAACCGCAAGGATATGACGATCAACAATCTTGGGTTTCATGAATTGCACTGCACGGTAGCGCTTTTGTGAAATGTAATAGAACACTTCATTATCAAAGGTTGCGGTAGTTGATGGCGTACCAAGAGCCAGAAGAACCTGCTCACGACTGGAGCCAACAGGCACCGAATCGAGCGCTTCCTGATCAAGCACGTAACCCTCTGTGATCGTTTCGGACGGGTTTAGCGTGGATGCAGTGTTGCATCCGACGAGAGCCGCCGAAAAGAGAATTGCTGTGCCTGCGAGAAGGGCACGCTGTTTGCGTGCGCTTGGGAAAATTCGCTGCAACAAAGACCTCTCCATACATTCTATATCAGCGCGGCACTTTCGCCGTCGAGAGAACTTCGGTAAACCACCTTGCATCTGGATGCAACAAGTACGGTCGTACGAGAATGATTCTTCAACTTTTTCGCCGCAAATCAAAAGCAAATGAGACAGTTGTGCTTCGCGTTTACGAGACGATCGTGGCGGCGGCGCGGCAAAAGTGGTTTTATTCAGAATTTCAAGTGCCTGACACGCCACTTGGCCGCTATGAAATGCTTTCAGTTCATATTTTTCTCACCTTTCATCGCATGAAGGGTGCGCAGCCAGCGTTGATGTCGCTTGCACAAGACATCGCTGATGAATTTTTCAAGGATGTTGATCATTCCCTGCGAGAATTGGGAATCGGTGATCAAAGCGTGCCAAAGCGTATCAAGAAGCTTGCACGCATGTTTTATGGTCGGGTGAGTTCTTATGGTGCGGCGTTAGATTCCAATGATCACGAAGCTCTTGCGGCTGCTTTGACAAGAAACATCCAACCCGAGCTCGAATTTTGGCCACACTCTCACCATCTGAGTTCCTATATGTTCTCGTGCAGAGATTTGCTCACAGAAATGGATGACGGTGCTTTGGCAGCAGGGAATATTTCCTTTATAAATGTTGAAGATATGGTGTTTACACCAACTGATAATAAGAAAAAGGCTGACGATAATGACTGATAAACCGGCGCTGACCTATCCCGTTCCGGTTCTGCACCTGCCCCACAAAGGTCTTACGGTGAAGATTGGGACGAATGAAAAGGAAAGAGCGGCATTGAGTGTTGCGCATGGTTTGCAGTCTGTGAAATCCTTTGATGCTGAGTTTTTGCTGACACCATGGAAGAAGCGGGGCATTCGCGTCCGCGGTACCATCAAAGCAGAAGTCGTGCAGTCTTGTGTAGCGACACTTGAGCCGCTCGATGCAATGATCGACGAAGACATTGATACAATTTTTGTGCCTGAAGATTCCCGACTTGCAAAAGTGCAACTCGACGAAAGTGGCGAGTTGCTGCTTGATGCAGAAGGTGCAGACATTCCAGAAACATTTGTTGGTGACAGGATTGATTTGGGAGCAGTGGCGGAAGAGTTTTTTGAACTCGCACTTGATCCTTATCCACGCAAGCCGGGGCTGCCGGACGAGGTGGAGCCAATTGTTTTTGGCGATATGGAAGACGGAGATAAACCCGATTCGCCTTTTGCAAAACTCTCGGATTGGTCTAAGAAGCCGTGATTTAACGGATACTTGAGAGAATTTGGTTGTACACACCCGGAAAAACTCTATTTTCGCGGAAAAGCCCTCTCTTTTTTAAAAAGAAGATTTGGGGGCGAGGGATCGCACAGGATTAATCAAGAGTGATAAAAATTTCGATTGACGCCATGGGCGGTGATTTTGGCCCTGAAGTGGTCATCCCTGGTGCTGCGAAGGCGCTTGAGCGTCATCCTGATATCCGGTTTATCTTCTTTGGTTTGGCCGGCCAGGTTGAGCCTGTATTGGCACGATATCCGAATCTTCAGGCGGCGTCTGAGTTTCGTGCCAGTCAGGTTGCGATCAAAATGGATGATAAGCCAAGCCAGGCACTGCGCGCCGGCCGGGGTAAATCCTCCATGTGGCAGGCAATCGAAGCCGTCAAAACCGGCGATGCGGATGTTTGTGTTTCGGCCGGTAATACCGGGGCATTGATGGCCATGTCCAAATTCTGCCTGCGCATGATGTCTGATGTTGAACGTCCGGCGATTGCTGGCATATGGCCGACACTTCGTGGCGAGAGTATTGTTCTCGACATCGGCGCAACCATTGGCGCTGATGCACGACAGCTAGTAGATTATGCCGTTATGGGAGCGGGAATGGCACGTGCGCTGTTTGAAGTGCGCAAACCAACCGTCGGCCTTCTTAATGTCGGTACCGAAGAAGTCAAAGGACTTGATGAGATCAAGGAAGCGGGACAGATTCTGCGCGACATTCCCCTCGACGGCCTGCAATATGCGGGCTTTGTGGAGGGTAATGACATTGGCAAGGGTACGGTTGATGTGGTCGTTACCGAAGGCTTTACCGGCAATATCGCGCTCAAAACCGCCGAAGGGACCGCACGGCAGATGGCGCAAATGCTGCGCCAAGCTATGAGCCGAACTTTGCTCGCTAAGATTGGCTATATCTTCGCAAAAGGTGCATTTGATCGGATTCGTGAAAAGATGGACCCCAATAAGGTCAATGGCGGCGTCCTGCTCGGATTGAGCGGTGTCGTGATCAAGAGTCACGGCAGCGCAACGGCAGAAGGTTTCTGTTCGGCGGTTGAGGTCGGTTACGACATGGTTCGAAACCGCCTCCTTGAGAAAATTGAGGCGGACTTGGCGCATTTCCACCATAGCCATCCGCATGCTTCGAACAATGACGGCAACGAAGCGACTAAATGATAATTAGCCCGCAAAAGGGTATGAATTTTGACCGTCAGCTATGTCGGCATCGGTCAACTAGGACAGGAAAAAGCGATGATAAGATCTGTCGTAAGAGGAATAGGATCTGCTCTCCCCAAGCGGATCATGAAGAACTCCGATTTTGAGGGTGTTATTGAAACCTCTGACGAATGGATTGTTCAGCGTACGGGTATCCGTCAGCGTCATATTGCAGGTGAGGGCGAAACAACTGTTTCCCTTGGTGCTGATGCCGCGCGCGCAGCGTTGGAAAATGCTGGCCTTCAGGCTTCAGACATTGATCTGGTTCTGGTTGCGACATCGACTCCAAACCACACTTTTCCTGCGAGCGCTGTTGAAATTCAGCG
The DNA here is from genome assembly GCF_014397025.1 of Ochrobactrum sp. Marseille-Q0166. Classification (NCBI taxonomy): domain Bacteria; kingdom Pseudomonadati; phylum Pseudomonadota; class Alphaproteobacteria; order Hyphomicrobiales; family Brucellaceae; genus Ochrobactrum; species Ochrobactrum sp. Marseille-Q0166. The sequence goes on along the minus strand of NZ_JACJUO010000001.1, from coordinate 1,823,761 downwards.
AGAATTGGGCATCACGACAGGCTTTGCCTTCGACTTGCAGGCAGTTTGCAGTGGCTTCATCTATGCAATAACCACGGCGGATCTTTATATTCGTGGTGGCTTGGCAAAACGCGTTCTGGTTATCGGCTCAGAAACTTTCTCTCGCATTCTCGATTGGGAAGACCGCACCACGTGCGTGCTTTTTGGTGATGGCGCTGGCGCGATTGTACTCGAGTCGTCGGAAGGGAAAGGCCTGACGTCAGATCGTGGTATTCTGACAGCGAATCTTCGCTCTGATGGTAATCACAAAGAGAAGCTTTTTGTTGATGGCGGACCGTCTACCACGCAAACGGTGGGTCATCTGCGCATGGAAGGTCGTGAGGTCTTCAAACATGCAGTGGGCATGATTACCGACGTTATTGAAGCTTCTTTCTCCGAAACCGGGCTGACCGCTGATGATATTGATTGGTTCGTCCCACATCAGGCAAACAAGCGCATCATTGATGCATCGGCAAAAAAGCTCAATATTGCCGAGGAAAAAGTTGTAATCACGGTCGATCGCCACGGAAATACCTCCGCCGCATCTGTTCCTCTTGCCCTTGCAACTGCCGTAGCCGACGGTCGCATCAAGAAGGGAGACCTCGTTCTTCTCGAGGCAATGGGTGGCGGATTTACATGGGGTGCGGTTCTGTTGCGCTGGTAATTGGAAATTTGATAGGCCGCGAGGAAACTCGCGGCTTGACCGAACCACTTTTATTTGTGTAACCTCCTGTCACTTAAGGATATTATCTGTTCAAACACTAACCAGGCAGGTTCGGTTATGGGAGGTAAGACGGTCACGCGTGCTGATCTGGCAGAGGCTGTTTATCGCAAGGTAGGCCTGTCCAGAACAGAATCAGCGGCTCTGGTCGAGATGATCCTCGATGAGGTCTGTGACGCTATCGTTAACGGAGAAACTGTAAAGCTGTCGTCTTTTGCGACGTTTCAGGTCCGTGACAAGAATGAGCGTATCGGTCGTAATCCGAAGACTGGAGAGGAAGTTCCAATCCTCCCGCGTCGTGTTATGACCTTCAAAGCTTCCAATGTTTTGAAGCAACGTATTCTCCAGGAACATCAGAAGCGTTCAGCAAAAAGCGCAAAATAAGAGTTCATATCAAGCTGTAGATAAGCAATTTTCTTATTGTGCCGCCGCCCGTTCATATGGGCGGCGTTTTGCGTTTCATACTGACCATCCGATCTCAATTAATGCTATCAACGGCCTAATTTTATGTTTCCTGCTATACTGAAGAGGTGCTTATCAATTTCTGATATTATATGATCCTTAATAAGGCCGAGTCGGACCGCTAATATGGGAAGCCGAGAAGTTGGGGCTTTTCGTTGCTTTTTTTTATGATAAACGGCGTTGGATTATTGTGATATTATGGCTCGTACTGATGAAGTACTGATTGCCATTTGAACTATCTGGGCTGGCAGGGGAGGCCTTAGGGCCAACTAACCACTGGAAAGGGCAAGCAGATGGATAAGAGCCCTGATGCATTCAGGACTATTAGCGAAGTAGCGGAGGATCTTGATCTTCCACAGCACGTTTTGCGTTTTTGGGAAACGCGCTTTACACAAATCAAGCCCATGAAGCGAGGCGGTGGCCGTCGCTATTATCGACCTTTGGATGTGGAGTTGCTTAAGGGTATCCGTCATCTGCTTTATGATCAGGGATATACCATCAAAGGTGTGCAACGCCTTTTGCGTGAAAATAATGCCCAGTTCATTATTGCCCTCGGCAACGGCGATGTACAGGCGATCGAAGCCATTACACGCCAGAAGCAGGCGGCCGCTGAAAAACAGGCTATGGAAAACGCAGCCGATAACGAAATGGCGTTGCCAAACGGAATCAAGGCACCGCAGCCGTCCCGGAAGCTGTTTGGTTTGTTGAAAGGCGAGGATGACGGCCCGATTGGAGCGGATGGAAAGCGTCCGTCAAAAGACAATCGCGGCCTTTTGCAGGAGGCACTTTTCGATCTGTTGGAATGTAAACGCCTGTTGGATCAGGTTCGTTAAGCCCGTGTGGCGAAGAACATTTCCAAGGCGTGATGCGTAGCATCTTAAACCGTGGAACACTTGCCTCTCGGAGCATGCAAGATCATAACAAGGGAGGCTTCAGCCTCCCTTGTTGTTTTATGTAGATGATAATTTTAATCCGATAATGCCTGCAAGAATGAGTGTAACGCTTGCAATACGGAAGAAGCTTGCAGCTTCGCCAAGAATGAAGATACCGACCAGAAAGGCTCCCACTGCACCAATGCCTGTCCATATCGCGTAGGCCGTACCTAGAGGAAGGGTTCGCATCGCAAAGGAAAGCAACGCAAAACTTCCTATCATTGTTATAATGGTGATAATGCTGGGTGTGAGAAGGGAAAAACCCTCAGACTTTTTCATGAAATAGGCCCATACGACCTCCAGGCCTCCAGCTATTGCCAGATAAATCCATGCCATTTTATTGTGCTCCTTGAATATGGGCCGTCCCATTGTTGCTGTAACGAAAGGACGTCCTTTCGCCGGTTTTATATTTTTAGTGAGACGAATGCAGTGCATCATGCAATGACATTCAGGTTCGCGTTGTAAACACACTGGTTTACTCTCTCATGACGTGAAATATAGAATACCCGTTCAATTGGAACGGCGATTAGCGCCAAAATAGTCGGAACGCCTGCAGGCGTAAGCCGTCGAAAAAAAAGCCTATAATGAAGCAGATCGTATAGCGCTGGATTTTTAAAAGAGATCAGATAATCCGTAAACGAGCCTAATTCAACAATAGGCTTGATCTCATTATTCTCGATAGGCCACGTCATAGAGCATTCCTCTATGGGGCCGTCCCCTATACGAACAGAGGCGCAGGTCGTCCTGCACACCCTCAAAATAGCGGTAAATTGCAGCAGCAGCAAGTGCGCCTCTCCTCAAGCACCTAAGAAAACGTGATGAGAGCCAGCTAAAGCATATCGCGGAAAAGTGAGATTGGTTTTCCGATAACAACATGCATAAAAATAGAGAGGTGGAGTGAGTGCGATTGATACGATTAAACGCGACACGCTCTGGATTGAGGCGTCTTTTGCGATATGTTGATTAGAAAAATAATCTGGAGACGGAGCGATGGCTATTTCAAGACGAAATTTTATTGTTGCTGCTTCTATCGTGGGTGGAGGTGCTGCCCTTGGACCGTTTGAGAGGGCGCAGGCTACAGACAAGACTCCGGCTTCAAAGATAGAGAATCCTGGCTTTCATCGATTTCAGTTTGGCGATTTTGAAGTGACGACGCTTTCTGATGGTCGCAGAGCAGGTGAAGCGCCTGAAAAGACTTATGCGATCAATCAAGATCCGAAAGATGTCGCAGCACTTCTCGAAGAAAATCTGCTGCCTACCGATCGTTTCGTTAACAGCTTTACACCGGTCCTCATCAATACAGGCAAGGATCTTATACTGTTTGATACTGGCATGGGCGCCGTTGCACGTGAAGCCGGGCAGGGCAAACTCGTTGAGGCCATGGAGGCTTCTGGCTACACGGCTGATGACGTTTCTCTCGTGGTTTTGAGCCATTTTCACCCCGATCATATTGGCGGCCTTATGGAGGGTGAAAAGCCAGCTTTTGCAAATGCACGTTATGCAGCCGGACAAAAGGAGTTCGACTTTTGGACTGATCCAGCACGGCTCGGCACTCCAGCCAAGGGTGTTGCACAGCTGGTCGAGAAGAATGTGAAGCCACTCGCAGAAAAAACGATATTTCTTGATGACGGTAGTGAAGTTGTGTCGGGCATTCACGCGATCGGGGCCTTTGGCCATACTCCGGGACATCTTGCGTTCCGAGTCGAATCCGGTGGAAAATCCTTGATGCTTATCTCGGATACGGCCAATCATTCCGTCATCACACTTCAACGCCCTGACTGGCATGTCGCATTTGATATCGACAAGGAAATGGCAGTTGAAACACGCAAGCGAATGTTTGATATGATCGCCGCAGAACGGTTGCCGTTTATTGGCTATCACATGCCTTTCCCATCTCTGGCCTACTTACAAAGAGATGGTCAGGGCTATCGCTTTGTTCCCGAAACTTATCAAATTCGGAATAATTGATATGCGAGGGTAAAAAGAAAAACTGCCGCGATCAGGCCCAAAAAATCACTATTAATCTCCCCTCTAGTTAATTCAGAGGGAAGATTAATAGTGATCTATTTAGGGAGTAATCATAAGATAAAAAATGTTATAATTTTCAAAATTTTTACGTTTGAATATAAATTATATAGCAAAATAAGATTATTAGCTGCAATCGCAACTTCTTGCTGACCAAACTTAGGAATTGGATGCGATTGAAGTTCGCTTTTATTACAATTATGCCCGAGGGGCGAACAAGATGATGCAAGCTCCAGCAAAGGCAACGGTTGCGCCGATAATATCCCAGCGATCAGGTCGCATTCCTTCAGCTATCCATATCCATAAAATAGAAGCAATAATATAAATGCCGCCGTATGCTGCATAGGCTCGGCCAGCAGCGTCACTTTCAATAAGTGTAAGCAGATAAGCGAAGAATGCGAGGCAAATAAGCCCCGGAAACAGCCATAGTGCCGACTTGTCGAGCTTGATCCACGCCCAGAAGGAAAAGCAGCCCGCGATTTCAAATAATGCGGCGGCGGTGTAAATCAGGAGCTGCATTTTAGCTTGCCGTAGGATTGATCAGACAGTGATAATGAGGTCTCGAGCTGATGTTTATATTCCAGTCCTGCACAGCCCCATATAATACCAAACAGCAGGTAGAAATGCCGCCAGTGGTCAGTGTCGATGACGTTTCCAATTAGAATATGGCCGAGATAAGTTGCATAAGCGCAAAGTAGAAATGGTTGCCATGGACGGTTTCTGAAAAGAAGCTTCAAACCAATTGCTAATGTTAGGATTGTGAGCGTGATGAAACTCACAAAGCCGATCCAGCCGTATTCAAGAACGGCTTTCAGCCAGGTATTATGGGTATCTTCACCAAACAATGGTGCGAATGCGAGCGGACCTATACCCAATGGATGTTCGATAGCAAGCCACATACCAAGCCAGTGACGTGCAAACCGGCCAAGACGCGCACTATCATAACTTTGTTCAAATTGAGCACGTTCGAAAAAGAAGGTTCTTACATCGGGAATTTGTAGCAGCAGCAGAATTGCAAGGATTATCATAGCAACAGCTAAAGTGCCGATGAACACTAACCTTAATCTCAGCTTATTGCTCTCGCTTTGAAGTAATAGCACCACAAAAATACATAGGAAGGCCAAGGGGACCATACCCCATGCAGCACGTGAGAAAGATACAAGAATACCGAGGGTAAGAATGCAGCAGAGCGGAATGTAAACGACCAGATCACGCAGGTTGCCGCGCATTATACGATAAAGACACCACGAAAATGGCAATATCAGAAATGGTGCGTAGACATTCGGATCACGAAAGGCCCCCTTGGCGCGACCATAGCGCGTAAAAATGTCTGCGCCCGGAAAGAGGTTGAGATAACCGGCAATTCCAAGCCCAGACGATAACAGCGCGACCAGCAGATAGGCATTGAAGATAGTCTTGAGACGTCGATGGTCTGCTTCAATAAGAGCTGCATAGAAGACCGCCGTAAAAGCCAAAAATAGTGAAACAGTAATATAAAGTGGCGCATTTTTAGGATCTGCCATTTGCATGACGGATATCATGCCGCCGAAATTGAAAGCTGCAAGCAGAGCGAGTAAAACCAAACTGGTCCGCGTAAGCCGCATTCCAAAAAGCAAGGCTATCGAAATGAGACCAACCATATAAAGCTCGTAAGGAGCTGGTTCGCTCATCACAAAGCCGAGCAGGAAAACGCCTAGTCCAATACCGAAATTACTGAGCATTCTGTTGAGCGCACGTTTACCTGCAACGTCATGTACAGATAAAAGGCGGCGCGTTTCGGTCGCATCGCCTGAACTATGCGCGAGCGAACTCAATAGGCATTTTCCGTATTTAAAAGGCGAACTGGCGTGAGAAAGAGTATTTTCAGATCAAACCACAGCGACCAGTTCTCAATATAATAGAGATCATATTCTGTGCGCATACGGATTTTATCATTGTTGTCAATTTCTCCTCGCCAGCCGTTAATCTGAGCCCATCCTGTAACACCCGGCTTAACACGGTGGCGAGCAAAGTACCCATCCACAACTTCATTATAGAGGACATTGTGCGAGTGTGCTGCGATGGCATGGGGGCGTGGGCCGACAAGGGACAGAGATCCTGTCAGCGAATTGAAGAACTGCGGAAGCTCGTCAATGGAGGTTTTTCGAATAAAACGCCCGACCTTTGTGACACGGGGATCATTTTTTGTCACTGCATTGCGTGCTGTTGCATCACTCTGATCCGTGTACATTGAACGGAATTTCCAGACATTGATGATTTCGTTGTTAAAGCCGTGACGCTTCTGTTTGAACAGAACAGGCCCTTTGCTATCGAGTTTGATAGCAATGGCCGTCGCCAGCATGATGGGTGAAAGCAAAATAATGCCGAGCATACTGAAGATGATATCGAAAATGCGCTTGGCGACTGAATCCCAGTCATTGATTGGTTTGTCGAAAATGTCCAACATCGGTACCGTGCCGATATAGGAATAGGCACGTGGACGAAAGCGCAGGTGACTGTTGACTGCAGACAAGCGTATATCGACCGGCAATACCCAAAGCTTGTTGAGGATCTTCAGAATACGCTCCTCGGCGCTGATCGGTAGTGAAACAATCAGCATGTCGATGCGCGCAATGCGTGCAAACTCTATCAACTCTTTGATATTTCCCAGCTTCGGATAGCCTGCAACGATTGGCGGAGAACGCTTGTCGTCACGGTCATCGAAAATACCACAAATACGAATGTCATTATCCGTTTGCTGCTCAAGCGAGCGGATAAGTGCTTCCGCATTCGGCCCCCCACCAACAATGACGGCACGGCGTTCGAGAATGCCATTGCGCGCCCAGCTGCGGATTCTCCATGATACAAACAATCTTGAGACAATGAGGATGATAAGGCCGCTGAAAGCCCAGATCAAAAACCAGGCGCGCGAAAAATCCGAGGATACTTTAAGAAGAAAGCCTGTGACCGCAACGGCGCCAAGTACGGTCGCCCAACTGATGATAACGCGTTTCAGATGACGGCTAGGACTACGCAGAATATTAATCTGATAACCACTGTTAATTTCCATCAAAAGCACGAACAGACCACCGCTGGCGATCATGATGAGAAAATAATAAAATAAATGCGGAGTATCAAAACTCACATAATACGAAAAACTTAAAGCACCTGTCAGGAATACGATACCGAATTCAATCAGCCGTATGACACCACTCAGCATGGTTGGAGATAAGTTGTCACGTGCATATTGCGCAGCCATCTGGCGCGCCATAGGGTTTAATTCGACTTGCTCTTGCCCGCCGGAACCAATCGTGCCGCTGACATTGCTTGAATCTGGCTCAGCTCGAGAAGACTTATCGTTGTCGTGCACGGTTTACCCCTAAAAATCAAAGTGCCAGACTATCTTTAATTGTAAATCCTAAGGAAATACTGATTAAAAAGTGCCGGGGGACTAAGAGACTGTCAGGAATGCGCCTCACGGTAAACCAATTCTATAGATTGTGCCATTGCGTTCAGACTGAACCGTTCATGTAAGCGATCTGCATCTGGCATAAATGCATGAAAACCAACCTCGTCAAGCATGACCGAAAGCAGCTTTTCCGTAAGATAATCCACGTCAGGCTGCGTGAGTGCAGGTGAATCTAAGCCGAATATTTCCGGTATTCCGCCAACATTGCTGGAAATCACCGTCTTGCCTGCAGCGAGTGCCTCCAAAACTATATAGGGAAACGCTTCCGCACGCGATGGTACGACGATGATGCGTCCACGCGTAAACGCTTCACGCGCCGCCATTCCGGGAAGAAAACGCACCTGATCACCGAGATTAAGGCTGGTGGCTAGCGCGATAAAATCGTGCTTCTCGGCTCCGTCACCGATCAAAGTAAGCGTCAGACGCTTTTTATGATTGTCACGAAGATCTGCAATCGCTCGAATAAGAAGGTCTGGACCCTTCAAATCGCGCATTGTGCCGACAAAAAGCAGATCGGTGGCATCAGCTGCTAAAGGTGTATGAACGAACTCTTCATCCGACAGCCCATTATAGATGATCGCATGAAGATCATAAGGCCTGCTAACCTTTTCCTCATAGGTTCGCTTCTCGAAGTTGGAAACGAACAGGATGGCATCGCTCAAGGGAGCCAGCATTTTTTCGGCCAGAAAGACTATGCTGCCTTTGCGTGTCCTTCTGTCGAAATGCAGGCCCCCGCCATGCGGTGAATAGATACGGGCTACGCGAGACTTAAAAACCCGTAAGGCTGAACCGAACAAACGTGCATAGACGCCGCCTTTGGCGCCGTGTCCGTGCAATATATCCGGCTGCAATTTCTTAATGATGCGATAGGCTTTGTATGCCGCTTTGGCGTCAGCAAAGCCGATATGCCTTTGCATCGCGATGCGATGAATCCCCAGCGCCAGCTGAGGCCGTAATTCTTCAAGAAGTGCGTCTTCACGTTGGTTGCCAGTTGTGGCGTCGCAAAGAATACCGACTTCATGACCGTTGGCTGCTTGAATGCGGGTAAGATCGCGGACATGCCTGAAAAGACCACCCGTTGGCTCTCGAAAACAATGGACGATGCGGAAAGATTTGGTCGAGGTGTCATCAGACATCGAGCGCCATCAGAACAAGCGTTCGCGCACATAAATAGTGTCGCCCGGCAAGATAGGATCGGAAATCAGTACGCGTCCAGTTGTGACCTTGTCATTAATTGTGCGGGTGACATCGACGTTTTCCTGATTGGCGCGTGGGCTGAAACCACCGGCAGCAGCGATTGCCTTCTGAACAGTCATGCCTGGCACATAGGAGTATTGGCCGGCCCCTCCAACTTCACCCATAATGAAGATTGGACGATAGCGATCAACTTCAACGCTCACATCAGGATCGCGCAAATAACCGCCACGGAGCTTGGACGCGATTAAACCTTCAAGCTGCTTAACGGTTTTGCCGCTGGCCGGAACGCTGCCAATGAGCGGAAATGCGATATATCCCGATTGATCGACGGAATAATTGTTGGTCAGACTTGCTTGTTCAAATACGGTAACGCGGACACGATCACCTGCATTGAGCAAATACGGTTCGTTTAACGCTGCATGAAAAGCTGCGGGTGCCGGGCGATAGCTGGAACATGCGGAAAGCGTCATTGCCGCAAGGCCGAGCGCGACAAGAGCCATATGGCCTATGCGCTTTTCATGAGTTTTCTGCATTATCATCTTCGCCTCGGTCTCTTCCGAAAAGCCTTGCCGCATTTACAGATTCGGATGGAAACATCCAAATGCTGATAGATGTTGTTATCGATTGATTAAGGTTAATGGCTGGTAAAGAACGACAGCTCTTATGAAAAAACTTTGTTGTGATGAGCAAATCAGCAGCTAAGTTTAATTTAACCCTCTGGTTACCTTGTTCGTTTACGATTTTAGATAATGATGTGATTGAAGCCGTTAAAAGGCGAGGGTGGTTTATCTGTAACTGCACATGCTGAGTATCGGGCGGAGTGTCGGAATGTCTGAATTCGATAGTCAGTCGAAAGACGCAGATATTGATATCGGCGCGCTCTTTATGAGTTTGCGCCGCAACTGGCTTTTGATTTTGGGCGGGGCTGTCATTATGGCAGCATTGGCGTGGGCCTTTTGTCTTCTGATTACCCCTGATTATCGTGCAGAAACCCGTATCTTGATTGAATCGCGTGAATCCGTCTTCACGCGTCCGAATGGCGAAGCGACGGCTGAGCGTCCTATAATGGACGCGGAAGGGGTCAAGAGCCAGGTTGAGGTTATGACATCTGGCGATCTGCTCAAGCGGGTGTCCGATAAGCTCAAGCTGACTGACAATCCGGCATTTACTTCAACAAATATAAAACCATGGGCGCGCTTGTTGATTCTTGTTGGCATGCGCAACAATCCTGAAAATCTAACGCCTGAAGAGCTGGTTCTCCAAAAACTGCGGCAAAATTTGCAGGTTTTCAACGTCACTGGCTCGCGCGTAATCGTTGTACAATATACGTCTCCTAATGCACAAGAAGCGGCAGAAATATCCAACGCAGTGGCCGATTCATATATAGCGTTGCAGGAGGCTGCGAAACTTCAGTCCAATGATGATGCAACCGGCTGGCTAGCGCCTGAAATTGAAGATTTACGCGGCAAAGTTCGCGAGTCTGAAAAGAAAGTTGCTGATTATCGTGCAGCGCAGGGGCTTTTGACCGGACAGGCAAACAATACGATTGCAGCACAGCAACTTTCGGAAGTGACATCAGAGCTTTCGCGTGTTCGCGCAGGCCGCGCCGCTACGGAAGCCCGAGCAGAAAGTGTTCGGCAGGCACTATCGGCAGGGATTTCGGTTGACACGCTCCCGGATGTCGTCGCTTCCAGTATGATGCAGCGGCTCGCGGAACGCCGTATTGAACTCAACTCGCAGATCGCAGATTTGTCGGTGACGTTGCTCGACGGTCATCCCCGCATAAAGGCATTGCGGTCTCAGCTTGCAGATCTTAATGGTCAGATCACTGCGGAAGGGCGTAAACTTCTGACGAGCCTCAATAATGAGGTGAATGCTGCAAAACTGCGAGAAGAAGAACTCAATCGCGAACTTAATCGTGTAAAAGCCCAAGCCGCGCAGGCTGGCACACAAGAAGTAGAGCTTCGTGCGCTTGAACGAGAAGCGACGGCACAACGCCAGCTTCTTGAAACATATCTCACCCGTTATCGTGAAGCAGCATCTCGTACTGACCGCAATTATGTTCCAGCAGATGCACGGATATTCTCGCGCGCCGATGCGCCCGGTGAACCCTACTATCCAAAGGTGTTACCAATTGTCAGCGCGACTTTTGTTGCAGGGCTCCTGATCTTTTCGATCTTCGTACTGCTACGCGAGCTGTTCAGTGGCAGAGCTTTCATAGCCTCGGATGGCCGTCGATATGCAGCCGTGGCCGAGATTGAAATGCCGGTGATAGAGGCAGCGACTGACATGGCTTTTGATGAGCCTTCAGATGAAGTTTCTGCGTCTGAAGATTCGCCGGTGCGCCGTTGGACGTCCCCCTTCATGTCAGACGCGCTGACCAGTTCAAAAAAAAATGCGAGACAGGTTACGGATAGTCCCAATAGCGTAAAAAGCGTTGCAGACCGCCTTATGGCAGGTCAGTTAAAGCGCGTCATTGCTGTTTCGCCCGAGGGTGACGACGCTTCCGCATCGACCGTTCGTTTGCTTCGTGAGCTGGCTGATCGGGGCAAGCGCGTCATTCTCATTGATATGACTGCTCATGGCACGCTGGGTTTAGTGATGCTTGAAAGCAGCAATCATACGGGTATTACCGAGCTCCTCTCCGGCGAACGCCGCTTCAATGATGTCATCCATACAGATCATTTCTCTCAGGCGCATATCATGCCGCTTGGCAAGGTCGAGCCTGAAAGCGCAATGCGATCAGCTGATCGCTTGCCTTACATTCTTGACGCGCTGGAAACAGTCTATGATTTTGTAATTGTTGAGTGCGGACCCTCTACATCGCGTCAGATACGGCGTATCGCGGATGGTCCTGCAGCAATCGTTATGAATATTATTGACCCTGACGATAATGGCGTTGTTACAGCAGCGCTCGATATGGATCAGGGCGACTATGAGGATGTCATCATTTTAATGGACAATTCTGAACGCATGCCTGCCTGATTTAGATTCACAATCAAAGACATAGTGATCTTTCGTGAATCAAATTAACAAGGTCTTCAATCGAATAGTCAACGCCGCGCGAGTTTGCTTCGTAACCGTTTTACGAATTGCCAGAGCTTTGGATTGCCCTTAATCGTAGCCGCAAGTTTTTTCCGAATGGATTGAAATGCTGTGAAAGTGCGGCCTTTCAACGTAAGTGGAATAACGGTATCGTAAACACAGGCCTCAATATCGCACCACTCGCGTTTATATGGCTCGTCACCAATACCAAAGCTGTAATAGGTTAAGCGAGCCTCACAACTGCTTTTAATGTCTTCGAAGAATAGAAACTCGCCGGGGCTGGCTGTCACTAGCTCGTCATCCGCGATAGCATTGAACTCGACTGTTGGACCATCGTCGGAAGCAATTTTACCGATGATCGAGCGAATTTTACCATCAACCTCAAGAGCTTTCAGTTCAAACGGTGCTTTGTCGAGGCACACAGCGTTCCCAAAAATCTCTTTGAAGAAAATTTGAACTTTGGCGCTTTCAAAAGGATTGTTGATGCCCATTTGCCTGAAGCGATGCGCTTTCAGTGCAAAAAAGACATCAAGCATTTGGTCAGATTCTTCACGTTGACCCGGTGCATAGATGCGCCATCCCCCGTTCTCATTATAACGACGCTCATGTTGCCGGTGCTTTTTTAGTTTCCGCTTGGCATTGCCGCGTTGGAGAACCGCGTCAAAGCCAGCAGTGAGTGACGCCATCAGAACGGGATTATGGTTTTTCGCATTTTTGAGTCGTAGCAACGGATTTGAAATTCCGGATAGCGAGGCCTTTTGTCTCGCGAGGCCGATAACGTCTGTTTTCGGCCTTTCGCGAGCGATCATGGCAAGCAGAGCATCAAGTGCTGCATCATCGATTAGTGAGGCCAGAGAACGGTTCAACCATGGAAAGTTACAATTCGCGTGCGTGCCACCCGGATAGCGCAGAATATGCGTGCCGCTAACTGCAATTGGTTCAAGCGGCAGCATCAGAACCGGAGTATTACCCATAAAGAGAGCTGCAACGAAACTTTCAGGATTGACATGCCTGTGCCAGCTATCGATCCAATCAAACGATTGCGCATTGCCATATAAAGCATCGTGCGACGTCCAAATGGAACGCAGCCCTGTCCAATCCGCGATGATCCGTGGCGTGAGACGAGTTACGGATATGTTCGTCACGTCAATCTGCCCTCGTTAGGCTTATCAGTGACGTTTCTGGCGCGGAGGCTGAGCCATCCACCAGATGATTGCCATTGCAGGAAGAACCCAGAGCAGTCCGGTTAGGAGGAAATAGAGCAGATGAACCCATGCTGGTGATTCAGCCAACTGTGCAACCGCGATAATCGTTGCAAAAATTGCATAAACGATCACCAACGCTACAAGCAAAAATGTCCCGATGAGTTTTTTCAGTCGTACTGGCATCACATTCTCCCCGATCCATTCCTCACTAACGCGTGAGTGAACGCAAAGGAAGCAAAAACGCGTCGGCTTGTCGCGTGAAGTTGGCTTGTAACCAATGCACCTATGCGGCATGTATCCCTGACATGAAATTTGAGGATGAATTGCATGACGGCAGTTTCCGTTCCACATAGCGATGATGACAATCGTCGGCTGATCCGCTATTGGCTTTATGCGGTTTTTGTCGTTCTCATTGCTATTGTCATGGTTGGCGGAGCCACACGCATGACTGGCTCTGGACTTTCAATTACGGAATGGAAGCCGATTCACGGTGTTATCCCGCCACTCAATCACACTGAATGGTTGGAAGAATTCGATAAATATCGCCAGATTCCGCAATATCAGCAAATCAATAAGGGCATGACCCTTGAAGAGTTCCAGTTTATCTTCTGGTGGGAATGGGCGCATCGCATGCTTGCGCGTTTTGTTGGCTTTCTGGTTGCCATTCCACTCGCATTCTTTTGGCTGACTGGACGCCTTAATACGACGCTGAAATATCGTATGCTCGGCCTGCTCGCATTGGGCGGTTTGCAGGGGGCTATTGGCTGGTGGATGGTGGCTTCGGGGTTAAGCGAACGCACAAGTGTCAGCCAGTACCGGCTTGCAGTCCACCTGACGACGGCCTGTATCATCATCACGGCAGTATTTTACATTGCGCGGGGGTTGGCGAAATACACCGAACGACCGTCAGAACGCTCGATCCAGCGCTTTGCTGGCTGGTTGGTATTTGCCGTGTTGGTACAGATCTATCTTGGCGGACTTGTTGCCGGCCTACATGCCGGTTTGACTTACAACACTTGGCCATTGATGGACGGCGCGATCATTCCATCAGATTTGTTTATTCAATCGCCATGGTGGATCAATCTGTTTGAAAACCCGAAAACCGTACAGTTTGTGCATCGCATGTTTGCGTACACGGTCCTGGTTTTGGCTGTGCTACATCTTTTTCAGGTGCGGAGGAATGCTCCCGGAACCACTCATGCACGCCGCACAATCGTTTTACTGGGCCTAATATTGATACAGGCGGCAATTGGTATTGCAACGCTTCTGATGAGCGTTCCGCTTGATCTTGGTCTTACACATCAGTTTGTAGCACTGATCGTGTTGGCCTTTGCCGTTGCCCACTGGCGCGCAACGAAAGGTGCGTATCAGGAATAAAAAAAGCCCGGCTTCAAGCCGGGCTTTTCATTTCATGCTCGGATTATTTTCCAAGCATAAGGTTCATATTCTGAACAGCGGCACCTGATGCGCCCTTGCCGAGATTGTCGAGCAGGGCAACGAGATTGACCTGATTGTCACCTTCTGTACCAAACACGAATAGCTTCATGCCATCCTTGCCTGCAAGCTCCTCTGCATCAACGCGCGCAAGCTTGCTGCTTTCGTCAAGGGAAACTACTTCCACAATATCCTGACCAGCGTAATGAGCGGTCAGAGCGGCATGAATATCCTTGAGCGATGGAGCGCCTTCGAGCTCAGTAACAAACAGCGGAACCTGAACGATCATACCTTGCGGGAAGCGCCCCACGCTTGGGCTGAAAATCGGGCGACGATCCAGACGGCCATGCAGTTGCAGTTCCGGCACATGCTTGTGGTGCAGCGACAGGCCGTAGAGGAAATTATTGGCTGCGAGATGCTCCGGATGGTTCTTGTCTTCCATCTGCGCGATCATCTGCTTGCCGCCTCCCGTATAGCCGGAAACCGCATTGACGCTGATCGGATAATCCGCTGCCAGCAGGCCAGCGTCGCGCAATGGGCGCACCAGTGCGATTGCACCCGTCGGATAACAGCCGGGATTGGCAACGAGCCGCGCCTCTGCAATGCGTTCACGCTGTCCTTTTGCAAGCTCTGCAAAACCATAGGCCCAGTCGGCATGTACCCGATGTGCGGTTGAGGTATCAATGATACGCGTCGAGTTATGACCTTCGAGCAGCGCAACAGCTTCTTTTGAAGCGTCATCCGGCAAGCAGAGGATCGCAATATCGGCAGCACGCAGATAGTCGGCGCGCAAATCCTTGTTGCGTCGCTCGGCTTCCGGGATTGAAATCACTTCAAGATCGTCGCGTTCGGCAAGGCGGCTGCGGATTTGCAGACCGGTTGTGCCGTGTTCGCCGTCGATGAAGATTTTCGGTTTCATGCGCTTTGCCTTTAGATTTCAGAAAGTTACATCAAAGTTCGGAATCGATTTTTGAGCTGCTTGAATCTGTTTGTTAGCTTTATCTATCGTCGTCTTGCTTTTTGTTCCGCCAGCAATCCAAGATAATACATTGCAATTGTCGCTCCGGCGATTGCCGTTATATCGGCATGATCATAAGCCGGTGCAACCTCAACGACATCGGCACCCACAAAATCAAGCGTTGTCAGCTTGCGCAGTACGGAAAGCATCTTTGCAGACGAAGGGCCTCCAGCGACAGGTGTCCCGGTTCCAGGCGCAAAGGCTGGATCAAGGCAATCGATGTCGAAGGTGAGATACGTTTTCTTGCCAGCAGTGCGGTTGAGAATTTCGTCAGCAATGGCCAGCGCTGACATATCCTCGACTTCGTGACCATAAATGATCTTAATGCCGCAATTTTCTGGTGCGTGTGTGCGAATGCCGATCTGGATCGAAAGTTCAGGATCGATAATCCCGTCACGAACGGCACGTGCGACGAAAGAGCCGTGATCGATGCGTTTCCCATCGTCAAACCATGTATCCTGATGTGCATCAAACTGAACGAGCGCCAGCGGGCCATATTTTGCAGCATGGGCTTTGAGCAGCGGCCATGTAACGAAATGATCGCCGCCAAGCGTTAGCAAAAATGCATCTGATCGGAGGATTTTTGCGGCTTCCCGCTCGATTGTTGCCGGCGTCTTGTAATGATTGCCGTAATCAAGCAGGCAATCACCGTAGTCGATGACTGCGAGGTCTTCAAACAGATCGCGCTCGAATGGATATTGCGGATCATTGTCGAAAATGGCCGATGCACGCCGAATGGCCTGCGGACCGAATCGTGCGCCTGGACGGTTGGAAACTGCCGCGTCGAACGGAATACCCCAGACGACGGCTTCGACATTTTTCAGCGATTTGCTATATAGACGCCGCATAAACGATAGCACCCCCGCATGGGTGGGGTCGGTTGCAGCACTGGTCAGGCTGCGAGTGGTGAAAGCGTGGTCAATCGTTTTAGAGGGCATGGCCGGTTCCCGATGGTGTCTCAGCTCTCATAGCGCTTCACGAAGCAAAATGGGAGATTGCTTTATGCGGATTTAGTATCAAATGCATAAGCCCGTTCTACACGGGCAATATGAACGCAATAAGTTTTGTACCAATGGTGACGACCCAACTTTTGCGCTACAGGATGATCAAGGTCGCGATCCCAAGCACTGACATTCTAATCTTTTGTTTTATCGCGCATGATTTCCGAAAACTGTTTCACATTTTTTCGATGTGCTCTAATCGGCCCAGAATGAAATAGTGATACCGGAACCTTCTGCATCGCACGCACTCCCAACACCAATATAACCTGGCCTCATCTTCGGACCATTAATAAACAAAAAAGCGGACCCAAAGGCCCGCTTTCTGTAATTCCAAAGCGATAAATATTAACGCTTCGAGAACTGGAACGAACGGCGAGCCTTGGCCTTGCCGTACTTCTTACGTTCAACAACGCGGCTATCGCGCGTAAGGAAGCCACCCTTCTTGAGAACCGTGCGAAGGCCCGGTTCGTAGTAGGTGAGGGCCTTGGAGATGCCGTGACGAACAGCACCGGCCTGACCAGAAAGACCACCGCCAACCACGGTTGCAACGATGTCGAACTGACCAGCGCGGTTCGAAGCAACGATTGGCTGCTGCAGGATCATCTGCAGAACCGGACGTGCGAAATATGCAGCAAATTCCTTGCCGTTGACTGTGATCTTGCCGGAACCTGGCTTGACCCAAACGCGAGCAATCGCATCCTTACGCTTGCCGGTCGCATAAGCGCGGCCCTGAGCGTCGATCTTCTGGACGTGAACTGGAGCTGCGGCGGAGGCCGACGCTACGCTGCCGAGTTCTTCGAGCGAGTTGAGCTGCTCAGCCATGATTATGCATTCCCTTTGTTCTTGCGGTTCAGCGCTGCTACATCCAGAACTTCTGGCTGCTGAGCTTCATGCTGATGTTCTGCACCTGCGTAGACGCGCAGGTTCTTCATCTGGCGACGGCCAAGCGGACCGCGTGGGATCATGCGCTCGATAGCCTTTTCAAGAACGCGTTCCGGGAAACGGCCTTCGAGAATCTGGCGAGCAGTACGTTCCTTGATGCCACCTGGGTGGCCGGTGTGCCAGTAGTAAACCTTGTCGGTGTACTTCTTACCGGTCAGAACAACCTTGTCTGCATTGATGATGATGACATTGTCGCCATCGTCAACGTGCGGGGTGAAGGTTGCTTTGTGCTTACCGCGCAGGCGATTGGCGACGAGGGATGCGAGACGACCGACGACGAGACCTTCTGCGTCGATCAGAATCCACTTCTTCACCACTTCGGCTGGCTTCTGAGAAAAAGTTGCCATTGAAGTCTTCCTTGACTTAATCCCCGATCTTGCGATCCGGGCTTTTCTTGTTGCTTGTGTTGGTCGTACCAATCATCACGACGGCCAACCGTAAGAACGTGTAAAAGCGGGCTTCCATACGTACTGGGCGGGTCGATACACAAACTATGACAGGCCGTCAAGCGCTGTTTTTATAGCAATCTTTTAAAAATGGAATAAAAACAATGGGTTATGATGTCGGTATTATAATACCGTATCTTTTTTCTGCGGTGGAATGGAATAAGTCGCGGTTGCGTGTGCAATAAGCTCACCTGTTGTGCCGCTTGTAAGGGCTATCTCCAAAACGGCCAAACGCTTTCCAAGCTTGAGAATTCGCGCCACGGCTTCCACTATACCCGGATCGGCTTTGCGGAGAAAATTGATATTGAGGTTTGTCGTGACGGCCAGCGCCACAGGCCCTATATGACCTAGAATCGCTGCATAAGCCGCCACATCGGCAAGAGCAAAGAGAGAAGGGCCGGATATAGTGCCGCCTGGCCGCAAATGTTGCTCTTCGGCATGAAGATGCATTGTCGCAGAACCTTCATTGATCGAGACAATCTTGAAGCTTTCACCAAGCTGAGGAAATTCGCGCTCCATGAAAGCCTGCAATTCTTCAACGCGCATGACAGGACTGAAGACCGTATTGTGTGCGGTGCTGATGCTCATCTTCTCTCCTTTATAATAAGCAATAGGGGGAGTGTGGCTTATCTTGCAAGTCTGTGTTTCTGTATGGTTACAATAAACGTCGGAATGGGATTGGAGGAACGTGATGCAGATGTCTTCAGATAACGAGATGCGCAATATTCTTCGGTCTGTCAGAACGATTGCATTAATTGGTGCATCACCAAAGCCGGAACGACCGAGCAACGGTGTCATGAAGTTTTTGCTGGATCGCGGCTATCACGTTATTCCGGTCAATCCGGGACAGGTGGGGAAAGTCATTCACGGGCAGACAGTTGTAGCAGTGCTGGCTGACATCAATGAGCCGATTGATATGGTGGATGTGTTTCGTGCGTCTCAGTCGTTGCCTGGCATTGTGGATGAAATTATCGCCTTAGAACACCGACCTGCGGTTCTCTGGACGCAGCTCGGCGTGGTGCATGAAGATGCTGCAAAAAAGGCAGCAGATGCAGGGGTAAAAGTGATCATGGATCGATGTCCAGCCATCGAATACCCGCGTCTTATCGGCTGATCATAAAACGTGGAATTAATTTCTGCTCTTGTGCATTTTGGCGCAAATTTCTCCTTTGCTTTCTTTCAGGCAAAGCCTAACTTTCGGTCCAATTGTTTGGCATAGGCTGTCAGGAGGAACTCATGTCTAAGCGCTCACCAGGGATCGAAACACTCGCAGTACACGCAGGCGCAAAGCCTGATCCAACCACTGGCGCGCGGGCCACACCGATCTATCAGACCACGTCCTTTGTCTTCGACGATGCAGATCATGCTGCGTCTCTGTTTGGCCTGCAGGCTTTTGGTAACATCTATACACGCATCACCAATCCTACGACTGCCGTTCTGGAAGAGCGTATTGCAGCACTTGAGGGCGGAACGGCAGCTGTTGCAACGGCTTCGGGACATGCGGCACAATTGCTTGTTTTCCATTTGCTGCTACAGCCGGGCGATAATTTCATCGCGGCGCGCCAGCTTTATGGCGGCTCGATCAACCAGTTCGGCCAGTCATTCAAATCATTTGATTGGCATGTTCGCTGGGCTGATGCGACCAATCCCACCGATTTTGCAAAACAGATCGATGGCAAGACACGCGCAATTTTTATCGAGAGTTTCGCCAATCCGGGTGGAATAGTTGTCGATATCGAAGCGATTGCCGAAATCGCACACAAGCATGGTCTGCCACTGATTGTCGATAACACGCTGGCCTCACCTTATCTCGTGCGTCCGATTGAGCATGGAGCGGATATTGTCGTGCATTCGCTGACAAAATTCATCGGCGGCCATGGCAACTCTATGGGTGGAATTCTGGTCGATGCAGGTACATTCGATTGGGCCAAGTCTGGCAACTATCCGCTTCTCACTGAACCGCGCCCGGACTATGCAGGGGTCGAACTACACAAGACCTTTGGCAATATCTCGTTTGCTATTGCTGCGCGCGTGCTTGGTCTGCGCGATTTCGGCCCGGCCATTTCTCCATTCAATGCTTTCCAGATTCTGACGGGCGTTGAAACTTTGCCACTACGTATGCAGCGCCATGCGGATAACGCCTTGAAGGTTGCTTCATGGCTGCATGGGCATGAAAAAGTGTCCTGGGTAAATTATGCGGGACTTCCACATGACAAGTATCATACGCTTGCTCAGAAATATTCGCCGAAGGGCGCGGGTTCTGTTTTCACTTTCGGCTTGAAGAATGGTTATGAAGCGGGCGTAAAGTTTGTTGACAGTCTCGAACTGTTCTCTCTTCTGGCCAATATTGGTGACACACGTTCGCTGGTTATCCATCCGGCATCGACAACGCACCGACAGCTGACCGATGAGCAGAAGGTTGCAGCGGGTGCAGGCCCCGATGTCGTTCGTCTGTCAATTGGTATTGAAGACGCCGATGACATTATCGCTGATATCGAGCAGGCGCTCGCAAAGGTCTGATGCGATGAGCCGATTCCTCCGCTTTGATATTAACACCGTGGAACCAGAAGAAGGCGCTCCCTTGCCGGAGCGCGTTCTTTCGGGCGATCCGCGATTCCTGACATGGAATTTTGAGGAAAGTGACGACGGCAAGCTTTTTGCAGGCATTTGGGAAAGCTCGCCGGGAAAATGGCGCATCGAATATGATGAGTGGGAGTTTTGTCATATTCTGGCAGGCCAGTCGGTTCTGACGGAAGGGGGCGGCGAAGCACGAACGCTTAAAGCAGGCGATAGTTTTGTTATTCAACCGGGTTTCAAAGGTACCTGGGACGTTATTGAAACTACGCGCAAGGAATATGTAATCCGGCTTTGAAAGTGCCGCTTGATTGTCTGAAACTGAAAGGCCCGGTCGATTGACCGGGCCTTTCTATTTAAGCGCCGTATGGCACCCATATGTTTTTGACCTGAACAGCTCTGCGTAAGTAATCGCGACCTTGTGCTTCGCTGGTATTGTTCCAGTTAGGCATGCGGCCATTGCTGACCCATGTGGCTTTGAGATTTCCGGCTGAGGCCTTCTCGACCATCGCGCTGCCTTCCTTAGAACCGAAGTACCAAAGGGCTGCCACTTCATCATGTTCAGCCAATGTTCTGGCTAAGACTTCACGCTCGCCGGTGACAATGTTGATCACACCACCCGGCACATCCGATGTGTCGAGTACCTGATAGAAATCGCCAGCAATCAGCGGATGACGGCTTGATGGCACGACAACTGCGCGATTACCCATCGCAATGGCAGGCAGCACAAGCGAGACCAGCGACAAAAGCGGAGCTTCATCCGGGCAGACAATGCCCATCACACCCCAAGGTTCGTTCATGGCAAGCGTCACATGGCGCGACTTGGTCGAATGCACCGCGCCGTCGAATTTGTCGGCCTGTGCCGCGTAATAAAAAATGCGGCGCAGTGATGCTTCGACTTCTTCGGTAGCTTTCTTTTCGCTGACACCAGTGCTCTCAACGAGGTGAGCCACAAATTCGTCGCGGCGTGCATCGAGGTTTTCACCCAGATAATAAAGCATCTGTGCCCGGTTATGGGCGGTGGCGCTGCCCCAGCTTGATGCTTTAGCTGCCGCCTCAACCGCATTGCGGATATCTTTGCGGTTGCCAATGCCAGCCTGACCGATAATCGCGCCGCCTTTGCCTGTAACAGAATAGCTATAGCCACCATCAGGACGAGCCTGCTTGCCGCCAATATAGTTCTTCATTGTGCGGTCAATGCCATCGATGACGATCTTGTCTTCACCTGATGGCGCCGCAGACGGTGCGAAGTTTTCGGCAGCCTTTGGTGAAGTCAGCGTCTTTTCCCAATCGGCTGCAAGATACTCGTAAAGGCCTTCGCGTGCGCCTTCACGGCCGTATCCGCTTTCGCGATAACCACCAAAGCCTGCGCCTGCATCCAGCATATTGGTGCAGTTGATCCAGACAACACCGGCTTTCACACGCGCTGCAAGATCAAGTGCAACATTGATGTTTTCAGACCAGATGGAAGCAGCAAGGCCATGACGCGTGTTGTTGGCGAGTGCCACAGCCTCATCCGGCGTGCGGAATGTTGTGGCGGCGGCGATTGGTCCGAAGATTTCCACCTGGCAGACCGTTGCGGCTTGATCGACTTCAGTAAAAAAACCAGGCGCAATGTAATTACCCTTGGCAGGCAGCGGATTAGGTGTCTGCCAGAGTTGGCCACCTTCATCGATACCTTTCTGGATCAGATCGGATATGCGTTTCACCTGAGTAGGCGAGACAATGGCGCCAACATCGGTGGATTTGTCGAGCGGATCACCAACGCGCAGGCTTTCAAGCCGCTTTTTCAGCTTGGCATAAAAGCGATCGGCAATGCCTTCCTGCACCAGAAGACGTGAACCAGCGCAGCAGACTTCGCCCTGGTTAAACCAGATGGCGTCGACGACACCTTCAACAGCGGCATCGAGATCAGTATCTTCAAATACGATGAAGGGCGATTTGCCACCAAGCTCCAGCGAGAGCTTCTTGCCGGAACCTGCAATCTGTTCGCGGATGATGCGGCCCACTTGTGTCGAGCCGGTGAAAGCAACCTTGTCGACGCCGTCATGACCGCAGACGCTCGCACCCGTTGTGCCATCGCCCTGCACGATATTGACTACACCGGCAGGCAGGCCAACTTCGTGGCAGATTTCTGCAAAGGCAATAGCGGTCAGTGGTGTGAGATCAGCTGGCTTCAGCACAACCGTATTGCCAGCAGCCAAGGCCGGCGCGATCTTCCACGCCAGCATCAACAATGGGAAGTTCCAAGGGATCACCTGACCACAAACGCCAACCGGCGAGAAGCCCTTGAACTCATCTTCAACCATCTCCGCCCAACCGGCATGATGGTAGAAATGACGAACTGCCAGCGGAATATCAATGTCGCGCGTTTCGCGCAGCGGCTTGCCATTATCCATGGCTTCCAGAACCGAGAGGAAGCGTTCTCGCTTCTGGATATGGCGGGCAATTGCATAAAGATATTTTGCACGTTCATGGCCAGATAGCTTCGACCATTTGCCAAAGGCACCACGCGCAGCTTTCACAGCCTGATCGACGTCTTCCTGCGTTCCAAGTGTAATCTCGGCAAGCTTGTCGCCATTGGCAGGATTGGCCACGGCAATGGTTTTGCGGCCTTCCGGTTTGACGAAAGCGCCGTTGATATAATGACCGAAAGAATGGCCATGCTGTTCCAGCCACTGCTTCACATCGCCGTTTGCTTCAGGGGAAGGTCCATATTCCATGGTCTTCAGAATATCCTTGATGGGTCGCATTTTATGTTCCTTACGAGCATTTCCAGCAAAACTGCGTGAGCTTTTGCGTAGGAGAATGCGAAATGCCAAGTTTAAGCAGCGGCGTGACGATTGGCGCTTGAATAGCGTCCGGTCACGAAGTGCTCTAATTGTCGTTCAATATCGCCGAGCATCGATGATGCGCCGATGCGGAAAAGATCGGGTTCAAGCCAGCGATTGCCGAGCTCTTCTTTCATGAGTGTGAGCCAAGCAAGTGCGTCCTTGGCGGTCTTGAGACCACCCGCAGGCTTGAATCCGACGATCTGCCCGGATAGCTCGCCATAATCCCGCAATGCCCGCACCATGGTAAGGCTGACGGGCAGCGTCGCGTTGACATCTTCCTTGCCGGTCGAGGTCTTGATGAAGTCAGAACCCGCCTGCATTGCAACCATCGAAGCGCGATAAACATTGGTGAGCGTGTTGAGATCACCGGTTGCGAGAATGGCCTTCATATGCGCCTCGCCACAGGCTTCGCGCATGGCGGCAATTTCGTCATAAAGCGCCGACCAGTTTTGTGTCAGCACATGCTCGCGGGTAATGACGATGTCGATTTCGTGCGCACCTTGCTCAACCGCATAGGTGATTTCAGCAAGGCGCAATGGCAAAGGTGTCAGGCCTGCCGGAAAACCTGTTGCCACAGAGGCTACGGGAATGCCGGAGCCTTCCAGTGCTTTGACTGCATGGGACACCATGGTCGGATAAACACAGACTGCGCCGGTGGTTATACCGGCATCAAGCAGGCCGAGGGCTTCAAGAATGTCATCGCGCACGGGGCGGCGCGCTTTGGCACAAAGCCTGCGCACGCGTCCGGCAGTATCATCACCGGCAAGCGTCGTCAGGTCGATGCACTGGATTGCACGGATAAGCCATGCTGCCTGATATTCTTTCTTGATCGAACGTCGCGCTGGCAGCGTTGCAGCGCGACGTTCCGAGGCGCTGCGGTTCACGACAACATCTTCAAACCATTCAGGCTTGAGCGGCGTGCCATTATTGCAGGGAAGGGTTTCGGTCATTGTATTGTCCGTCTGTGAGGTTTGTTGACGTTCAAGAGCACTTAGGCGCGTTCGATCAAAGGCGCGTGGTCACGGCAGAACGTTTCAAATTCATCGGCACTGGCATAAGCCTTTTGAGTGCCGGGTCGGGTGATGGAATGAGCGGCATAAAGGGAGGCTTTGCGAAGGGCTGCTTCCACATCGCCCGTCTCTGCATAAAAGCGTGCAAACGAGCCGATAAAAGCATCGCCTGCGCCTGTCGTATCTTTCGGTGTGACTTTGACCGGCGGGATATTGACGATCTCAGTTGCGGTAATCATGCGTGCGCCACGTCCGCCCAGTGTCACGATGACCGTGCGAATACCGCGCGCAATCAACGAGCGAGCGGCAACGACAATCTCATCATCCGTGCTGGTTGGAAGGCCAGACAAAAGAGCAAGCTCGCTCTCGTTGGGCACGAGGAAGGTCACTTGCCGGATACGCTCAGGATCAAGATCAGCCGCCGCAGGAGCGGGGTTCAAAATGGTTTCGATACCATTTTCAGCGGCAAAAGCGATTGTGTGGTAGACGGTCTCGACCGGCACTTCCATCTGCATGAGGATCAGGCCGCATTCCTTCAGATCATCGGCAGCCTTATCGACTTCGGCGGGCAGGAGGTCTGCATTGGCACCTTTGACGATCAGGATTGAGTTTTCGCCTGAAGGTCCGACGAAGATGGGGGCTACACCGCTCGACTTGCCCGATACTTTGAGAACGTGTCGCGTATCGACGCCAAAGCTATTGAGATTGCGGATCGTATTATCGGCAAAGACGTCATCGCCAACTCGCGTTACCATCATCACATCGGCACCGAGGCGTGCAGCTGCAACAGCCTGATTTGCCCCCTTGCCGCCGCAGCCAATTTCGAACGTTGGTGCTTCAAGCGTCTCGCCGGGGCCAGGCATACGGTTCACATAGGTGATGAGATCCACCATGTTGGAGCCGACCACTCCGATCTTTCTGGTCATGAGAAGTTCCTTTTAAATTTCTGAGTGCCCTGATCTTGGCTTCAAATTGTTCGGCGGCAGGCTGATCGAGATAGCCAAGGCGCACGGGGAAGATGGCGCGCTCACCCGGCGCCAGTATCCGCACATTGTTCTTGGCTTTTTCGGCGAGATAGCCTTCCGGCTCACAAGTGGATGGCAGGGCAAAGGCTGCAACCTGTGCATCACCGTTGACGAGAATCCAGCGCACGGTTTTCGGGAAAGCCTCAACCGGATAGGAGATCGCAAAGCCGTCGCCATGGGCTAACTTCATCATCTTATGGGTCTTGCCATCGGCATCGGTTGGTAAGCCACGAATGTAGAAGACCTGTTCGGGATCGTAGCGTTCCGGTTCATCCAAAACTTCCATCACGGAAGGATCTGCGGCCAGTTCATCAATCAAGGCGAGGTAATCGTCATTGGGTGTCACATGGCCCGGAACGGCTGTGCGAACCTGCACCTGATCTGGTGTAAAGGCGACCGGCTGCACAATGTGCGCGTCTTCGTCATAGGCGAAATTGACGTGGCACATATACATCAGCTCCATCGGAGCCGATGACAGGTTTTCAACATCCATGGTGATGTCGAAGAGCGTTTCCTTCGCATGAAGCCGAACGCTTGGCCGCGCGAGATAATGCGCGCCAAAGCCCATGACATATTCATATTCGCCAGTAACTTCGACAAAGCTGCCATGGTCATCCGCGCCGAACAAAAGCCCTGCCTTGTCCATCTTTGCGCAGGCCATTTCACCATGCAGAAGGTGATTATCCTGCGGCGAAGGGCAGCCATTGCGCAAGATTCCGCTGTGAAAAGCAAAGCATCCATAAGTCTCGACGATGGTGGTTGCCGGGCGCGGCATGGAGAAGCTGTTGCCCATGGTTAGATCAATGCCGTCGAACTCTGCGCCCCATACCATCTGCCCCATGAATGGAAGCACGATAATGTTGCCGCGCTCGTTTTCGATCAGCAGAGCTTCGATGCCACTTGGATAGCGAAATGCCGTAACACTCAGCCCGTCTGCACTGGCAATGACATGCGGCTGTTCGACAAAGTCCTGACGACGAAGATGAAATTCAATATCCTGCATGTGGGATCACCTGCCTTGATTGCGCGAAGCATTGATCGCGATGACGAGGATGAGGAACGCGCCCCAGATGAAGTCGATCAGGTGGTTGGAGAACCGCATCATCTGAAAGCCGGAGGAAAGAAGCATGAGAGCCATCAGCGCGATTGCGATGCCCAGCACGCGCCCTTTGCCACCAGCCGGATTGGTGCCGCCAAGCACGGCGATCAAAACCGCCTGCAACAGATAGGATGCGCCATAATCCGATTTGGCCGCATTGGTACGTCCCGACAAAATGATCCCAGCAAGCGAAGCGAGAACGCCCGTCAGCATATAGGAATAAAGGATCATGCGTTCTTTGCGGATGCCAGCAAACACGGCTGCGCGCGGATTAGTGCCGATCAGCATCAGATTGATACCAAGCGTGGTGCGGGTCAGCAAAATTCCGACGAGAATGCAGACCACGATGAATAGAAGGAAAGGCGTGGCGATGCCCATGATCTTTCCATTGCCTACCCAGTTCCAAGCATCCGGAAAACCAACGATGGCGGGGCCGCCGGTGAGCACCAGCGCCAGTCCCATCAGAACCTGGCCTGTGCCGAGTGTTGCGAGGATCGGCGTGATGCGCAGTTTGGCAATCAGCAATCCATTCACAAGGCCTGATAGAAGCCCGATGAGTATCGCAAGCAGGATACCAATGACCGTGTAGAACAGCATTCCAGACCCTGAAGTCTGGGCTGCCTGCACCATGGATGAGTGGAAATAGACGCCAGCGACGATACCCGCCAGATTGGCAATGCCGACCACCGAAAGATCAATGCCGCCCGTCAACATCGCAATCATCATGGCGATGGAAAGGATGCCCAGCTCTGGCATGATGTAGCTGATTGATTCAAAATTGTAGTAACGCAGGAACTTGTCCGGGTTCATCCAGGTCATCAGCGCGAACACGAGCACGGTAATAACGACGAGTTGGATGATATTGTTGTCTCCGCCAAGGATGCGGCGCATGTCAAAAGACTGTTTCATGTCACTTTCTCCCTTCAGGCGATGCTTTTGCGATCGCGCCACGCCGTGGTGGCGGTTGCTGCGATGATAATGAGGCCCACAACGACACGCTGCCATGTAGTGTCGACCTTCATGATGATGAGCGAGTTTTTGACCATTACGAGCATGAAGACGCCCATGAGTGTGCCAAGCACTGTTCCGCGGCCGCCGAAAATCGACGCGCCACCAAGAACCACGGCTGCGATCACATCGAGTTCGAGGCCTACAAAATCGCGTGGGTTGGCAAGCCAGATCATGGATGAATGGAGCAGCCCCGCAAAACCTGCCAAGGCACCCGCCACGCAATAAACGAAGAAGATCGTGCGGCGCGTGTTGAAGCCGACGCGCTTTGCGGCTTCCGGCGAGCCGCCATAGGCATAAACACTGCGTCCGATCATCGTATGGCTGAGGATCAGGTGGATCAGCAATGCAAGCGTGAGATAGACGAGGAACATCGCGGTCAGGCCAAAGGCTGTACCGGAAGCTGAGGTGAGCGAAATTACGTCCGTCTTGCCAAACTCGATCAGCTCTTTTGGCATCTTGTTGATATTGACGATGCTGGTCCCGACAAGACCCAGCACAAGGCCGCGTATAATGGAGCCGGTGCCGAGCGTCACGATCAGCGGGATCATCTTGAAGCGATGGATGATGAAGCCGTTAAAGGCACCGAGCAGCAAGCCAATCAACGTTGCGGCGACAAACGGAATGAACACACCATCATAGCCAAGGTAAACCATGGCGCGGACGGTCAGATACATTGCCGCAATAGCAAAAGCCGTAAACGATACGTCGATGCCGCCGGAAATCATCACCAGCAGAACGCCAAGCGCCATGATGCCGATCACGACATTGGAACGTAGAAGCCCGAAAATATTATCCAGTGACCAGAAGGCGGGGTTGATAAGACCAATGATAATCATTGCGGCGAGAAGCACACAGGCAATGATGAATTCGGTACTGCGAAAGAATTTCATGTGCCGGTTCCTCAATTCAGCGTCTTGAGCCGGTCATTGACGGCGTCTTCTGTCATGTTTTCACCGGAGAGTTCATCGACGAAACGTCCACGATGCATCACCAGCACACGATTGCAGTTCTGAACCAGCTCCGGCACATCATCGGAAATCATAAGAACGGCCAGACCTTCATCATGTGCGAGTTTGCGGATGATGTTGTGAATCTGAGCCTTCGAACCCACATCCACGCCAACCGTTGGCCCGTTGAGGATCAGGATTTTAGCGCCAGTCAAAAGCCATCGCGCCAACACAACGCGCTGTGCGTTGCCGCCGGAGAGATGGTTGACGGGTGTATGCGGGCCGGGCGCAACAATATTCATTGCCGAGAACATATCGCGCGTCGTCGCATCGGCCTTTTTGCGATTGATGAACAAGCCGCGCACGAATTTCTCAATCGACGTCACAATGATATTGCGCTCAATCGACTGGGTTAGGAAAAGGCCTTCCGTAAGACGATCTTCCGGCACATAAGCAACGCCGCAGGCAATACCTTCCTGCACGGTTTTGGGATGAACGGGCTTGCCATCGATCCGCACGTTGCCGGTAAAGTCAGGCTTCATTCCAAAGAGAGCCAAGGCAAGTTCGGTACGGCCAGAACCGATCAGGCCAGAGATGCCAACAATCTCGCCTGCATGAAGCGTGAGGCTGGCTTTTTCCACCGAACCGGGAACGGAGAGATTGTCGACCTCAAGGCTCGGGACACTGGTGGCGCCTTCACGGGCAACCCATTGGTAGCTGTGAGCCGTCAGTTCCTGACCTGTCATGGCGCGGGTGATCGCCGGTTCGTCAAACTCGTTAATCGGGCCTTCCGCGACTTTCTTGCCGTTGCGGAAAACAGTCAGCCGTTCGCTTATTTCCAGCATTTCGCGCATCTTGTGGCTGACGAACAGCACGGCGATGCCCTGTGCCTGAATATCGCGCACGATCTTGAACAGCGCGTCGACTTCATGTCGGGTAAGCGCAGTGGTTGGTTCATCCATGATCAAAAGTCGCGCATCGGCCATAACGGCGCGCGCTATTGCTACGATCTGCTTGCCGGATGTTGGCAGACTGTCCACATCGGAATCCAGATCCATCCGAACACCGAGACGATCCAGCGCCTGCTGCGCAAGTTCGCGCACGCGCTTCCAATCGACAGCCTTACGACCTTCCATGAGAAATGTATTGATCGCGAGATTCTCCGCGACCGTCAGGTTTCCGAACAGGGAGAAATCCTGATAAATCACCTGAATGCCATGATGTACGGATTTGACAGGATCGAGCTTGCCGACCGACTTGCCGTCGATCAGAATTTCACCGTCTTCGGGTGTGTAAACACCGGACATGATCTTGATTACAGTGGATTTGCCAGAGCCGTTTTCGCCGGCCAGGCAGTGAATTTCGCCGGGCTTGATGGCAAAGGACACGTCGTCCAGCGCTTTCACGCCGCCAAAGCGCTTCCCGATATGGCGCAATTCGATCAGATTTTCAGTCATAAAGGCCTCGTGCAAGGCTGCAAATGCAGATGGAATGGGGAGAAAGAGGCGGGGGTCTCTTTCTCCTGTTCAGCAACGATTAGAAGTCGTACTGATCCATGTTTTCCTTGGTTACGCCGACCCAGCCTGCGCCGTAGAGCAGGTTTAGCTTGGAGGCGTCGGGAGCGATCAGGCTTTCATAGCCAGGCAGACCGAGATTAAGGCCAGCCTTGATTTGCTCATTCTTCTTTTCAAGAGCTGCGACGGCCAGCATGTTCATGGCATAACCAGCAACTGCCGGATCCCAGAACTGGATATATTGAACATCGCCATTCTTAATATATTCACCAGCAACCGACACAAGACCGGTGCCAGCGAAGAACACTTTACCCTTTAGCCCGCCTTCAGCAATCAGACGACCGGCACCGGCTGAAGTAGGCATTGGCGCGCCCAGAATACCGGTGATGTCCGGATAGGCAGTCATTGCTTCCTTAAGCTTGGTGTAATCGGTATTTGCATCGTCATAGGTTTCAAGGCGTTCAGTTGCCTGTGACATTTCCGGGAAATTGGCCTTCTGGTATTCAATAGCACCGTCGACCCAATCCATCTGTGACTTGGAGGTCAGGCTACCGACGGTAGCAACATATTTGCCCTTGCCGCCCATCGACTTGCCCAGTTCTTTCATGAGGTTGGCGCCGTAGGCCTTATTGTCGAAAGCTTCGATGTCATAGTCGACATTCTGAATGTTGGAAGCTTCATGGCTGATAACGACGATGCCGCGTTCACGAGCCTTCTTCAAGACTGGTTCCACAGCCTCGACCGAGAACGGCACGATGGCAATAGCGTCAACGCCCTGTGCAATAAGGTTTTCGACGATCTGAACCTGAGCGGCCGCATCTGCCTGACTTGGACCAACCATCCAGACGTCATTGCCGGTATCGGCCTTGAACTGCTCAACGCCGTCACGCATACGGTCGAACCAGGCAATGCCGTCAACCTTCACAACTGTCGCGATCGTGTATTTCTTGTCGTTTGCCGTCGTGATCAGGTCTTTATTGATTTTCGACGTATCGACGACGCCTTCCGCAAAAGCATGTGGCACGGCAATAGACATCGTAACAGACGCGGCAATAGCCATGGACGCGATAAACTTCTTCACCGGTATTTCCTCCCTGGAAACGAATAGCCCCCGCCAAAAGCGCTTCCGCGCAGGCGAGATTGGTGACTACTGATTTTTACGCTGGTGCTTTGCAGACTGCTGCTGACACCAGTGTCTCCTCCATTGCGACCATCAATACTGGATAAGTCGCAAATTCCTCTTTCTTGGCGCAGGCTGCCTGAAGCTTTCTGGCCTGTTGCAAATTCCTGTTGTCAGATCCTCCCGATAATGCGAATTATAATGTTATAATCCGATCATTATGTTTGGATCGTTTCATATTTCTGTTTGACCTGTCAAGTATGCACCATCGCAATTGCACCAATTGATGTGGCAAGCTAAACGGAGGTGAACCGCAACCGAAATGGGGAATCAGTGAGCAGGATCAGTCGTAAAGACGAACGCATTGCCGAACTTGCGGCTCTTGTTGAGGAAGCGGGAGTGCTGCGTCTTCGCGATGCAGCAACGCGGCTGGGCGTTTCGGAAATGACAATTCGCCGCGATATCGGGACCGATTCCGGTTCGCTCAATTGTTTGGGTGGTTACATTATTCCTGTGCAGGATAACGGTAACGGCAGCGATTATGTCTTTGATCTTGAAAAAGATTGCCATGCCAATGCAAAAGCGCAGGCCTGCGCGGCAGCCGCAGCGCTTATCGAGGCGCATGACACCGTTTTTATTGATTGCGGCACGACAACGCCATATCTCGCGCAGCAAATACCGCAAAACCGGCACATCACCGTGGTCTGTTATTCGCTGAATATCGCCGAGATTCTATCGCGCCGGGATGATGTCCGGCTCATCGTCCTCGGTGGGGTTTACCACCCGGAAGCCGCATCTTTCTCAAGTGATGAAGGCATCGAAGTTCTCAAGCGCGTCAATATCAACAAGGCTTTCTTGTCGGCAGGCGGTGTTGATGAGCAACACGGAGTAACCTGCTCGCATTTTCATGAGGTGCCGGTAAAGCAGATGGCGATGCAGCGCGCGCTCCAGAAACATCTGGTTGTTGATGAAAGCAAGTTCGGCAAAGTCCGCGCTGCACGCTTTGCCGGAATGGTAGATTTCGATTCTATCGTTTCAGGCTGAAATACATGTCCGTCGTCCCGCTGTTAGGAAGCTTTGGTGCAGTTCAAATTTTCGAAATCGGCGCTGGTCATCACGATCATGATCTTCTTTGGTCTTGTGTTGTTGGCGACCGCAGGCGCTGGTCTTGGCTGGATAAGAAGCTTCTTAGGCGATGTTATTGCTGTAATCTTCGTCTATTTTGCATTCCGTACGGTGTTTGACGGAAACCGAGTTTTGTTGGCTCTGGCGGCATTTTTTGTAGGTGTGGCGGTTGAGGCCGGGCAATATCTGTCCAAAGTATTCGGTATTGAAATCAGCAACAGATCGCTGCGGATCACTCTGGGAGCAACGCCGGATTGGCTCGATGTTCTGGCTTATGGAATCGGTGGGGTGCTGATTATGGTGTGCCTTGGAGCCGGCACTTTATTGAAGCGCGATCAAAGAATGTGATTTTTCAGCAAGCAGACTTTCTTTGAACACAATGCTCTCTTATATATCTGTTTATAGGCATTGCTGATGAGCGCTGGAACGCGTCTGTCGCTCGCAATAGCCTCCATCAATTCATGCTTTTGACCACGGATGTACTGGCACTGGTAGACATTGATGATCAGGAAGGTCGGTGCATTTTTGCCCCGGCCTTTTTTGTTGCGTAAAATTCGATTGAATACGCGCACAGTACTTCAAGCGCGAAGATCGACCAGCTCATCTATCGACGTTTATGCTACGAGCATGTTTGCTTGGATTATCCGCGCATATGCACATTCTTAACGAAGAATAGCGCGCAAATTACCGGCGAAGGGCGCTTCGCACACTCAACGAACTTTGAGAGAAAAACTTTTTAGAGGGTTGTTGGTCTAGGGTGCCAGGCGAGGTTTATTGAACCTAAAGTAAACTTCATATTTTCGATCTAAGTGATTGGAAAATATGGTGGGCGATGAGAGACTCGAACTCCCGACATCTTCGGTGTAAACGAAGCGCTCTACCAACTGAGCTAATCGCCCGACTGACTTGTCAGCCGCTGTGAGAGCCGTTTAGGCTGTTCGTTTGGAGAGTGCAAGCGGAAAAATTAGAAAAATGCATTTTTTTAGTTCTCCGGCTAAAATCGATAGGCCCGCTGGGGATAACTCAAATCGGCGCTCTTATAAGAACTACGTGTAAGAGCCTGATTCATGCACTTGAACATGTAACGCGATTCTATTTTCCATTTAATTTGAATGCGTTCGGGCGATACATGCAGAGATGTGGATAAAAGCTCCCCTATAAGAAAGCCCGCAAAATGGGGGCTTTTAAAATAAAATCGAATTTCTTCTTTTTTCTTCAGACCACTCGCTTGACACTCGTGAGAGAACCCCTTAAACGACCGCTCATACCGAACGGAAACGCCGGTGACTACCCAGCCAAACGGCTGAAAATGAAATGCGCGGGTGTAGCTCAGTTGGTTAGAGTGCCGGCCTGTCACGCCGGAGGTCGCGGGTTCGAGCCCCGTCACTCGCGCCATTTTCATTCAAGAATTCAATCATAAAATCTTGAATAAAAATGGCGCTTCTCGCGTTTTTATTCCCTATGATGAAACATTCAATTCTTATGCTCAGTCATGCATGATCGAGAGCCTTACTTCGCCGCGTGCTTAAAGGCGCAAGCGAATTAGCGTCATCATTCATATTGTTAGGGTGGGCGGCTATTTCGTTTTACGCTTCCAGGAGAGATAGGCGACAGACAAAATCCCGGCCAGAATGACCAGAACGTCGCCACTTGTGAGCAGATATGTGCTCAAATCTCTCTCCTTTTATTAAGCTCTGACTTTGATGCCGAAGCGATGAGGTGTTCGTAGCTGCAGTTTCGTCAGCATTTGATTCTTATGCCAATGTGAAAGCGCTACGATCCTGAGGGGCAATTCTAAAAAATAGTGGCTGATTGCTGAAGGCACGCGAAACCACTCATTGAATCGCTGGCGCTAATTCATTTCAAGAATCGTGGTCATGACGATGAGAATTTTCCGCCGGTAGCGACACGTCGGCAGAAGTGAGGAGGGGCTGTTTTACGCTTTATATATATAGGCGCAATTTTCGCTCTCTATATCCAAAGCGCGCGCAGCCATTTTCTTCAAACGAAACTGCGCCCGAATTCATTCCGCTTTTCAAATCTGGCGAGTGAATCGTATCCCGGTTTGCACTCCGCAATGAATCGGAGGCACTTGCGGTGGATGACAGGTACGAACTTGATTGAAAATCCGCCGTCAGTTTTGTCGCTCGCATCTAAATCGATTGATTCTATTCGCCTTAAAATGGCGAAAGACGGTTTGTCTCTAAATACTCACGAAATTATGATGTTTTCGTGCTATACGAAAATAGGGGGCATATATGGGCTTGATCTTGCTTCTTATTAAGCATCTTGACCGGACTATACCCGCCTGATCTCGTTGGAGGGCTTGCGCTTGCGCGCATGCTGCGCTAACCGTCCCCGCGAAATGAACTAAGTTCGCACGGCATGCCTTTTGAAGCTGCTTGAGGCGACGAGGTCGCAACAGATGCAATGTGTCGCATGGTGGTAAGCTCTAAAAAGCTTATGACAGGCGGCGCAGCCTCGTATTCAAGCCGGATAAGGATCATGAACGAGCTTTTAAGTTCCTATTTGCCGATTGTCATCTTTCTCGGCATCGCAATGGTAATCGGTGTAGCCCTGCTGGTTGCGCCGTTTCTTGTCGCGTACAGACAGCCCGACCCGGAAAAGCTTTCAGCTTACGAGTGCGGCTTCAATGCCTTTGATGACGCCCGTATGAAATTCGATATCCGCTTCTATCTGGTATCGATTCTCTTTATCATCTTCGATCTCGAAGTTGCCTTCCTGTTCCCTTGGGCTGTGTCCTTCGGTGCAATCGGCTGGTTCGGTTTCCTGTCGATGATGTTGTTCCTTGGCGTTTTGACCATCGGCTTCATCTATGAATGGAAGAAGGGAGCGCTGGAATGGGATTGACCGGCACAAATCAGCCGTCGGGTGCGACGCTCATTGCTCCGCAGCCAAAGGGTATTCTTGACCCTCGCACGGGCAAACCTGTCGGCTCCGACGATGCATTTTTCAATGATCTGAACAGCGAACTGTCCGACAAGGGCTTTATCGTTACATCTGCTGATGCGCTGATCACATGGGCGCGTACTGGCTCTCTGATGTGGATGACTTTTGGTCTTGCATGTTGCGCCGTGGAAATGATGCACATTTCCATGCCGCGTTATGATGCCGAACGTTTCGGTATTGCACCGCGTGCCTCGCCGCGTCAGTCGGACGTCATGATCGTTGCAGGTACGCTGACCAACAAGATGGCTCCCGCGCTCCGCAAGGTTTATGACCAGATGCCTGAGCCGCGTTACGTCATTTCGATGGGTTCGTGCGCCAATGGTGGCGGCTATTACCACTACTCTTATTCAGTGGTGCGTGGCTGTGATCGTGTTGTGCCTGTCGATATTTATGTTCCAGGTTGCCCGCCAACGGCGGAAGCTCTTCTCTACGGCATTCTGATGCTGCAGAAGAAAATACGTCGTACAGGTACGATCGAGCGCTAACGGGGATTTTGTAGTCTCATTGGTGCAAGAGGGTTTATTAGAATTCGATCTATTTTCCCAAGGATGGGTCGAGTTCTAAAAGAGGAAGTTAGAGATATGAGCGAAGAAGCTCTTGGTGAACTTTCTGGCTACATCAAAGAACGTCTCGGCGATACGATCGAAGAGGCGAAGTTCGCATATGGCGAGCTTACTCTTAATGTTCCGGTTGCGAACCTGATCAGCGTTCTGACGTTTCTGCGCGATGACGTGCAGTGCCAGTTCGTGAACCTGACGGATATTTCCGGCGTAGATTATCCGCAGCGCCCGCAGCGCTTCGACGTTGTCTATCAGCTCATGTCTCCACGCCAGAACCTTCGTATTCGCGTCAAGGTTCAGGCCGATGAAGATACGCTGGTACCATCAGCTGTTGCCGTTTACGTCGGTGCCGAGTGGTTCGAGCGTGAAACTTACGACATGTATGGTGTTCTGTTCTCGGGGCATCCTGATCTGCGCCGCATTTTGACCGATTACGGTTTCGAAGGTCATCCGTTGCGCAAGGACTTCCCGACGACCGGTTTTGTTGAGGTTCGCTATAGCGACGAAGCAAAGCGCGTCATTTATGAGCCTGTCATGCTGCGACAGGAATTCCGCAATTTCGACTTCCTCTCGCCATGGGAAGGGACGGATTACGTCCTGCCGGGCGATGAGAAAGCCAAGACGAACTGAGCGACAGGAAGCTGAACATGGCTGAGACTCAGGTCCGCAACTTTAATATCAACTTCGGTCCGCAGCATCCTGCTGCGCACGGCGTTTTGCGTCTTGTTCTTGAACTTGACGGTGAAGTCGTTGAACGTGTCGATCCGCATATCGGTCTGCTGCATCGCGGCACCGAAAAGCTGATGGAAACGAAGACCTATCTTCAGGCTGTGCCTTATCTCGACCGCCTCGACTACGTGGCGCCGATGAATCAGGAACATGCTTATGCGCTGGCTGTTGAGCGACTGCTTGGTATTACAGTGCCAAAGCGTGGCCAGCTGATCCGCGTTCTTTTCTCGGAAAT
Organism: Ochrobactrum sp. Marseille-Q0166; assembly: GCF_014397025.1. Lineage (NCBI taxonomy): Bacteria > Pseudomonadati > Pseudomonadota > Alphaproteobacteria > Hyphomicrobiales > Brucellaceae > Ochrobactrum > Ochrobactrum sp. Marseille-Q0166. The sequence continues at coordinate 1,787,114 of NZ_JACJUO010000001.1, read as the reverse complement.
CGGTCGTATCCTCAACCACCTTCTGAACGTGACCACACAGGCCATGGACGTAGGTGCGCTGACGCCGCCGCTCTGGGGCTTTGAAGAGCGCGAAAAGCTGATGGTTTTCTACGAGCGTGCTTGTGGTGCTCGTATGCACGCAGCTTATTTCCGCCCCGGTGGCGTCCATCAGGATCTGCCGGATCAGCTCATTGAAGATATCGGTAAATGGATTGATCCGTTCCTGACGACCACGCTCAAGAACCTCGATGATCTGATCACGCCAAACCGTATTTTCAAGCAACGTAACGTCGATATTGGCGTGGTTTCGCTCGAAGATGCATGGGCATGGGGCTTCTCGGGCGTTATGGTTCGCGGTTCTGGTGCAGCATGGGATCTGCGTAAGTCGCAGCCTTATGAATGCTATAACGAGATGGAATTTGATATTCCGATCGGCAAGAACGGTGACTGTTATGACCGTTACCTGATCCGTATGGAAGAAATGCGCCAGTCGGCCCGCATTATGCGCCAGTGCGTCGATCTTCTGCTCGGCAAGGAACGCGTCGGTCCTGTTTCGAACACCGACAACAAGATCGTGCCGCCGAAGCGCGGCGAGATGAAGCGCTCTATGGAAGCGCTCATTCATCACTTCAAGCTTTACACGGAAGGCTACCACGTGCCTGCCGGTGAAGTTTACGCAGCCGTTGAAGCACCAAAGGGTGAATTTGGCGTCTTCCTCGTATCGGATGGCTCCAACAAGCCTTACCGCTGCAAGCTGCGTGCACCGGGCTTTGCCCATCTTCAGGCTATGGATTTCCTGTGCCGCGGCCATATGTTGGCTGACGTGTCGGCAATCCTTGGCTCGCTCGATATCGTGTTTGGTGAGGTTGACCGCTGATGTCCGTTCGCCGTCTCGCAGATGATGCCGTCCAGCCGGCTGGTTTCGCTTTCAACGCGGAAAACCAGGCTTGGGCGCACAAGACGATCGCAAAATATCCTGAAGGCCGTCAGCAGTCGGCTGTTATTCCGCTGCTCATGCGTGCGCAGGAGCAGGAAGGTTGGGTCACGAAGGCTGCTATCGAACATGTAGCTCACATGCTCGACATGCCGCTGATCCGCGTTCTCGAAGTAGCGACCTTCTATACGCAGTTTCAGTTGAAGCCTGTTGGCACGCGCGCGCACATTCAGGTTTGTGGCACTACGCCATGCATGTTGCGTGGTTCGGAAGCCCTGATGGATGTCTGCCGTCATAAGATTCATCACGATCCTTTCGAGCTCAATGCCGAGGGCACGCTGTCGTGGGAAGAAGTTGAATGTCAGGGCGCTTGCGTCAATGCGCCGATGGTCATGATCTTCAAGGATGCCTATGAAGACCTGACGCCGGAACGCCTTGCTGAAATCATCGATGCATTTGAAGCGGGCAAGGGCGACACGGTTAAGCCGGGTCCACAGGATGGTCGTATCACGTCTGAACCAAAGGGCGGACTGACGGCTCTGACCGAAGATCTGGATTACAAAAAAGTTGGTCTGGAAACCCGTAAGGCATCAGATGCTGCAGTTGCCAAAGCCAAGGCGGAAGCCGAAGCGAAGGCAAAGGCTGAAGCTGAAGCCGCAACCAAAGACGGAAGCAGGTGAGACATGCTGGCTGATAAAGATCGCATCTTCACCAATATCTATGGTTTCAAGGATATGTCGCTCAAGGGCGCCATGTCACGCGGCCATTGGGATAATACCAAGGGCTTCATTGAGAAGGGCCGTGACTGGATCATCAATGAAATGAAGGCTTCCAACCTTCGTGGACGCGGTGGCGCTGGCTTCCCCACTGGCCTCAAATGGTCGTTCATGCCGAAGGAAGTGACGGATCGTCCGCATTACCTCGTCGTGAATGCCGATGAATCCGAACCGGGCACCTGTAAGGACCGCGAAATTCTGCGCCACGATCCGCATACGCTGATTGAAGGCTGCGTGATCGCCGGTTGTGCCATGAGCGCCCATACCGCTTACATCTATCTGCGTGGCGAATTCATGCGTGAGCGTGAGGCGCTTCAGGCAGCGATCGATGAGTGCTATGACGCGGGCCTTCTGGGCAAGAACAACAAGTGCGGCTGGGATATGGATATTTTCCTTCATCACGGCGCTGGCGCTTATATCTGTGGCGAAGAAACCGCTCTGCTTGAAAGCCTCGAAGGCAAGAAGGGGCAGCCACGCCTGAAGCCTCCGTTCCCTGCGAATATGGGTCTTTATGGCTGCCCGACGACCGTTAACAACGTTGAGTCGATTGCTGTCGCCCCGACTATTTTGCGTCGCGGTGGTGCATGGTTCTCGTCAATTGGCCGTCCGAACAATGTCGGCACCAAGCTGTTCCAGATTTCGGGACATGTGAACACGCCTTGTACTGTTGAAGAAAGCCTCGGCATCACCTTCCGCGAGCTGATTGAAAAGCACGCTGGCGGTATCCGTGGTGGCTGGGACAATCTGCTGGGTGTCATTCCCGGCGGCGCTTCCTGCCCGATTGTCAAGGGTGAAGACATGATGGACGCCATCATGGACTTCGACGGTATGCGCGAAAAGAAATCTTCGTTCGGCACCGGCGGCGTGATCGTCATGGACAAATCCACAGACGTCATCAAGGCGATTGCCCGACTTTCAGCTTTCTTCAAACATGAAAGCTGCGGTCAGTGCACGCCATGCCGTGAAGGTACGGGCTGGATGTGGCGCGTCATGGAACGCATGGTCAAGGGTAACGCGCAAAAGCGCGAAATTGACATGCTTCTCGACGTAACCAAGCAGATTGAAGGTCATACGATCTGTGCGCTTGGTGATGCTGCAGCATGGCCTATTCAGGGGCTGATCCGCAATTTCCGTCCGGAAATTGAAAAGCGCATTGACGATTATACACGCAACGCTGTTCAGAGCCGCAACATCCGCCTTGAAGCGGCTGAGTAAGCGGAAGAATACGTTGTATGTCCGCCCGGGAAGGGCGGACTTTAGAGTTTGACATCTGGAAGATGCGGTAAGAGCCGCAGGTTTGGATAAGCGATGGCAAATATTAAGGTTGACGGCACAGAGATCGAAGTACCCGATCACTATACGCTCCTTCAGGCTGCCGAAGCCGCGGGGGCTGAAGTCCCGCGTTTTTGTTTCCACGAACGGCTTTCCATCGCCGGAAACTGCCGCATGTGCCTTGTTGAAGTGAAGGGTGGACCGCCAAAGCCGGCAGCATCCTGCGCTATGGGCGTTCGCGATCTGCGTCCGGGCCCGAATGGCGAAGCACCTGAAATTTTCACCAACACGCCAATGGTCAAGAAGGCCCGCGAGGGCGTGATGGAATTCCTGCTCATCAACCATCCGCTCGATTGCCCGATCTGCGATCAGGCAGGTGAATGCGATTTGCAGGATCAGGCAATGGCATTCGGAACCGATGGTTCACGCTATCGCGAAAACAAACGTGCCGTTGAGAACAAGTATATTGGTCCACTCGTCAAGACGGTGATGACTCGCTGCATTCACTGCACGCGCTGCGTCCGTTTCACGACTGAAGTGGCTGGGATTTCTGAACTCGGCTTGATCGGTCGCGGTGAAGATGCTGAAATCACCACTTATCTTGAACGGGCAATGACCTCGGAACTTCAGGGCAATGTTATCGACCTTTGTCCGGTTGGTGCTCTGACCTCGCGTCCATACGAATTCCAGGCTCGTCCGTGGGAATTGAACAAGACCGAAACTATCGACGTGATGGATGCTGTCGGTTCGAACATTCGCGTTGATACCCGCGGCCGCGAAGTGATGCGCATCATGCCGCGTGTGAATGAAGCGGTGAACGAAGAGTGGATTTCAGACAAGACCCGCTTCATCTGGGATGGTCTGCGCACCCAGCGCCTTGATCGCCCATATGTTCGGAGGGATGGTCGTCTGGTTGCAGCTTCGTGGCCAGAAGCTTTCGCAGCAATCGCTGCCAAGGTTTCCGCTACTTCCGCTGACAAGATCGGCGCAGTCGCTGGCGATCTGGCTTCGGTTGAAGAACTCTATGCCCTGAAAAGCCTCGTTGCATCGCTCGGCTCGAAGAATATCGATAGCCGCCAGGATGGTGCAGCACTCGATCCAGCTTTGGGTCGTTCAAGCTATCTCTTTAACACAACGATCGAAGGCATTGAAAATGCTGATGCTCTTCTGATCATCGGTTCCAACCCACGCGTTGAAGCCGCTGTTCTGAACGCGCGTATTCGCAAGCGTCAGCGCATGGGCCATTTCCCGATTGCTCTGATCGGCGAACAGGCTGAACTGCGTTACGATTACGAATATCTGGGCGCAGGTGCAGACACATTGGCTGCCGTTGCTGCTGGCAAAAATGCGTTCCGCGACGTGTTGGCAAAGGCCGAACGACCACTGATCATTCTGGGTCAGGGCGCTTTGACCGGTGAAAACGGTGCAGCAGTTCTCGCATCCGCTGCAAAGCTTGCTCAGGATGTTGGTGCAGTCAATGGTGAATGGAACGGATTCTCGGTTCTCCATACCGCTGCCTCCCGTGTCGGTGCTCTCGATCTCGGTATCGTTCCGGGTGAGGGTGGCGTGGCTGCTCGCGATATGTTGGGCAAGCTTGATGTTGTGTTCCTGCTTGGCGCAGACGAACTCGACATGACGGCCAAGGGTTCGAGCTTTGTTGTTTATATCGGTACGCATGGCGATGCCGGTGCACATGCTGCCGACGTCATCCTTCCGGGTGCAGCCTATACCGAAAAGTCGGGTACATGGCTCAACACTGAAGGCCGCGTACAGCTCGGCAACCGTGCTGGTTTCGCACCGGGCGAGGCGAAGGAAGACTGGGCAATTCTGCGCGCTCTTTCCGACGCTCTGGCCAAACGCCTGCCATTTGACAGCCTCGCACAGCTTCGCGCCAAGCTCTATGCGGACTATCCGCATATGATGGCGATCGATACGATTGCGCTTGGCGATACAGACGATCTGGCCGCACTGGCAGCAAAAGCAACTAACCTTTCTGGCGGCGCAGCGTTCGTTTCGCCGGTCAAGGATTTCTATTTGACGAACCCAATCGCGCGTGCTTCCGCCGTTATGGCCGAGTGCTCGGCGCTTGCGGCCGGCAGCTTCCAACAGGCAGCTGAGTAAGCGAGAGAGAGACGGAATAATGGACGGAATTTTTGCAGCTTACGTCTTGCCCGCGCTGATCATAGCGCTGAAGTCGGTCGTTCTGCTTGTCGTATTGCTGATCGTCGTGGCTTACCTGCTTTATGCGGATCGCAAGATCTGGGCAGCCGTACAGCTTCGCCGCGGACCAAACGTTGTTGGTCCATGGGGTCTGTTTCAGGCTTTCGCTGATCTTTTGAAGTTCGTCTTCAAGGAACCGATCATTCCTTCGGGTGCAAACAAGGGTGTGTTCCTTCTTGCCCCGTTTGTTTCGGCGGTTCTGGCAATGGCAACCTGGGCAGTTATCCCGGTCAATGAAGGCTGGGCGATTGCTAACATCAATGTCGGCATTCTTTATATCTTCGCTATTTCTTCGCTTGAAGTTTACGGCGTGATCATGGGTGGCTGGGCCTCGAACTCGAAGTATCCATTCCTCGGTGCACTTCGTTCGGCAGCACAGATGGTCTCTTACGAAGTGTCGATCGGTTTCGTGATTGTCACGGTTCTTCTGACAGTTGGTTCGCTCAACCTGACCGATATCGTGCTGTCGCAGAATACGGGTCTCGGTACATCGCTCGGTCTGCCTGCTTCGTTCCTCGACTGGAACTGGCTGGTGCTTTTCCCGATGTTCGTGATCTTCTTCATTTCGGCTCTTGCTGAAACGAACCGTCCGCCATTCGATCTGGTCGAAGCTGAATCTGAACTCGTGGCCGGTCACATGATCGAATATTCGTCCACGCCGTTCCTTCTGTTCTTCCTCGGCGAGTATGTGGCGATCACGCTGATGTGCGCCCTGATGACCACACTTTTCCTTGGCGGCTGGTTGCCTCCGGTTGACGTATGGTTCCTCAACTGGGTGCCGGGCATCATCTGGTTCATGCTCAAGCTCTGCTTCTGCTTCTTCATGTTCGCGATGGTGAAGGCTTTCGTACCGCGTTACCGTTATGACCAGCTGATGCGTCTGGGTTGGAAAGTGTTCCTGCCGATTTCGCTCGGTATGGTTGTTCTGACCGCGACCGTCATCAAAGTCTTCGATCTGGTGTAAGGAGAAAGACAAATGGCTTCATTCGCACAAGCCGCGAAATCCCTCCTTCTCAAGGAATTCGTCGGTGCTTTCTTTCTCTCCATGCGTCAGTTCTTTGCGCCAAAGGCGACTTTGAATTATCCGCATGAAAAGGGTCCTATCAGCCCACGTTTTCGTGGAGAACATGCGCTGCGCCGTTATCCCAATGGCGAAGAACGCTGCATTGCCTGCAAGCTTTGCGAAGCGATCTGCCCGGCGCAGGCTATCACCATTGAAGCTGGTCCTCGCCGCAATGACGGTACGCGCCGTACGGTTCGCTATGACATCGATATGGTGAAGTGCATCTATTGCGGTTTCTGTCAGGAAGCCTGCCCGGTGGATGCAATTGTTGAAGGTCCGAACTTTGAGTTTGCGACCGAAACCCGCGAAGAGCTTTATTATGACAAGGACAAACTCCTTGCCAATGGTGATCGCTGGGAACGCGAAATTGCGCGCAACATCGCGATGGATGCGCCATATCGCTGATTGGTTTTGCCGGAACTTTGTTTCGGCATCCGGTTGGAAAAACGGCAACAGGAAGGGGCGGCCCGTCTTGTTGCTGGAATTTAAGTTTCGCGATTATTCGCGGCAAACAAAGACTAAAGCGGATGAAGCAATCAGGCTTTATCCACGGAAAGGTGTTGGGGGATCCCCATGCTGACAGGTATTGCGGCAGCGTTCTTCTATCTGTTCGCCTTTATCATGATCGCGAGCGCGTTCATGGTGATTGCGGCACGCAACCCCGTGCATTCGGTGCTGTTTCTGATCCTCGCTTTCTTCAATGCAGCGGCGCTGTTTTTGCTTACGGGGGCCGAGTTCCTCGCCATGATCCTGCTCGTCGTTTATGTCGGTGCTGTGGCGGTTCTCTTCCTCTTCGTCGTTATGATGCTGGATGTTGACTTCTCCGAATTGAAGCGCGGTGCACTGCAATATGCGCCGGTCGGCGCTCTGGTGGGTCTCATTCTGCTGGGCGAGCTGATTGTTGTTTTTGCGGGTTCGATGTTCACGCCGAAGCTGGGGCAGGGGGCAGTTCCAATACCTGATCTCGCTGAACGCACCAATACAGCGGCCCTCGGTGATATTCTTTACACCGACTACGTCTTCCACTTCCAGATTGCTGGATTGGTCCTTCTCGTTGCCATGATCGGGGCGATCGTTCTGACGCTGCGGCACAAGCCGAATGTTAAGCGCCAGTCGATCCCGGATCAGGTCGCTCGTACGCCTGAAACGGCGATCGAGATCAAGAAGGTCGAACCGGGCAAGGGCATCTGAGGATAAGAATATGGAAATCGGTATTTCTCATTATCTGACCGTTTCGGCCATCCTGTTCACACTTGGCGTCTTCGGTATTTTCTTAAACCGCAAGAACGTCATCGTTATCCTGATGTCTGTCGAATTGATTCTTCTTTCGGTCAATCTCAATTTCGTCGCGTTTTCTTCTGTGCTCGGCGATATGGTCGGGCAGGTTTTTGCGCTCTTCGTACTGACTGTTGCAGCTGCGGAAGCAGCTATCGGTCTTGCAATCCTCGTTGTTTTCTTCCGTAATCGCGGTTCTATCGCGGTGGAAGACGTCAATGTTATGAAAGGTTGACGGGCAAATGCTCTATAACGCGATCGTCTTCCTTCCGCTTATCGGCTTTCTTGTTGCAGGTCTCTTCGGCAACAAGATCGGCGCTAAAGCGAGTGAATACCTTACATCTGGCCTGATGGTGATCGTTGCGATCCTGTCATGGGTCGTGTTCTTCAAGATCCCGCTTGGTCATGATGCCGAAACGGTTCGTATCCCAGTTCTTCATTGGGTTACATCCGGTTCGCTGTCGTTCGATTGGGCTCTCCGTGTTGATACGCTGACTGGCGTCATGCTTGTCGTGATCAATTCGGTATCGGCACTGGTGCACATCTATTCGATTGGATACATGCACCATGATCCGCATCGTCCACGCTTCTTTGCTTATCTTTCGCTCTTTACCTTTGCCATGCTGATGCTGGTAACGTCGGACAATCTGATCCAGATGTTCTTCGGCTGGGAAGGCGTGGGTCTTGCATCTTACCTTCTGATCGGTTTCTGGTTCCAGAAGCCTTCGGCCAATGCCGCTGCAATGAAGGCATTCGTTGTCAACCGCGTTGGTGACTTTGGTTTCCTGCTCGGCATCTTCGGTCTGTTCGCGCTGTTTCAGTCGGTTGATTACAACACGATCTTCGCAGCTGCAGCAAACTATCTGCCAGCTGAAGGTTCGGCAGATGCGGGTGCTGTTGTTCTGAACTTCCTCGGCTACGAACTGCACAAGGAAACGGCGCTGACCGTTGTCTGCCTGCTCTTGTTCATGGGTGCTATGGGTAAGTCGGCGCAGTTCCTGCTGCACACATGGTTGCCTGACGCGATGGAAGGCCCGACACCTGTTTCCGCACTTATTCACGCGGCAACGATGGTGACCGCAGGGGTGTTCCTGGTTGCGCGTATGTCGCCAATCTTCGAACTCTCGCATACCGCTCTGCTGATCGTAACGATCATCGGTGCAACGACAGCATTCTTTGCGGCAACGGTTGCGCTTGTTCAAAACGACATCAAGCGTGTTATCGCTTATTCAACCTGTTCGCAGCTTGGCTACATGTTTGCGGCTTTGGGTGTCGGTGCATACGGCGCTGCTGTATTCCATCTCTTCACGCACGCTTTCTTCAAAGCACTTCTGTTCCTTTGCGCAGGCTCGGTTATCCATGCCGTGTCTGACGAACAGGATATGCGTCGCATGGGTGGTCTGCGTAAGCTGATCCCAATCACCTACTGGATGATGATGATCGGTACTGTTGCGATTACGGGTCTTGGTATTCCTGGCACGATCATCGGTACTGCTGGCTTCTTTTCGAAAGATGCCATCATCGAGTCGGTCTTCGCATCGCACAGCCTTGCTTCGGGTTATGCCTTCACGCTTCTGGTGGTCGCAGCTCTGTTTACGAGCTTCTACTCATGGCGCCTGATTTTCATGACCTTCTACGGCAAGCCACGCGCTTCTGCTGAAGTCATGCATCACGTTCATGAATCGCCTCCTGTCATGCTCGTGCCGCTGTTTATCCTCGCTGTGGGCGCACTGTTTGCAGGTGTTGTTTTCAAGGAATACTTCTTCGGCCACGAATATGCCGAGTTCTGGAAAGGTGCGCTTTTCACGCTGCCAAGCAACGAAATTCTGGAACATTATCACCATGTTCCGCTGTGGGTTAAGTTGTCGCCGTTCATCGCTATGCTGATCGGTCTGGTAACGGCCTGGATATTCTATATCCGTGCGCCACACATCCCGAAGGCACTCGCAGAGCGTCATCGCGGTCTGTACCAGTTCCTTCTCAACAAGTGGTACTTCGACGAACTCTATGACCTGATCTTCGTTCGTCCTGCCCGTTGGCTCGGCCGCTTCTTCTGGAAGGTCGGTGACGGCAAGATTATCGACGGTTACGGTCCTAATGGTGTCGCAGCACGCGTTCTTGATGTTACAGGTCGCGTTGTGAAGATGCAGTCGGGTTACCTTTATCATTACGCATTCGCGATGCTTATCGGCGTCGCCGCGCTCGTCACCTGGATGATGCTCGGGAGCTCTTTCTGATGACCGATTGGCCAATTCTTTCTACGGTCACATTCCTGCCGCTTGTCGGCGCCTTGTTGATCCTTCTCATCAAGGATGACAGCGAAGCCTCGCGTCGCAACATTAAAAATGTTGCGCTGCTGACCACGGTTTTCGTTTTCATTCTTTCTCTCGTGATCTGGGCCGGTTTTGATAATTCAAATCCGGGCTTCCAGATGGTCGAGCAGATTGACTGGCTCGGTGGTGGCATTTCCTACCACATGGGCGTTGACGGCATTTCCATGCTGTTTGTCGTTCTCTCCGCTTTCCTCATGCCTTTCTGCGTGCTGGCAAGCTGGCTGGCGATCGAGAAGCGCGTTAAGGAATACATGATTGCGTTCCTTATTCTGGAAACGCTCATGATCGGCGTGTTCTGCGCGCTGGATCTGTTCCTGTTCTACGTGTTCTTCGAAGCAAGCCTTATTCCGATGTTCATCATCATCGGCGTATGGGGTGGCAAGCGCCGCGTTTATGCAAGCTTCAAGTTCTTCCTTTATACGCTGCTTGGCTCGGTGCTGATGCTCATCGCTATCATGGCAATGTATTGGCAGGCCGGAACGCTCAACATCGTCGAGTTGCTGAAATACGACTTCCCGGCTGGCATGCAGACGTGGTTATGGCTGGCATTCTTTGCATCCTTCGCCGTCAAGATGCCAATGTGGCCAGTTCATACCTGGTTGCCGGATGCGCACGTTGAAGCCCCGACCGCAGGTTCGGTCATTCTGGCAGGTATTCTTCTGAAGCTCGGCGGCTATGGCTTCCTGCGCTTCTCGCTGCCGATGTTCCCGCTGGCATCTGCCGATTTTGCACCGCTCGTCTTTGCATTGTCTGCAATTGCTATCGTCTACACCTCGCTAGTTGCTCTGGTGCAGGAAGATATCAAGAAGCTGATTGCATACTCGTCGGTTGCGCATATGGGCTATGTCACCATGGGTATTTTCGCCGCCAACGAGCAGGGTGTGCAGGGTGCGATCTTCCAGATGCTCTCGCACGGTATCGTTTCGGGTGCGCTTTTCCTTTGTGTTGGCGTGATTTATGATCGTATGCATACGCGTGAAATCTCGGCGTTTGGCGGGCTCGTCAACAATATGCCGAAATACGCAGTTGCCTTCCTCATCCTGACGATGGCGAATGTCGGTCTTCCGGGCACCTCTGGCTTTATCGGTGAATTCCTCACGCTGTTCGGTGTCTTCCGTGTCAATACGTGGGTGGCGCTGTTTGCAACATCGGGTGTGATCCTGTCGGCAGCCTATGCGCTGTGGCTCTATCGCAATGTGGTGTTTGGTGCGCTGACCAAGGAAAGCCTAAAGGGGCTTCTCGACCTCAGCCCGCGTGAAAAGCTGATTCTCTATCCGCTTGTGGCCCTCACTATCTTCTTCGGTGTGTATCCGGTGCCGGTCTTCGATGTGACCGCAAGTGCCGTGCATGCACTGGTTACCAATTATGACGCAGCGCTGGCAAATGCCGCTAGTGCTACGCTGGCGCAGTAAGTAAAGGCGTAGGCTTGATGCAAACCGACCTGATTGCTTCCCTGACTCTCGCAGCTCCCGAGGTTCTCCTCGCGCTGAGTGGGCTGGTATTGCTTATGATCGGCGTGTTCTCCGGAGAGCGCGCCTCAACCATCGTCAATGGACTAGCTGTCGCCGTTCTGATCGCAGCACTCGCTCTTGTCCTGATTTTCCCTCACAATGGCAGCGCTTTTGGCGGTGCTTTTGTCAGCGATGCATTTGCGCGCTTCATGAAGGCGCTGACATTGATCGGCTCTATCGTGGCGCTGATCATGTCGGTCGGCTTCGCGCGTGAAGAAAAATTTGACAAGTTCGAGTTTCCTGTCCTGATCGTGATTTCCACGCTCGGCATGCTCATCATGGTGTCGGCATCGAATATGCTGACGCTTTATATGGGTCTCGAATTGCAGTCTTTGGCACTTTATGTGCTTGCAGCCTTCAATCGTGACAGCGTGCGTTCCACAGAAGCAGGCCTAAAATATTTCGTTCTTGGTGCGCTGTCTTCGGGTATGCTGCTCTATGGTATCAGCCTTGTTTACGGTTACACCGGCCATATCGGTTTTGCTGAAATTGCAAGTGCAATCACCGGCGGTGAGCGTCAGCTTGGCCTCGTCTTTGGTCTGGTGTTTATCCTCGCAGGCCTCTGCTTCAAGATCTCTGCTGTTCCATTTCATATGTGGACGCCGGACGTTTATGAAGGTTCGCCAACGCCGGTAACCGCGTTCTTTGCGGCTGCTCCGAAAATGGCTGCAATGGCGCTGATCGTTCGTGTTGTTGAAGGTGCATTCGCTCCTGTCACTCACGACTGGCAGCAGATCATTACATTCGTTGCAATCGCTTCGATGGTTCTTGGTGCCTTCGCTGCAATCGGCCAGCGCAACATCAAACGCCTGATGGCTTACTCGTCGATCAGCCACATGGGGTATGCCCTCGTTGGTCTGGCAGCAGGTACGGTTGTCGGTGTTAAGGGTGTGGCTCTTTACATGGCGATCTATCTGGTCATGACGCTTGGCAGCTTTGCTTTCATTTTGTCGATGCGGACCAAAGATGGCAATGTTGAGAAGATTGACGATCTTGCTGGGCTTTCGCGCACCAATCCGGTCATGGCTGTTATCATGACGATCATGCTTTTCTCGCTTGCAGGTATTCCACCGCTCGCTGGCTTTTTCGGTAAGTGGTACACCTTCGTTGCAGCCGTTGAAGTGGGTCTTTATCCATTGGCGATCATCGGTATTGTCGCTTCGGTTGTAGGTGCTTTCTACTATCTGCGTATGATCAAGGTCATGTGGTTCGATGAGCCGGTGGCGACTTTCGTTCCGGCGGCAATTGAGCTCCGTCTGGTTCTGCTCGTTTCGGGTGCCTTCGTTCTGTTCTATGGACTGATCGGTGGCTGGCTCGGTGGCTTGGCTGAAACAGCAGCGAAGACATTCTTCTGAGCATGACAATAAATAAGGCCGCAGTTGATGGCATGGGATTCACGCTGGCACCTGCGGCTTTAGCAGACAAATACCGACTGGAGTTTTTCCCGGTCGTTGGTTCTACCAATGCAGAGGCGCTTGCACAGGCTAATGCCTGGGATGCAGGACGCCTCTGGTTCGTTTCTCCCAAGCAGGAGAGAGGACGAGGGCGCCGTGGCCGTACATGGACTGCGCCTGAAGGCAATCTCGCCGCCACTCTGCTTCTCGTTGATCAATTTGAACCGAAAACAGCTGCCACACTCGGTTTTGTTGCAGGTCTGGCCTTGGCCGACGCTGTGGATGCCGTGTTGCCGGAAGCGGTGGTTGCTAAAGTGAACGTTGCACTCAAATGGCCAAATGATGTGCTTGTGGATGGCGCAAAGCTCTCGGGAATTCTGCTTGAGTCAACAATGCTCTCTGACGGGTATTTCGGAATAGCGATCGGCATGGGCACAAACGTTGTTGCAGCGCCTGAGGGCCTGCCTTATGCCGCAACCTCGATCAACGCATTGGGCGGCAATACGGATGCAGCCACACTGTTTCTCGCGCTTTCCGATGCATGGTGTCACTACTACCGTATATGGGATCAGGGACGGGGATTGAATAATATCCGCACGCTTTGGCTCAAACGGGCATATGGCCTTGGTCAGCCTGTTGCAATGCAACTCAATGGCAAGATCGTTGAAGGCGTGTTTGAGACTATCGATTCGGAATGCCGACTGGTCATCCGCCAAGACGACGGAATGCGTGTGCCCGTAACTGCGGGTGACGTCTATTTTGGAACAGCCGCCTCCATTAAAGCCGGTTCATGAACGAATATTTGTGAACAATGCGCGACATTGCACGTCATTCCGGGCTTGCAAACTATCGGTTGTCGGTTCAACAGAGGCATAATAAATTCAAAGCATAGAACAGGGAGGCATTATGCCCCGCTCACCATCCACGCAATTTGTCTTCCTGCCACTTGGTGGTGTCGGCGAAATCGGCATGAATGTCGCCATGTACGGCTTTGGTCCCGAAGACAATCGTGAATGGATCGTGGTTGACATGGGCGTAAGCTTTGCCGGACCGGAGCATCCGGGGGCGGACCTTATTCTTCCTGATATTCGTTTTCTAGAAGCTGAAAAGCACAATCTGCGCGGTATTGTCATCACGCATGCGCATGAAGATCATTACGGAGCGCTGCTTGATCTCTGGCCGCGCCTGAAAGCGCCAGTCTACGCAACACCATTCACGGCAGGTTTGCTTGAAGCCAAGCGCCAGTCTGAATTCGGTGCGCCGGAAATCCCTATGAATATTTTCAAAGCGGGTGAAAGCTTTGAAATCGGGTCGTTCAAGATCGAAGCCATTGCGGTTACGCACTCCATTCCTGAACCTGTTTCACTTGCCATTACCACGCCGCTGGGCACTGTCATTCATACAGGCGACTGGAAGATGGACCCGGATCCGTCGATGGGGCCGCTGATTGATGAAGCACGTTTCCGTGCGCTTGGTGATCAGGGTGTTCTGGCGCTCGTCTGCGACTCCACCAATGCGATGCGCGAAGGGGAATCTCCATCTGAGCGTCAAGTCGGCGAAAGCCTGCGCGAACTCATTGAAAACGCGCGTGGACGCGTTGCCATTACGACTTTCTCGTCGAATGTTGGACGCATTCGCTCGATCACCGAAGCCGCACGCGATGCGGGTCGTCAGGTGCTGGTGGTTGGTCGTTCCATGAAACGCACAATCGCTGTGGCGACCGAACTTGGCTATATGGAAGGCCTGCCTGAGTTCCTCAGCGAAGACGATTATGGCTATATTCCGCGTGAAAACGTCGTGATGATCCTCACGGGCAGTCAGGGCGAACCGCGTGCAGCACTTGCGAAACTTGCGCGTGATGAAATGCGCAGCATTGCGCTTTCGGCTGGCGATACGGTTATTTTCTCGTCGCGCCCGATTCCGGGTAACGAAAAGGCCATTCTGGACATCAAGAACAAGCTTATCGATCAGGGTATCAAGCTGATCAGCGATGATGAAGCGCTCGTCCATGTTTCCGGCCATCCACGAAGAGCCGAGCTGAAGCGCATGTATTCCTGGGTGCGCCCGAAAATCCTCGTGCCGGTGCACGGTGAAGCAGCGCATCTTGTCGCGCAGGGGTCGCTAGGGGCAATGGAAGGCATCGAAGAAATCGCACAGGTGCGTGATGGCGACATGCTCCGTCTTGCACCCGGCAAGGCCGAAATCATCGACGAAGCCCCGATTGGTCGTATCTATAAGGACGGCAAACTGATCGGTGATGAAGACGAAATCGGTATGGTTGAGCGACGCAAGCTTGCCTATGTCGGTCATGTTGCGGTTTCCGTGCTGCTCGACCGTGATTTCAAGATTATGGATGAACCTGATCTTGTCGCTTTCGGTCTGCCAGAGGAAGACGGCCAGGGTGACCTGATGGAAGATGTTCTGCTTGATGCAGCTATTGAAGCGATCGACAGCATTCCACGTGTTCGCCGCAAGGATCTGGAAGTGGTTCGTGAATCCGTTCGCCGTGCTGTTCGCGCTGCGACAAATGAAGCATGGGGCAAAAAGCCGGTAGTGACAGTATTTCTCAACCGGATAAAGTAGGCTTCAGTTTTCGGGAGGAGGATACTGATGCTTGAACGCCTGAACCATGTCGCAATTGCGGTGCCCGATATTAAGGTCGCTTCTGCACTTTATAGCGGCCAGTTGGGTGCGAAAGTGACCGCGCCACAGGCTTTGCCTGAGCATGGTGTGACGGTGGTCTTCATTGATGTAGGCAATACCAAGATTGAGTTGCTTGAGCCTTTGGGCGAGGGATCACCTATCACAAGCTTTCTGGAAAAGAACCCTTCCGGCGGCATCCACCATCTTTGCTATGAAGTGGCGGATATTATCGCCGCTCGTGACCATCTAAAGGCAGAAGGCGCGCGCATTCTTGGCAGCGGCGAACCAAAGATTGGGGCGCATGGGAAACCCGTACTGTTTTTGCATCCCAAGGACTTCAATGGCACTCTAATTGAGCTTGAGGAGGCATGAGATGACGATTGTCTCCGGCATCGCCATGTATTTTATCTTCTGGTGGATCACATTGTTTGCGCTTTTACCTGTTGGGTTACGAACGCAAGCGGAAGAAAATGACGTGACTTTGGGAACGGTCGCCAGTGCACCGGCAAAACCCCGCATTGGGCGGGCTTTTCTTCGCACAACGATTGTGGCTTCAGCCATATTTGCGCTCTATTACTATATGACGCAGGTTCGAGGTTTTGGGCTTGACGACATTCCACATTTCTTCCCCGATCTGAAATAGCAACCAGACCGGTTTAGATATTTTATAGGCCGTTGATCTTCCGCCTAATATTTAGGCAGTAAATTTCTGAGGAGCATTTTATACGTGGAACTGTTAGATTCTCTGTGAATCTAAAACTCATCAATTCAGTATAACTATTTGAATCAATATAAAATTAGCGCTTCGATCCGTGATTTTTTCCACCATGTTTCGGCGGTTGCAATGTCCCATTGAGTTTCAAATGATTGGAAATCAGTCTAAAAATTCGTCAAATGAGAAAAATCAATAATAACAGTAGGTTGCTCGCGCTTGGTCGCCTAAAAAACCGCGTTTATTGTCAAGGCTAAAAAAAAAGCAAGGCTTTCGCCTTGCTAGTCGAATACGCGTTCGATCCATTTCCATTTTACCGGCGGCAGCGAAAAATCGCGCCTGGATCCATCCTCCCAAGACTTTGACCGCGTTAAACAACGGTTATTTCCGTTGTCATGCTTATTGATGAAAAAAATAGCGGACTGCACAGCTTTTGTCACCAAGAATCTTTCAGGAAGTCATATTTCCTTCGTATTTTTTGCCCTTTTTATATGTGATCCGCGTAAAATATTGAATTTTAAAAAGAATTAAGTGGAGCGCATCTCGATTCTCTATTTACAGGCGCGTTGCTGATTGTTGTGGGTGCTAAAAAAGCTGGTTAGCAAACAGTAAATGGGCGGGTTTTCAACAGCGGCATAACTCGTTATGAAATCGACAGATTTGCTTAATTTTTGCCTGATTCTCCTCACACTCAGTTGATACTCAGGCAATCTCTCTCTTGATCGGTGGTCACGATGCGTCTGTCGCGGTATTTTTTGCCTATTCTAAAGGAAAACCCAAAAGAGGCAGAAATTGTCTCTCACAGGTTAATGCTGCGCGCGGGTATGATCCGTCAGCAGTCGGCAGGCATTTATTCATGGCTCCCTCTTGGTCTGAAAGTGCTCAACAAGGTTTGCAATATCATTCGTGAAGAGCAAAACCGTGCTGGTGCGAATGAAATTCTGATGCCGACGATCCAGTCGGCCGATCTTTGGCGTGAAAGCGGTCGTTATGATGCGTATGGCAAGGAAATGCTTCGCATTCAGGACCGTCAGGAGCGCGAAATGCTCTTCGGACCGACCAATGAAGAAATGGTTACGGATATTTTCCGTTCTTATGTCCGTTCTTATAAAGACCTGCCGCTTAACCTTTATCATATCCAATGGAAGTTCCGCGACGAAGTGCGTCCGCGTTTCGGCGTAATGCGCTCGCGTGAATTCCTGATGAAAGATGCTTATTCGTTCGACCTCGACTATGAGGGCGCGAAGATGGCTTACTACCGCATGTTTGTCTCTTATCTGCGCACGTTTGCTCGCGTGGGTCTGCAGGCGATCCCGATGCGTGCCGATACCGGCCCGATCGGTGGTGATCTCAGTCACGAATTCATCATTCTGGCTGAAACCGGTGAAAGCCAGGTCTACTGCGATAAGGCTTATCTCGATTTGGCCGTTCCAGGCGCGGACACCGATTTCCGCAATGATGAGCAGTTGACGGATATCGTTAATCGCTGGACGACCCCTTATGCCGCAACAGACGAAATGCATGATGAAGCTGAATGGGCTGCTGTAAAGGCAGAGGATCAGGTTTCCGCGCGGGGTATTGAAGTCGGCCATATCTTCCACTTCGGCACTAAATATTCCGAGCCTATGGGGGCAAAAGTGCAGGGTCCAGATGGCAAGGAGCATCTTGTTTCGATGGGCTCTTACGGTATCGGCCCTTCGCGTCTGGTGGCAGCTGCTATTGAAGCATCCCACGACGAAGCTGGCATCATCTGGCCAAAGGCGATTGCGCCTTTTGGTGTTGGCATTGTCAACATGAAGCCGGGGGATGAAGGTTGCGATGGCGTGAGTGAAAAACTCTATGAAGCTTTCACGAATGCCGGCATTGATCCGCTTCTCGATGACACGGATAACCGTCCTGGCTCCAAGTTTGCGACCATGGATCTGATCGGCCTGCCTTATCAGGTTATCGTCGGTCCACGTGGTGTCGCCGCTGGCGAAGTCGAGGTCAAGGACCGTAAGACCGGTGAGCGTCAGAATCTCACCGTCGAAGCTGCAATCAATCTATTGACGGCTTAAACATGAGCAGTGCGGCGGCAGCAAAATCTGATGGTAAACAGAAGGCGTCTGGTAAGACACCTTCTTCCGGTCCATTTTCAGCCTTTGAGCGGATGATCGCATGGCGCTATTTGCGAGCGCGCCGCCGCGAAACCTTTATATCGGTCATCGCCGGTTTCTCTTTCACCGGTATCATGCTCGGTGTTGCTACCCTCATCATCGTTATGGCGGTGATGAATGGCTTCCGCGCGGAGCTTCTGAATAGAATTCTGGGCATTAACGGTCATCTCATCATGCAGCCGATTGATCGCCCGCTTGATGATTACGCGAGCCTCATTACTCGCATTGACGGCATTTCCGGTGTGAAGTTCGCCATACCAGTCGTAGAAGGACAGGCTTTAGTGCAAGGCAATATCGGTGCAGGCACCGGCGCACTGGTTCGCGGCCTTCGCGAGGAGGATCTTGCCAAGCTCAAGCTTGTTTCTGACAATATTAAGCAGGGCACTTTGCAGGGGTTCGATCAGAGCGGAGGTGTGGCCATTGGTACACGTATGGCTGAAAACCTCGGCCTCTCCATTGGCGACACATTGCGCGTTATCTCTCCTGATGGTGACGTGACGCCCTTTGGCGTAAACCCACGCGTGAAAGCCTATCCGATTGTCGCGATCTTTGAGATCGGTATGTCGGAATATGATGCGTCCATCGTGATGATGCCACTCACTGAAGCGCAGTTGTTCTTCAACCAGGAAGACAAGGTTCAGTCGCTCGAAATCTTCGTCGATAATCCGGATAAGGTCGATGCCATGCGCGCACCAGTTGAGGAAGTGGCAGCTCGCCAGATTTCCATGGTCGATTGGCGCCAGCGCAACCAGACTTTCTTTTCTGCCTTGCAGGTCGAGCGCAATGTCATGTTCATGATCCTTACGTTGATCGTGCTTGTCGCAGCTCTCAACATTATTTCCGGCCTTATCATGCTGGTGAAGGATAAAGGGCGTGACATCGCGATCCTGAGAACCATGGGGGCAACACGTGGCGCTGTCATGCGGATATTCCTGATGACGGGGGCTGCGATTGGCGTGACGGGTACGCTTGCAGGCGTAGTGCTCGGAGTTGTCGTGTGTCTGAATGTCGAGCGGATTCGACAGTTCTTTTCGTGGCTTTCGGGTACGACCCTGTTTAATCCGGAACTTTATTTCTTAAGCACGCTGCCCGCAAAGATGGATGTTGGCGAAACCTTATCTGTTATTGGAATGGCTTTGGTCCTTTCATTTATTGCCACCATTTTGCCGGCATGGCGCGCGGCCAAGCTCGATCCGGTCGAAGCTCTGAGGTATGAATAATGGCGGCTGAAGTCATTCTGCGTCTGGAAAATGTCAGCCGAGCCTATAAGGAAGCTGATCGCGAACTGGTTATTCTGAAAGACGCGAGCTTTACGCTGCGTCGCGGCGAGATGGTGGCGCTTGTTGCGCCATCTGGTGCAGGTAAATCAACGCTGCTTCACACTGCTGGTTTGCTGGAGCGCCCGGATGCTGGTGATGTCATTCTGGATGGGCGTTCGTGTGGTGAACTGCCGGAAGACGAACGTACTGCTGTCCGCCGCAACGATGTGGGCTTTGTTTATCAGTTCCACCACTTGCTGCCGGAATTTTCTGCGCTGGAAAATGTGATGATGCCGCAGATGATCCGTGGCCTTCCGCAGAAGGCTGCAATGGTACGTGCGCAGCAACTGTTGGATTACATGAAGATCGGCAAGCGTGCTTCGCATCGTCCAGCCGAGCTTTCTGGCGGCGAGCAGCAGCGCGTTGCTATTGCGCGTGCAGTCGCCAACGCACCTCTCGTACTTTTGGCCGATGAGCCGACCGGGAATCTCGATCCGACAACATCGTCTTATGTTTTTGGTGCTCTGGAAGCTTTGGTGCGCCAGTCTGGATTGGCCGCGATGATCGCCACACATAACCACGATCTTGCACGTCGTATGGACAGGCGCGTGACGCTGAAAGACGGCAAGGTTGTAGATCTTTGATATCGCAAGCCCGATAGCTTTATCTGCGCTGAGATAAAGCTCAGAGTTTTACGACTACCTGTTTCCCAACGCCGACGGCTGATGCTGTCGGCGTTTTCTGTTTATATTTCATAAACCTTAAATAGATCTGCACAGCTATATTAGTGTTGACATTGGAACAAAAATGGAACAAAAAATAAACATACGTGAACAAAGAGGAGTTATCCACATGACCGATCTCGTCTACGACGTTTTATCTTT
This sequence comes from Ochrobactrum sp. Marseille-Q0166, assembly GCF_014397025.1. Lineage (NCBI taxonomy): Bacteria > Pseudomonadati > Pseudomonadota > Alphaproteobacteria > Hyphomicrobiales > Brucellaceae > Ochrobactrum > Ochrobactrum sp. Marseille-Q0166. The sequence goes on along the minus strand of NZ_JACJUO010000001.1, from coordinate 1,766,682 downwards.
CGTCTCCGTCAGCCTGTTCGTTGCAACTTTCGCTATCTGGGTAAGTGCAATCTGAAAACGTAAAACGGGTTCTTTTGTGAACCTGAACGATAGTAACGAAGCTAACTCTGGACATCGTTACCGTATTCCCCGAAACTGCCTGAATGGGCGATGAGAGTCGCCCGTTATCGTGTGCAAACTTCAATATTGTGAATGGCACGCGGATGGCGATAAAGGCATGATTTCATTATCATGCCTTAGCAGCGGAGTTAGCTCTGCAAAGATCGGGGAAATGATATGAGTGATACAGCAAGCATCGAAGCGGGCAGGGACAAGTCGTCGCCTCGTTTTGTTCATCTGCGAGTTCATTCTGCTTATTCCTTGCTCGAAGGTGCACTGCCGGTTGGCAAGATCATCAAACAGGCGATTGCCGATGAAGCGCCGGCCATCGCAATAACCGACAGCAACAATTTATTTGGCGCTTTGGAGTTTGCTCAGAAAGCGTCGAAAGATGGTTTGCAACCTATTATCGGTTGCCAGCTTGATGTTGCATTTGGCGATCACAATGATAACAGCCGCAGCGCAAACCGCAGGCTTGTTCTTGATCTTGCGCCTTTGGTCTTCCTTGCTTCTACGGAGGAAGGCTACGGCAACATCGTTAGGCTGGTCAGTCGTGCCTACCTCGATACGCCCTCAGGTGATCCGGTACATGTGGATGCGAGCTGGCTGTCCGGTCTTGCAGAAGATGTGATCGTCCTTTCGGGTGGTCCGCTGGGGCCGATCGGACGCGCATTTGCTGCTGACCGTGCTGATCGCGCCGAAAGTCGACTGGCCTTTTTGAAAGACGCTTTTGGTGATCGCTTATATGTCGAGTTGCAACGTCAGGCCGGCTATGACCGAGCGCTTGAAGCAAAAACTGTCGAACTTGCTTATGCAATGGATTTGCCGCTCGTCGCTACGAATGAAGCCTTCTTCCTTAAGGCAGAGGATTTCGAAGCACATGATGCGCTGCTCGCCATCGCGGAAGGACAAATTATTTCCAATGATGATCGCCGTCGTCTGACGCCGGATCATTATTTGAAAAGCCGCGCCGAAATGGTTGCGCTTTTTGCAGATCTGCCCGAAGCACTTGAAAATACAATTGAGATTGCGCAGCGCTGCAGCTGGTTTACTCAGACGAGACAGCCAATTCTGCCGCGTTTCACTGGCGATTCTGATGATCCTGAAGCAGCTATGCGGGCTGAGGCTGACGAGCTTGCCCGGCAGGCACGCGAAGGCCTGAAGATGCGGCTGGGAACAGCTGGACTTGCTGAAGGGTATACGGAACAACAATATGCCGAGCGGCTCGACTACGAGATCGGCATTATAACCCGCATGAAGTTCCCGGGCTACTTTCTCATTGTTGCGGACTTTATCAAATGGGCGAAGCAAAAGAGTATTCCGGTGGGGCCGGGCCGTGGGTCCGGTGCGGGTTCGCTTGTCGCCTATGCCTTGACGATAACGGACGTTGATCCGCTACGCTTCTCGCTGCTGTTCGAACGCTTCCTCAATCCTGACCGCGTATCGATGCCCGATTTCGATATCGACTTCTGTCAGGACCGTCGTGAAGAAGTTATTCGTTATGTGCAGGCAAAGTATGGCCGTGATCAGGTTGCACAGATCATCACATTTGGAACGCTGCAAGCGCGTGCGGTATTACGCGATGTGGGCCGTGTTCTCGAAATGCCCTATGGCCAGGTTGACCGCCTCTGCAAGCTGGTGCCTCAAAACCCGGCTAATCCGGTATCTTTGGCGCAGGCTATTGAAACAGAACCCAAAATCAATGAGGAGCGGGAGAAGGAGCCGGTCGTCGGTCGCCTTCTCGATATGGCGCTGAAGCTTGAAGGGCTTTATCGCCACGCTTCAACCCACGCTGCCGGTATCGTTATCGGTGATCGCCCGCTTTCTGAACTTGTTCCGATGTATCGTGATCCGCGTTCCGATATGCCGGTCACACAGTTTAATATGAAGTGGGTTGAACAGGCCGGTCTGGTCAAGTTCGACTTTCTTGGTCTCAAAACTCTCACTGTGCTTGAAACAGCCGTCAAGCTCATCGCGCGCAAGGGCATAGACATTGATCTGTCGCGTCTGCCGCTTGATGACAAGCTTACCTATGAAATGCTGTCTCGTGGTGAAACGGTCGGTGTGTTTCAGGTGGAAAGTGCGGGTATGCGTAAAGCGCTGCTAGGCATGCGACCAGACCGCATTGAGGATATTATTGCACTTGTGGCGCTTTATCGCCCGGGTCCGATGGAGAATATCCCGACCTATAATGCGCGCAAAAACGGTGAGGAAGAGATCGCTTCCATTCATCCGAAGATCGACGGTCTGATTAAGGAAACGCAAGGCGTTATCGTTTATCAGGAACAGGTGATGCAGATCGCGCAGGTTCTTTCCGGCTATTCGCTGGGTGAAGCTGATCTTCTACGCCGTGCTATGGGTAAAAAAATCCGTGAGGAAATGGACAAACAACGTGTCCGTTTCGTTGACGGTGCAATTGAAGGCGGTGTTGATAAAGCTCAGGCGAACATGATTTTCGACTTGTTGGCTAAGTTCGCTGACTATGGCTTCAACAAGTCTCACGCAGCTGCCTATGCAATCGTGTCTTATCAGACCGCCTATATGAAGGCGCATTACCCTGTTGAGTTTCTTGCCGCTTCAATGACATATGATATGTCGAACGCCGATAAGCTTAACGATTTCCGTCGCGATGCAAATCGGCTGGGGATTGATGTTGTCACTCCATCAGTCATGACGTCGTTCCGCCCTTTTGAGGTGGGAGAGAAGAAAATTTTCTATTCTCTTGCTGCAATCAAGGGTGTCGGGGAGGCGGCGGTTGATCATATCGTCAATGTTCGCTCAGAAAAGCCGTTTGAAAGTCTGGAAGATTTCTTTGAGCGGGTCGATCCTAAAATCGTCAATCGTCGCGTCACGGAAAGCTTGATCAATGCCGGTGCGCTTGATTGTTTTGGTCGTGACCGAGCTTCGATGAGCGCTGGCATGGATCGCATCATGGGCTTCGCCCAGCGCACGCAGGAAAATGCGGCTAGTGGTCAGTCCGATATTTTCGGGCTTTCGGGTGCACCGAAAGAAACACTTATTCTGCCGCAGGCTGCACCATGGCTTCCATCAGAAAAGCTACATCGCGAATTTCAGGCGGTCGGATTCTATCTGTCTGCACATCCGCTTGATGAATATCGTCAGGTACTTGATCGTATGCGCGTACAGAGTTGGACCGAGTTTTCGGCGGCGGTGAAGCGGGGCGCAAATGCGGGTCGTCTTGCAGGGACCGTGACAACCAGACAGGAGCGTAAGACACGCACAGGCAATAAGATGGGCATTGTGCAGCTATCGGATGCCAGCGGTCAGTTTGAAGCTGTGCTTTTCTCGGAAGGTCTGGCGCAATATCGCGATCTCCTTGAGAGCGGTAAATCGGTGGTGGTTACGGTTGCTGCTGAAAACCGCCCAGAAGGTATTGGCCTCAGAATCCAGACGGTTCAGTCACTGGAAGATGAGGCTTGCCGTATGCAAAAGGCATTGCGACTTTATCTGCGTTCAGCCGAGGCGGTGAAGCACATTGCGCCGCATTTTAACACGCGTGGTGACGGGCAGGTGAGCCTGATTGTCATTAAGGAAGATGGCCAGCGCGAGGTCGAGATTGAACTTCCTCACCGTTATCGCGTCAGTCCGCAAATTGCGAGCGCGATGAAGGCAATCCCGGGTATCGTGGAAGTCGAACTGGTTTAAAGTGCATCCCGAAAAGTGTGAAGCGCCCTACGCAGGGAAATCAGTCCACTGGAGTGATTGCCGGTCCCGCCATGATCGGAAAGGGCGCACGTAAAACATTCATTGAAAGCGCCTATCTGGTCCAATCAAATCGTCGCTCTTATGAAAAAGCCGGCTGGAAATATCCAGCCGGCATTTGCTTAGGAGCAGGTTTGCAGGTTCAACGTTTTGCGGACTTCCGGCGCCACTTTGGTTCCAAATAGCTCAATCGATTTCATCGCATATTTGTGGGGCAGATTGCCAAGGGCTGTCTGAAGCAAGAAGCGATCATGCTTGAAATAGCTGTGCTGGCTTAAAATCTTTTCGATGATCTGTTGCGGGCTTCCGACGAGTAGCGATCCTTGTGGTTGGCACATTGCATCAAACTGTTCTCGGCTGGTTGCTGGCCAGCCCCGCTCACGCCCGAGTTTGCTCATGACATATGCGTAAGAATTGTAAAACTCGTCGCCAGCTTGTTGAGAGTTTTCAGCAATATAGCCGTGAGAATTGATTCCAACTTTGAGCTTTTCGGGTGCGTGCCCTGCTTTAAGTCCTGCTTCGCGATAGAAATCGGTTAGTTGCGCGAAACGCTGTGGATATCCGCCGATAATCGCAATAGCGAGAGGTAAACCAAGAAGTGCTGCTCGTCCCACTGATGCAGGCGTACCACCCACTGCGAGCCATATAGGTAAGGAATCCGGCAACGCACGCGGATATACGCCACGACCATCAATTGCTGCACGCGTGGTGCCAGTCCAGGTAACATGCTCATTCTGACGGATATTGAGCAACAGGTCGAGCTTTTCGGCAAAAAGCGTGTCGTAGTCGTCGAGATTATAGCCAAAAAGCGGGAAGGATTCGATAAACGAGCCGCGTCCTGCCATAATTTCAGCCCGCCCGTTGGAGATTAGATCGAGCGTTGAAAACTGCTGATAGACCCGCACAGGATCGTCAGACGAAAGAACCGTTACCGCGCTGGTCAGCTTTATGTTTTTCGTGCGTGAAGCTGCCGCTGCCAGCACGACGGGCGGCGTAGAAATCGCATAATCCGGTCGATGGTGCTCGCCCACGCCGAACACATCAAGGCCAACCTGATCTGCGAGTTCGATCTCCTCGATGAGATTGTTGAGCCGTTGTTGTGGCGAGAGCGGGCGATTGGTTTCGGGGTCAGGCCCTATATCGCCGAAAGTATAAATACCGAGTTCCATGCGTTCCATCGATCTGTTGTCTGATGCGTTTAGTTAATGCGCTTTATGCCGCTTGTTAAGAACGCACTTAAAAGTGATCGGGTTAGCTTGACGAAACCGGGCGGTTGTCCGCCCGGCAATGATGGCGCTCAATAAGCAGCGGTGAAACGCTTGCCGATGTATTTTCCCTGTTCGGCTTCATCAACAATCGCAACGGCCAGATCTTCAACAGAGATCTTGCTTTCTCCCTTGTCGTCGAACACAGGTTCATCCGTACCAAGACGATATTTTCCAGTGCGCTCACCCGGCTGAAGAATGATTGCAGGCGAAACGAAGGTCCAATCGAGGTCCTTTTCTTCACGCAATTCATTCAAGGCCTGGCGCGCGCCGAGTGCACCTTCTTTCCATTCGGCAGGAAACTCGGGTGAGTCCACCAGTTGATGCCCATTTATCGAGAGACTGCCTGCACCGCCGACCGCGATGAGGCGCTTTACGTTCGCTTTCTTGGCAGCTTCATTGATGGAACGACTACCCTTGATATGATTTTCGCGGATATTCGCATCACCCCAGCCGGGATTGAAGGCTGAAATAATAAGGTCGTGGCCTGCAAGCTGTTTGGCGAGTGCATCGGTGTCGAAGACGTCTGTCTTCACCGCTGTCACATTATCGAGTTTCTCAACCTTGTCCGTGTTTCGAACCAGCGCGGTCACGCTATGGCCGCGAGATGCGGCTTCCTTAAGGACGGCAGTACCCACAAAGCCTGTAGCGCCGATCAGTGCAATTTTCGCCATGATGTTTCCTTTCAATTAAACTTGGAGAAGTGATATTTAATAATCAGGTTCTTTATGGTAACTATGTAGTCGATGCCGGAAACGTTGTGAAGAACGCACTTTTTCATGTTTAAGTTACATGGAAGTAACCGCGTCGCTGGCAAGTGCAAAAACTGACGATAGAAGCAGTAAGTTCCAGATTGTGGGGTGTCCCTAAACGGGGAACCATCTTTGTAAAAGACGTGTCTCGAAATCAAGATTTTGAGCGCATTCTGAAAAGCTTGAAACGCATATGCGGGAAAATCAATCCGCTAGGCTGATTTCTGGTCAAGCTTTGTTTGGATGGTGATGCGCGTTAAAACAATGATTTAGAGTGCAGTATGATTGTAGGAGCGCGAATGAAAAATACGACGGAGCCAAATGCCAGCTCGCCTTTACTGTCTTCAACACCCGCTTTTCAGGCTGACCCTGAAGGGGAGGGTTCATGCCCCATTCGCGAAGTTTTGGATCGTGTTGGTGATACTTGGAGCATTCTCGTTATTTTCAATCTGCAAACGGGCTCGTTGCGTTTCAATGCCTTGCGTCGCGCCATTGAGGGTATATCCCAGCGAATGCTGACAGTTACATTACGATCCCTCGAGCGTGATGGATTGGTCGCGCGCCGCGTGCGGCCAACATCTCCACCGGAAGTGACTTACTCGCTTACAGAGCTTGGCCACTCGCTGGCCGTGCCGATTGATGTGCTGGGTCAGTGGGCAGTAAAAAATCGTGAGCAAATGCGTAACGCCCGTTCACGATTTGATGTGGCTGCGCAAGATTAAGGAACTTGTTATTCGCACACTCGTTATTCTCTTGAAGAAGGGAGTAACGTTCATGCCAGCAAAATCACAGGCTCAGCAGAAGGCGGCGGGTGCTGCACTCGCAGCCAAACGAGGCGAAATTAAAAAGAGTGAACTCTTTGGTGCATCGAAAGAAATGTATGAATCGATGACTGAAAAGGAACTGGAAGAATTTGCGGAAACCAAACGCAAAGGCTTGCCCGAACATGTTTCAGACAAAAAGAGCAGCTGACGCTTAATAAGCTGCTCTTTCGACAGTTTATTTGGCAGGTTTGGATGGAATAAGTTCGATTGCTTTTAACTTGCCATCAGAAATACCGCAACGAAGGGTGATACTGTCCCAGCCACCTGCTTTGATGCGGGCTTCTCCGGATACTGAAATTACCTTGGAAACTTTACGCGTGTCCTTTGCGCTGAATTTTATAGATTTCGAATTTGTGCTGGCCGCAGCAATATCGTCTTTGGTAAAGCCAAGTCGATCATATTTCGTGCTCTTTTTCACAAAGTCATAGGCACTCGCAATGCAGTCTGCCACCGGTGGCGATGCCTGCTGATCTTTTACGAGTGTTTGGTAGTTTCCGGTAAAATCTTTCGAGCGCTTTGGTACGGCATCCGCTTGTGCAGCACTGACAATCCCGAGTGTAAAAATCGCAGAAAATATAAGTCGGGTCGATTTCATGGATCGCTTCCTTTGAAAAGCTACCGCAGAAATTGCGGTAAGCAAAATCGATAATGACGATACTATTAGAAACGCAGTTGGGTCTTTTTTGTGTTTCCCAATAACGTCGCAAGATATCTTATTGGCAGATTCGAGCAAGACAGGATTTGCCGTGGCATCCCTGATCTAGATGCATGTTCGTCTGGTGAGCCGCGTCACCATCCGGCCCGATGACAGTCATAAAGATCTTGCAACTCGCACCATGCACTGCACGCCAGAAAGCTTTCTCTTTCTCTGACCCATTCCATCCACTTTCCAGCTCAGTCTTCGAGCCATCAGAAAATTTAAATGACATGATATCAAGTGCATTCGCGAAAGCATGTTCCGATACTCGTCCCGTAGATGTGCCGTTGACATTACGGCATTGATAATCTGATCCGGTTCCGATTTCGGAGATCTTGATCCTGTCTCCGTACACTTTCCTGGCTGCCTCTCTGACATCTTTTGACCATTCAGCAAGCGTGACAGCCATTGCGCAATTTGTGGTGACTGCATTGGTGAATTTCAAAGGTTCGGTTTTTCCAATTGCTGTCAGCGATAAAGGCGAGCGCGCACTGCATTGTGCTGCGTCTTGGATCGGAGGTAACAGCTGTCCCTCCACATCTCCGGTCATCAGGGCTGGACAAGAAACCTGATAGATACGTTCTGGCTTCGAAGGGGGAGCTAACTCTGCGGTCGGTTTGACGTTTTGTACCTGTTGCTTGGGTTTTTTATCCGGCAGAGGAGGATTTTCGGCAGAAGGTGTCTGAACACGCTTTGACTGTTCCGATCGCTTTGCCGTTTCCTCTTCTCGACGAGGTGAAGGCGTTGGAATAGGAATTACGGCAGGTGCGGCAGTAGACGATGGATTGGGCGCGACAAGTGATGCCTTGGATTGGCTTTGTTTGGCCACACGCTTCTTCTTTGGTCGCCTTTGCGGACTCTTGTGTTTGGCATCACTACTCAACACCCTTTCGATAAGGTTCTGAGCCTGAGCGTGCGAAAGACTGGTCCCGTTTTCTTCGGGCAGCATCATAATCGCGAAAGTCGCGAAGACGATCATCATAATCCTTTGAAGGAAAGCGAAGAAAACGACCATATTCACCTCTTTTGATAACACGCGCCAAAAGGATAATGTTGAAAGATGAGATGTCGTTCCTTCACGCTTGATGGCAAAATGTTGCAATTGACCCTGAAAGGCGGTGGGATGTGCTTTTTCTTTAAAAGCCACCGTGTCCTGTTTAAGATCGACTCCAAACCGGTCAAATGACTTAAAATCAGGGCTTCAGCCTTGACAAGATGACAATCAAATGACTAAAAGCCGCCATCGCTGGAGCCTGAACGCTCCGGCGTTTCATTTGACGTGTCCCGTGGATGAGGATCGCAGCTGCGCGCTTCATTCTGTCAGTCCTTGAAAACCAAGGGCAGAGGAGGGCGCGTTTCCTGTCTGCGCCGTAAGGCGCACTAACTTTTTAAAGGAAATGCGATGAGCAAGCGCGAATCCGCTAAGTACAAAATTGATCGCCGTCTTGGCGAAAATATCTGGGGCCGCCCGAAGTCCCCTGTAAACCGTCGTGAATATGGCCCAGGCCAGCACGGTCAGCGCCGTAAGGGCAAGCTGTCTGACTTTGGTGTACAGCTCCGCGCAAAGCAGAAGCTCAAGGGCTTCTACGGCGATATCTCCGAAAAGCAGTTCCGCAAGACCTATGACGAAGCAGCTCGCCGCAAGGGCGACACCGGTGAAAACCTCATCGGCCTGCTCGAATCGCGTCTGGATGCTGTTGTGTACCGCGCAAAGTTCGTTCCAACGATCTTCGCTGCACGTCAGTTCATCAACCACGGTCACGTCAACGTAAACGGCCGCCGCGTCAACATTCAGTCGTTCCGCCTCAAGGCTGGTGACGTTGTTGAAGTTCGCGAAAAGTCGAAGCAGCTCGTGATCGTTCTCGAAGCTGTTGCGCTCGCAGAACGCGATGTCCCTGACTACGTTGAAGTTGATCACAACAAGATGGTTGCGACCTACTCGCGCGTTCCAACGCTTGCTGACGTTCCATATGCAGTTCAGATGGAACCAAACCTCGTCGTCGAATTCTATTCGCGTTAATTCTGAGCCTCTGGTTCAGAGCGTTTCCGGCAAAAGTGCGAAGCGGTTTTGCGTGAGGGAATGCGTGAAAGTGAAAATAAATGGCCGCCCTTGGTTTTCCCGAGGGCGGCTTTTCTGTATGTAGACGTTAATCCATCTCTCTTATGTGCAGGAAGCATGATGAACGCTTTCGATCCAAATATTGCGGAAGATTCCGGTGCCGATGGTTGTCACCCGCTTTTTCGTGATGTTCCAGACTCAGTCGAATTCAACAAGCTGCGCAAGCGTCTGCTGCGGCTCACTCGTCAGGCCATTGATGATTTTGCTATGGTTAAGCCCGGTGAGCGCTGGATGGTCTGCCTTTCCGGCGGCAAGGATTCTTATGGCCTGCTGGCACTGCTGCTTGACCTGAAATGGCGTGGCCTGTTGCCGGTGGAGCTGCTGGCGGTTAATCTCGATCAGGGACAGCCGAATTTTCCAAAGCATATTTTGCCGGACTTTCTGAACCGTTATGGTATCAAACACCGCATTGAATATCAGGATACTTATTCAATCGTCACAGAAAAGCTGCCGGAAAACAGCACCTATTGTTCGCTTTGCTCGCGACTGCGACGTGGCAATCTCTATCGCATCGCGCGTGAAGAGGGGTGTTCGGCGATTGTGCTCGGTCATCACCGTGAAGACATTCTCGAAACCTTCTTCATGAACCTGTTTCATGGCGGTCGTCTTGCAGCCATGCCGCCAAAACTTCTCAATGATGAAGGGGATCTGATGCTTTTCCGCCCGCTTGCTTATGCGGCGGAAGAAGATATGGAAAAATTTGCGAATGCAATGCAGTTCCCGATCATTCCTTGTGATCTCTGCGGCAGCCAGGAAGGCCTGCAACGCAACGCGATGAAAGCGATGTTGAGCGATATTGAGAAGCGTATGCCGGGCCGTAAGGACACAATGATCCGTGCCATGACCAATGTGCGCCCAAGTCACCTGCTGGATCGCAAATTGTTCGATTTCGCTGCCTTGATGACCAATTCTAATGCGGAGACTGACAGTGCAGTTTGATGAGAAGCAGATCGATTGGCTGGCAGACCTTTTGGCAGAAGCCGCGAATGCCGAGATCATGCCGCGGTTTCGGCAATTGGGACAGGGTGATATTCGCCAGAAGACTTCGGCGGCGGATCTCGTTACTGAGGCGGATGTAAACGCCGAGCGCTATATCACAGACCGCCTTAAAGAACGCTTCCCGCACGCATTGATTGTCGGTGAAGAAGCTTGTTCAGACGATGAAACACTGCTGAATGGTCTTGGTGATGCAGATTTCGCATTCACTATCGACCCGGTCGATGGCACCTTTAACTTCGCGTCTGGCGTTCCATTGTTTGGCGTGATGCTGGCGGTTGTTGTTAAAGGCGAAACCGTTGCCGGTATTATCCATGATCCAGTCGGTCAGGACTGGATTCTCGCTTCAAAAGGGGGCGGCGCGCATATTCGCTATGCGAATGGCTCGACAAGCCCCGTGAAGGTTGCAGCATCAGCGGATATTTCCCAGATGACGGGTTCAGTGTCATGGCAATATACGCAAGAGCCGATCCGTTCACGTTTGGCGCGTAACCATACCAAATTCTTGTCACAGATCGGTTATCGCTGTGCAGCGCACGAATATCGCATCATCGCTACCGGTGGCGCCCATTTTGCTTGCTATAATAAGTTGATGCCCTGGGATCACTTGCCTGGTGCACTTATCCATCAGGAAGCAGGCGGTTATTTGGCGCGCTGGGATGAAACTGCATATCTGCCGTCGCACACTGGCGGCGGTTTGCTGGTCGCGCCTGACAGGGAAAGCTGGAAAGCAATAAAGGCAGCTCTTTTCACAGAATAAACAAAAGCCCGCAATTTGCGGGCTTTTCAGGCTTCAAATCAAACGCGCTTGTTATGCGGTTTAAACAGCTTACCGCGCTCAGCAATTATGACGCAAATGAAGGCGACAAAGCCCAGTACACAATACCCTGCAGCGACCGGTGTCGTCGTTCCATCAAATGCCTGACCAATTGCTGCCCCAAGGGCTGCGCCGATAACGGTCTGGGCGAAGCCAAGTACCGACGATGCCGTGCCAGCCACTTCTCCGAGCGGCTCCATAGCCAGCGCATTGAAGTTTGATGTAACGAGGCTGAATGAGAACATGATGGTCATATAGATCACCATCAGAAGCCAGAATGGGATTGGACCGCTAAACGATACTGACAACACAACCCAAAGCAGGCTGAAGCCAACATAAACCAACAGCATCGTTTGCGAAATGCGTCGCATCCCGAAGCGTCCGACTAGGCGCGAATTCAGAAATGATGCTAGCGCCAGCGTCATAGCGACTGCTGCGAAGGCTAGAGGAAACAACGAGCCGAGCTTATAGATATCTACAAAAATCTGCTGCGCTGAATTGATGTAGCCGAATAGCGCGCCAAGAATGAACGATGTACCAAACATATAGAAAAGCGCGACACGGTTGGACAGCACGATCCCAAAACCGCCAATGATGCTTTTCAGCGTTAGTGGACGGCGGTGATCGACAGGCAACGTTTCAGGCAGACGAATATAGGCCCATAGCGCAACAGCTGCGGCCAAGATCGCCATCGACAGGAAGATGAGGTGCCACTCCCCAAAGAGCATGATCAACTGGCCTGTTGCCGGAGCAATTACCGGCAAGATCATAAATACCATCATGACAAGTGACATAACTTCCGCCATCTGGCGGCCCGCAAACCGGTCGCGCACCACAGATACTGCAATCACGCGCGTTGCAGCTGCACCAAGACCTTGTAATACACGCAATACGATAAGCGTTGTAAAATCACTGACAAAAGCTGCACCAATTGCCGCTAGAATATAAATTGTCAGACCACCGAACAATGGCACGCGTCTACCAAAACGGTCGCTGAGTGGACCATAAAATAACTGCGAAACACCAAAGCCAAGCAGATACGCCGTTATGACGTATTGCGCATGGTTCTCTGACAACAAACCGAGGCTTTCACCGATCTGTGGCAGGCCAGGTAACATGATATCCACTGCAAGTGCATTGATCGCCATAATTGCTGCAATAAGCGCAATAAATTCACCGCGTGCGCGCACAGGCATCTGTTGATCCGGCGAAGCTTTTTGGATGTTAAGCGGCATTAATGCAGTCCTTGATAGAAAAGCGTGGAGCTTGCAGAGATACGTCTCAAGAGACAGAACTCAGAAAAAGCAGCGTTTTGGCCCGAGCCAAGTTCCTGCGCTAATTATAGGCAATATAAAAAGGCGCCACATAGCAGCGCCTTCCCAAAAGCGGCAAAAGCCTTATGGGTTTAATTAGTCTTCAGGCAGCCTTGGTTGCAATACCCTTATCGCTAAAAAGTGACTGCAATTCGCTGGACTGGAACATTTCGCGGATGATGTCGCATCCGCCAACAAACTCACCCTTTACATAGAGCTGAGGAATGGTGGGCCAATTGGAGTAATCCTTGATGCCCTGACGAATTTCGTCTGAAGCCAGAACGTTTACACCCTTATAATCGACGCCGAGATAGTCGAGAATCTGAACGACCTGACCGGAGAAACCGCACTGTGGGAAACCTGGGGTGCCTTTCATGAACAGCACAACGTCGTTGGTCTTCACTTCATTGTCGATGAAATCATTGATTCCGGTCATTTTAGTTCCTTTCAGGATGCCGGTTCAAATCCCGGCCCGCGTAGGGAGAGGTTCTGCCCCTATATAGTGAGCTGAGCTTTGGTAATCACCCTCTAAAGGTGAAAGCAAGTCAAATTAGCGCGAAATCCGGCCACGTTGGGGGCAGCATCTTGCCGCAGTAGCACGATGAGCCCCTCAATCATTATTCCGGCACACTGGTCTGCAGCGCGAGGGCGTGCAGTACACCACCCATATTGCCCTTCAGCGCATCATAAACCATCTGGTGCTGCTGCACGCGCGACTTGCCGCGGAAGATTTCCGCAACAACTTCGGCAGCATAGTGATCTCCGTCTCCGGCAAGGTCGCGGATCGTCACCTTTGCGCCGGGAATACCTTCGCGTATCAGTTTTTCGATCTCATGAGCGTCCATAGCCATGCAAAATCTCCTGCCATTTTTAGGCTTTTTACTATTATAGAATCGTAGTGCATCATCGTGATACGTTAAACTCAATCTGTCTAACGCTTAAATTGCCGACAAGCAAACCGCCCGGCACGGGGTTTCCGGCCGGGCGGCAATTAGTATCAGTTCGTCACAGATGCTCAGTTATCGACGCTCGCTTCACCGTTCATGAAGCTCGGGAACCAGCCTTCGAAGGCATTGGTAAGGTCGCTGACTGCAACATCAACGTTCTCCCCGAACTTGAGGCGGTCGCTGCCAACCGTGCCAAGTACACGAAACGGAACGCCAGCACCCTCTGCATTGAGTGCGATGAGTTTCGCCATTTCAGGCGTTGCTGCAATCACATAACGCGCCTGATCTTCACCAAACAGCGTTGCATGCGGCAGGCCGTCGCCCGCATCAAGGATTGCACCCTTGCCTGACTTGATGGACATTTCAGCAACCGCAACTGCAAGGCCACCATCGGAAAGATCGTGACAGGCTGTCACCTGGCCGTTGCGGATCGCTGAACGCACAAATTCGCCGTTACGCTTTTCAAGCCCAAGGTCAACGCTTGGAGCAGGGCCATCAGCACGGTCGAACAGATCACGCAGATAGATCGATTGGCCCAGATGCGTGCCATCACCACCCAGCAGAACCAGCGTGTCGCCATCCTGCATCCCGCCGATCTTGGCCATCTGCGACCAGTCAGGAATGAGGCCAACGCCTGCGATGGTCGGCGTTGGCAGGATTGCCTGACCATTGGTCTCGTTATAGAGCGATACGTTGCCCGAAACGATCGGGAAATCGAGGGCACGGCAGGCTTCGCCAATGCCTTCGATGGCCTTGACCAACTGTCCCATGATTTCCGGCTTCTCAGGGTTGCCAAAGTTCAGGTTGTCAGTCGAAGCGAGCGGCTCGGCACCGGTTGCGGTAATGTTGCGCCAGCACTCGGCAACGGCCTGCTTGCCGCCTTCAAACGGATCGGCTTCGCAATAACGTGGCGTTACGTCGGACGAGAAGGCGAGTGCCTTGGTGGCATGGCCTTCAACGCGGATAACACCAGCGTCACCACCAGGAAGCTGCAACGAATTGCCCTGAATGAGTGTATCATACTGCTCATAAACCCAGCGGCGTGACGAACCATCCGGCGAGCCGATGAGCTTGAGCAGTGCATCTGAATAGTTTTCGACCTGCGGGACGTTACTGGCTGGCAGCGGAGCGTGCTTGCCGGGTTCCATCCACGGACGATCATATTCAGGAGCCTCGTCACCGAGTTCCTTGATCGGGAGGTTTGCAACTTCTTCGCCCTGATGGATGACGCGGAAGCGCAGATCATCAGTGGTCTTGCCGACGATTGCGAAATCAAGGCCCCACTTGCGGAAGATCGCCTGTGCTTCCTCTTCCATTTCTGGTTTGAGAACCATGAGCATACGCTCCTGGCTTTCCGACAGCATCATTTCATAAGCGGTCATGTTGACTTCACGAACTGGAACATGATCGAGAACAAGTTCGATACCGAGATCGCCCTTCGCGCCCATTTCGACCGCAGAACAGGTGAGACCAGCCGCACCCATGTCCTGAATGGCGATCACAGCACCCGAAGCCATCAGCTCAAGGCAGGCTTCGAGCAGGCACTTTTCGGTGAATGGATCTCCGACCTGAACGGTAGGACGTTTTTCTTCAATTGATTCGTCGAATTCAGCCGATGCCATTGTGGCACCGCCAACGCCGTCACGGCCCGTCTTGGCACCGAGATAAACAACCGGCAGGCCAACGCCCTTGGCTTCCGAAAGGAAGATGCCGTCATGCTTGGCAAGGCCTGCAGCAAATGCATTGACGAGGATATTACCATTGTATCGCTTGTCGAAGTTCACTTCGCCGCCCACGGTCGGGACACCGAAGGCATTGCCATAACCGCCAACGCCCGAAACAACACCGGATACAAGGTGGCGGGTCTTCGGATGGTCAGGTTCACCGAAACGAAGCGCATTCATCGCTGCAATCGGCCGAGCGCCCATGGTGAACACGTCGCGCAGAATACCACCCACGCCAGTCGCAGCCCCTTGATAAGGCTCTATGTAGGACGGGTGGTTGTGACTTTCCATCTTGAAGACGACACAGTCGCCATCGCCAATGTCAACAACGCCAGCGTTTTCGCCAGGCCCCTGAATAACCCGTGGACCGGTTGTTGGAAGAGTACGCAGCCACTTCTTCGACGACTTGTAGGAACAATGTTCATTCCACATGGCCGAGAAAATGCCGAGCTCCGTGAAGCTTGGTTCGCGTCCGATCAGGTCGAGAATACGCTGATATTCTTCCGGCTTGAGGCCGTGGGCAGAGATAAGTTCCGGCGTGATGTCGCGCTTATTGGAAATAGTCATGGAGATGAGGGACCCCGTCGCAGGCTGCGGTACCCGGAAACTTCTGCCGAAGGGCGGACACCTAAGGTTTCAAGGGGCCTCTTTAACCTAACTCTGCTGGAAGCGCGACAGGAAAATGCCGATTTCCCGGCTCAAAAACTACCTTCATAGCCGACTTGTTCATTTTCGAGCAGTTGCCGCAACGTTGTAAAGCCATTTTCTATGTGGCTACGGTCTGTCGGCGAGGAAAAAGCGATACGAACGCGGTGATAGTTGCGCTCAATACGTCCGGCTTTAAACTCATCTTCATCGTCGATCAGCAAACCGTTTTCATATGCGGCTGCTTTAAACGTGCTGGCATGCCATGGCTCTGGCAGTTTCAGCCAGAGAATCGGGACATGGGGTGACGATACGAAGTCATGACCGGCAAAAATTTTACGGGCCAACTGTTCGCGCCATTCAATTTCAGCCGAACATCGATCCAGCAAGGCGCTTGCCTGACCTGAAAGCACCATCTGTGCCGTTGTTTCAGCAAGCAGAAACGACACGCCGCCTGTCATCAGCTTGTGAGTCACGCGTAAACGCTGCGCGCAATGCGGCGGACAGGCTGCCCAGCCGCAACGAAGGCCCGCTGTTACAGCCTTCGAAAGGCTGCCTAAAAGAAATGTACGTTCGGGCGCAATATCGGCAATCTTCGGGATATTGGACCGGGTCATGACCCCGTAGGTGTCGTCTTCGATAAGCCAGACATTGTGCCGCGCCGCAATATTGGCAATTGCAACCCGGCGCTCATAAGGCATGGTCGCAAGTGTTGGATTGTGAATACTTGGCATGAGAAATGCCATCGTTGGGTGCTGCTGGTTACAGACCCGCTCAAACTCTTCCGGGATCATGCCATATTCGTCACTTGCCGCAATCGCCACCCGGCGTCCGGCAATTTTAACGGACCTGCTTATCTGGGTGTAGGTCAGCTCTTCAAAGACTATCCTGTCGCCTGGCGAGGTGAAAGCCGTAATTGCTGCAACTGCACCGGCATGGGCACCATTGGTGATAACAATATTGCTGGCATCATCAGGACCATTCTCCTGATTAAGCCATTGACGACCAGCCTCAAGCCAGTGTTGCGGAAAATATCGTGTGTAATTGACAACCTCATGCGGGTAGTTGCGGATAATTGATGCAATCAACGGCTCAAGAACCGCGTTTTGCCCGACATCAGGCGCGGCCGTGGTGTCAAAGCGGCCCTTGTCGGCCGGGGCATCCTGAATGCGCGTGCCAGCAATCCCATCACTTGAATAGGCGATCGGCGCATCTTTGCGGTCAGCTTTTCCAAGCACATAAGTGCCACGCCCGACTTCCCCCGTCACCAGTCCGCGTTCATGCGCCAGCGCATAAGCACGCCCGATTGTGCCAATTGTCACCTTCAGGTCAAAGGCAAGATTGCGTTGCGGCGGCAGTTTCTCTCCCGCAGGCAGAGCGCCAGTCGTTATTGCATCCTCAATCGCGTCAGCAAGCTGAAGATAGAGCGGGCCGGACTTGCCGGTAAGATCAGGGAGCCAATTTGTCATGGTCACAATATAAGCATTGTATCAATATTTGAGTCAATCGTATTTACGCTTAAGGCATCAAACTGATGCATAATACCGCCTAAGCCCAATCTAAAAGGCACTTTTCCATGACATATAGGTCAGTTAAGCACGATGAAATAGATACAATTGATACAATTCAGACGAGGGAGAGTGAATTCTGTTACGCATCCCGGTCGCTCGGTCGGCGCATCATGGAATGGTGTGCTCTGCGCCTGATGCTGCGCCGCAGCCGTATCGAACTTATGGATCTTTCAGAAGATCAGCTTCGCGATATCGGCTTCACGCGGTGCGATGCGGATAAGGAAGCGCGTAAAGTACGCTTCCATATTCGATAGCAGTGATTTTCAGCAGCCTTTTTGGCCTGATGCCCAGCGATTAATGTCCGCATTGATACGACTGCCATGGCCTTGCTGCATCATCGGTCCAAAAGCCTCTATCCGCGCTGGGTTGCCCTCTGCCTGCACGACAAGCAGCGGTCGCCCAGCCAGATTACGAGCAGGAACCACTAAAATTCGTGGACGACCCGAAAAAGAATTAAGTTCCGGCGCAAACGCATAGCCGCGGAAATCGCTATCCTTGGATTTGAACCAGCAGCTATTCGCTCCCACAGCAATGCGTTCCATGATTGGAAGCGCAGCTTTGCTGACATTTGTCGGCACGGGAGGCGTCGGTTTCGGTGTGCAGGCTGCAAAAAATGCCAATGCAGGCAGTGCTGCAAATGCAATAGTCTTTTTCTTCAAGGACGGCTCCATGATAATGCTATGGGCAAAACCGTCATGCGATTGGTCTGCCGAAAACGCATAGAAACAATATGTTCAAGCGCATCTCCAAAAGTGCGCCCTTTATCGAGTCGTAACTCAGGCAAGTTCCGGCATGAAAGTCTTCAACCCGTCACTCATTTCGTTCCATATGAGTTCGAATGCCGGGTCTTGCGTTGCTTTCACTGCATATGTGTCGAATTTTGGGTAAGCATGCAGCAGGTCGACTTTTTCCGAAAGCTTCTTGAGCGGTTCCATAAGGAACCGTACTGGCAACAGCCATGCATCGGCGAGTGTTGGTGCGTCATTGAGCGCGAAATCGTGGTCGGTGAGGCGCGATTCGACCACGCTCAGACCATTATGAAGCTTCGTGAAAAGTCGCTCTATTGTAGCCTCATTTCTTTCAGGTTTGCTTCGAAGAATAAAGAGTTTCATTGCAGGTTCGAGCACATCGATTTCGGCAATACGCGCCAGAAGCCGGATCAGCGCTCGCTCGCGGGGCGTTCCTGGCAATAGAGGCGTTTCCGGATAATGATCTTCAAGATATTCAGCAATGACGATTGCTTCAAACAACGTTTCGCCTGAGCCGGTAATCAGCACGGGTACCCGCTTAAGCGGCGTCACATTGCCGAAATCTCCAGGAAGAGGGTAGGGTAGGTTCAGCGGCTTGAAAGGCAGTTCCTTGAGATAAAGAACGCTGCGCACAAAGGCACAATAAGGGGAGAGTGGGCGCGAATATAATTGCATTATTTTTGTTCCCCGAGTCGGTTTCCGTAGGAAGTATGCAATGAGCAAGCTGCCATGAATTTGCACGACGCGCCAGTCGAATGAGTTCGCCGTATTGTTTGAAGCAACCAGCGCCTATTTTAATAAAAAAGCCTTCGTTTTGAGACGAAGGCCGTTTTCGTATTCAATATAGTCAGGGCGTTTTAAGCGGCAATTCCCAATGCGCCCGCAAAAAGCGCGCGGCCGTCATCGCCGCCATGTGCACCTTCAATCAGATTTTCAGGATGAGGCATCATGCCAAGGACATTGCCCTGTGCATTAACGATGCCGGCAATATCATTGACCGAACCGTTAGGGTTGGTGCCTTCTGCATATCGGAACACAACTTGACCTTCGCCCTCGAGACGCTTCAGCGTTTCTGCATCAGCAAAATAGTTGCCGTCATGATGCGCAACCGGACAACGGATAATCTGACCAGGCTGGTAGCCGCGTGTGAAGGAAGTATTCGCATTGCTGACTTCGAGCTTCACTTCGCGGCAGACGAATTTCAGCGATGTATTGCGCATCAGCGCGCCCGGCAGCATTCCGGCTTCAACCAGAATCTGGAAACCGTTGCAGACGCCAATGACCATGACGCCTTTGTCAGCCTTCTCGCGAATAGCCTGCATGATCGGCATACGCGCCGCAATCGCACCACAACGCAGATAATCGCCATAGGAGAACCCACCCGGAATGAGAATCAGATCAACATCATCAGGGATAGAGGTATCTGTCTGCCATACGGTGATTGGTGCCTGACCGGAAATCTTGGTAATGGCCGCAATCATGTCGCGGTCGCGGTTGAGACCTGGAAGAAGAACGACTGCTGCTTTCATGGCGTTTTACGTCTCTTTGAATTTGAGTACCCTTCAAATCTGCTCATTTTTAATCTGAAGGTGTACAAAAAACTTAAGTTCAAGCCGCAGTGCGTCAAGCGATGACGATTGCGTAATCTTCAATAACCGTGTTTGCGAGCAGCTTCTCGCACATGGCCTTGATTTGGGCTTCGGCTTTCGCCTTGTCCGTGCCTTCGAGTTCTAGATCGAAAACCTTGCCCTGACGTGCAGAGTTGATTCCTTCGAAGCCGAGGCTGCCGAGCGCGCCGACAATAGCTTTGCCCTGCGGGTCGAGAACGCCGTTTTTCAGTGTAACGGTGACGCGTGCCTTGATCACTTGGTAGTTCCTGCTGATCTGTAATAAAGACAATGAAAACAGCCCGGAACGCGAGTTGCCGGGCTGTGCGGATTTTACTTCACAAGCGTAGGGCCGGAAGGGCGGGGTGTGTCATTCTCGTTCATGATGCCAAGACGACGCGCAACTTCCTGATAGGCCTCAACCAGCCCACCCATATCGCGGCGGAAGCGGTCCTTATCGAGCTTGTCATTGGTGTTGATGTCCCACAGACGCGCTGAGTCGGGTGAAATTTCGTCAGCAACGACGATGCGCATCATGTCGCCTTCAAACAGGCGTCCGCATTCCATCTTGAAGTCAACGAGCTGGATGCCGATGCCAAGAAACAGGCCGGTCAGGAAATCGTTGACACGAATGGCAAGGGCCATAATGTCATCGATTTCTGCTGGGCTGGCCCAGCCAAACGCAGTGATATGCTCTTCAGTGACCATTGGGTCGTTAAGAGCGTCTGCCTTGTAATAGAACTCGATGATTGAGCGCGGCAGAACGGTGCCTTCTTCGATGCCAAGGCGTGTGGAGAGCGAACCGGCTGCAACATTGCGAACAACGACTTCAAGCGGGATGATCTCGACTTCCTTGATCAGCTGCTCGCGCATATTGAGGCGGCGGATGAAGTGGGTCGGAATACCGATGCGGTTGAGCTGCGTGAAAATGTGTTCGGAAATGCGGTTGTTCAACACGCCTTTTCCGTCAACAACTTCGTGCTTCTTCGCATTGAACGCGGTTGCGTCATCTTTGAAGAACTGGACAAGAGTACCGGGTTCAGGGCCTTCATAAAGAATCTTGGCCTTGCCCTCGTAAATACGGCGGCGACGGTTCATGGCTTTTCTCGGATTTCCAAAAATGTGATGATCGGCATTTGCCGCTATTCTCGCGGGCTACCTATAGCAATTGTGGGCTTTTAACAATCCTGCTTTACACCCGTTCCCCCGTTTTAAGCGTTTGAGAGCCAGATAAGTTAATAAATTGGGTTTTGGCTCTTGTATAATCTTGCGCCCCTTGCCAGCTTTAGGCAAGAGAACGGTTGACGATCTCATATAAGTTAACAGCTTGGGAGTTATATGAATGGCCACTGGCATGGATGATCGCCGCAACGCTTTTGAAAACAAGTTTGCTCATGATGCAGAACTTCGTTTCAAGGCAGAGGCTCGCCGCAACAAGATTCTTGGCCTTTGGGCGGCTGAACTTTTGGGCAAGCATGACGCCGACGCAGAAGCCTATGCTCGTGAAGTTGTTGCCGCTGACTTTGAAGAAGCTGGCGATGAAGACGTCTTCCGCAAACTGCGTGCCGATTTCGATGCGGCTGGGGCGACAGTGACTGACGAAACCATTCGCGAAAAGATGTTCGCTTTCCTTGAGGAAGCAGTGCAGCAAGTGCAGAAAGACTAATCAGTTTATCAGGGCGGAAATGTAAACAGCATTTCCGCCCTGAATGTTTGTAATGGGGAATAAGCATGTCTTTGTCTTCGCGTCTTCGTGCCGGAGAAACAGTTCTCTCTGCGTGGTCATCCTTGCCGGAAGCGCTGACAGTTGAAGTGCTCGCGCATAGCGCCTTTGAAGCGGTCACGCTTGATATGCAGCATGGCGGTCATGATGAGCAAAGCGTGTTACGCAGCCTTGGATTGATTCTGAATGCGGGTAAGCCGCCAATCGTTCGGATTCCGGTCGGGCGCTTCGATATGGCTAGTCGCGCACTCGATTTCGGCGCACAAGCTGTGATCGCGCCAATGATAAACTCGGTTGAAGATGCGCGCAAATTTGCCGCTGCAATGAAATATCCGCCGGTTGGGGAGCGTTCTTGGGGCGTATTCCGCGCCAATGCCGATTACGGTACACCGGGCTCGAACGATTACCTTGTCACCGCCAATCATGACACACTCGCTTTTGCGATGATTGAAACACGCGATGCCTATGATGCACTCGATGCAATCCTTGATGTGCGTGGTATTGACGGTGTTTTCGTGGGTCCTGCGGATTTCTCGATCGCATGGAGTAATGGCCGGGAGGCCGATCCCGATTCCGAAGCGATCATCGAACCGGTGAGCACGATCGCCCGCAAGGCTGCGGCGGCTGGAAAATTTGCGGGTGTCTACTCGCCATCAGCTGAATTCGCACGGCGTTATATCCCGCTTGGCTTCCAGTTTTTGACACTCGGAAACGATGGCGGTTATCTGCGCCTCGGCGCAAAAACGCTTGTCGATGCCGTCCGCGCGTAAAAAAATAAAGCGGCAGAGCACTTCATCTGCCGCTTCAAAAATTAAACTGAATCTATTTGATCAGAATGTAATGTAAGATATTGATTTAATGTGATTTTGGTGGCTGAAGATTGCTCATAAATTCAGCAAAAACCATTGAACCTTCAGGCCATGGGCCATGTCCTGACTCCGAATTTATGTGGCCTGCTTCACCTGCATCAATAAGGAGCGCGCCCCAGTCCTTCACGATATCTTCTGCAGCTTCAAAGCTTGAGAAGGGATCATTGCGGCTGACGACAGTGATTGTTGGAAACGGCAGACGTTGGCGCGGATAAGGACCAAAAGTCATGAGGTGCTTGGGTCGGATCTTTTCATTCGCTACATCGGGAGGCGCTACAAAGAAAGCACCGGCAACCTTGTGCTGAATGTGTGGAATGGCATGAACTGCTGTGGCAACGCCAAGCGAATGGGCAACGAGCACGATCGGCTTTGTCGACTCATTGGCCGTTTTGACCAGCTGCGCCACCCAGTCCTCTTTGACCGGTTTCGACCATTCCGCCTGTTCCACACGTCGCGCCGTTGAGAGTTTGTTTTCCCAACGGGTCTGCCAGTGATCGGGGCCGGAATTGGTATAGCCGGGAATGATAAGAATGTCGGAATCTTTAACTTTCATGATCCCTATTTAGAGGCGTTTAAATGCATCTTCAAGCTAGGCTATAGCGCTGATGTATCAACTTAGAGAACGCGAATGATGAACAGCTTGTTCGCTGATCGCTATCTTGTGAAACGCTCGCTAAATTGTGATCTTTAGCGGGAAGATAACAAGGGAAGGGATTTGGCGGCCATGACGATTAGCAGAAGAACGATACTTGGTTCTGTAGGCGCTGTTGTCATGAGCAATATTCTTTCCGCACGCGCAGAAATGCCGTCGAAGGAGAATGAAATGACTGAGACAATGAAGATGGCGGTCGCCGACAAGGGCGGTTCGACCACAAACAGCGTAAAAAGCGCTCCTTTGCCATTTGCAATGACGACACCGGTACGTGTGGCGCGCATTGGCCTAAAGGCGCGTGATGCAGAAACTCTGGCTGAGTATTATCGTGATGTCGTAGGCTTGCGTGAAATGACACGTCGAGGTGCTTCGATCGTGCTTGGCGCCGGCGACCGTGAGCTGATGGAAATCGAGCAGTTTTCTGCAGCAAAGCCCGATGATCCACGCAGCGCTGGCCTTTATCATACGGCTTTCCTGCTGCCGACCCGTGGCGATCTGGCGCGCTGGTCGCGCCGCGCCATCGACAAGCAGCTGCCTGTGGCCGGTGCGTCGGACCATAATGTCAGTGAGGCAATCTACCTGACTGATCCAGAAGGTAACGGCATCGAAATCTATTCTGATCGTCCACATAATACGTGGCAGTGGAATGGTAACCGCGTAAAGATGGGCACAGAAGCGCTCGACGTGAAAAATCTTCTTGATGTTATTGATCGTGAAGGTGGTGAATGGAACGGTGCACCGCAGAATACAGTTGTCGGTCACGTTCACTTGCGCGTTGGTAATGCGAAGGATGCGGAAGCTTTCTGGAATAATCAGCTGGGCTTCGACACCGTGCAAACTTATGGCGACAAGGCTGTGTTTCTGTCAACCGGCGGTTATCACCACCATATTGGTGCCAATGCCTGGCAGAGTTCAGGTGCTGGCTTGCGCGATAAGGATCGCACGGGTCTTGCATGGGTTGAAATGGAAGACACGCGTGGCGGTAATGACCACGTCTTTGAGGATCCATGGGGCAATGTAATCAACACGATTAAAAAGAGCGCCTGATCTGAATATAAAAAGCCCCATGTTTACAGAAACATGGGGCTCTTTTCGGACTCGATTTATGAAGGCTTATGCCTCACCGAAAACCCGTTTGAAAATCGTGTCAACATGCTTCGTATGGTAGCCAAGATCGAATTTTTCGCGGATCTGTTCTTCGGAAAGTGCTGCACGCACTTCTTGGTCAGCAAGCAGTTCTTCCAGGAAGTCTGCGCCCTGTTCCCAGACCTTCATGGCATTGCGCTGCACGAGGCGATATGAATCTTCACGCGAAACGCCAGCCTGTGTAAGAGCGAGCAGAACGCGCTGCGAATGAACAAGACCACGGAACTTGTTCATGTTGTTGAGCATATTTTCCGGGTAGATCACCAGCTTTTCGATGACGCCAGCCAGACGGTTCAGCGCGAAGTCAAGCGTGATGGTGGTGTCGGGTCCGATCGCACGCTCAACGCTGGAATGCGAAATATCGCGTTCATGCCAGAGAGCGACGTTTTCCATTGCAGGCACAACCGACATACGGACCAGACGGGCGAGGCCGGTCAGGTTTTCGGTCAGAACAGGGTTGCGTTTGTGCGGCATCGCCGACGAGCCTTTCTGGCCGGGCGAGAAGAACTCTTCTGCTTCCAGAACTTCGGTGCGCTGCATGTGGCGGATTTCGATGGCTACGTTCTCAATCGACGAAGCGATAACGCCGAGCGTTGCAAAGAACATGGCATGACGGTCGCGCGGGATAACCTGTGTTGAAACTGGCTCTGCGGCAAGACCGAGCTTTTCGCAGACATATTCTTCAACGCGTGGGTCGATATTGGCAAAGGTACCAACAGCGCCCGATACAGCGCCGGTCGCGATTTCTGCGCGTGCTGCAACGAGACGGGCGCGGTTGCGTACCATTTCGGCGTAGAAACGAGCAAAAGTCAGCCCCATTGTGGTCGGCTCGGCATGGATACCATGGCTGCGGCCGATACGAACGGTATCCTTGTGCTCGAATGCGCGCTTCTTGAGCGCTGCAAGCACGCGGCCCATGTCTGCGAGAAGCAGGTCAGCTGCGCGAACGAGCTGAACATTGAGCGTTGTGTCGAGTACGTCCGACGATGTCATGCCCTGATGCACGAAGCGGCTGTCCGGGCCGATGAATTCAGCCAGATGAGTCAGAAACGCGATGACGTCATGTTTGGTGACGGCTTCGATTTCGTCGATGCGCGCAACGTCGAACTTGGCGGCATCGCCCTTTTCCCAAATGGTTTTTGCGGCTTCCTTCGGGATAACGCCGAGTTCGGCAAGCGCCTCACATGCATAGGCCTCAATTTCGAACCAGATGCGGAATTTGGTTTCGGGAGACCAGATGGCGACCATTTCTGGTCGGGAATAGCGCGGGATCATGGGCATATCCTGTTTTGGCGGCCCGTCTGCCGGGCTGCAGTCTTGGGTAAAGGGAATGCGTGGTGTTTAGCAGAGCCTGACGCTCTGCTCAACGCACAAACCCCAGCAAATGCGGCTTATCTTGCAGCTTCCGCTGCTTCGCGAATGGCTTTGATATTGGCACTGTAGCTCTCAACCGAGTTGCCTTTGTAAACGGCAGAACCCGCAACGAGAATATTTGCACCCGCAGCAACGACCGATCCGGCAGTCTCTGGCGTAATCCCGCCATCCACTTCGATATCAATCGGGCGGTCGCCGATCATCTCACGCACTCGCCTGATCTTGTCGAGCATCGGCGCAATGAACTTCTGACCGCCAAAGCCCGGATTAACGGTCATGACAAGAACGAGATCAACATCATCAATAACATTGGCCAATGCTTCGACAGGTGTTGCGGGATTGAGTGCCAGACCAGACTTTTTGCCCAAAGCGCGGATGCTCTGGAGCGAGCGGTGTGTATGTGCGCCAGCTTCTGCGTGGATTGTAATGAGATCGCAACCGGCCTCGGCAAATGGCTCAAGATATGGATCACAAGGTGCGATCATCAGATGTGTGTCAAAGAAAGCCTTGGTACGTGGACGAATTGCTTTCACCACCTGTGGGCCGAACGTGATGTTAGGCACAAAATGCCCATCCATGACATCGATATGAATCCAGTCAGCACCGGCTTCAAGCACAGCATCGACTTCTTCTCCCAGACGAGCAAAATCGGCAGAAAGGATGGATGGGGCGATAGCGATAGGACGCATGTTTGTCTCCCTTGGCAAGCATTGCCTAATTCTAACAAAAAGCGTCCGGCCAGTGCTGGCCGAACGCAGATTATTGGTTTCTAGCCCCAGCGCTTGTGGAACCACATCCACTGGCCAGGATATTCACGCACCCATTCCTCAACGGTGTCGTTGAGGAGCTGCGCGGTCGCGGCGATGTCAATTTCGCCCTTTTCATCGCGTGGCAGATCCATACGCTCTTTCAGTTCGAGCCGGTAACGACCGCCCGGCAGACGAATACAGCGCGCCGGATAGACGTCGCAATCATACTGGCGCGCGAGCTTGGCGAGCAACGGATTGGTTTTAACCGGACGATCAAAGAAGGTCGAGGGAACACCGCGCTGGAACTTCTGATCCACCAGCATCCCCACATTGCCGCCAGCATCCAGAACACGCGCCAGCGACCATGCGGCACCGGCCTTTGATGGCACAAGATGACCCATATTGGTGCGGCGGGCCTTGAGAACCGTGTTGGCAATATAAGGATTGTTCGGGGGGCGGAAGAGGGCCGTTACATCGAGACCGAATGTACCTGCACAGATCGGTAAAAGCTCGAAATTCCCGGTATGCGCGGTGAAAAATATATGCGGCTTCTTCTCGTCACGCAGACGTTCGAAAATCGGAATGCCGTCAACTTCAATAAGCCCCGGTTCGGTCGCATTGGGATCAAAATCGAAAATCGCATCGAGGAAGATATATTCCGCGAACAGGCGCGCCATCGAATCCCACATTTCGACGGCGATCTTTTCGATTTCAGCATCGCTCTTCTCGGGATAGGCAAGGCGCAGATTGTTGGTTGCAACCTTGTGCCGCGGTGTCAGCGGTCCCACCTTGCGCGCGAACCACGCAGAAAAGCGGATTGCACTTTTGGCAGGCAGCAGACGCAGCAGAGCCAGAGCCATAAACACGGCTTGCGCCCAAAGCCAGTAGTTGAACTGCTTGAGCTTGCGCGACCACTTGAAGAGAAGAAGCTTTATCTTGAACATAAAGGCTTAGTCGATCTGCAACACGATCTTACCGAACACGTCGCGGCCTTCCATGCGCTTGAGAGCCGTACTGATGTCATCAAAGCCAACAATGGTGTCTATGACTGGATGAACAACGCCCTGCGCCATTTTCTGCATCGCATCAGCCATGTTTTCCATGCGGCAACCAAAGGAGCCGAGGATTTTGAGCTGCTGCTGGAAGAGCTGCATCAGGTTCATGTTTGTTGAAACGCCAGACGTCGAACCACAGGTCACAAGCCGTGCGCCGCGCTTCATGCAAAGCATCGAGCCTGCCCATGTGTCGGCACCGACATGTTCAAACACAACATCGACGCCCTTTTTCTTCGTAAGCTTGCGTACAACACCTTCAAAGCGATCCACACGATAATTGATGACGTGATCGGCACCGAGCGCCTTCGCCTTTTCGATCTTGTCGTCCGATCCAACGGTGGTAATGACTGTGCAGCCCATCTTCTTGGCAAGCTGAATTGCTGCTGTACCAATGCCGGAACCGCCAGCCTGAACCAGAACGGTTTCGCCCGGCTGGAGTTTCGCATTGTCAAAAAGCATGTGCTCAACAGTACCAAAAGTAACAGGAGCAACTGCCGCACCAATGGCGTCAACGCCGGGAGGTGCCGGAACCAGCAGACGTGCTGGCAGATTGACGGCTTCACAGGCAAAGCCATCAAGATGGAAGCCATGAACACCGCCTACATGTTCACACAGATTGTCGCGACCTTCACGGCAGGCCTTGCACAGACCACAGGTGCGTGCGCCATAGATCGACACGAGCTGACCCGGCAGAACATTGGATACACCGGGGCCGATGGCATCGACCACACCGGAAGCTTCTGCGCCGATGACGAGTGGCATCTTGCGCTTGGCAAATGCCATGCCACGCCAACCCCATACGTCGATATGGTTGAGTGCGACGGCCTTGATCTTGACGGTAACTTCGCCATTACCGGGGGCAGGCGGCGGAGCAATATCGGTCATTTCAAGACGACGATCGTCGAGAAGTTGCAAGGCGCGCATGAATTTATCCTTTTCAAGACATAATCCCGGAGAGCATTCGGCTTTCCGGGATTACCGAGAATATATAATTTCCTGTCCGATTAATTCGTATTTGCCGTCAATACAAGGCTGGTATTCTGTCCACCGAAACCAAATGAGTTGGAAAGCACGGCGGAAACCTGTGCGTCACGCTTCACATTTGGCACGACATCCAGCGGAATTGCCGGGTCCGGATTATCGTAATTGATGGTTGGAGGCAGGGTGCCGGTTTCAATTGTCAGCAGCGAGAATACGGCTTCAATCGCTCCTGCGGCGGTCAGCGTATGACCGATCATCGATTTATTTGACGAAACAGGGATTGAAG
The DNA here is from genome assembly GCF_014397025.1 of Ochrobactrum sp. Marseille-Q0166. NCBI lineage: Bacteria > Pseudomonadati > Pseudomonadota > Alphaproteobacteria > Hyphomicrobiales > Brucellaceae > Ochrobactrum > Ochrobactrum sp. Marseille-Q0166. The sequence continues at coordinate 1,737,999 of NZ_JACJUO010000001.1, read as the reverse complement.
AAAGTCGGTCTCCAAACACCGTTGAAAGGGCAAGATACTCCATCTTGTCATTTTCGGGTGTCGAAGTGCCGTGAGCATTGACATAGGAAAGCTGATCTTCGGTAAGACCTGCATCGCTAAGTGCAGCGCGCACCGTTCCGATTGCAGGCGAGGCATCAGGCTTGGAACGGGTGCGGTGGAAGTCATCAGCCTTTTCACCACAACCGGCAAGAATGCCGAGCACCTTGGCACCGCGTGCAATGGCACTCTCAAGCGATTCCATCACCAGCGCTCCTGAGCCTTCCGCCATGGCAAAACCGTCGCGATCCTTGGAAAAAGGCTTTGATGCCTTTTCCGGCTTGTCGTTCTGGGTGGACAATGCGGAAAGCAGCGAAAAGCGGATAAGCGATTCAGCGGATACCGAGCCGTCGGTGCCGATCGCAAGAACACGGTCGCTTTCGCCACGGCGAATAGCTTCAACACCGAGCTGGATCGCCGTTGCGCCCGAAGCGCAGGCAGTAGAGAGCGTTACCGGCAGACCGCGTGTTCCAAAAGCTTCAGACAGACGCTCGGCGATATAGCCAAACTGCGTCGTATTGAAGAGCTCATCCTGACGCACGCGACGGCAAGCTTCAAGCAGAAGCTGATAGCTTGCCGGGCCTTCATCCTTGATGCTCGCATCAAGCGCAAAACGGCTTTTCCAATCGAGCTCAACCGGAGGAGCTGCAAGGAAAAGCGGTCCGCCAAAATTGCTCACTGAAAGACCGGACTGGGCGAGGGCTTCTTCACCAGCAAGACGCGCCAGCGCCTCGGACAGAGCAGAGGAGCCGACATTGCTTTCAGGAAGAAAATCAACATTGCCTGAAAAGCGGGTTTTCAGGCTTTCCGTAGGGAAGCGGCTGATTTCGTGAATGCCTGAACGGCCGCCGGTCAGTGCTGCCCAGTTATCTTCCTTGCCCTGCCCGAGCGAAGAAACAACGCCAGCACCCGTGATGGCAACAATGGGACGGCCGAGATGGTCTGTATATTTGGTCATCTTATGCTCTCACCAACTTTGCTACACCTTCAGCGCGTGTCGCACCAATAGTGGTGACAATTGCTTCGCTCACAGATCCGTCAAGGCTTTTTTCCGATGGATTCGATGGTGCAAAAGCTTCACCCTTCCAGACGGAAATTGCTGCAAGCGCAAGGGCCAGCGGGAACTGCGCTTCACGTAAGTGGCCGGTCAGGCCCGCGATACCACGATAAGCGGTAGAAACGCTTTCAAGCGCTGCTTTTTCCGCAGCGGTTGCCTGATGCGCACCTGAAGCACCGGAAATTACATATTCAGGCTTTGCTCCGCCATTGGCAGCGAGCAGCAGGTCACACACCGTCTTTTCGAGATCAACCACATCACGGCGGATTTGTGCGCTTTCAATGCTCGATATTTCGGCATAGGCGCGCGCTCCGCGCTTTTGCGCGTGTTCAGCGCTTTCAAGCACAAGGAACACACCGCCAGAACCCGAAATCATGCCGCCACCGGCAGAGCCTTCACGATCCCAGAGCGATGCCCAGCCATCATGCTTGAGCAAGCCGCCAAGTTCATGTCCGAGGATCATGTCGAAATGTTCAGCATTATACGAGCCGCCGACCAGCGCGTGCGTGCTCTGACCTGAACGAATGCGGGCCGCAGCGGTCTCAATAGCCGAGATGCCCGAACCTTCTTCACCCATGAATGTGCGCGAAGAGCCGGTCACCTTGTGAACGATGGAAATATTGCCTGCCAGCAGATTGGAAAGCTGGGCAAGAAACAGGGTCGGGCGCAACTCGGTCGAAAGCTTCTCATTGAGCATCTCACCGCGATTATTACTGGTGCGACCTTCCTCGAGAATTTGCATATCGACTGTGATGTCGCGTTCGCCACCACCAGCGCCCACGATCATGTCCATGCTTGCGCAAAGGGCTTCGTCGTCCTTGATGCCTGCATCGTCAAGCGCGAGGCCTGCCGCATAAGTGCCAAGCCGCTGCCATGTCTCCATCTGGCGCTGGTCGCCACGCTTGGGGATTTGCAAACCCCAATCGATTTCGCCAAGCGGATGGACTGTGTAAGGCGCAAAAGCTTCCTTTTCGAGACGAGGCTCAGAGCCTGCGACTGAGAAAGCGTTCCAATGCGCATCGAGTCCTTCACCAAGCGAAGAGATGATGCCGATGCCGGTTATGACGACTTTATTGCTCTGCATGGTTCGGTCTGCCCGTAAATGCTGTGCCCAAGAATGCTTGCTTGTTCCTAAAACAGAATCAGGGCGAACACGGATGTTCACCCTCTCATTCTGCCAGGTTGCGCGGCTAATCAGCCTTTTTTCGCTGCGACCAGTTCATCGATCTTGGCGCAAAGGTTCTTCAGAACGAAGTATTCTTCGGTCGGAGCCTTGCCTTCGTTTACTTCCTGAGTCCACTGTTCAAGCGGAATCTTGATGCCGAATTCTTTGTCGATAGCGAATACGATGTCGAGGAAGTCGAGGCTGTCGATGCCAAGATCATCAATGGTATGGCTATCCGGCGTGATGATATCACGGTCGATTTCGCTCGTTTCTGCGATGATGTCGGCGACTTTGTCAAAAGTAGAGGACAAGTTTCGATTCCTTTATTCCTGGCGATGCCTCAACAGGCATGTGTCTGAGTATCTGCGCGTATCTAGCGTGTTTCCAGCGATAGGGAAAGTCATATTGCTTTCACAATAACCAGAGCGTTAATCGGGCATATAAGGTGTCTGTTAGGCCAAGCGCAACATAAAGCCGATTACAAAATTTTGAAATGATGTTTGAAAAGCACAATTCATGCTTCGTTTCTGATGCGTTTTATGAAATACCACAGACCAACACCGGCACATACAAGCATAACGATTGCAAGCGCATATTGCACAGGCCCGTTGCCTGTTGCGATAGCCACGAGACCCGATAACGCTGAGCCAATAGTGCCGAGTGCTTCGGGATGTCTGAGAACAGTTTGTACGGAGGTGTCGCATTGACGCGCTTTCGGCAGACTTTCGGCTTTGGGTTCGGCAGGCTCCATAATGGGCGGTGTGGCTATAAGGTCAAGGGCACGCGCACGAACACGCTCAACCCGTGCGAACCAGCCGCTGCCAAATCTTGATGCTGTGGATAGACCTTTGAGCCATGAGGCGCGCGCATCACAAAGTGCATTGATTACAAATTCAGACGAATATTCAGAAACTGCTGCAATGGTTTTTGCGCCGATCACGCCATCCTGTGGCTCATCGATAATTTCCTGTAACAGCTTTGCTGCGCGACCCGGCCCGGAATTGACCGCAAAATCAAACATCGCATAGTCAACGCCGGAAGGCAGATTGTCGCCATCGATCTTGTTCCAGAATTGTTGTTGATAGATTCTTGTCGCCTCTGCTTTAGAAAGATTCATTACATCCTGTGCTGATACTGGAGATCCTCTCCAGGCAGATAATGTTGATCGAGTAATTCCCATATTGGTCGCGCCGCCGGGGTCGTGTGGATTGTCAACGTATCCACCTTCTTCACTGTAAATATATGGGATAACTTTTTTGAAATTATCTTTCATTGTTACAACCTCAAGTTTATATAAATAATATTTGATAAATACTTACTATTGCTCCATATTATTCCAGATTTTTACAAATGAATATTGCTTTGTTTTGGCGCAAATATCTGAGGACTGTCTTTATTTCCCTTGCACCATGTTCATGATGCGGATTTGATATAATTCCTGAAATTGCATCAGAATGGGCGGAGAAAAAGTGACATTGGAAATATTTGGATATGCACCAGACGGGCAGGCAGTTCATCGCCTGACAATTGCCAGCGGCGGTCTTGAAGCTAAAATCATCACATGGGGCGCTGCCATTCAGGACCTTCGCATGGAGGGGCACGAGGCACCACTGGTGATTGGTTATCGTGACTTTGATGATTATCCGGCCCATTCACCGCATCTGGGTGCAATTGCCGGGCGTTTTTCAAATCGCATCCGCAATGCGCGGTTTGAAATTGACGGCAAAACCTATGACGTTGAGCCGAATTTTCAGGGAGTGCATAATCTCCATGGCGGTAGCAAAGGTCTTGGAAACCGGGTCTGGAATATTGCGGATTCCGGCCCGGATTTTGTAACTCTCAAAATACTGTCTGAAGATGGTGAAATGGGGTTTCCGGGTAACCTGAATGTAAGCTGCACCTATTCACTGAAAGAAGATGGCACACTGGTTGTGCATTTAGAGGCCGTTACAGACAAGGCCACCGCGTGTAGCCTTCTCCATCACAGTTATTTCAACCTTGATGATGGCGGCGAGGGCGACATTCTTGATCATCAGCTTAAGATCGAAGCCGATGCTTATATGCCTGTTGATGACGCTCTGATTCCCGATGGTCGCATTCTGCCGGTCAGGGGAACAGCTTATGACTTTCGCGATTTCCGGCCAATCCGCTTCGATGAAAATGGCGCTCAGCTGGAATATGACAGCAATTTCTGCCTGACTGCAGCGCGCGGTCCTCTCCGCACCTGTGCTTCCGTTAAAGCTGCACGTTCAGGTATTCGTTTGGATATAGCAACCACAGAGCCCGGCGTTCAGTTCTATGCAGGCAATACAATGGCCAATGAATGCATCGGTCTGACTGGCAAGTCTTACGGCAAACACGCAGGTTTTTGTCTCGAACCCCAGCTATGGCCGGGTTCGCTTGAATATCCCTATGTCCCGCAGTCGATATTGCGTCCGGGCGAGGTTTACGCCCAGACCAGTCATTTCACCTTTACGAAGGACTAATTCTTAAAGATAAGCGGCGCGTGCAGTTTCCATCGGAGCCAGCGCGCCGCGAACTTCAACCACTCGGGCGGCAACGGTATGTGCTTTCGTTGCTGCTTCCACAGGCGAGAGGCCGTGCAGTCGCGCAGCCAGATAACCACCGTTAAAGCTGTCGCCAGCACCTGTCGTATCCACTGCATTGGCTTTGACCGAAGGCACGAGTGTCTTGTTGCCATCAGCAACGACCAGCGCCGGTTCGGTTCCGTCCTTCACGATAATTTCTTTGACACCAAGCCCCGCCAGTCGGTCTGCACAGGCTTGTGCTGTTTCATCGCCGAAAAGGGCTTGCTCATCCGGAAATGTCGGTAGCGCAATATCGGCAATGCGCATGGCGTCGCTGATAATTTTCTTTGCCACTTCCCGGTCTGGCCAGAGCTGGTGCCTGAAATTTGGATCGAAAGCAATGCGTGCGCCATTTGCACGGCACTCACGCAATACCTCGAATAGTGTCTCACGATGCTCCGGAAATACGATTCCCACTGAAATCCCGGAAAAATAAATCATATCACGCCCGGCGAGGCTGGCTTTCAGCGCGTCTTTGTCGCTGGCAAGCCGCTTTGCCGCGGCATCGTTGCGCCAATAGGTGAAGGAACGCTCGGCGCCGTTGAGCGTAATCGCATAGAGGCCGGGATGAGCGCCTTTGATAACTGGACTGTTTGCTGTACCGATTCCGTTTGAAGCAAGGAATGCGCGTTGTTGCTGGGAAAAATCATCTTCGCCAAAAGCGCTGACATATTCTACTGCATAGGATGGTTCTGTCAGGGCGCGCATGTACCAGGCAGTGTTCAGGGTGTCTCCGGCAAAGCCCATCCGCCACTGATCATCGCCGCTTCCCGACAGTTCGATCATGCATTCACCAATTGACGCAAAACCACCCATAGTTACCTCCTCACAGCTATTCAAAACTACGCCTATACGAATTTCCTCTGATGTAAAATCCTGATTTAGCCTGCCTTTATCGACTTGCCACATTCCGCGTGTAAGCATCCTGCGAAAAGGGGAATCAATATGCGTTACGCGATCTATTTCACGCCGCCTTCGGGTGATGCACTTGTGAAAGTGGCTGCAAATTGGCTGGGGCGCAGTGCGTTTAGTGGAGAGGCTGTAAAACTTCCTGCGATTCGCACGCTTCGGGCAGAAGACATCGCACTGCTGACCGAAGAGCCGCGGCGATATGGTTTTCATGGGACATTGAAAGCACCGTTCAGGCTTGATGAAGGGTTTCAGGAAAGCGACTTGCTTTCCGCGCTTATGTATTTTGCTTCGTCAACTGCGCCCTTCGTTATTCCGCGCCTTAAAATTCAAGGTATCGGCCCATTTTTCGCACTGGTCCCCGAAGAGCCTGTGGCTGAGCTCAACCAGCTAGCCAATGATATTGTTGTATCGTTTGACCGTTTTCGTGCACCTCTGCGCGATAAAGAAATCGCCAAACGTTGCCCTGAGCGTTTAAGCGATACACAGAGACGTAATCTGGATCGCTGGGGTTATCCGTATGTATTTGATGAGTTCCGTTTTCATATGACATTGACTGGGCCTGTGGAAGAAAAGCAACGTCCTCAGGTCGAGCGGGCACTTAACGACTTTTTTGCTCCTGTTCTCGAAGATCAGGTCGAAGTCGCCAATCTTGCTTTGTTTGTTGAACCTGAAAAAGGGGCGCCATTCGAGATCCATTCGCTGCATCCACTGTCGGGTGGTAATAAGGTGTCGGTGCGGTCTTCGAGAGCCGTGGGGAGACCTTGAAAAATGACTGCCGAAACAGTTCTAAAAAATGCGAATATCGTGTTGCAGGATGAGGTAATCAACGGTGCAATAAAAATTGTTGATGGCGTTATTGTTGATGTCGCTTCTGGGTCGTCCGTAAATGGAGAGGATATGGAGGGCGATTTTCTGACGCCTGGATTGGTTGAGCTGCATACTGACCACCTGGAAGGCCATTATGCACCGCGCCCCAAAGTGCGCTGGAACCCGATTGCCGCAGTGCAGGCGCATGATGCGCAGATTGCAGCTTCCGGCATTACTACGGTTTTTGATGCTCTGCGGATCGGTTTTGATGAGGAAGCTGCCACTGGCATTGAGGATATGCGCAAGCTTTCATCGGCTATTGCAGAAGGACGTGAAGCCGGTCGGCTACGCGCCGATCACTTTCTGCATTTGCGTTGCGAGGTTTCGGCCCCTGATTGCCTGAGTGCTTTTGAACGCTTTGGTGTACATCCACTGGTCAGGCTTGTTTCTTTGATGGATCACGCGCCGGGCCAGCGCCAGTTTACTGATATTGAGACATATAAGCTTTACTACATGAGCAAGCTAAAGGTCTCGGAAGAAGAGTTTATCCGCTATTGCGAAAAACGTATGGGACAGTCGCAACACTATTCGGCATCCAATCGGACGGCGATTGCCAGTGCCTGCAACGCACGGGGAATTGTTCTTGCCAGTCACGATGATGCAACGACGGATCATGTTGCAGAAGCATCTTTGCAAGGCATTCGTGTTGCTGAATTTCCAACGACCGTTATGGCCGCAAAGGCATCGAAAGAATCCGGAATGTCTGTGCTGATGGGCGCCCCGAATGTTGTGCGCGGCGGCTCTCATTCGGGTAATGTTTCGGCCCGCGAACTCGCTGGATCTGGCTATCTTGATATTATTTCGTCAGATTATATCCCGGCAAGCATGATGCAGGCTGCGTTTTTTATGGCCGAAGTGATGGAAGAAATCACTTTACCGCAAGCCATCAGATTTGTTTCAGCGAACCCGGCAAAGGCCGTTGGTCTCGAAGATCGCGGAGACATTTCCATTGGCAAGCGCGGCGATATTGTGCGTGTGCAGATCGCAGAGCATGTGCCGATTATCCGCACCGTTTGGCGGGAAGGGCGGCGCGTGATTTAACACGCGCATCCCTCACTAATTATCAGATAGAGGCGTCGGTCAGCGACAAAACTCCTGTATCGGCATCAACAGACAGCTTGAGTTCATTATAGCTGTTGATGCTCCTGTGAGCCGTTTCCGGGGAGTGCGGATGTGTAGCGGTCACAACAACAACGTGAGCGCCAGCGGTTTCTCCTGCAACAATTCCCGCTGGCGCATCTTCAAACACCAGACAATTATGCGGATCAAAACCAAGTCGCTTTGCGCCCAACTGGAAGCATTCCGGACTTGGTTTGCCTCTTTCTACATCTTCAGCAGAAACAATAATTTCCGGTAGCGGGATACCGGCAGCCGCCAGACGAAGCCGTGCAAGTGCAATGGGTGCAGAAGTAACGATCGCCCAACGATCCTTCGGTAATGCGCTTAGAAAATCGAGTGCCCCTTCAATCGGAACGATACCGTCCAGATCCGCCATTTCAGCATCAAGCAGAATTTTAGCTTCGGTATCAGGGTCGAGATGTGGCAGGCCGAGCCTGCGCACAGTATCGACGGCACGCACACCATGAATAGTGGGAACGAAAGTTACAGGATCAATGCCGTGGCGGGTAGCCCATTGCCCCCAAACGCGTTCGGTTGCAGCAATAGAACTTAGAACGGTACCATCCATGTCAAACAAAAATGCATCGAATGGCTTATTAAAGGGGGACAGGTCGGTCAAAATGAGGCCCTCGAATTTAGTATTAAGAATCGCTTATAGCGATCTTAAGGCCTAAAAAGCGTGAAAGTCACAGTAATCGATGATTTAGTAGCCTTCGCGGTATGAAAACTTGATCATTGACCTTGTTTGTGGCTTTTTGCGCCGCTTGAAACACAGCGATCTACGCCAAGCTGTCAGGCCTCCATGAATCGCATTCTCGAGATAGTTGTTTAAATGACTGAAATTAAAAATAAAAATAGCAATTATCCTGATCATCGGTTCTCTGTGGCTCCGATGCTCGATTGGTCTGATCGCCATTGCAGATATTTTCATCGCCTGTTTTCAAAGCGTGCATTGCTTTACACTGAAATGGTTGTCGCTGATGCTGCAATCCATGGCCCGCGCGAACGTTTGCTGGGCTTTGATGCGATGGAGCACCCGATTGCTTTGCAGCTAGGTGGTTCTGATCCTATCAAATTGCAGGAAGCAGCACGTATCGGCGAAAGCTATGGTTATGATGAAGTCAATCTTAATGTTGGTTGTCCGTCCGATCGGGTACAGTCGGGGACGTTCGGAGCGTGCTTGATGTTGACGCCGGACGTGGTTGCACGCTGCGTTGCGGCCATGAAAGAAGTCGTTTCAGTGCCTGTCACTGTCAAATGCCGGATTGGCGTCGACGATCAGGACCCGGAAGTGGCACTCAATGCCGTTGCCGATCAGGTGCTGAACGCTGGAGCGGATGCGCTTTGGGTCCACGCCCGCAAAGCATGGCTGAAAGGCCTTTCGCCCAAAGAAAATCGAGATATTCCGCCGCTAGATTATGATCGTGTTTATCGCTTGAAGCAGCGCATTGATAATTCTTTCGTCGGCATAAATGGTGGCATAGTGTCTCTGAATGAGGCGGTGTCGCATCTCCGAAACGTTGATGGGGTCATGCTGGGACGTGCCGCTTATCACAACCCGGCATTACTCGCGGACGTTGATCGACTGATTTATGGAAGCGAGGAAAAATCCATAGATATAGCGGACGTTCTTGATGCCATGTGCGAATATGTCGATAGGCATATTGGCGACGGTGGCAAGCTCTCGCATGTTAGCCGTCATATGATCGGCTTGTTTACTGGGCAACCCGGCGCGCGCCGCTGGCGTCAGATGCTCTCGACCGATGCGTCAAAGCCCGATGCTAATAGTAATTTGCTGCGTCAAGCTTACGCGTCTGTCATGGAAGCCAGCGCTGAGGCAGCTTAATATTGGGCGCATCTTTTCTTAAAACCGTTTAATACTTTTGGGGATTGCCCCGATCAATCCATCATAATCAGTTGATCGCCGCGCACACTGAAACCGCCCAGTGTTTGCAGGAAATTCATGCCGAGCAGACTGCCGGTCATCAGACCTTCCTGCGTAACCATGGCGCGGATGTTCTGGCGTTCGATGTCGCCAATCTGTAAGTTTGTGATGGTGACGCTTGCAGCGCTTGCTCTGCCATTGGCAGTGTTTATCGGCACATTATAAACGAGTGACGATGTATCTATTCCTGCACGTTCAGCGTCTTCTTGGGAGAGAACGACCGATGATGCACCTGTATCAACGAGGAAATATACACGCGCACCATTAACTCGGCCATTTACTTCAAAGTGCCCATTGGCAGACTTGGCAAGCGTGACCGTTAAAGAACCATCCAACGCGCGACCCGAAATAGGACTTCCGGGAATAAGGCCGGCGGTTATTCGGCTGCCCACATCCTGAAGTTCATAGCGATATTGATAAGCTGCAACCAGAGCCAGAATAATCACAGCCCAAACGGCCATGTTGCGCGCAAAATCACTAAGCCTGATACCGGAACCGAGTATGCCCGCCGCCAGTACAACACCCCATATGCCCATATACGCAGCTTGGCCAAAGGCATCATTGGCGAGGCCGAGTGTTGTACCGCTCTCGTTGTTGGCCATCAGCAGCAAGATGACGACCGCGATTGCTGCAATTACGATCCAGAACAAACGCCCCATCAGTCTTCTTTCTTTTTCATTTTTTCATGGCGCGCTGGTAAAAGCGCCATCACTGTCCGCCGTGCACCGTTGTCCATGGCGGACCATGTGGCGATTTCTTCAAGCGTTCGCGCACAGCCCAAGCAAAAGCCCGAGTGGTGGTCTATCACGCATACCAGAATACATGGAGATTCAATTGTTGCCATGTTCATGCAGACAATGTGGTTTCATCAAAGTCCGCTGACAAGACCAAACAGCACGGTGAGAGCGCAAATCTGTTGCGTGGCTCCCAGTGTGTCGCCTGTTTGTCCGCCAATCTTGGATATGCAGAGCTTCGCAAAAGCTAACACTAATACAACGCTGAAAAACAATGTTTTCACAAAGCCTGCAAAGCCTGCAACAGGTATGCTGGTTATTGCCAGTATGAAGAGGCCGAGCGAACAGCCGCAGACAACGCTTTCCCAGCTGGGCTGTCCCAGATTGTCGGAAAGGCCGCCGGGACGTGCAGATGGAAGGCCATACCAGATGGCAAGCATCGCTGCTCGGCTTGCGGCCTCTGTTCCGACAAGGGCGAGAGCCGCGTAACACGGCCCAGCACGTTCGATAATTGCAGCCAGCAGAGCGACTTTAAGACCAGTCCAGATGATAAGCGTCATGGCTGCAAAGGTGCCAATACGCGAGTCTTTCATTATTTCGAGGCGTCGCTCTCGTTTGGTTGCGCCGAAAAATCCGTCCGCTGTATCGCCCAAACCGTCCTCATGGAGCGCACCTGTCATAGCGGCGAGTGCACCCACGGCCATGAGGCTGGAAACAAGCGCTGGCAAGTTCAGTTCGTTTGATATGAGAAGAACGATAGCTGCAAGCAGACCGAGGATAGCGCCCGCTAATGGAAATGCACGAAGACTTTGTTTAAGCGAATCGCCCTGAGAAGCATCAGTGTCTTTTAACCAGTTGTGCGGAAGCGGCAGTCGGCTGAGGAAGCCCAGAGAGCGAACTGTGTCTGTTATAAAGCTATTTCGCTGCAAGTGCTTGCTCCGCCTTGAGAACAACAGGTGTCGAAAGAGATATTTGCAGCCATTATAAGCTTGGCGCAAAGAGGTGATTTGAAAAATTCCGTAAGTGCTTATAGGACGTGCAAAATAGTTTTGCATCCTCCATTGCTTGATTGGACCAGACGATATGAGCGCCAGTGGCCTTCCTTTTGACGATTTTCGTGAACTTATCCGTAATCTGCCGGGACCTGATCTTGGTGCTGAAGCAGCGGTGCGCGAACGGGAATCGGCATTGACAAAGCCTGCTGGTTCGCTTGGCCAACTGGAAGAGATTGCTGCTTGGCTTGCAGCATGGACTGGCAAATCGATTCCGCAGATTAATCGTCCGCTGGTAGCCGTTTTTGCAGCAAACCATGGTGTGACCGCAAAGAATATCACACCATTTCCTTCCAGTGTTACCGCACAGATGGTTGAGAATTTTGCAGCAGGTGGTGCCGCAATAAATCAGCTCTGTATCGCATATGATCTCGGTCTCAAGGTGTTCGATCTCGCCCTCGAGCATCCGACAGGAGACATCACCGAGGAAGCCGCGATGGATGAACGCACTTGTGCAGCAACCATGGCTTTCGGGATGGAAGGAATCGCTGGCGGGACCGATCTGTTATGCATTGGCGAAATGGGGATTGGCAACACAACGATAGCCGCTGCAATTGCACTCGCACTTTTTGGTGGCGCTGCTGAAGATTGGGTTGGGCCGGGTACTGGTTCAACAGGTGAATTGTTGCAGCGCAAGCTTGCAGCAGTGCGCGCAGCAGTTAACCTGCATCAGGATCACCTCAAGGATCCGCTGGAAGTTTTGCGTCGCCTTGGTGGCCGCGAATTGGCAGCTATGGCAGGTGCAATTCTGGCAGCGCGCATGGAAAAGATTCCCGTTATCGTTGATGGCTTTGTGGCAAGTGCGGCCGCTGCAGTTCTTTATGCGGCAAATCCGACAGCGCTTGACCATTGCCTGTTCGGTCATGTTTCGGCCGAGCCGGGTCACAAACTGCTTCTGGAGAAGATGGGCAAGAAGCCGCTTCTTGATCTCGGAATGCGTCTTGGCGAGGGGACGGGGGCAGCGATTGCCGCCGGTATTGTTAAGGCAGCAGCGCTCTGCCACAGTGGAATGGCAACATTTGAACAGGCTGGCGTCACAGGTTCCACAAAATGAACACAAAAAAGCCCGGAGTTTTCCGGGCTTTTTTGTGGCAATGCGTATTTAATTGTTTTCTTTGTCGAGCACCATGTAATCCAGCGGCAGCTCGGTCGTGTACTTGATCTGCTCCATCGCAAAAGATGAAGACACATCGCGAATTTCAATTTTGCTGATCAGTCGCTTATAAAACGCGTCATAGGCAGCAATGTCAGGTACGGCCACACGCAACAAATAATCGACATCACCGCTCATGCGATAAAACTCGATGACTTCTGGAAATTCCTGCACAACTTCCGAGAAGCGTTTCAGCCATTCATTGCTGTGAGAGCTGGTGCGCACAGAAACAAATACCGTTACCCGTGCATTGATGCGTACAGGATCGAGGATGGCGACCCGGCGTTTGATAACGCCATCTTCCTCAAGCTTCTGGATACGGCGCCAGCAAGGGGTTGTGGATAGGCCAACCTTCTTTGCGACATCAGCTACCGCCAGTGTTGCGTCTTCCTGCAATAAGCGCAGAATCTTTCTGTCTAGCCTGTCCATGCGTTTATTATCCCGATATTAGAAACGGTTTCCCGAAGCCGGTGGATGTGGGGAACTTAATACCTTATCCTTTGCATTCGCTCCAAATTACAGGAAAATTATTCTGTTGAGAATGGCGGTTCTAAAAATTATTTCCCGTATTAATGAGTTTGCGTACTCTTTTCTGCAAAGCAGGCACCACTTCTGCATCAAACCATGGATTTCGCTTTAGCCAGCCACTGTTGCGCCACGAAGGATGAGGAAGCGGCAAAACGGTTCGACCTGCAGCATTTGTCGATTCCATAAAGCTGCGCCAATTACGAACCGTTTCAGTGAGATTGGTTTTGCGCGATTGTGGCAGATGATATGCCATCGCATATTGACCGACGACCAGGATGAATTCGAGCTGTGGCATAGAGGCGAAAACGCGATCGTGCCACGTTTGCCGACATTCGCGGCGCGGAGGAAGATCGCCGCCATGCTTGTCATAACCGGGAAAGCAAAACCCCATCGGTACGATCGCGAAAAGCGCAGGATCATAAAATTCTTCGCGTGTAGTGCCGAGCCAATGTCGCAGGCGATCACCGGAAGGGTCGTTAAATGGCAGGGATGTATTATGAACGCGAATCCCGGGTGCTTGCCCACATATGGCGATGCGTGGAGTATTTGAAATTATACAGACCGGATTGGGTTCATGTGGCAAAGGCGGTAGGAACAGAGGCATATCGCGACAAATGCGGCATGTCTGTATAGACTGCCTCAACGCGTGAATATTTTTCATTGTTTCGGCAAAGCTCCCGACCTGATTGCATTCAGCAGATCCATAATATGGTTCTTGATGTAATAAATCATGTCGCTGATTATATCGGATGATCCCGCGTGATGCCCGGATTCTGGTTCCGTATCCGGCTTCTGATGGTCTTCTCGCCAACGACGCGGTGTTTCAAAGCGACCTGCCCATATCCCGCGTTTGTCCCGACGAGCGATAGCTTCCTCTTCGTGATAACCGCCGTATGAAACGGCCCAGCCCTGTTCAACCATCCACTGATTGAGGTTTGTCTCGTTAAGATAACATGTCCCCAAAGTGCGTTCATATTTGTCGAGCCCCAGCGTTTCACATCGAATCGTTCTGCCATTGATCTCGCCAAGCAAAGCTTTTCGGGCATCTTTGCCGCAAAAGTAATCACGGTGATCAACTTGGCAACTCTGCTGCATTTCCGGTGCGTCTATTCCTGCCAGGCGAATATGAACCTTGTTCAAAACAACCGTGTCACCGTCAATGACATAAACGGGGCCAGTCAGGGTATCTCCTTGTTGTCGATTTTCCGGCAGCGAGATGATGATGACTATGAGTGCTAAAAATATTAGCAAAGTCAAAAGGATACTACGGATATTTCGTGTATTCTTTCGCCTTTTTGATGCGTAGGAACGCTTATAATCGCGCCGCCTGCGGGCCATTTTCTTGTCCTCGTCTTGAATTCTAAACACGGCCCATGATCACGCTTTGGGAAAGCTATCACATTTGGAAGCACGCTTTGCTCATCAAATGAAGCTCACAACATTTTATTTTGTGTTGATTTAGCAACAGTCTCTATCATTGCTTTAGGCTATAGGATTGGGGGATCTATTTTGCCCACTTCCCGCCACAAAGACTCGTCACCGGATAGGGAAGGCAAAAAGCTGATAAACACTTTTGGGGCGATTAAGTTCCCATTGAGCAGGTTGAAATGAAGAAAGACGCATTGCTTGGCAACGATCCGTTTTCTCGACGCAGTGATGCCGTCGTATCTTCAACATCGGCAGGTCTTGGTGGCGCAGCTTTTTTCCGCCAAAATCGCGTCTCAGTGTTGACTAAAATTCAATGCACGATGCCACTTATGCCATTAACTTCCGATAATTGTGAAAGACCAGCGTTGTGATGCGTGTCCGCAGTTTTTCATATCCCCTCATCGCTGCGGCACTTGGCTTAGCCATTGTCTGCAACAGCGCCTCTGCCTTTGATTTGAACGATGACTCCGAGAAATCGCGCAGCCCGTTTGAACTCTTCAAGTTTGGTTTTTCTGCTTATAAGAGCGGTCATAAGGATGAGGCCATCAAGGCGCTGCGTTATGCTGCTGATCGGGGTCATCAGGGTGCCAAGTGGAAGCTCGCACGCATGTATGCCGATGGCGATGGCGTGACTGAGAATGACTACGAAGCCTATCAGATTTTCGAAAAGATTGTCCGTGATGGAGCTGAACCGGGCTCTGAGAACGAACCTTATGTCGCTGATGCACTCGTTGCACTTGCCGGTTATGTGAAGAGCGGCATTCCTGGCTCTCCGGTTAAATCCAATCCCAAGTTTGCGCGTAACCTCTATGTGCAGGCTGCGTCGAATTTTGGCGATCCTGCAGCGCAGTTCGAGCTTGGCAAGATGCTTCTTGATGGAGAGGGCGGAGAGCCTAATCCCATGCAGGCTGCACGTTGGTTCCAGCTTTCCGCCAAGAAGGGAAATGCCAGTGCGCAAGCCATGCTGGGCAATATGCTTTTCCAGGCTGGCAAAACCGTCCGTGGCCTTGCGCTGCTGACCGCAGCCTTTGAGCGTTGCCCGACAGAGGATTGCGCTTGGATACGCGATATGCAGGAACAGGCGTTTTCGATTGCCGGTGAAGCTGATCGCCGCAACGCAGTTGCACTTTCCAGCAATATGGCTGCCAAGGGCGATTTCTGATTTTTTTAAATCCGCCTGATGATCAGACGGATAGTGTTACCATGACAGGCACATGGTCTGACGGCTTTTCCCATGCTCTGACATGCTTTTCGATGTCAGTTGAAACAAAGTGGTTGGCAGCTTCCGGCGACAGCATCAGATGATCGATGCGGATACCGTTGTTTTTCTGCCAGGCACCGGCCTGATAATCCCAGAATGTATAAACACCTTCATCATCCGTTGCAGCCCTGACTGCCTCGGTGAAGCCCAGATTTTCCAATCGGCGGAATGCTTGACGTGATTGGGGCTGAAACAGCGCGTCGCCCAGCCATTGTTGCGGATTTTTCGCATCATAGGGTTCGGGAATAACATTGTAGTCACCTGCAAGAACAAGCGGCTCTTCCAATGCAAGTCTGCTTTTTGCCCACACTTCGAGGCGCTGCATCCAAGAAAGCTTGTACGGAAACTTCTCCGTATCAATTGGATTGCCATTTGGCAGATAAAGTGACACGACGCGCAAAACGCCACTATCCGTCGAAAAAACGGCTTCGATAAAACGAGCTTGTTCATCGTCATCATCGCCGGGAAGGCCGCGATTGACTTCCTCAGGAGATTTTTTCGAGAGGATCGCGACGCCGTTAAACCCTTTTTGGCCATGCGTTTCGACGTGATAGCCGAGTGCTTCGATCTCGAGCCGTGGGAACTGATCGTCCACTGACTTGATTTCCTGAAGGCAAGCGATGTCAGGCGACGATTCCTTCAACCAATGCTGAAGGTTTTCGATACGCGCCTTGACGCCATTAATGTTCCATGTCGCGATTTTCATGTACAAATGATTAGGCGGAAGACGAGGCGAGGGCAAGCGCTGCCCACTCTCCACCACAGAAATTGCAGCCATGCTCAGTTTTCTTTGCTCGGGATTTGTATTGCCGCTGTCCCATTCCTATCTCCATAAAATCGTAGCCAAACAGGAGATATGTATGTTCGACGCCAAAAAGCTTCTCGATCAGTTTCTGGGATCGCAAATTCCGGGCATGTCAGGAAGCGTTCGTGACAAAGCAGGGCAGGCCACCGATCTCGCGAAGAAAAACCCTTTGGCTACGGGGGCAATAGCGGCTGCAATTTTAGGCACAAAAACCGGACGCAAGCTTGCCGGTAATGTAGCGACCGCTGGCGGTATCGCTGCAATCGCCGGCCTTGGTTATCTCGCCTATAAGAATTATAAATCCGGCCAGTCGCCGCAGGCGGCAGAACAGCCCACAGCAAAAGAGCCGGAATTGCTTCCGCCGCCAGCCGATTCTCCTTTTCATCCGCAATCTCCCGCAATGAGCAACTCTTTCGCGCTTACACTCATTCAGGCGATGATTGCAGCTGCCAAGGCAGACGGCCATATTGATGACGCGGAACGTGCGCGCATCATGGAGAAGGTTCAGATTTCGGGTCTCGATAATGAGGCCGAAGCATTTTTTGAGAAAGAATTGGCTGACCCGATAGATATTGATGCGCTTGTCGCAGCCGCAAAAACCGAAGAACAAAAGGTTGAGCTTTACACAGCATCGCGCCTGACCATTGATCCGGACAGCCGCGCAGAGCGCGGTTATCTCGATATGCTGGCTGGGCGTCTTGGCCTGCCGGATGCGCTGGTCGATCACATCGACGCGACGGTCTCTTCTGTTAAAGCCTGATAAAAAAAGCCGGCTCCAGTCCAACTGGAGCCGGCTTATTCAACCAGTTTCCCTTTATCAGATCGCGAAGCTTGTGCCGCAACCGCATGATGCCGTGGCGTTCGGGTTGCGTATCTGGAAGGATTGACCCATCAGATCGTCAACAAAGTCGATTTCCGATCCGTCCATATACGGCACAGAAATTGAATCGATCAGCACCCTGGCACCGAGCTTTTCAATCACGATGTCATCGTCGGATTGGTCATCTACGAGATCGTATTTGTAAGAGAAGCCGGAACAGCCGCCGCCTTCGACCGAAACGCGAAGCGCTGTCTTTCCCGGTTCGGAACCGATAATTTTTGCAATCCGCCTGGCTGCGGATTCAGAAACGGTAATGCCTGTCATCTGCCTTGTTCCGCTTGCAATTGCGAGTGCCGAGTTGGAATTGTCCAGATTTACGACAAACGCATACTTGCCTTCATGTTTAGCTGATAGCTATGAACGCAACGTGCGGAAGTCAATGTCCGCACGAGATTTGCGTAATCATATTACAGTGAGGAATGCATCGCAATGTCTGCTGAAGGAATAGGGCAACTTGAAGGAATTGGCTTCGGCTATCGCGAACGGGCGCCCTATGCCTGCAATCCGACCTTGAGCCGTGGGCGGTTGGTATCAGAGCCGGAAAGCGCAACACGCACACCCTTTCAGCGGGATCGCGATAGAATTATTCATTCCACCGCTTTTCGTCGTCTTAAGCATAAGACACAGGTTTTTATCGCACATGAGGGCGATCATTACCGCACCCGTCTAACCCACACGATCGAAGTGGCGCAGATTGCGCGTGCGCTAGCGCGTGCCCTGCGGCTCGATGAGGATCTGGCCGAAGCTGTTGCCCTTGTTCATGATTTTGGCCACACGCCGTTCGGCCATACTGGCGAAGATGCGCTCAATGAGCGGATGCAACCTTACGGCGGCTTTGATCATAATGCGCAGTCTCTGCGCATCGTAACAAAGCTTGAGCATCGCTATGCTGATTTTGACGGTCTGAACCTCTCATGGGAAACGCTCGAAGGGCTGGTTAAGCACAATGGACCGCTACTTGGTCAATTTGCGTCTCATAACGATGGGCCTGTTCCACAACCCATTCTTGATTTCAATGAGCGCTATGATCTCGAACTGTCGCGCTTTGCAAGTCTTGAGGCGCAATGCGCAGCAATCGCCGATGATATAGCTTATAATGCCCATGATATCGATGATGGTCTGCGTTCTGGTCTGTTGACACTTGGGGCGCTTGACGCAGTGCCGCTGACCAAACGGTTGCTTGATATCGTCAGAGCGCGTTATCCTGCTCTTGATGCCGTACGTACCGGACATGAACTGGTGCGTCGGCAGATCACGATCATGGTTGAGGACGTGATTGCGGAATCCCAGCGCCGTATCACGAGCGCAAATCCACGAAGCGTTGAAGAGGTCCATTCGCAGCCACGCGCGCTCGTGAGCTTCTCGGATGAAATGCGGGATGAAGAAAAAGTTCTGAAACGCTTTTTGTTCAAGAACCTCTACTTTCACGACAGTGTTGTGGTTCGCAGGCATGCTGCCGATAAAATCGTTCAAGACCTGTTTGATATTTCATTTGAAAAGCCGTCGATCATGCCTGCCGAGTGGCAATCAGGCATGGAAACGCTTGATGACGCAGGCCGCGCACGCCGCGTTGCCGATTATCTGGCAGGCATGACTGACAATTATGCCATGCGCGAACACCGACGATTGTTTGACCACACACCCGATTTAGCTTAATCGGGGGCGTAACGAAGCAGGTGCCGATGCTGAAATGCGTTGGTGCTGCTGATATTTTTTTGAAGAGCTAAGGCCGGAATGCACAACTTCAGCCGGACGGACGCCTGACAGGACGGACCATGAATATCTTTGCAGATTTCGACGCACGTATCAAAAAAACGTTGCAAGATATTGATCTGAAAACGAAAGATGGCGGCGATCTCGATTTGTCGCGTATCAGCGTAGAACCACCGCGCGACGCATCGCATGGTGATATTGCAACCAATGCCGCAATGGTGCTTTCCAAGGCTGTTGGTCAGAATCCCCGTGAGCTTGCAGCTGCTATTGCCGATGCGCTGAAGGCTGATGCTGACGTTGCAACGGTTGATGTCGCGGGCCCCGGCTTTATCAATCTGCGCCTGAAAGATGCTTACTGGCAGCGTGAGCTGCAGGGGATGCTCAATGAAGCGACTGATTTTGGTCGCTCGAAGTTGGGCAATGGCACCAAGGTCAATGTCGAATATGTTTCAGCGAATCCGACCGGCCCGATGCATGTTGGCCATTGTCGCGGTGCTGTTGTGGGCGACGTTCTTGCAAATTTGCTGAAATTTGCAGGCTTTGACGTCACCAAAGAATACTACATCAATGATGCGGGCGCACAGATTGATGTACTCGCCAGTTCTGCGATGTTGCGTTATCGCGAAGCGCTGGGCGAAAACATCGGTGAAATTCCTGCGGGCCTTTATCCGGGCGATTATCTGGTGCCGGTTGGGGAGGCGCTCGCCAAAGAGTTTGGCAAGACGCTTCTGGAAATGCCGGACGAAGAAGCGCTTGTGCTCGTCAAGGAGCGCACTATCAACGCGATGATGGCGATGATTCGTGCTGATCTTGAGGCACTCAATGTTCATCATGACGTATTCTATTCTGAACGCACACTGCATGCAGACCATGCACGCGCGATCCGGGCCGCAATCAACGACCTGACACTCAAAGGCCATGTCTATAAGGGCAAACTTCCACCACCAAAGGGCCAACTGCCTGAAGAGTGGGAAGATCGCGAGCAGACCTTGTTCCGGTCGACGGAAGTAGGGGACGATATCGATCGTCCGCTGATGAAATCGGACGGTTCTTTCACCTATTTTGCTGCCGATGTCGCCTATTTCAAAGACAAATATGACCGTGGTTTCAATGAGATGATCTATGTGCTAGGCGCAGATCATGGCGGCTACGTCAAGCGCCTTGAAGCTGTAGCGCGCGCGGTTTCCGACGGCAAAGCAAAGCTGACTGTGTTGCTTTGCCAGTTGGTCAAGCTGTTCCGCGACGGCGAACCGGTCCGTATGTCGAAACGTTCGGGCGAGTTCATCACGCTGCGCGATGTGGTCGATGAAGTGGGTCGTGATCCTGTCCGTTTCATGATGCTTTACCGGAAGAACGATGCGCCGCTCGATTTCGATTTTGCAAAGGTAACAGAGCAGTCGAAAGACAATCCGGTCTTCTACGTGCAATATGCTTCCGCACGCTGCCACTCTGTCTTCCGTCAGGCAGTTGATCAGCTGGGCCTGAGTGATCTGGACCGTGTTTCACTGGGCGCACATCTTCACAAGCTAACTGATGAGAGCGAAATCGCGCTCATCCGCAAGCTTGCGGAATATCCACGTCTGATCGAATCTGCTGCGAGCCATCAAGAGCCACATCGCCTTGCTTTTTACCTTTATGACCTTGCCAGCGCGCTGCATTCGCAATGGAATAAGGGTACAGAAAACCCAGACTTACGTTTTATTAAGGTTAACGATCCAGAATTGTCTCTAGCAAGGCTAGGGCTGGTGCAGGTCGTTTCCGATGTTCTTACTTCTGGTTTGACGATTATCGGTGCGGATGCTCCAACGGAAATGCGCTAAGACGAATTGATCACTCGCAAGTTCAACGTCAGTGTTGAGTGGGTGATGATAAGTCGAAAAGATGGAAGATCGACGGCATGGTAAGTTGTCGACCTTCCATAAGGCGCAGGTAACTTCCGTCAACTTTTGCCCACATTGCCTCGCTAAAATGTGATGTATTGAAACGTCTTACGACGTCCAGGGTTTGAGTTAGGAACACACCATGACGGACAGCAGTGCTAATTCCCGTAATTACGGCGATCGTCCGCTGCACGAAGATGATCCGCTGATGGAACTATCAAGGATCATGGACTTCGGCGCGTCTGCTGATACCAACATTCCCCAGAACGATTATCGCGGCGACTTCAGGTCTGAGCCAAATTTTGATTCTGGTGATAGTGAACTATCGTTTGATCTTGAGCGTGAGTTGCTGGGTGATTTTGGCAATGAAGCTGAACCGCAACAATACACGGTTCCATTTTCGACGAATTCTTATCAGAATGAAGAGCCTGTCTTGAATGAAGACAATCTGGCTTCTGCCCTTGAAGAAGAATTCGATTTTCAATTGGATTCAAATGAACCAGCCGTTTCTGCGCAATCTTTCGAATTTGTAGAAGCAGACCGCGCGGAACCCGTGCCGCAGTTCGACTACAACGATTATTCCGAAGCGCGTACAGCTTACGAAGATATTCACCCGGATGTGTATGCGGCAAACGCAAGTGTTGCAGCTTCCGAGCAGAGCCATTCGAGCTTCCCAGTGTCCGAATATCAGGCATCTGAAACGGCTTTTTCTGATCCATATACGGGAGAAACTGCCAGATATCCGGCAAATGAATCGGCCGACAGTCTGGATGTCAACCAATGGGAAATCCCATCAGCAACAACGTTTGAGCCTTCTCAGTCGATAGAACCTGCGCATCATGCGCTTTCTCTTGAGGACGAACTGGAAAGCTTGTTGTTCGGTGATGAGCCTCAGACTGTGTCGGAACCCGAACCAGATTATCGATCCGTTCCGCAGGGCGAGCCACAACAGTATGCAAACTATGGCTCTCATTTCGATGCTGATGTCGTGGAAGGGCCTGCCTATGCTGAGCCAGCATTCGACGATTTTTCGTCGGAAGAACCGCAGGCTTATGCGCCGGTAGAGTCTCCAATGAGCTATGTGCAGGCGGGCGATCATTCTGAAACATCGTCTCAACAAGATGCTCCGGCTCACCCGCATTATACGCTGAGCAATTTTGCTGCCGGTGCCGCAACGACGGGGGCATTATCTCCTGAGTCAGTACCGCAGGCCGCGGAATACGAATCAGAACAGTCTGAATTCGAGGATGATTTCTCCTTTGGTGATGATTTTTCACTCGCAGATGACACAGATGTTGTGCCTGCAGTCGCAGAGTCCACTGACGATGATCTTTCGGGGCTGGAAGAAATTTCGTTCGGCGATGATGACTTCGGATTTGAGCCATCAGGGGAGTCGGCTTCTGCCGTAACCGCAGAAGCAGCAGCAACATTTACCGAAGACGTCTTCTTTACGGATGAGGACTTCGATCTGGAAGCTGAAGCGGAAGAAGAGTCTGTTAGCCAGCCAGCCTATGCTCACGCGACCTATAGCGACGAAGAGCAGCGTCCATCAGCGCCAACTTTTGGCAATTACGCAGACCAGCGTTCGGCTTTCGCAGCTCCTGCGCCTGAAATTGAAACTTTGAGTGTCGCTGAAGGTAAGGTTGAACAAACCCACTCGCTTGATTTGCCTGAAGTCAGTTATGGTGATGACGATTCAAACGCATCGCTGAATGATCTGGAAGCCGAATTCGCTGAAGTCTTCAGCACCATTGACGTTGAAGAATCGACTTCCAAGGCTGAGGTGCAGAGCGAAGCCGACAAGGCTTTTGAAGATATTTTCCGTGAAAGCGCATCGTCTTATTTGCCGAATGGTGGTGTAGCGACCGGAGCGGCACTTGGCCTCGGCGCAGCGGCAGCAACGGTTGCCTACGGGCGCGCCAATCCAACAGTGCAGTCGACAGCGCCTCAGAAAACTTCCGGTAGTAGCGATGATTTTTATAATCATTGGGCAGCGCAAGGTGCGCAAACCATGGAAGGCGGCGAATTTGGCACGCGTGCCGGCATGCAGCCAGAAGACGATCTTGGTGTTGCTGCTGAAGCCTATCGCAATCGCCCTGTTCGCGGGCGTCGTGGCCTGATCCTTGCAAGTGTCGCGGGTCTGGCCGTTCTCATCGGTGGCATTGGTTATCATTTCCTTGGTGGTAGCGGATCGGGGGAACCCGTCGTGATTCGCGCAGACAATCAACCAATAAAGATGCAGCCCGAAAATCCGGGCGGTGCAACTGTTCCTAATCAGGACAAGGCAGTTTACGATCGGGTTGCAGGTACGTTGCCCAACAATCCAGAACAGAAGTCGCTTATTTCAGCAGGTGAAGAACCTGTTGATCTGGGCGCGCAGGACAATGAAGTGGGTACGGATGATAGCCCTGAGCCAAATCTGGCCGGTACAACGCCATCTCAATCCGGACAAGACTCACCTTTGATCCAGCCACGCGAGGTGGAAACGATGATTGTGCGTCCGGACGGTTCGATCGTTCAGGCGCAGCAACCGGCTCAGACGGCACCCCAACAGACAGCGCCCGTCGCATCTGCGAATAATGATGCGCCGATTGCGCCGCCAGCAGAAACAGATGAAAT
This sequence comes from Ochrobactrum sp. Marseille-Q0166, assembly GCF_014397025.1. Classification (NCBI taxonomy): domain Bacteria; kingdom Pseudomonadati; phylum Pseudomonadota; class Alphaproteobacteria; order Hyphomicrobiales; family Brucellaceae; genus Ochrobactrum; species Ochrobactrum sp. Marseille-Q0166. The sequence goes on along the minus strand of NZ_JACJUO010000001.1, from coordinate 1,714,236 downwards.
TGCAGCACTTGCTGCTGGCGGTGAGCTAAAGCAACCTGTTGCCAATACGCCGGCCACTCAGCCGGTAACACAGACTCCTGTAACACCTGTCCGCGCGCCTGTTGTTCCTTCGAGACCAGCTGAACAGCCAACGACAATTGTTGGCAATGTTCCACAGCGTACACAGGCACCTGCTCAGGCGGCTGTCGCTGCACCTCAGGTCGCATCGGCTGCAGGTGGGGGCTATTTCATTCAGATTGCTTCGCAGCCATCTGCCGAACTGGCTCAGAAGTCTTATGCCAATATGGCTCAGCGTTATGGAAGCGTAATCGGCGGTCGTGCGGTCGATATCAAGCGGGCTGATATTCCAAACAAGGGCACTTATTACCGCGTTCGTGTTCAGGCTGGCTCGAAAGAAGAAGCCAATGCTCTTTGCGGTCGTTTCAAGACGGCGGGCGGCAGCTGCTTTGTAACGCAATAAGTTGCTTGGATTGGCCTATTTGAAGAGGGCGGCATTGGCCGCCCTTTTTGCATCAGACTACCAAGTGAATTGTTTTTCGGATAAGGCATAGTCACTGATTTGAGCTCAAATGGATCGAAGGAATATCGCATGAGCGAATGCAAGGCATGGATTGCAGGTGTGGCCGGTACGAAGCTTACGCCGGATGAGATAGCCTTCTTCCGCAATGAAAAGCCCTGGGGCTTTATCCTTTTTGCACGGAATGTCGAAAGCCTTCAGCAAGTGGCCGATTTGACCGAACAATTGCGAGACGTCACCGACAGGCCTCAGACTCCGATATTTATTGATCAGGAAGGTGGTCGCGTTCAGCGTCTTCGCCCGCCATTGGTTCCCAATTACCCTGCTGCCGCTGAAATTGGTTCCATTTACCATCGCGATCCGGAAGCAGGCCTTCGCGCCGCATGGCTTCATGCACGCCTTCATGCATTCGACCTTCTCAAAGTTGGCGTAAATGCTGATTGCTTGCCTGTTCTCGACGTGCCGATTGAAGGCGCACATGATGTGATTGGAGCACGCGCCTATTCCAAGAACCCTCAAGAAGTAGCAGTAATGGGGCGGGCCGCGGCGGAAGGCTTGCTTGCAGGTGGCGTATTACCGGTTATCAAGCATATGCCGGGACATGGTAGAGCATTCAGCGATACACATAAAGAGCTGGCGCGTGTTGGTGTTCCACTAAGCGAGCTCGTTTCACATGATTTCGTTCCATTCAAAGCTTTGAATGATTTGCCGATGGCCATGACTGCGCATGTAATCTTCGACAGCCTTGATCCGAAGAATCCGTCAACGCTTTCACCAACGGTGATCAATACTGTCATTCGCGATATTATTCAGTTTGACGGGCTGATCATCAGTGATGATATTTCAATGAAGGCGCTTTCAGGCGATCTCGGCGATATTGCCGAAGGTATCATCAATGCGGGCTGCGATATTGTTCTTTATTGCGCTGGCGTCATGGATGAACTCAAGAAAGTTGCCGCGCGAGTTCCAATTCTGGATGGACAATCGCTCGAACGTGCTGAACTGGCCGAAGTTTATGCAGGTGAGCCTGATTTGTCAGAAGAAGCAGAATTGCGTGAAGAATTTGGAGAAATGTTTGAATTGATCGCTTAAGAGGCGATTCTTCGGATAAGATGTCCTTAAAGGCCTGGCGAGATTGACGCACTGGCCGATTGATTGACGGGACAAGCGGTTGGCTGGATCTGAAACCAATACAAGTAGCAAAGACGGTGCCAATGTACCGATGGATGCTCTTTGGCAAGAGGAATCTGAGCGTGATGACGGTGAACCATCACTGCTCATCGACGTGCAGGGTTTTGAAGGTCCGCTGGATTTGCTGTTGCATCTCGCCCGTAATCAGCGTGTGGATCTCTCACGGATATCTGTTTTGGCTCTCGCCGAGCAATATCTGGCGTTTGTGGAGCAGGCACAGGCTCTGAAGCTTGAACTGGCGGCTGATTATCTCGTCATGGCTGCATGGTTGGCTTATCTCAAGTCAAAACTTCTGATCCCAAAACAGAAGGGCGATGACGAGGCCACTGGCGAAGAACTGCTTGCCACGCTGCAATTCCGCCTGAAACGCCTTGAAGCCATGCGTGACGCTGCGGCCAATCTGGTAAATCGCAAGCGATTGGGGCGTGATGTATTCGCCCGTGGCATGCCGGAATTGGTGGTCGTGGATCGCTCAAGCCAGTTTTCCGCTACGCTCTATGAACTGTTAACGGCTTATGCATCCCAGCGTCAGCGTCAGAGTGTGACCCATGTTCAGATCGAAAAACGAGCAGTATGGTCTTTGAAAGAAGCACGTAGTGCGCTTGTAAGGTTGATGGGAGTAAGTGAAGACTGGATTTCGTTGGACCGGTTTCTGATCAATTATGCATTGACACCACAGGAACGCGCATCAGCCCTTGCGAGCTCGTTTGCCGCAAGTCTTGAACTTGTGCGTGAGGGTAAGCTGGAGCTGAGGCAGAATGCGGCTTTCGAGCCTATTTATATGCGTGCTCAGGCTCAATTGAATGAACTGGATGAGGACGGTGATGTCTGAGGCGGAAATCACGATGGATGATGAGCATGATGCTAAGATTGAGGCCGTGGAATCTTCAATGACGCTCGCAGAAATCAGTCGGGTGGTTGAGGCGATACTCTTTGCCTCCGCGGAGCCTGTCACAGAGCGTGCTTTATCAGAACGCCTCCCAGGTGATGCGGATTTGACAGCTACACTCGATCATCTGAAAAGAATTTACGAGACCAGGGGTGTCAATCTGGTGAAAGTCGGCGCAGCATGGGCATTCCGCACGGCCCCCGATCTCGGGTTTCTTTTGAGCCGTGAGACGGTGCAGCAGCGCAAATTGTCGCGTGCAGCGATGGAGGTGCTTGCAATCATTGCTTATCATCAGCCGGTGACACGCGCAGAACTTGAAGATATTCGAGGTGTGGAAACATCCAAAGGCACGCTCGACGTCCTTATGGAAACAGGCTGGATAAAGCTGCGTGGCCGCCGGCGGACGCCGGGCCGTCCAGTAACCTATGGCACAAGCGACGCATTTCTTGATCAGTTTGGTTTGTCGGAGATCCGTGATTTGCCGGGTCTGGAAGAGTTGCGCGGGGCAGGGTTGTTATCTGCACGCATTCCCAATGGGTTTTCGATTCCGGTTCCCAATGTCGATCCAGATGAATTAACTGCGGATGAAGATCCGCTGGAAGACATCGATCTCGAAGGGTTGGGATTGCTTGCGCCGCGCGGAGATTGATCTGAAACAACATATGACAAATAAAATTGGTGTATCTTCGTTCACGGTCACACTTCTGTTTGAAAGATTTGTTGAAAACGCTTAAATCGTAATCAGCAATACAGAAATACGCCGTGGATCACGGCATTGAGAGGAATAAAATGGGTAGCTTTTCTATCTGGCACTGGCTGATCGTTCTTGCAGTTGTGCTGCTTCTTTTCGGCCGTGGCAAAATTCCGGAACTGATGGGGGACGTTGCCAAGGGCATCAAGAACTTCAAGCAGGGCATGTCTGAAGAAGATGCTGCGAAGGAAGATGCCAAAGCTGATGCACGAACAATTGATGCGCGTGCTGATGATACCATCAAGGATGTCAAGAAGACGACAAAGTCCTGATGTGATCTTGATGGGCTGCGTACAATGGTGTGCGCAGCATGTGCAAGAACAACGAATTGATCGCAAAACCCGCCTTGAAAAGCGGCATATTTGTGATTTGAATTGCGGTTTTCCGCCGAGAGACGGGGCGCGCGCCAGAAGCGCGGAGTATCAATATGTTTGATATCGGTTGGTCTGAACTGCTGATTATCGCGATCGTTATGATCGTGGTGGTTGGGCCCAAGGATTTGCCGAAGATGCTCAGGGCTTTCGGCAAAGCGACGGCGCGCATGCGCAGTACGGCCAACGAGTTTCGACATCAGTTCAATGAAGCTTTGAAGGAAGCCGAACTTGAGGATGTGAAGAACATTGTCGATGAGGCGCGTAAGCTCGACCCGCGCTCAAAGCTGACACAGGTTTTTGATCCGATTCGCAGTGCAGGCGAAGAAATTCGGGCGGGTCTTCAGTCGACGACATCAATGTCTCCGGCTGAGCCTGCAAAGTTTGCGGAAGTAACGACACCCGTTGAGCCAAACAGTGCAACGGTTCCTGTTGAAACTCCGGTCGAAAAGCCTGTTGCCAAGCCGAAAGCACCGCGCAAGAAGCCCGCACCCCTTGCGCCAGCAGATGAGCTTGTCACAGCCAAGTCGATTAAAGCGAAAACGACGAAAGCGAAGCCAAAGGCAACGGCTGCTATATCTGATGATGTTGCAAGGCCAACTGCCCCCAAACCGGCTAAGGTCGCGGCTGTAAAGAAACCCGCTGTGGCAAAAGCCAAACCGGCGACCAGCCCGGAAAAGCTTGCTGCTCCCGCTAAAAAGACGACCAAAAAGACGACTGAAAAGACAGGAAGCAAAGCTTGAAACCGGATGAGGCTGAAATTGAGCAGAGCGCCGCTCCGCTGCTCGAACATCTGATTGAACTGCGTCGTCGCCTGATTTGGGCGATTTTGGCGTTTTTTATCGCATTTGTTTTCTGTTTTGCCTTCGCAAAGCACCTGTTCAATCTACTGGTCGTTCCTTATCAGTGGGCGATTGACTGGGCCGGAATGGACCGTTCGAAGGCTGAATTGATCTATACTGCGCCACAGGAGTTTTTCTTTACTCAGGTGAAGGTCGCCATGTTTGGCGGCGTGGTTCTGGCATTCCCCATTATCGCGGCACAGATTTACAAGTTTGTAGCGCCAGGCCTTTATAAGCATGAGCGCATGGCATTTTTGCCTTTTCTCATCGCTTCGCCAATTCTGTTCCTCATCGGAGGAGCACTCGTCTATTTCTTCTTCACGCCGATGGTTATGTGGTTCTTCCTGGCGATGCAGCAGACCGGCGGAAATGGAGAAGTTCAGATTTCGCTTTTGCCGAAAGTGTCTGAATATCTCAGCCTCATTATGACGCTTATTTTTGCGTTTGGTCTGGTGTTCCAGTTGCCGGTTATTACAAGTCTCCTGACAAGGGCCGGCTTACTGACCTCAGAAGGACTGAGAGACAAGCGTAAATATGCGATTGTTATTGCCTTTGTGGTGGCTGCGGTGCTCACGCCGCCGGACCCTGCAAGCCAGATCGGTCTTGCTATACCAACGATCCTTCTTTACGAGATTTCCATCATATTGGCCCGAATGATAGAAAAGCAGAGACGTGAGGCGAAGGATGAGGCCGACGCTGACGACACTGCCCCGACTTCCTGATCTGGACTGATGCTAAACAGAGGCTGCGTGATAGCAGCCTCTCTTCTTGTTAAATTACACGAAACGGCTTTTCCCATGCTCGACATCAAATGGATTCGCGAAAACCCTGAAGCTTTGGATAATGCGCTTGCCAAGCGTGGAACTCCGCCGCACGCGTCCGAACTGATCGCGCTGGATGAAAAGCGCCGTGAACATGTCGGCAAGGTTCAGGCTGCACAGGAACGGCGCAATGCGGCATCCAAGGAAATCGGCAAAGCCATGGCCGAAAAAGACGCGGCAACCGCTGAAAAGTTGAGGGCCGAAGTTGGTGAGCTGAAAGCCTTTTTGACAGAAGCGGAAGAAACCGAACGTTGCCTGATCAAGGAACTTAACGACGCGCTTTCGAAACTGCCAAACATTCCAGCCGACGATGTGCCGCTTGGTGAAGATGAAGCTGATAATGTTGAGATCCGCCGTGTCGGTAATCAACGAAATTTCTCGTTCACGCCAAAAGAACATTATGAGCTTGGCGAAGCACTCGGGTTTATGGATTTTGAGCGCGCTGCTAAAATCGCCGGTTCGCGCTTTACAGTTCTCAAAGGACCGCTTGCCCGTCTCGAACGCGCGTTGGGTCAATTCATGCTTGATTTGCACACCACAGAGCATGGTTATATGGAAACGATGCCGCCATTGATGGTGCGTGACGAAGCGGTTTATGGCACCGGTCAATTACCAAAGTTTACAGAGGATCTTTTCCGCACAACGGATGGCCGCTGGCTGATTCCAACCGCGGAAGTACCATTGACCAATCTGGTTGCAGACGAAATTGTTGACGCGAAAACATTGCCACAGCGCTACACGGCATTGACCCCTTGCTTCCGTTCGGAAGCTGGTTCTGCCGGTCGCGATACACGCGGCATGTTGCGCCAGCACCAGTTCCTCAAGGTGGAAATGGTGTCGATTACCGATGCCGACAGTTCTGCTGCGGAACATGAACGTATGACGGCTTGTGCAGAAGAAGTTTTGAAGCGTCTTGGTCTGCCGTTCCGTACTGTGGTGCTCTGCACCGGCGATATGGGCTTTGGCGCGCAGAAGACCTATGACATCGAAGTGTGGATGCCGGGTCAGAATGCTTATCGCGAAATTTCGAGCTGCTCGGTTTGCGGTGACTTCCAGGGGCGCCGCATGAATGCGCGCTATCGTCCCGAAACTGAAAAAGCAACGCGCTTTGTTCACACGCTCAATGGTTCGGGTGTGGCCGTTGGCAGAGCTTTAATCGCTGTTATGGAAAATTATCAGCAGGAAGACGGCAGCATTCATATTCCTGAAGTATTGCAGTCATACATGGGCGGTCTTACGCGCATTGAAAAAGCAGCGTAATTAAATCTTATGACCTGAATGAAGGAGTGATGACGTGCGTATTTTGCTGACGAACGATGATGGTATCCACGCCGAAGGCCTCGCAGTTCTGGAGCGCATCGCACGAAAGCTCTCAGACGATGTATGGGTGGTTGCTCCTGAGACAGATCAGAGTGGCCTTGCACATTCTCTGACGCTGTCAGAGCCTCTTCGTTTGCGCCAGATTGACGATCGTCATTTTGCACTGCGTGGCACACCGACCGATTGTGTTATCATGGGTGTGCGTCATGTCCTTCCAGGGGCGCCAGACCTGATTTTGTCTGGCGTCAATTCCGGTGCGAATATGGCGGATGACGTCACTTATTCCGGCACGGTTGCCGGTGCGATGGAAGGCACGCTTCTGGGTGTAAAGGCAATCGCACTCTCGCAGGAATATGATTACGACGACGGTCGCCGTGTCCTGCCTTGGGAAACCGCCGAGACACACGCGCCCGAATTGATCAAAAAGCTGATTGAGGCGGGTTGGCCGGAGGGCGTCTTGCTCAACGTGAATTTCCCCAATTGTGCGCCCGATGACGTCAAAGGAACACGCGTGACAGCTCAGGGTAAACTTAGCCATGATGCGCGTCTCGATGAGCGTCGCGACGGCCGCGGCTTCCCTTACTTCTGGCTTCAGTTCGGTCGTATGAAGGCAGAAGTTGCCGCAGACAGTGATGTCGCTGCGATCAAGGATGACTTTATTTCTGTAACACCGCTTCAGCTCGACCTGACCGCGCAGAAGGTGCGTGCTGATCTTGGCAAGGCACTTGGGGTCGAAGCATGAAACAGGCTGTGTCTGAACGCCCGCAGCTTTCGGACAGGGAAGGATTTGTATCCTTCGTAATGCGTATGAGAGCGCGAGGCATCAATGATGCCCGCCTCTTTGGTGCAATAGAAGCGACCCCGCGCCAGAGCTTTATGGGATCTGCGTGGGCGCATCTTGCTTTCAGCCAGCGGACCGCGCCACTTGATTGTGGAGAATATATTGAAGGTATCGATGATCAGGCGCGCGTAATTTCCGCGCTTGATCTCGAATCTGGTCATCGTGTTCTCGAGATCGGCACAGGTTCGGGCTTTACCGCAGCGGTCATGTCGATGTTATCTGGCCGCGTAACAACGGTGGAGCGATACCGCAAGCTTTGCGACCGTGCATTGCAGCAGTTCGTGACGCTCAAACGCGAAAATATCATGGTAAAGCATACAGATGGTCGCCATGGTATGCCGGGCGGACCATTTGATCGCATCGTGATCTGGCTCGCTTGTGAAGATATCCCACGCCATTTCGTAGAGCTTCTTGCAACACACGGTGTTCTGGTCGCGCCCGTAGGGCCGGGGGATGGCGTGCAGATGATGACGCGCATCGCGAAAGTCGGGAGCCGCTTCGAACAGCAAGACATTATGCCTGTTCGCTATCAGCCATTTATCGAAGGTATCTCCTCCGTTTTGTGAGGCTCATCGTCCGCACTTTAAGGAGGTAAGGTACTAAACTGCTGTAAATTGAGCAGATGTTTGAGCTTATGGTATTTAATTGGTGAATAAATTTTCGGAAATATCCGGGTTCTTAACCAGCGAGTAACATTAACACGTTTTAATGAGTCCAAGTGAGTTTCAGAGTATGGGCGAGTTGAACATGCGTTTTCCAATATTGCAGCATACGTCCGAACGTCTCCTGCGGAATGCAGCGATCGTTCTGATTGCCGGATTTGGTGCAGGGTGCAGCGCCGATACAATGCGCTTCACCGATGGTATTTTTACGGGGTCCACCTCTAATCAGCGAGTGGTGCAGCAGCAACCAGCGAGTGGTGTTTACGCATCTGCACCAGTCGCATCTGCTCCGCCTGTTTCCAGCGGGACAGTGCAGCGCAACAGCCTGCCGCCGGTTTCGTCGGCTCCAGTTGCTGCTGCAGCAACCCAAGCACAGAATCAGGTGTATCAGACAAAGAACGAAGTTGTTAACCGTGTAAACAATGCGGGAACGCAGGTTGCGAGTGCTGCCGGTGCTGCAAACAATGCTGCCACAGGCGCGAAAGAAAAGGTGCTGGGTCAGTTGCCGGCAACAGCGAACGGCAAACCGATTCCAGCAGCCGGTCACGTCGTGCCACCTGTAGCTGCCGCACAGACTGCGGCAGCGGGCGGCGGTTATACGGTTAAGTCTGGTGATTCTCTTTTTTCCATTGCGCAGAAGCACAGTGTACCGGTTGAGCAGCTCAAGCAGGCAAATGGTCTGACAAACGGTGCGATCCGCGTTGGTCAGAATTTGGTTATTCCATCTGCTGCCGGTGCTGCGACACAGGTCGCAGCGGTTTCGCCACAGCCAGTGAAGCCAGCGGCTGCAGCACCCGTACAGACGGCATCCGTAGCGCCGAATGAAGCGTCGAACGTCAAGCCTTACACGCCGCCGCAGGCGAGCAATAAGGTGATTGAAGATGCTGAGAAAGATCAGTCGGCAGCACCGTCTTCGACAGGAATTTCGCAGATGCGCTGGCCGGTTCGCGGTCGCGTTCTGACAAGTTTCGGTCAGCGCGACGGAACTGCGGTTAATGATGGTATCGACATTATGGTGCCGGAAGGCACGGCGGTTAAGGCGGCAGAAAACGGTGTCGTTATCTATGCAGGTGACGGTCTGAAAGAATTCGGCCAGACTGTTTTGATCCGCCACGACAATGGCCTGGTTACGGTTTACGGCCATAACAGCCAGATTCTCGTGCAGCGCGGTCAGAAGGTTCGTCGTGGTGAGGACATCGCCAAGTCGGGCATGAGCGGCAATGCGAAGTCGCCGAAGCTGCATTTTGAAGTGCGCAAGAACTCTTCGCCGGTCAATCCTTCCAAGTATCTGGAATCGTGATCGGAATTAAATCTAATGAACAACAAAGGCGGGCTTTTACCCGCCTTTTTCTTTGTCTGCTTTTACCTTAAATAGCTCTGCCAAGGCGGCCGGCGAGATCCTGGATATATTGCCAGGCAACACGGCCTGAGCGGTTTCCGCGCGTGGTGGACCAGGTGAGTGCTTCTGCATGCATCTTCTGCGGATCATAATCCAGCTTGTAATGCGCCGCATAGCCGTCGACCATCGCGAGATAGTCATCCTGACTGCACTTATGGAAACCGAGCCACAGACCGAAGCGATCAGAGAGCGAAACCTTTTCTTCAATCGCTTCCGAGGGATTGACTGCGGTGGAGCGTTCATTATCAATCATGTCGCGCGGCATGAGATGGCGGCGATTGGATGTCGCATAGAAAATGACGTTATCCGGTCTGCCTTCAACACCACCTTCAAGTGCTGCTTTCAGCGACTTATAGGATGTGTCGTCGTGATCGAACGATAAGTCATCGCAGAAGAGAATAAAGCGATAGGGTGCTTCCTTGATGATATTCATCAGGGCAGGGAGACTATCGATATCCTCCCGGTGAATTTCGACAAGTTTGAGGGGAGGCTTGTCAGTCTGCTCGGCATTGACGGTGGCTTGCGCTGCTTTGACGAGCGATGACTTGCCCATGCCGCGTGCGCCCCAGAGCAGCACATTATTGGCTGGATATCCTTTTGCAAAGCGGCGGGTATTATCGACCAGCTGGTCACGGACCAGGTCCACACCACGTATGAGCGCTATGTCTACCCGATTGACGCGCTTGACTGGATCCAGAGTCAGACGTTCGGGTGCCCAGACAAAACAATCCGCCGTTTCAAGGTCTGGCACCGCTGGCTGTGGTGGTGCGATACGCTCCAAAGCCGCAATCAGGCGGTCGAGTTTCTGGCTGAGTATATTTTCGGTCGTCATTCCATGCCCTCAGATGATGAGGTTCAGGGCTTAACATGCCACAGCATTCAGGAAAAGTGTTAGACCTTGACTGAGTAAAGCCATCGTCAGTTGCAATTGGCGCACTAACCATTGTAATGCCATTAAGAATTTGTCTTTGAGACTTCCAGAGGAGTACCTAATGTTCGTAACACCAGCTTTTGCACAAGCTTCCGGCGGCGCCGCTGGACCAGATATGCTCATGAGCATTCTGCCATTCGTCCTGATCTTCGTAATCATGTATTTTCTCATCATCCGTCCACAGCGCACACAGATGAAGAAACGTCAGGAAATGCTCTCAGCAGTACGTCGCGGCGACACGGTTGTAACGGGTGGCGGCATTGTCGGTAAGGTCCAGAAGGTTCACGACGATGGTGAACTCGACGTCGAAATCGCTGAAGGCGTTAAGATCCGCGTTTTGCGCAGCGCTCTTTCAGAAGTGCGTGTTAAGGGCGAACCAGTCGCGGACAACAAGAATAAGTAATTTTTGTAAAGAGCAGGCCCCGGTAAGGATTCTCTAACCGGGGCCTGCTCATTATTGTGGTGAGCTGTGATTTTATATTGGCTCATTTACAAACCGGTGAGTTGTTTGATTGCGCTCCCGAAAGCTCTCCCTAAGCCGAAACGGAATTGCTGACCGATGCTTTATTTTTCACGTTGGAAATCGGCTCTGATCTGGTTGGCGATTATCGCCAGCTTCATCATCGCTTCGCCTAATTTTTTCTCGCGTGAAACTCTGGCAAATCTGCCCGGATTTCTACCAACCAAGCAGGTCGCGCTGGGGCTTGACCTTTCAGGCGGATCGCGCCTCGTTCTTCAGGTGCAAAATGCCGGGAGAGGAGACGTTGATCGCACAAAAGAAATCATGCGGCAGCGTTTGGAAGAGCTTGGTTATGGCAATCCAATCGTGGAAGAGGATGGCCGTAACCGTATCCGCGTCGAAGTGCCCGGCCTTTATGATGCTCAGCTTTTAAAAGACATTCTGAGTATCCGCGGTCAGCTTTCGTTTCACGCTGTTGATGATAGCATATCGCCCGATGATGTTATTCGTGGCGGCGCTTCGCCAACGGATAGTTCTATTATTTATTCCTCTGATGATCCACCCGTCGGTTATCTCGTGAAAAAAGATCCGATCTTCACGGGTGAAGATGTCGTTGATGCAAAAGCGACGCTTGCCGAAGATGACAACGAGCCCGTCATCACTTTGACATTGGATGAAAAAGGACGCCGTGCCCTTGCAGCTGCAACTGCTCAGATAACGGATAAGACTTTTGCAATTGTCGTAGACAATCAGGTGGTTTCAGCACCGGTAGTCGATGAGCCTCTTGATACGGATGAATTGCAGATTTCCGGGGCTTTCGATCTGCAGGCAGCAAACAACATGTCTGTAGTTCTGCGATCCGGTGCACTGCCTAAGGCCGTTTCGGTTCTGGAGGAACGCACAATCGCGTCAGCTCTCGGCGATGATTATGCAAGTGCTGCGGTATCCGCGGCCGTTCTTGCAGTACTGCTTGTCGGCCTGTTTATGATCCTGTCTTACGGTGTGCTTGGCGTGATCGCCATGGTCGCACTCGTTGTGAATGTCATTATTCTGGTGGCAATCATGTCACTGATAGGAGCGTCGATTTCGTTGGCAAGTGTGGCCGGTATCGTGCTGATCATTGGCATGGCTGTCGACGCCAATATTCTGATTTACGAGCGTGTACGCGAGGATCGCCGCAAAGGTTATTCTGTTGTTCAGGCGATGGAATCGGGTTTTTATCGCGCACTTTCGACCATTGTTGATGCCAATCTTACGACGATGATTGCTGCCCTCGTTCTGTTCCTTATGGGATCGGGACCCGTCCATGGCTTTGCTCTGACTGTAACAATCGGCATTCTGACAACACTTTTCACGACGCTTACTTTTACGCGTTTGCTCATCGCTCAGTGGGTGCGTACCGCCAAGCCAAAAGAAATTCCCAAGCGTCGTTTGAAGCTCGTTCCGACGGTGACACATATTCCGTTCATGCGTCTTCAATTTGTGACGCTCGCCATTTCTATTCTCGCTTCTGCAATCGTTGTTGCGCTGTTTGTAAATATTGGCATCAACTACGGAATTGATTTCCGCGGCGGCTCTATGGTCGAGTTGCAGGCGCGGAGCGGCGATGCGAATCTTCCTGATATTGAAGAGCGCATGAGTGAGCTTAATATCGACAGTGCGCGTGTGCTGCCGGTTAGCTCCCCACGCTCAGCACTCGTGCTGATTGGCAGCCAGGAAGTGGGTGACGATGCCGAACAGACAGTAGCAGTGAAACTGCGCGGTGAGTTCGAGCAGGATTATTCGTTCCAGCGTGTCGAAGTGGTTGGGCCTACCGTTTCTGAGCAGCTTTCTCAGGCCGGGCTTATGGCGCTGTTCCTGTCTCTTGCCGGCATCTTTGTCTATGTCTGGATCAGGTTCCGCTGGCAACTGGCTCTCGGTGCAGTTCTTTCGACGCTCCATGACGTTATCATTCTGGCGGGTGTCTTCATTGTGTTCCGCATGGAGTTCAATCTCTGGAGTGTTGCAGCGGTTCTGACGATCATCGGCTACTCGCTGAACGATACCATCGTGATTTATGACCGCGTGCGTGAAAACCTGAAGCGCTATAGCAGTGCGCCTTTGCCTGCAATTATTGACGCCTCCATCAATCAGACCTTGTCGCGCACATTGCCGACGGCCTTTGTGACTTTCATTGCGCACATTCCGCTCTATATGTTTGGTGGTGCAGATATCCGCATGTTCGCACTTGCGTTGAGTGTGGGCATCATAGTGGCAACCTATTCCTCGATCTTTATTGCAGCGCCTCTGCTCGTACAATTCGGCCTCAAGCCGCGTGCTGCGGATGGTGACGATGCAATGGGCGATGATCTTGCACAGTCGCTCAATCTGGAAAACTAAAATGGCAAAAGGTATAGAAATTCGTGAGGCCCATTTCCCGGGCCGAGCACCCATTGATGCATATGGCAATGGCGGATTTCGCTTCGCCGATATGTCGCATAAGGGTTCTATCCTGTGTCTGCCATCCGGCATCCACGGCTGGGAGCCACATACGCCACCGATCCTCTCACGCCAGGATCTTGGCGCTATTCTTGAACAGGCTACTGACATCGAAATTCTTCTGGTCGGTACAGGAATGGATCTTCGCCGTATACCGGAAGATGTGCGCGCTATGCTGCGCGAACATCGTATTTCGTCTGATCCGATGAGCACGGGCGCTGCCGTGCGCACATATAATGTACTGCTCGCGGAAGATCGTGCAGTTGCAGCGGCGCTGATTGCGGTAGACTGATTTCCATGAACGAGAATGAGGCACATTGTCTGGCGCTTCTGCGCGAAGCCGACCGGGATCGTTATCTGTCGGTGCTTTATGCGCCGGAGGAAAAACGTGGCGCGCTTGCTGCACTTTATGCGTTCAACGCAGAGATCGCCCGGATTCGCGATCTTGTACACGAGCCATTACCCGGTGAAGTCCGTCTTCAATGGTGGCGCGATCTCATTAACGGTGAGGAGCGCGGCAGCGCGGACGCACATCCAGTTGCTGCAGCGCTGATCGACACCATCACCAAATATGATTTGCCACGCGTGGCTTTCGATAATTATTGCGATGCCCGCATTTTCGACCTCTATGACGATCCCATGCCAAGCCGGAACGATCTGGAAGGCTATTGTGGGGAAACTGCATCGGCACTTATCCAGCTTGCCGGTTTCATTCTAGATCGTGATGCGGCGCAGGCCCATACAGATACGGTCGGTCATGCCGGCGTTGCACAGGCGGTGACTGGCCTCTTGCGCCTTATGCCGATCCATCGTCGCCGCGGACAGCTTTATGTGCCTGCCGATATGCTGCAGGCGGTTGGCGTGACGCGCGACGCCTTCATTGGCAACGAAGACAAGTCCGCTCATGGGCGCGTTATCAGTGTGATGACAGCCCTTGCGCGTGAACATCTGGCGATCTTTGATAGGGCCAAGAAGGATTTACCCAAAAGCCTTAGCCCGGTATTTTTGCCGCTGGCACTTGTTCCAGCCTATCTTAGCTCTGTTGAACGGCTTGGCAGCAAAGCTGCCGATCAGGTCGCTGACCTGTCGGCCATACGTAAACAATGGCTGATGTTTAGAGCTAATTTTTAAAACAGTTAAGGCGGTTTTCCTGAATAAGAAAGCCGCCTTATCTTTTTGAATTAAAATATAAATTTCTTTCGAAACTTATACGTTGTTACCGAGCCACTCCTGGAAATCTGCGAGTGCGCGTGCAGACAAGGCCCGCTTTTTTGCAATCGTCTTTTCCTTGCCGCGCAGACGCTTGCCTTCCGGTTTTGGTACGTCGATTGGTGGGAACAGGCCGAAATTGACGTTCATGGGTTGGAACGAGCGTTTGCCCGGTTCATCGTCGTCGGCAACGATGTGACCACCAGTGATATGGCCGAGCAGGGCGCCAAAAGCAGTGGTCTGAGGTGGTGCAACTGGTGTCTTGCCGAGTCTTTCAGCGGCAGTGAAACGGCCAGCGAGAAGGCCGATGGCCGATGATTCGACGTAACCTTCACAGCCGGTAATTTGGCCGGCGAAGCGCAGGTTTTGACGAGATTTCAACCGCAGAACGTTATCGAGAAGCACTGGCGAATTGAGATAGGTGTTGCGGTGCAGACCGCCAAGACGCGCAAATTCCGCATTTTCAAGGCCGGGGATCATCTTGAAGATGCCGGTCTGTGAGCCGTATTTCAGCTTCGTCTGGAAACCGACCATGTTGTAAAGTGTGCCCAGCGCATTGTCCTGACGAAGCTGCACCACTGCATAAGGTTTGACCGTCGGATTATGTTCGTTGGTGAGGCCCATTGGCTTCATTGGACCATGACGCAAGGTTTCCGGGCCGCGCTCGGCCATGACTTCGATCGGCAGACAGCCATCGAAATAGGGCGTCCCTTCCCATTCCTTGAAATCGGTCGTGTCACCTTCGATAAGGGCAGCAACGAAAGCCTCATACTGCTCCTTGTCCATGGGGCAGTTGATGTAGTCCTTGCCAGTGCCTCCGGGTCCAACCTTGTCGTAGCGCGACTGGAACCAGCACACATCCATATTGATCGAATCAAAATGGATGATCGGCGCAATGGCATCAAAGAAAGCGAGTGCATCAGCACCTGTTTGTGCCTGAATCGCTTCTGCAAGCGTCGGCGCAGTCAGTGGGCCGGTAGCAACAATTGTCGTACCCCAGTCTTCGGGTGGGAGGCCGGTGACTTCTTCGCGCTCAATCGTAATCAGCGGGTGCGCTTCTAGTTTCGCAGTCACTGCCTGCGAAAAGCCTTCGCGATCGACCGCGAGTGCACCACCGGCTGGAACCTGATGTGCGTCGGCACAGGCCATGATCAGCGAACCTGCAAGGCGCATTTCGGCATGGAGTACGCCGACGGCATTTGTCTCGGCGTCGTCTGAGCGGAAAGAATTCGAGCAGACCAGCTCTGCCAGCTGCTCTGTCTTATGTGCGTCTGTGCCGCGGACCGGGCGCATTTCATGCAAAATTACAGGCACGCCAGCCTGCGCGATTTGCCACGCGGCTTCGGAGCCTGCAAGGCCGCCGCCTACGACATGTACGGGGGAGAGGTTGGTATCTTTTGACATGGCAATCCCTTACCTCCTTTGAATGTCGCCTTCAATGGGCGAAGCGCATCAGAGCAGAGAACCTATACCACAAAAACAAATGGCATCCGGCGCGGGAGGAGGTGCGACGGATGCCATTATTGTCAGACCGGAATTGGGAGGAGGAGAGACCGGTCTTGGTATCGCAAAGCATGGGAGGAGGAGCGCTTTGCGACAAACCGGACCTGATGGGAGGAGGATTCAGGCCCAGCAAAGTCAAATCTGATTAGCGTCCCTTGGACTGACGTGCGACAAACGGAATGTCTGCGCGGGAAATGCCAAGATCGTTAAGTTCGCGAGTCGAGAGCTGGTTAAGCTCGTTGACAGTATCGCGGTAACGGCGCCAGTTGTTGTATGAGCGAAGCAGGTTCATCGTTTTATTCCTTCATCTTTGAGGAACTGTGGTTCAATTCATCTCGTTTTGTTGCTCATGATATAACTCATTGTTTTCGCTACTTGCAGACCCAAGATTGCATAGCTGCTTTGCGGGTTCCGCACGACGAGCTAAATCGATTAGACTGGTCAGGCACAAAATTGCCGTAAAGCGACAGAAGGTATTTGTTTGCCGGCTGGTGAGTTTCCTATATGTTCTCAGCCGCTTAGTGCCTCACGGCTTCAACGCATAGATTCTTCGGGAGTTGTTTTGTCGTTTTCAATTTCAGTAGAGCGCATGATCGCACGCTGGCAGCATGACGGTCTTATAGATGCAGACACAGCTTCCCGGTTGAATGCCGATCTTGAAAAACGTGGCCCCCGGTTCAGTCTCGGCTCGGTTCTTGCAACATTAGGCGGGCTGCTGCTCGGCGCTGCGGTCATCATGCTTGTGGCGGCAAACTGGCAGGACATGCCGCGCATCATGCGTATCGGTCTTGTCTTCATATTGATCTGGGTTTGCTATATCGGTGGCGCATGGCGACAGATACGTGGCGATACCATCCTGCCGCAGGCTCTCTATATAATTGCTGCATCTTCATTTGGTGCTGGTATCGCGCTTATAGGCCAAATGTATCATATGTCGGGCGATGTGCATTCGGCGGCGGTTGTTTGGGCTGTCGGTGTATTCGCGTCTGCCTTCCTGCTGCGTTCATCCGCGCTGACTGCCTTTGGTGCAGGGGTGGCTTGCTTCTATCTCTCGACCTACGCTTTCGATAACAATTACGGTGAAATGACCTATCGCTGGATCGGTCCATTGCTGGTCCTTGCTGGTGCGCTCGCAGCGCGCTTCACGCAATCGCGTCACGCTGCACATATATTGTGTCTGTTTGTACTCGGCTGGGCTGCGCTTCTTTATTCAGAAAATGAAAGCCGTTTGATTCTCGGTTTGATGTTGGTTGTCGGTATTGGCTTCATGCTTATTGATGCTTTCGCGCATGACGCACTTCAGCGGCTCACACGTTTCGCGCATCCGCTCGCTTCTTATGGCTTGTTGTTGGCCCTAATGGCGCTTGGCATTCTTCAGGTCGACAAGATGCTTTCGACCATCTTTGATAAGAATATCACGCAGGATGTCGTCTATGGGATTCTCATATTGGCGTTATCGATTGGTTCGCTTGCCGTATGTGGGCGGGATAATGGCAGCTTGCGTTCGATTGCATATGCCGCATTTTCTTTAGAAGTGCTTTATCTCGCTTTTTCAACCGTTGGCTCGATGATCGGTACTTCGGGCTTTTTCCTGACCGCTGGCATATTGGTTCTTCTCCTGGCTACCTTCGTGCGGCGTATGGAAAGCCGTTTCGGACGGAAGCGGGAAACGGAGGTGCAGCCATGAGCTTGATCAAGGCTAAGTGGCTCTATGCTGGCGCTGTGGTCGCAGCTTTGCTTCAGAGCGGTATTCTCTATGCAAGCATTGAGCAGCGCGCCTCGATATTGCGGTCCGGTCATGAAGTTGTTCTCCAGACCAAACCTGTCGATCCTCGCGACTTGATGCGTGGGGATTATGTGATCCTCGGCTATGACATAACGTCGATTGATCGCAAAATCATCAAAGGTACGCCCGTTGATTCTTCGCGGACTGTTTATGTTGCACTGAAGTCTGGACCTGATGGCATCTGGCATATCTCGCGAGCATCTTTCATGTCTTTTACAGATCTCCCTGAGGATGAAGTGCAGATTCGCGGAGAATCGAACTACAAGATTCCCGACGATCCCGATGCGACGCTCAATGTGCGTTACGGTATCGAGCGCTATTATGTTCCGGAGGGCGAGGGGCGGGTAATCGAAGATGGTCAGCGTGATTTGCAGATTACCGCTGTGATCGCCGTTGATGATGCAGGCACCGCTGTTATCAAAGCTTTACGCGATAAAGGCAGGCAACTTTACGAGGAGCCGCTCTATTAATCCGGCTTTATTCTAAAAAGGCTTGGCTAAGGCGATAAGATCGCTATATAGGGGCGGAAAGCACGAAAGCGCTTCGGTTTGAACCGGCTTGAAAATCAATGCCAGCAAATCGGCTTTTTTCCTTTGAACCGGGAAAATTGAGTGATATAGAGACGCGCGCTTTCGAGAGGCGGTTCAATATCTGAGGCGAATTTGGTGCGTTCGGTTGAATGCACTTCGGTTCAGAGGCGGATATGGCGAAATTGGTAGACGCACCAGATTTAGGTTCTGGCGGGAGACCGTGGGGGTTCGAGTCCCTCTATCCGCACCAACTGCCTTAAGGCAAAGAATTTCTCTCCCGCGACGAGGCATAAGCGCCGGTAACGGCGGGACAATGACAAAGAAGTGAAGGTTTGAACATGCAGGTTACCGAAACGCTTAATGAAGGGCTGAAGCGCGAGATTAAAGTCGTGGTTCCGGCAGGAGATCTCGAAGCAAAGCTCTCCGAGCGGCTCGAAACTGCACGTGGTCGCGCCAAGATCAATGGCTTCCGTCCAGGCAAGGTGCCAACAGCACACCTGCGCAAGACCTATGGCAAGTCCTTCATGGCTGAGATCGTGAACGAAATCCTGAATGATTCGTCACGCTCTATTCTTGCTGACCGCAACGAAAAATCGGCAACGCAGCCAGTCGTTTCGATGTCTGAAGACGAAAAAGAAGCTGAAAAGGTTCTGGACGGCAAGGCCGATTTCGTTTTCTCGCTGACCTATGAAGTTCTGCCAAAGATTGAAGTCAAGGATTTCTCGAAGATCACTGTGACCCGTGAAGTCGTAGACATCTCGGACGAAGAAGTTGACGAACAGGTCAAGCGCGTTGCAGCTTCGACCCGTACCTTTGAAGCCAAGAAGGGTAAGGCCGAAAATGAAGATCGTGTCACGATCGACTATCTCGGTAAGGTTGATGGCGAACCTTTTGAAGGCGGCGCTGACACCGATGCGCAGCTTGTTCTCGGTTCGGGCCAGTTCATTCCCGGCTTTGAAGAACAGCTCGTTGGCCTCAAGGCCGGCGATGAGAAGGTTATCAACGTAACTTTCCCTGCAGAATATGGTGCAGCGCATCTTGCAGGCAAGGATGCAACCTTTGACATCACCGTTAAGGGCGTCGAAAAGGCTGGTGAACTCGTTCTCGACGATGAAACCGCCAAGAAGCTCGGCATCGAGTCGCTTGAGCGTCTGCGTCAGGTTGTTCGCGAACAGATCGAAAGTCAGTACGGCCAGATCACGCGTCAGAAGGTTAAGCGTCAGATTCTCGACGCGCTCGATGGTGATTACGCTTTCGAAACACCTGAAAAGCTGGTTGAAGCTGAATTCAACAACATCTGGCAGCAGATCAACTTCGACCTGCAGCAGGCTGGCCGCACGTTTGAAGACGAAGAAACCACTGAAGAAGCCGCTCGTGAAGAATATCGCAAGCTTGCTGAACGTCGTGTTCGCCTCGGTCTGGTTCTCTCCGAAATCGGCGAAAAGGCTGGTGTAGAAGTTACCGAAGAAGAACTGCAGCGTGCGGTTTTTGATCAGGTACGCCGCTACCCGGGTCAGGAAAAGGAAATCTACGAATTCCTGCGTAAGACGCCGGATGCAGTTGCAAACCTCCGCGCACCTATCTTCGAAGAGAAGGTCGTTGACCATCTGCTGGCGAACATCAACGTGACCGATAAGAAGGTCTCGAAGGAAGAGCTGACCGCAGAAGACGAAGATGCAGCTTCGGAAGCAAAGCCAGCCAAGAAGGCTGCTGCCAAGAAGAAGGCCGCTCCTAAGAAGAAGACAGAAGAAAAGTCCGACGAGGCTTAATTTCTCCTCTTTATTGAATACGGGATTGGCCGCGCATTGCGCGGCCTTTTCTGTTTCACCACATGCAATTGACCAGCTGAAAAGCTTGCATCCCAAGGGGCTTTGCTCTAGCCAGTAAGCAATCAGTTTTTAGCTCAATCCGAATATTTGCGAGCCAGCATGACCCTTATTGATACGCGCACCCCAGAACCGAAACGCTTCATTTCTGGCGCCACTGGCGATTGGGAAGTCGTCATTGGCATGGAAGTCCACGCGCAGGTCACCTCCGAATCGAAGCTGTTCTCTGGTGCATCTACATCCTTTGGCGCCGATCCGAATGCGAACGTCTCCCTTGTGGATGCCGCGATGCCGGGCATGTTGCCCGTGATCAATCTTGAATGTGTCAAGCAGGCTGTTCGCACCGGTATTGGCCTGAATGCACAGATCAATCTGAAATCGGTTTTTGACCGGAAAAACTATTTCTATCCCGATTTGCCACAGGGCTATCAGATTTCCCAGTTCAAGCAGCCGATTGTTGGCGAAGGCAAGATCATGATCTCTGTCGGCCCCGACAATAAGGGCCAGTTCGAAGACGTGGAGATCGGTATTGAGCGTTTGCATCTGGAGCAGGATGCGGGCAAATCGCTGCACGACCAGCATCCAACGATGTCCTATGTCGATCTCAACCGCTCCGGTGTGGCGCTGATGGAAATTGTTTCCAAGCCAGACCTGCGTTCGTCGGATGAAGCACGCGCTTATCTGACCAAGCTGCGCACGATTGTTCGCTATCTCGGAACTTGTGACGGCAACATGGATGAAGGCTCGATGCGCGCCGACGTGAATGTTTCTGTCCGCCGCCCCGGTGGTGAATTCGGCACACGCTGCGAGATCAAGAACGTCAACTCGATTCGCTTTGTTGGTCAGGCGATTGAATATGAAGCGCGTCGCCAGATCGCCATTCTGGAAGACGGTGGCTCCATTGATCAGGAAACCCGTCTGTTTGATCCGGTGAAGGGTGAAACTCGTTCAATGCGCTCCAAAGAAGAAGCGCATGACTATCGCTATTTCCCGGATCCCGACCTTCTGCCGCTCGAATTCGATCAGGCATTTGTCGATGCGCTGGCTGCTGATCTGCCGGAGCTGCCAGACGTCAAGAAAGACCGTCTTGTCGAAAAGCTCGGCATTTCCGTCTATGACGCTTCGATTCTCGTTTCGGAAAAGGCGATCGCCGATTATTACGAAGCAGTTTCTGATGGCCGTGACGGCAAGCTGGCGGCAAACTGGGTTATTAATGATCTTCTTGGTGCGCTTAACAAGACCGGCAAGGATATTGAAACATCGCCTGTTTCGCCCGCGCAGCTTGGCGCGATCATTGATCTGATCAAGGACGGTACAATTTCTGGCAAGATCGCCAAGGAACTGTTTGAAATCGTCTGGAATGAAGGTGGCGATCCGAAAAGCCTCGTTGAAGAACGCGGTATGAAGCAGGTCACTGACACGGGTGCAATCGAAAAGGCCGTTGACGATATTATTAGCGCCAACCCGGACAAGGTTGAACAGGCCAAGGCCAAGCCAAGCATGGCAGGCTGGTTCGTTGGTCAGGTGATGAAGGCGACGGGCGGCAAGGCTAACCCGCAGGCCGTCAATGATCTGGTTAAGTCCAAGCTCGGGATTGAAGAATAATGTGGGTTCGCAGCGCCAGCGAGGCCGATTTGAAGGCCGTGCATGAATTGCTGGTCTCGACTTGGCACGCGACTTTTGACGATATTCTAGGTCGGGAAACAGTGAATGCCGTCACTGGTAAATGGCATTCGGTTGCGGCTCTGAAAGCCAATCTGAAGAAGCCATATTCTGAGTTTATCGTTGCAGACAACGGTGAGGGCGGTATCGACGGTATGGCTTTTGCAAGCCAGACCGGAGAGGGCAAGGCCTCGCTTCACCAGCTTTATGTGCGCCCTGAATCGCAGGTGCAGGGCATCGGCACAATGCTTTTGGCAGAAGTCGAAATGGCTTTTCCCGGCGTGAACACGCTGCGGCTCGAAGTTATAGAACGCAATGAAAAGTCGGTGCGCTTTTATGAGCGCAAAGGCTATGCTCGCGTGGGTCGAAGTGAAGATTGGGGCGATTCCGATTGCAAGGAACCAGTGCTCATTATGGAAAAGTCTCTCGAAGGCTGGTCTATGTAGATTTAATGCTTGAGCGCTTCGTGTCTGTAAGCTGTTTTACACTTTTCGTGATGCGCTTCATACTCTTGTGACAGCGGCAACTTGCCCCTTGCCTTGGGCCTTTGATAGGGCCATAAGCATCAAAACCCGGCAGTTGATCTGCCTGTGGCAATTACGGATCTGGATAGGTCATGAAGAAATTTCTTACGCAAGTCTTCACCTGGTGGAATGGCCAGACACTCGGCACCCGCCTTCACACCTGGCGCAAAGGCGAACGGGTTGGCGAAGATGAGTTCGGCAATATCTACTATCAGGGTGGTAAGGACTCTGAAGGTCGTACGCGCCGCTGGGTCATTTTCAATGGCTATGCGGAAGCAAGTGCTATTCCTCCGGGTTGGCATGGCTGGATACACCACCGTGTTGATACACCGCCAAGCAAGGAAGACTACAAGCCGCGCGACTGGCAGAAGCCGCATTTGCAAAATCTGACAGGTTCGCCGCTGGCCTACCGTCCTAAAGGTGCTATTGCCATTCCGGGTACGACACCTGCGGAACGCCCACGCGTAACGGGCGAATACGATGCCTGGACACCGGGCAGCTAATTTTGAAGGAAAACGGCATGAATGTTCATGCCGTTTTTTTTCATGAAGCTCGGTTGGCGTAAAAGGCCTGAGGATATATCTATTCTCCGAATGATGGTCGGTCATTGTTGCTTGCGACAGGGCAACGAATCGTCACATTTGGTCCGTAGGAATTATTCCGGCGCTATTAATTAACCAGATTGATACGGATATCCGTTTTGAAGAAGTTTTCTCCCGTTACAACTATAAACGGTAAAAGCTGGCTTAGGCAGGCAACGAAAGTGGCTTTGCTGACGGTATTAACTGGTTCTATTGGTTTCAATGCAGCTTATGCTGAGCGTATTTCTAACCCCATCGCAGAGTTTTCCGGCCTCGACAAGATTACCGGACGCATTACCAGCTTTGACGTTTACATAAATGAGACTGTGCAATTTGGTGCGCTTCAGGTAACGCCAAAAGTTTGCTACTCGCGCACTGATAACGAAGCACCACGCACGGATGGTTTCGTTGAAGTTGATGAAATCACGCTTGATCGTAAAATTCGCCGCATCTTTACGGGGTGGATGTTTGCTGACAGCCCCGGTCTCAATGCCGTGGAACATCCGATTTATGACGTGTGGTTGAAAAACTGTAAGCAGACATCTGATGTGCCTGCGCCGGATAAACGTCAGTAATTTTATAAATCAAAAATTGGCATTGCCCTGAAGTGCCTCTTCGAGAAGCCCTTCATATTTCTTGCGCTTGACTTCGATTGCGCCGAAGCGCTCGAGATGCGCTGTCGTAAACTGTGTATCCAGCAGCACGAATCCCTGCCGTTTGAGATGATCGACCAAATAGGCGAGGCAGACTTTTGACGCATCGCGCTTGCGTGTGAACATGCTCTCGCCAAAGAAGGCGCGTCCGAGCGTAACGCCATAAAGCCCGCCGACAAGCTTGTCGTCATGCCATGCTTCAACTGTGTGGCAATGACCCGCTTCAAAAAGCTTCCGATAGGCTTCACGTATTGGCCTATTGATCCATGTGCGTGCACGTTCGCCGGTGCCGCTTGCGCAGCCGTCGATGATGCCCTCGAAGTCAGTATCGAGCCGGATTTCAAAAATCGCTTGTCGGATGGTTTTTTGCAGGCTTTTCGGGATGTGAAAGCCATCAAGCGGGATGATGCCGCGCTTTTCAGGACGGACCCAGAAAATTTCCGGATCGTCTGCTTCTTCTGCCATCGGAAAAACCCCGGTGGCATAGGCGCGCAGGAGCAACTCCGGTTCGATTGAATAGTCGTCCGGGGAGGCTCCTGCGGTCACTTTATTTATGCACCTGACGTTTCAGACTGTTTGGCCAGATACTTTTCCAACCAATGGATGTCGTAATCGCCATTGGCGATGTCCTGATTGGAAATCAGGTCCTGGAACAGGGGCAGGGTCGTTTTCACACCATCAACCACAAATTCATCGAGTGCACGACGCAGACGCATCATGCATTCAACGCGGTTGCGGCCATGGACGATGAGCTTGCCGATGAGGCTGTCATAGTATGGCGGGATGCGGTAGCCTGAATAGACGCCCGAATCCACGCGGATACCAAGACCGCCCGGCGTATGGTAATGGGTGATGAGACCCGGTGAAGGTGTGAAGTTGCGTGGGTCTTCAGCATTGATGCGGCATTCAATGGCATGGCCATGGAAGCGCACCTCACTCTGCTTGACCGAAAGGCCGAGGCCAGCGGCGACGCGAATCTGCTCATGAACGAGATCGATGCCGGTGATTGCTTCCGTAACTGGATGCTCCACCTGAAGACGTGTGTTCATTTCGATGAAATAGAACTCGCCGTTCTCATACAGGAATTCGATCGTGCCCGCACCACGATAGCCCATGTCTGCCACAGCATTGGCGCAGATCATGCCGATCTTGTCGCGTGCTTCAGCATTGAGCGCTGGCGAGTTGGCTTCTTCCCACACCTTCTGGTGACGACGCTGCAAGGAACAGTCGCGTTCACCAAGATGGATTGCATTGCCTGCACCATCGCCCATGACCTGCACTTCGATATGACGCGGCTTTTCGAGATACTTCTCGATATAGACGGCATCATCTCCAAATGCTGCACCCGCTTCAGTACGTGCCGTTGCGAGGGCTACAGCAAGATCGTCTTCGGTGCGGGCTACCTTCATGCCGCGACCACCACCACCAGCGGATGCCTTGATGATAACCGGATAGCCGATTTCTTTTGCGATGCGCTTGGCTTCACCTTCGTCAGTGACGCCGCCATCCGAACCGGGAACGACTGGAATGCCAAGGCGCTTTGCGGTGCGCTTGGCTTCAATCTTGTCGCCCATGATACGGATATGCGAAGAAGTTGGTCCGATAAAGGTAATGCCGTGTGCTTCAAGAATTTCAGCAAACTTGGCATTTTCGGAAAGGAAACCGTAGCCCGGATGAATTGCATCCGCACCAGTGATTTCGCAAGCAGCAACGATTTGATGAATATTCAGATAGCTGTCACGTGATGGAGGCGGTCCGATGCACACGCTTTCATCCGCAAGGCGGACGTGCATCGCATCGGCATCTGCCGTGGAATGAACTGCCACCGTCTTGATGCCCAGTTCTTTACAAGCCCTGAGCACACGAAGAGCGATTTCGCCACGATTGGCTATGAGTATCTTTTGAAACATTGCGCTTTGCTGCCCGTTCATTGAATAAGCTGAAACTCTTCTGACCTGATGGTCATCTTACTCGATGACGACAAGCGGTTCGCCGAATTCAACAGGTGTTGCATCTTCAACCAGAATAGCCTTGACCGTGCCGGCACGTGGAGCCGCGATTTGGTTCATCGTCTTCATAGCTTCGATGATCAGAAGCGTCTGGCCTTCTTTGACCTGTGTTCCCACTTCGATGAAGTTGCGTGCACCAGGAGCGGGCGCGAGATACGCCGTCCCGACCATTGGTGAAGGAACCGCATTCTTGCTGAGTTCCGCTTTGGTCGGCTCTGCAGCAACAGCAGTAGCGACAGGTGCAGCGGCGGCAACGGGTGCTGCCTGCATGACGGTAGCCGCAGCCTGAACAGTTACATTGCGCGAAACGCGGATACGCAGTTCACCATGTTCGACTTCAATGTCGGTCAAGTCGGTTTCATTGAGAATGTTCGCGAGATCGCGGATTGTTTCTTTGTCGATGACGGAGTTTTTGCTGGACATATCAGGCCCCTTTACGCTTGCCCGTTGTTTTCTTCTTCTTTGGCAATTGCCGCGAGTGCGCGCAGGCCGAGCAGGTATCCTTCCGCGCCAAAGCCGCAGATGACGCCTTTGGCGACTGCGGAGACATAGGAGTGATGCCGGAAAGCTTCACGCGCATGAATATTCGACAAATGCACTTCCACGACCGTAACCTTGGCCGAGCGAATGGCATCGTGAATAGCAACCGAAGTGTGGCTGTATGCTGCTGGATTGATCAGGACATAGGCATTTTTGTCGCCTGCTTCCTGAATCCAGCTGACCAGATCACCTTCATAATTCGTTTGCCGAAAATCGACAGCAAGGCCCAATTGTTCAGATTCACGCTTGCAGCTCGCTTCGATATCATCGAGCGTTGCCACACCGTAGATACCCGGCTCACGCTTCCCAAGAAAATTGAGATTGGGGCCGTTCAGAACAAAAACCGTTTTTACCATGTTCATCCGTTATGGATTACGGGCCTATTACAAAATTTCGATTACACTTCGCATTCCATATAGAGGGCTTAGACGCAAGTCGAAACCCTCTAAATCAATGTGAATGTTCAACCACAGCGTTTTTCCCGCTATTCTTTGTGGAATGAACGCAATTTGTGGCAAAAATAGCCGCTTGTTAGTATTGAACGATTGATTACGCCATGTAGGAAAATCAACCGGGTGTAATCTCAATCAACTCAACTTTTCTTGGCAGTTCGGGCCGCAGCGATTCTTTCGATCAAACCTTCGGCACCAATTGCACCGGGTACGAGCTCATTTCCAATGATATAAGACGGTGTTCCAGTAATATTGAGCTTTTGGGCAAGCTGATAGTTTTCCTGAAAAGCATTGGTGATTGCCGGATCCTTCATCTTCTCACGCAGCGTTGCTTCATCCGCCCCTAGCTTCACCGCGTCAGCAATTGCTGAAGCTTCTGTTGCGCGTTCCTGTGCGCCCAGAAGGACTTCATGAAACTCGGCATATTTCTCAGGCAAGAGGGCTTTGAAAGCCTGTGCGACGACATGTGCGCGCATGGAATCTGGTCCGAGGATTGGGAATTCCTTCATGACGAAGCGGACATTTTTATCGTTTTTGAGGATCGCTTCCATATCGGGCAGGGCGCGTTTGCAATATCCGCAATTGTAATCAAAAAACTCATAAACAGTAACGTCACCATTTGGGTTGCCGAAAACCGCATCATGTGCCGGATTAAAGAGAAGACCCTGATTTGAAGCTAGAACTTGTTTCACCTGTTCCTGTGCGGCTTCTGCCTGTTTGGTTTCGAGTGCCGTCTGCACTTCAACCATGATTTCCGGGTTTTGCAGCAGATAGTTGCGAACGATGGCCTCTACGGCCTGCTGGTTCAATTGCGGCGCTGCGGTCGTTTCGACGGGAGCGACGACGGGGGCTACAGACGCTGGCTGATGTGCGGTGCCTGCATAATAGCCGAGTGCGAGTGCAGCTGCTCCGACGATGGCGCCTCCGATGGAACCAAGAATGACATTTTTCATACTGATCACTTTCATACGTTCTGAAATCTCACTTAATACGCGGCTTGAGAGGCCTGTTAAGCGACTTACTTTTTAGCTTTGGCGTTGATTATATCCTGCGCACGCAGCCAGTCGGGTGTTCCCCGTTTCATCTGCTTTTGCGCACGAATGGCAAATATCTGAGCTTGCTGCAGGTTGCCGGAATAATAGTTCATGTCGGCTGTGGCAAGATCAGCGCGTGCCATGTCACCAGATTGGCCATACGCCTGCGCAAGATAGCCATATCCTCCCGGAAACTCTGGATCGGCTGCGATTCCTGCCTTCAGCTCCTTGATAGCGTCAGGCATATTGGTTTTCGTGCCGGTAAGCATAAGAGCGCGTCCATAGCTCATACGTAGCAGCGGAGACTTGCGCGTATCCAATGAAACGGCACGCTGAAAGGCTTTGGCGGCCCCCTGTGCATCATTGGCTTTGATGAGAACTTCTCCCATCATTTCATGAAAATAGGGGTTCTTCGGTTGTTCTTTAATAAGTGCCTCGAACTTTGGAATTGCAGAACGTGCCGAACCATTCAAATAGGTGGTGATTGCATTGCCATAACGTGCTGGCAGGCCGCCGGGGTTGGATCGGAACATCCTCTGCAATGCGCCCATATTATTAGAGGAATAAGCAGCGATTTTAGCGCGCGCCATATCATGTCTGAGTTGGAGGGCGGCAGAATCCGTTTTATTATAATTGGGGCTCTTCTTCGCGAGCTCTTCCAGATTGGCTATACGTTCACGTGGCAATGGATGGCTAATGCGATATTGATCAATCTGGGTACCAGAAAGCGAAAGTGCTGTCGCAAAACGCTGGAATGTATCGAGCATGCCTTTTGTGGATTGGCCTGTGGCATTGAGATAATTCACAGCCAGACGATCGGCGGTGATTTCTTCGGTGCGTTGATAACTCAGCAGATTGCGCATCGCCATTTCAGAACTACCCATGGCAATGCCGCCGCCAGCACCTGCTGCCGCACTGCTGCCAGATGCAGCACCTGCAACACCGGCACCAACGCCCAACAGCATACCGATAACCGCCATAGTCCGGGCACGACTTAACTGCTCACGCAATCGGTCCTGATGGCCACCGGCAATGTGGCCGGCTTCATGCGCAATCACGCCAATAATTTCATTGGGTGTTTCTGACTGCATGATTGCGCCCGTATTGATGAAAATGCGGCGTCCATCAACAAAGGCGTTGAAGCTCTGGGAATTGACGAGAATGACACTTACGCCGCGCCCGCCAAGTTTTGCAGCTCGGAGGATGGGGGCAGCATAATCAGAGACAAGGGCTTCAATTTCCGCATCGCGTACGATTGGCACGCCACCGCCACGCGACTGGGCCTTTGCGGGAAGTATCCCTGTAACAGCCACGGCAAGCGCCGAAAAAGCGACGACGGAACGACGCATCAGGCTATGGAAAGAAAACGCTTTGGTCGGCAAAGTTACAGTCATGCTTCCCATGGTGCCCCGCATCCTGCTCAAACAGAGTAACCCGAATCTTATAACCTGCCTGGCATTTCATCGATAGAGATCATCGATCAACGAAGCTTACAGGAAACTTGATTACTCTTTTTACTGAAGCCGCTGTTGCTTTACCAATCCGGCGATTGTAGGGCGAGGGTGCTTTATAGCATTTCGTGCTTTTGGGAGGCTCAGTTGAATATTCTTTCAAACCGTAGTGCGGTCGAACCGTTTCACGCCATGGATGTTCTGGCGGAAGCCAACCGTAGACGTGCAGCGGGCCACCCGATTATTTCGATGGCAGTAGGGCAACCGGCAGACCCGGCGCCGCAAATCGTGCGGGAGGCAGCTGAGCGTGCCCTGAAAGATGGCCGTATCGGTTATACTGATGCGCTTGGCCTCATCGAATTGCGTGAAGCAATCGCCCAGCACTATGCAGATAGTTACGGCGTATCTGTTTCTCCTGAACGCATTGCTATTACGACAGGCTCGTCGGCTGCATTCAACCTCGCTTTTCTAGTCTATTTCGATCCCGGTGATCGTGTTGCAATTACTCGCCCAGGTTATCCGGCTTATCGTAATATTCTGACCACGCTTGGTCTTGAAGTGGTGGAAATCGCCAATGATAGCGGGGCGTCCGGTGCGCTGACTGCTGAAGCCCTTGCTGCCGCCCATGCGGAGAAACCTTTAAAGGGCGTTCTCTTTGCGAGCCCTGCCAACCCGACGGGTGCTGTTATCGACAAGACCGAGCTCAAAGCGATTATTGAGACCGCGCACGGGCTGGGTATCCGCGTCATTTCGGATGAAATCTACCATCGTCTATCTTATGAAGCAGAAGACGTCACGGCTTTGCAAATTTCGAACGATGTTACGATCATCAATTCATTTTCGAAATATTACTGCATGACTGGCTGGCGCATCGGCTGGATGGTGCTGCCGGATGCGGACGTCCGCGCGATCGAGTGTCTTGGTCAAAGCCTTTACATTTCTGCGCCAGAACTGTCACAACGCGCAGCAATCGAAGCGTTCAATGCCACCGTTGAGCTTGAGCGCGTCAAGGATCGTTATCGACAGAACCGTAAAATCTTGCTCGATCATCTGCCACCCATGGGGTTAAATCTTGCCGCTCCTATGGATGGCGCATTCTACGCCTATTGCGATGTTTCGCGCTTCACCAATGACAGCATGGAATTTGCGCGTCGTATGATTGCTGAAACAAATATTGCAGCAACTCCCGGTCGGGATTTTGATCCTATCGATGGCCACCGTACGATGCGTTTTTCCTATGCAGGCAGTTCTGAAGACATGGAAGAAGTGGTACGGCGGCTCGAAGGATGGCTTCCGCAGCAAAAAGCCTGAAATTGGAGGGCTTCCCGAAGGGATGAAACGCCTACGCGGGGAGATGAGTTCGCGGGACTGATTTCTGATCCTGATCCCGCTACCATCAGAAAATGATGCGCCATAAAACGAAAAATTAGAGCGCCGATCCCGTCAGACCAGCGCTTTAAAATTCAAGAAACAAAAAGAAAACCGGCATTTCCGCCGGTTTTTTTTATTGAATGCTTAAAGCGTCAAGACTTAGAAAAATCCCTTTTTCTGCCACCAGCCGCCGCGTTTTGGTTTCTGCTCCTCAGTTTCGCTGGACGTAACCACTGGCTCAGCTACCTTTTCAGGTTCTGCAGCCTTTTGAGGCTCAGCGGCAGGTGCTAATTCGGACTCAGCGGCAAGGTTCTCAGCTTCTGCCTTTGCTGCAACTTTGCGGGTGCGACGCTTCGGCTTTGCAACTTCCGCTTCCACTGCGGGGACGGCGGCTTCTGCTGCTGCTTCATCTTCAACAACTTTTTTGCGTCCACGTGGCTTTCGAGCAGGCTTGGCTGGCTCTTCTGCCGGATCAGCTACGACAACATCTTCACTCGCGGCTTCTTCAGTTTTTGCAGCTTTGCGGCCACGCGGTTTGCGCGCTGGCTTTGCAGGCTTTTGGTCTTCTTCAACAACAACTGGTTCAGTGGCCACTGGCGCTTCAACAGCGGCTATTTCAACAGCCACAGCCACAGCCTCACTGACAGTGATTTCTGATGAGACTTCAGCGGGCGATTCTTCCGCAGGTACTGGAATCACTGGCGTGTAGCCGACGAATTCAGGGGCTGGAACTTTCCGTGCATGAATATCATCTTCACGACGGTTTTTGCGTCCTCCACGGCGACCGCGGCGGCGCTTCTTACGGCGATCCTCTTCGCTCAGCGCGCTTTTGCCATGCGGATTTGCATCTTCCTCGTCATCTTCGTCTGATGATTCTGATGCGGAATCTGTTTGTGCTGCCTGCTCACCGCCTTCACGATCACGGCCACCGCGACGACGACGGCGTTTGCGGCGCTTGCGATCACCATCTTCGCTATTTTCTTCGCGGGTAGATACTTCGTCTCTGACTTCTTCTTCGGCCTCATCCTCGTCCATCGGGATATCCGGGTCGTTCAGATCGTCTTCATAGACGATAGGTGCCGCAGGATGGATCGTAATCGGACGCGTGGATGGCGCACCTTTGTCGATGACAAAATGCTGATGACCAACACTGTCGTCTGCGTCAATGCTGATTGAAGCACCGAAGCGGCCCTCAAGATCAGCAAGTAGTTCGCGCTTGTGATTCAAAACATAAAGCGCCGATGCAACCGGAGTGCGTACAGTAATGTCATAGCCCGAATGGCGCAGAAGATAGTCTTCAATGCCACGAATAATATGGAGTGCCATCGAGGAGTCAGAGCGCACATGTCCCGTACCACCGCAATGCTGACAAACCTGCATCGTGCTTTCGAGCACTGATGCCCGAATACGCTGACGTGACATTTCCAGAAGACCGAAATGCGAAATACGGCCAACCTGAATACGCGCGCGGTCGTCTTTCAGGCAGTCCTTCATCTTCTTTTCGACTGCGCGATTGTTGCGCTTTTCTTCCATGTCGATGAAATCAACAACGATCAAACCGGCAAGATCGCGCAAGCGCAGCTGGCGTGCGACTTCTTCTGCAGCTTCCAGATTGGTCTGAAGCGCCGTGTCTTCAATCGAATGTTCACGCGTCGAACGACCGGAATTTACGTCAATGGCAACTAGGGCTTCTGTCTGGTTGATAATGAGGTATCCACCCGACTTCAGTGTGACCTGCGGAAGCAGCATGCGATCAAGCTGCGCTTCCAGACCATAACGTGTGAAAACCGGAACCTGCTCACGATAAGGCTGAACGACTTTTGCATGGGTCGGCATCAGCATGCGCATGAAGTCTTTTGCTTCACGATAGCCGGTCTCACCAGCAACGAGAATCTCGGTGATTTCCTTGTTGTAAAGATCACGGATCGATCGTTTGATCAGACTGCCTTCTTCGTAAACGAGCGAGGGTGCCGTTGATTGCAGGGTCAATGTGCGAACATTTTCCCACATACGCATCAAATATTCGTAATCTCGCTTTATATCCGCTTTGGTGCGATTTGCACCGGCGGTGCGAAGGATCACGCCCATGCCCTGCGGCACTTCAAGTTCCTTGACAATTTCCTTTAAACGCTTGCGATCCTGCGGATTAGTGATCTTGCGCGAGATACCACCACCCCGAGCCGTGTTTGGCATCAGAACGGAATAACGACCAGCAAGCGAAAGGTAGGTAGTGAGAGCTGCGCCCTTATTGCCGCGCTCTTCCTTGACCACCTGAACCAGAATGATTTGGCGACGCTTGATGACTTCCTGAATGTTGTACTGACGACGGTTGGTCCGCCCGTGCGAAGGAAGTTCTTCCATCGCATCTTCCGAACCAACCGATTCAACGATGTCTTCTTCATTTTCGACATCGTTCTCGTCATCATCATCATTGTCGCTTGATTCAACGCCTTCTGAAACAACATCACCGGCCAGTTTCATCAAGGCGATAGCCGGCGTGCCAGCAATGTAATCTGCAAAAGCCGGACCGACTGGCTCCGCAGCTGGCACTCCGTTTTTAGCAACGTTCGCATTCTGATCATCACGACGTCCACGACGGCGATGACGGCGTGAACGGTCGTTGTTCTTTGCCTTCGGCTCGTCTTCTTCGTCGTCTGCTGCGCGCGCTGCCTTTGCTTCTGCTTCAAGCAGTGCAAGCCGATCAGCAACAGGAATCTGATAATAATCAGGATGAATTTCAGAAAATGCGAGGAAACCATGACGATTGCCGCCATATTCCACGAATGCAGCCTGAAGGGATGGCTCAACACGCGTGACGCGTGCGAGATATATGTTACCCTTTAGCTGTTTCTTATGTTCCGACTCAAAGTCGAATTCTTCAATTTTGTTCCCGCGCGTTACGATAACGCGCGTCTCCTCCGGGTGAGAGGCATCGATAAGCATTTTGTTGGACATAACTGTCTTTCCTGCCGGCACTAAGACGCAAGCCGCGTGCGCCGGACGAAACCCTGAAGGCTGTCGTCCTGGCTGGGGAGCATCTGCCGGATGATAATGGGTTCGTCGGAACAAAAGCTGCTGTTTCTGCGCGCGATGGCCAACTGGCGATCACGGTCTTCAGGCTTGCGATGGTCAGTCTTGCTAGACCCATAGCTGTTCCGTTCGAAACGACCTCATATATGGCCCGAAAAAGCCGGGCCGACCTCTTTGCTCTTTTCAGAGCACTGGCGACAGCGCGTATCCATGCGCCGTCGGCCGATTAAAAAACGGAGGCGGCGGGGGTGCCGTATTCCGTTGAATTCTGTGCGGGCTAATGGGAAGTGAATACAATACATCACTGTTTTAGCTATCTTTCGTCTCGATCCGTTTAGAAAACCGGCAAACGATTCTGACAGCTATTCCAAAGCCTAGTTTAGCTTTTATGGCGTCGTTCGAGCTATGACAAGTATGAATATCAGTTGACACCTTCATCGTAATTTTGCCGAAAGGTGGCTATAGAATAATTGAAGGATAGTCTGTGCCGCCCAAAAGGGGAGTTTGAAACCTTTGTTAACCATAATTCGATACGGTTTTATTTATCGAATGCGCGCGCACATAAGTTTTGGCCTGAACGCCTGGTCTTCGATTAATTCATAATGTCCAGATTGCGAACACCTATGCATTGTATGAGCTTTCAAAAAATTGCCCGAAACAAATTGAACGCACGAAATTTATGTGTGCTCTTGGTGATGTTATGTTCGGCGTTTTTTTATGTTGGCCCAGCAACGGCTGCCGATAACGCTCCGTTATCCGCTCTGACCTATCGTATGGCGGGGGACGATCTGCGTATGCGCGTTGTCATTATGTTCGATCAGGAGCCGAAATTCTCAACGCTTCTTTTGGGCAATCCTCATCGTTTGGTTTTCGATCTTCCCGAAACACGCTTTGGGTTCGACGAAAATAGCTTGGCGGCGAGGGGAATTGTTTCGCGAGTACGCTATGGTCTGGTCGGTAAAAACCGCTCCCGCCTCATTTTGACGATGCGCGGTCCATTTGATTTGGAGAGCGTTCAAGTCATAAAGAATGAAACGACATCGGGCTACCGTCTTGTTGCCGACATGGTTGCCACTTCGGAGCAGCAATTTAGCAAAAAGCTTGCTGCTTCAAATGATGTTACTGGATCAACAGGGCAACATGCTGGAATAAAAGCTGCATCGGTCCTGCCAGACAAGGAGAAGGGGCGTCCATTCATCGTTATGATTGATCCCGGACATGGCGGCATAGATAGTGGTGCTGAAAGTCTGAGCGGCATCAAAGAGAAAGATCTGACCCTCGCTTTCGGACAGGAGTTGCGAGATCGGTTGATGAAAGAAAGTAACATCAAGGTTTTGATGACGCGGGATGACGACAAATTTTTGAGGTTGTCTGAGCGCGTACGCCTTGCGCGCCAATATTCGGCTGACCTCTTCATTTCTATCCACGCAGATACCATCAACCAGGGTGATATTCGCGGCGCGACTGTCTATACAATATCTGATAAGGCCTCAGATTCCGTCGCACGCGCCATGGCAGAGCGAGAAAATAAGTCGGACAGCATTGGTGGGGCTGCTCCCGAAGAGCTTCCGGAAGTTGCGGATATATTGCTCGATCTGACAAGGCGAGAGACTCATACATTTTCACTCAGTTTTGCCGAAAAAGTCATTAGTTCGCTTCAGGGGCAGGTTAATCTCATCAACAATCCTCACCGTTTTGCGGGTTTTCAGGTATTGCGGGCGCCGGATGTGCCATCTGTACTCATCGAAATCGGTTATCTATCCAATGCCGAAGATGAGAAGCTTATCAGCAACCCTCAATGGCGTCGCAAGCTGGCTGATCGTATCGCAACCGCGATAAAAGCATTTGAAATGCAGAAACACCCGGATGCTTTGTCGCGGGGTTAAAATAATGTAATGTTTAGCGGGGATTGATATCTATCCCAGCTTATACGATGTATGCGTGCAACAGTTTTGTGCATTTTTAAGGTCCGCATGCCTTTAATAGGGCTTTAAATTGGTAAAAACGCATAAGCCATCTTGTCTTTGACGCAATTGGTGGTCACTAAACCAGCT
Organism: Ochrobactrum sp. Marseille-Q0166; assembly: GCF_014397025.1. Classification (NCBI taxonomy): domain Bacteria; kingdom Pseudomonadati; phylum Pseudomonadota; class Alphaproteobacteria; order Hyphomicrobiales; family Brucellaceae; genus Ochrobactrum; species Ochrobactrum sp. Marseille-Q0166. The sequence continues at coordinate 1,678,548 of NZ_JACJUO010000001.1, read as the reverse complement.
ATCGCCGCATGGCACTGATTAACGAGCATTATTGTTGGTCATTCTCTATTTTTTCGAATGATCTGAAGGCGGGATTCCGGATACATGGTAAGGCTTATCGGATATTTCTTCGGGATTGGAACTGTTCTGGCACTGATCGTTGCCGGTGGTGTTGCTGTATACATCAGCAGTGTTACGAAAGATCTGCCCGATTATGAAGTGCTCGCCAAGTACGAGCCGCCAGTCATGACGCGTGTTCATGCATCGGATGGTAGTCTGATGTCGGAATATGCGCGCGAACGCCGCATGTATTTGCCAATTCAGGCCGTGCCAAATCGGGTAAAGGCTGCATTTATCTCTGCCGAAGACAAGACCTTTTATGAGCATCATGGTCTCGATTTCGGCGGTCTTGCTCGCGCTGTTGTTACGAATATTAAAAACGCAGGATCCGGTCGACGCCCGGTTGGTGCCTCAACGATTACCCAGCAGGTTGCCAAAAACTTTCTTCTTTCTTCGAACCAGACCTATGATCGCAAGATCAAAGAAGCAATTCTCGCGATGCGGATCGAGCAGGCGTATTCCAAGGATCGCATTCTTGAGCTTTACCTCAATGAAATTTTCTTCGGCCTTGGTTCATACGGTATCGCGAGTGCTGCGCTAACCTATTTTGACAAGAGTGTCGGTGAGCTCAGTATTGCCGATGCCGCTTATTTGGCTGCTTTGCCAAAAGGACCAAACAACTATCATCCATTCCGTTACCCGGACCGCGCGATTGAACGCCGCAACTGGGTAATCGATCGCATGGCTGAGAACGGTTACATAACGGCTCAGGAGGCTGATGAAGCTAAGAAGCAGCCGCTCGGCGTTAAAACCCGCACAGCCACCCATTATTTGTTCGCTTCCGAATATTTCAGTGAAGAAGTGCGTCGCCAGATTATCCAGAAATATGGTGTCGATGCTCTTTACGAGGGCGGCTTGTCCGTCAGAACGACACTTAATCCAGCCTTACAGGTGGAAGCCCGTAAAGCCTTGCAGTCAGCCATGCTCCGCTATGATGAAGCGCGCGGCTGGCGTGGCCCTTTAAAGCACGCGGAAATCGGCAGCGATTGGGGCACAGCTTTCGGTGATCTGCAGGCTTTTGAAGACGTTCCGGAATGGCAGCTTGCCGTGGTTCTCAATGTTTCAGCCGCGGGCGCAGATATCGGCTTGCAGCCGTCAATTGATGGATCCGGTTCGCGCGGAAAAGCGCGAGATCGTGCCTTTATTGCTGCTGACGATATGAAATGGGCGATGCGTGTCACCAATATTGACGGTAAACGTGGCAGCGCAAGGTCGCCAGAAGGGGTCCTGAAGACCGGCGATATTGTCTATGTTTCCAAAGTTGGTGAAGGTGAATCGCGTTTCCGCTTGCAGCAGCCGCCGAAATTGCAGGGTGCAATGGTTGCTATGGATCCCCATACCGGGCGTGTCCTCGCAATGGTCGGTGGCTTTTCGTACGGACAATCGGAATTTAACCGTGCCACGCAAGCTTATCGCCAGCCTGGATCATCGTTTAAGCCATTCGTTTACGCGGCAGCCCTGGATAATGGCTATACGCCGGCATCCGTCGTTCTTGATGGTCCGTTAGAGGTCAATCAGGGGGGCGCGCTTGGCGTATGGGCTCCGAAAAACTATTCCGGCAAGTTCTCCGGCCCTTCGACATTGCGCTATGGTATTGAACAGTCGCGTAACCTTATGACTGTGCGTCTCGCACAGGATATGGGCATGAAGACTGTTGCGGAATATGCTGAGCGTTTCGGTGTGTACGACAAGATGTTGCCTGTTTTGTCGATGTCTCTTGGTGCAGGCGAAACAACCGTTTTGCGTATGGTTACTGCTTATTCCGTCATAGCAAATGGCGGGCAGAGCATTACGCCATCGATGATCGACCGTATTCAGGACCGCTATGGAAAGACCGTATTCAAACACGATGGGCGCCAGTGTGAAGGCTGTAACGCTCAGCAATGGTCCGGTCAGGAAGAGCCAACTTTGATCGATAACCGTGATCAGGTTCTTGATCCAATGACTGCTTATCAGATCACATCGATGATGGAAGGCGTGGTTCAGCGCGGTACAGCACAGATTTTGAAAAGCCTTGATCGGCCTCTTGCTGGCAAGACCGGGACGACAAACGACGAAAAAGATGCTTGGTTCGTTGGTTTTACGCCAGATTTGGTTGTCGGCGTTTTCATGGGCTATGACACACCAACACCTCTTGGTCGTGGCGGTACGGGTAGCGGACTGGCCGCTCCGGTGTTCAAGGATTTCATGACCCATGCTTTGGCTGGAACGCCGAAGGTAGATTTCCGGGTGCCGGAAGGCATGACCCTGATCGCGATTAACCGGAAAACGGGTATGCGCACCAATCAAGGCGATCCAAACCTCATCATTGAAGCGTTTAAACCGGGTACCGGACCATCTGATACTTATTCGGTCATTGGTATGGATCAGTACCGTGAAGGCTCGCCCGTTCAGCCACAGTCGCCTCAAGCCACGCGTGCTATCAATTCAGGTTCTGGTGGACTTTACTGATTTGCACCTCTTTACACTGCGCCACGGGCTAATTATGGTCCGCGGCGCTTGAACAGCTTTATGCTGGTTCGGCTTCAGGTGTGAGGTCAGCTCTCATGAGCTTGTATTTTCTCCACATATTGCAGACTTATTGAAGGAACGATTTGCCCATGCGCGCGGAAATCGAGACGCTGGTTGACGAAATCCAGCAGGCCATAAGCCTGCTGAGGAGGCATCTTTGACTGGGATCAGGCAATCAAACGCCTGGGCTATCTGAACCAGAGGGCGGAAGATCCGACCCTTTGGAATGATGCACAGGAAGCCCAGAAGCTGATGCGTGAGCGCCAGCAGCTGGAAGATAGCATCAATGGCATTAATTCGCTCAAACAGACGTTGAATGACAGCATCGAACTCATCGCCATGGGCGAAGAAGAGGACGATACGTCGATTATAGCTGATGCCGAAAACACTATTCGTGAACTCAAGCAGGAAGTCGATCGGCGACAGATCGATATGCTGCTTTCGGGTGAAGCGGATGCCAATGATACCTATCTTGAAGTTCATGCTGGCGCTGGCGGCACGGAAAGTCAGGACTGGGCGTCTATGCTTCTGCGTATGTACACACGCTGGGCTGAACGCAGTGGACGTAAGGTCGACGTGATGGAAGTGCATTACGGCGAAGAAGCAGGCATCAAGTCTGCGACGATCCTCATCAAGGGCCATAACTCCTACGGTATGGCGAAAACTGAATCCGGTGTGCACCGTCTGGTTCGTATTTCGCCTTACGATTCGAACGCCCGTCGTCACACATCGTTCGCCAGTATTTGGGTTTATCCGGTCATTGATGACAATATCGATGTGCAGGTGACAGAGGCCGATGTTCGCATCGATACATATCGTGCATCAGGTGCTGGTGGTCAGCACGTCAATACGACGGACTCGGCCGTGCGCATTACGCATATTGCATCGGGAATTGTTGTGCAGTGTCAGGCCGAGCGTTCGCAGCATAAGAACCGCGAGAAGGCATGGTCGATGTTGCGCGCACGTCTTTACGAGGAAGAGCTGAAAAAACGTGAAGAAGCGACTGATGCCGCCAATGCCAGCAAGACTGATATTGGCTGGGGTCACCAGATCCGCTCGTATGTCCTTCAGCCTTACCAGCTCATAAAGGACCTTCGCACAGGTGTTGAAAGTACCAATCCGCAGGAAGTGCTTGATGGCGCGGTAACACCATTTATGGAAGCTGCGCTCGCGCATCGCATTCAGGGCGGCGGCGAAGCAATCGAAGACATCGATTAGGGCGCATCCCGAAAAGTGTGGAACGGTTTTCGAAACAAGATGTGCGTCGAAAAATATCCAGATCGGCGCTTTGATTGTCCCGATAAGAAAGCAGAAAACCCGGCTTATGGCCGGGTTTTTTATGTTTTGATTTGATCACGAAGGGATATTTGGCATCAGGAACCTTTTGAAGCAGTACTCCTGATCTCTGCTCTGGGTTTATAAGCGCGTGGCCCGGTGATGATCGGATCAATGCCATGAACATTGGGCGCGTTATCAGGAATAATCAGCTCTTGCTGAGAAGAGATTTTTGGCATCGGCTCAGATGGTATTGCGGGCAACGGCTGCATCACTGCCGAACCTTTTGTCAGTGACGCAAGTCTGTCGTTCGGTAGCCTTTCTGACTGGCCGTTATATGTGATCATAGAAATGCCAGCGCCAAAGCAAAGGCCGACACACGCCGTACCAAATCCAACGATTTTAGACCGAATTCTGAACATGCAGGTTGCTTTGCTTTTACCAATCGAATCAACAGAATTTTATCATGGTTAACAAAGCTTATCTGAAGCTTTTGTAATCAGTTCAATCTACATATTCGCCGGTTTAAAGCGCGCGAGCTGCTTCAAGAACGGCTTCAGGATGACCGGCGACCTTCACCTTTTCCCAGATATGCGCCACACGTCCATCGGCATCAATCAGAAATGTGGTTCGTTCAACACCCATGTATTTACGGCCATACATGCTCTTTTCCACCCAGACGCCATAAGCTTCCAACGTCGATCGGTCTTCATCTGCCGCCAGCTCGACTGTCAGATCATGTTTTTTACGAAATTTAGCATGTTTTTCGGCGCTATCAGGCGAAAGACCTATAATGCGTGTACCGATCTTGTCGAACTCCGGCTTTAGCTGGGAAAACGCAATTGCCTCCTTGGTGCAGCCGGATGTGTCATCTTTTGGGTAGAAGTAAACGACGACCGGCGAACCTTTGAGTGACGACAATGAGATTACTCCATTATCGGAAGGCAATGAAAAATCCGGTGCTTGATCTCCAATTTGGGGACGAGCCATATCTAGGCCTTTCTTTTGTAGATATAGGTCCAAACGGACTGTTACACTCAAAGCTATTGCATGTCGCGGAAAAGTGGAAACCGGTTTTCCGATAACGACATACGCAAAAACAAAAAGATAGAGCGAGCGCTGTTATAGGATTAATGCAGTACGCTCTATCGCATTCGGGTCCGCCTTGTGCAACTATTCGGGCGAGGCCGGGTGATTTGGCATTTATTTACGGGGTGTTTTGGCAAGTGATTATTCTTGCATTGAAACAGCTCTGAGAGACTATAGATCAGTAGGTTACAGGGACATCATGAAATTCTTCATGAGGTTTTCTGAAAACAGCATTCAGGTGTTCGGCTGGAATATTGACAGATAAGCAGCACAAGATCCGCTTCACGAAGCGCGAGATGGAAAGAATCGACCGTCTGACCAGTGACGGCGAAGATGATTCTGTGCCTTTTGTTGCGCGCCGCAGACGTTCATTCGTTTGGTGGTGCTCTCATGCATTCCTGTCACTTTGCATCGTGCTTGTACTGATTGGCGGCGCTGGATTTATCATTCTGCGTGGTGGCATCAACAGTGATTTGCTGCGCGACGAAGCACAGAAGACCCTGAACAATGTTCTGGGTGATCAGGCTTCTGCATCGATTGGCAGCGCCGGGCTTTCACTCGATAAGAACAGCCATGTGGCCCTCGAAGCGCGTGATGTGTCTATTTCTGATCCGCAGCACGGAATTTTCATCGAGAATGTAAAGTCCGTTCGGCTGGGCCTTGCTCCGCTGCCATTGCTGACCGGAGACATTCGCCTTGCTGAACTGGAGATTGATGGCGCTGCATTCGATTTGCCGGAACAGAAAGGCGCTGGATTCTGGAAGTCGCTGCCTTATGACGACAAAGGTTACATCAATTTCGATGCGCTTTCAGGAGAGCTTTTTTCGGCAATGCGCCGCAATCTGGAGCTTCTGCGCGACCAGAATACGCAAGCTATCGCAATGTCGAATACGACTATCCGTTTTAAGACCGGCGATAAGCTGCAAAGCGTGGAAGTTCAGAACTTACGTTTTTCAGAAGATCACGGAAAGATTTCCGTTCTGGGAAGCGCCTTATGGCAGGGCGAGGTCGTCAATATCGAAGGGTCGATAGACCGCAAAGGCAATGAGAATGAACTTGATGCATTTGCCATTACGGTAAGCAATCTTCCTGTTGAACTTGGCTCGCCGGAAGAGGTTGCGCCTGTAATTGACGGCAATCGCGTCAATCCTGCCCATTTTGATTTTAAAGGCAGCGCAAACCTGTCCCTATCAGGCAGATCTGCGAGCGGTGATACGCCGGAGCGGATTTCTGCGGAACTGGCAGTCAATGAAATCGATATGGAACTTGGCCGCGTTGATGATCTGCGCGGACAAGCCTTGCTTCGCCTTGAGCATTCAGTTGGCAGCGGCAAAATTGAAGTGAAACCGTCCCGTCTCCAACTGGGCGGCATGAAGGCCGAGTTTAATGGGGCGATAGGCCCGGAACCGGAGGCAGATAATAACGTCGATAGTCCGTCCTATCGATTTGAAATCGTGACAAGTTCCGCAACCAGTCTTCCGGCTGAATCGACTGATCCTGAAGTCATTTTCGGTGTAAAAATTGCAGGACGCTTCCTTGCAAAACAGCAGCGTATCCAGTTTTCCGATCTTGATGTGAGCACCGCGACCGGCGAGCTTTATGGTCAGGGCAGCATGGCGTTTGGGCACGGTTCGCCTGAGATGATTTTCATACTCAGGATACCGGAAATGCCCGTGGCAGATGCGAAGCATTTGTGGCCGATTGATGTGGCAGATGGTGCGCGTGAATGGGTTCTGAAAAATCTGTTCGGCGGAACGCTGAAAGACAGCCGCATCGAAGTGTCGCTCGCTGCCGGACGGTTTAATGGGCCGGGACTTCCGCCGCCTCTGACCGGGGACGAAATTAAAGCCGATTTTAATGTCACAGGAACACGTTTTGATGTTGTCGGCGAACTGCCGCCTGTCCGCGATGTGACGGGGAATATTTCGGTTCGTGGCGCTCATACGACAATCAAGCTGGCAAGCGGCACCTCTTATACGCCCGATAACCGGCAGGCGTCGGTTTCTGATGGAACGCTGATCATCCCATGGGGACCTCAGCGACCGGTGATTGCAGATCTTGATTTGCGGGTTACGGGCAGCGCTGCTGCAATTGCGGAAATTGCAGGCAAGAAGCCGATTGATGTTCTGAAAAATGTTCCGTTTCTGCCGGAAGATGCAACAGGCGATGTCGATGCACGTGTCAAAGTCGGCTTTGCGGTTTCAAAGGGTGCGCCGCCCGGAACACTGACTTGGGATGCCGATATAGGTTTTAAAAATCTGGCCCTATCGAAGCTTGTCGGTGGCTCGAAAGTCAGTGATGCGGATGGCAGCATCAAGGTTGATCAGAAATCGGCAATCATAACTGCCAATGCCAAGCTGGATGGCGTGCCTGCGACCATTTCTATGACGGAACCCGTTGACCGTTCCGGGCCGGTTAAGCGGGACCAGAAAATTAAGCTCCTACTCGACGATGCGTCACGCGACAAAATTCTGCCCGGTCTGAAAGATTTGTTCTCAGGGCCAATCTCTGTCGATCTGGGTATGGAAAATGGCGATAAGCGGCATGTATCTGCTGATCTCAATAAAACCCAGATCAGCCTGCCATGGCTCGGCTGGCGCAAAGGAGCAGGTGTTCCCGCCACAGCCACGTTTGATTTGGTCAGAAGCAAGAACGACGATGGCAGAATCGATATTCAGAATCTGGTCCTGACGGGCGATGCTTTTGGCGCGAAAGGCAATCTGGTCATTTCTGGTGGCGATCTGCAGTCCGCTGATTTCAGCGATTTGCGTCTCACACGCTCTGATCAGATGAGCATCAAAGCGACGAAAAGTCAGGGCGGTTACCGCGTGAATATTCGTGGCAAACAATTTGATGCGCGCTCTATCATCAAACAGATTTCTGACCTCGGTAAAAAGAGCGAAGGCTCGCGCGGCAAAAGCTCACGGGTCGTGGTCAGCGCGCAGATCGATGAAGTCATCGGCTTTAACGACGAGAAACTGAACAATCTGGCGGTTTCTTATGAAAGCGCCGGAAACAAACTATCCGGCGTGTCGGTCAATGCGACGACCGCTTCTGGTCAGGCTTTTGCAGCGACAAATAATGATCAGGGCGATGCACGGTCTGTTTCCTTGCAGTCGAATGATGCCGGTGCCACTCTGCGGTTCTTTGACTTCTATGACAAAATGCGCGGTGGCAAGATTACAGTTGGCCTTGCAGGGCAGGGCAACGGCCCGCTCACTGGTCAGATTGATGCACGTAATTTCTCGATTATCAATGAGCCTCGTCTGGCCACAATCGTCTCCAGTTCACCCTCTAGTGGCGGTAACAGCCTCAATCAGGCAGTGAAGCGCGATATTGATGTGTCGCGGGTTGATGTAGAGCGTGGCTTTTCGCTGATCGAAAAAGGAAGCGATTATCTCAAGCTTTCGAGAGCTGTCGTGCGCGGCCCGTCAGTCGGGACGACATTTCAGGGCACGCTCTATGATGGGCGTGGCAATATGTCGATTACCGGCACTTTCATGCCTGCCTATGGAGTAAACCGTATTTTTGGTGAGGTGCCGATCTTCGGAGCCCTGTTGGGCAATGGACGTGATCGCGGTCTTTTGGGTATCACGTTCAAACTTGAAGGCACCGCCAAAGCGCCACAGGTGATCGTGAACCCAATTTCGATCATCGCACCCGGTATTTTCCGTTCGATCTTCGAATTCTGATTAAAAAACGAAAAAAGCCCGGCTTATTAAGCCGGGCTAATTCATTTCCATAGTTATCACATTACGCTGGGCGGATCAGCACGTGGCGCTTCTTGCCGAGCGAAACTTTGATGACGCCTTGCTCGTTGAGAGCTGTTGCATTGATGGACAAGCGTGGGTCGGTCACAATCTCATCATTGATACGAACTGCACCACCTTCAACATGACGGCGTGCTTCGCCATTGGTTGCGCAGAGTTCTGCAAGTACCATTAGCGCCAATACGCCAATGCCATCATTCAGTGTCGCTTTGTGCACGCCGACAGTTGGAAGGTTCTGGGACAACTCGCCGTCCTCAAATGTCTTGCGTGCGGTTTCTGCAGCTTCTTCAGCCGCAGCGCGGCCATGCAGGATAGCGGTGATCTCGGTTGCGAGAATCTTTTTTGCTTCGTTGATTTCCGAGCCATCGAGGGCTGAGAGTTTCGCAATCTCATCCATTGGCAACGTCGTGTAGAGCTTCAGGAAGCGCTCTACGTCGGCATCTTCCGTGTTGCGCCAGTACTGCCAGAAATCATAGGCACTGAGCATGTCGGCATTAAGCCAGATCGCGCCGCCGAGTGACTTGCCCATCTTCTGGCCGGAAGCTGTGGTCAGCAAAGGCGAGGTAAGAGCATAAAGCTGTGGCGTACCCATACGGTGACCGAGATCGATACCGTTGATAATATTGCCCCACTGATCCGAGCCACCCATTTGCAGGCGCACGCCATAGCGCTTGTTGAGTTCAACAAAGTCATAGGCTTGCAGGATCATATAGTTGAATTCGAGGAACGAAAGCGATTGCTCACGATCAAGACGTGTTTTAACCGAATCAAACGACAGCATACGGTTGACCGAGAAATGACGGCCGACATCGCGCAGAAATTCGAGATAGTTTATGTTACGCAGCCAATCGGCATTGTTGACTATCATGGCATCTTTTGGGCCATCACCAAAGGTGAGGTAATTTGCAAAAACGCGTTTGATACCAGCAATGTTTTCGGCAATTGTGTCTTCGGTCATCAGCTTGCGTGCTTCGTCTTTAAAGGACGGATCGCCAACCATGCCTGTGCCGCCGCCCATAAGAGCTATCGCGCGATGGCCGGTTTGCTGAAGCCAGTGCATCATCATAATCTGAATCAAACCGCCAGCATGGAGGCTTGGTGCTGTTGGATCAAAGCCAATATAGGCCGTCACGGTTTCCTTGGCCAACAATTCATCAAGGCCGCTTTCATCAGACATTTGATGTATAAAGCCGCGCTCGGAAAGCGTGCGAAGAAAATCGGATTTAAAACCGGACATGCCCTTTTCCTGACTGGTTAGGCGTTATTAACTCGGACAGTAAGTAAGTCCTTACTGTCTTATGATATTTTGCCTTTAGCATTATTCACGCAAAAATAACAAGGAAAGTCCGGTATGTCCGATCTGAAACGCGCAATAGGGCTAATGAGCGGCACTTCAATGGACGGTATCGATATTGCGCTGATTATCACTGATGGCGAGAACTATGTTGAGCGCGGTGCTTCTGCGGCCGTGAGTTATTCTGATGGATTTCGTTCACGCCTCAAAGCGGCCCTTGTTGATGCACGCAGCATCAACAAGCGTAATGAACGTCCAGGCATTCTTAAACAGCTTGAACATGATCAGACGCTTTTGCATGCGATAGCAGTTCAGGATTTTCTTTATGCGCATTCTTTGAAGCCGGATGAAATCGACGTAATTGGCTTTCACGGTCAAACCGTCCTTCATCGCCCAAGCGAAGCGTTGACAGTGCAGATCGGCGATGGTGCACTCTTAGCTGCAGAGACAGGCATAGCGGTTATTTATGATATGCGTGCGGAAGATATGCGGCACGGTGGCGAGGGCGCGCCACTGATTCCTGCATATCACGCAGCTTTGGCCGCTAATCTTCCGTTCGGTCTCGAAGGGCCCGTCGTCTTTGTCAATATCGGAGGCATATCCAACTTGACCTATGTCGGTGAGGGTGGTGCGCTGATGGCCTATGACAGTGGGCCGGGCAATATGCTCATCGATCAGTGGATGGAATTGCATGAACAGGGAAGCTTTGATCCGGGGGGCATCACGGCGATGAGCGGCGCGGTGGATGAAGTTTTGGCTTTAAAATATCTCGATCACGCGTTTTTTAAAGGGAATTACCGTCGTTCTTTGGACCGGAGCGACTTTGTCGTTCCTGAAAAAGATGAGGCAAATTTGGCGACAGGGGCGCGTACGCTTGCCTATGTCAGTGCCGCCGCCATTCTTCGTTCGGCTTCACATCTGCCATCGAGGCCTCGCACTTATATCGTCAGTGGTGGTGGTCGTAAGAATGCAGCAATCATGGCTGAACTGAGTGCGCTTGCAGAACGGGAGGGTGCACGCGTGCTGGATGCTGATATTGCTGGGTTTGATGGCGATGCCATGGAAGCAGAAGCATGGGCCTATCTGGCTGTGCGCTCAATGCGCGGGCTACCGCTCACCTATCCGACAACGACTGGCTGCGATCAACCTGTTTCTGGCGGTGTTTTGGCGCTTCCAACAAAATAAAAGCCCGGTGATTATGCTCACCGGGCTTGCATAAGATCACATTCTAACGCAGGCGCTTCTGGCGAATTTCAACCAGCTCGCCAGCAAGACGGCGTTCCAGATATTCTGAACACTCTTCAATAAGCTGGTCACCCATACCTGAGAAAAAGTGGTTCGCGCCCGGCATGGTATTCTGGGTAATCGTGATACCCTTTTGTGTCTTGAGCTTGTCAACAAGCACCTGAACATCTTTCGGAGGCGCGACCTTATCCTGATCGCCATGAATGATCAGACCAGAGGACGGGCAAGGCGCAAGGAACGCAAAGTCGTATATGTTAGGCTGCGGTGCGACCGAGATGAAGCCCTCGATTTCCGGGCGGCGCATCAAAAGCTGCATCCCGATCCATGAACCAAAGGAATAACCGGCAACCCAGCAGTTTTTTGAATCCGGATGCAATGCCTGCACCCAGTCGAGCGCGCTTGCGGCATCCGACAATTCACCTGCACCATGATCGAATTCGCCTTGACTGCGACCGATGCCGCGGAAGTTGAAGCGAAGCGTCGTAAAACCGCGCTGCTGGAACATGTAAAACAGATCGTAGACGATCTTGTTGTTCATTGTTCCACCGAACTGCGGGTGCGGATGCAGGATCAGGGCGATAGGCGCGTTCTTTTCCCGTGAAGGCTGATAACGACCTTCAAGGCGTCCGGCAGGGCCGTTGAAAATGACTTCTGGCATGTGTACTCCGCTGGTGATCGGAAGATCGGCTTCAGGGCGGCAAGCTTGACGTGTGCTTGTGCCGCTTCTAGAACCAATTTGAAATTTCGATAGACTGGACCGCAGTTCAGTACCTGATGTGGCTTAATAGGCTTTTCCTGACTGAAAATTCAAGAAAATTGCGCTATCGCCACTTAAAGGCTTCGCTTAGGAGATAGTATCGGTGATCGGAAGCGGCAAGAGGCTCTATCTGGACTTTAATGCCAGTGCGCCTTTGCTCGATGAAGCGCGCAATGCAGTCATCGAGGCATTAGGCATTACCGGCAACCCTTCATCCGTGCATCGCGAGGGCAGGGCTGCCCGTGCTTTGGTCGAATCGGCTCGCCGTAGTGTCGCGGCACTCGTTAATGCTAAGCCTGACCATGTCTTTTTCACATCTGGTGCCACCGAAGCCGCATCCACCTTGCTGACACCCATCTATATGATGGGCCGTTCGCCGGTGCGTCTTTCGCATCTTTATGTCAGTGCAACCGAGCACCCTTGTATGTTGGCAGGTGGACAGTTTGCACCAGAAAACATCACGGTTCTTCCGGTCGATGAAAATGGAATTCTGCGTCTTGACACTCTCAAGCAGGAGCTGGAAGCGCACGACAAGAGCGCGGGCTTGCCGCTTGTGGCGGTCCAGGCCGCTAATAATGAAACAGGCGTGATCCAGCCTACACGTGAGATTGCAGCACTTGTTAAGTCGGCGGGCGGCATCTTCGTTGTCGATGCGGTGCAGGCGGCTGGCCGTTTTAAGCTAGATATTTCAGATAGTTCTGGCGATTATCTCATAATCTCCTCACATAAGATTGGTGGTCCCAAAGGCGTCGGTGCCGTGATTGCTATTTCCGATCTGATGATGCCGAAAGCGCTGGTCCGTGGTGGCGGTCAGGAAAAGGGTCATCGTGCAGGCACGGAAGCGCTACCGTTAATTGCGGGCTTCGGTGCAGCTGCGGATGTTGCGGCCACTCGACTGAACGGCAATGGCTGGTCTTTCGAAGCGCGAGATCGCCTCGAGGCCGGTCTTATGGAGATTGCACCCAGTGCCAAGATCCACGGTAAATCCGTTGATCGTCTGCCGAACACGACGTTCTTCTCGCTGGACGGACAAAAGGCTGAAACCGTTCAAATCGCATTCGACCTTGGCGGAATAGCATTGTCGGCAGGATCAGCCTGTTCATCGGGCAAAGTCGGCCCAAGTCATGTACTGGCTGCAATGGGCCTTGAGGAAGGGCCAGGCGCGATCCGTGTTTCGCTCGAACCGAATGCTTCAATAGAATCTGTCGATCAGTTCCTTGACGTTTTGCGCAAAATCGTTGCCCGTCACGAGCGCTCAAAGGCCAGTTAGACGCCTAATCGGACCTAACCTCGTAAATTATTCTTGAATTTTACCAGCAAATTTAAAGCCGGGCTTGAAATTGAGTTTAGAAGGGTTTTAAAGAAGCGTCACGCACACTATATTGTGGCGAAGATAGCGACTATCATCGCCCTGACGTTTGCAACTGTCGAACCTTGAATTCGACGAGGATGGAGAACGCCAATGCCTGCAGTGCAGGAGACCATTGATCAGGTTCGCGGCTTGGACGTGGACCAGTACAAGTACGGGTTTGAGACAACAATCGAATCCGAGAAGGCCCCAAAGGGTCTTAATGAAGATATCATTCGCTTCATTTCCGCTAAGAAAGAAGAGCCGGAATGGATGCTTGAGTGGCGTCTGAAGGCCTATGAACGCTGGCTCACCATGGAGGAGCCAACATGGGCACGCGTGGACTATCCAAAGATCGATTTTCAGGATGCGTATTATTACGCAGCCCCGAAGAATCAGACCGGTCCGAAATCGCTCGATGAAGTCGATCCGGAATTGCTCCGCACATATGAAAAGCTTGGTATTCCCCTGCGTGAGCAGGAAATCCTGGCTGGCGTGCGCAAGCAGGGTGATCCAAGCGAAATCGATGGCAACCCTTCGGACAACGTCTATGCATCGGGCCGCGTGGCTGTTGATGCCGTTTTCGACAGTGTTTCGGTTGTCACGACCTTTAAGGCAGAGCTTGCGAAGGCAGGCGTGATTTTCTGCTCGATTTCGGAAGCGATTCGCGAGCATCCTGAACTGGTTCAGAAGTATCTCGCTTCTGTTGTTCCGGTTTCTGACAACTATTATGCGACGCTGAACTCTGCGGTCTTCACCGATGGTTCATTTGTCTATGTACCAAAGGGCGTTCGCTGCCCGATGGAGCTTTCGACCTATTTCCGTATCAATGAAAAGAATACGGGCCAGTTTGAACGCACGCTGATCATTGCGGAAGAAGGCGCTTATGTCTCCTATCTTGAAGGTTGCACGGCCCCACAGCGCGACGAAAATCAGCTCCACGCAGCAGTTGTTGAACTGATCGCGCTGGATAATGCCGAGATCAAGTATTCGACCGTTCAGAACTGGTATCCGGGCGATAGTAGCGGCAAGGGTGGCATCTACAACTTCGTTACCAAGCGTGGCGATTGCCGTGGTGATAATTCCAAAATTTCGTGGACTCAGGTGGAAACCGGTTCCGCGGTAACGTGGAAATACCCTTCTTGCATTCTGCGCGGTGACAATTCGCGTGGTGAGTTCTACTCGATCGCCGTTTCCAATGGCTATCAGCAGATCGACAGCGGTACCAAGATGATTCATCTCGGCAAGAACACGTCGAGCCGCATCATCTCCAAGGGTATTTCGGCAGGCAATTCCAATAATACCTATCGCGGACAAGTTTCGGCTCACCGTAAGGCGACCAATGCCCGTAACTTCACCCAGTGCGACTCACTCCTGATCGGCAACGATTGCGGCGCGCATACCGTGCCGTATATCGAGGCGAAAAACGCAACGGCACAGTTCGAGCACGAGGCAACCACCTCCAAGATTTCCGAAGACCAGCTGTTCTACGTTATGCAGCGCGGCATTCCGGAAGAGGAGGCAATCGCGCTCATCGTCAATGGTTTTGTGAAGGAAGTTATTCAGGAACTGCCAATGGAATTCGCCGTGGAGGCACAGAAGCTCATTGGTATTTCGCTTGAAGGCAGCGTCGGTTAATCCGGCGCGCCTTATTGCCTTCCCGCATCCGATTTTTCTGGCCAGCCCTTTAACTGGCATAAGCAGCTCTTTTTGAGGCTGCGCTGAGAGACAAGGTTATACCCATGCTTGAGATCAAGAACCTTCATGCAAAGATCGCTGACACGGATACCGAAATCATCCGTGGACTGAACCTGACTGTAAACAAGGGCGAAGTTGCCGCCATCATGGGCCCGAACGGCTCGGGCAAGTCGACACTGTCCTACATTCTTGCAGGTCGCGATGATTATGAAGTGACTGAAGGCGACATTCTTTACAATGGCGAGTCGATCCTCGAACTCGATCCGGCTGAACGCGCCGCCAAGGGCATCTTCCTCGCGTTCCAGTATCCGATGGAAATCCCTGGCGTTGCCACGATGGAATTCCTGAAGGTTGCGATGAACAGCCAGCGCAAGGCGCGCGGCGAAGCGGAACTGAAGATTCCTGAATTCATCAAGCGGGTGAAAGAAGCAGCAGGCGGCCTCAACATCGACATGGACATGCTGAAGCGTCCGCTCAATGTTGGCTTCTCAGGCGGCGAAAAAAAGCGCGCTGAAATTCTTCAGATGCAGCTTCTTGAGCCAAGCCTCTGCGTCCTCGACGAAACCGATTCCGGTCTCGACATCGATGCGCTGAAGATTGTTTCCGATGGCGTGAATGCACTGCGTTCGCCCGACCGCGCTGTGATCGTGATTACCCACTATCAGCGTCTGCTCGATTATATTGTGCCGGATAGTGTTCATGTTCTTTACAAGGGACAAGTCATCAAGTCTGGTGACAAGACCCTGGCAAACCACCTTGAAGAAAATGGCTATGCCGACATTATCGGCGAAGTAGCCTGAGGAGCGGATTATGAACATCCAGACCTCAAAACCAAGGACGCCAGCTGAAAGTGCACTGATTGATGGCTTCGCGATCCGCATGGGCGAACTGCCTGGTAATGGCGACGTTGTCATTGCACGCGACAACGCGCTCGAAGAGCTTAAAGTACAAGGTCTTCCGTCGCGCCGCATCGAAAGCTGGCACTACACAGATTTCCGCACGCTGCTGAAAGCCGTGCCAGATTTCAATCCGACTGCTGGAACCAATGCGCTTCCTGCACTTCTAGCAGGCTCAACGGTCATTGCTGCCAGCAATGGTGCAGCGCTTGACGCCAAGGCGCCGGATGGCGTGACGCTCTCTGCGGTGCGTGATGCACTTGCTGATGGTTCGCTCGTCCCACAGCTTACCATTCGGGGAACCGATGATACGATCGGCCAGATCAACGCTTCTTATGTTAGCGACGGCTGGTCATTGTCTATTGCTGATGGCGTTGAACTAGAGGCGCCGCTTGAGCTGCAGAATATCCAGAAGACCGGGCAGGGCCATACGCGCTTCCCAGTCGAAATCGGTGCGAATGCAAAAGCAACGATCATCGAGCGTCAAAATGGCGGCGAGGGCGATGCTCTCTCGACCTCCGTCAGCCATGTAAGCGTCGGTGATGGTGCTGATGTCATATGGGTTATCCTGCGTGACTTTGGTCAGGGAACACAGCTCGCCCAGTTCAATGCAACCATTGGTGCCGGTTCGAAGCTTACGCTTTACATCGTCAATGCGGGTGGCAAACTGGTTCGTCAGGAAGTGCATCTGACTGTCGCAGGAGAGGATTCGGATTTCGAGCTTCGCGGCCTCAATCTTCTGTCAGATGATTCTCACACCGACATAACCATGACGGTGGCCCATCTGGTGGAAAATACACGTTCGACCCAGATCATCCGCAACGTGGTCAAGGACCGTGCGCGCGGTGTGTTCCAGGGTATGATCCGTGTTGCACAGATCGCCCAGAAGACCGATGCTCGCATGGCCTGCAACACGCTGCTGTTGTCTGATGACGGTGAGTTTGATGCGAAACCGGAGCTGGAAATCTTTGCGGATGACGTGGCTTGCGGTCACGGTGCAACGGTTACGGAACTTTCGAAAGACTACCTCTTCTATCTGATGGCACGCGGCATTCCTGAAAACGAAGCCCGCGGTCTGCTGATCAAGGCTTTCATTGCCGAGATTATTGAAGAGTTGGAAAACGAAACTCTGGTCGAGGCACTGGAAGAAGTACTCTCGAACTGGCTTGCAGCTCACGCTTGATTAAAAAAGGCGGAGTGAGTTTTTCACTCCGCCTTTTCTGCCTCAATGGTAGAAGGAACGATCATGGATCAGAAGAATCAACTTGCAGCAGCTTATGATGTCGAAGCGATCCGCAGAGACTTTCCCATCCTGTCACGACAGGTTCATGGCAAGCCGCTGGTCTATCTCGATAGTGGCGCGTCTGCGCAAAAGCCGCAAAGCGTCATTGATGCGATTACGCATGCCTATGCGAATGAATATGCCAATGTGCATCGCGGCCTGCATTTTCTTTCCAATGCTGCAACAGATGCTTACGAAAAGTCACGCGAGACTGTCCGCCGCTTTTTGAATGCCGCATCTGTTGGCGAAATCGTCTTCACCAAGAATGCGACAGAAGCGATCAACACGGTCGCTTACGGTTACGGCATGCCGAATATCGGCGAGGGTGATGAAATCTTGCTTTCGATCATGGAGCATCATTCCAACATCGTACCATGGCACTTTATCCGCGAGCGGCAGGGCGCAAAGCTCGTCTTCACACCGGTTGATGATGAAGGCGTGTTCCATATCGAGGAATTCGAAAAGCGTCTGACCGAACGTACGAAGCTTGTCGCAATCACTCATATGTCCAATGCGCTCGGTACGGTCACTCCCATCAAGAAGATCGTAGAATTGGCGCATGCGCGCGGTATTCCGGTGTTGGTTGATGGTAGCCAAAGCGCGGTCCACATGCCGGTCGATGTGCAAGATCTCGGCTGCGACTGGTTTGTCTTTACCGGACACAAGGTCTATGGTCCGTCAGGTATTGGCGTTCTTTATGGTCGCGCGGAAATGCTTGAGAAGATGCGCCCGTTTCAGGGCGGTGGCGAAATGATCGAAGAAGTGACGGAGGAAAACGTCACTTACAATCACCCGCCACATCGTTTTGAGGCTGGCACGCCGCCAATCGTTCAGGCGATTGGCCTTGGTGCTGCACTTGAATATATGGACAAGATCGGTCGCGCTGCAATCGCAGCTCACGAGGAAGATTTGCGTATCTATGCGCATGAGCAATTGAGCAAGATCAATAGTTTGCGCATTTATGGCAACGCACCGGACAAGGGAGCCATCATCTCGTTTGCGCTTGATGGTATTCACGCGCATGACGTATCTATGGTCATTGACCGCGCAGGCGTCGCTGTACGCGCAGGCACGCATTGCGCTCAACCACTCTTGAAACGCTTTGGCGTCACGTCTACATGCCGTGCATCTTTCGGTATGTACAGCACCCGTGCTGAAGTGGACGTGCTGGCGGAAGCCTTGGAAAAGGCAAGGAAGTTTTTCGGATGACCGAGATCGAACAGAAAGTTCAGGAACAGGCTGAAACCAAGACGGACGATGTAGATGCATCGGCAGATGGAAAGTCTGTTTTTTCCGCGTCTGCTATTCCGCAGGAAGAGCTTCTTCGGCTGACAGATGATATCATCAGCGCATTGAAGACTGTTTATGATCCTGAAATCCCAGCGGATATTTACGAACTCGGTCTGATCTACAAGATCGACATCGAGGATGATCGTACGGTCAAGATTGAAATGACTCTGACTGCCCCTGGATGTCCTGTTGCTGGCGAAATGCCGGGCTGGGTCGAGAATGCCGTTGGTGCAGTTGAAGGCGTTTCCATGGTCGAAGTTACCATGACATTCGATCCGCCATGGTCGGCCGACCGCATGTCAGAAGAAGCGCAGGTCGCTGTCGGCTGGTATTGATCAATAAAAAGCCCTGCGTTTTGCAGGGCTTTTTCTTTTTGCTCAGTGGCCTGTCGTATTAGCATAATGCATCGAGTTTTTGCCAAAGCACCCTTGCAAGAGACCAACCAGTCCTCCCAGTGCGGTCGCTGATGAGACGATACCCTGACCACCACGAAAGGGAATAGATAGACTGGTGCCAACAAATTTGAGCGCGCGGCCAGCAATCTTCAACGGTAGCTTTTTCAGCGTCTTGCTCGGGTTTTCTCGGTACCGTGCACCAAATTCTGTGATGTTATGATCGCGATTGCGGCGATAGTGATAGCTCAGCGTCAAACGGGATGAGGGAACAGTCTCATAGACAATCGCATCACACGCCCAACCGGTTTTAGCGCCGAGCGATTTTGCGGTGGCCCAAAGGTTCCAGTCTTCTCCGCCGGTAAGTCCAAAATGAGAATCGAACCGGAGGCCGGTCCTGCGAAAGAAATCCAGTTTCCCCATCCAACTGCCCGTAGCAACCTTGATTGAATCGCCACGCCCGGATTCGCACTTGCGCCGGCACTTTTGCTCCGATTTATAACCACTTCGTTCAATACCTGACCAAACGAGTTTTTGTAAAATCGTAAGATTTTCATCAAAAGGTATCGGCCTGACCGGCGACCCTAATATGTCGAGATCAAGGCGATCACGCTCGGCAAGCAGCTTCACGAGCCATTCAGCGTCAACAAATTCGTCGTCATCTACGTAGACAAGATAATCGTAACCTTGCTCAATCGCATGATCGAGGGCACGGTTACGTGCTGATGAGATGCCTAAAACACCTTCCACCACATAGTCTATTTGAGTTTCAGGCATTTGAACCCGAAAATTAGCGATTGTTTGTTCAAGAGTCGGAGAGGCGTTATTCTCAACAACAAGAAATGAAACATCAGCATTTGCAGGTTTTACAATCACGGCAAGCGACGCAAATAACTTGCAAAGCATGTTGGGTCTGTTTCGAGTAGCAACCGAAATGCAGATTCTCCGTTGAGACATGTTTGATTTCGCCAAAAAGATTGTGCCCAATATATTATGCAGGCTTATTATATAATAATTATGAAGACAATAGTTGTAATATTCAAATAATTACAAATTATTTTATATTAGTAAGATAACGTTCCGTCGCTTTATATAAAGCTGACATTCTTAGTTTTTTTCAAAGTGAACAATCATATGATCAACAATAGAAAGATTACGTTAATCGGCTTTTGATTTCAAATGGTTTTTCCGGTTATTCCCTCAACAGGATCCGGAGCAAGGTGATCTTGTTCTTGATTGAGTCCGCAGCAATCGGCTTGTTTCAATAAAGCTGTCCATTGCCTTCGGGATCGGCTGTGCCTTGAAGCCACTGTTGTGTGGTGACAACAAAAAACCGCCCAACGTTAGTGGACAGGTGTGATAACCGCTACGTCTTCAACAATAACTGCATCAGCGGCATATGAAGACGTTGCTATGAGAGAAACCGCTGCGGATAATAAAAGATATTTCATGGAAAACTCCCCCTAAATTACGCATAACTATTATACCAACTCGTTTTTGATGTATGTATTAAAAATGCAACTTATGAGGCAATTTTTTGGACTGCGATTGGGAAAATCCTTGTCTCTTGATTTAGCACCATCACGCATTCACGGTGTAAAGCCGCTAAAATGCATGGATTTGAGGATATCAGGAGAAGAAGCGGCGTACAGATTTTTAGTCTGGCGTTTATGAATAATGCGATGTCTACTCAGTTTTGAACCCGCCCTATACGTCATTCACAGAGGTAAACTCACAGGAAATTCGCCATACTTAGCGATTTCCCACGAGCTGCCAATCGGCGCGAACAAGTGATGCTGAAGTTACAGAGTCGGGTGCAGGCCCAATGCTGTCAGGGAATAATCAATCCACGCATAGTTAGAGCATCCGGTTGAATGTGAGGCAGAATTATCTTTTCAAGTTTTCAGTATACGAGACGCGATGAGCCAACCAACGACAGGCGTGATTACGGCGCTGATGACCAGAGCGATAATCATTGGATAAACCGGATTTGCAGATAGAGTCGGTACTGTCAGGATCACAATAAAGCCAATCCCCACCAAGACTATAAAAGCCATAGAACTAATTATTGAAGCCAGTTGAAATCGCGATCCCATGTGTCCCTCAATCCAATATAAACAAGCAATTGTTACCTTATGCAGCCTAGAATGGTAGAAAATTTCAGGCATTGATTATAGTCAATCAGCTTGACATCCCAAATCAAACAGGCCACGTCTTCCGATGCTTGTTTGTAGATGGCTCAGTATTTTAGAACCACCGCCCAGTCGGAAGTTGTTCCGGCCTCTCGATTGAAGCGAGAGGTAGATCGGATCGGTGATTTCTCATATCCGCAAAGCGTGAAGCATATTGCATTCCACGTGGTACGTATCGGCCGGCCGATAGTATGAGCGAGGGGCAATCAGGCTTTTGAGCTTTTGCCAAAACCTTCGGCGAGCTGATCACGACCTATTGGAGGAAGATTGTCGCGATGATGACGGGCTGATTTCGACAGGTAAATAGGTGAGGGAAACGTTTCAGAAAACTCAATAAAACCAAATAGCAGTTGGGGATACTTGGTCAGGCGTTAAAACTGACTTTAATAGGCTAACGTATTCATAACTCAGCTATAAACAGCACTTTGAAGGAAAAGTGGTGCCCCCAGAGAGACTCGAACTCCCGACCCCCTGATTACAAATCAGGTGCTCTACCAACTGAGCTATAAGGGCAGCACAGGCGTGGAATTAGCATAATTTTCAGCCGTGTAAAGCGAAAATTCACATTCAAAGGCAATGGTAAGCAAGTTTTGCATATGATAGCTCTCTTGCCTGTGGAAATTACGGCAGCTGGCACTCAGGAATGAAATAATATGGACGATAAATCCCTGACGATTCATTTCCTTTCCTCTGGAACTGAGGAATCACTGGCAGCTCAGAAAGAGTTGGTGAAGCGGTATGGCCATGTTGCTGCCGAAGATGCGGATGTTGTGGTCGCATTGGGTGGCGATGGTACAATGCTGCAGGCCCTTCGTGATTTCATGAACAGCGGTAAGCCTGTCTACGGAATGAACCGAGGATCTGTCGGTTTTCTTATGAATGAATTTAGTCTGGATGATTTGCCAGCGAGAATACGTGCTGCCCAGAAGGAAACGATCCGTCCGCTCGAAATGATTGCTGAAACAGAACATATGCCACCTTTTAAGGCGCTGGCGATTAATGAGGTCTCTCTCTTCAGGCAATCTTATCAGGCTGTAAAAGTTCGCATAACGATTGATGGAAAAGTGCGGCTCGAGGAATTGGTTTGTGATGGCCTGATGGTTGCTACACCGGCTGGATCAACAGCATATAACTTATCTGCTCAAGGGCCAATCCTGCCTTTAGAGGCACCTCTGCTTGCTTTGACACCTGTTAGCCCATTTCGTCCACGCCGGTGGGGCGGGGCGCTTTTGCCGAACCATGTCACTGTACGTATGGATTTACTTGAAATTGGAAAGCGGCCCGTCAATGCCGTGGCGGACAATAACGAAGTCAAATCTGTCAGAGCGGTGACGGTGCGCGAAGCTATCAATAGTCACGTTGCCATCTTGTTTGATCAAAATCATTCCTGGGATGAACGAATTTTGACAGAACAATTTAGACATTAGTTGGCTTTGCTTTTAGTAAAGTCTTTTGTAGTGGCTGATAGAAATACAATAAAATACAAATAAATGGGCACTTTATATCCGTTGACGGTATTTTAGTTGACTTTTGCTCTCTTTAGACGTAGGCGATGCTGCAAGAAAACGCTTACTGCGTTGCAGACGCCTTTTTTGCCTTAGTTCCTGCGCCGGATTATGACGTGGCTGCAATGACAGGATAGGTGGAATTCATTTCCGAACAGAGAGCTGCGCCTCCATTGACAACATTTGCCGAACTCGGTCTCTCCCCGAAAGTACTCGCCGCCGTTGAAGCTGCTGGATATACAGCACCTACACCTATTCAGGCCGGAGCTATTCCTCCAGCTCTGGAGCGTAAGGATGTGCTTGGCATTGCACAAACGGGTACGGGTAAGACTGCATCTTTCGTTTTGCCGATGCTGCATCTGCTGGAAAAAGGGCGTGCACGCGCTCGTATGCCGCGTACGCTTATTCTCGAACCAACGCGCGAACTCGCTGCTCAGGTCGAAGAAAATTTTGTAAAATACGGCGTCAATCAGCGTCTCAATGTGGCGTTGTTGATTGGTGGTGTTTCGTTTGAAGATCAAGAGCGTAAGCTTGAGCGCGGAGCAGATGTGCTTATTGCAACTCCGGGCCGTCTTCTTGATCATTTTGAGCGTGGGAAGCTGCTTTTGACTGGCGTTGAGATTCTGGTTATCGATGAAGCTGACCGGATGCTCGATATGGGGTTTATCCCGGACATTGAGCGGATCTGCAAACTGATCCCGTTCACACGCCAAACGTTGTTTTTCTCGGCAACGATGCCGCCGGAAATCACCAAACTGACGGAACAATTCCTGCATTCGCCAACACGTATTGAAGTAGCGAAAGCGTCTTCGACGGCAAAAACCGTAACTCAACGCCTTGTTAAATCTGGTCGTAAAGATTGGGACAAGCGTGCAGCTTTGCGCGATTTGATCCGTTCGGAAGGTGATGCAATCAAAAATGCGATTATCTTCTGTAATCGTAAAAAAGATGTCTCAGAACTTTTCCGCTCATTAACACGTCATGAATTCAATGCGGGCGCTTTGCATGGTGATATGGATCAGCGCGCCCGCATGATGATGCTTTCGAACTTCAAGGAAGGTAAGCTTCAACTGCTTGTCGCCTCTGATGTTGCTGCACGCGGCCTCGATATTCCTGACGTCAGCCATGTGTTCAATTATGATATCCCGATTCACTCGGAAGATTATGTCCATCGTATTGGCCGCACGGGTCGTGCCGGTCGTTCGGGCAAGGCGTTCACATTGGTGACCACCGCCGACACGAAGCATCTGAGTGCCATCGAATCGATGATTGGCGAAAAGATTGAATGGCATGATGGTGATTTGACAACTTTGCCAGCAGTGGACGAATCTGAAGATACGTCACGCAAGGGCAGGAACGCTCGAGGCAAAGGCAAAGATGCCAAGGGTAAATCGAAAGATAAACAAAAGGTTGAGGCACCTGTGATCGTTCAAGCCGATGAACCCCAGCCCATTATTCACGAAATTAAAGAGCGTCGTGATGCTATTCGTACATCAAACGATGAGCGTCGTGGCAAGCCGCAGTATGATCATCATAAACGTCGCCGCGATCGCGACGATGATGATGGTCCTGTGCCAGTAGGTTTTGGTAACGATATTCCAGCATTCATGCTCATCCCCACTGGGGTTCTGGCATAAGAAAACAAAAGCCGAGCTGATTTTTCAGTTCGGCTTTTTAGTTTTTGTACCTGACCGGAGGCTTGCAGCAAATGCCAATCTTGCCCAGTTGGTCATAAGATCAGGATCATCGAAGGATTCTTCCGGTACGCTCCAATAGGGCATGGCAACAGGTTTGCCTGTCTTTCTGCTGTCGTAAGACCATTGTCGTGATCCGGCATCAATGAACATATTTGCAGTATGAATGTCTGCTTTCAGAAGCAGTTCATCCTGAACGACAAGCCCTATAATCAATCCCTGATGATAGATGCTTTTTCCGCCAAACATACGGCGAATACTGATGGATCCCAACCCCGCAAATAATTCTCGTAAGGTTTCGTCATCCATTGGCGGGACCAAGCTCTAACCTTTTTTACCACGCATCTTTTTCTTAAGACTCGCTCTAAGCAGCGCCTTGCATCTGGCGAAGGCTTTCTGGCGAGGCCGGGGTCAGTTCCACAGACTCTCCGCAGCCGCAAGCCGACGTCTGGTTAGGATTGTTGAACACAAAACCAGTGCGCAATGTTGTGACTTCAAAATCCATTTGCGTGCCGAGCAGAAACAGAACGGCTTCCGGCGCAATATAGACCTTTGCCCCGTCTTTCTCGACGCAATCGTCACCGGCTTTTGGTTCATTTACGAGCTCAATAGTGTATTCCATCCCGGCGCAGCCGCCTTTTTTTACGCCCACGCGAATACCAAGTGCATCTTCACGGGATGCCATGATTTCACTCACGCGCGCTGCTGCGGCATCTGTAAGCGTCAAGACTGAGAAACGGCCCATTTTCATCTCTTCCGGTGTTATGCTGGTAAGCGACTGAAGAATCGTTCAGTCTGCTCAAAGCAACGCGCTTTTCTGCGGGATTGCCACTTTTTTACTATAGTTAGTGTTGTAACATCATTACTGCAAGACACCAAATCGAGAGCGCGATCACAACACACGCACGGATTTCAGTGTCCTGGAAAAATATTGCTGGAAGAGGAGATGCGAATGTTGATTGAGCGCATGAAGCCTTTGATGCTTGCAGGCATATTCGGGGCGACTGTTTTCATGTCTGCCGCCGGGGCGCAGGAGTCTTCCCAAAAGGCGCCAGCGACCCAAGAAGATGCAAAGCCGGTTGAGGAAACGAAACCGTCTGAACAAACACAAGACGCCACAGATGGTATGATCGTTCCTGATTACCGCGATGATCGGTCATCCCCTCAGGCTGTGATCGAATCCTATTATAATGCAATTAATCGTAAAGAATATGCGCGCGCTTACAGCTATTATTCCGAAGAAGGTCGTGAGCCAGACTTTAAGAAATTTGCCAAGGGGTATGACGGCACAAAGAGTGTGAAGGTAGCTGTGCGAAAGACGGATCCAGATCCTGGGGCAGGCCAGATTTACTGGAGTTTACCGATCGCGATCGAATCTGAGAGCGATGACGGAAACAAGCAGGTTTATACCGGCTGTTACACCCTGCGATTAACCAATCCCGCTATGCAGGAAGTGCCTCCTTACAAGCCAATTGAGATAATGACAGGCTCGCTTACAAAATCGCCGCTCGATATTGAAAAAAGTGTCCCGGAAAGCTGTGATGCTCCCTGAGATATCTCGCGCTTGACCTTGACACGATGGGAAGCTGCACATTGGCTGAAGTGTCTAAGTAAGGAGTCGTCGAAGTGGTTACCTTTTCAGTTCCAAAAATGAAGTGTGGCGGTTGTGCGCAAAGTGTTACGAATGCGCTGCACAAGATTGATGAAGCGGCTGTTGTCGATGTGGATCTCGAGAAAAAACAGGTTAAGTTCGATAGCCGCGTTTCTCAGGATAGGGCGCTCAATGCGCTTGCAGAAGCAGGCTATCCTGCAACGGTCACGCAATAATGTGATCGTTTTTCTTGGGAGGCCGCTTAAGAGCTGATGCTTTCATGCCGGACGTGGAAGCGTCCGGCATTTTTATATTGCTTCACATTATGTTGGAATGCAGAGGCGACCAAGTGTTGCAGTTGGGGGGTGCAACTCTTGTGTCTGATTGACTGTAAGGTCGATTTTTGCCACATCAACGGCAAATCTCGTTTATGGTGCCTAAATGGCGGTGAGCTAGGGTTGTTACGGCTTTGTCGTATGGTCATGGTTCTTGTTTTATCGGGCGCCGGAAGCATAATAATCGCGCAAGCGCGATATAGAAGGATGTAGGGCATGGCTATGTCAGCCGATTATCAAGATCTTCGCACAAAAATGGTCGACAATCAGATCCGCACGACGGATGTAACAGATTTGAGTGTTATTGACGCTTTTCTGGCCGTTCCGCGCGAAGCTTTTGTTCCTGCGCACCGTCAGGTACTTGCCTACATTGATGAAGATCAACTACTTGAGGGCGAAGGTTCAGCGCCGCGCTACATTATGGAGCCATCGCCTTTTGCCAAGCTTGTTCAGCTCGCAAAAGTGAACAAAAACGATGTCGTTCTCGATATCGGTTGCGCTACAGGTTATTCGTCTGCGATCTTTTCCCAGCTTGCCGGATCGGTCATTGGACTTGAAAGTGATTCCGCATTGGCGGCTGTTGCAACAGCTCGTTTGCAGGAACTCGGCTATGACAATGTCGTGATCGTTTCGGGAAATTTGAATGCTGGCTATGCTTCCGAAGCCCCTTACGACGTTATTTTCATCGAAGGAGCGGTTGATTTTGTACCTGAAGTACTTTTCAATCAGCTTAAAGAAGGTGGACGTCTTGTGGTCGTTGAAGGCCGCGGAAATGCCGGAGTTGCGCGACTTTACGTAAAGGAAAATGGCGTAGCTTCGGGGCGTAGCGTTTTCAATACGGCAGTTCGTCCGCTACCTGGTTTTGAGCGTATTGAGCAGTTTGAGTTCTGATCTGGTCCGTGGGACAATTCTGCAACCATATTAAAATTGTTTGTGATAGTGCCTTAGGAAAGATGGAAATAACGAAGCTTACACGTTATTAAGTCTTTCCGAACTGATCGGTTCGATTGTAGATTCGTTTGTTCTTATATGAGGTATACGGTGTTCAAAGCGTGCAAAGGACTTATGGCGGCGGCAATACTTCTGTCTGGCACCGTTTTATCGGGTCATGCTGCTTTGTCGGAAACCCTTAACGAAGCGCTCATAAAGGCCTATAAGAACAACGCGACATTGAACTCTTCGCGAGCTGGCGTAAGAATTCAGGATGAAAACGTAGCGATTGCAAAGTCGGGATATCGTCCTCAAGTGACGGGTTCTTATAATGTCACTCGCAGTAAGTCGCCCGGTTCTGATTATCGTACAACCGGCACATATGGCATTCAACTCAATCAAATGTTGTTCGATGGTTTCCAGACCAAGAACAGTGTTGCTGCCGCAGAGACAACCGTTTTTGCACAGCGCGAAAATCTTCGTAATGATGAGCAGAATACGCTTTTTGCGGCTGTTCAGGCGTATATGGATGTTTATCAGCTTCGACAAATTGCGGTGCTACGGGAAAAAAATCTTGCCGCAATGAACGAGCAGGTACGTGCATCGAGGGCGCGCCTTGACGTCGGTGAGGGTACCCGCACGGACGTAGCACAATCAGAGTCGCAGCGTTCAACGGCAATTGCCGCGCTTAACGCAGCGCGTGCTGACGTGAAGTCAGCAGAGGCGACATATGTTCAGGTTATTGGTTCGCACCCAGATCGCCTCTCTTTAGCGCCGGCTGCCAAAAATCTTCCGCGTTCGCCAGATGCTGCTTATGCAAATGCTACTCAGATACATCCAGGTATCCTTGCCACCCAATATGCAGTTAATGCTCAAGGTTACAACGTCAAGGCCAAGGAGGGCGCTCTGCTGCCAACCGTTGGGTTGACAGCTAGTGCAAGCCATCTTGATACTTATGCCGGTACAAATATCGGTGACGGTAATTCAGCTTCCGTTGGTGTGGGCGTAAACATTCCAATTTACACTGGAGGCCGTTCATCGGCTCAGGTGCGTCAGGCAAAAGAACAGCTTGGCCAGGCACGAATTGAAGTCGATATTATACAGGATAAAGTGCGTCAGGCGATCAGTTCCGCATGGTCACAGCTTGAGGCAGCTCGTGCTTCCGTCAAGGCGAACCGCGACGGTATCGCTGCCGCACAGCTGGCTCTCGATGGCGTCATCGAAGAACGCAAGGTTGGTCAGCGTACAACGCTCGATGTTTTGAACGCACAAAACAGCCTGGTTGATGTGCAGATAGCCCTCGTTCAAGCGGAAAGTAATTCGATTGTAGCGAGCTATGCACTTCTTGCTGCTAGTGGACGTATGACTGCGAAGGATATGCAGTTGCAGGTTGCTCAGTATAAGCCGGAAGAGCATTACAACGCAGTCAAGGACAAGTGGTTCGGCCTACGCACACCGGATGGGCGTTAATTTTTCCGGTAAATAGGTTTGAAGGCGGTGCCATTGGTGCCGCCTTTTGATTCGAATGAATGGCGTATTTTCTTAATAAAATGATAAAGCTGTGAGTTTGGAATGCGTGTGGCTACGCAGGGATTCTCAAAGCGCTGCATGTCCGGTACCCTTAGTTAATGATTCTCTGCCTGTGTGAGTAATGGCAGTAAGGAAAGTCGGATAGCTATGGCACAAACATCCAGCGCAGCACGCGAACCGTCAATGGAAGAAATCCTTGCGTCTATTCGCCGGATTATTGAAGATAGTGATGTTTCGCGTCACCCGATCCCACCTTCATCATCTTACAAGCCGCGTAGTGATATGCCCAAGTTTCGGGCCCCCTCTCACATTCAGGATCCTGCGCCCAAAGCAGAAGAGAAACCACATTTAAAACCTGTTGTCTTTAAAGATGAGCCGGTGCTGCGTGGTACTGTGTCTGACGCTGCTGACGAAGGTTCTGTTTCCGTTGATGATGTTGAAGCAGACGCGGAAGATTTTTTCGTTCTGAATGCTCAGAACGACGATAATTTCAGTGAAGTTCCAAAGCCACTTCTGGAAAAGGATGGCGCTCCATCGCTCGAAACACAGATTGCGAGCGAGTTGAATATCGTGCAAACTGATCAAGCCTCTGATGTGCCAGCAGAAGCATCGACCGTTGCGAAGGATGAGCCTGTTAACTTGAAACAGAACAATACAGATCATATTTTGTCTGAGGATACGGAACGTAAAGTATCGGCAGCATTTCAGGATTTGAACCACGCTGTTCATTCGGAACCGCGTCGTTCATTCGATGATATTGCTTCTGAGATTCTTCGCCCAATGTTGCAAAACTGGCTTGATACCAATTTGCCGTCGCTCGTAGAACGGCTTGTTCGCGAAGAAATCGAGCGCGTGGTGCGTGGCGAAGGTTGAAAAAAAACTGTACCAGATTGGACCATTTGACCCGTCTGTCTCGCAGGCGGGTTTTCACTTTTAGGATGATTTGTTGGCGGTTAGTTGCTATTCAGCCGTCAATCAATTCATTCCGTATTCAGACCGGATAGTTCCATGCTTGAAAAGACTTATGACGCCGCGGCCGTTGAGCCGAAAATCGCTGAACGCTGGGAAGAAGCTGGCGCATTCAAAGCGGGTGCAGGTGCAAAGCCTGGCGCTGATCCATTTGCAGTTGTTATACCTCCGCCCAATGTTACGGGATCGCTGCATATGGGGCATGCGCTAAACAATACGATTCAGGACATCATGGTCCGTTTCGAGCGTATGCGTGGCAAGAATGTACTTTGGCAACCAGGAATGGACCATGCGGGCATTGCAACGCAGATGGTCGTTGAGCGTCAGCTTGCAGAACGTCAGGAACCAAACCGACATGCTATGGGCCGCGAAAAGTTCATCGAACGTATCTGGCAGTGGAAATCGGAATCGGGAGGGCTGATCTCCAATCAGCTCCGCCGTCTTGGTGCATCATGCGACTGGTCGCGTGAGCGCTTCACTATGGACGAGGGATTGTCGCGCGCTGTTATCGAAGTATTCGTCTCGCTCTACAAACAGGGGCTGATTTATCGTGATAAGCGTCTCGTTAACTGGGATCCCAAACTGCTGACCGCGATTTCTGACATAGAAGTCGAGTCCCGCGAGATTAAAGGCAATCTCTGGCATCTGCGCTATCCGCTCGAGAACGTCCCGTTCGATCCTGAGAACCCACATACTTTCATCGTCGTTGCGACAACGCGCCCTGAGACGATGCTGGGTGATACCGGCGTTGCGGTGAATCCGAAGGATGAGCGTTATCACGCCTCTATTGGTAATAATATTGTACTGCCGCTTGTTGGCCGCCGAATACCGATCGTTGCGGACGACTATGCTGACCCGGAAGCAGGATCAGGCGCAGTTAAGATCACGCCTGCGCATGACTTCAATGATTTTGAGGTCGGCAAGCGCAATGATCTTCGGGTGATCAATATTCT
This sequence comes from Ochrobactrum sp. Marseille-Q0166, assembly GCF_014397025.1. NCBI lineage: Bacteria > Pseudomonadati > Pseudomonadota > Alphaproteobacteria > Hyphomicrobiales > Brucellaceae > Ochrobactrum > Ochrobactrum sp. Marseille-Q0166. The sequence goes on along the minus strand of NZ_JACJUO010000001.1, from coordinate 1,647,903 downwards.
CACGCCTTCCGCTGCTATCACACTGAAAGACAATGTTGATTTTCTTGAAGGTCTGGAAGTCACACCGGAACTCAATGCACTTATCAGTGAGTTTGAAGGGCTGGACCGTTTTGCAGCACGCAAACGTCTAATCGAAACGCTTGAAGAGCAGGGCTATCTGGAAAAGATTGAAGACCACACACATGCGGTCCCACATGGTGATCGCGGTGGTGTGCCAATCGAGCCTTACCTGACCGATCAATGGTATGTGAATGCTGCTGAACTAGCAAAACCAGCCATGGCTGCGGTTCGTGATGGGCGTACTCAGATCGTGCCAAAGAACTGGGAAAAGACCTATTTCGACTGGATGGAAAACATTCAGCCGTGGTGTGTTTCGCGCCAGCTTTGGTGGGGACATCAGATTCCTGCTTGGTACGGACCAGATGGCAAATGGTTCGTTGAAAAGAGCGAAGAGGAAGCAAAAGCTGCGGCTTTCGCACATTACGGCGAAGACGTTGTTCTGGAGCGCGATACCGACGTTCTGGACACTTGGTTTTCGTCGGGTCTGTGGCCTTTCTCGACATTGGGCTGGCCGGATAAGACAACCGAACTCGCAACCTATTATCCAACAAGTGTTCTGGTAACGGGTTTCGATATCCTGTTTTTCTGGGTTGCCCGCATGATGATGATGGGTTTGCATTTTATGGAAGAGATTCCGTTCCACACGGTCTATCTCCACGCGCTTGTGCGCGATAAGCACGGTGCGAAAATGTCGAAGTCCAAGGGCAACGTCATTGATCCGCTTGAATTGATGGACGAGTACGGCGCAGATGCTCTGCGCTTTACGCTTGCGATCATGGCGGCTCAGGGGCGCGACGTGAAACTTGATCCGGCGCGGATTGCAGGTTATCGCAACTTCGGAACCAAGCTATGGAATGCGACGCGTTTCGCGCAGATGAATGGCGTAAAGCTTGACCCGAACTTCAAGCCGGATGACGCAAAGCTTGCCGTCAACCGCTGGATTTTGACGGAGCTTACGAAGGCATCGCGCGCAGTGACTGATGGCATTGCGAATTACCGCTTCAATGAGGCGGCGGGAGCGGCCTATCGTTTTGTCTGGAATCAGTTCTGCGACTGGTATCTGGAACTGCTCAAGCCGATCTTCATGGGCGACGATGAGCTTGCTAAAGCTGAAGCTCAGGCAACGGCTGCTTATTGTCTGGATGAGATTTACAAGATTTTGCATCCATTCATGCCGTTCATGACAGAAGAACTTTGGAACCTGACTGCAGGTGAGGGTACAAAGCGCGATACCGTTCTTGCACTGGCACAATGGCCGGAGTTGTCGTTTGAAGACGAAGAATCTGCAGCAGACATCAACTGGCTGGTTGATCTGGTTATGGGCATTCGCTCCGTTCGTTCCGAAATGAACGTCCCGGCAGGTGCCGTTGCGCCAATCGTCGTTCTTGAAGCGAATGCGATAACGCTTGATCGCTTTGCGCGCCATGATGCTGCAATTAAACGTCTGGCACGTGTGGAATCCGTTTCTTTTGCTGAGGAAGCGCCGAAGGGTTCGGCGCAGCTCGTTCACGGCGAGGCAACAATATGCCTGCCTTTGGGTAGTTTGATTGACCTCAAAGCAGAAGCTGCTCGTATGGCCAAGGAAGCAGGCAAGATTGCCGCTGAAATGGAAAAAATCGAGAAAAAGCTCTCGAACGAAAAGTTCGTTGCGAATGCAAAGGAAGAAGTCGTTCAGGCTGACCGTGAGCGTCTGGCTGAATTGAAAGAAGCTGCTGCACGTGTCGCCACAGCAGAGGCCCGCATTCGCGAAGCAGGCTGAGCAGCCAGGCGACAACGATCATAACGATCTCGAATCAAATACCCGGCGAATTATCGAGCCGGGTATTTTTTGTGCTTGATATCGGTTCAATTGCAATTCAGCAGCATCACTCACTCATCGAACCAGCATTTCGATTGTTTTTTTATGCTGTTGCGGTTTGGCAACAAGGCATGAATTGCGCTGAAAATTGGCCGAAATAGACCATTTGAAAGGAGTCTTTCTTTGGAATTTTAGAATTATTCGCGATTACTCCTAAAAATTTGGAATTTTCGCCTTATCCGCATTTCGCTACGCGCAGTCACACGAAGTTTGGCATCTTGCGCAGTGAATCATTCCTGATTTACGTTTGCGTCAACGTAAATTGCTGAGCTTCATTACATTTTGTTTGGGAGGACATTTTATGAATGTGCAGCGCATGAAAGCGGCAGGCATAGTGGTCGCATTGATGGGGAGTGCCGTTGGGGCACAGGCGGGCGGCTTAGAGCGCAGTTCTCAGGATTTCGACATTCTGTTTGAACAAGGGACTGTCCTGGACACCACTGGTACGTTTGTATCGCCACAGAGAAAGCTAAAAAATATTCGTGGTTCACAGGTCGGTGCTTTGACGCCTAACGGAAATCCATTCAGTGGTGGGGCATATACAACGGAAGTTGACGAGGCGAAAAGCTATTGGGTTCCCAAGTTTTCTGCCAAAGTTGACCTTACGGACGATCTTGCCTGTGCCGCCCAGTATCGTCAGCCATGGGGTATTCATACTGACGTTGGAACCGGGACTGTTCGTAGCTTTGTCGCGATTGAGCAGAAGATTTCGTCCCACGACTATGGTCTGAACTGTTCCTATCGCTTCGCCGCTGGTGAAAAAGGATATTTCCGCATCCTTGGCGGCGTCAGCTATCAGGAATTGAAGGGCGAACAGACAAAACTTATTCCTCCGTTCGGCCAGCCATTCGGAGGCAATTGGCGCATCGCGTCTCTCGATGTTGAGGATAAGTCTGTTGGCTGGCGCCTTGGTGCGGCTTACGAACTTCCTGAATATGCAGTTCGTGCCAGCGTTGTTTATCAATCGGAAGTGAAATATTCACTTGATGGAACGATTGGCAACCTGGCTATCAACCCAATTACCCAAGCCGGCATACCAATTGCTGTCGAAGGGGATGTTTCCACTCCGCAATCCGTAGAATTCAAGTTTCAGACGGGTATAGCGCCTGACTGGCTGGCCTTCGGTTCGGTTAAGTGGACTGACTGGTCCTCAGTTACTGTCGTTAATTTCCTTGCCAAGGCTAACCAAGTTGTCCCTCAAGGGCAGAAAATTACCGGCTTGAATCTGTATTATCAGGATGGCTGGACTGTCAGCGGTGGCGTTGGGCACAAGTTTAACGATCAGTGGTCTGCCGCAGCTACTGTCACATGGGATCGTGGAACGACAACCGGTCTCACGTCACAAACTGACATCTGGCTGTTTGGATTGGGAACGAACTATAAAGCGACCGATAATTTTGAGATCCGTCTCGCGGGTGCTGCGGGTTGGCTGACTTCGGGTGAACTCGACGACACTGTAGTGAATGGTGTTGCAAGCCCAACCGGTTCCAAAGGCGATTTTGGCAATGACTTCGTCGGCGCATTGTCTCTGACAGCTAAGGTTAAGTTTTGAACGTTTAACACAGATGATAAAAAGCCCGGCAATGCCGGGCTTTTTTGTTTATAATCATGGCTTAATGCTCGAGCCTTGCGAGCAGGGAGGAGGTGTCCCAGCGTCCGCCACCGTCTCTCTGAATTTCTTTATAAAACTGATCGACGAGTGCAGTCACGGGCAATAATGCGCCATTGCGGTCGGCCTCTTCAAGACAGATACCCAAATCCTTACGCATCCAATCAACAGCAAAGCCGAATTCGTATTTGCCTTCATTCATGGTGGTATGGCGATTTTCCATCTGCCATGAGCCGGCGGCGCCTTTGGAAATAACACCAATAAGCTTTTCAATGTCGAGACCGGCTTTTTTGCCAAAATGAATACCTTCGGCAAGCCCTTGCACCAGACCTGCAATGCAAATCTGGTTGACCATCTTTGCGAGCTGGCCAGAGCCAACCGGTCCCATCAGCCCAACCGAACGGGCGTAAGCTTCAATAATCGGCTTGGCACGTTCGAATATGTTTTCTGATGCGCCCACCATGACGGTGAGTACACCATTTTCCGCGCCTGCTTGTCCGCCGGAAACTGGGGCATCAATAAAATGAAAGCCACGTGCCTGCGCTTCGGCATCCAGTTCACGTGCGACTTCTGCCGAAGCCGTAGTATTGTCGATGAATATCGCATCCTTTTTCATTGTTGAAAAAGCACCATTTGACCCAATGGTAACCTGACGCAGATCATCGTCATTGCCTACGCAGCAAAAGATATAGTCAGCATCGCTTGCGGCGTCTGCAGGTGTAGAAGCATATTTGCCGCCGAATTGTTCAGCCCATTTGACAGCTTTCGAGCCAGTACGATTAAAGACGGTAACATCGTAGCCGCCTTTCACTTTAAGATGGCCAGCCATCGGATAGCCCATCACGCCAAGGCCAAGAAAGGCCACTTTAGTTGCGCTCATTGTGTGATACCTCCAGAGGGATTTTCTGAATGACGAAAATAAGGATAAGCGCCGCAATTAGGTGAGGGGCGTCATGACAGCTTTACGATAAGCCTTACGTTGCGCTAATCGCCGGTACCAATTTTCAAGGTGTGGCATTGAAGGGCGTGAGATTTCAAACTCGAACCACGCATAGGCATAGCAACCAAGCGGAATGTCGCCAATGCCGAAATCTTTGCCAGAGAGCCATGGCTGATTGGACAGCGCATCTTCTGCTATCTGCAGTGAGCGCGTTAGGCCATCAATACCACGTTGTAAAATTGCCGGATCGCGTTCTTCTTTGGGCAGGCGGATCAGATGCATCATGATATCGCGAAAATCGTTATAAAGCGTTGTCGATGACCAATCCATCCATTTTTCAGCCTCAGCCCGTTCCGCTACGTTTTCGATCCACAGACCGCCATTTGGATGGCTTGCAGCGAGATACCGGACTATTACATTTGATTCCCAGAGTGTGGTGTGTTCATCTTCCAAAAGTGGAATGAGACCGTTGGGATTGCGTGCAAGGAAATCCGCATTTTTAAGGCCGCCAAACTTTCCACCAACATCTATTTGGTCATATGCAAGCCCGAGTTCTTCAGCGGCCCAAAGCACCTTTTTAACGTTGGTTGAATTAATTCGACCCCAGATTTTTAACATGTTTGGCCTATCATTTAATTTGGAATTGCACGCATAACGCATTGCATCAGATGTGCATTTAAAGCAGATCGCTCCCGGTGGCTGCAAGGCTACCGAGGGTGTTTTGCTTTCTTTTATTCCGTGGCTATCGGATCAAATGTTTTGTCAGCCGTCTTTCCAGAAAATCCCATATATGTCGGAGACATTCAACAATGAGCAGATAAATCACGGCTGCCCAGATATAGGTCTGGAAGTCGAATGTGCGAGAATAAGCGCGGCGCGTCTCACCCATGAGATCGAGGACAGTGATGATGGCAACGATTGCGGATCCCTTGATCATGAGAATGATTTCATTCCCATAAGGCCGCAGGGCAACAATCAAAGCTTGTGGTAGAATGACTTTCCAGAAGGTTACGCGTTTTGAAATCCCGAGAGCTGCCGCACCTTCCCATTGTCCGAGTGCAACGCTTTGAATAGCGCCGCGAAGGATTTCCGCCTGATAAGCAGCCGTATTGAGCGAGAAGGCCAGGATTGCACAGTTCCAGGCATCACGGAAAAACACCCAAAGCCCTATGCTTTCAAGGAATGGTCGGAAGGTGCCAAAGCCATAATAGATCAGGAATGTCTGAGCCAGAAGCGGTGTACCACGGAAAAAATAGACGTAGCCAAACGCGAGGCTGCGCAACCAGCGGTTCTTTGACATTCGTGCGGCCGTAATTGGTAGCGATAAGATCGCACCGATCACAATTGAGATTGCAACAAGTTGCAAGGTCACGAGCAGACCAGACCAATAGCGCGGGCCGTAGGTTTCAAACAGGTCGACACGCCATGTGTTGTAGAGATAAATCGCGAGGCCGACAAAAAGCAGCGCCCAAACGCCCACAATGATATGGCCGGCAATTCGGACGCGTGTCCATTTTCGTTCGACTGGCGGTGGGGCGAGAACCTCTGAAATAGCATTGTTCATAATCAGGCTCCTCGCGACGCGTTGTTGCCAGCATCTGCCCAGCGGGCGATGCGGTTGATGAAGTACGAGGAGATGATCGCAAGAGCGAGATAGAGCAGACAGGCGACCCCAAAGAACAGGAACGGCTCTTTTGTTACCCGCGCTGCAATCGACGTTTGACGCAAAATATCCGAAAGTGTGATGACAGAAACGAGTGACGTATCTTTCAGCAATACCAGCCAAAGATTGCCAAGTCCCGGCAACGCAATCTTAATCAGCTGTGGCAGAATGACTTTACGCATCGTTTGCCAATGCGAAAGGCCCACGGCATAACCGCCTTCATACTGACCGCGAGGAATTGCGCGAAAAGCCGATAGAAAGACTTCACTCGAATAGGAGGAAAACACAAAGCCCAGCGCGATCATGCCAGCGAAAAAGGCATTGATTTCGATTCTTGCACTCACGTCAAAGAATGCGAGAACTTGCTGAAGTAACAGCGAAGCGCCAAAATAGACCAGAAACAGCGTAAGAAGCTCGGGTAATCCACGAAAAATTGTCGTGTAGATATTGCTGGCGAGACGCATTGAAGCTTCGGTCGATTGCTTTCCAAGTGCAACCAGAAAACCCAGAATTAATCCGAGCGGTAACGTGGCAAGAGCAAGCGAAATGGTGACAAGAAGTCCCCAGGCGATGCTACGGCCCCATCCTTCTGGACCAAAGCTCAATAAGGTGGCGTAATGTTCCATGCGCCTATTCTCTTCCCTTGGATCTGTTTGCGGGTCTGCTTTACAGTCGCGCTGTCGCGCCTTTCACAGATCTTGAAATTACTTAACAGTCCAAATAATTGCGCCGGTTTACTTGAGAGTAAACCGGCGCATAAAGTTAAATATTCTTAGTTTTCAGCACCATACGCATCGAAATCAAAGTATTTATCGTTGATTTCTTTGTACTTTCCGTTTGTGCGGATCGCCTTGATTGCCTCGTTGAATTTTTCTATCAGCTCAGGACGGCCTTTTTTGAACGCAACACCTGCACCTGGGCCGTGGATTTCAATCACAGGCGGGAAGGTGCCAACCATCTTACAGCAAGCGCCATCTGGCGACTTGAGCCATTCAGCCAAAGTCACGCTATCGTCATTGACGGCATCAAGACGACCGTTTGCGAGGTCAAGACGATATTCTTCCGCTGTCGGATAAGCCTTGATCGTGCTGTCTGTGAAAGTCTTTTCAGAGTAGTTGGAGTGCGTGATAGAAACCTGTACACCAATAGTCTTGCCGGCTAGGTCTTCCTTGGTCACACCCTTGATGTCGGTGTCCTTGGGGGCTGCAATACCTGGAGGTGTGTTGTAGTACTTGTTCGAAAAATCGACCTGCTTCTTGCGTTCGTCAGTGATCGACATGGAAGCAATGAAGGCATCAAACTTGCCAGATTGAAGGGCAGGGATCGCGCCATCCCATTCCTGCGTAACAAACTCACATTCCGCTTTCATTTCGTCGCAAAGCGCCTTGGCGATCTCGACGTCAAAGCCGGACAGCGTACCATCTGGCTTGATGAAATTGAATGGAGGATAAGCACCTTCTGTACCAATTTTGAGCTTCAGTGGTTCCTGAGCATTTGCAGTGCCGATGGTCATGTTGCCGAGTGTAATAGCAAGTGCTGCGACGGATGTTGCTGCAGCGATACGCTGAATAACGCGCATTCTTAGTCCTCTCGTTTCGTTGTGGCTGGTTCCCTGATTCTTTTTCTGGTTCAGCCGCTTTAAGGGACGCTGTCGGTATAAGTTATTTAGCACCAAATTCGACAGTAATCCTTCATTCGATACAAATAGATGCTGGATATAACAATGCGCAATATTTTTTCTTGTACATGCCCAATCATCTACCCCGATGCTGATCATCCCACCAATTCCTAGTGGATTGCAAGACGGTCGACGTAATTTAATTGTGCATGTGATAAGGGGATTTAAGAGGGATTTTTGCTTCTGACGGCGATAAGTAAAATTTTTATAGGGTAAAAGTTGTAGAATTTAGTGAAATCCTCACAAGCCTAACAATCGCTGAATAAAGTCTGCAATATCTGTAATTTCATCAAGATGAAATACGGGCAATCTTTCGTCTTGTTCCCCATGATCACTGGCGATGGCAACGATGGTTGGATCGTCGTCTGAAAGCGCTGGGCCTTCATGCGCCCCCGAACGCCTCAGCTCGATTTTGTAATGAGATTCGCGTTTGTAGCCCTCAACAAGAATCAGATCACACGGCGAAAGTTTCGCGACAATTTCGGCCAGTGAAGGTTCTTCTTCGCCCATATTTTCGTGCATGATTGCGTAGCGCGCGGATGATACGATGGCCACTTCTGAAGCACCCGCATTTCTGTGTCGCCGCGAATCTGTGCCGATATGATCGATGTCGAAGTTATGGTGCGCATGCTTCACGGTGGAAATTTTAATGCCGCGTCTGGCAAACTCCTGCACAAGCTTTTCCGTCAGCGTTGTTTTGCCCGAGTTTTTCCAGCCAGTGATGCCAAATATCTTCTTTACCATTGCAGTGTCTCGTAAAGTTTTCTTGCGTTTGTAAGATCTTCGGCCCTGTTGATGTTGAAAAACGGATCATAGTTGCCTGTCGTTTCAGGCAAAGATTTCAGCGGAAACTCCACCTCCTCGAATCCGATTGTATGCGCGAAGGCCAGAATACTCGCTTTATCAGAACGTTCCAGCCAGTCGCTCAGTGGCTGCAATAGATCAGTTTTCCAGAGGCCGAAAATTGGATGAGTTCGTCCATTTGAACTGGCGAGAACAATCCGCGCATTGGTTTGCTTGTGTCGATTGTAAAACTGAACCAAAAGGTTGGTTGGCAGGAAGGGGCTGTCTGCGGGGACGCAGAGTAAAAAGGCAAAATCATGCGCATATTCAAGTGCTGTTTTGATGCCGACAAGTGGGCCACCATTGCGTGACTTCTTATCTAATATAATGGGGATGTTCAGGTTTGGAAGATTGGTTTGATCGCTGTTGGTATTGAGAAAAAGGTGATCAACCTGTGGCTTGAGCCGAGCCGCAACATGTTCGAGTATGGTTTTTGTGCCGAGCAACTGTAGAAATTTGTCACCGCAGATGCCGTCGGCATGCATCCGGCTGGATTGACCTCCAGCAATGATCACGCCTGCTATGTTGTTAAATTTTGGCATTATATGGATTCCAGCCTACGCACTTTCTGCGCGCGCTTTTTGCGAATATTTTCGCGATAAACCATATAGATACCGCTACCAACCACGAGAACTGATCCGGCGATGGTATAGGAATCGGGTGCCTGATTAAAAACAATGGTGCTCAATAGTATTGCCCATAGCAGGCTTGAATATCGGAACGGAGAAACGAACGAGATTTCGCCTTCGCGCATCGCCATGATGATAAAGTGATAACCAACAAGCAAAAGGCCTGCGGCTAAAGCCATCAAAAGAATGGGTTCGATTCCGACTGGTTGCCAGCCGCCCATTGGTAAGGTCAGTGCTCCACCGGTCAGTGCGATAGCTCCGGCAGTCAGCGTTGAAAGGTAGAGCGTGGGCACGTGTGCCGGAACACGGCGCGTTGCGATATCACGCAGCGCTGCAAAACATACGCTTGAAAGCAGAACGCCGACAGCCGCAAGGCTTGATGTACCTTCAGCGCCTGGGCGAATAATGATTATTACGCCAATTAATCCCACTGAAATACACATCCAGCGCCGCCAGCCCACTTTTTCATTGAGAAAAAGCACCGCTCCCAATGTCACAACCAGCGGCGTTGCCTGAAAAACAGCCGAACAGAATGCTTGTGAAAGATGGCCCAGTGAATAAATATAGGTGATCGTTGCGACCACTTCGCCAATAACACGCAATATTGTCATCAAGTCCATGGACAAGTGGCGCAGTGCGCCATTGCGCCAGGCAAGAAAACCAATCGCGATGGTCGCAAATATTCCGCGGACAAACATGTACTGACCGCTGTTCATCTGCTCTAGAAGGTATTTTGTAATGGTGTCACCAATGGTGAACGTGCCCATGGCGAGGAGCATGAAAATACTGGCACGGAAGTTCGCTGACTGCGGCACGATATGAAATCCGGTTAAGGGTTTTATATCGCTAGCTTATCATTTGGATTCGGTCCAATTTATACTTTGTGCAAATCCATCTAAATTATTTATCCGCCTGTGAGGCTCATATGGCGTGCGACCGCTGGCCGATTGTGTTCTCGGTCAATAATAAAGTCATGTCCTTTGGGTTTGCGTGAAATAGCTTCATCGATTGCATCGTTTAAAACGCTGTCGCCTTCGCTCGCACGCACCGCGGCACGCAGATCGGCGTCATCATTTTGGCCGAGACACATATAAAGTGTTCCAGTGCAGGTGAGGCGCACGCGATTGCAGCTCTCACAGAAATTATGCGTAAGAGGTGTTATGAAACCGAGGCGCCCGCCGGTCTCTGCAATCTTAACATAGCGTGCAGGACCACCCGTGCGATAGGGAATATCAGAGAGCGTAAACTGCCGGCTGAGATCGGATCGAAGTTTGGAGAGTGGAAGGTATTGATCGGTACGATCAACTTCAATTTCTCCCATAGGCATTGTTTCGATAAGCGTCATATCCATGTCGCGGCCATGCGCCCAGCGGATTAGCTGCGGGATTTCAAATTCATTGAAGTCTTTAAGTGCGACCGCGTTGATCTTGACGCGAATACCTGCTTTTTGTGCTGCATCAATTCCCTCGATAACCCGGTTAATATCGCCCCAGCGCGTGATTGTACGAAATTTGTCCGCGTCAAGAGTATCGATAGAAACATTGATGCGTTTAACACCGCAATCTGCCAGTTCATCTGCATAGCGTGCAAGCTGTGAACCGTTTGTCGTGAGTGTCAGTTCATGCAGTGCGCCCGTTTGCAAATGTCTGGAGAGACCTCGAATAAGATGCATGATGTTTTTTCGAACGAGCGGTTCTCCGCCGGTCAAACGTAATTTGCGCACGCCCTTATCGATAAAGGCACTGCAAATTCTGTCGAGTTCTTCGAGCGTAAGCAGGTCTTTTTTGGGCAGAAAGGTCATATGCTCCGCCATGCAATAAGTGCAGCGGAAATCACAACGATCTGTGACAGACACACGCAGATAAGTGACAGCGCGCCCAAACGGATCAATCATCGGTCCGGCGGGAGAAACGTTAGGCATTTTATCAATACTTTGCGTAATATTTGCCATTGTTCTCGTGTGTCGCGATATTTTCTAGCATTCTACATTTAGAGATAGTTTTCAATTTTCGATTTGTCTAGCTCACAGACATACAAGCCTGCTTCAACAAAAAGCGAAGAATAAAAAATAGACCGTGACGGGCGGCGGGTTTATTAAATAAATAGACGCTTTATCGAGCGCGTTTCGACCTGATTGGATCATATCCGCGCTTTTATTGTCTCTTTAACACGCATCTTTGTCCGAAAGCACTTCACACTTTTGGGACAAAGATGCGCACCAAGCTCCGGAGAAGTATGTTGAGTGATTTCTGGCCGACCGAACTGCGTGTTTCAAAGGATCGCAAGCTTTTGACAGTCGCCTTCGACCGTGGCGAACGCTTTGAGTTGACGGCAGAATTGTTACGGGTTTTGTCTCCGTCGGCAGAAGTGCAGGGCCATTCTCCAGAGCAGCGCGTGACTGTTGGCGGTAAACGCAATGTCGAGATCATGCGTATGGACCCAATTGGCAATTATGCTGTTCGCATTACATTTGACGACATGCACGATACCGGCCTGTTTTCATGGACTTATCTCCATAAGCTAGGCGCGGAGAAAGAAAAGCTCTGGCAGACCTATCTCGATGAGTTGGCTGAAAAAGGTCTGAAACGCGATCCGAGATAAGAAAAGGGCGGTTTCCCGCCCTTATTGCTCAACCCAGATTCAGGTCTTTGAAGAAATCATTTCCCTTGTCATCGATGACGATAAAGGCAGGGAAATCAACAACTTCAATACGCCAGATGGCTTCCATTCCAAGTTCTGGATATTCAACGACCTCAACCTTCTTGATGCAGTCTTGTGCAAGACGGGCAGCGGGGCCGCCAATGGAGCCAAGATAGAAACCGCCATGCTTTCCGCAGGCTTCACGCACCTGACGTGAGCGATTTCCTTTAGCCAGCATCACCATTGAGCCACCGAACGCCTGGAACTGATCGACATAGGAATCCATACGGCCAGCAGTGGTCGGTCCGAAGGAACCCGAAGCATAGCCGGTCGGTGTTTTGGCAGGGCCTGCATAATAAATCGGATGGTTCTTGAAATAATCTGGCATGGATTCACCATTTTCCAGACGTTCGCGGATTTTCGCATGGGCCAGATCGCGCGCAACAATGATCGAACCTGTCAGCGAAAGCTGGGTTTTGACCGGATGCTTCGACAATTCTTTCAAAATGTCTTCCATCGGCTGATTAAGGTCGATTTTCACCACATGTGATGACAGCTTCTCTTCATCAATCTCTGGCATATATTGCGCCGGATTGGTTTCAAGTTGCTCAAGGAAAATACCATCTTTGGTGATCTTTCCCTTAGCCTGACGATCTGCCGAGCAGGAAACACCAAGACCGATCGGCAACGACGCGCCGTGACGCGGCAGCCGGATAACGCGCACGTCATGGCAGAAATATTTGCCGCCAAATTGCGCTCCAACGCCGAGTGACTGCGTCAGCTTGTGAATCTCTGCTTCCATTGCCAGGTCACGGAAAGCATGGCCAGTTTCTGAACCCTCAGTAGGAAGTTCATCGAGATAACGCGTGGAGGCCAGCTTCACGGTTTTCAGATTCATTTCTGCCGACGTTCCGCCGATGACGATCGCAAGATGATAAGGAGGGCAGGCAGCCGTGCCAAGGCTGAGGATTTTGTCCTTCAGAAATTCGATCATTCGATCATGTGTCAGAAGAGAAGGTGTTCCTTGAAACAGGAATGTCTTGTTCGCAGAGCCACCGCCTTTGGCGACAAACAGGAACTTGTAAGCGTCTTCGCCTTCTTCATAGATATCGATCTGTGCCGGCAGATTGTTCTTGGTGTTCTTTTCCTCGAACATCGATAATGGGGCAAGCTGTGAGTAGCGCAGGTTTTTCTTATTATAGGCATCAAGAACGCCAGCGCCTAAGGCATCGGCGTCGCCACCTTCGGTCCAAACGCGACGCCCCTTTTTTCCCATAATAATCGCAGTGCCCGTATCCTGACACATCGGCAGCACACCACCGGCTGCAATATTGGCGTTTTTCAGAAGATCATAAGCGACGAACCGGTCATTATCCGTCGCCTCCGGGTCTTGCATGATCTTTGCGAGCTGTTGCAAATGGCCCGGGCGCAGCAAGTGATTAATGTCAGCAAATGCAGCTTCCGACAGAAGGCGCAGGCCTTCGGCGTCAACGCTTAGAATTTCCTGCCCCTTAAATGAATCAACCGAAACGTAGTCAGAAGTCAGTTTGCGATAAGGGGTTTTGTCTTCGCCAAGTGGAAAGAGATCGGCGGCGCTTGCTTCTGCCATTTTGGTACCTCGCTTGCTTGCCCGTTATATTCTGCGGGGCTTTTAACGCGATGAGGCTTGGAATCCACTGCGGCACTTTGCGCAACGACATCGAAAACAAATATGCCCGCTATATTCACCCAACAATTTTCAATAAAATTTGATGCACAGAGTGCAAAAAATATAGAAAGATGCGTTAACGTTAAAAGATTCTATACGAGATTCATCAATTCTAATGGCAAAGATTGACGCGGCTTGCTTATCGGCGGTCGCACTGAATTGGCGGTTAGAATGCAGTTCTCCAGACAGTTGTATAGTGGCATGAATAATCATCGGAAAAGCGGCCCTTATATTCGCAGCGCTTTGGCGGTCGCATTAGCCGCTTCAACGCTTTTTTCCACGGCTCAGGCCCAGGCTGCAAATTCCTTGCTGGAATTGTTTCAGCAGCGCCGTCAGCAACAGGCTCAACCTGTTCAGCCGCCGGTTCAGGTTACGCCAACAGCGCCGGTGCAGAACAGCGCTAAGCCTGTTTCTGTTCCGCGGGCAGCAGTGCCACCGGCACAACGTGTTACCGTCAAAGGACCACAGATTTACAACTATAAGCCCGACGCTCTGATCAAAGTCGATTTCAGCGCTCTGGATATGCAGGTGACGGCTGCAGTTCAGCCAGCGACTATCGATCCGCTTACGTCTGGTATGTCGCCGATTGGTGCAGCAAAAAGAGTTGATGAGACGCTTGGTGAACTGGCTTTTGATGCAGCTGCTGAATATCTGAAAACAACGGATGTTAAAGCAGAGAAACAAATCGCAGATGCGATTGTCAGTTTTTATTCGCAAAAGCGAACATTTATCTGGTCCGCGGATAACAAGGCGCTCGATAAGGCGGGCGGCGTTGCTGCGTTCTTTGCGCAAGCCGATGAAGATGGTCTCAACCCGGAAGAATATGCTGTTGCCATTCCTGGTGATCATTTCAACGAGCAGCAGCTTGCAGAACGTCAGCAGAAACTCGCAGACTTTGAAATTAAAATGTCAGCACGCGCTTTGCGATACGCGATTGATGCGGGTGAAGGGCGTATTGTTGCTGACAGACTGAGCGGCTTTTATGATTTGCCGCGAAATCGAGTCGATCCTAAAGCTGTTCTTGAAAAACTTGCGTCTGAGAGCGATCCGGTCGCTTTCCTGAAAGGCTTTCAGCCCAACAATGAAGCTTATGCCATTTTGAAGCGTGAATTGGCGAACACGCCCACACCTTCACGAGAGCCAATCCGTATCTCCCTTGATAAGGCTATCCGTCCGGGTGATACCAATGATGAACTTGGCAAGGTTGTAGCGCTGATCACGCGTCATGCGCCTGCGAACTACATGAATGAGCATCGCGATGTATTGCAGGCTCATGCCGACGCAAACATCTATGACCCCGAACTCGCGGCAGCTATCAAGGATTATCAAAAGCTTTCCGGCAGTACGCCGGATGGTATTATTGGCAAGAATACGATTGCGGCTTTGCAGGGCGAGCAAGGTTCAGTGAAGCGTGATCGCATCCTTTATTCGATGGAGCGTCTACGCTGGCTGCCGCATGACTTCGGTTCACGCTACGTGATGGTCAATCAGCCGTCTTATCGGGCCGAATATTTTGAAGACGGTAAAGAGAAACTGGCCATGAATGTGGTTATTGGCTCACCGACACATCAGACCTATTTCTTTTACAATAAGATCCAGACCGTTGTTTTCAATCCATCATGGGGTGTGCCTCGTTCGATCATTCTGAATGAAATGCTGCCGAAGGTCATGCGTGATACGAGCTATCTCGACCGTAACGGCTATGAGGTTTATGTCGGTGGTAAAAAGGTATCGGCAAGTGCTGTAAATTGGAATGCTGTCGCGGCAGGCAAAGCGCATGTTGGCATTCGTCAGAAGCCCAGCCTCGATAATGCATTGGGTGAATTGAAAATTCTGTTCCCGAATGCGCATGACATTTATATGCATGACACCCCCGCAAAGTCCTATTTTAGCCGCGATATGCGCGCTCTGAGCCATGGTTGCATTCGTCTGGAACGCCCGCGCGACATGGCTGCGGCCGTCCTTGGCAAGCAAGTTGATGAACTTGGCAAATATTTCGGCAAAGATGAGCGCGGCATCAAAGTCTCGAATCCTGTGCCGGTTTATATTGCCTATTTCACAGCTTGGCCGGATGCGAGTGGGAAAGTGCGTTTCTTTAATGATGTTTATGACCGTGACGCAGGAATGCAGAAAGCGTCTGATAAAACAGCTGAATCGCGGTTGGCCTCGCTTTGAGTACAAGATTTATTGGTTGAGCTGACAATAATGAAAAAGGCGGGCTTGAAGCCCGCCTTTTACTTTCAATTCTGAATGTAACAGGCTTTTCCCTGACCGCGGGCAGGGTCTCCGAAAGCGCGATTGTCACATGGGACTCCATCGCGAAATACCCGTTCAACAAAACGTCCCTTCGCTCCGTAACGAACAGTTTTGCGGCCGTAGAAGTCGCAGAAGCCATTTTCTTTGGCGCATTGCTGCCATTGGCCTCGGCCCCGATCATCTCGCCTGCCGCCGCGCCGATCATCGCGGCGATCCTCGTAACGCTCACGGACAACATAGGAGCAGCTTTTTCCTTTGCCAGGTACAGGATCGCCAAAAATGCGGTTCGAACAACGAACTTCTGGGCGATCGATGAAACGCGATGTCCCTTGTCCATCTGCACCGTAAATAACTTCTGTCGGATAAGGCAATCGGCAAATTCCATTTTCTGATGCGCAGCGTTGCAATCGAGCAGCTTCCGCTGGCGCAGGCGCAAATGCATAAATAGATGTGATGAAAGCAGAGAGGCCTGCGATGAGGCTGATTTTACGAGACAGATAGGCTGCCATGATGAACACCATCGTTTTGAGCGTTGATAAAATAATTCTATAAGCTCTATATTGAATATAAAATGAACGACGATCCACGTCTCTAAAGATAAGCACTGATGGAAATTTCATTTATTTGAGAAAAAATCTCATCATTTGTGCGTGCCGCAGTTCCTTTTCTCCTGTCAATCCGTAAGAGTGCGCCTTGATGTTTCGTCTCAGCAAGGTCGTATAAAAATGCATGGTGAGTACAAGGTCCACGGTGGCAAGCTGGTTGTTGTCGATCTGGAGGTGCAGGATAATAAATTACATCAGGTCCAAGTCGCCGGTGACTTCTTTCTCGAACCGGCAGAAGCGCTTGATGATATTCGCAATGCACTGACCGGCTTGACGGCAACAGCTTCAGCCGAAGATATCGCGGATGCGGTTCGCAAGGGGCTGCGTCCGGATGCTTTTATGATCGGTTTCAGTCCCGAAGCAGTTGCAATCGCCGTTCGCCGAGCGCTGGGAGTGGCTCGAACCTGGCGTGACTTTGAGTGGCAGATCATCGATATTCCTCCACTCTCACCGACAATGCATCTAGCGCTTGATGAAGTATTAGCGCGCGAAGTGGCAGCAGGTCGTCGTGCACCAACCTTACGTTTTTGGGAGTGGGAACGGCCCTCAATTATTATTGGTGCGTTTCAGTCGCTGCGTAACGAGGTTGATATGGAAGCTACGCAGGAAATGGGCGTTGAGACGGTCCGACGCGTTACTGGTGGCGGGGCGATGTTTGTAGAACCGGGAAATTCCATTACTTATTCACTCTATGCACCGGGTGAACTTGTCCGCGATATGAGTTTCGCAGATTCCTACGCTTTTCTTGATGAATGGGTTTTGAAGTCACTCAATTCGCTTGGGATTGATGCTTTCTATAAGCCACTCAACGATATTTCGAGCTCAAAAGGCAAGATCGGCGGAGCGGCGCAAAAACGCTATTCAGGCGGAACGGTTTTGCATCACGTGACCATGGCTTATGACATGGATGCAGAAAAGATGGTCAAAGTGTTGCGCATCGGCCGGGAAAAGCTTTCGGATAAGGGGACAGCCAGCGCGGTCAAGCGCGTTGATCCCGTTCGCAGCCAGACGGGGCTTCCGAGGCGAGAAGTTATCGATCGCATGAAAGATGTGTTCGTTTCCCTCAATGGTGGGGTGAGCGGAGCTATAACGCCGGAAGAGTTTGCCGCTGCTGAAAAGCTGGTTGAAGAAAAGTTTGCAACCAAAGAATGGCTGCATCACATTCCTTAGCGTCCGTAATTGGCATTGTATCCGTGACAGCGAGGGCAAGCCGTGCCATAGGGAGGCCAAGTTTTCACAAGGCCTCCCACGACCATGATCCGTATTGATAATATCAGCAAGTCAAACAGCCACCGCATTCTTTTTATCGAATCTTCTGCCGCGTTAAATCGCGGTGAGAAGATCGGCCTTGTTGGACCTAACGGCGCTGGCAAGACGACGCTTTTCCGCATGATCACCGGTGAGGAGCAGCCCGATGAAGGGCAGGTCAACGTCGAAAAGGGTGTGACGATTGGCTATTTCAATCAGAACGTCGGCGAAATGGGAGGGCGTTCTGCAGTTGCTGAAGTTATGGATGGAGCAGGGCCTGTCAGTATCGTTGCTGCGGAACTGCGTGAGCTTGAAGCTGCGATGTGTGATCCTGATCGTCTCGACGAAATGGACACGATTATCGAGCGTTACGGCGAAGTTCAGGCCCGGTACGAAGAACTTGATGGTTATGGGCTTGATGGGCGTGCACGCGAAGTATTGGCTGGCCTTAGCTTCAGTCAGGAAATGATGGATGGCGATGTCGGCCGATTGTCCGGTGGCTGGAAAATGCGCGTGGCGCTTGCCCGCATTCTTCTGATGCGCCCCGACGTTATGCTGCTTGATGAGCCGAGCAACCATCTGGATCTTGAAAGTCTGATTTGGCTTGAATCTTTCCTCAAGAATTATGATGGCGCCTTGCTGATGACTTCGCATGACCGCGAATTCATGAACCGTATCGTGACAAAAATTATTGAAATCGATGGCGGCTCGCTCACAAGCTATTCCGGTGATTATGCTTTTTATGAAGGTCAGCGTGCGCTTAATGAGAAGCAGCAGCAGGCACAGTTTGAACGTCAACAGGCTATGCTTGCCAAGGAAATCAAGTTCATCGAACGATTTAAAGCGCGCGCATCACACGCGTCTCAAGTGCAGAGTCGTGTGAAAAAGCTAGAAAAGATTGATCGAGTGGAGCCGCCGCGCCGCCGGCAGACAGTAGCCTTTGACTTTTTGCCAGCGCCACGATCCGGTGAAGATGTGGTCAGCCTTAAAGGCGTAAAAAAAGCTTATGGCAGCCGCACGATCTATGACGGCCTGGATTTTATGGTTCGTCGCCGTGAACGCTGGTGTATTATGGGTGTCAATGGAGCAGGCAAGTCGACATTGCTTAAGCTTGTTACTGGTACGACGGAACCTGATCAGGGTGTCGTCAATCTGGGCGCCAGTGTGAAGCTTGGCTATTTCGCACAGCACGCTATGGATATTCTTGACGGTGACAGCACCATTCTTGAATGGCTGGAACAGCGTTTTCCGAAAGCAGGGCAGGCGCCTTTGCGCGCACTGGCAGGCTGCTTCGGCTTTTCAGGTGATGACATTGAAAAGAAATGCCGCGTGCTTTCCGGTGGTGAAAAAGCACGATTGGTTATGGCTGCAATGCTATTTGATCCGCCAAACTTCCTTGTACTTGATGAGCCGACGAACCATCTGGACCTCGACACCAAGGAAATGTTGATCAAAGCTTTAGACGCTTATGAAGGAACAATGCTTTTCGTATCGCATGACCGCCGCTTTTTGTCGGCGCTTTCCAATCGGGTACTGGAACTCACGCCGGACGGCATTCATCAATATGGTGGCGGTTACGCCGAATATGTCGAAAGCACCGGACAGGAAGCGCCGGGGTTACATGTTGCATAAGAAAGGCGGGAATTTCCCGCCTTTCTTTTTGTCATATGCTTAGCGGTAAACAATGCCACCGTCGGTCAGGATCGCTTGTCCGGTGATGTAATCTGAATCTGGACTCGACAGGAACGATACGAGCGAAGCAACATCTTCCGGTGTCTGAGCGCGGCCAAGAGCAATGCCTTCGACATATTTTTTGTAGGTTTCGCCCTTTGGTGCGCCAGTGATTTCCGAGAAACGCTCATCAATCTCAACCCACATATCTGTGCCGACGATGCCCGGGCAGTAAGCATTCACAGTAATTCCTGCACTGGCATATTCCTTGGCTGCGGCCTGGGTCAGAGCGCGTACGGCAAACTTCGTTGCAGAATAAACACCAAGCATTGCAAAACCATCATGACCTGCAATGGAGGAAGCGTTGATAATCTTGCCTTTCTGGCCGCGCGCCTTGAACTTGGCTGCTGCGGCTTGAATGCCCCACAAAACGCCTTCAACGTTGATTTTGAGGATACGATCAACTTCTTCCGGCTTTACATCAGAAATCGGCTGTACCTGAGCAATACCGGCATTGTTGACGATGACATCAAAACCGCCGAGTTCTTTTTCAGCATGATCGATTGCGGCATAGACATCATCACGCTTGCTAACATCAGCGGAAAAGGTCGAAGCCTTGCGGCCAAGCGCTTCAACTTCTTTCTTCACGGATTCAAGTTTGTCCGCCTTCAGATCGACCAGCGCAATATCAAAGCCATCCTTAGCAAGGCGCAGAGCGATACCGCGACCAATGCCCTGAGCTGCGCCTGTTACCAATGCGACTTTGGCTGTATTTGACATGGATATATCCTTTTTGCTGGTAATCTGCTGAACAGTTTGACGAACTGCTGAGTAGCGTCGCATCCGTAGATGACATACTCAAGACTCTACAGCATCGAATTAGCGCATCATTGATCACAATCAAGTTCACCCTAAATTATTGATGTGCCATACCGAAATAGCTTCTTAATTTGTTTCGTTAGAGTTATAGTCGATAAAAATTATCAACTTTTAGAACGTGCTATGGATACCGGTATGAACAGGAAAACATCATCGGCCAAAAATCACATGAACCGCCGACGTTTCATGGCAATCTCAGCTTTGGTTCTCGCAAGTGGTTTTCTTCCAGCAACACCCTATGCTGAAGACAGACAGTCTCTGCGCATAGCGCTCGCCACCAGCATATCAAATCAGGCAGCGGAAGTAGCTGCTGCTGAGGCGAAAGAGCAGGGACTGGATGTCGAACTGATCGAATTCAGTGACTGGAACACACCAAATACAGCGGTCGCAGATAAGACCGCAGATGCCAATCTTTTCCAGCATATTCCGTATTTGAATTATACCAACGCCAACACAGGCAATGGACTTGTGCCGGTCGCACCTGCCTTCAGCACTCCTTTCGGACTATATTCTAAGAAATATGCGAAACTTGAAGACATCCCCGGCAATGCTCAAATTGCTTTTTCTGGTGATGTGATCAATACGGGGCGCTCGTTATTGCTTTTGCAAAAGGCCGGATTTCTTGAATTGAAATCTGGAACCGATCAGCGCGCCAGCCTGGAAGATGTGACAACATGGAAAAAGCCGCTGAAAATTGTGCAGCTTGATGGTCCGCAAATTGCACGTTCCTTGGATGATGTTGATGCCGCGGCGACCTATCCAACATTCGCTAAACTTGCAGGGTTAGAGGCTTCAGCCGGGCTGATATTTGAAAATGAACCGATCTATGCATTCCAGTTTGTTACACGCCCTGAGTTACGCGATGATGCGCGCTTAAAAAAGTTTATAGAAATTTACCAGAACTCAAAGGCCGTAAAAGCAAAGCTTAAAGAGTTATACGGCGAAATGGTGTCATTCCCGCGATAAGGGGTTTGGGTTTTCCAGCATTCCTTCTTAATGCTCGTACCAACAAACGATGAATAGTTTTTCCGATTATTTAGCCAAATAGCTGGTTGATGGCTAAAAAGGGCATTGAAGGCGAGACGTGGTTCAGATATCAACACTTCAATTCAGGTCTTAGACCTCCCAGCGATGCACCCGTAGCTCAGCTGGATAGAGTGCTGCCCTCCGAAGGCAGAGGTCACAGGTTCGAATCCTGTCGGGTGCGCCATAAAATCAATGACTTAGAGATATTTTAGGCGGCGATCACAGGTTCAAATGAACCTAGAACTCCAGTGAAGATGCCGCCTTTCGCAGATAATCAGGCGAGAATCGTGCATAGACCTTAAATGTAATAGCGGGCGTCGAATGTCCAAGGTACTGCGCAATTTCGTCCATTGATACGCCAGCCTCTGCCATCCATACAGCGGCACTGTGACGAAGGTCGTGAGGGACAACGTCAACTAATCCAGATCTACGAACCGCTGCAGCAAACCCCTTCTTTATATCTAGGACGCGATCTCCGCCGTATTCTACGACATAAGGAGATTGTCTAGCTGCATAAGCATCCTGCAAAGCTTTAAATGAGCTTTCAGTCATAGGAACGATAGCGCGACCTTTGCGATTCTTATCTCCTGGAATACCAAGCTTTATCAACTTACGATCGAAGTCGACTCTATCCCATGTGAGTTCCAAAATAGCACTTTTCCGCGCTGCTGTCGTTAAAGCTAAGATGCAAAAAAGCTGCATGTGCGGCGTCGCGCATCCGCTAAGTAACTTTCTGTATTCGTCTTTTGTTAGGTGCCGATCACGTGGTGGCGGGGCTGCAGGAGCTTCAAACTTTGCTCCGCTAGCGCCATGCCAGTTTAAAGCCTGACGAACAACGTTTATTTCCTTCAGCACAGTGGCTTCTTTTCTGCCGGCAAGGTACCGAGTTTCAGCATATGCTGAGCAGATATCTTCCGTAATTTGATCTGGGCGAAGATGCGCGAAATGACTTTCGGCTTGTTTCCACGCAAACCTTAAACGTGCAGGATCTGCTATCTTGCCCTGACGTGCATCCAAATATGCACGAACGATATCTCCTACCAGTGATCCAACTGGTGCTTTAAAGTCCCTCTTAAAATCCTCTAAACGGCGTGCGGCCCCATCACTATCTGTGGTGCGGAGGCTCCTACGCTTTGTTTCGACGCCGTCATGCCAGACTGCGTACCATTTTCCTCTGAATAATTTCTGTCTGATTTCGTAGGGCATTCATAATCCAATACAGCGCTATAAGGAATCCTGTACAATCGACCGACGCGGAATGACGGGATTTTCTTCTTGTTTACCAGATCGCGTATGTGTTGCGCGCTGCATTGCCAGCGTTCAGCCAATGTGTCTGGTGTAAAAGCGATGTGTTCATCTGTTGTTAGGTTCGTCATCTCTCCCCCTTTCTTGCAGTGCGGTGCTCGGCCCCGGCTTCACGATAACGGCAGCTCGTTCAAGCATTTCCGCTACATCAAAGTCGTTGAAAGAGTGCATGAAGCCATACCCGCGTGATTTCATTGAGGGCACCATCGGCATGTCGTTCGAGCTTAAGGCCGCGTATCGGCTTGTCCTCGATCTGATTTACATGCAGGGCGGTAATCTTCCTGATGATGCCAGATACACCTTCATTTCCGCAACACGAAGGGAAGGCAGCATGATGGCTGATACAGAGTTTACGCCGGGTCCTTAGGAAGCAAAAGAAGCGCAATACGATCAGGGGGGCGATTTTCAGTGGTGGCTGTTATCTGAATCTTACGGGGCTGTCGGATATTGGACGGGTCACAAGCAAGATCATCAAAATGGACGTTGGCTGCTTACCAAAGAAGACGCCCACCTAATCGCCGCAGCGCCAGAGCTTTATGCGTTAGCAGAAGCCTTCGGAGATGGCAGCATTTCAGATGCAAAGTTTAATCGCATGCGCCATGCCGCCCTCGCCAAAGCTCGCGGGGAGGCTGTGTGATGTTCTTCGCACGATCAAGCCATGTGGAAGCAGGTATCAAGCGTAGACAGGAAGCGGCAAAGGCAGCTCAACTCCTTTTGGTAAGCAGTCAGACCGAGGAAGAACGAGCAGCGAAGGCCGCACAGGATAAAGCAATTGAGCAAGCTAGGGTAGAAGCCAAGGCAAAGGCCGAAGCGGAATATCTAGCAAAGCTGGAATCCGCTGCCGCAGAAGCACAGGCAAACAAAGAGGCTGCAATAGCAGCGGCTTATGCACTGATGGGGAAAGAGGCGCCTGTCGAAACACGCCGTTCATGGCGAGAAATCGTTGATGAAGTCTGTGAGCAATCGAATTTCTCGACGCGCTGCATCATCGGACGCGGCAAGACTTATGAAGTCTCAGCAGTCAGACATTTTGCAATATTAGCTGTGTGGGCTGAACGAGAAGACCTTTCACTGCCACGCATCGGTCATCTGATGGGCGAACGTGACCACGCAACAATTCTAAATTCACTCAAGCACTTCCGATTTGAAAATCGCGAACTTGCTCACGTCTTCGTGCGCAAGTGTCTCGCTGGCGGCATTTCCGCAAAGGAAGCAATAGCAATTCGGAAAGCGGCATAGGAGAGGGCGATGAACCGCATACTCGTAGAAATGGATGAAAACGGTTTTGTCACATTCGCTTCTGATGAGCCTGTGACGATTATCACAGTCTCAGAACATGCGCCGTCTGATCGTGTGTATCAGATGCAGGTCACAGTCAGCCCCGAATATATCGATCACATTCTTGGAGATGACCTAACAGGACATATCAATGACGATGTAGAAGGCAAGCGACCGTCATTGAAGCGCAAAAGCATTCAATAACCCCAGGCGATGAGGAAACACTATGGCGGCGTACAGCAAGGCGGAAAAGCTGAGAGCAAAACGAGGAAGGGGAAGGCCGAAGAAGGAAGGGGTGTTGAGGGAACCAAATGGGCGCGCATCCCGTCTAAAGGAGGATCCAGCAAAGGTGGCTACAGAAGCGCGCATTAGACATTATGGAGTACCGGCAAACATGGCGCGCGATCCACGCACAGGCTCATATCTTGGCCGTCTGGCTATGGCTGGCAGAGGGGAAGGGATCAGCCAAGATCAGTACGAGGCCGCAATCCGATATCTTGATTTATATAACTCGTACCAGAAAGCTATCGGCTCCCCTGGTGCGCATTATGAAGCAATAGGCGGAGTTAATGCATCAGACCCAGAAGCACACACAGATTGGTGCATACGAGTAAAAGAGTCGTATAAAAAAAGCCCAAAACGCAATTCACGAAGCGCAGTCAGAAGAACGATCAGAGAACCTTTGGGCGGGCCTTCAATACGTTATAATCGAGGATCAAGAACTCGCACATCTGATAACTTCAACGAGACTTGTGTGCAATGTTCTTCACAGACATTTCATGCTTGACAGAAAAAGCAAATCAGCGAATAAATGACATCAGATTTTAAGGTGCAGAGTTGCATCCAAAGTAGTTTTGCAACGGCTTACGGGCCGCTTTTTTAATGAGATGTTGACGGTAAAGTTTGGTGCGATATTGGATATTATCGAAGCACATAAGCGATGCATTCATAATCGGTCAGAGCTAGCCGTCAGCGAAAAGAGCGGTTGTTTCTATTGTCTTGAAATATACAGTCCAGAAGAAGTTGCGGAATGGACTGACGAAGACGATACAGCCATATGTCCTCGCTGTGGGATTGATGCGGTGATTGGGGATGCTTCGGGATTTTCAGTAACCACAGATTTTCTTCGCCGAATGCACAAGCGATGGTTTGAGAATGAGGTTTAACGCCTCAACGGAATGCGACGGCGTTTCGCACATCGAGCGTATTAAGCGCCGATCCTCGCAAGTTGCTGACGGCCAGCGCAGACGACGCAGTATCAGCATCATAATATTTAATGATCGCCATAAATTGGAATTTATTTATCTTGAAATTCTAACTTTAAATTAGGGTATCCTAAAAGGAGGATACCATGAAAAAAGCTCTATTTGGCTTGGTTATTATCGCAGCAACCGCTGGAAATATCGGACAATCATACGCACTCACCTGTCAGATGGGACGACAAGACAGTGCGAACCCCTGTGAACAGCAGTGTCAGGACGTGCCTTCTTGGCGGTATTGGCTCTGCTTATAATTTTAATAAACGTCTACGTCACCTTCTCATATCAAAGGTGACCATACTATCCAGCCACGCCTCTCAACGATGCGCCTCTGAGCTGGATTTCGAATAACACCCGTCGCCACTGCTTTGCATCCAGATAGCGCAAGGTACGCGGCGGTTCTCAATTCGAGTGGATAAACAGGCTCGCATAGCTCAGCTGGATAGAGCGTTGGACTTAGGTTCACAGGTCGTAGGTTCAAATCCTGCTGCGAGCCTGCCACTCGGACAGAATGTGAAATGCCGTAACTGAACTTGGTAATGGGTATCCCCCAAAAAACCTTTCAGCAGGACGCGGACTAAGCAGCACGTAGCGGCCAGCATTTCACAAGTAGCTGACGGCCAGCGAAAATAGCCGTAGTTGGTTAATGGTGGCGTAAAGACGTTGTCTATACTTGCGCCTTCTGCGAGGCCATGGAAAAACGTGAATAAATCGGCTATGGATGCCCTCTTTGAAAGGCAAAGACTTGCGCATCATTCTGATTATCGCCGCAATCGGTGGATTGCTCTTATTCATTGCATTCGGTTTTGTCGGTGCCGTCGGATGGTCAGTGGCTAACCAACAATGTCCGGGAGGTAATGATTGTCATGATGCACAGTTCGCAGCAGTTTTTGGCACAGCAATGGCAGTATTTGGATTCGCTCTGATGGTTCCGGCTATCAGACAAGCATTTGTAGATCGAAAGAAATAGCGGTCTTAATATGATTGTTTCTGATCAACCCTTGATGCTCAAAGCGGTATATCTGCGTTGGACCTCGCTGCTGGCGTCAGGTTGCGATGGCCCGTTCTGGTCTTGACCGTATGGTGGTAGGCCACCGTGTTTCAGCCCCGCCTAGTGCGGGGTTATTCATGTCAATCATATCGGCAATATCGCAAATATAGCCGCCAGCAAGAACATTGACAGCTTCACACGGAACACATAACCAGAAGGGGTTGCAAATTCGAACAGCATAGACGCACCTCTCACCAAAAATAAAGGTGCTGCTTGCTGCGCAATATGACAGAGATGGTTTCCGGCGCAACCCGAAAAATAAGTTCAGTATCACCGCTGTGCCACTGGGGAACACTCAGTCTCAAACAGTCACAGATAATACAAAATTACACTGGTCACGAATTGTTACATCCCCGCCATTGAGCGGTGTTTTGTCATTTGGGAGCGGGTATCTCCAACCGAGACAGCCGGTCGCTTGGAACAAGGCCACATTCGAGGCTGTAGAAGCAACACTGGCCGCTCAGGGGCAATAACTTGCATTAAGCAGTGTGAAGTGGGCAGGCCCATTTAGATGTCGACTGATGCCATAAGTATTACGTTTCAAAATGGCGACGATAGTATAGGGATAGACATCCATTCAGTAGGCGAAATTTTATGATGAATACCATCAATATGTATGATGTACTTATCTTTTGCCGTGACTACAACTTTAAACGGAAATTTGGGCGCTAAGGACTGGTGCTTGCCAATAACAAGGATATTTCGTTTTCCTAATGAGGTATCAACGTTTGGATTTGTACCGTCAATAAACATAGCCTCATTAGGGACTGTGTAAGAAAATTCATCAAAGCTGTTTTTAAAATAGATGGCAAATTCACAAACAGGCTCTAGGTAAAACTTTGCTTCAAAATTGAGGGTAAGAATATTATTACTCGAATGAATTGAGCAAATTATATTTGAAAAATTGCTGTGCTGAGGTTTGAAATTGTCATTACGTTTTGCCAGATCAATAATCTGTCTTTTAACGACATCGAGGCCATTTGTATAAAGATCTAAGTAAAAACTCTGCATGAGTAGGGGTGGAAGAGGACTGGGATCAATTCTGATTGGAATAAAGCGCAACTTTGATTGTGCTTTTGCAATTAAAGCATTTTGCCATTCCAACTCTACCATTTTGCTTTTGAGGCTATTTGCTGAAACGAAAAAAAGAACAGCGTTGTTTCTCCTAGTCCACTGTTCAATTTGTCAATGATGCCTTCCCCTGGCTGAATAGACCAACTGTCGTAGAATACACCTTCACGTCCGAATATGTCGGCCAAACTCACAGCAATTTGTTCAACGACAGGTTTATCTAAGTAGTTATGTGAAAGAAAAATCATTTGCAGCCCCAAATAGTTTTTATGGAGGTTCGCTTGATTCCGGCGGTCAGTGCAACGGTGAAATCTAATAACGGTCAGTGACGGTTAGGTCAGTAGATTTTTGAAAAGAGGTAGTGATGCAACCGTCAGGCATTGAAATTGAGATTGGTCAGGACCGCTACAAGCGGCGCACACGTCTTATAGGAAAGGCCGAAGGCGCGGAATTCGTATGGTCGATCAAATCAGAACAGCTTGCACAGCGGGACGAGGGTGAGGAAATCAGAAGCCTCACCACAGCACAGTTGATGATGATAGCTGGGGCAATTCGAGGAATATCAAAATGAACCGCCGCCACTTCCTCTCCTTCATCGGCTTCGCGCCTGTACCGCACCGCCTCGCACGAAGATCAGCAGCTTATATCTCCGGGTGACAAGTTCTTCGAATACACCTCAACCGTGAAGCGCGAGAACTTCTACATCACGCCTTATCAATAAGCCTATTCATCAGGATATATCGTCAATGAAAGCTGCTCTGACTGCACACGAAGGTCATGTGCTGGTGTGTCTGCGTAATTGGACACAACGGCGCGTAATTGATCCATCGCTTTTTTCAGAAGAAGCTCTTCGATCTGCGAAAGCGTTAAATCGTCGTGGGATTGTATCCGCAGATCAATTGAAATGCCTTGATGTACTGCCACGTCACCGGCTTCGTCGGGTAGGTTGAATTCGACTTTCCCGCCAATAATGCCGCTTTCAATATCGAATTTGGTAATGTCTTTGATAATGAATTCCATCGATGCGGCTCCACTTCGCATGAGTGCGATGGCAGATAAGCACACCCTTTCCAACTAAGGCAACAGATATGCACCAGCAATGGGAAAAACGCCTCGTGGCAGTCACGGAGGCGCACATAAACACGCCTTTGGTTTGGGGGAAGTCTGATTGTCTCCTGACCACCTGTGACGCGATAGAAGCCATGACTGGCGTTGATCCGGCTGCGGATATTCGTGGCAAATACAAGAGCACGGCCGGAGCTTATCGTCTGATTAAACAGCGTGGCTATGACAGCTTGGGTGCTGTTCTGGCTGATCGATTTGCCGAAATCCCGGTTGCAATGGCGGGGCGCGGCGATGTTGGCATTTACCAGAACACGGTCGGCTACTTCTGTGAATATGGCTTCGCTGTGAAAGGCGAGGACGGGTTGCGTTTCCTGCCACGCACGATGGCTGAGCGAGCTTTCAAGGTTTCCTGATGATTTACATTCTGGTGGCATTCTTCGCGCTTCTGGCCTCGCCAGCGGTGGCGGACCCTGTTTCTATTGTGACGGGCATTGTCGGCCTTGGTTCATGGCTGTTCGGCGGTACGGTTCTTGCGAATATCGTGCTGGGTGGACTTCTGGTTGCGGCTAAATACGCCCTGACTTCAATCTTCCAACAGACGCCGAAGTCATCCGCATCGGCTACGGAAACCAAGTACGGCGAAAACCTCGTGCGTGAGGT
The DNA here is from genome assembly GCF_014397025.1 of Ochrobactrum sp. Marseille-Q0166. Classification (NCBI taxonomy): domain Bacteria; kingdom Pseudomonadati; phylum Pseudomonadota; class Alphaproteobacteria; order Hyphomicrobiales; family Brucellaceae; genus Ochrobactrum; species Ochrobactrum sp. Marseille-Q0166. Next base: position 1,618,901 of record NZ_JACJUO010000001.1, on the reverse strand, counting down.
CGGGCTCGGTATCTTTGGCACCATGGGCCATCACGTCTACCGAAACGCGTTCGACAAGGGCAATCATATTGTCCAGGACGTGTTCAAGCTGTCTGACTTTCGCTGTCTTGAACTGCTGCGCTTTCAGATGGATGGTGAATGGAAATCACTGTCTCCCGATCAGCAGGGCGACGAAGGCCGCATCTATGGGCAGCGTATCCTTGGTGTAGAAAACGGCGGTCAGTGCTTCGTGCGCTTCTATCACGGTACGCTAGACCAGACTGCCGATCCTGCTTTGATTGCTTACGCCAATCCTGCAGGCCGCTGGACTTCTGCGCATCGCGGCGCCGGCCTTTGCTATGCAATCGTCACGACTATAACAGACGTAGACAATCTCACATCTGTTCCGAACCTCATGTTCGAGGTGCGTGGCGCACCGCTTTACGATCCTCGCAAGGATAGCTCGGTCGGCGGTTCTGGCTCGCATCGCTGGAACGATCAAAGCACATGGGAATTCAGCAACAACAACGCCGTCATGATGTATAATCTTGAACGCGGCTTGTTTAACGGCGCTGAAAAGATTGTAGGGCGAGGCGTGGCAGCAAGTCGTCTGCCTTTGTCTGAATGGTTCACCGCAATGAATATCTGCGATGAAACCATGCCAGACGGCAGCAAGCGCTACACAGCTGCATTGATCGCTTCCTCTGGCGATGGCGTAACGCACGAAACCAATATGACACCGTTACGCGAAGCGTGTGCCGGGTCATGGATTGAAGGTGTAACAGGCGAATACCCGCTCGTTGGTGCAAATCAGGCTATTGTTGCGACGATCACCGATGATGACATTGCATGGGAAAAGTCGTTTCAGGTTTCGTTTTCACGTACCCGTACAGAATTGGTGAACACAGTTGCGGCTTCCTATGTCAGCCCCGATTTGTTCTATGAGACGACTTCACTCACCACGCGTATTGATGCAGTGGCTCTGGCTGAAGATCGGGAGCGTCTGGCGTCAAAAGTTGATTATACCGCTGTCACCGACCCTCGTGTGGGCGACCGGCTGGCAGACATTGCAATCCGTGCATCGCGCTATCAGCCGAATGGCGGCTTCACGATACGTCCGAAGTTTCTTTCACTTCAGGTCGGGCAATGGGTGCAGTGGGTTTCTGCCCGTTACAATCGCACAATCAGGATGCAGATCCATTCCAAGTCTCTTGGAGCGATGGGGAGTGACAGCGTTCGCGATGTCTCTATCTCTTGGCAGGAAGTTGGCAACGGTATCTTTGATCCGACTGCTTATGAAACCAATCCTCCAGTCTTAGTCCCAAATGGACAGCCAGATTATCAGTCGCAACTTGTCAACTTCAATGCAGTGCCGAATAAAATTATTGGAGCAGACGGACAAGAACAGGCTGGCATCCGGATCTTTTGGGACGCCATTATCGACACGACAGTCGAAGGTGTCGAAATCCAGTATTGGCCAGTGAATGAACCCACGCAGATATTCACCATTTACGTTCCACGTGATGTGACTGTGCGGTAGCTGGACAGCCTTACCCTGTCAGATTTATATAACCGAAGCCTTCTACTTTTGAGCGGGAAGCCCGCACCGTGCGTCAAAAAGTTATTGGAAATAGGTTTTTCGGTATTTTTCTTATCTATAGTAATTTGTAATAAACAATACAGTGATCAACAGTACAATTAAATCTAATGACTTGATAAAAAACCATATAACATATTTAGGTTGCGGGAATAAATATTGGTCTATTATTTGGAGATTAAATACTCATTGATCTAAGTGCTTTGAAACGACAAGTTTATCCAAATTATCTATGATGAAGTATTTACCACAATTCATTCCTTCGAGAGGAATGGCGCGAGTGACGGGGCTCGAACCCGCGACCTCCGGCGTGACAGGCCGGCACTCTAACCAACTGAGCTACACCCGCGCATTGTTCTTATGTCTTTCGACTAGGAACGATGCTCATTTATGCGGGATGACGTTCAGCGTCAATCGTTTCTATGCGTAAGACCATAAAAAAGTTCGGATAATTCTAATTTAAGGGTCGCTTTGTGGAAAAGGTGCACAGTCAAGAGCAATTTGGCTGTTATAAAACTCAAATTTGAAGCCAGAAAAATAAAAAAACGGCACTCCGAACCAGAGTGCCGTTTCTCACGGAATCGATTTATCGGATAGATTCGCCGGTCTTGGGATCGATTTTGATTTCCACCTTCGCACCATTCTTCAGAAAATATTCGATTTCATAGTAGCCGCGATCATTCCAATCGACTTCATCTATGTATTGCAAATCGGCAGTCTGTTCGATTTTGGCAATAATGTCTGAGAGTTTTGCGCCTTCCGGGGCGGTGGCAAAGGCGCTGACAGATGTTGCTGTTAGGAAGGCGGCGGCAAGCATGGTACGCATGAATAACTCCTTAATTGTAACAATCTCTAGGTAAGGCTGTAAAACTATCAATCAAGGATAAGCGACGCTTTATCTCTTATTGCCATGCACCAAAATGCGTCTGCAAAAAACAGCTAATTACTAGAAAGGCGGCAATGGCCAAGGCGATCAAAAGTATTTTCATTTTTTGATCATCTGCCTTGTTCAGATCACATACAAGAAAACTGTATGTGATCTGAACCTATCAGACAGGTTAGTTTAATGACATTATTTCGATCAGCGATTGCGGTTGTCGATCGAAAATGCTCCTGCACCCGTTGTTACGAGTGTCAAAAATACAAAGCAGAAAAGGATTGAGGCGTCACCACCGTTGGCAATTGGAAAGAAGCTTTTTGGGGCGTGCGCCATGAAATAGGCGAATGCCATGTGGCCCGAAAGGATGAAGGCAACGGGTCTTGTAAACCAGCCAAAGAAAATGAGCGCGCCGCCAATGATTTCCAGTAAGGCTGAGGCAAGCTGCAACGCCGAGAGGCTATCAGGGCCGGCAATCGGAAAGCTAAAAGCCTTTTGTGTGCCATGTTCAAAATATAGCAACGCCGTCACGATACGAAGAATGCCGAAGGCGTACGGTTGATATTTATTGAGCGAGCTGTTTTCTGCCACGAGTTTCTCCAAACATGAGATTTAAAGTCAATAAATCCATGAAGCCAAAAACCGCGATGAATGCAAGTAATTGCTGATTAATAATAGTGTGAAATATTATCGACAGCGAGCCTTCCCGAGCTTCACATCAAATTGGCGTGGACCAACCATTCCGTTTTTCATAGGCTTTGAAACGATTGTGGCTCTGATGGTGCAGGGGCCTGCAATCACCTGGTATTGGTCGTCTTTTTGATAAATGATTTTATCGATTGGATGCTGTGGCATTGATTGCGCAGCGGCTTCTATAACAGCACTGAGCTCCTTTGCGCGCTGATAATTTGGCGCAAGCGCCGCTTCCGATATACTGGCTGTTATACAAAATGTTAGCGTGACGAGTGTGATTGCTAAACGATGCATACCTATCTCCGTCCAATCGGATTCCATTAAACTGGAGCGGGTAGCGGGAATCGAACCCGCACATCCAGCTTGGGAAGCTGGCAAGCTACCACTACATCATACCCGCTGCTTGCGCGTATAACCTATCACCGCATCGGTATGCTAAGATATAGAAATTTGATGTGCTTTCACATCTGACCGGCTTTCAATGCCGAGTAATCATTAAAAGGCGTAAGAAGATTTCATCGGGCTTACCATTGATATCCTGAAATGCATCGCCATTTCCGGTGTTCGATAATCCAACTTGAATATTCAATGGGTAATTTATGGCCATAGCTTCAAAGCGCCGAGCATTGCTGATTGTTAATCCGAAGGCTCGCAATGGCAAAGGGTTTAGCGCAGACATGCGCGCAATACTTGAAAATGGCGGCATTTCGCTTTTGGAGAAAGCTGCAAAAGGAGATGAGTCGATATCCGATGTCATCCGCAGCAATAATGATGTTGATCTGGTTATCGTGGGCGGAGGTGACGGGACACTGAATGCTAGCGCGCAAGGTCTTGTTGATACGAAGCTTCCACTGGCTATTCTGCCACTTGGGACGGCGAATGACTTTGCTCGTACGATTGGTATTCCTGCTGACCCTACAGAGGCTGCAACGCAATTAATAAATTATCCGCGTCTTCCAATCGATTTGGGTGAAGTAAATGGCCATCTATATTTTAATGTAGCCAGTATCGGCTTTAGCGCGGAGCTTGCGCAAAAACTGAGTGCCGACGCTAAAAAGAAATGGGGTAAACTGGGTTATGCTATCGCTGCCAGCCGTATTATAATGCGTTCTGAGCTTTTCACTGCCTATCTTGAACATGATGGAGTAACAGAAAAGATAAAGACTCTTCAGGTGTCTGTCGGTAATGGCAAGTTTTATGGCGGTGGGGTGGGCGTCCCAAAAGATGCAGGCATTGATGATGGAAAGCTGGGCGTTTTTAGCCTTGAAGTCGATCACTGGTGGGAGCTGTTAAGGCTGTTGCCTAGTCTTCGACAGGGTACGCAGTCGAAATGGGATGATGTGCGTGCATTTCCCACGAGGGAAGTCATCATCCGCACCAAGAAACCACGTCCGGTGAATACTGACGGTGAGCTTTCCACTTGGACGCCTGCACACTTTCGTCTCCATCGGAAGGCCATTGAAGTTCTCAGGCCTGAATAGAGCGCGTATCGATCAGAGTGGATCAAATCAGCAGTATAGTTTTTCTAAACACACATCTTTGTTTAAAAACCGCGCCCCACTTATGAGGCTGCGTTCTAAACTGAATTTTTTAAAAAAATGGCCCGCTCTCATAAAAGCGGGCCCAGTTTATGACGTTAGGTGACTGGCTCGGAGGTCATAAGAGCCGTATAAATAACGGCTCTAAGCGAGGATTGTTCCCGGATTAAAAGAAAAAGTACCAGATGAACAGCACCACGATAAAAGGGACACCAAGAAGCCAAAGAATAAGCGCACGGAACATTTTGTTTCTCCTTCATGTTGTAAATTCAACGCGCTAGATAAATTTTAGTTCCGTGCAAAAATGTGCTGAAATTTGTTAACCTTTATCGCCCCAATTATTAGATTTGCAAATTCATTAATGATCCGTCAATAATTCGGTGACATCACTGTTTCCTAAAAGATATTTTCGATCGACTGGTCGTGTGTAGAGTTGCGGGCGTGTGGCGTATGAGTTCGAACCGGTGGCAAAACCGTGCTGGAAACCTAGGGCTATCGATTAAGCGTGAAAAACACGGATCGACTGCAATGTTGACGTTCATGGCATTAGCCGTGGCTCTCGCGGGTTGTGCGAGCGCTCCTCAACCGAAATCCTCGAAGAAAAAACACCCCAAAGAATATTTTGCAGAATCCAAATATGGCGTTAAAGCCAGTCCGCGGGTGACCAGTGTTCAGGGCAAGCCATTGCCGCGTGGTGGTGGACGCGACCAGATTGGTAAACCTTATCAGGTCAAAGGGCGCTGGTATTACCCGAAAGAAAACAAGAATTACGCCTCAAGAGGTCGTGCATCCTGGTATGGCAGCGCTTTTCATGGGCGTTTGACTGCCAATGGCGAAATCTACGACATGACGCACCTAACTGCCGCGCATCCTACAATGCCGCTGCCGAGTTATGCCCGTGTTACGAATACTTATAACGGCAGTTCCATCATCGTGCGCGTGAATGATCGCGGCCCGTTTGAGCGCGATCGCGTTATCGACCTGTCGCAGAAGGCTGCCGAAATGCTGGATTATCAGCATCATGGCACCGCTGACGTGAAGGTTGAATATATCGGCCGGGCGCCACTTGATGGTCAGGACGATGAATATTTAATGGCATCCTATCGCCCCGGTAATGGCGATCCAATAGGACAACCAGCCACTGGCGTGATGATGGCCATGAATGCGCCAACACCAATGCCGGCCGGTATTGCTGCAATGCCGGTTCCGCAAAATTCGCCATTTGAAGTTAACCCTGCTTATGGTGATGGTGAAACATCATCGTTGCCTCAAAATGTTCCGCTGCCTTCACACCGTCCGGCTGGCAGCTTCGGTGTTGCGACTGCAGCGAGTATTGGCGGACTTGGCTATGCGTCGGATCGTTTGGCTGTGTCAGCCTATGCACAAGAGCGTACCTACGGCAGCATTCTGACAGCAAGCGCTGTTTCCGACGCATGGAAGCGTCGGGATTCGGAGGACCAGCGCGAATATGTCGAAATCGGAATGTTTAATACGCTGGAAGATGTGGTTAAGCTTGAACGGTCGTTGCCTCGCTCCGCGCGTATAACACGCACAAAAATACCGGCAGAGCAGGGTGATGTTTACGAGCTGACAGCTTATGCCGAAAAGGGCAATAACGACGACCTGCTTCGCGCTGCTTGGAAGGCTGGAGCGACCGACGCCTTTGTCGTTCGTGCGGACTGATTTCGGCCTGAAACGCCGCTTAGCTTCGTCAAAGAAGAAGCATGACAGGTGTCTGATGGGGCGTTTCTCGATAAGCATAAAGCTTGCAATGGCTGTTGCCAGCGCTGTTTTGATGGCTGCGCCGAGCTATGCGCAAACAGTGGAAGCCGGTTTTGCAACGAAAGCGCCGCAGGTGCTTTTGTTAGACGACAAAAGCGGCACAGTTCTTCTTTCAAAAAATCCGGATATGAAAGTCCCACCGGCATCACTTGCCAAGTTGATGACGGCGGAAGTTGTCTTTGAGGCGCTCGAAAAAGGCAAAACGACACTTGAAACCAACTATCCGGTTACTGAATATGCCTGGCGTACCGGCGGGGCGCCGTCCGGCACATCGACCATGTTCGCTGCCATCAAATCCACCCCGACCGTTGCCGATCTTCTTCAGGGCATGATCGTGCAGGCGGCCAATGATGGTGCCATCATTCTCGCTGAAGGCCTGTCTGGGAGCGAAGGTGCTTTTGCTCAAGCAATGAATGAGCGCGCGAAAGCGCTAGGCTTGACTGGCTCGAATTTCGTGAACTCCACCGGATTGCCTGCTCCCGGACAAACCGTGACGCTGTCGGATTTGATAAAACTTGCACGCCACATCCACAGCGCCCACCCGGAACGCTATAAATATTACGCTCAGGAGGCATTTACGTGGAACAAGATCATGCAGCGCAATCGAAATCCGCTTTTGCGGCTCAATATCGGCGCGGATGGCATGGGAACGGGTTACACCGAAGCTTCCGGTTACGCGCTTGTTGGCTCTGCTGAACAAAACGGACGTCGGCTTTTTCTGGCGATGAGTGGTCTAACGAGCATCAAAGAGCGTGAAGAAGAAGCCAAAAAGCTCATTCAGTGGGGCATGACTTCATTTGATACCGTAAATATTTATGCGGTTAATGAAGAGATCAGCGCAGCACAAGTTTTTGGTGGTGCGGCATCCAGTGTACCGCTGAAAGTGAAAAATGACGTTGAATTGTTACTCCCCAAGGAAGGACGCGACAAGCTGAAGGCGCGTATTACGTATAAGGGACCGCTACATGCACCTGTATTAGCCGATACAGAGGTCGGGACGCTGCAGTTTGAACTGAATGGCAATGTCGTTCAACAGATGCCACTTTACACGGCACAGGAAGTACCTGTTGGTACGCTATCGCAGCGAGCCATGAGTGCAGTCCTGGAACTCTCCACTGGTTGGTTGAGGAAGTATCTTTAAAGCGCATCCCGAAAAGTGGGAGACGAGTTTCTAAAGCGATACGCGCTAGAAGTGATATCTGAAGGGCCGATCTAATGCAATCAGATCGAAAAGCGTTTCAGATACTCGACCTTGGGATTAAACGCCGGTAAATAGATTAAGAGCCTGAACAGGCGATAATTCAGTTTGCGGAAGTCAATTTGACCGGATTGTTCATAACATTCGAGGGTGGGGAAGGCGCGGGTAAATCCACCCAGATCGCCTTGCTGGCAGAGCATTTGCGAACCCTTGGGCTTAAACCATTGATAACGCGCGAACCCGGTGGTTCCGCGGGTGCAGAGGCTGTTCGCCATGTGATTCTCAGCGGTAATGCCGAAACCTATGGTCCGGCTATCGAAGCGTTGTTATTTGCCGCCGCGCGTGCCGATCATGTTGATCAGCTGATCCGTCCTGCACTTGCTGAAAATCGCATCGTGCTTTGCGACCGCTTCATCGATTCGAGCCGCGCCTATCAGGGTATTACAGGCAATCTCGATGCCACCTATATGGCAGCGATCGAGCGTATCGCCATTGACGGTGTCATGCCTGATCTCACGATCATTCTCGACATTTCTGCGGAAAAAGGTCTTTCACGTGCCAATAAGCGGCGTGGAGCTGACGAGGCAGATCGTTTCGAGAAAGAAGCGATTGCCATACATGAAGCGCGCCGTCAGGCTTTTCTTGCCATTGCAAAAGCTGAACCCGACCGCTGCAGGATCGTCGATGCTGACCGCGCTCAGGACGAAATTTCTGCCGACATTATCGCTATCGCTGATGAAGTTTTGAAGAAAAGAGGTCTTCTGTGATCGAAGAACTCGATGTCCCTAAGGCCCATGATTCCATTGAGGGTGTCGCCGAACCGTCGGCAAGCGATTATCTCACTGGCCATAGTGAAATTGCGGCTTTTCTTGCGCAGGCCTATCGCGAAGGCCGTATGCATCATGCGCTGCTTTTCGTGGGCGAGCAGGGTATCGGCAAGGCAACGCTTGGCTTTCATCTGGCAGGTCATATGCTGGACCATGCAGATCAGGCACATGCACCTGAAACTATCGGCGTACCTGATTTTAGTAAACCACTCTGGCGACAGATCGCGGGCGGTATGCATCCGGCGGTGTTGCATATTAACCGACCCTTTGATCAGAAAACCGGGAAATTTAAAACCGGCATCCCAGTTGAGGAAATTCGGCGTATTACCCATTTTCTGACCCGTACCGCGTCGGACGGTGCATGGCGTATCGTGATTGTCGATCCCGCCGACGACATGAACCGCAACGCAGCCAACGCGCTTCTGAAAACATTGGAAGAGCCGCCAGCGCGGGCAATCTTTATTCTGATTTCACATTCGTCAGGAAGACTTCTGCCGACGATCCGTTCGCGCTGCCAGAGCATTCAGTTTAAGCCTCTCGGCAGTGACGCGCTGACTGATGCACTCGCTCATATAGGCCCCAGCATTGGCCTTGATGCAGGTAACATCACGCAATCGCTTCTTGATCGCTCTGAAGGCAGCGTTCGGAAAGCGCTGCTGCTTGTGGCGCATGGTGGCTTGGAAATCTCCGATACTGTCGACGCAATCTTGCAGGAACAGAATTTCGACCTGCCAAAAGCACAAGCGCTCTCCGGTGTTCTCAATGGCCGTGAGGCGGAAGTTCAGTATGAGCTGTTCCGCGACTATCTTATGAGCCGCATCGCCGATGAAGCACGGCGCTATGCAGATTCGGGGCAATTGCGCGAAGCCGATCAGTGGTCACGCTACTGGAGCGAACTGACACGCGAAATTGCCAATGCTGAGACCTATAATCTCGACCGCAAACAGGCGGTTATGATCCTTTTAGAAAAAACGCATCGCGCTTATCGGTCTGGCGTGCCACCGCTTACGTGACATGCCGACTTAGTTGCGTTATGTCACCGCTAGCGTTTTTTAAACATCACACTTGAAGAAGCCGGATTTCTTATGAGCCGCGAAAAATTCTACATCACCACCGCGATTGCTTACCCGAATGGCAAGCCGCATATCGGCCATGCTTATGAGTTGATTGCGACCGATGCCATGGCGCGTTTTCAGCGCCTGGATGGTAAGGACGTATACTTCCTGACCGGCTCGGATGAACACGGCATCAAGATGTTGCAGAGCGCGCGCAAGGAAGGCATCACGCCCCGCGAACTCGCAGATCGGAACACGGCTGCTTTCCAGCGCATGGGTGAGTTTCTGAACAGCTCGCACGACGATTATATCCGCACCTCGGAAGAGCGTCACTACAAGGCCAGCCAGGCAATCTGGCAGGCAATGTCGGCAAACGGCGATATTTATAAGGGCGGTTACGCGGGTTGGTATTCGGTGCGTGACGAAGCTTATTACGGCGAAGAAGAAACTGAAGTGCGTGGCGACAATGTTCGCTACGGTCCACAGGGCACTCCGGTCGAATGGGTTGAAGAAGAAAGCTATTTCTTCCGCCTGTCGAATTATCAGGACAAGCTTCTGGAGCTTTATGAAAACAATCCCGGCTTCATCATGCCGGCTGAGCGTCGCAACGAGATTGTCAGCTTCGTAAAATCGGGCCTGAAGGATCTGTCGATTTCGCGAACGACGTTCGACTGGGGGATTCCTGTCCCTGGCGATGAAAAGCACGTCATGTATGTCTGGGTTGACGCTCTGACCAATTACATTACGGCAGTTGGCTATCCTGATAAGGCGGATGAAAAGTGGGGCTACTGGCCTGCTGATGCGCATATTATCGGCAAGGATATTTCGCGTTTCCACGCGGTTTACTGGCCAGCATTTTTGATGTCGGCCGGCATTCCGCTGCCAAAGCGCGTGTTCGCGCATGGCTTTTTGTTCAACCGCGGCGAAAAAATGTCGAAGTCTCTCGGCAACGTCATTGATCCGTTTGAACTGGTCGAGCGTTATGGCCTTGACCAGCTGCGTTACTTCCTGATGCGTGAAGTGCCATTCGGTCAGGATGGCAGCTATAGCCACGATGCAATCGTCAACCGCACCAATGCCGATCTCGCTAACGACCTTGGCAACCTCGCACAGCGTTCACTGTCGATGATTGCAAAGAACTGCGAAGGCAGGGTTCCGGTTCCGGGTGCTTTCTCAGACGCTGATAAGGCTATTCTCGATCAGGCCGATGCAGCACTGGAAACCGCGCGGAAAGCTGTAGGCGATCAGGCATTACACATCGCGCTCGGGGCTATTTTTGCCGTTGTTGCAGAAGCAAACCGCTATTTTGCGGGGCAGGAGCCTTGGGCACTGCGCAAGACCGACCTGGAGCGCATGGGCACGGTTCTGTACGTGACAGCAGAAGTTATCCGTCGCGTCGGCATTATGGTTCAACCTTTCATCCCGCAGTCGGCAGAAAAGTTGCTTGATACTCTGGCAATACCGGCAGACAAGCGTCAGTTTGCTGACGTGGCAGCAAGCCCGCTTGTCGGCGGCGCAGAATTGCCAGCACCACAGCCGGTATTCCCGCGCTATGTGGAAGCGGAAGAGCAGAACTGAGCTGAACATGCTGGTTGATAGTCACTGCCATCTCGACTTTGCGGATTTCGAACCCGAGCGCGACGCTATCGTAAGCCGCGCGCTCGAGGCTGGCATCAAACGCATGGTCACGATTTCGACGCGAGTGCGCAAGTTCGATACGATCCTCGCACTGACCGAGAAATATGATTCCGTCTATTGTTCGGTTGGCACCCATCCGAACAATGCGCATGAAGAACTGGATGTGACAGCCGACGATCTCGTGGAGCTGGCAGAGCATTCGAAAGTTGTCGCCATAGGTGAGGCGGGGCTTGATTATCATTATGATTATGCGCCGCCAGAAGCCCAGCGGCAGGGTTTTCTCGTGCATATTGAAGCTGCGCGCCGCACACAGTTGCCACTTGTGATCCACGCACGCAGCGCGGATCAGGATATGGCCGATATTCTGGAATCTGAGACGGCTAAGGGTGCATTCCCCTTCATCCTGCATTGCTTCTCATCAGGACGTGCTCTGGCTGAAAAAGGTATTGAACTAGGCGGGTATGTCTCGTTCTCCGGTATTCTGACGTTCAAAAATTCAGCCGATATTCGCGAGATAGCGCAGATAGTTCCGCGTGATCGTTTGCTGGTTGAGACGGATGCACCTTATCTCGCGCCCATGCCGCATCGTGGCAAGCGCAATGAGCCATCATTCGTGCAGCACACGGCAGCGGTATTGGCTAAAACGATTGGGGTAAGCAACGAAGAAATCGCGAACATAACCAGCGAAAATACCTTTCGGCTTTTCTCTAAAATGCCAAAGCCTGCCGGGGAATAGAGATCGTGGTATCGCCTCGCAATTGTCTGCGTTTCACAATTCTCGGGTGCGGCTCGTCTCCCGGTGTGCCACGTATCAACGGTGATTGGGGGAATTGCGATCCGAAAAACCCCAAGAACAAGCGTCGTCGCGCGGCCTTGCTCGTTGAACGGTTCGACGTTGACGGTAACAGCACGGTCGTTGTCATAGACACTGGCCCCGATTTCAGGGATCAGATGATTGACGTCAACGTGTCGTCGCTTGACGCGGCCGTTTATACGCATCCCCATGCCGACCATATCCATGGCATTGATGACTTACGAACCTATGTCGTTGAAAATCGGCGACTGATGGATGTGTATGCCAACCGGCTGACACGCAACCGCCTGTTTGAAGCGTTCGGCTATTGTTTTGAGACGCCTGTGGGTTCGAGCTATCCGCCAATCCTTTCCATGCATGACATCATGGCAGAAACAGCATTCTCGATCACGGGCGCGGGCGGGTCGATCCGCTTTGAGCCATTCAGGCAGGTGCACGGCGATATTGAATCGCTCGGCTTCCGTATCGCCAATGTCGCTTACTGCACGGATGTCAGCGCGTTCCCGGATGAGAGCCTGAAATATATTCGCCATGCGGATGTGCTGATTATCGGCGCGCTGCAATATCGCCCGCATCCAAGTCATTTCTCACTGGAGCAGGCGCTTGAATGGATCGAATTCTTCGGACCAAAACGCGCAATCCTGACCCATATGCATGTGCCGCTCGATTACGACACGGTTATGCGGGACACGCCTGATCACGTAGAACCTGGCTATGACGGCTTGCGATTTGAAGTGCCTCTTTAATAAGAAAAAGCCCGCTGTGAAATTCGCAGCGGGCTTTTTTCATTGATACGCAACGGTATCAGGCAACAGAGCCCTTAACCGGGAATGGCATGACGTTGCTTTCTTCTGCTTCGTCTTCTTTTGTGGCCTTTTCAGACTTGTCTTCAAGCTGCAAACCACCAGCACGAAGCAGGTCGGAGAAGCGGCCACCACGCGCAGCCAGTTCATCGAAGCTGCCGCGTTCAACCAGATGGCCCTTGTCCATGAACAGGACGATATCAGCAGAACGGACGGTCGACAGACGGTGCGCAATAATGAAGGTCGTGCGGTTCTGGCTCAGATCATCAACGGCCTGCTTGACTTTTTCTTCGGTCTCGACATCAAGCGCACTGGTTGCTTCGTCAAGTACGAGGATCGGTGAATCCTTCAGAATAGCGCGTGCAATCGCCAGACGTTGACGTTCACCACCCGAAAGCTGTGAACCACGTTCACCGACAACTGTATCGTAGCCATTGCCTTTTGCGAGAATAAAATCATGGGCAGCAGCAGCTTTGGCGGCAGCGTGAACCATTTCGTCGGTCGCATTTTCATTACCGACGCGGATATTTTCTTCAACCGAACGATTGAATAGACCGGCATCCTGAAAAACGGTTGCGATGGCGTGACGAAGCGAACGGCGGCTAACGGTACGTGTATCGATGCCATCGATCAGAATGCGACCAGCGGCAGGATCAAATACGCGCTGAAGTATATTGATCAGCGTGGTCTTACCGGCACCCGTAGGACCGACAATAGCTACAGTCTGACCCGGCTTCACTTCAAACGAAACGTCATAAACGCCCTGACCAGAATTTGGGAATTCGAAGGTCACGTTGTCGAACACGATGTCGCCCTTGACGTTCTCAAGATCGGTCGCGCCCTGCGGTTCTTGACGGTCGGCTGTCGCGTCTTCCATCTCGAAAAATTCTTCAAGCTTCGCGCGCGCCGTCACAGTCTGATTGATAAAGGCGCTGATCTGGTCAAGACGCCCGATCATCAGCTGCGCAAAACCGATAAAGGCAATCACGTCACCAACGCGCATCTGGCCCTTGGTCACAAAATATGCACCAAGCAGAAGCACAATAACCATCGAGAAAGTCGAGGCCATGCGATTAAGACCGCTGGCGAGCGCCCACCAGTTAAGGACCGGGAACTGAACGTTTTCGAGGTTTTTGGCGTAAGTGCGTAGTGCCTGCGTTTCAGAGGCAATGCGGTTATAGCTCTGCACTACCGAAACGTTGCTGATCGTATCGCTAACATGCTCGAAAAGCTTATGGTGATGCTTTTCAACCGCTGACTGTCCGTCCTTGGTCTTGCGCATGACCAACTGGCCAATCATCACATAGATCACGCCGAGCACGATAAGCACCATGGACATGCGAAGGTCCATGCTCATTGCAACAGGAATAAGCGCACCCAGAGCCACGATCGTGGTCAGGTGCTGACGCATGAATTCAAGCCAAAGAGTGAAGAGTGAGTCTGTTGCGCGGATCAGCGTATGCAATGCGTTCGAGGTACCGCGCTTCTGGTGCCAGGAGAGTGGCATGGTGATGATACGCTCATAGGATTCGATCATCACACCCAGACGGCGACGATGGGCGAGCCGGTCAGCCCCACGCGCAACAAAAACTGCTGCAACAATGTTAAAAGCACCGAGCGCCGCCCACATGGCTAGCTGCGTAACGATATCTCCCTTATCGGAGATAGCCTGAATAACCCGACCGAAAAGGATCGGTTCGGCCAGCATGACGAGGGCAACCAATACGCTCGCTATACACATGGTTATGGTTGCAGCTTTCTCAGCCGCAAGATATTCCATGGCGCGCCAGTAGATTTTGAGCAACGACACCTTAGCACTCCCGCTCGTTCTATTTCACGAGACTACATGGTGCAGTCCCGTTGTTCTATCAATATGCAATGACGGCAAGAAGTGGCGATTGGGTGTCAAGGTTGACCATAAATTAAAAATAGATGTAACCGACCGTGAAGACTCTATAACAATTTTGTAACAGACGCAGATTGTTGTTTTCGTAGATTATGCCTAGCAATCCGGCCTTGGCGCGTCTATTGACAGATTTAAAGCGCATTCCGGCGACCGTTTAAGGGTTGCGGCCTGTAAGACGCACCAGAGAAAGGCACGTGAAGCTCGTGCCACTAAAAAAGTATTGAGCGGGTTTTCCATGGCAGGCGTTGAACAAAAGAATGTGGCTGCAGATGAGACGGGTATGCGTCTTGATCGCTGGTTCAAGGTTCATTTTCCCGGACTTGGGTTCGGACACCTGCAGAAATTGCTGCGTTCCGGTCAGGTTCGTGTCGATGGCGGTCGCGTAAAAGCGGACACACGTCTGCAAGCTGGCCAGTCAGTCCGTATTCCGCCACTTGGCGTTGATGAGAAGGCTACAGGTCCTGTAACGGCTCGTACCATTCGCAGTCAGGAGGATGGTGATGTTCTCAAGCAGATGTTGATTTACGAAGACGCGAAGGTCTTTGTTTTCAATAAGCCTGCGGGCTTGGCAGTGCAGGGCGGTTCTGGCCTCGTTCGTCATGTAGACGGTATGCTTGAAGCATGGCGCAATAAGAAGGGTGAAAAGCCTCGCCTCGTTCATCGTATCGACCGTGATACATCGGGCTGCCTTGTTGTTGCGAAGACGCGCGGTGGTGCTCAAGCTCTGACCGCTGCATTCCGCGAAAGAGATACCAAGAAAACGTACTGGGCACTTGTGAAGGGCGTTCCACGCAAGCGCGAAGACAAGATTTCAACTTGGCTGGTTAAAGAACAAACGCCGGATGGCGACAAAATGCGTGTTTGCCAGCACGGTGAACCCGATTCCGATCATGCAGTTTCTTATTACCGGATCATCGAAAAGGTTGGAAACAACCTGACCTGGTTGGAAATGGAGCCTTATACAGGCCGAACCCATCAGCTGCGTGTTCATGCAGCGCATATAGGTCATCCAATTATTGGCGATCCGAAGTATTTTGAAGCGGACCAGAACTGGGAGTTCCCCGGAGGCATTCAGAAGAAATTACATCTTCACGCCCGCCGTATTCGCATTCCGAATCCATCCGGCGGGATCATTGATGTCACAGCACCGCTGCCGCCACATATGGTACAGTCATGGAATTTGCTTGGCTTTGATGAGGCAGACGCGGAAGAGTAAACATGTCGGGTATGGGGGGAGGATCGGTTCAGGGCCGGGTGTCGTTCGACGGGATGGCAATTGCTCTCGTCATGTTCATCATGTTCACCTGGGGGCTTAATCAGGTCGCCATCAAGATCGGCAATCGCGGCTTTAATCCCATGCTCATGGCTGCAGGTCGTGCAGCTCTCGGCGGCTTCTGCGTTTTTCTCTGGTGTTACTGGAAACGTATTCCTCTCTTCGGCCGTGATGGCACGCTGAAGCCTGGTATTCTGGCCGGTCTTCTTTTTGGTGTCGAATTTGTTCTGATCTTTCTGGCAATGGAGTTAACCAGTGTCGGACGTGTCACTTTGTTGATGAATGTAATGCCTTTTTGGGTGGCAATCGGCAGTCATTTCCTTCTGGGTGAGCGCATCTCCATGCGTGCCTTCATTGGCATGTGCGTGGCATTTATGGGTGTTTTCGTGGTCTTTTCAGACCATATTAGCCGGCCCGGCCCTAACGCGGTTTATGGCGATCTTCTGGCATTGATTTCCGGAATGCTTTGGGGAATGACCACGATAGTCATAAAGCGATCGAAGCTTGCCAATGCTGTGCCTGAGAAAATCCTGCTTTATCAGCTTGCCGTGGCCGCACTTGTGCCGTTGCCGTTCATGTCTTTGAGCGGTCCATTGATCCGCGATCCCGATGCGCTCTCGGTTCTTTCATTTCTGTTTCAGTCAATGTTCGTGGTCGCTGTGACCTACCCGTTGTGGTTCTGGATGGTGCGTCGTTACCCGGCGTCAAAGCTTTCCAACTTTGCATTCCTCACGCCCGCTTTCGGCGTACTCCTGAGTGGGTTGCTTCTCAATGAATTACTCAGTTGGAAAATCTTTGTTGCTCTCGCTCTGATCGGGCTAGGCCTCATTATCATTAATCGACCAGCAAAAGCCGGAGCCGCCCGATGAAACTCGTTCTTTTTGATTGTGACGGCACAATTGTCGATAGTGGTGATACGATTCATCACTGCATGGCGGCAAGTTTTATCGATGCAGGACTAATCCCGCCTGCAATCGAGCAGACGCATTCTATCATTGGTCTCTCTTTGCCTCTCGCCATTGCTCAACTGCTTGGACGTGAAGTTGATGCGCAGGTGAACTGGCTCACACAGCGATATAAAGAAAACTTTGTAAAGCTGCGTCAGAAGCCTGATTTCGCTGAACCGCTTTATGATGGTATCTTGCCGCTTCTGACAGAGCTTGGCAGCCGCGATGATCTTCTTTTGGGAATTGTGACCGGCAAGTCGCAACGCGGTGTACGCTCGGTTTTTGAGCGACATGCTATCGGACACCATTTCATGGTCGTTCGTACCGCAGACGATTGCCCATCCAAGCCACATCCGGCCATGGTGCTTGAATCCTGCTCCGAAATGGGGATAGAACCAGAGCGAACCATTGTGATCGGAGATGCTATTTACGATATGCAAATGGCTCGTTCAGCGGGTGCGCGTGCCGCCGGTGTTTCGTGGGGTTATCATAAGCCTGACGCACTGAAAGATGCAGGCGCCCATCATGTCCTGAATACGCCTGAAGAACTCTATGCGATTTTGCATGAAATGGATGCCTTCGCATTCTGACCGACAACCATTGGATATTATTATGCGCGACACTCTGAGCGATCCTCAATCTGAAATGTCAATTTCTCAAAAAGACCCGGTGAAGCGCTCACAGGAACTGATGCGCACCCCATTGCCAAAGCGCTTTTATGAAAAGGCTGAGGTGGCCGAGGTTGATGGTGGCTTTACCGTGCATCTTGATGGCCGTCCGGTTAAAACACCGGCGCGGGCCGTTCTCCTTCTACCAACAAGCGAAGCGGCTGAAATTATTGCCGAAGAATTTCGCGCACAGGAAAAGGTTATCGATCCTTCAAAAATGCCCGCCACGCGTTTGGTAAACACGGCAATTGACGGCATTGCACAAGACCCGCAAGCGGTTTTTGAAGATATTCTGCGCTTTGCCGGAACCGATATGATCTGCTATCGTGCGGCAAGCCCGAAAGAACTGGTTGAACGTCAGACTCAACAGTGGGATCCGTTGATCGACTGGGCTGAAAGCCTTGGCGCACGTTTTGCGTTGGCAGAAGGTGTTATGCATGTTGAGCAATCGCGCGAAGCGATCTCAGCTTTCGGCATTCATCTGTCGGAATTCGAAAATCCAATCGCACTGGCATCGCTCCATACGATGACCACGTTGACCGGCTCCGCGCTGATTGCGTTGGCAATTGCAAAAGGTGAAGTGTCTGTCGAAGATGGCTGGAAACGTGCGCATCTTGATGAAGATTGGACCGTTGAGCATTGGGGCGAAGATGCTGAAGCACAGGCGCGTCGCAAGACACGTCAAGGTGAAATGATGGTCGCTGCCCGCGTGCTGCAAGCACTCTAGTGATTGTTTAGCTAATATATATAAAAGTTTGAAAATAATAGAAAACCCGGCGAGAGCCGGGTTTTCTATTGCGTACCTTTTGGCACGTCGTTCCCCTCGGTAACTCCATCACATCCCGAAAAGTATAAAACGGTTCTCGGATAAGATGCGCTTTAAAAAGAGTAATCAGAGAGAGTGGCAATCGTTGATTGCCACTCGGAACCCCGATTAAACCGAGTAGTACATGTCGAACTCAATTGGGTGCGGTGTGGTTTCGTAACGCATCACTTCCGCCATCTTGAGCTCGATGAAGCTGTCGATCTGGTCGTCTTCGAATACGCCGCCAGCCTTGAGGAACTCGCGATCCTTATCAAGCGACTGCAGCGCTTCACGAAGCGAGCCACAAACGGTTGGAATCTTCTTGAGTTCCTTTGCAGGCAGATCGTAAAGATCCTTGTCCATGGCCTGTCCTGGATGGATTTTGTTCTTGATGCCATCAAGACCAGCCATCAGCAGCGCTGCGAAGCAGAGATACGGGTTTGCTGATGGATCCGGGAAGCGAACTTCAAGACGCTTCGACTTCGGCGAGGAGCCGAATGGGATACGGCACGAAGCCGAACGGTTGCGAGCCGAGTAAGCCAGCAGTACCGGAGCTTCATAACCCGGCACCAGACGCTTGTAGGAGTTGGTCGATGGGTTGGTAAACGCATTCACAGCCTTAGCATGCTTGATAACGCCACCGATGAAGTACAGGCAGTTTTCCGACAAGCCGGCATATTCATTGCCAGCAAAGGTTGGCTTGCCATCTTTCCAAATCGAGAAGTGAACATGCATACCCGAGCCGTTATCGCCGAAAACTGGCTTCGGCATGAAGGTCGCGGTCTTGCCATAGGCATTGGCAACCTGATGCACAACATACTTGTAAATCTGCATCTTGTCGGCGTTACGAACGAGCGTGTCGAATTTCACACCCAGTTCGTGCTGAGCGGAAGCGACTTCGTGGTGATGCTTTTCAACGGTTACGCCCATTTCCGTCAGAACGGTAAGCATTTCCGAACGCATATCCTGTGCGCTGTCGATTGGTGGAACCGGGAAGTATCCGCCCTTGACGCGTGGGCGGTGACCCATGTTACCGGTTTCGTAATCGGTGTCGTCGTTTGACGGCAGTTCGGTCGAGTCAAGCTTGAAGCCGGTATTGAATGGATCAACCTTGTACTTCACATCATCAAAGATGAAGAATTCAGCTTCTGGACCGACATAAACAGTGTCGCCGATGTTGAGCGACTTCATGTAGGCTTCAGCCTTCTTTGCGGTCGTGCGTGGATCGCGGCCATAAGCTTCACCCGAAACCGGATCAAGAATATCACAGAGAATGACGAGCGTTGACTGTGCAAAGAATGGGTCGATGTGAGCTGTTTCTGGATCCGGCATGAGAACCATATCGGATTCATTAATAGCCTTCCAGCCACCGATCGAAGAGCCGTCAAACATAACGCCGTCTTCAAACATCTCTTCATCGACGAGGCTAACATCCATCGTAACGTGATGAAGCTTACCTTTTGGGTCTGTAAAGCGGAGGTCAACAAACTTGACGTCGTTGTCTTTGATCTGTTTCAGAATGTCACTAGCAGTCGTCATTTTGGTATCCTGTTTGCACGACGATGGTCGGTAGACTGGGTCGGTAGTCTTATTTTGTTAGATCGCATCCACGCCGGATTCACCGGTACGAATACGGATAACTTCTTCGATGTTGGAAACGAAAATTTTTCCGTCGCCAATGCGTCCCGTCTGGGCTGCCTTGCGGATAGCTTCGATAGCGCCATCGACGGTTTCGTCGGCAACGATGACTTCGACTTTCACTTTTGGAAGAAAATCGACGACATATTCCGCGCCACGGTAAAGCTCGGTATGGCCCTTCTGTCGGCCGAAACCTTTCGCTTCAATTACAGTAATACCCTGCAAACCAACTTCCTGAAGGGCTTCCTTCACTTCATCGAGCTTGAAGGGCTTAATGATGGCTTCGATCTTTTTCATCAGAGAATGGTCTCCGCTCTTGTTCGGAAATGGACATTGTGCCCGTTTCGCAGATATAGAAGCATGAACTGTGCCAAATCGATCTATCTCAACCAGGTTTTTCAAGTTTCATGCTTTTTCAAGCAAAATTTAGCAAAGTAGCTCCATCTTTTGTCGTAAAAATCGCACTAATACCAAGGCTAGCGCGTTTTCAAAAATTTCAGAAGTGCAACTTTCTTTAATCCAGAGTGGCATTATTATTGCCATGGAGACAAGGCGGTCCGTGAGAAAGATTTCCAACAAGGTTTCAAGCTTGTTAGTGATGATTAAAAAATAGACAAAATGCTAATAAGTTAATCATTTTCGGTTGAGGGTGAGTGCCGCGTAATTAATCACTTCTATAACGAGGGGAATTGGAATCCATGTTCGAACTGCTGACACCTGTGGAAATGTCGACTGCGGATAGACTGACCATCGAATCCGGCAAACGCGATGGTTTTTCACTGATGCTTGCCGCAGGTCATGCGGTCGCGGATGTGGCTCTGGGGGTGTTTGCAGGTCAGGGGCCGATAGCGGTGCTTTGCGGGCCTGGGAATAATGGTGGTGACGGCTATGTTGCTGCGCAATTTCTGCTCGAAGCAGGCGTGGATGTCACTTGCTTCGGAACTGCGCAGCCCCGGCAGGGTTCCGACGCTATGCGGGCACTGCTGTTTTATAAAGGTGAAGTGCATCGGCTCAGCGCGTTTTCGCCAGCGGGTTTTACAGGCGTTATCGATGCGCTTTATGGCGCAGGACTTGCGCGTAACATCGAGGGTGTTGAAGCTTCCGTCATCGGAGAAATAAACGCGTCCGGCATTCCGACTATAGCTGTTGACTTGCCCAGCGGCGTCTCCGGTGAAAGCGGACAGGTTTTGGGTGGAGCCATTAATGCACGTGCAACAGTCACATTTTTCCGTAAAAAACCGGGCCATTTGCTGCAACCGGGCAGGGCACATTGCGGGATTCTTCATGTTGCAGATATTGGCATCACCGATGACGTCCTGACCGCTATCAAACCCACAACTTTCGAAAACTCACCGGAACTTTGGCACAGTCAATTACCGCAGCTTTCAATCAATGCACATAAATACAGTCGTGGTCATGCGGTCGTCTTTTCCGGGCCTGCACATTCAACGGGTGCATCGCGGCTTTCCGCGATGGCTGCAGCGCGTAGCGGTGCCGGCGCAGTCACCGTTTTATCGCCTTCTGATGCGCTTCTGACAAATGCTGCACATCTGACGAGCATCATGGTGCGCGAAACACGCAGCATCAATGATGCTTCGGTATTTGTTGCGGATCGCAAGGTCGCGGCCTGCGTGCTCGGTCCGGGTTATGGCAGCCCGTCATCTGCACGCAATCATGCTTTGATGCTTCTTTCAGCCGTTGACGAACAGGCTGAACATTTAAAAGGCGTGGTGCTGGATGCCGATGGCATAACGGCATTTGAAAATCAGCCCGAGCAACTTTTCAACGCCCGGCGCAGTATGCATACAGCTCTCGTGCTCACGCCCCATGAAGGCGAGTTCAAACGTCTTTTTCCGGATATCGCTGCAAAAGCAGAGAGCTCGAAGACGAATAAAGCACGTCAGGCTGCAAGTCGCGCCAATGCTATCGTGATCTACAAAGGGCCCGATACGGTGATCGCAGCACCTGACGGGCGCGCCGTTATCAATGCAAATGGCACAGCGTTTCTGGCTACAGCCGGATCGGGCGATGTCTTGACTGGTATTGTCTGCGGATTGCTCTCACAGGGGATGCCGGCCTTTGAGGCGGCAAGCGCGGCGGTGTGGATACACGCAGATGCGGGCCGTCGGTTCGGCCATGCGCTTATCGCAGAGGATTTGCCCAACCAGCTTCCCGCCGTCTGGTCTGCACTTGAACGGTTAACGCCTTGAACTACGGCTGCCCCCTGATCCGACATCGACCGTAACACTGCCTGAAATCGAGACATCGGTATTGCCGACGCGAAAGTTCTTCCAGCTTCCGGCCGGTTGCGAATTAGGTTCCGGCGCGGGCGGCGGAGCAGAAACGATTGGTTTCTGCGATTCCACGCCCGGCAACCCTGATGGTGAATTGTCCTGAGCAAAAGCACTCGTTGATAACACTGTTGAGAAAACAGCGGTAAATATTAGAAATCGCTTCATATTCTCAATCCTCGTTTCAAACCTGATCTGCCACGGATTCGAGAAGCTGTTCAGCCATATCGAGCGTGAACTCATCATAATGAGAGATAACGCGGCTCGGCTCATAGTGTTGTACCGGCAGGTCAGTATAACCGAAATCGACAGCAACCACAGGAATGCCCGCTGCTTTTGCAGTGTCAATATCTGTGCGGCTGTCGCCAACCATTATAGCACGGTCGCGATTTCCACCAGCCTTTGAGATCGTCTCGGTCAGATGTCGTGGATCGGGCTTGCGATAAGCAAAGGTGTCTGCACCGCAAATTGCTGCAAAACGGTGTGCTTCACCCATTGAGGTCAGCAGTCTGACAGCGAGAGCCTCAAACTTGTTTGTGCAAACCGCTAACGTATAACCATGTGCGTCGAAGCGATCCATCGCTTCCAGAACTCCTGGATAAAATGTCGAATGGCCCGGCATATGCGCTGCGTAATGTTGGCGAAACTCTTCAACGAGGTGATCCAGCTTGACATCATCGACCCGCTTTTGCTGTGCAGCAAAAGCCCGCTCGATCATGACGCGGCCACCCTGTCCAACAAAGCGACGGAGGGATTCGCGATCCGCTGTTTGAAGACCTGAAATAGCAAGGCAATGATTTAAACTGTCCAGAAGATCCGGCGCCGTTTCGACCAGAGTTCCGTCAAGATCGAAAACGATGATGGGCGTGGAATTGACAGCAGACATATAACTTCCTTCAGGACCATGAGAGTTGCGAGCGCGTTACGAGCCGCTTTTTGAAATAGGCCAAACTGTACACAGAAACGAGGGCCTATCGCAAAAATCGCGATATTTTGTATTGAACACTTTGTTGCGCTGCACGCACATGCTAGAGCCGGGTGAGAATCCGCTGGGAATATAGGAATTCGGGCATGGATGAAGCACGCAAGCTGAAAATCGCCGCCGCTGCAGAGGCATTGACGCACGTCAAAGACGGAATGCGTCTTGGAATTGGGACAGGATCGACTGCCGAGGAATTCGTTCGCCTGCTGGCCGAAAAAGTGAAGAGCGGTTTCAACGTTATAGGCGTGCCGACATCTGAACGCACAGCTGAGCTATGCACCGAATTGGGCATTTCACTGACCACACTCGAAGAAACACCGCATCTTGACCTGACTGTTGACGGCGCGGATGAAGTTGATTCCGATCTCTCACTTATCAAGGGTGGTGGTGGTGCGTTGCTGCGTGAAAAAATCGTCGCCGCGGCCTCGGACTCGATGATTGTGATAGCTGATGGTTCAAAGGTTGTCGAAACGCTTGGACGTTTCCCCTTGCCAATCGAAGTCAACCGTTTTGGTCTGAGCGCAACTTTGCGTGGTATTGAAAGAGCCGCATCGGAATGTGGCCTTGCAGGTCCGCTCGTCCTGCGTTTAAAAGATGGCCAGCCGTTTGTAACCGATGGTGGACATTATATCGTGGATGCATCTTTTAGCCGTATTCCCGATACAAAGATTCTCTCTGACGCTCTCTTCGCCGTTCCCGGTGTTGTTGAGCACGGACTTTTTATCGGACTGGCTCGTGCCGCTGTGATCGCAGGCACTGACGGTATCCGAACCATGAACCGGCCTTGAAACGCCGCTAAGAATTATTTGAACGGAGTATTGACCATATGATCCCGGCAACTGGCTTCCGCCGTCTGATTGCACCGTTTTCCGCACTGGTCCTGATGTCAGGGATTCATGCGGCTTCCGCGCAGGAAATTTCCGCATCGCATCTGGACGCTGCTCGTGCAGCGATCGCTTCGATCAGTGCAACAGAGCAGTTCGACGAGATTCTTCCGAGTGCAGCACGCGCGCTCAAGGGTGAGCTTATTCAGAAAGACCCAAATCTCGAAGCACTGATCACCAAGACTGTTGATGAGAAGGCTCTGGCACTTGCAGCCCGTCGTGCTGATCTCGAAACAGAATCAGCCCGCGCCTATGCAAACGCGTTCAGCGAAGATGAACTGAAGGCGATTGCCACTTTCTACAACTCCGATGCAGGCAAGAAGCTGCTTGCAGAAGGTCCGATTGTTACGCGTGAAGTCGTTAAGGCTGCAAACATCTGGCAGAATGGCATTGCCCGTGATCTCGCTGTATCGGTTGCAGAAGTATTGGCAGCTCAGGCTGGTGCCGCCGCTGCTCCAGAGCAGCCTGCTCAGCAGTAATTGTTAGCAGTAAACTAAAATTTAGAAGCCCGGCGACTTGGCCGGGCTTTTTGTTTTGCTTACATGAAGCGCAGCGTTGATTTTGAATGGAGACCACCATGGCCGACTATGATTATGATCTTTTTGTTATCGGCGGCGGTTCCGGCGGTGTCCGGGCAGGGCGTCTGGCAGGTGCCATGGGCAAGAAGGTTGGTCTGGCGGAAGAATATCGCATGGGTGGAACCTGTGTTATTCGTGGTTGCGTTCCGAAGAAACTCTTTGTGTACGCTTCGCAATTTCCAGAACATTTTGAAGACGCCGTGGGCTATGGCTGGGAAGTGGGGCAAAGAAGCTTCGACTGGAAGAAGCTGATTGAAGCCAAGGACAGGGAAATTACCCGACTTGAAGGCCTGTATCGCAAAGGTCTGGAAAATTCGAAGGTCGATATTTTTGCAAGCCGCGCCGAACTTATTGATGAGCACACTATCGAACTCAAAGCAGACGGCCGCAGGATAACGGCTGATCAGATTTTAATCGCAACCGGCGGTCATCCAAGTGTGCACGACACGTTGCCCGGTAGCGAATATTGCATCACCTCCAACGAAGCGTTTCATTTGGAAGAACTGCCTAAATCTATCGTCATTGCCGGTGGCGGTTATATCGCTGTCGAATTTGCCAATATTTTTCACGGCCTTGGTGTTGAAACGACGATTGTCTATCGAGGCAAGGAAATTTTATCCCGTTTCGATCATGATCTGCGCCACCTGCTTCATGAAACCATGGAAGCAAAAGGTATACGCATCATTTGCGGCGCAGTGTTTGAGAAGGTCGAAAAACAGTCTGATGGCAAGCTGAAAGTTTCGCTGACCAATGGTGAAACGCTAAATGTTGGTCAGGTCATGATGGCTATCGGCCGCAAGCCTAACACAAAGGGTCTGGGCCTCGACAAGGCTGGTGTTAAAACTGATGCGCAGGGCGCTATCGAAGTCGACGACTATTCGCGTACCAGTGTTTCCAACATCTGGGCTGTCGGTGACGTGATCAATCGCGTTCAGTTGACGCCGGTGGCAATCCATGAGGCCATGTGTTTCCTCGAAACGGCCTTTAAGGACAATCCGACCAAACCTGACCATGAGCTCATTGCCACAGCCGTCTTCTCTCAGCCGGAAATTGGCACTGTCGGTTTGCCGGAAGATGAAGCTGCGAAGAAATATCCGGAACTGGAAGTCTATCGCGCTCTGTTTCGCCCGATGAAGAACACGCTGTCTGGTCGCAATGAAAAAATGCTGATGAAGCTCATCGTCGACGCCAAGAGCCGCAGGGTCATCGGCGCTCACATCATGGGGCCGGACGCGGGTGAAATGGCGCAACTACTGGGCATTTCGCTCAAGGCTGGCGCGACGAAGGATGACTTTGATCGCACCATGGCCGTTCACCCGACAGCGGCTGAAGAACTGGTCACCATGTATAAGCCCACCTATCGCGTTGTGAATGGAGAGAAGGTCGACAGCTAAATCTTTCGTCGCACGCTGATCCTGTTAACGATTCTTGCTGGTATAAAGCGAGCGTCTGCATTATATCAACGCGGTCACGTGTGCCGGTTTCCGTGTTTGGGTTTTAAGTTGCCCAATAGAAGCGGATGCCGGCTTTCGTGTTAAGGAGGACAAAATCCGAGAGAAATCGCGCGGATAATTAACACAGGTGTGAAATGACGAAGAACTGGACCCCGAATTCCTGGAGAGACAAACCGATCAAGCAAGTGCCGTTTTATCCGGACGCACAGGCTCTGACCGATGTTGAAGCTCGCCTTCGTACCTATCCACCGCTCGTATTTGCAGGTGAAGCCCGCAAGCTGAAGAACCAGCTCGCGGATGTTGCCGAAGGCAAGGCATTTCTGCTTCAGGGCGGCGATTGTGCGGAAAGTTTCGCAGAACATGGCGCGGACAATATCCGCGACTTTTTCCGCGTCTTTTTGCAGATGGCCGTTGTACTGACGTTTGGTGCCTCCAAGCCGGTTGTTAAGGTGGGGCGTATTGCCGGTCAGTTCGCAAAACCGCGTTCTTCCGACATGGAAAAGCTCAATGGCGTCGAGCTGCCGTCATACCGTGGCGACATCATCAACGGCATCGATTTCGATGAAGCTTCGCGTATCCCTGATCCGCAGCGTCAGGACATGGCTTACCGCCAGTCTGCTGCAACGCTTAACCTGCTGCGTGCATTCGCGCAGGGTGGATATGCTAACCTTGAGAACGTGCATCAGTGGATGCTCGGTTTTGTAGGCAAAAGCCCCCAGGCAGAGCGCTATGCCGCGCTGGCTCAGCGTATTTCGGAAACGATGAACTTCATGCGTGCGATAGGGATCACTTCCGATAGCAATCATTCGCTCCGTGAAACCGATTTCTACACCAGCCATGAAGCACTGTTGCTTGGCTATGAAGAAGCGCTCACGCGCGTCGATTCAACTTCCGGCGATTGGTACGGCACTTCAGGTCACATGATCTGGATTGGCGACCGCACACGTCAGGCTGATCACGCGCATATCGAATATTGCCGAGGCATCAAGAACCCGCTCGGTCTGAAATGTGGCCCATCGCTGCAACCGGATGATCTCATCCGTCTCATTGATCTTCTCAACCCTGAAAATGAAGCAGGTCGTCTGACGCTCATCGCTCGTTTCGGTTACGACAAGGTCGGCGATCATCTGCCACAGCTCATCCGTGCTGTTGAGCGGGAAGGCCGCAAGGTTATCTGGTCTTGTGACCCGATGCACGGCAACACCATTACCGCAGGCGGTTACAAGACGCGCCCGTTCGACCGTATTCTCAAGGAAGTTGAATCCTTCTTCGCGATCCATCGCGCTGAGGGTTCGCATCCGGGTGGTATCCATGTCGAAATGACTGGCAAGAACGTTACCGAATGCACCGGCGGCGCTCGTGCAATTTCGGCGGAAGACTTGCACGACCGTTACCATACGCACTGCGATCCACGTCTGAACGCCGATCAGGCGCTTGAGCTGGCCTTCCTTCTGGCAGAATTGCTCAAGAAGGAACGGGACTCCGGTTCGGAAAAACAGGCCGTTAACGCCTGATCCGGTCCAATCACATCATTCAACGCAGGGCGGAGGATTCATCCTTCGCCCTGTTGTATTTCGGCTGAATTTGCTTATTGATTTTGGCGAAAACTCATCCTGGGGCATCGATGAAGCGGATTATTCTGGCGTTTCTCAATTCAATGCGTGCTCTCAAGCATTTGGCCAAGCACGAGAAAGCGGTGCAGCAGGAGCTTGTCCTGTTTCTGCTTTCGCTGCCAATCGCATTTTTCCTCGCTCCAAGTCCGTTGGCATTTCTGCTGATGACGGGATCGATCCTGTTCCTCATTCTGGTTGAAGTGCTCAACACGGGTATTGAGGCCACTTGCGATGCAGTCTCGCGTGATTTTCATAAAGAAATTCAGATTGCAAAGGACTGCGGTTCGCTCGCCGTTCTGATCGCGATTGTGTTTGTGGCTGCTACATGGGGCTATATTCTGATCATGACCTATAAGACCTGACAAAGAACGCCTGTTCTTGTTCGCCATCCGTTGCAATTAACTGCACAAGCGCGCTAAAGCTGACGCATGATCAGCGTAAACGAGAATCCCGATATGCTTCGTATTGCCGTTGCACAGCTCAATCCTGTTATGGGTGACATCGCCGGAAATCTTGCCAAGGCTCGTGTTGCCCGTGCAGAAGCAGCCAAAATGAACGCCGACCTCGTGATGTTCACAGAGTTGTTTATTGCAGGCTATCCGCCGGAAGATCTTGTTCTCAAGACTGCTTTTGTTGCAGCCTGTGAAAAGGCCGTAGCTGAGCTTGCCAAAGACACGGCTGATGGCGGCCCGGGCGTTATTATCGGCACACCGATGCAACGTAACAGCGGTTTGCATAATTCGATTGCAGTACTCGATGGCGGCGAAATCATCGCCGAGCGTTTCAAGGTCGATTTGCCGAACTACGGGGAATTTGATGAAAAGCGCGTTTTCCAGCCAGGTCCAATGCCTGGCCCCGTCAATTTCCGTGGTGTACGCATCGGTATCCCGATCTGCGAAGATATCTGGGGCGATCTCGGTGTAGCGGAAACGCTGGCTGAAAGTGGTGCTGAACTTCTCTTGGTGCCAAACGGCTCGCCTTATCATCGCGCCAAGATTGAGCGTCGCTATCAGGTCGTGCTGAAGCAGGTTATCGAAACCGAACTCCCAATGCTCTATGCCAATCAGATTGGCGGGCAGGACGAGCTGGTTTTCGATGGTGGCTCTTTTGTGTTCAACTCCGACAAGACCCTTAGCTTGCAGATGCCGCAATTTGCAGAAGCGATCACGCTGACTGTGTGGAAGCGGAACGGCGAGGGCTGGTATTGCGAAGCAGCCGAAAAGGCAAAGCTGCCAGAAGGTCTCGAAGCTGATTATGCAGCCTGTATGCTCGGCCTGCGTGATTATGTGAACAAGAATGGTTTCAAGGACGTTGTGCTTGGTCTGTCAGGTGGTATCGACTCGGCGATCTGTACGGCGTTGGGAGTTGATGCATTGGGTAAGGATCGCGTGCGCTGCGTGATGCTGCCTTATCGTTACACTTCAGAAGAGTCGCTGAAAGATGCTGCCGATTGTGCGAAGGCGCTCGGTGTGCGTTACGACATTGTGCCAATCGCAGAGCCGGTCGAAGGTTTCCTGTCTGCTTTAAGGCCAATGTTTGAAGGTACCGAGAGCGGCGTTACCGAAGAAAACCTGCAAAGCCGCGCGCGTGGCACAATCCTGATGGCAATTTCAAACAAGTTCGGTTCGATGGTTATCACCACGGGCAACAAGTCGGAAATGTCGGTTGGTTATGCAACGCTTTATGGCGACATGAATGGCGGCTTCAACCCCATCAAGGACGTCTATAAGATGCAGGTCTATGCGCTGTCTGAGTGGCGCAACAACAATGTTCCGGTTGGCAGCCTTGGTCCTTCCGGTGAGGTGATCCCGCAGAACATCATTTCAAAGGCACCATCCGCAGAATTGCGTGAAAATCAGACTGATCAGGACAGTCTGCCACCTTATCCTGTATTGGACGACATTCTCGAATGCCTGGTGGAAAACGAAATGAGCAATGCTGAGATCGTCGCGCGTGGCCATCAGCTTGAGACCGTGCAACGGATCGAACATCTCCTTAATCTGGCAGAATACAAGCGCCGTCAATCTGCACCCGGTGTCAAAATTACAAAGAAGAATTTCGGACGTGATCGTCGTTATCCAATAACGAACCGCTTCCGCGACCGCTGAAAGATTTAGTCATGACTCTTACCGTTCGTTTTGCACCGTCGCCGACGGGGTATATTCATATTGGCAATACGCGCACCGCGCTTTCAAACTGGCTTTACGCCAAAAAGAACGGTGGCAATTTCATTTTGCGTTACGATGATACAGACGTTGAGCGCTCCAGGCAGGAATATGCAGATGCCATTGCCGTTGATCTCGCGTGGCTGGGCGTTACGCCTGACCGGGTTGAATATCAGTCGAAGCGTTTTGATGTGTATGCCAAAGCCGTCGAAAAGCTGAAGCAGGCCGGTCTTCTTTATGCCTGCTATGAAACGGCCGATGAACTCGAACGCCGCCGCAAGCTGCGTCTCGCGCGTCGTCTGCCGCCAGTTTATGGCCGTGAAGCCCTGAAGCTGACGGATCAGGAGAAGGCAGCTTTTGAAGCCGAAGGCCGCAAGCCACATTGGCGCTTCCTTTTGCCGAATTTCGAAAGCGACCCTTTTACGACCACACGTACTGAAGTTCATTGGGACGATCTGGTGCGTGGCCCGCAGACTGTCGATCTGGCATCGATGTCCGATCCGGTTCTGGTTCGCGAAGACGGCACTTATCTCTACACGCTGCCATCGGTTGTCGATGATATTGATCTTGGTATCACCCACATCATCCGTGGCGACGACCACGTCACCAATTCGGGCGTTCAGATTGCTATCTTCAGGGCGCTCGGTGCCGAGCCGCCGGTCTTTGGACACCACAACCTGCTCACCACGGTTTCGGGTGAGGGTCTTTCGAAACGCTCTGGCGCGCTTTCTGTCGGTAGCTTACGTGAAAGCGGTTATGAACCTATGTCGGTCGCTTCGCTGGCTATTCTGATCGGAACATCCGAGTCCGTTTCGGCAGCGGTAGATATGGATGCCTTGGCAGAACGTTTTGATCTGGCTGCGATTTCAAAGTCGTCGGCAAAATTTGATCCAGCGGAACTTGATACGCTTAACCGGGCCCTGCTCCATGATATGCCTTTCGAAAAAGCAAAAGAGCGTCTTGAAGCACTCGGCATTTCAGGCCATCAGGCAGAGCCTTTCTGGCTGACCGTTCGTGGCAATCTTGATCGCTTCAATGATGTGGCCCATTGGTGGGAGATCATCAACGGCAACTTACCGGAAAAGCCGGAACTGTCTGAGGAAGATCAGGCATTTGTGCGGGAAGCGTTTAAACTGCTACCGGCTGCCCCTTGGGACAAGCAGACGTGGAAGACCTGGACCGACGCTGTGAAAGCGGCAACAGGACGCAAGGGCAAGACGCTGTTCATGCCCCTGCGCATCGCGCTTACGGGGCAGGCGCATGGTCCGGAGCTTGCGGATCTACTGGTTTTGATTGGTCCGGAAAAAACGACGATCCGATCACTCTGACTTTTGAGCTGTCTGAATAAGAACGTTCTGTCGGCGGCGAAATTGCTGCCGGCGCAACGTAATTCGGAGACTGCGATAAGGGTTGTCCAGAAGATGTGTAAGCGACAGGATCCAATTTATTGGTTTCCGGAGGCGAAGATGCCGGAACAATATAGTCTTCTATAATTGAAGCATCAGCCTTTGGAACCTTATCAATCTTAGCCAGTTTTCCAACTTGTTGCTTGTGTGCAGATACTTTCATATCAGCAGTCTTAGCCGCGCTTTTCTTGTTTGTTCGAATAGGCAACCAAGCGGCTTTACATGAATTAACGTGTTTACCACTATACGACTGGCCTGCAATAGCAGCGCTTATTTCCGCCAAACGTTTCTCAAGTGATCGACGTTCGGTAATCAGACTTTCTTCCTGCTTTTTCAAGCGCTCACATGTCGCTGACTTGTTTGTAGGAGAAAAAATACCTCCGCTACAACTTTCTTTATAAAGATCGCTGCGAATAAGTGTAAGCTGTCTTTGATTGACTTTGAGTTTAAACTTTGTTGGCTCAATCTGTTTACGAAGATTGGTAACTTCTCTAGAGTTACAAGGCAAACTCGACTTGTTTGTTGTCGTAGTACATCCGCTTAAAATGCCAATTGCAGCGAAAAAAAATATCGCCGGCCGTAACTTACAAATTTTCCTGTCAACAATCACCATAGAACAAGCCCATCCCGTTGTCCGTATGCCTGAATGTTGGATGACTATAGTTAAAAAAACATAAATGCCAAGTATTTATTAAATACTTGGCATTTATATAAAGTATATATTATAAATAAGCTTGCACTTAATTACATCTTCCTATTGATTTCATTTGATTTTTGTATTGCCTCAACAACAGCTAATGCCGTCATATTAACAACTCCGCGCGACGTTACGGAAGGCGTTAAGATATGGGCTGGACGTGCAGCACCGAGCAAAATCGGTCCTACATGCAGTGCGTCCGTTACTGTCTTTACGACGTTCAGTGTAATGTTTGCAGCGTCAAGATTAGGAAAGACAAGCAGATTGGCTTCGCCCTTGAGACGCGAATTCGGGAATACGCGGTCGCGTAAAGCTTGTGAAAGTGCAGAATCACCATGCATTTCACCGTCGGATTCAAGATCGGGTGCTTTCTCAGCAAGGATAGCAGCGGCGCGCCGCATTTTTTCAGCGCTGGCAGATTCTTTTGAACCAAAGTTCGAGTGGGAAACAAGAGCAGCTTTGGGTTCAATACCAAACCGACGAATTTCTTTTGCTGCCAGAATTGCCATTTCAGCAATCTCTTCTGCACTAGGTTCCACACTGACATAGGTGTCCGTCAAGAATAGCGCGCCGCGCTGTGAAATCAGTAGGCTTAATGCAGAGTAATCACGGATCCCGGGTAGTTTTCCGATGATCTGTTTGACGACACGTGTATGACGTTCGAAACGACCTTCCAATCCACAGATCATTGCATCTGCTTCGTCGCGCATTACCGCAAGAGCAGCAATGGCTGTCGAATTCGTACGAACGATAGTGCGTGCGGCTTCTGGGGTTATACCTTGTCGGCCTGCGTAAGACAGGTAAAGGTCCACATAATCACGATAGCGGGGATCATCTTCAGGATTAATAAGGTCAAAATCTACACCTGCGCGGATTTTCAAACCATAGCGGCTAAGGCGAGTTTCAATAACGTGCGGGCGACCGACCAGGATTGGCGAGGCGATACCTTCTTCAATCACAACCTGAGCCGCGCGTAATACACGTTCATCTTCACCGTCAGCATAAATCACGCGCATTGGTTTGCTTTGCGCGCGTGCTGCGGCAAAAACCGGCTTCATGATAAGGCCGGACCGGAAAACGAAACGCGTTAAGCGATCTGTATAAGCTTCCCAATCTTCGATTGGGCGTGTTGCGACCCCGCTGTCCATTGCGGCCTTAGCAACTGCGGGCGCGATGCGCAAGATCAAGCGCTGATCGAAGGGAGATGGAATAAGGTAGTTGGGCCCAAACGTCGGTGTATCACCCGAATAGGCGCGGGCCGCTACATCTGAGGGCTCTTCACGGGCAAGCGCAGCAATTGCGCGCACCGCAGAAAGCTTCATTTCTTCATTGATGGCTGTTGCACCAACATCCAGCGCACCGCGGAAAATGTAAGGGAAACAAAGAACGTTATTAACCTGATTTGGATAGTCCGAGCGTCCCGTACATATCATCGCATCAGCGCGTGCTTCGCGCGCCGCCTCTGGCATGATTTCAGGGGTTGGATTGGCGAGCGCCATAATAAGCGGCTTCTCAGCCATCTGCTTGAGTAATTCGGGCTTCAGCACACCCGCGGCCGATAGACCGAGGAATACATCTGCACCGCCAATAACATCAGCCAGAACGCGAGCATCTGTTTTTTGAGCGTACACGTCTTTCCAGCGATCCATAAGGACGTTACGGCCTTCATAAACAACGCCTTCAAGATCGCAGACAAAAATATTCTCACGCTTTGCGCCAAGCTTAACGAGCAGGTTAAGACAGGCGAGTGCCGCAGCGCCCGCACCAGAAGTGACGATCTTTGCACTTGCGATGTCTTTACCTGCCAGTTCCAGACCATTAAGAACAGCGGCAGCAACGATAATAGCCGTTCCATGCTGGTCATCATGGAAAACCGGGATATTCATCTTTTCACGAAGCTGTTCTTCAACTTCGAAGCATTCCGGCGCCTTGATGTCTTCAAGATTGATGCCGCCGAACGTAGGTTCAAGCGCTGATATTACATCAACCATTCGGTTGATTTCATGCGCATCAATTTCAATATCGAAGACGTCAATGTCTGCGAATTTTTTGAACAGGACAGCCTTGCCTTCCATAACCGGCTTTGATGCAAGTGCACCAATATCTCCAAGACCCAAAACTGCTGTGCCATTCGAAACAACGGCTACGAGATTACCGCGCGCTGTATATTCAGCAGCGGTCGAAGGGTCTTCATGAATTGCGAGACACGGAGCAGCGACACCAGGTGAATAGGCAAGTGCAAGGTCGCGCTGATTGCCGAGCGGTTTGGTTGCCTGAATCTCAAGTTTTCCCGGCTTTGGATAGCGATGAAAGAAGAGAGCCGCTTCATCAAAATCCGAACGCGTGGAGGTTTTAGGTGTCTTTTTATTCGTCATGATCGCATCGCTTTCCGGTTCATGCTTGCAATAGGGGAATTTCGCAGATGGCAATTCGCACCCGTTGAGCCAATGTCGCTTCTATCTCAAACTTCCAAAATAATGTAGGCCCGATTCTAACAAGCAGTTATTACGCAAATGCGGTAATATCAAATCAACTGCTCTTTTATCCACGTTAGAAAATTTAAATTTTTTATTGGATGCAGCGAGATAATGTCTCGTTCAAAATATGAAAAAATTTCAAGTATATTTTTAAGGAAAGATAATTTTATGCTACTTATATTTATCCTTCTTTTTAGTAATCAATACTATTTGTGAATTAAAATTTTTAAATTAGATTAATTATAATTAGCTAACAACATTATTCGATTTATTTGTTCAAAAAGTGAGTTATTATAACATCTTATTTTGTAAAAATCGGAGTAATTTTAATGAAAGATAATTGCAATGACGTAGTTTTCTCTGAAACAATTATTTCAAGGTATGATGATCAAACAGGTGATTTCTTTTTATTAGGAAAATCAATAAAAAGAATTTGTCATGATGTGAAAATAGAGGGCTGTATCGATTTATTATGGCCTAATTTTTTCCAGAAGAATATGTTTGATGATAATTTGCAATTTGCTCTTGGGCAGGCGCGAGAGCAGATCTTTCATTACACTGAAGAAATCGACGATACTTTACTGGAAATGTCACCGCTGGAGGCAATTCGCGCTTTGGTAAGCCGCATTCCTGATGGTAATGACTTTACGACCGCACTGCACGTGGTCGCTGCACCGGCGGTATTTGCACCTGCTTTCATACGTATGAAACGTGGAAGGCATATAATTCGCCCTGATTCATCGTTGCCTCATAGCGCAGATATTTTACGAATGATGAATGTTTCTATGCCTGAGCCGCAGGAAGCGCAAGCTCTCGATACCTTTCTTATTTCTGTCGTGGATTTTGGCCTCACACCAGCAACGTTAGCTGCGCGAATTTCAGCATCGGAACGGCAATCAATTACGTCCTCAATAATTACTGCTCTTTCTGTTCTTTCAGAAAAAAATCAAAAGTGTAATCCTACCGCAGCTTCGAACATCCTCGATATTCTTTCATCGGAAAAAATGACGGATGATTGGCCAGTTGCTGCCATTGATGGCAATGCGCCCACTCAAGAACGCGGCAGCTTATCAACGTCTAATGGAGATGTAAGAGCTGACATAATCAAGTCAACGCTCGTCAATCTTCAGAACGATATAGGCTTAAGAGTTTCAAGTAAGGTATCTTTAATTGAAAGTCTTGACGATAAATTTATAGATGACCAAAATAACTATAATGGGAATAACGGATTATTCACTCGACACAAGATTTATTCTGCTCTGCTACTAGAGCAGTTGGGTTTTCCTTCAGAGGTGTTCAGTTGTGTAGTCGCTATGGGACGAACTGTCGGTTGGGTTGCTCATTGCCGTGAGCAAATGCAAACCCCTTGGCTTGTTCGCCCGACGTTGCGATATACAGGGGTCGAAGAATAATCATTGCTGATTATTCGCGTTAGCATGGGTGCAACGAGTTTTAGGTTGCATAATTTCCATCGTCATATGCCTGTGACCTGAATCAGGTCTTCTTCGCTCAAATTCAGGTTGCCATCGGAAGGACAACCCAATGAGCGAAGAACAGACTGCGCCAAAGAAATACCGCACCCTGTTCGTTTCTGACGTGCATCTAGGTTCTAAAGCGGCTCAGGCCGAACTTTTGCTGGAATTTCTGCGCCGTCATGATGCGGAAATGATTTATTTAGTTGGCGATATCGTTGATGGTTGGCGCTTGCGACGCAATTGGCATTGGCCACAAGAACACAATGATGTTGTGCAGAAGCTTCTGCGCAAAAGTCGTAAGGGCGCGACGATCATTTATATCGCCGGCAATCATGATGAGTTTCTGCGCAATTTCCAAGGGACGCATTTCGGTGGTATCGAGGTGATGAACCGTGCAATTCATGAAGCGGCTGACGGACGTAAGTTTCTCGTAATTCACGGTGACCAGTTTGACGTAGTGGTACGAAATGCGCGCTTCATCGCCTATCTCGGTGATTGGGCTTACGACACCGCCATTTGGATCAACACGATTATGAACCGCGTACGCGCCAAGTTTGGCCTTCGCTATTGGTCGTTTTCTGCTTGGGCGAAATTCCGGGTCAAAAAAGCGGTTAACTTCATCGGTAAATTTGAAGACGTGGTTTCAGAAGAGGCGCAGCGCATTGGTGTCGATGGGGTTATCTGCGGACATATCCATCATGCAACAATAGAGAAAATGAATGGTGTTGAGTACATCAACACAGGGGACTGGGTTGAGAGTTGTACAGCGGTTGCGGAGCATTTTGACGGCCGTATGGAATTGCTCGAATGGGCGAAGCAATTGGATCAAAAGCCGTTGCTACCCGCGGTTATGGATGTAAACACCGGCGGCAAAATAGTCGGGTTCCCGAAAGTGCCACGAGAAACGGTAAATGGCAGCCGATAAAAAACTTGTCATCGTTACAGACGCCTGGCATCCGCAAGTAAATGGCGTTGTAAGAACGCTGGCTAAATGCTGCGAGCTGATGAAGGAGCGGGGATACGAGGTGATCGTGATTTCCCCAAAGGATTATCGCTCAGCCCCGTGCCCGACCTATCCAGAAATTCGACTCGCCTTAACAAGGCCTTCGACAGTTAGACAGCGACTGGTCAAACTAAAGCCGGACTACGTGCATATTGCAACGGAAGGCCCGCTCGGGTTTATGGCGCGACGCGCTTGTCTTAAGATGGGGTGGAGTTTTACGACGAGTTTCCATACGCGTTTTCCAGAATATCTTAGGGACCGGGTCCCCATCCCGCCAAAGTGGACCTACGCATTTCTTCGCCGTTTTCATAATGCGGCGTCGCATACGCTTGTTCCAACTCAGTCAATCATTGATGATTTGCAAGGGCGTGGCTTCACCGGGTTGGAGCTTTGGACGCGCGGCGTTGATCGCAAGTTGTTTCATCCGCGAGATAAATTGGCGAAGCAATGGCCAAAACCAGTGTTCATATGTGTTGGACGTGTCGCCACAGAAAAGAATCTACCCGCGTTTTTGGAGCTCGAGCTACCGGGAACCATGCTGATCGTTGGGGACGGCCCGGAACTTGACGATTTGAAAGGCCGTTTTCCGAAAGCCCATTTCGTAGGCAAGAAAGAAGGCGAAGATCTAGCGCGTATCTATGCATCAGCCGATGTATTTGTGTTTCCAAGCAGAACCGACACATTTGGCCTCGTTTTGCTGGAAGCCATTGCATCGGGTTTGCCTGTTGCGGCATTTCCAGTTCCGGGATCTTCCGACGTTGTTGGTACCACCGGAGCAGGAATTTTATCCGAAGACTTGCAAGCTGCCTGTTTAGCAGCCCTAAACATGCCAGCCTTCGATCCGGCGGAAGTGCTGAAGAATTTCACATGGGAAGCCTGTGCGGACATCTTTGAAAATGTTTTGTCTTCCACAAAAAGTGTCGCACAAACTATGAGGTATCCGGATAATCAGCCCCAGACAACCGCTTCCGGGGGATAAACCAGAGCTCCCTCGTAAAGCAGTCCCGGTTCACGATCATGCGCCAATAATAATGGTCCATCGAGGTCCACAACATTGGCTTTTTGTGCAAGCAGAACTGCTGGGGCCATACCAAGTGATGTACCGACCATACACCCAACCATGATTTGCAAGCCCAGAGAACGGGCTTTCTCTCGCATAACCAGGCCTTCCGTCAATCCACCGGCCTTATCAAGCTTGATATTAACGGCATCATAGCGCTTGGCGAGATCTTCCAACCCAATCGACGTATGAACGCTTTCATCAGCACAGATAATTACGGGCCGTTTAATCCGACTTAGAATTTCGTCTTTGCCAGCGGGCAGGGGCTGCTCGATCAAAACCACACCAGCTTCGGCTGCCGCAATCATATTTTTTTCAATATTTTCGTTGGTCCAACCTTCATTCGCATCAATGATTATGCGGCTGTTGGGGGCAGCATTGGCAACTGCATGAATGCGCTCGATGTCATTATCACCGCCCATTTTAACTTTGATAAGCGGATAGTGCGCGACCTTTGTAGTTGAATCCGCCATCTCAGCCGGTGTGCCAAGCGACACGGTGATTGCGGTTTCCAAAGGATGTGCCTCTATACCCAGTGTTTCTGCTACGCTTTTTCCAGAAAGCTTGGCTTCAAGGTCCCACATTGCGCAGTCGACCGCATTACGGGCCGCACCTGCTGGCATAATTGTCTGAATTGCTTGGCGTGTGACACCCGTTTCGATCATCGCGCGCACCGCTTCAATCTGTTCACTTACACTTTCGATTGATTCGCCATAACGTGCATATGGCACGCATTCACCTCGGCCAATCCTACCATCTCGACTTAACTCGCACACAATGACAGATGCTTCGGTCTTCGATCCGCGAGAGATTGTGAATTTCCCGGCGATAGGATAGCGTTCGTGAATGATTTTCAAACTACTGTGCATGGATATGCCCTTTAGGACGCGGTATTTCGGTCGTGTAACGACTCGTATAAGAGGCTAAGACATGTTGACCGATGCTGCCGACAAAGCAAGTGCTGCTACAGATCTCGCGCCTAAGATTGATTTGGCAGAGCACGAAGGTGTGCGTCGCATCGCTCTGAGCGGACGCTGGGTTTCGCAGAGCGTCGGTCTGGTTGACGGTAAAATGCGTGAACTCGAAAAAATGGGGGGCTCGCAGGCCGTCAATATTGAAGCGTCAGGTGTGGAAGGGCTAGATACAGCTGGAGCATGGCTAATCGAGCGGTTGCGTCAGAAGCTTTCGTCACAAAATATCGACGTTCAGTTAGAAGGCATTAAACCGGCTTGGCTGCCGCTTGTAGAAGAAGTTGGCAGCTCAGTTCAGCGAACGCTGGACGTGCAGCAGATAAAAAAGCCGTTTTTTATCATCAAAATGCTGGACTCTATCGGTCGAGGTGTCGCTGCCGTTTATCAGGATTTCCTGATGGCCATGCATATTTTGGGTGCAACCATTCGTGGAGCACAGCTCAAAGCAGGGCGCGGTAGCGGGATTCCATTTCCAGCAATCGTCAAACAGATTGATCGGATGGGTGTCGGTGCGATTCCTATCATCGTCCTCATGTCTACAATTGTTGGCGCAATTATAGCCCAGCAGGGTGCGTTTCAGTTGCGATATTTCGGGGCTGAAATATTTGTCGTTGATCTTGTTGGCATTCTTGTTCTGCGTGAGTTGGGCGTTTTGCTCACTGCCATCATGATCGCTGGCCGCTCGGGCAGTGCAATCACGGCAGAAATAGGCTCCATGAAGATGCGCGAAGAAACTGATGCGCTGACGGTCATAGGGCTTAATCCTGTCGGGGTGCTTGTTTTCCCTCGGCTTGTCGCGCTGGTGGTGATTTTGCCTCTTCTCACGATCGTTGCTGATTTATCTGCCTTGGTTGGGGCCGCCGCCGTTACTTATTTTTACTCAAATATCTCTCCCGAAGCATTTATTTCCCGCTTGCATGATGCCGTGGCATTGAACACATACTTTGCGGGTCTTATTAAAGCGCCATTTATGGCGATGATTATTGGTATACTTGCTTCTGTCGAAGGCATGAAAGTGGGTGGAAGTGCAGAATCACTTGGTAGCCGGGTAACAGCTTCAGTCGTAAAATCGATCTTTGTTGTTATTGTCGTCGATGGCATGTTTGCGATGTTCTATGCAGCCATTGACTTCTGACGGCATTCAGCCGCGTATCATGAGGTCTTTCTGATACACTCAGGGATAAAAATCGTTGCGAAGCCGTTTCTTACCATTCAGTTGCTGGATAAGCTCGGATAAAGAATAGTGATGGACACGAGCATAGATAATCAGCCGCAAGTGCAGCAGACAGAAAATAGCGATCAGCCTGTGCCGATCATTTCCGTGCGGGATGTGACCGTTGGTTTTGGCGGCCGCGCACCTGTGCTTGATCATCTTTCGCTTGACGTTTTTAAAGGGGAAGTCCTGGGCTTTATCGGACCGTCCGGTTCTGGAAAATCCGTGCTGACGCGTACTATTCTGGGTCTAAATAAAAAGCAGTCCGGGCAGATCGAGATTTTAGGAAACAATATCGACAAACTGACCGAAGTTGAAAAAATGGCCATCGATATGCGTATGGGCGTTTTATTTCAACATGGTGCGTTGTTTTCTGCGCTGAGTGTTCTTGAAAATATTCAGGTGCCAATGCGGGAGTATCTTGATCTTCCACCTAAACTGATGGATGAACTGGCGCGATTGAAAATAGATCTCGTTGGGCTCAACCCGGATGCGGCGGATAAGTTTCCGTCTGAGCTTTCCGGCGGCATGATTAAGCGAGCAGCGCTCGCACGTGCATTAGCTCTTGATCCAGACATTGTGTTTCTGGACGAGCCGACGTCTGGCCTTGATCCGATTGGTGCTGCGGACTTTGATGAATTGATCGCCAATTTACGCGATACTATGGGTCTCACCGTTTTCATGGTAACGCATGATCTCGACAGCCTTTTTGCAATTTGTGACCGGATTGCAGTTCTGGGCAATAAAAAAATTCTGGTTAGCGGTTCCATTGAGGAGATGCTGACTGTAGACGATCCGTGGGTTAAATCCTACTTTCGGGGAAAGCGTGCGCGTCAGATTGATACTTCAGCGCCGAGCAGAAGACGGCCTGACAACCGTTTGCAGACTGGATAAGATATGGAAACTAAGGCCAATTACGTTGTGGTAGGAGTTTTCACGTTAGTCGTCAGCCTGCTGGCTTTCGCTTTCGTGTACTGGATTGCGCGTTATGGTGAAGCACGCGATTCCGTGGGGCTCGACGTTCGCATTCCGGGGTCTGTAACCGGCTTGAGCATTGGTAGTCAGGTTCTGTTTAACGGGATCAAGGTTGGTGATGTTCGCCGACTTCACCTTGATGAATCCAATCCAAGCATGGTCATTGTGCAGACGCGCGTCAATGCGACCACCCCTATCACCCGATCCACAAAGGCAACACTTGGGTTTCAGGGGTTGACTGGTCAGGCCTATATCGAATTGAACGGCGGTAGTCTCGAAGAACCCAATCTGCTAACAGAAGCAGCGAAGGAAGACACGATTGCCCGTATTGATGCCGATCCTTCATCCATCAACAATCTGCTCGCAACAGCGCAGGATATTTTCGGGCGTGCAAATACTATTCTTGGTGAACTGGAAAGCTTTGCAAAAGAAGCTCGCGGTCCATTGGTCGATACGATCAACAATACAAAGACTTTTACCGACGCTTTGGCAAAAAATGCTGATGTTATTGATGAGCTTGGTTCCAATGCCGATAACATCAATCAGATCGTCGCTGAAGCAAAGCAGATGATGGAGCGCCTCAACGCTGCTTCTGCCCGTGTCGAAACGGTCATTAACAAGGCCGACCAGTTGCTTTCCAGCGACGATAAAAACGGTATTGTTGCACAGGCCAAGGCGACCCTTGAATCAATCCGTCAGCTTTCAAACAATCTCGACAAGCGCATTACGCCAATTGCCAGTAATCTTGAGCGCTTTTCTGGTCAGGGTTTGAGCGATGTTCAGGCATTGATTGGAGATAGTCGTCGTGCCGTGCAGCGCGTTGAACAGGCGATTACAGATCTTGAACGTAACCCACAGCGCTTGATCTTTGGTGGTCCAGGCAGTGTTCCGCAGTATAACGGAAGGACGCGTCATTAATGTCCATTACAGGTTCCATCGTGACAAAATCCCCTCGTAAGCTGATCATTCCTCTTTTGTTGACAACTGCGCTTGTCGGTTGCGGAACAACAACGCCATTGGACACATTCAGCCTGTCAGCACCACAACAGAAGCAGGGTACATCTGCCAGTCGGAAGAACTTGCAAATATTGGTGCCTTTGCCGAATGCTTTAAAGGCGCTTGATAGCGAAAATATTGTTGTCAACACCGCACCCGGTGCAATTGAATATCTCAAAGGTGCGCAGTGGGGTGACAGACTCCCTAATCTGGTACAATCACGCCTGGTACAGGCCTATGAAAACACTGGCGTATTCGGTGGTGTAGGCCGCCCTGGTGATGGTCTCGCGATCAACTATCAGATCCTGAGCGACTTACGGGTATTCAGCATTCAGGCTTATGGCTCACAACGCGCAGCAGTTGTAGAAATTGCGGTCAGGCTTATGAATGACAAGAACGGGGAAGTTCGCTCTACACGCGTTTTCCGTGCATCAACGCCAGTTCGTGGCACTTCAAATAATGAATATGTGAGAGCGCTGGACAAAGCGTTTGAACAGGTGGCGAGCGAGATTGTCAGTTGGACGATTTCATCACTCTGACAACATTTACCAAAGGGAATTTGAAGGCAGCCCGGATAAACGAGCTGCCTTTTTTGTATCCTAATTTGGGAACTCTTGCACGCCGTTCTTTTTGATAGAAAGCTGACACTAGAGCACATCCCAAATGGGTGAGACACCTACGCAGCAAAATCAATCAATTCGCCTGTTAACCCATCCCGCTACGATCAGAGGAAGGCGCATTTAAAATAAATTGAATAGAGCATTTCCAATAGATCAATCAAAACAGGAAACACCCTAACAGCTACAGCTGCGAAAACTGGGCATAAAAAAACGCAGCTATGAGCTGCGTTTTTATTTATTATGCGCTTTGTCTTAGCGTAAACGTCCACTTGCGTGAGCGAGCATGGTGTAAACTTTGCCAGTGTCTGACGTCAGATAAGTCTGAGTCACCATGTTGTCACGGTCGTTGCGGGCTACATCTTCAAGCAGACGCTGGAAGTCATCCATGTAGCGATCTACAGCGTGACGGAATTCGCTATCCGTCTGATACTTGCGCTTGATATCATCAAAAGTCTGCTGACCTTTGAGGGTATAGAGACGGCGCGTAAACACATTACGCTCGCCGCGGCGATACCGATCCCACAGTTCAACCGATGCTTCGTGATCGATTGCGCGTGCAATATCGACTGAAAGCGAGTTGAGCGATTCAACCACATGACTTGGCGAACGCGTGACTTGCGTTGGTTGCGCCTGAGATGGAGCAGCTACGTCGTCTTCACGTGATGCGCGAGCAAGAAGGTCTGAAACCCAGCCCCGTGGTTTCTCAGCAGTCTGCACTGGCTGAACAGGTTTGGGAGCCTCTGCCTGGCGTGTACGGACCGCAACATCTCCCTGCTGCGGGCGTGGTGCGGCAACCGGAGCTGGACGCTGGGACGCGGCCGGACGGGATACAGAGCGATCAGCACGGCTTTCACCAACATCGACCAGACGTCCAGATTTATTGACGATTTCGGCCAACTCTTTGAGTGCATTGATCTGCTCGCCAACGGCTTTGCGCATCGCGCTCGTTGTTTCCTTAGCCTCTGCCGGCATGTCGAGAACACCGCGCTTAAGTTCGCTGCGGGTGGTATCGAGTTCCGTGCGAATTTCCGTTGCAGTGCGACGAATATCATCGGTTGCTGCAGAGAATTTCTGTGATGCCTGTTCAACGATCTCGGCAACGCTCTCGCGCATCTTTTCAGCGGAAGACCGTGTCTGGCCTTCTGCGCGCTGGAAAGCGAGAGTGACGACAGCCTCAAACGACTGCATCAGTTTCTCGATACCTTCGGACTTTTCAACAAGACCAGCAGCCAGCTTATCGAGCGCCAGATGACGATCTTCCAACGTACCGGCAAGGCCGTTCTGCGCTGAGTTGATCATATCGGAAGCGGTCGAGAGAACCTTGCCATGCTCTTCAAAGCGCTCAGCAATATCTGCAATTTGCGACAATGTGCCGTCGGATAGTGCACGAAGTGTTCCGATATTATTATCGATGAGACCAGTTGAAGCCTGGAACATCTGTGCTGCACGATTTGCATTCTCGACAAAGCTGCTTGTCGTCTCGACAAGGCGACCATCAATGCTGTTGAGGTTATTTGCAGCAGCATCGATCAGCTTGCCGAGTTCGCCGTTGGAGG
Organism: Ochrobactrum sp. Marseille-Q0166; assembly: GCF_014397025.1. Lineage (NCBI taxonomy): Bacteria > Pseudomonadati > Pseudomonadota > Alphaproteobacteria > Hyphomicrobiales > Brucellaceae > Ochrobactrum > Ochrobactrum sp. Marseille-Q0166. Next base: position 1,574,447 of record NZ_JACJUO010000001.1, on the reverse strand, counting down.
CGGCGAGGCGGTCAATCAATTCACTGACATTGTCCGAAAGACCTGCTTTTGCCTGCTGAACGGCTGCAATTGTTTCTGCGGTCCGGCTTGCCAGAGCATTAACGAGGGCAGCATTTTCGGCACGCAAACGATCAGTTGCCGCATGGGTTGCCTGTTCGAGCTGTTCAGCAAGGCCGCGACCGTTGTCTGCGAGACGCTGCACGAGAGGCTCCGCAGTATCATTGAGTATCTGCGTAATTTCCTGCGAGCGCGCAGCGAGAACAGCATTGAGTTCTCGCGTACGTTCTTCAAGCGTAACAGCAGTTGTATCGGTAACCTGAGCAATGCGGGCTTCAACGGAACCCAGTTCCATCGTGATACGCGAACCGATGTCACCAAGACGGGTTGCTATAGCATCAGCGCGTTCAGTCAAACGAGCCTCTGTTCCAGAGAGATTTTCCGTGACGCTTGACGAGAAGGCTTCACTATGAACGGCCAGTGTCTCGCTAGTCTTTGCCGCAGTATCGGCGATGCGGGCTTCGATTGTTGAAAGATCACCGGTGAGGCGTGCCTCAATAGCTTCAAGGCCAGCAGCAATCGTGCTTGCACGTTCTTTGAGACGGGATTCAGTGCCTGCAAGATTGTCCGCAACGCTTGCCGCAAATGCTTCACTATGCCCAGCAAGTGTCTCGCTCGTCTTGTTGGCCGTATCAGCAATGCTTCCTTCAATCTGTGACAGACGTGAAGCGATTGCACTGGCGTGTTCGCTTAGACGTTCTTCTGTTGCTGCAAGGCTGCTTGTCAGGTCCGCGCTGAAGCTCTGGCCGAAGCCATTAAGCGATTCACCGGCTTTGGCAGCCTCTGCGGACAGGACACTGGCGGCTTCCGTGATTTTTTCACGCAGCGAACCTGCGACCACGCCCGCGCTTTGTTCCAAGGCCCGACGGACATTGTCGACGCCAATTGTGAGCGCCTTTTCCATCGTTTGCGTCCGCTCTTCGATGATACCGGTCTGGCTTTCAAAGGTGCGGCTGATTGTGTCGCTGCTGTTTTCAATCGCGTTGTGCAGATTGGCTGTACGCTGCGAAAGAATATCGCCGTGATCTTGCAGAGTCTGGCTTAACGAAGCTGTACTTTCGATCAGCGTCTCGCGAATTGCGGCAGTACGACCTTCAATTGTCTGTTCATGGCCATCGAGAATCTGGGAAAGGGCGCTATTATGGTCGCTCAGCACAGAACGCAGACCGCTTGTACGCTCCTCGACACGATGTACGTGATCGTTGAATGTTGCTTCCAATGCATCGCGGCTCGCACCAATCGTATCGCCGATCATCTGCGAACGCTCATCGAATAAGCGTGAGAGTTCCTGCTGATTATTGGCAATCAGAGCCTGTAACACATTCACGCGTTCATCAAACATACGGGCCAGAACGTCGCGATTTTCAGTAAAGTTATCTCGCAGAGCGGTGGTACGTTCATCCATCAGTTGAGAGAGAATAGCCTGATTGCCGGCAATGACGCTGGCAAGCGAAGCCGCACGTTCGTCAAGCGAGCGGGCATGATCAGCAAATGTCACATCTAGACGCAAGGCGTTATTTGCCATCTCTTCCTGAAGAGCACTGGTTCTTTCAGCAAGGATCGCGGCATGGCGCTCAGCGGCTGTATCAAGAGCAGATGCGCTGTTGTTGATAGCATTTTCAATGTCGTTGGTACGTGCGGAAAGCGTGTCGGCATGACCGCGAATAACTTCCGAAACGCGTTCTGTTTCACCTTCAAGAGAGGCTGCCAGAACATCACGGCTTTCAGCCAGCTTACCAGCGAACGACGAAGCCTTTTCACTAAGGACGTTACCAACACTTTCACTGATCGAAGTCAGGTCATCACTGATCTTGGTCTTTGTTTCATCGATCATAGCACTCAGGGCATTACGGCCACCTGAGAAGGTTTCGGCAATTTCACGAGTGCGTGCGATCAGGTTTTCGTTTATCTGGCGCGAACGGGTCTCAAGCGCCGCATTGAGCTTTTCTGTACTGCTGTCGAGCGCGTGAGCACGCGTTTCAAACTCAGTGAGAAGCGAACGACCACGTTCATTGAGCGTCGTATCAAGCTGCGTAAGACGAGCATCAAATTCACTGACCATGGACTGAGTTGCGCCGCCAAGTAGTGTTGCGATACCGGCTGTACGCTCATCAAGTGCCGAGCTTACACGTTCTGAAATCTCACGAGACTGCTGATCAAGCGTCGTGATGCGCGCATCAAGTTCGTTCGAGAATGCTTCGCCAGACGTTGTAATACGCGTCGCAATATCGCCAGTTCGTTTTTCAATAGCCTCGGCAATCGCGCCGCCGCTTTCATTGATGCTGCTGATCAAGCGCTCACCGGAGTCGCCCAAGAGCGAGCTGAGCTGTTCAGATGCCGATGCAACATTATCTCTTATAATATTGGCGGCACTCGACAATTCTTCCTTAAGCTGCTCATGAGCACCTGTGATTGACGAGCGTACGCGCTCAGCGTGGCTGACGACAGCTTCACGTTCATTGCCAAGATCGCTGACGAGCGTGCGAATGCGAACTTCGTTATCGCTGTAAGCTCGCTCAAGCTGATTGACCTCGGACTGAACGAGGGTTTCAAGTTCAACAGCGCGAGCAAGTGTACGTTCAATGCCTTCATTCATCGCTGCAACTTCGCGACGAACGGCCTGACTGAGCGTCGATACGCGATCGCCGGCTGCTGCTTCAGGCTGCAAGAGCTTGAGCGCTGCTTCTGACATGCTGCGGGCCGCGACGTGCATTTCCTGCGCACGTTTCACAATGTGCGCAAAGCCCCAGAACATGGCAACAGGCAGCGCCACGCCTGCCATAACACCGATACCTGCAGGCGAGGTAAAGAAATTCGTAGTCGCCTGAAGACTTGAAAAGACATCAGGGCTGATTGCCTTGCTGATCGCAACACCACCCGCGGCCCAAAGCACGCTCATTGCGGTCGTCGTCCAGTAAAGCTTAGATGAGCGTTCAGTTATGCGGCGCGGCGCGGCAATAACGGTACGGCTATTACGAGAATCATCATTAGCGGGGGTTAGCGCTGCGGCAGGCGTGGCGGCGACAACACTCGGTGCAGGCTTGGCGGACGGCGTTGCGGTATTCTGAGCCTCTGGCTTAGCCTTGTTTACAGATTTTGGAGAAACGTTCGCAGCCTCGGGAGCAGCGGAAGGGAGTACGGCGTTGACAACCGGCGGAACGGGTGGTGCAGCAGGGGTTGCGATCACGGAAACGGTAGCAATCGTCTCAGCCTTGGCGCTGTCTTCAGTGGATATATTTAACGAAGCGAGTTTTCCCTCTTCGACCACTTTCGTGCTCTGTTCTGCGACGAGTTCTTCAGCCGCGCGCGAAATCTGCTCTTCGAGATCATCGACCGAAAACTCTGCTTCAATCGCACTCAGGTCCATATCAATGTCGAAATCGTCACCGAACTCGATGTCCAGAGCCTGTTCAAGTGCCTGTTCAACCTCGTGGTCGAGCTTTTGCGCCTTGGATTTAGAAGCCATAGCTTTGCCTACCTCGTACTCATTACTGCGACGGCCGGATCAACTCTGAGCCGTTACAAAACTTACTCCGCCATTTTTCATCGTATCGGCTCGGGCTTGTTAAGGAAATAGCCCCCCGCGCACGATATATAAAACTTTAAATACAAGGTTAACAAAAACAGGCGAACTTGTAAAAAAGCCCGGAAATGTGGCCTTCTTGAGTTAACGATCAATCTGTGGAAATCACGCCAACCCATCATACAGGCATTCTACGGCCGCATCAAACAGTTAACAAATTTACACGCAAAAAGTGAGCGGACAATATTTCTCTATCGAGGGTGGTTTCAGATTCATTGCATTCTTTTAATATTAAGTCGCGTCACTGGTTTGTATGTTGATATGAGTGTTTTCAGGTAAAGACAAAAAATGGCATATTCGCATTCTCGCTATCCATCCTTCAGGAAGATATGACCATAACGGCATATTGGCGCAGTTGGATTAAAGAGCTTGTAAGGGCTGTTGAAACTCAGCGCATAAGGCCGTATTTGCGTCCGCGAGATGTTAATAAAACTTGTAGCGATCTTTTCGATTTTGCACGGGTTTATCAAACACGCTAGGCTGGCGTGCTTAGGAACTTAAAATGACAAAAATTATCTTCGTATCCGCAGACGGCGCTTCGCGTATGGAAGTCGAAGCCGATAACGGGTCGAGCGTGATGGAAGCCGCAATTCGCAACGGCGTTCCCGGCATTGATGCAGAATGCGGCGGAGCTTGTGCCTGTGCAACTTGTCACGTCTATATTGACGATGAATGGACCGAAGTGGTTGGCGGGCCGGATGCAATGGAAGAGGATATGCTGGATTTCGCTTACGAACCGCAACCCAATTCGCGCCTTTCCTGTCAAATCCGTGTAACCGATGAGATCAATGGACTGGTCGTGAAGGTGCCTGAACGCCAGAATTAAGGTTGTTATTCTTAAATTGTGCCGATGAACTTGATCGTGCGGATCATCGGCACGTTGGGTTTATGACTACTGAAGCATTTTTTCGAGCTTGTACGTGAGCAGACGCTCAAAACGCCGTTCGAAATTGATTGTTTCCACCTTATCGAAACGTTCTTGCGCTTTATCGTGCGCAGCCATCAATCGTTCAGTCACTTTGTCGATATCCGCACGTAATGTTGCACAATCTTTTCGGCTGCGCAGGGCACGTATTGTACGCTCCATTTCGGTCGCATGGCTGCGTGCAATCACGATGTGACTTTCTTCGTGTCGTCGAATATCCTGATAAAGAGTATCCCAGATCAGCGCGAGTTCCGGTCCAGCTTTGCGGCGCTGCTTCCAGCGTGGCAGCATAACTTTGGCATGAACGTTAACATAGACATCCTGCACCTTGCAGGCTTTTTGACCGGTTGCTCGCCCATACCGAACCTTTGCATCAAAGCGAATCTCGGCAGCGCCCGGGTGGTGCTGGCCGGTTTTCTTAAGAAAAGGTCCGCTGCGTGATAAAGCTTTGTCGAGATCTTCTGCGGTCTTTCCATTGACATTATAATAGCTGAATGTACGGAAAATCGAGGCAGCCTGAGCCTCAGGTGCAAGAATGGCTAAGGAAAGCCCCAATGCCAGAACTCGTTTTTTTAAAGACATGTTCCGGCACCTCTTCATAAAACCAGAAAGAAAACTTCAACTTCATTGATGAGCAACATGGCATGCAAAGGTCAAGAGAACTATAACATCTCTCGCAAATTGACATAGTAGGCGGTTAGTTTTGTCAGCAGCGTTAATAAACAATTGGAATATTTTTGAATGATCAAACAGTGGCAGCTCGCTCATGACCGTAGTCTCCAATTGGGTTCAAAATCGGTCATCATGGGTATTTTGAACGTGACACCGGATTCATTCTCTGACGGCGGGAATCATATCGAATTGAACAAGGCCCTTGCTGCTGCGAAAACAATGCTCGATGATGGAGCCACTATCATTGATGTGGGCGGAGAATCGACCCGCCCCGGCGCAGCCATTGTTGAGCCTGAAGTGGAGGCCGCCAGAGTTTTGCCCGTTATTCGGGCACTAACCGAGCATTTTGGATGCATCATATCAATTGATACTTACCGCGCTTCAACAGCACGGCTTGCGGTGGAAGCGGGCGCACATATCGTCAATGATGTGTGGGGACTGCAAAGAGAACCCGAAATCGCTAACGTCGCAAAAGAAACCAGCGCAGGGCTTGTTATCATGCATACAAGCCGTGATCGTCAGACTGATCACGATGTGATTGCTGATCAGTTTGAATTTTTGGACAAGTCGCTGGAAATTGCAGACAGGGCAGGCATCAGACAAGCAGGTATTGTGCTTGATCCGGGGTTTGGATTTGGCAAAAATCAAGAGGAAGACATAGCGCTAATGGCGCGTATGGAAGAACTGCAGCGTTTTGGCCAGCCTTTGCTCGTCGGAACGTCCAGAAAGCGCTTTATAGGTGCGATGACTGGACAGGCTGATCCTTTAGAGCGGGATGCGGGTACAGCCGCTACATCGGTAATGCTGCGTTTGGCAGGCGCCGACATTTTTCGCGTTCATAATGTCGCGTTTAACAGAGACGCCCTTGCAGTTGCTGATGCTATCCTGCAAAGCAGAGAAAACTCAAAACAGAAAGCATAGCCGTGTACACCATCCGTATTATGAATTGCGCATTCTTTGCGCATCACGGCGTCTTCGACGAAGAGCATAAGCTCGGTCAACGTTTTTATGTTGACGCGATCCTTGATGTTGATCCGGGTGAGGCACTGCAAAATGACGACATCGAAGGCACAGTTCATTACGGTATCGCCTTTGCCGTTATTCAAGACATCATTACAGGTAGCCAGCGCTATCTGATTGAAACGCTTGCACTTGATGTTGGCAAGGCACTGGTAGCACGTTTCCCGCAGATCAAACGTGCTGAAATCACGATCCGCAAGCCAAATGCGCCCGTTCCCGGCGTGTTGGACCATGTTGAAGTTACGGTGGTTTATCCGCGCTGATGAGCAATGCCATGCCTTACCGCGCCTGGCTCGGCCTTGGCGGCAATATTGATGATCCCATAGCCTCCATGGCTAAGGCTTTAAGACTGCTCGACGCTCGAAAAGATATTAACGTCGTTGCCGTATCGAAGGTCTATCGCACACCGCCATGGGGCAAGATTGATCAGTCATGGTTTCATAATTCCTGTGCTGAAATTGCAACCACGCTGGAACCGCTCCAGCTTATCGAGACCTGTCTGGATGTAGAGCGGTCACTCAAGCGCGTTCGACTTGAGCGCTGGGGACCAAGGATCATCGATATTGACATTCTGGTTATGAAAACGAGAGCGGGCGAAGCGATCAGGATGAACGATACGATGCTGGAATTGCCGCATCCACGTATTCAGGAACGCGCTTTCGTGCTGGTGCCACTTAAAGATATTGCGCCACAGCTTGAAATTGCCGGTAAAACAGTTTTGGAATGGGAAAAGCTCTGTGAGCGTTCTGAAATAGAAGAAGCCCGCATAGATGCGGGCTGGTGGTTGTAAGAAAATCTGTCTTAATTTTTGGCAATGCTACCGACAGCGATACTGTCAACGCGTTTGAGGCTCATGCCGATCACTGGAACCAGTTCCTTTTCGACGCGCACCGATACGGTGACATTCATGGTGTTGTTGTCGGCAACGCGAGCAAGCATGGCACCATTCAACTCTTTGCGATTAAGGCCAAGAACCACCTTGTTGCCTGATACGGAACCGGAAGTGACATTCAGGCCTTTGCCTTCTGCGCCATCATTAAACTTGCCAGCATAACTCGAGCCAACACGTGTAACGGTAGCCTTCATTGGCTGAGAAAACACGCCAACGCGACAAGTGCCATCAAGTGTCATACCAACCGTATCGTTAGGTGTCGTGCCAGAGAGGTTGCAGACAAATTTAGTGCCTTTGTATTTACCGGCAACAATTTCACCCGGGCCGGACCACTGGCCCTCAATCGTCTGGAAAAACTGTTCGTCCTTATCCGCGGCCAAAACTGGCGCAACAAAAAATGATGCGGGCAGGAGCGTAAGGCAAGCAGCAATGTAATTTTTCATAGTCGGCTCTGTCCCGGAATCTCGGCCTCAAGGCACTCTTCCAATAGATTATCTGTAAACACGCCACAACCACACGTCAGGGTGTTTTATAGCGCAAGGATCACAGATTCGAACGCCCTATATTTAACTGTTATATTCGCCGCGAATGGTTAATGCTTCGTTTTCATAGGCGTCAATGCTGACAAGATAAACATGTTTAAAAGACTCTTTAGACGCGATCAGACGCCTTCCCGGTCTTATCGCCGTTTATTCGAGCAATATCGCCGATGAAGTCACTTACACCAGGGCGCTTTTCCGAATTAAACGGGAAGGGTCTTACCACGTCCATAGCAGCAATGCCAATGCGCGCAGTCATCAAGCCATTGACGACACCTTCTCCCAACTTTGCCGACAGGCGAGATGCCAAACCATGACCAATGAGCTGCTGAATAACACTGTCGCCCATAGCGATTGTTCCGGTGACTGCGAGATGTGCTACAACGCGTCGAGCAAGCTTGAGAAATCCAAGCGTTCCCGGACGTCCGCCATAAAGCTGTGACAGTCGGCGGATAAGACGCGCTGACTCAAAAATAACATAACCAATATCGACAAGTGCGCGAGGACTGATCGCCGTGACGATAGAAACGCGTTTTGATGCATTTAAGATTAAGGCACGCGCTTCACGGTCCAGTGGGCGCAAGATTTCCGTTTCGGCAAGCCGAATAAGATTACGCCCGTCGATGATCTCATTGGTCAGGCCCTCAAGCATCTGCCGACCTCGTGCTGTTTCCGGCAGGCCGGCAGCAATCGCACGTAGTTCATCAACAGCCTTGCGTGCCGCCGCCATATCATCACGTTCAGAAGCATCGGCTGCCTCTTTTCTGAGATGTTGGACGGAAGCCAACCTGCGCAATGCAATCAACTCACGTGTGATGATTGCTATGAAGGCTGCAAGAGCGACCATCGCCACCCCGAAAGCCGTCCAACCCAACCAATCTGCACGTGAAAAAAGTGCTTGAATAAGATCTTCAATCCAAATGCCAATCGCGAAGGATGCCAGCACACCTAAGGCACCGAACAGTACCTTGCTTAAAGACCATCGCCGATGCGGTGGCGCTTCAAAAGACGGATCTAGAATTTCAAGTTCCGCAGCTTCTTCTTCGCTTAGCGCAAATACATCAACTTCCGGCACAACTTTCTCAAGATCTGTCACTGCTCGCGGACGACGTGACATCTCATCTGGTATTGTTGAGCCCGTTGGCACGGGTTGTTTCACGCTGAAGGCTGCTGGTTTACGTGGAGATTTCTCACTCATGCCAGACGATCTCCAATCAGAAACTGCAATGCACGGTCAAGCCGGATATGTGGCAGCGAAAGCGTAATTCCTTCAGCCGTCCGCTCAAGGCGAGGTGGGCGAAAACGCACAAAGCGGATTGCCGGCTCTTCATGCGAAAACGAAGCATCAAATATTACATTAGGGTTTTTGGGTAAATCACCGGGAAATATAGCAGTTTCTGTTTCTCCATCAAAGGTTTGACCATCAATACGCTCACCTTTAAGTGGCGTTCCGATGATTACGGGGAGCGTATCCTTGCCTTCTTTCACCGTTGCCTCACGGGTCGCGCGAACCGCAGCCATAGCCAAAACTTCTATATCCGCACCGGAAAAGTCCGCACGCTCGATCGCACGTTCAACAAGTCGGCGAACAATGGCTTGTAAGCGATCATGGCTTTCATGATGGAGATGATCTGCCTTTGTAGCAGCGACGAGAATGCGTCCAATACGCCGCTGGATCAATCCGGTGAGCAGATTTGCGCGCCCCGGTCGAAAGCATGAAAGAATATCGGTCAATGCGCGTTCGAGATCCGTAACAACGTCGCCGCCAGCATTCATAGCCTGCATGGCGTCAATCAAAATAATCTGGCGATCAAGCCGTGCAATATGCTCGCGAAAGAATGGCTTTACGACATGCGTCTTGTAAGCCTCGTAACGACGCTCCATCATTGATGCCAAGCTGCCCGATTTCAAATCTTCCGTCTTCAGGCCCGGCAGAGGCGCAAAGGTGAGGGCTGGTGATCCATCCATATCGCCAGGCATGAGGAAGCGTCCGGGAGGGAGTGTTGATAATGCGCGCTCGTCTGCTTTACCGGCACGCAGATAAGCTGTGAAACTTTTTGCCAGCCGTTGCGCAGTCAGTTCATCGGCGCTATCCGAAGGTGTAACTGTTTGCACCTCCGCAAGCCAGTCCTGCGCCAGATCCTTATGTGTGGACTCATGAGCCAGAGCGAAGGAATCAGCGCTGAACTCACTATAGGTTTTACCGAGCAAGGGCAGGTCAAGCAGCCACTCACCAGGGTAATCGACAATATCGACGGAAAGCCGTCCAGGTGAAAGCCATCGCCCCCAAGCAGAAGCGCTTTCATATTCGATAGTCAGGCGAAGCTGTGATATCGCACGCGTTGAGTCCGGCCAGATGCGTTCATCAAGAAGCGCTGAAAGGTGTTCCTCATACTGAAAACGCGGCACAGCATCATCTGGCTGCGGTTCGAGCAACGAGCGCGAAATTCGTCCGGATTTATAAGCCTCAAAAAGGGGCAGGCGGCCACCATGCACCATATTGTGTACTAAAGAAGTGATGAAAACTGTTTTCCCGGCCCGGGAAAGACCCGTCACACCAAGCCTCAATGATGGAGACATCAGGCCAGTTGCCCGATCCGTCAGGGTGTCGAGTGCGATCCTTGCCTCATCACCGAAACTGGTCAGTTTTGCCAATTTTTACCTCGTGAAAATTACTTACCGTCAAAGCCATAGATAGGAATTCTTGCAGTGTATCAACAAGGTGCCTGTAATCGGCGGTAAAGCATACTCACCGCGGCAAAGGAAAACTTGTAAGAAAACCCTGTTTTCTTGCTATTTCTGATAGGGGGTAATCAAAAGTGATTGTTGCGAGTGCAGCAGTCGGAAAACCAGCTTCAAGTCGCGATATGCTTTGGGGATCGCCGTCACGGACAAGCGCGAGCGTCAGATCTTCGATGCTAGGATTATGTCCAATGAGCATCAATTGCCCGGAGCTGGAGTTGTTCTTTATAGCCTGCAAGTATTCTCCGGCACCGCCGCTGTAGATTGTCTCGTCGATAACCATGTCAATATGAGCCTCGAGCCGTTCGATAAGACCAGCCGCAGTTTCACGTGTTCTGCATGAGCCTGACAGCACAATCCTCTCGGGCAACAAGCCTGACAGTTTCATTGCATGTGCTAGTATATCCAGAGATGCAAAACCTTCTTCATCAAGAGGCCTGTCAAAGTCTTTCATGCCAGGCTTGGCCCAGATTGCCTTGGCATGACGAAGAAGATAGAGGCGACTCATTTAGGGGCTCCCGTAGGTATTTTGAGGAGAAATGGATATATTTCATGCCACAATTTCTGCGAAATAGGGATACGACTTTCAGTTTGGGAGGCTTTTTGTAGGAAGAAAATGAATATGCACAGATAGTTGTGCTGCATTATTGGGCAGAAGTTGAAACAAGGCTTGTTCTTCCCTTGTAATTATGTTTCGTAAAATTTTGTAAACCTACTTATTTCAAGCGTTTTATAAAAGAAAAAGCGAATAAATTACGTTTTGCATTTCAGTTGCTTATAAATTCACCATAATCACATAATTTTGATGAATTAAAAAATGACGTACTGCGTGTGTTTAATGTTGTGTCATCGGTTTGATGGACTTATATACCGCACGCGTCTCCTAGATGTGGGGTAATTCAGAATGAGTGAATTGATCGACCTTGACTATAGGCCCACTGAAGACGAGCCGTTCATGAATGAACGGCAGAAGTCTTACTTCCGTGCAAAGCTTATTGCATGGAAGAATGATATTCTGCGCGAAGCGCGCGAAACCCTCGATGCGCTGCAGCAGGAAAATGCAAATCACCCGGACCTGGCGGATAGGGCATCCTCCGAAACGGATCGGGCAATTGAACTTCGCGCTCGTGACAGACAGCGCAAACTGATTTCAAAAATCGATGCAGCCATGAGCCGTATTGACGAGGGGACTTACGGTTTTTGTGAGGAGACCGGTGACCCGATCAGTTTAAAAAGGCTGGACGCACGCCCAATCGCAACGCTTTCCATTGAAGCACAAGAGCGTCATGAGCGCCGCGAAAAGGTCTATCGCGACGATTGATCGATTTCAGTCGAAAAGAAATTTGTAAGGCTGCGTTTTACGCAGCCTTTTTTCTTTGTTGTACAGGGTAAAACAAAGGGCGATTGCATTTCTGCAGACGCCCTTTGCAGTGAAACTCTCAAATCAGAATTTGCGCGTTTCACCACTTGTAAGTTCACCGAGCAACTTTTCCATTTCGTCTTCAATGCTGTCGTCCGGCTTGGCGCCATCGGCAGTTATGTCGAGCGACCCCAAAAGTTCCTCCTCGAGAATATCGATTTCAAACATTTCAGGCTCTTTATTGCCAGAAGCATCAGCGCTCTCAGTTTCGAGATCCGCCATGATCGCATCATGCAAGGCACCGCCGAGATCTTCTAGGCCATCATTAGATTCTGATTCTGAAACCGAAGAAGCGAACTCAGGTTCCGATTTAGGTGCAGCGGGAATAAAGTTGGGTGCTGATGACGTAGCGATGGCCGGGCTTTGCTGAATATCAGCTGTATCCGGTGCAGGGGCTTTTACATTGGGTGCAGCTTCACGCTCGGGCGTTACACTGCCGAGATCGGCTGCAACAACTGCTGCCGCCGCCGCTGCCCCAGCTCCTAAGCCGGACGTTGAACTCAAAACTCCACGCGAAACCTGGCTTAGCGGATAAGCGGGATGCAGGCGTGGTGCTTGCGACTGTTCCTGCGTGTTCACTGCCGGGAGAACTGTGCGGGGCTGTGGCGGATAACTCGGGGCAGGGCGAGGTGGTTGAGGGCGGGTCGGAGCCGCAGCAACTGGCGCTTCGACTTTAGGGGGGGCAGAAGGAGTGAGAGGCGCACGCGGAGGCGCACGAAACTGTGTTGCTTCCTGAGATGGATGAATCACAGGTGACTGGCGTACAGGTTGAGGTTTTTCATCGATATCTGGTTCAATTGGCGAGTTGAGCTGAATAGTCTCTTCCCTGGTCAACTGCTGCTGAACAGGTTGTGCAAGTATCTGTCTTTCCTTTATGTCCGAAGATACATTTTCTTCGTGCTGACGGAAACGCTCTATATGTTCCGGCTCGATACGCGATGGCTGTAATCGCGCATTTGCGCGCGCTTCCATCACTATATTCTGCTCAACGACGACGTCCGTTGGGCCTCCGATAAGCAGAAGATGCTCAACATCATCGCGACGAATAAGCACGAGCTTACGACGGCTATCGACGGCCGCTGCATCCATCACCGAAAGTCTTGGCTGGCGTCCTGTACGGCCGGGCGTGGCAAAAGTTCCGCCGCTAAATCGGCGTATAATACTCAAAACAACGAAAATTCCGCCAAGAATGATCGCAAAAATAAGGATAAAGCCGACAATATTTGCCGCGCTTTCCCCAACAAAACCGCTGAGCCATTCCTTCATGCGGGTAACCCTCTCATACTAAAACCAGTAGTGTCCAATGGATGGAGGCCACAATTCCCCGCGCAACCACCTATCGTGACGACAGATATTTCACCAAACATTAGTTTAATTTGCACGACTTGGGAATGTTCCATTGATTTAAGAGAAACATATGATCCCCAGCCAAAACAGTGCAAAACGCGTTCGTTTGACCAATTCTAACGCCCAAAAGCTTGTACTGCGGGGCAATTAACGCATTCTGCGAATCGTATATACCCTGCAATATGAATGTAATTCTGGCAGAAGTCATAAAAGTCAGAAAACGATTCAGGGAACGTGATTGGTTTTGCTCGATGAATAAGATAGCGCTTGAGCTGAAACAAACAGCGCGCGGACACATGTATGTTCTCGCTATTCAGCTAAACAGCAGGAAAGGGCAGTGGGCCTGATGTCGCGACTAACGGACGATAATTATCCGAAACCGCTCGTCATGCCGAAGCGTGGCTCCAGTTCGGCTTTGCGACTTTTGATCATCGGTATTGTATTAACGACGGCAGCGCTCGTTTATTTTGTTTTCCGTGAGCAGTTAGGCGATGGTTTTGCTATCGTTTTGATGGGCATACTGTCCATGATTGGCGTTTTCTATCTCTTTGGCGCGGCAACCGGGCTTATCCAGTTCAGCCAGCGACATGGCGGACAGGATCTCGCACACACCTTCATGGATACATTGCCTGAAGGGACCGTGATTTCGGATGCCCGTGGCCAGATCGTTTATGCAAACAATGCATATGCAGGAATGACAGGCGTAGCGACTGCTGACGGCGTGCGCTCACTCGATAATATTCTAACTAACGAACCGGCCGCATCCGACGCTATCTATCGCCTGACCAATGCAGTTCGCGACGGTCTTTCCGCGCAGGAAGAAGTGAGAATTTCAGGCGGTCTCGCGCGTGAAGGTCAAAGTTCGGCAGAGCCTGTCTGGTATCGAATCAAAGCGCGCCCGGTTGATGGTGGTCACGATTTCAAGGGGCAACTCGTCGCCTGGCAGATTGCAGATATTTCCAACGAACGCGCTGAACAGGAGCGATTCTTTCAGGAATTGCAGGAAGCAATAAACCACCTTGACCACGCACCTGCGGGCTTCTTCTCGGCGGACCCGTCGGGCCGGATCATCTATCTTAATGCAACGCTTGCCGAATGGCTGGGCGTTGATCTGACTCAATTCACACCCGGCTCGCTTACGCTCAATGACATTGTTGCCGGGAGTGGCATGGCCTTGATCAAGGCTGTTAAGGCAGAGCCGGGCACCAGCCGCAATACGGTAATCGACCTTGATCTGATCAAGCGCAATGGCCAGAGCCTTGCAGTGCGCTTTTATCACCGCGTTCAGGCCGCTCGTGATGGGACACGGGGCACAAGTCGTACGATTGTGCTCGATCGCGCCGAAGGCGAAGATTCATCAGCAGCATTACGTTCCGCTGAAGTGCGCTTCACGCGCTTCTTCAATTCGGCTCCAATGGCCATTGCGGCAGTGGATGCTGAAGGTCATACGCTGCGGACAAATGCACGTTTCCTCGATATTTTTGCCCCTGTGGTTGATCGTGATGCGGTCGATAACCGCGTGAAGCTTGAAAATGTCGTTCATGAACGTGACCGTGAAACCTTTAACAAGGCACTGGCTGCAGCCTTTGCAGGTCAAGCCAGCATTTCCCCTGTCGATACGGTCCTGCCGGGAAATGAAGAGCGCCACATTCGGTTCTATATGAGTGCCGTAACTGATTTGGGTGAAACAAGCGAGGAAGCTGCGATTATTTCTGCGGTGGAAACCACGGAGCAGAAGGCGCTTGAAAATCAGATGGCCCAAAGCCAGAAAATGCAGGCTGTGGGCCAGCTCGCTGGTGGTATCGCGCATGATTTTAACAATGTGCTGACCGCGATCATCATGTCGTCGGATTTGCTGCTGAGCAACTACCGTGCTTCCGACCCATCCTTCCCGGACATCATGAACATCAAGCAGAACGCCAACCGTGCGGCCTCGCTCGTGCGGCAACTGCTTGCGTTCTCGCGTCGTCAGACGCTGCGCCCGGAGGTTCTCGATCTTACCGACGTTCTGGCCGATCTGCGTATGCTTCTGGCGCGTCTTGTCGGAAAGGATATAGCCCTCAAGATCGAACATGGACGCGATGTCTGGCCCGTTAAGGCCGATCTCGGTCAGTTTGAGCAGGTTGCAGTCAATCTCGCCGTAAACGCCCGCGACGCAATGCCGGAGGGCGGCGAGATCACACTGCGCACCCGCAATGTAAAAGCAAACGAAACAGCCAAGCTCAATTATCGCGACCTTCCTGAAGCGGACTATGTGGTCTTTGAAGTTGAAGACAGCGGTACGGGTATCCCAGCCGATGTGCTCGAAAAAATCTTTGAGCCATTCTTCACGACAAAGGAAGTCGGCAAAGGCACTGGTCTGGGCCTCTCGATGGTCTATGGCATCATCAAACAAACTGGCGGCTTCATTTATTGCGATTCCGAAGTTGGCAAAGGCACGACGTTCAAAATCTTCCTGCCACGCCATATTGAAGAAAAGGGTGCAGACAATGCGCCCGTGGCGGTCAAGGAGAAGAAGGCAGAAAAGGCCGCCGATCTTTCCGGATCGGCAACTGTACTTCTTGTAGAAGACGAAGACGCGGTGCGCATGGGCGGCGTACGCGCGCTGCAATCGCGCGGCTATACCGTGCATGAAGCAGCATCCGGTGTCGAAGCGCTTGAGGTACTTGAAGAGCTGAACGGCCAGGTCGACATCGTCGTTTCCGACGTGGTGATGCCTGAAATGGACGGTCCGACGTTGCTGCGCGAATTGCGCAAGAAGCATCCTGACATCAAGTTCATATTCGTTTCTGGTTATGCAGAAGACGCATTTGCGCGCAACCTACCATCAGATGCCAAGTTTGGTTTCCTACCAAAACCTTTCTCACTCAAACAGTTAGCAACTGCTGTTAAAGAAATGCTGGAGAAAGAAGATTGACGCCTCAATGCGGTGCAGACAGCGATGCGTGAACGCGTGATTGCGATTTTCGGTGGCGGACCAGCAGGGCTGTTCTCCGCTGAGATTTTGTCTGAACTTGGCTATACGGTCAAAGTTTACGAGCAGATGCCGACCGTTGGACGCAAGTTTCTTCTGGCAGGCAAGTCTGGTCTTAACATCACCCATTCGGAAAATTTTTCACAATTTGCCGAGCGATATGGTGAGAGCAATAAACGCCTCCGGTCCGCTTTGCAGCAATTCACACCGCAGAATCTGCGCGACTGGGCGGATGCGCTCGGCGCTGAAACCTTTGTAGGCTCATCGGGTCGGGTTTTCCCCAAGGCCATGAAAGCATCACCGCTTCTTCGCGGATGGGTGCGAAAGCTGGAAACGCAGGGTGTCAGAATACTAACCCGTCATAAATGGATCGGGTTCCAGTCTGGAAAGCCACTCATTGAATCACCGGCGGGTATCGAGCCTATATCCTGCGATGCAGCATTGTTCGCGTTTGGTGGTGCAAGCTGGCCCAAGCTCGGCTCCAACGGGGGATGGCTCGAACCTTTTATCGAGCAGGGTATTCAGGTTGCTCCCATGCGACCAGCCAATTGCGGTTTTGATGTCAGGTGGAGCAACTTCTTTGCAGAACGCTTCGCGGGAGAACCGGTCAAGTCGGTTACGATCTCCAGCAAGGCTGGCGTAACACAGGGCGAATTCGTGATCACGCGTGGCGGCGTAGAAGGCGGTCTTATTTATGCGCATTCGGCTGCCTTACGTGATGACCTTGAACGTAATGGCCATAACAACCTCGTTCTTGATCTTGCGCCAGGCCGTACGCTTGAACGATTGACACTTGATCTTTCGCGTCAGGATAAGAAGCTAAGTATTAGTAATATATTGCGAAAGGGTGCTGGGCTTACTGGTGTAAAAGCTGCACTTGTGCTTGAGTTTCAGCGCGAAAAAGATCCAGCCAAACTGGCCCAGACCATCAAGGCACTGGAGGTTCCGCTCCTTCGTCCACGCCCCATTGAGGAAGCAATATCTTCCGCTGGTGGCATAGAATGGAGCGAAATTGATGAGCATTATATGCTCACAAAATTGCCCGGCATGTTTGTCGCTGGCGAAATGATTGACTGGGAAGCGCCGACTGGCGGCTATCTTCTCACGGCATGTTTTGCAACTGCGAAGGCCGCAGCAGAGGGTATGGATCACTGGCTATCGAGAAGCAGTTAGGCGCATAACTGTTCAGGTGAATGGGAGGGAATATGATACGCTTTTTGAAGATTGCCAGTTTCATTATCCTCATAAGCCTGCTGGGTGTGGTCTTGTGGCTCGGCTTTCGACCACCCGAACTTCTCAAAGTCGGAACTGGCTATGCCGCAAAAATCGTGTGTTCCAATGTGTTTCTGGCAAACCGCGACCCGCAGGAAGTTCTGGCACTCGATGTGCAGGCACCGGGTCATCCGCTTTTGAAGTTTGTCGATGTGTCAGTCGATAAGGGAAGAGAAACGGTCACCGCGCATATTTTTGGCTTTTTCGCGCCAAGCAAGGCAGTCTATCGTCAGGGCCTTGGTTGCGCAAATGTGCGTGATGAAGATCTGCGTCCTCAATTGACGATGCCCATTGATGCCGCGGCTCTCATAGCCGACATCAATATCAACCCTGCAGTTCAAAACATTATCGAAAATCCCGCATTGGCAGGCCCCGGAATGCGTGCTGTTGCTGTGTTGAAAGATGGTCAGATCATCGCAGAGACTTATGCACTAGGCTTTGATGCAGATATGCCTCTTTTGGGGTGGTCTATGACGAAATCCGTTATGGCAACACTGATTGGTATGCGCATTTCGGAAGGCAAGATGGATTTTCAGCGTGACCATCTTCTGCCGGAATGGGAAGGCGACGAACGCGCTAATATCAGGCTTGCCGATCTGCTTTCCATGCAAAGCGGTCTGAAATTTAATGAGGATTACGGCGCTGTCTCAGATGTGACGCGGATGCTTTTCCTCGAAAACAACATGACGGAATTTGCAGCATCACTGCCGCTTGAAGCACGCCCTGGCACCAAATTCAATTATTCGAGCGGCACGGCCAATATCCTCTCAAAGCTTTACATGGAAAGCTTCGACACGCCTGAAGAAGCATTGACCTATCCGCAGAAAGTGCTCTTTGAACCATTGGGCATTGCAAGCGCCACGCTGGAAGCGGATGCGAGCGGGATATTCGTCGGTTCATCTTATCTTTATGCCAATGCGCGCGACTGGCTCTCGATCGCCCGCTTTCTGCTTGATATGGGCAAAGTCGGCGACAAGCAGCTCTTGAGCGAGGACTTTTTGCGTCTGATGCACACCCCAGCCACAGAATCGCAGGGGCGTTACGGATCAGCTCAGACATGGCTGCAAAGTGCGGGCATTCAAGCGGGTAAAGAAGGCATCCCGGAGGACGCCTTCTGGATGTCGGGCCATGATGGCCAGAGCCTGATCATTGTACCTTCGATGAACCTGGCCATTATTCGCCTTGGTCTCACACCGTCTCGGAAGGGTTACAAGGTTCCCGAACTTCAGGCCGCAGTCATCAAGGCTTTGCAGTCACTGCAGGCAAATCCGCAAGACTGAGCTTGCGGAAATCGCCTCCGCTTGGATTCTGGAACGGATAGAGGCCGAATTCCGGCATCACTGCATAGAGATGGTCGAAAATATCGGACTGGATCTGCTCGTAAGATGCCCAAACGGTCGTATTGGTGAAGCAATAGATTTCGAGTGGAAGACCGTCCGGTGTCGGGTCCATCTGGCGCACGAGCAAGGTCATGCCCTTGTGAACGCCAGGGTGGTTTCGCAGATATGTTTCTACATAGGCGCGGAACGTCCCGATATTGGTGAAACGACGCGTGTTCACCGGATTTTTTGCCTTGTCGCCAAGCTTCGCATTCCAGTCGGCGATTTCCTTTTCTTTCTTCGAAAGATAACCTGTGAGCTGATCGATCGAAGCAAGGCTCTGCAGTTCATCTTCACTCAGAAAGCGAATGGTCGCCTGATCGATAAACAGCGCGCGCTTGATACGCCTCCCACCAGACTGCTGCATTCCGCGATAGTTCTTCATCGGCTCGGTGATAAGCTTTCGGATGGGAATCGTGGTGATTGTTTTATCGAAGTTCTGCACCTTCACCGTATAAAGCGCGATCTCGACGACGTCGCCATTGGCATCGAGGTTTTTCATTTCGATCCAGTCGCCCACGCGTACCATGTTCGACGAGGCAATCTGCATACTGGCAACAAGCGAGAGCAGCGTATCCTGGAACACCAGAATAAGAACCGCAGCCATGGCACCCACACCAGACAGCAAAATCAGAGGTGATCGATCAAGAAGCGTTGCAATAATAAGGACGACAGCAACGATATAAATGACGAGCTTGCTGACCTGAACATAGCCCTTGATCGGTCGGTCTTTTGATTCTTCGCGACGGCTGTAAAGCGTATCCACGACACTTAGAGCGGCACTGACTGTGAAAGCCAAAGTGAGAATGATGAACGCGATAGCTACATTGCTAATCACTTTCAACGCTGTTTGCGGAAGTTCGGGTACAGCCGCAATGCCTGTTGCGATAATCAGCGCCGGAACGATATTTGCAAGATGCGCAATCACGCCATGTTGCTTGAGTTCTTCATCCTGCCCGAAAGATGTCTTCTGAACGATCCTGTCTAGAACTTTTAGCAGGATCGCTTTTATGAGGAAGTTTGCCGCGAAAGCAGCGAGAAAAAGCCCCGCGAGAGCTGCAAGTGTCTGTGCCCAAGGGTGGGAAATAAAAAATTCCGACAATAGACTTTCCTGAATGAACTAAACCAAATGACCGCACGATTGAGAGATACTGGTACGTGGATGACCTTGTGAAATCAACCTTTGCGGGGAGGTCAAACAAAAGCCCCGGCCAAAGGCCAGGACTTTTACACCATAGGTGCCGTTCAAGGCACAAGGAGGTTTATCACTGCGCAGGAGCAGGCGTTGCCGGTGCTGGATCGCTAGCAGGCGTCTCCATCGCTGGAGCATTTGTCTGTCCCGTTGCAGTTGGATCAGCCACGCCGTCCGAAAAGAGCGCTGAACGGTCAAAAGCTGGAGCATCCGTCAACTGGTCCTTGGAGGCCTTGATCACCAGCCATTTTTTACCATCACTGCGCTTCGCAAGTTGAAGCTGATCCGGACTTACCGCGACGTCTTTTTCACCCACGCCAAGGAAGCCGCCGACACCGATCACTGCTGCCTCAACGTGCCCTTCCGGGCTCACAATCAGGTCATTCAACTTACCGACAGAGGCTGCGTCAGGCGCGTCGCTCTCATAAATACTCTGTCCGATGAAGCTAGACACAAGCATCTGGCCATCTTTAGCTTCCATAAAGCCAATTTTGTCAGCATTTTCGGCTGGCGGATTGCCAAACATGTTCTGGGAGGAAACCGGCAGTTCCGGTGCTGCTGCGGGCGCATCTGTAGGGGCAGGGGTCGCAGTCTGCGCGAAGGCTGTGCCACCAATAAACAATGCACACGTCGTTGTCAGAAGTGCTGTTCTAAGCATAATTATCTCCTCTATACGCTCGGTTGCATTATATGAACGTAGAGAAGGCAATTGAGTTCCAATATTTTTAATATTCTGATTGGATATAATGATAATTAATACAATCTATATCTGACTAATAATTCCAAACTAAAAAACAAGACAGGCCGGAAAATCCGGCCTGTCTTTTATATCATATGGGAACTTGAAATTTAGCTGCAGCCGCTTGTAGCACCACAAGTGTCGCACTTAAGACAGGTTCCATTGCGAACCATCGTGAAGTTTTGACATTCCGTGCAGCTGTCTCCGGTGTAACCCTGCATCATCGACTTAATGCGACGGTCAGCTTCAAGCTTCTTCGCAGCATTCGCAGTTTCTGCGCGGGCAGATGCCGCATCCGACGCAGCCTTATCCGAAAACAGTTCAGTCGCAGCGACATTGTCCAGCTGTGGCGCTGCTGTCGATTGCTCTTCAAACTCGCGCTTGAACGCAGTCGCACCATCCGTCACCAAGCCAACGGAAGCCGGGCGGTTTGAGGGGGACTTGAGCGTTGTAACATTCGAGACCTGTTGTGGCGTCGATACAGCGGAACCCTTCGATTCATTGGCGGGCAGAGCGTTCGATACAAGCGTTGGCTTGTAGCCGCGTGTCCAGCCAGTCGAAACGAGATTGGTCTTGCCTTCCTGAATGCCCTTGCCGAGCGCCGTGTTTGAGAAATCGCTCGTATCGACGTGAGCGAGATCATTGCGGCCAAGGTAAGAAACAGCCAGTTCGCGGAATACATAGTCGATGATCGAGGTTGCTGTCTTTATCGCATCATTGCCGATGACCATGCCGGCAGGCTCGAACTTCGTGAAGGTGAACGCTTCGACATATTCCTCGAGCGGCACGCCATATTGCAGACCAAGCGACACAGCGATAGCGAAGTTGTTCATCATCGCACGGAAAGCAGCGCCTTCCTTGTGCATATCGATGAAGATTTCGCCGAGACGACCGTCTCCAAATTCACCGGTGCGCAGGTAAACCTTGTGGCCCCCAACGACTGCCTTCTGCGTGTAACCCTGACGGCGGTTCGGCAGTTTTTCACGCTCGTGAACGATCTTTTCGATGACCTTCTCGACAACGCGCTCGGTAATCTGGACTGCGCGCGCTGCGGCCGGTGCTTCGATCAGCGCTTCCACTGCATCATCCTCGTCTTCATCGTCAGAGATGAGTGACGCATTGAGCGGCTGCGAAAGCTTGGAACCATCGCGATAAAGCGCATTGGCTTTAAGAGCCAGCTTCCACGACAGAAGATATGCGCTCTTGCAATCTTCAACCGTTGCTTCATTCGGCATGTTGATCGTCTTGGAGATCGCACCCGAAATAAACGGCTGCGCTGCGGCCATCATGCGGATGTGGCTGTCAACTGAGAGGTATCGCTTGCCGATCTTGCCGCAAGGATTGGCACAATCGAACACTGCGTAATGCTCTTCCTTTAGGAACGGCGCACCTTCAAGGGTCATCGCACCGCAAACATGTACGTTTGCCGCTTCAATGTCCTTCTTGGCAAAACCAAGTGCTGGCAACATTTCAAACGAGAAATCGTTCAACTGCTCATCCGTAAGCTTCAGCACGTCCTTGCAGAAATCTTCGCCCAGCGTCCATTTGTTGAAAGCAAACTTGATGTCGAATGCGCTCTTAAGAGCAGTATTCAGCGCTTCAATCTTCTCATCAGTAAAGCCCTTCGACTTCAGCGATGATGGATTGACGCCCGGAGCCTGATTGATGTTGCCATGGCCGACTGCATAAGCTTCGATTTCGGCGATCTGGCTTTCGGCGTAACCAAGTGTGCGAAGTGCTTCAGGAACTGCGCGGTTTATGATCTTGAAATAACCACCGCCGGCAAGCTTCTTGAATTTTACCAGCGCGAAGTCTGGTTCGATACCGGTTGTGTCGCAATCCATGACAAGGCCGATCGTGCCGGTCGGCGCGATAACGGTTGCCTGTGCATTGCGGTAGCCGTGCTTTTCACCAAGTTCCAATGCCTTGTCCCATGCAGCACGTGCGTGGATGATCATGTTCTGATCAGGGCAATCCTCAGCAATCAGAGCGACCGGGTTGACGGCAAGACCTTCGTAACCTTCCGTCTCACCATGGGCGGCGCGACGATGGTTGCGGATAACGCGCAGCATGTGCTCAGCGTTTGGCTCATAGCTTGGGAAAGCGCCAAGCTCACGCGCCATTTCAGCTGACGTGGCATAGGCAACACCAGTCATGATCGCGGTGAGGGCGCCGCCGATGGCGCGACCTTCATCAGAGTCATAAGGAATACCATTGGTCATCAGCAGGCCGCCAATATTGGCATAGCCGAGGCCGAGCGTGCGATATTCGTAGGAGAGACGGGCAATTTCCTTCGAAGGGAACTGCGCCATCATCACCGAGATTTCGAGAACCATCGTCCACAGACGAGCAGTATGCTCATAGGCGCTGATGTCGAACGAGCCGTCCTTGTTGCGATAGGTCAGCAGGTTGATTGATGCGAGGTTACAAGCCGTGTCATCCAGGAACATGTATTCCGAACACGGATTGGACGCACGGATTGGGCCTGCGGTCGGGCAGGTGTGCCAATCATTCATCGTGGTGTTGAAATGCAGGCCCGGATCAGCCGACGCCCAGGCAGCATAACCGATCTTTTCCCAAAGATCGCGGGCTTTCAGCGTCTTCATGACGCGACCATCGCGGCGTGCAGTCAGGTTCCAGTCGCCATCCTCTTCGACAGCGCGCAGAAATTCATCCTTGAGCGATACCGAATTGTTCGAGTTCTGGCCTGCGACCGTCAGATAAGCTTCCGAATCCCAGTCGGTGTCATAGGTCTTGAACTGAATGTCAGTGTAGCCCTGACGTGCAAACTGGATAACACGCTTGATGTAGTTTTCAGGAACCTGATTCTTCTTGGCCGCGCGAATTTCGCGCTTGAGGGCAGGGTTCTTTGCAGGCTCGAAGCAATCATCATTATCGGCTTCGCAATTGACGCAAGCCTTCATAATGGCAGTCAGATGCTGCTTGACAATTTTGGAACCCGTTACGAGAGCGGCAACCTTCTGCTCTTCTTTCACCTTCCAGTCGATATATTCTTCGATATCCGGATGATCAACATCGACGACAACCATCTTGGCCGCACGACGGGTCGTACCACCGGACTTGATCGCGCCCGCGGCACGGTCGCCGATCTTAAGGAAGCTCATCAGGCCGGAGGACTTGCCACCGCCCGAAAGTTTTTCGCCTTCACCACGCAGATAGGAGAAATTCGAACCGGTGCCTGAGCCGTATTTGAAGAGACGCGCTTCACGAACCCAGAGATCCATGATGCCGCCTTCATTGACGAGATCATCGCCCACCGATTGAATAAAGCAGGCATGTGGCTGCGGATGTTCGTAAGCGGACTTCGATTTCGTCAGCTTGCCTGTCTGCCAGTCAACATAGAAATGCCCCTGACCAGGACCGTCAATACCGTAAGCCCAATGAAGACCTGTATTAAACCATTGAGGGCTGTTTGGCGCCACGCGCTGCGTCGCCAACATGTAAGCGAGTTCGTCGCGGAAAGCGCTCGCATCTTCTTCCGTATCGAAATAACCACCCTTCCAACCCCAATAGGTCCAGGTGCCAGCAAGACGATCGAAGACCTGACGCGCATCCATTTCGGAGCCGTAGCGCTCACTTTCGGGGAGCTTCGCAAGCTTGTCTTCATCCGCTACCGAACGCCAGAGCCAGGAGGGAACGTCGTTTTCCTCAACCTTCTTGAGTTCGGCAGGGACACCAGCTTTGCGGAAATACTTCTGCGCAAGAATGTCGGCAGCAACTTGACTGAACTGCGCAGGAACTTGGATGTTCTCAAGGCGGAACACCACAGAGCCATCGGGATTCTTGATCTCACTCGTCGCCGTGCGGAATTCGATCTCCGCATAAGCTGACTGGTTTTCTTTGGTAAAACGGCGTTCGATCTTCATCTGTCCCATCCAAACGTTCTATATATAGTAGCCGAAGCGATCAATTTCAGCGTCGGCGTGCCAGCCGCAAGAGGCATCTTGCATATTTGTTTCGAACGTCCTCCCTGTACGAGAGGGCAATCATGTTGAGGAGCTCGCTCCTTTAGAATTCTTGCGCCAAACGCGTTCTATGAACGTGATAGCAGTCCCAGCCGCTTGGGCGGCCTTCTTCGAAGTCAAATGAACTTGCGGATAAGGTTTTTCCCTATCTGGTATGTTACCATAATTAAAAATACTAAATCTAGTATTAATCTGACAATCACACCAACAAAACCCGAGCTTCTTACAACGCTAAGCCTCTGAATTTGAGACGCAAAAAACCTCGCGCGATAGACGTCTTTCCGACGCAACGCCCGATATCCATCCGACAAAATTGAAAAAAGACCGAATAAATTGACTACGCTCGGCCACGCTACTTACGCAACGACCATTTCATAAAAAACGACTCGAACATGAGCGTCAAGCTTTGGTTTACCATATGCTCCCCAACGCTAGATATTGTGATAACGCCTTGGGGGCGAATGTGGATAACGGGGAGAATGACAGATATATGACTATCTACTCAAATATTGCCGAAACATTGCTAATTAGCAACACTTGGACCACTGGAAATGCAATGCGATTATGAAAGTTACTCGGCTGCGATCGCTGCCAAAGAGCCGTCAAATCCGAGAAGAATACGCTTCAAGTCGATTTCGTCGACGCGTTCTGCCGCCTGATGCGGAGAGACCCACTCGCAAACGCGCTGCTCACGTTCTGGCCAATCCTTTGCACGTTCAACAAAGTGCAAAGCATAAACAGCGACGGTAAACTGATTGATGCATTCCGGCGGAAGGTCATTTTTGTAATAATCGAAACTACCAATTGGATGAGATGAAATCTCTCCATGAACTCCAGCTTCTTCGTAAGCCTCACGTGCAGCCGTCTCAGCAAATGTGCGGCCGATTTGCGGCCACCCCTTGGGGATAATCCAGCGACCAGTACCCCGACTGGTGATAACGAGGATTTGCAGTTGTTCCGATTCATAACGATACACAAGTGCTGCAACTTGCTGCAAACGACCAGAAGGCGTCAGAATACGCTTCTCCGTTGCTACAAATTTTTTAGCCTGTGTTTTCACTGCGAAAGTCCCACCATTTTTTACCAAGAATGGATTGATTCGCCAAAATGACAATGGAATTATTTTACAGGCTCTTAGAACAAGAAGCTTAAAACACTTTCTTTTTAAGGCTTTACTGAAATTAGCGAACACTTCGCTTTAAATAAAAAGCTAAGCGATGCGCCTCCATCTCTTTTCGGCTAACTTTCAATATAGTGTAATTGCGGCGGATTTACCACCGCACTCCACTTTCACTTGTTTTCGTTTAGCCGCGTTTTCCGCCGGCAATTGGTTCCTGATATGTGAAACCCATATCCCAAGGGAAATAAATCCACGTATCCTGAGAGACTTCCGTTACGAATGTATCGACCAGCGGACGACCTTTTGGCTTTGCATAAACGGTTGCAAAATGCGCCTTTGGCATCATTTCGCGAACGATTGCGGCTGTTTTCCCGGTATCGGTCAAATCGTCGACGACGATTACACCTTCACCACCGTTTTCTAGAAGCGGAGAGCTAATCCCTTTAAGAACTTCCATTTCCCCTTGCGATGTATAATCGTGATAAGAAGCAACGCAGACTGTTTCGATCAAACGAATACCGAGCTCACGGCAAACAATTGCAGCCGGCACCAGACCACCGCGGGTGATAGCGACAATAGCGCGCCATTCGCGGTTCATATCAGAAATACGCCATGCGAGTGCGCGGGCATCACGGTGGAACTGATCCCAGGAAACGGGGAATGCTTTATCGGGCAACGACATCGAAACGCTCCATGAAAATCCAGAAGTTTCTGGATCTATAAAACCAAAAATGCGCGATGACTGGTGCCATTCGCGCTGAACTGTATGGATCTGCCGCTTTTCTTGATGCGCGCACAGCATTTCACATGCATGCTGCACAATAGAAAAGGCTCTCCGCCCGGCACAGTCAGCGCCGGGTGATGCTGATAACCGCAAAAATGGCGTTTGCGCAAGAGCGGCGTGAGATCATCGTTCTTCAAAGAGCAAAATAACGCTCCGGCCTATACAAGTTTCAGCCATCATGACTTATTATTTCAATTAACGTGAGAATAGCGTCAAAATTGGCAACTCGTTCAACATGGAGCGCGTCACGCCGCCAAAAACCAGTTCGCGCAGTCGTGAGTGGCTGTATGCGCCCATAACCAGTAGGTCTGCACGGTGTGAAATGATGTGCTCTCTTAATACATCCTGCGCAGAACGGCTGTTTGACGCAAGAGGTGTAACCCCCACATTGACACCATGACGTGCAAGTGCTGCGGCCAGTTCGCTGCCAGCGAGCGCTTCATCTTCACCTTCGCGTTCTGGGGGATCAATCCAGACGAGTTCAGTTCGGGTTGCGTTTTTCATTAAGGGCAGAGCATCAAACGTGGCACGCGCCGCTTCGCGCTTGCCATTAAATGCCACAACGATCCGATCAATCGCTTCAAGAGGAAGCGCTGGGGCATGGGGAACAAGCAAAACCGGGCAGCTTGAATTAAACACCAGTGTATCTGCGGTTTCGTCATTTGTTGCTGGATCGTCAGGGTCCGGTTGACCTGCAACCAACAACTCAGCGCCAAGGCAAGAGGTTAGTACACCATCTGCCGCTGTACCGGTTTCTGATCGTGTAATGCGAAATTCGTAATCGATTCTCTGACGAAGCATTTCCTCTTCGAAAAGCGACTTCAAACGCGCAGAGATTTCATTGTGCTGCTTGTCATGCAGTTCAAACATGCCTGGATCAATGAATCCATTGGGATCGGCATAAACAATGGGTGAAGGAACGGAATAAAGCCCTATTACATGAATATCAGGCGTTTTGCGCGTCAGAAGAGCAACTGCCGACAAAACCCGCTTTAACTCGGCTTCACTGCGGGAATAGGCTACGACCGTTTTGTAGGACATATCAGTTCTCCTTCCGGCTATACTCTCATTTTAACATGACATGTGGTTCAAGCTCAGGTGAAATTTTAAGCCGAACCTTGCGCTTGTAATCTTGTTATCATCACTTCGATTGCGACCACGGCTACATCGATTTTCGCTTCATCGCTGCCACGGACAACCAGTTCTGTGCTGAACCTGCCATTTTCAAACTTCGGGTAAGATCCGATGATTGTGTCCGGGTTTTCATTCTGGATCTTTGTGAGCGGTGCTCCAATTACGCCTTCGCCAAACGGACAATGAACTGCTTTCGACAAGAGTTTTCGCCCGGTTTTCAGCGACGGAAGAATATTATCCAGCATGGCCTGAAAGACAGACGGCACTCCGGCCATCACATAGACATTACCGATATGGAAGCCGGGTGCCGTGGACACCGGATTATCGATATGTTCCGAGCCCTCAGGCATCCGTGCCATACGTTTGCGAGTTTCCGTGAACTCGAGATTACGCCTGGCATAATTGTCGCCCAGAAGCTTCATCGCCTTTTCATCATAGATGCATGGCACTTCAAAAGCGCGTGATACGGCGTCTGCAGTAATATCATCATGTGTAGGACCGATACCGCCCGACGTGAAAACATAATCATAGCCTGAACGCAACGCATTGAGCGCTGAAACAATCGCATCTTCATCGTCAGCTACAATACGGACTTCTTTAAGATCAATGCCTGCCGCTGTAAGAACATCGGCCAGATGGCCAATATTCTTATCCTTGGTGCGTCCAGAGAGAAGTTCATCGCCGATTGCAAGCATTGCAGCCGTAACGGCCTGCTGCGAGGTAGTCGTCATGCCCAGACTCCATTCTGTGTATGCACAGTTAATCCCCGGCAGATGAATGCTGCAACTGGTTTTCTGCGTTTTTCAAAGGGAAGCTCCCCGCGTGATACTGTTTGTTTTCAAAATAACTTTTATTCAATAAAAATGTTGCGGGTTATTTTTCAAATCTTTTCCACTGGCAAAAAAACCAGTTGTTACAATTGCTCGAAACAGCTTGAATTTGCTTCACAAATCATGACATAGAAATGCTCAGCTGCGGTCGTGGCGAAATTGGTATACGCAACGGACTTAAAATCCGTCGCCTTTTAGGCTTGCGGGTTCAAGTCCCGCCGACCGCACCACTCATCTCCCTTGATGAAACACGATAATTATACTCATGTTTATCGTTTCAAGCTTGTTTGCACTCTCAAAGCCATGTAGCCATGCGCGAATACCTGAGAAAAAGCAGAAAGCTGAACAATGAACGCCTTCGTTAAAGCCGTAGCTCAAGCTGAAGCCGCCATGCGTGCGCTCTTCCCAGAGACACCTTTGCAGCTCAATGACTATCTTTCACGGAAATACGGCGCGGAGATTTGGCTCAAGCGCGAAGATCTGACACCAGTTCGCTCATATAAAATACGTGGTGCCTTCAACTTCATTTCGCGTGCGGTAAAAACTGCTGATGAAAATGCTGTCTTCGTTTGCGCATCTGCTGGCAATCACGCGCAGGGTTTTGCCTTCGCCTGTCGACACTTTGGTCGCAAGGGTGTGGTGTTCATGCCTGTTACGACGCCGCAACAGAAAATCGACAAGACCCGCGCTTTTGGTGCAGAATTTATCGAAATTAAGCTCGTCGGCGATATTTTCGATGTTTGCTATGCTGCATCGCAAGAATATGCAGAGGCAAACAAGGGCGTGATGGTGCCGCCATTTGACCATGCAGGCATTATCGAGGGGCAGGCGACTGTTGCGCTCGAAATCGAACGCCAGCTACCGAATGGCAAGAAGCCGGATTTTGTCTTTCTGCCGGTTGGCGGTGGCGGCCTTTCGGGCGGCGTGACGCAATATTTCAGTGCTCTGGGCTCGAAGACTGCCTATCGCTTTATCGAGCCACAGGGTGCTGCGAGCCTTAAGGGCAGCCTTGAAGCAGACAAGCGTATCAAGCTTAGCCAAGTCGATAATTTTGTTGATGGTGCAGCCGTCGCAGAGATCGGCAAAGAAAACTTCAAACTTCTCAAAGGCTTCGACAAGAATATTGTCATAACAGTTCCAGAAAATCGTCTCTGTTCAACCATCGTCGAAATGCTGAATATTGAAGGCGTCGTGCTTGAGCCTGCCGGCGCACTCGGCATTGATGCCCTCAAGGATTTCAAGAAAAGCGAACTCAAAGGCAAGCGCATTGTCATCGTCGTATCTGGCGGCAATTTCGATTTTGAACGTTTGCCAGACGTGAAAGAAAGAGCACTTCGCTATGAAGGTCTCAAGAAATATTTCATCTTCCGCTTCCCGCAGCGTCCCGGAGCGCTGCGTTCATTCCTCGACCTGCTTGGACCGGAAGACGACGTTGCACGCTTTGAATATCTTAAAAAGTCTGCACGTAATTTTGGTTCTGTGCTGATAGGTATTGAAACCAAGGACGCTGCAAACTTCAAAATTCTGGAAAAGAAATTTGCAGATGCGGGCTGGGCCTATCAGGACATTACCGACAATCAGGTGCTTGCCGACTTCATCATCTGATAGACCTAAAGGCAAAATTCATTTGCTTTTTGGGGCATAATACCCCATATGGGGCCTCAGGCGCATGGGCTGAACAATTTCAGCCTTCCCGGAATCGGACTTGTTGCGTCTCGCCTCTTGCAGTCAGAATGGTCTGATAGCAGGGGAGACCCGACTGGTTTCGGGCACGGCAGCGCAAGTCGACCGGAGTTTTCCGGCGTCCCGTCGTACATCCAAGATATTCCGTTCGGCAAGTTGCGCTTGCCCGAAGTTTTAAAGCGGACCGCAACTATGCGGTGCCGCCGAAAGAGTTTAAATTGACTACTGAAAATATTGGCGAGAACGCAGCTGAAAACATCGGCGGCTTTGCCGCTCTTGGCGTTACTGGCGTGCTACTCAAAGGCGTTGAAGCCGCTGGCATGACCGAGCCAAAGCCGATCCAGACGCAGGCTATCCCGCATCAGCTGGAAGGCCGCGACATTCTGGGTATTGCACAGACCGGCTCTGGCAAAACTGCTGCATTCAGCCTGCCGATCCTGCAGAAAATCATTGCACTTGGTGACAAGCGCAAGGGCAAAACCGCGCGCGCGCTGATCCTTGCACCAACTCGCGAATTGGCCGTGCAGATTGAAGAAACAATCCGCACTGTTGCCAAGCACGCCCATATCTCCACCGCCCTTATTCTTGGTGGCGTATCGCGTTTGAGCCAGATCAAGCGTATGCAGGGTGGTGTGGACGTTCTTATTGCAACGCCGGGTCGTCTGACCGATCTGGTCCGCGAAAACTGCGTTGACCTGTCGGAAACCCGTTGGCTGGTTCTCGATGAAGCCGACCGTATGCTCGACATGGGCTTCATCAATGATGTGAAGCGCATTGCCAAGGGCACACACAAGAACCGTCAGACAGCACTTTTCTCGGCAACAATGCCAAAGGAAATCGCAGCGCTCGCACAGAGCCTGCTTCGCGATCCAATTCGCGTTGAAGTTGCTCCACAGGGTACGACAGCGGCTGAAATCACGCAGGTTGTGCATCCTGTTCCAACCAAGGAAAAGCGCCGTCTGCTCTCCGGCCTTCTGGGCGACAAGGGCATGAAGTCGGTTATCGTCTTCACCCGTACCAAGCATGGAGCGGATGCGGTCGTTCGTCATCTCGAACGTGATGGCTTTGACGTTGCTGCGATCCATGGCAATAAATCGCAGAATGCCCGTCAGCGCGCGCTGAACGGCTTCCGCGATGGCACATTGCGCATTCTGGTTGCAACCGACATCGCCGCACGCGGTATTGACGTTCCGGGCATCAGCCACGTTGTCAATTACGATCTGCCGGATGAACCTGAAACCTACGTGCACCGTATTGGCCGTACCGGCCGTAACGGCGCAAGCGGCGCTTCGATTACGCTTTACGATCAGGCAACAGAAGATTCGAAGCTGCGCGCCGTTGAACGCGTGACGCGTAACAAGCTGACCATCAAGGAAGCGCCTGTTAAGCTCGCACCAGCACCGGCTGCAAAGTTTGATGATGGCGAAGACAAGCCACGTTCGGATCGCAAGCCGGGATCGCATTCTGTGCCGCAGAAACATCGCCGCCCTGCAAATAAGATGGCGAAGTCTGGCGAACATCGCTCAGGCCAGGGTTCCCAAGGATCACGGCCTGCAGGTGGAGAAGCTGTTGCGAAGCCAAAGCGTCCATTCCATCGCAAACGTCGTCCAGGTGGCAGCGGCGGCGGCCAACGCGCTGCTTAATCGCAGCACTACTTTTTCTAAAAGCCGCCCTTAACGGGGCGGTTTTTTCGTTTTAGCTGGATTTGTGAGTTATTCCTTGCAATTTCATTTGGAAAATTATTCCCCGCTTGCTTGAAGAACGTCGTGCTTCCACATAGTTTCCTGTCAACCAGAAGGAACGGAAGCCATGCTCAATTCGGCACTCGATGCTATCGGCAATACACCACTGATCCGCTTGAAAAAGGCTTCTGAAAGCACTGGTTGCGAAATCTATGGCAAGGCCGAATTTCTCAATCCCGGCCAGTCTGTAAAGGACCGCGCAGCGCTTTACATTATCCGTGATGCCGAAAGGCGTGGACTGCTCAAGCCCGGCGGCGTTATCGTTGAAGGTACGGCAGGAAACACCGGCATCGGCCTTACTTTCGTTGCCAAAGCGCTTGGCTATCGCACGGTGATTGTCATTCCAGAAACCCAGAGTCAGGAAAAGAAGGATGCGCTGCGCCTCCTTGGCGCAGAACTGATTGAGGTTCCTGCCGCGCCTTACCGCAATCCGAACAATTATGTGCGTCTGTCCGGGCGTCTGGCCGAACAACTCGCCAAAAGCGAACCCAACGGCGCAATCTGGGCCAATCAGTTCGATAATGTCGCCAATCGCATCGCACATATTGAAACCACCGCGCAGGAAATCTGGCGTGATACCGATGGCAAGGTCGATGGCTTCGTTTCGGCTGTAGGTTCAGGTGGCACGCTCGCAGGCACGGCCTTTGGCCTCAAGGAAAAGAATGCGGATATCAAGATCGCTCTCGCTGATCCGCATGGCGCAGCGCTTCATTCCTTCTACACGACAGGCGAATTGAAATCAGAAGGTGATTCCATCACGGAAGGCATCGGGCAGGGGCGCATTACAGCCAATCTCGAGGGTTTCACACCCGATTTTTCCTACCGTGTTGGCGATGCCGATGCGCTCGATATTCTGTTTGATTTGGTGCAGGAGGAAGGACTCTGCCTGGGCGGTTCTTCGGGCATCAATATTGCCGGTGCAATCCGTCTTGCAAAAGATCTCGGACCGGGCCACACAATCGTGACCGTGCTTTGCGACTATGGTAATCGTTACCAGTCCAAGCTGTTCAATCCTGCTTTCCTGCGCGGCAAAGATCTGCCTGTGCCGGGTTGGTTGGAAACGAAACCTGATGTTCACATACCATACGAGGGATAATCATGGCATACGAGACTGAAGCTCTGTTCCGCGAAGATGCATATCTTAAAAGCGCGGAGGGTTCGGTCCTTGCCCTGACAGATACTGGCGGAATTATTCTCGATCAGACAAATTTTTACGCCACTTCCGGCGGACAGCCGGGAGATACCGGCTTTTTTGAGCGTGCCGATGGATCGCGCATTGAAATTGCTGCAACCGTTACCGGCGAAAGCAAAAACGAAATCGTTCATGTGCCAGCCGAAGGGCAAGTGCTTCCCACGATTGGCGAGAAGCTTGTTCTGCATATCAATTGGGAGCGCCGCTACAAGCTGATGCGTATGCATACAGCCTGCCATCTTCTTTCTGTCGCGTGCCCGTTTCCAATTACCGGAGCCGCGGTTGGTGAAGACGAAAGCCGCGTCGATTTCGATCTTCCAGATGCGAGCTACACCAAGGAATCCGTTACCCAAAAACTCATGGAAATGGTGAAAGCCAATGATCCAGTTACGCTGCACTGGATCAGCGATGAAGAGTTTCTGGCTAATCCGGATATTGTGAAGTCGAAGAACGTCCGCCCACCTGTGGGTGCAGGGCGTCTTCGTCTGGTGGTTATCGGTGAAAATGGTTCGGTGGATTCGCAACCTTGCGGCGGAACACACGTTTCTGAAACGCAGGAAGTGGGTGAAATCCACATCGGCAAAATCGAAAAGAAGGGCAAGGAAAACCGCCGCTTCCGCATTCGATTTGGCAACGCACCATGAGAGCATGTCTCCCAAACGTGGGAACCGCCTTCGCGCGGAAATCAGTTCACTGGACTGATTTCTATTCCCGCTACGATGGGATAAAGATATGCTTAAAAACAAAGGGATAGAGTGAGCGCAGTGGATACGATTAATTGCGACACGCTCTAGTGTAAATTCAGGAGCAATCATGTCCGACAAAAGTGCCTTTGTTATCTCCCGCGATGATCTGAAAGCCCGACTGGGCGAGCCGGGTCTCGCAATCGTGGACGCATCCTGGTATTTGCCTGCAGCCGGTCGCAATGGGCGCGATGAATACGATGCAGCACACATTCCGGGCGCAGTTTTCTTTGATCAGGATGTGATTGCAGACAAGGATTCTGGGTTGCCGCATACCTTGCCATCACCAGAGCTTTTTGCGCGCCATGTCGGCGCGATGGGGATCACGGCGGATGAAACCATTGTCGTCTATGATGGCCCCGGCATGTTCTCTGCGCCGCGTGTCTGGTGGATGTTCCGTGTGATGGGCGTGAAAAACGTTCTGGTTCTCGATGGCGGTTTTGATGGTTGGAAAGCAGCAAACTTCCCTGTCACCGATGAAGTTACGAAAATCGCCGCAACGCTTTTCACGCCTTCATTCAATGCGGCAAAGGTTGTTGGTTTTGCCGAAATGAGCAAAATCGTGGATCAACGCAGCTCTCAGATTGCTGATGCGCGTGCCGCAGGCCGTTTCACAGGGCGGGATGCAGAACCGCGTGAAGGTATGCGTTCCGGTCACATGCCGGGCGCTCGCAACGTTCCGGTCGGTTCTCTGTCTGAAAACGGTCAGCTGAAAAGCCTCCACAGCCTTCGTGAAATCTTCGCCAGTGCCGGTGTAGACCTCAATAAACCAGTCGTCACCAGCTGCGGTTCAGGCGT
The DNA here is from genome assembly GCF_014397025.1 of Ochrobactrum sp. Marseille-Q0166. NCBI lineage: Bacteria > Pseudomonadati > Pseudomonadota > Alphaproteobacteria > Hyphomicrobiales > Brucellaceae > Ochrobactrum > Ochrobactrum sp. Marseille-Q0166. Next base: position 1,539,682 of record NZ_JACJUO010000001.1, on the reverse strand, counting down.
AACCGCTGCCGTCATAACTCTGGCATTAACGTCGCTTGGCCATGAAGACAATCGGCTTTATGATGGTTCATGGAGCGAGTGGGGCAGCAGGCAGGATACGCCTGTGGTGACCGGCGAAGCAGAATAAGTATGACTGAAAAACTCATGGCCAGAGTAACCCATCTGGAAATGACAGCGCGTCCCGCGCTGTCGGTTCCCGTTCCCTCCAGCTTGCGCCTTGCCATAATGCGCTCGACCGAAATGCCGGTGCATTTCTATCGCTATCTCTACGAACAGGTTGGTCGCCAGCATCACTGGATGATGCGTCGCGTGCAAAGCGATGCGGAAGTGGCCGAAGCCATTCACGCTGAAACCGCCGAAATTCACGTTCTCTACGCTGATGGTAATCCGGCTGGCTTTCTCGAGCTGGACTTGTCTGCATTACCTGAAACGGCTGAAATTCTCTATTTCGGCCTGGTTCCCGATTATCAGGGCAGGGGATTGGGAAAATTTTTCCTCAATGAAGCAATTTCTACGGCCTGGTCCCATAGCCCGCAGAAAGTGGCTATCCACACCAACACGCTCGATAGCCCGCGTGCGTTGCAGCTTTATCAGAGGATGGGATTTGTACCCGTCAGCTGGTCCGAAGAAGAAGTCACGCCCTGGAACTAAATTATCCGCGGGCGGCTTCGCGTCCATTAGTGATCAAAACGACAGACGCACTCGTAATCCGACCGCTTTCTTCATCAAAAACGACGCAGTTCCTACCGCGCTGCTTGGCCATATAAAGGCAACGATCAGCGCGGCTTAACACTTGCGAATTGGTTTCGTTCTTTGGTGCAGATGCCACGCCGATACTGATCGTCAGCGGATATATTTGATATTCGGTAGCATGGAATGGTGTATTTTCTACTTCTGCGCGTATTCTCTGTGCGACGCGCATACCCGTTTCTCCCGTTGCACCAGGAAGAAAAACGCAGAATTCTTCACCACCGATACGCCCCACGAGATCGCCTTTACGCGTTACATTTTGTAGTGCAAAAGCAATCAGCTTGAGTGCGCGATCACCAACGCTATGCCCAAACGTATCGTTGATCGCCTTGAAGTGGTCGGCATCAATAACGAGAAGTGTTCCGCTTTCAATACGTGATCGGCTGATTTTCATCGCATCGAATAATGCTTCGCGGTTGAGCAGCCCGGTCATGTGATCGACACGCGAACGCGCCTGCAACTCACCATGGGCTTTTTCGAGCTGCGAATATGCATCACGAAGCTTATTATGCTGAATGAAGATATAAAATAGAGACGGAAACGCAGTAGCAATCGGTACAAACGTACTTAATGAAAGACCGACGACCCCCGGCATTTGGCCCAAAAAGAAACCCACAATAAAGCTTGTTGCGAGAGAAATTAAAACTACAGACAACGTTATCAACGCTGCCTTCCATAAAGCCATCCTCATGCCAATTAACTCCCCAACCACGACGAAGATGTTTTAGGTGCCTGTTTCTGAACCCTCTCTGAACAGACATTATTGTCGTGGCTCTTATAAGAGGAGTACTCCGATGAGAAAAGCTTCACCTCTATGTTAATGCAATTTTTTATATATAAGTGCCATTATAGACACAATCAAAGGTAGAGTTCTCGGATTATAGTATCCCGAGTTTTTGGGCTCTACAACTATCTTTTAAAAAATAACAATCAATGAAAATTTTCACATTTTACTAATCTATTATTTTCAAGACACTGTGTTTCAAACATACGAAAGGGCGCCCTATTGAACGCCCTTAAGCTAATACGATAAATCACAATATGATTAGAAAACAGCCAGATACTTGAGCAAAGATATTATACCGATAATAATTACGATTATCTGTGCAATCTGTTTTACTTTACCATCCAGCGGAAGCATGTTGATAAGATAAAGAACGAGAAAGATAACCAGAACCGTTATCAGAAGGCTGATGAGGATTGACATAGGTAGTCAGACCTTTCCCGGAACGTCTGTTTAAAACCCTCTCAGCAGCTGTTCCATTGCCGTACTGAGGAGTGAATCTTGCGAACGGGAATAACGGCTTTTTACAAAACCTTACACTGTCCCCAATCGATATCATTTGCGTGCACAAATGATGTGCCGATTAACGTATCAGTGAAAATAAAGTTCCTTCAAAATTGATTTTAAAATGGCGGCCTAAGCCGCCAGTTTCGATTGTATAAGTGATTATTTTAGCATCGAACCTGTCTGCTTGCGGCGACTATGCCAACTGAATGCTTCTTCCAAGAGGTGAGGAGTGTGGCCACCGCGCTGGCAGGCACGTTCAAAATAGTCGTTCAACTGATCCCGATAATCTGGATGCGCACAATTGTTGATGATCAGGCTTGCACGCTCACGTGGCGCGAGGCCACGTAAATCAGCAAGGCCTTGTTCCGTGACCAGAATATCAACATCGTGTTCGGTATGATCAACGTGGGTTACCATGGGGACGATCGACGATATGGCGCCATTTTTGGCTTCAGATTTGCTCACAAAAATCGAGATATAAGCATTGCGAGCAAAGTCACCGGAACCGCCAATACCATTCATCATATGTGTACCATCAACATGGGTCGAATTCACGTTGCCGTAAATGTCGAACTCAAGTGCGGTGTTGATGCCGATAATCCCCAGACGACGAATAACCTCGGGATGATTGCTTATTTCCTGCGGACGCAGAATCAGCTTGTCCCGATAGCGGTCGATATTGTTGAAAACGCGCTCGCCACAGGCAGGACTTAAGGTAATCGACGAGCCGGACGCATAATCAAGCTTGCCCGCATCGAACAGGTCGAATGTGCTGTCCTGTAACACTTCGCTATACATGCGAAGATTATGGAACGGACTGTCGACAAAGCCATTCAGAACCGCGTTAGCTATAGTGCCAATACCCGCTTGCAGCGGGTTCAGCGTCAAATCGAGTCGACCGGCCTCAACCTCATTCAACAGGAAGTTGATGAGGTGTGCGGCAATCGCCACTGTTTCACCATCCGCAGGCTCTACCGTTGAGGCGCTATCGTTCTCTTGTGTAATAACAATGCCAGCGATCTTTTCAGGTGGGATCGGAATATAGGGCAGGCCGACACGACTGTCACAGGCCGTCACCGGAATTGGATCGCGGGAAGGGCGCTTGGTTGGAATATAGATGTCGTGCAGTCCTTCCAACGCCGATGGCTGGTTCAGGTTGACCTCGACAATCACCTTCTTGGCCAAAATCGCAAAGCTGGCTGAATTACCGATCGACGTTGTTGGGATAATGCCGCCATTCTCGGTAATGGCCAGCGCTTCCACTACAGCATAATCAATAGGGCCGATCTGGTTGGAGCGAAGTTGCTCAACAGTCTCGGAAAGGTGCTGATCAATGAACATCACTTCGCCACGGTTGATCGCAGCGCGCAAAGTGCGATCCACTTGAAAAGGCATACGGCGCGCAAGAACATGTGCTTCCGTCAATAGCTTATCGACATCATGACCAAGGGAGGCACCGGTAATCAGCGTGATTTGAAATGGATCATCAGCCGCGCGCGCGGACATTGCGAGAGGGACTGCCTTCGCATCGCCAGCGCGGGTAAACCCGCTCATTCCAACGATCATGCCATCCTTAATCTGGCTTGCAGCTTCTTCCGCAGTAATGATCTTATCACGCAGAGATATGTTCCTGATACGTGATTCCAACATGTAATCTACCTTCCTTGCAGACGGGCTCTAGGCCGGAAACGACGCTCTCCGATACGCAAAGCGTTTAGTCTGACGATCAGAGTCGGCGCATGGAGGTAATAGCCCAAGCCGATAACTATTACACGCATGCTTTGGTCTTAGATTGAGTCCTGGATTGAGCCTCGTATTGACCATCAGCAGCTACATTGAAATGGGCTATCAGGAAAATGATTAAAATCAAACGGAAGCCGTTCCCATTCCGATGAAAACAGCATACATGTGGATTTGTCGGCACCGTCCTTCTCATAAAAACACTGAAGCGCATTTTTTCAGAAGCACCGTCTGGCTGGAAATTGGGCCTTCGCAAACAGAGGGTTACGCGATGAACAAAATCGCTAATCAGAACGTCGGTTTCGGACGGATTGCGGCTATCATTCCTGTCACAGATATGACCAGAGCCTATCATTTCTATGGTGAAATTCTCGGTTTCGAAAAAGTCTTCGAAAACGGTAATCCTGTTGGGTTCATGATCCTGCGAAATGATAAAGGCGAGCTGCATCTTTCACTACAGAAAGACCACAAGGCTGCGAACTTCAATATTGCACATATGCTGGTCGACAACGTCGATGCACTACAAGGCATTTGCAAACAGAACGATACGCGGATCATAAAAGGCTTGCAGGACAAAGACTACGGCATACGGGCATTTGTATTTGAAGACCCAGATGGCAATCGGATTGATGTTGGCCAGAAAACCAACAATACCACATCCTAGACACCGGACGTTATTCAGGCGTTAAAGTTATTTTTATATAACGAGCGCTTGCAGGGCAGGGCTTAATAGCCCTGCCTTAATATCATTTAGCGGCAGCGTGCAGTGTAAATCTGGCCACGCTTGTTTCTGTATTCGCATTTACCATTGCGTAGGTTACGAACGAGCAAACCGCCGATAGCGCCCGCACCGGCACCGATCAGTGCTCCACGACCGCCACCTGCGATCCCGCCAATGGCCGCCCCAGCAACGGTGCCGATGCTGACGTCTTTTTCTGTACTGGTACAGCCTGTAATGATAAGCATGGCAATTAGCGCTGCTGCTATTTTACCCATGAATTTGTCCTCTCCGTGAAGCCTCATTGGCACGCTAAAACTTTGAATTTATGCAAAATTTAGCAAGCCCAATATAATTAGATTTTATAGCAAAATACTAATATTTTCTCCAAAACTAAACGTTCTCTGCAAAGAGCCTCTGGAGCAGACTTAAAATTGTCAAAAAGAACCAGCGATCATTTTGCAGTGAAACCTAATCAATGATCTTACACTTCCTCGTTGAACGGCGTCTCATAACGGATAAGTTATTGTTATCATTTGCAAGTCGCACTTCAAGTTAGAACCCACCCTGGCCATTCAAGGAAATCGCATAATCTATCTTATGGAACTAACGGGTCAGCGTGGTTATGCGAATGCGATTAATGCCGTTTAGCTATATACAAATGACCATGGACTGGCGATCCTTGTTCGCTACGCACCACGATGTCTGCACAACGAATACATTCCATGCCATGGACTGAAAGAAGTGAACGCACATATTTCTGTGCATGTGCAAAGCGTTGAAAATCGCCAACCATGAAATAACGTCCCGCGAACCGCTCTTCGGACTGAGTTTCGCTTGAAAAGCAGAAATAACCTCCAGATTGCAGATTTTTAGCGACGCCGGAAAAGAAGTGTTCCAGATCCCCCATATAAGGCAGAACATCCGTCGCCACGATCAGATCCCATGCGTCTTCTTTGGTGTCCGAAAGAAAACGAACCGCTTCGCCGACAAAAAGTGCATCATAATCGCCTTTCTCATAGGCGACCTCGATCATGTTTTCAGAAATATCGACGCCGGTCTTGTGTGTGGCGATATCGTCAAGAGCATCGGCAGACAGGCCCGTGCCACAGCCCAGATCCAGCATTCGTTCCGCCTGAAATTCGTCGTTCATCTCCAGAAGCATTTCGCGTAACTGTAAAGGCACATCGTAACCCAGCTGATCCACCAGAATAATGTCGAACATTTCTGCATGCTGATCAAACAGCGTCGATACATAAGCATCCGGTGCTTTTGATGGCACAGCACCACGTCCCATACCAGCCAGACGGACCGAAGCACCACCATGGTCTTCCGGATCGATTTCTAGAACTGCTTGATATGCTTTGGCTGCTGCATCAAAATCGCCGGCTTTTTCCAGTACAAGCGCCTGATTGTAAGCTTCGGCCAAGGCTTCGTTATCAAATGAATCGAAATTGCTTGATTTGCCGTCGTGGGTTGACATCTACTTTGCCTTTTCGTGAACTCTCCTGCCCTACTAGCCCCATAAAGCAATGGCAGCAAGACAAGTTCTAATCTGTGATCGAAGGGACGGCGCTGGAAACAGGTTTATGGTCTGCAAGTTTACGCGCAATTACGGCACAAGCCATTAACTGTATTTGATGGAACAACATAAGCGGGAGTACGATACTTCCCACATCAGCACCGACAAAGATCGCACTAGCCATAGGCGCGCCGCTGGCTAGGCTTTTCTTGGAGCCGCAGAACATAATGGTTATCCGGTCGGCATGATTAAAACCAAGCCATTTACTACCATACCACGTAACGAGCATGACAATAACCAGCAGCAGGATGCTGACGCCGATCATTACTCCAAGATCATTCCAGGATACTTTTTGCCACAAGCCTTCAACAACAGCCTCGCTAAACGCGAGATAGACGACCATGAGGATCGAACCACGATCGACAAGACCCAATGACTTTCCATGTCGGCGCATGAAATTGCCGATCCATGGCTGTAGAATTTGGCCGAGCAAGAACGGCGCGAGCAATTGCAGCAAAATCGATTCAAGCGCATCAACAGAAATTCCGCCACCACCTTTGACCGCAAAGAGCAACCCAACGAGCAAGGGGGTCAGAAACATTCCCAAAATATTCGACGCTGATGCCGAAACAACAGCGGCTGCTACATTGCCACCAGCCATAGACGTAAACGCAATTGAAGACTGTACCGTTGATGGCAGAACGCAGAGATAGAGAATACCAAGATAGAACGGCGATTGAGACAATCCCGGAATGGTCCAACCAGCTAAAACTCCTAGAATCGGAAATAGCACGAAGGTAGAGAAAACAACCGCCAGATGTAGCCGCCAATGCGTGACACCTGCAACAACCGCTTCGCGTGACAGGCGCGCGCCATGCAAAAAGAATAAAAGTCCAACAGCGATCTTTGTCGCAATCCCAAACCACTCAGCGAAAACGCCCTGCACGGGTAGAAATGACGCAAGCAGAATAGTTGCAATCAACATGCTGGTGAATTTATCGGGCAGAAAACGCATTATCTCGGTAGTCCTTCATCACTTCATGCTGCATGTTGGCCAACAGTTCCTCTGGCCGTAATAGCTCAATTAGTCTTTGGTACAATGTTCAAGGTTAGGGGAAGTATGCTGGTTGGTTCACTTTTCCGGGATATAAGAGCTGAAATAAGACAGCCCTGCCCGCGCTTTATTCATATCCGTTTGGGTTCTTGGATTGCCAGTTCCACATGTCCTGACACATTTCACGCAAGTCCTTCTCGGCGGTCCAACCCAGAAAATCGCGTGCGAACGCTGGATCTGCATAGCATTCGGCCACATCGCCGGGACGGCGTGGCGCGATCTCATATTTAATTCGCCGATTTGAAACATGCTCGAAAGCCTTGATCACATCCAGAACGCTATAACCCTGCCCCGTACCGAGATTAACGGAAAAGCACTTTGGTTCATCCAGCTTTTTAAGAGCTTTGAGATGACCTGCAGCAAGATCAACAACGTGGATATAGTCGCGAACACCCGTGCCATCCGGTGTATCGTAATCATTGCCCCAGACATTGAGCTTCTCTCGACGCCCCTTTGCAACCTGTGCAATAATAGGCATCAGATTGTTCGGTATCCCTTTGGGATCTTCGCCAATCAGGCCGCTTTCGTGCGCGCCAACCGGATTAAAATAGCGCAGAATTGCGATTTTCCAGCTGTTATCGCTGTTATAGAGATCGCGCAGCATGTCTTCGATGATCAGCTTGGTCCGGCCATAGGGATTTGTTGCGGACAGCGGCTGATCTTCGGTAATAGGTAGTTTTTCCGGGTCGCCGTAGACTGTGGCAGACGAGCTGAACACAAGCGTTTTTACGCCGGTTGATTCCATCGCCTGCAACAGACGCAGCGTTCCCAGCACATTACAGTCGTAATAATGCAGCGGCTTTTCGCACGATTCACCCACGGCTTTCAAACCAGCAAAATGAATAACAGCTGTGCATTTATGATGCTTTATGACCTGCTCCAAAAAAGCCCGATCGCGAATATCACCAGCTTCGCGAATGGGCGCACGGCCCGTAATCTTTTCAATACGATGAAGCGCCTCTGGATTGCTGTTATCGAAATTATCAACCACCACAACGTCGTGCCCCGCCTCAATTAGCTGCACACACGTATGCGAGCCGATATATCCGGCACCACCTGTCACAAGAATCGTCATTGTTTAAATACCTGCTTGTTGAACATGCCACACCAATGTGCGATCTCATGGTCATTTCATATCTGACTATGCAAAAACCGCGACCGACTGCAACCCAAACCATTTGATTCTCGCCGCTTGCCCGAATAATGCGAAATCAATTTATGTGGAGTGAAGATGGAACCTTCCCGCAATATTGACCGTCTTCTGGAAATAATGGTTGCTCTTCGAGATCCAAAAACTGGGTGTCCGTGGGATGTAGTGCAGACATCAAAATCCATTGCTCCCTATACGCTTGAAGAAGTGTATGAGGTCCTCGATGCAATTGAGCGCGATGACATTGATGATCTGCGCGAAGAACTTGGTGACCTGTTGTTGCAGGTGGTTTTCCATTCCCGTATGGCAGAAGAACAGGGCAGCTTTGCCTTTGGCGATGTGGTGGAAGCCATTACACAAAAAATGATCCGCCGCCACCCGCATGTCTTTGGGGATGATGAAGCCAGAAGCGCTGGCATGGCTAAAGGTTCTTGGAACCGCATCAAGGCTGAAGAAAAAGCTGAACGCGCCGAACGACGTGCAAAACTCGGTTTGGAAACAGTTGAGAAAACCCGTTATCTTGATGACATTCCCAACGCTTTCCCTGCCCTGCTGCGCGCTTTGAAACTACAGCAGAAAGCCGCAAAGGTGGGGTTTGACTGGTCCCATGCTGACCCGATCTTCGCCAAAATTGCAGAAGAAACAGCAGAACTCAAAGATGCCATCGCTTCGAAAGACAAATCGCATATTCAGGAAGAATATGGAGACCTGCTCTTTGCGATGGTGAATCTTGGCCGCCATTTGGAAATTGATGCTGAAACAGCCTTGATTGCCGCGAATGATAAATTCAAACGTCGTTTCGATTTTATCGAAAAGACATTGCAAGACACTGGCAGCAGCCTTGAAGAGGCACAGCTTGATGACATGGAAGCTATATGGGGAGAGGCAAAGAAAAAGGGGCTTTAATCAACCCCTTTTCTCAAGTCTTATCTTCCCATTTCGGACGAAACATCTGATAGACGTCTTGTGTCGTCGCATAATCCATATAGCCAAGTCGGGTCACCGGCTTGGCTTTTCTTATATCGAATAGACCGTCGGTCAGCACGGCTTCATCGATGTGAACACCGACAACTTCGCCGATAACCATGTAATTGTCGGTCGGCCTGCCCTCTTTGTCCTGTAAACGCCTGATCTCGACAGCCACGCATTCAAGTGCCGCATAGGCTTCTTTCACATAAGGCGCGGCTATGAGCTTGCTCTGGCCAACGTTCAGGCCAGCATATTCAAACTCGCTCACACCGCGCGGCGCATTAACGGAAGAAGCATTCATCTGCTCTCTGAGATGATCACTCACCAGGCTAGCGGTAAACTCGCCCGTTTCTTCAATGAATGAAACGCTATCTTTGAATCCGCTCGATGAAAACATGATCATCGGTGGGGTGTCGCATATCATATTGAAGAAAGAATAAGGCGAAAGATTTAATGCGCCATCTTTGGATCGCGTACCAATCCATCCAATGGGACGCGGAGCAATAATTGCCTTCAATGGATTGTGCGGAAGATTATGACCAGATGATGGCTCATAAAACATTTGTGCTTCCTAATAGTTACGGCGATTTTATAAACAAACGATCAGGACGCCCATGGCCCAGTGTAGTCAGAAACGATCTTATCCATATCAGCCCGCGGACGCTCAGGCATTTTATTTGCCGCTGTTCCGATATGAATAAATCCAGCAACGCGTTCTTCCGGTGCAAGTCCAAGATATGTGCGGGCGGGCGCATCGTCCGAATACCAATTGGTGATCCAGTTGGTTGCATATCCAAGTGCGTTGGCTGCAATACAAAGGTTCATAGCCACCGCACCGGCCGACAGAAACTGCTCCCACTCCGGAATACGTTCATGCGCTACTGGCGAAGATATAACGCCGATAACCAATGGCGCACGCGCAAAACGCGCTTTCTCCTGTTCCTTGCGACTTTCGGGCAGTGGGCCTTCCCGTTCTTCTGCGCGTTTCGCCAAATATTCTCCAACGTGAAAACGAATATCACCACGATAAAGAATAAAGCGCCATGGCGTCAAACGGCCATGATCCGGCACACGGGCTGCGACTTTGAGCAAAGAATCCAGTTCCTCACCATGCGGAGCAGGTTCGGAAATTGCGGAAATCGGTGTAGAACTGCGCTGCGCCAGAAACTCAAAGACCGGATGCGTCACGGGGAAACCTCATGGCTGAAATCTGCATAAAGCCCCTTTTCAAATAGAGGCTGCTCCTTCTCGCCCGACACACTTAAGGTGTAAAGCCCAAAATCCCTAATGCCTATCTCTCACAAATCGATATTTACAAAGATAATGTTGAGTTTGGCCTTGAATTCGCCACCCGCTTGGGTTCAAAACATCAACATGTCATTTGGTCTGGGTCTGTTTCGAGAAAACAGTGCAAAATCATCACGCGGCAAGTCACTTGCAACGGTGCTTTCGTTTGTCCTGATTGCCTCTCCTGCTTTAGCACAGGCACCCGAAGGCATTGAAGGTCAAAGGAGTGACAGCGGCTTCAAATTGCCGAGCTTCCAGTTGGAACTCCAAGCGCCCGATGTAACTCCACCTGCACAGACGCCTGTTGAAAATAATGGCCCTATACAATCAAACAATACGATTGGTTTGCCGAATTTTCCTGACCCTAAACTCAATCTGCCCACGATCAGCCCTTACGCCAGTCCGACCAGTCCAGAAAATAACCCCTTGATCAAAACGAGCCAGCTCGACCTGAAGGCTCGCCTTAATCAGGATGGGCCCGATATTTCATCTGGAATCGTATGGCGCGTTTTTGAACCGGAAACGGGAGAAGATGGACAATTGGCGCTGATAGCGTCATCCAAAGGCGGCAGCACGGTTTTCAATTTGCCAGAAGGCAGTTATCTGGTTCACGCTGCCTATGGGCGCGCTGGCGCAACCAAACGGATAACTCTTAGTAACAATATCCGGCATGAAGTCATGACACTTGATGCTGGCGGTATGAAACTAAGTGCCGTTTTGCCAGATAATGGCAAAATCAAAAGTGATCTTGTACGTTTTTCGATTTATTCAGACGAGGATAATAACGACCGTTCGCTCATAGTCCCTGATGTGAAGCCAGATACCATCATCCGATTAAACAGCGGCACTTATCATGTCGTTTCTAACTATGGGACCGCGAACGCTATAATCCGAGCTGATATCCGGGTCGAGGCTGGCAAGCTGACAGAAGCCACAGTTCAGCATCGTGCGGCAGAGGTTGTACTCAAGCTCGTTGCGAAAAAAGGCGGGGAAGCCCTCGCAGACACTTCATGGTCTGTTCTCAACGCCTCGGGTGATGTTGTTCGCGAAAGCGCGGGCGCTTATTCATCTATGGTTCTCATAGAAGGCGACTATGTGGCTGTGGCTAAGAACAAGGATCGTATTTATCAGCGCGACTTCAAAGTGACTTCAGGCAACAATGAAGAGGTTGAAGTTATAGCAAATAGAGAGTCAGAAGCGCTTACAGACGACGATGCGGTGCAGGATTGAATAAGAATATATCTAGGATTGAAAAAAGGCCCGCTCAAAGCGGGCCTTTTCTTTTATGCATTGCGCAGTCGCAGCAAATCTGGCGGCGTAGCCTCTTCTGTTAGGCGGGCAATCGCCTCATCCAGCGTCATCGATTCCTGATCGCGTGAACCAAGACGGCGCATATTGACCGTCTTTTCTTCCGCTTCACGCATCCCGCAGACGAGAATGACCGGAACTTTCTGAACCGAATGTTCGCGAACCTTATAGTTGATCTTCTCATTGCGAACGTCCGTTACAACCTGAAGACCAGCGGCCTTAAGCTTTGCAGCAACTTCAGCGGCATAGCCGTCAGCCTCCGAGGTAATCGTCGCAACAACAACCTGAACCGGTGCAAACCACAGTGGCATGTGACCGGCGAAGTTTTCGATCAGAATGCCAAGGAAGCGTTCCATCGAACCGCAGATGGCGCGATGAATCATCACTGGCTGCGTTTTTTCAGAATTGCTGTCGATGTAGAATGCGCCAAAACGCTCTGGCAGATTGAAGTCAACCTGCGTCGTTCCGCACTGCCATTCGCGACCGATAGCATCTTTGAGCGTATATTCGAACTTAGGACCGTAGAACGCACCTTCGCCCGGCAGAATACCAGTCTTGATGTCTTCTGACTGTTCCTTGATCTGCTCGAGAACTGTCATCATCACGCTTTCAGCGCGATCCCACAATTCATCCGAGCCAACGCGCTTTTCCGGGCGGGTTGAAAGCTTGATCGTGATCTCTTTAAAGCCGAAATCCTTATAGACCGACAGAATAAGATCATTGATACGAAGGCATTCAGTCGCCATCTGCTCTTCAGTGCAGAACACATGCGCATCGTCCTGCGTGAAGCCACGCACGCGCATCAGACCATGCAATGCGCCTGACGGTTCGTAGCGATGCACATTGCCAAATTCTGCAAGCTTTATAGGTAGATCGCGGTAAGACTTAAGACCATGCTTAAATATCTGAACATGACCCGGACAGTTCATCGGCTTCAATGCGAACACGCGGTCGTCGTCGGTATCGTCACCGGCGACAGTCACCTTGAACATGTTGTCACGATACCAGCCCCAGTGACCGGAAGTTTCCCAAAGGGATTTATCCAACACTTGGGGCGCGTTGACTTCCTGATAGCCGTGGCTATCCAGACGACGGCGCATATAGGCGACCAGCGTCTGGAACATGCGCCAACCTTTGGCATGCCAGAACACAACGCCCGGCCCCTCTTCCTGGAAATGAAACAGGTCCATTTCGCGGCCCAAACGGCGGTGATCGCGCTTCTCAGCTTCTTCAAGCATATGAAGATAGGCGTTGAGATCAGCATCATTGGCAAATGCCGTACCGTAGATGCGGGTGAGCATCGGGTTGTTGGCATCGCCGCGCCAGTAAGCACCAGCAACCTTCATCAGCTTGAATGAATTGCCGATCTGGCCTGTGGACGCCATATGCGGACCACGGCAAAGATCGAACCACTCCCCCTGATTGTAGATTTTCAGATCCTGACCTTCCGGGATCGCATCGACGAGTTCGACCTTGTAGCTCTCGCCCTTATCGGCAAAAACCTGCTTGGCCTTCTCCCGCGACCACACCTGCTTGGTGAACGGCTTGTTGCGCTGAATGATTTCGCGCATCTTCTTTTCGATAACCGGCAGATCATCGGGCGTGAAAGGCTCATTACGTGCAAAGTCGTAATAGAAACCGTTCTCGATTACTGGTCCGATCGTGACCTGTGTTCCCGGAAAGAGCTCCTGCACAGCCTCTGCCAGAACGTGCGCCGTATCATGACGAATCAGTTCCAGCGCACGCGGGTCTTCGCGGGTCAGAATTTCGATTGCACCGGAAGCACCAAGCGGATCGGAGAGATCGCGCACAGTGCCGTCTACGGCATAAGCCACGGCCTTCTTCGCAAGTGATTTAGAGATTGATTCAGCTAACTGGACACCGGTTGTTGCGGCATCATACTCGCGTACCGAGCCATCAGGAAACTGCATGGATACATTCGACATCATATTCTTCCTTATCCAGTCCCGCCAACGATTGCGGGTGGTTTTGCATGAAACGATCCTGCTTAAGTTTGCAGAAACGCCTATATGTTGCTTGCACAACAGGAATTGAAGACTGGCTATTAGTCTTTTTTAATTACTAGGTAAAGCAAAAGCGCGGTGGCAAACTGCATCACGGCGCTTTAAGCACGCAGAAAACTAGATGAGCTCAGTTACGGATAGCTAGACAGGGAACGCCCTGCTGCTTGAGCTTCTCACAAGTCTTTTCAGCAGCATCCGAATCCTTGAAGCCACTGAAGCGGACACGATAGACTTTCCGACCTCGGGTGGAAGGCGAAATCTCGCCCTTGGTGCCCGGAACCAGACTGCTCACGACGGGCAGATACTTGGCCTGTAACTCATTAGCACCTGAACGCGATGGAGTCGCTCCAACCTGAACGCGCCAAGCAGACATTGCGCCATTCAACAGGAAGCCGCCATCACCCTGCTCTATTTTTTTATCATCGATTATATCAGCAACGGCATCAACTTTTGGCTTTTCAGCCATAAGTGGAGAGATCACCGGCAAAGGTGTCTGGACCGAAGCTGTAACAATATCGTCGGTGCCTGTTTCGACGTCTTCGGCAGCAAAGCGGGTTAGCAATTTGGCCATGCGATCGTCGCGCTCACGCGATGAGCCGGCCCCCAACACGGCACCGACCAGATGCTTGTCATTGATAATAGCTGACGAAACGATGTTATAACCGGAAACATCTGTGTAGCCGGTCTTGATTCCATCAACACCATGATAGCGGTACATCAGATTGTTGTGACCGTTGAACGGACGACCTTTGTAGCTGAAAGAACGCTGCGAAAACAGCGCATACTCTTTTGGAAAGTCGCGCCGCAGCGACATGCCAAGCACCGCCATATCGCGGGCAGTCGTCAGCTGTGTCATTTTGCCTGTTAATCCCGATGGATTGACAAAATAGGTGCTTTTCATGCCAAGATTTCGGGCTTTGTGCGTCATCAGACGTGCGAAGCCCGCTTCTGAACCACCAAGATACTCTCCCATAACCGTTGCCGCATCATTGGCCGATACAATGATCATGCCATTGATTGCATCACGGACGGAAATGGTCTCGCCTGGCTTGAGCCAAAGCTTCATGCGGACTTTCGCGGAAGCATTTTTGGAGATGGGCATTTCATCGTCCCAATGAATACGACCCGTCTTCAAAGCTTCAAAAGCCAGATAAAGCGTCATCATCTTGGCAAGCGATGCAGGTGCATGCTGAACGGTGGAGCCTTCCTGCCCCAGAACAACGCCAGTATCGGCATCAAACACAACCCATGAAACATTTGCCATGGCGTTGGTAGCACCGAAGATGCTGGCACCAAGCGCAACACCGGCAATCAGCAGGGATATGCGGGACGACGATTTATGCATAATGGCTCGCAAGACTAGAAAACACGATGCAAATGGAGCTGAATTGCGGCGTCAAAAAGACACCAGACCAAACTGATTTGCGTTTCCTGATAAAACAGATTTATTATTAACGAATTCTAATCAAAGACAGATTGATCAACAGATTTTAATAAAATTGCTAGCTTTTTGTCGATGACACACGCCAATAGCGCCACGGCAAATACCAACGATAATAAGCAGACAATTTGCGCGGAACCGGATCAAAACCATGTGTCCCCATGGGGCCGCAGCGCATGATTCTGAATAGCCCCATCCAGCTACCATTCCACAATCCATAACGCGCTACAGATTCGTAGGTATATTCAGAACAAGTCGGCATATGCCGGCAGGAATTACCGATAAATGATGAGAACGTCAGCTGATAAAACCTTATCAAGCTTGTGCCGAGTAATCTGCCCGGGGTTTTTCGCCACGGATCAGTAAAGTTTCGGGTTTGCCGCTTCCGGTGAGGGGCAACATCAACCGAATGATTTTTCCCGCAACCACACATCAGGCGACCTGCACCTTTTTTTCGATTTGCTCAATACAATCGACAACTGCATCGAATGTCAGAAGCGTCGAGGCATGACGAGCTTTGTATTCTCGTACAGGCTCAAAATATTTTAAATCTTCAAAATGCCCATCCGGTACAGGACCATTTTCTTTAAGCATCCGATACATTTCATCGCGTACGGATCGCAACTCTTGCGATGAACAGCCAACGACATTTCGCGCCATAACAGACGAAGACGCCTGCCCCAGAGCACAGGCTTTGACCTCATGTGCGAAATCGCTAACGACACCATCGGCCATTTTAAGGTAAACAGTGACGGTGGACCCGCACAATTTTGAGTGTACGGTCGCTACGGCATCGGGATCCGCTATGCGCCCCAACCGTTCGATATTTCCTGCAAATTCGAGGATTCGTTTGTTATAGACTTCATCAATCATTAGACAAACCTTCCGCCTTGCCGGATAAAAACGTAATTATGTCGCCCGGCTACGGTTTGAAGTTATAATTTCCTCTCTATATAATAGTGAGATTGCGGATGCGCCATGGGTAGATTATCACATGGCCATGAGCCGCCTTTGAAATACCCGTCCGGCAGCTTGTTGCTGCCTGATCAATACATCGCACGTTCGCAAGACGCATCGTTGTATTGTCCGTTTAACTCGCCTCCTCCTTGAAGGAGGCTACTGGAGAATACTGATGGACGCTCGCATCCTCAAAATTGGTGACGAATCCACTTTGCAAACTCCGCTGCAAAAACCAACGCAGGCCGAAGCGGAAGCCGCCGTGCGCACTCTTCTTCTTTGGGCAGGTGATAATCCTGACCGGGAAGGCCTTCTGGATACACCAAGGCGTGTAGCTAAATCCTACAGTGAAATTTTCGGCGGTTATGCTGAAAGTCCAGAAGATGTGCTTGGAACAACCTTTGAAGAAGTATCCGGCTATGATGACATGGTGCTGGTGAAGGATATTACCTTCTTCTCGCATTGCGAACATCATATGGTTCCAATCATCGGCAAGGCCCATGTCGCCTATCTACCAGATGGCAAGGTGCTTGGCCTGTCTAAGATTGCACGTGTTGTTGATATTTTTGCCCGACGCCTGCAAACACAGGAAAGCATCACGGCCCAGATCGCTGATAGCATTCAGCGTATTTTGAAGCCCCGCGGTGTCGCGGTTTTGATAGATGCCGAACATATGTGTATGGCGATGCGTGGCATCCGCAAACAGGGTTCAAGCACAATCACAACGACATTTACCGGCGACTATAAGAGTGACGTGAACGAACAGGTTCGCTTCATGAGCCTCATTCGCCAATAATAAAGACATTCAGGCACCACAATGAGTATTTTTCCCGTTCAGCCTTCAGACAAGAAGGCAATTGAAGAAGGCTTGGTTTTCATGCCACGCTTCGACGCATCAGGCCTGATCACAGCAGTCGTTACCGACGAACGTGATGGCGAGTTGCTGATGGTCGCTCATATGAACGAGGAAGCATTGCGCCTGACGCTTGAAACTGGGATCGCGCATTACTGGTCGCGCTCCCGCAATACGCTTTGGAAAAAGGGCGAAACCTCCGGCAATCTGCAAAGCGTGATCGAGTTGCGTACCGATTGCGATCAGGATGCACTGTGGCTGAAAGTTCGCGTCGCAGGAGATGGCCCAACATGCCACACAGGCCGTCGCTCTTGCTTTTATCGTCAGGTTCAATCCGAAAATGGTCAGGTCAGCCTGTCGCTGAATAATTCCTGCGGCCACAAACACTAAATCTTCCCGTGATTTGTGTCTCTCTCCAAATCGACGTGAAGGCGTGATTTTCTCTCGCGACTTCAATTTGCAGCATTTATTGTTTCGAAAAGGTGTTTTGATACACTCACCGAAATGAAAGGTGCTTGGTCGATATGCTCGCATGGGGTCAAAGGCGCAAGGCAACCAATACGCAACCCTTGAAGCCGGAAGAAGAAGTCACGGATCTACAGCAGGCGCGTCATGAACCACGCCGCATTGCGCTTGCGCTTGGCGGCGGTGCGGCGCGTGGCTGGGCACATATCGGTGTGCTGCGTGCGCTTGATGAAGCTGGCATTGAAATCGAAATGATCGCCGGCACCTCAATCGGCGCGCTGGTTGGTGGCTGTTATCTTGCGGGCAAGCTCGATCAGCTTGAAGAATTCGCGCGCAGCCTCACACGGCGCCGCATGTTCAACCTCCTAGACATCACATTTCGCGGCAGTGGCCTTTTCGGCGGCATGAAGCTCGACAGCCGTATGCGTGAGCATCTCGACGGTTTGCGTCTTGAAGATCTTGATCGCCCATTTGTCGCCGTATGTACAGAATTGCGCACGGGCCACGAAATCTGGCTCTCTACAGGCCCGCTGGTTGAAGCCATGCGGGCATCCTACGCCCTGCCCGGTGTGTTTGAACCCGTCCGCTGGCAGGAGCGCGTATTGGTCGATGGTGCGCTGGTCAACCCGGTTCCCGTCTCTGTCTGTCGTGCCTATGAACAACGCCTCGTGCTGGCGGTGAACCTGCATTACGACCAATTTGGCCGTGCTGCGGTTATCAAACACGCTCAATCGCGTCAGGACTCATTAAACGAAGCGATTCATGGTGAGAAGGAAAGCCGCCTTGGCATTACGGGAGTCATGATGGAAGCTTTCAACATTATTCAGGACCGTATTTCCCGCGCGCGGATGGCTGGCGACCCACCCGATGTTTCGCTGATGCCAACTGTTGGACAAATCGGCCTCGCCGACTTTCACCGCGCATCTGAGGCAATCGACATCGGCTATGCAGAAACCGTCAAAAGGCTGGAAGACATTAAGCGTCTTCAAGGCATCAGCGGCTGATAACTCATTATTTTTCTATTATTTTCAAAAAGATTGGATGAAGTTCAAGAATAGACTTGTGCCTTTCGGATCGATTTGCTAGATGCCTCCTCGCTGACAAGTTCAGCTTCTACCACGTGCGGTCGTGGCGGAATTGGTAGACGCGCAGCGTTGAGGTCGCTGTGGGGCAACCCGTGGAAGTTCGAGTCTTCTCGACCGCACCATTCTCTCCCAAGAGTTATGATTTCTTTTAAGACGCAGCTCTGCGACCTGGTTAAACACCAGATGAAGCAGGGATTTTTTGTATTTTAAAATCAGACATTTAAGCCCAATATAAAATAATTTCATTCAATTGTGCTCAACTGCAAGAATGGCCTTGTGCAGTCCAGATTGATTTGCTAAATGCCCTCTCGCTGACATTGTTCAGCTTCTACCACACAGTGCGGTCGTGGCGGAATTGGTAGACGCGCAGCGTTGAGGTCGCTGTGGGGCAACCCGTGGAAGTTCGAGTCTTCTCGACCGCACCATTTTCTCTCAAACGATAGTTTTGTTTAGCGCCAGAATGGCAGCATTAAACCCTTTCGTTTTTCAAAAAAGCCCGCTTTAAGCGGGCTTTTTCTTTATCAGTGTTCACCATGTTCGCCCAGTTTCGGTGAACGTGTGTCGAGCTTCAGTTCAGCATCCGAGAATCGGATTGGCGTCCGCAGGCCCGGCACGCCGTCAGGATCTATTCGCATCTGACGCGCGATAAATTGCGGATCGGCAAACACATCTTCAACCGTGTTGATCGGCCCGGCGGGCACGCCTGCTTTGGCGAGTGCAGCCAGAAGGTCATCTCGTAACCATTGCTTCGTGCGATCTTCCAACAAAGCGGTCAGTGCATCGCGATTGGCAACGCGTAACGAATTGGTCAGAAAACGAGAATCGCTCGCAAGATCACCGACACCCAAGATCGCTGTCAGTTTTGCAAACTGACCGTCATTGCCACAGGCGATAATGAAATAACCGTCTGATACAGGCAGCGTCTGATAAGGCGCGATATTGGGATGCGCATTGCCCATCCGCTTGGGCGAAATGCCCGACGCCAGATAATTCATGCCCTGATTGGCAAGAACCGCTGTCATGCAATCAAACAGCGCCATATCAATGTGCTGGCCCTTTCCCGTGCGCTCACGCATGATGAGCGCCGACTGGATAGCGATGACGCTATAAAGACCAGTGAAAATATCTGCGAAAGCCACACCAATCTTTTGCGGTTGCCCGTCCGGCTCGCCAGTCAGGTCCATGATTCCGCCCATGCCCTGGATCATGAAATCATAACCTGCACGTGCTGCATAAGGCCCGGTGTGGCCAAAACCCGTGATTGAGCAATAGATCAGTCGCGGATTGATGGCTTTCAGGCTTTCATAGTCGAGACCGAATTTATCAAGACCGCCGAGCTTGAAGTTCTCAATCACCACATCTGCATCGGCAACGAGCTTGCGAACAAGCGCCCTGCCCTCGTCGGTACGAAAGTCGGCAATGATGGATTGCTTGCCACGATTGCAGGCGTGGAAATAGGCAGCCGACTCTTCGCCTTCAACTTCGATAAATGGCGGTCCCCATCTGCGCGTATCGTCACCTTCAGGGCTTTCGACCTTTATAACATCCGCGCCGAGGTCGGACAGTGTTTGTCCGACCCATGGACCGGCCAGAATGCGGGCCAGCTCAATGACTTTAAGACCCGCAAGCGGTGTATTCTGCATTTCTCAAAACCTTTCCGGCGATCAGAAGAAGGCCTGAATGCCGGTCTGCGCACGTCCGAGAATCAGCGCATGAACATCATGCGTTCCCTCATAGGTGTTGACGGTTTCAAGATTCTGCGCGTGGCGCATAACGTGATATTCGATCTGAATGCCGTTGCCGCCATGCATGTCGCGAGCCTGACGCGCAATATCAAGCGCCTTGCCGCAATTGTTGCGCTTGACGATGGAAATCATCTCAGGTGCCATTTTGCCTTCGTCAAACAGACGGCCAACGCGTAAGCTTGCCTGCAAGCCCAGCGCTATTTCAGTCTGCATATCGGCGAGTTTCTTCTGATAAAGCTGCGTGCCAGCGAGTGGCTTGTCGAATTGTTTGCGATCAAGACCATACTGACGCGCACGGAACCAGCAATCCTCTGCCGCACCCAGCACACCCCATGAAATGCCATAGCGCGCACGGTTGAGGCAGCCGAATGGACCCTTTAGGCCCGATACATTCGGCAACAGTGCATCTTCCGATACTTCCACGCCATCCATAACGATTTCGCCAGTGATCGACGCACGCAACGAAAGCTTTCCGCCAATCTTCGGGGCAGAGAGACCCTTCATGCCCTTTTCGAGCACAAAGCCACGGATCGCACCATCATGGGCGGTCGACTTAGCCCAGACCACAAAAACGTCGGCAATCGGCGAATTGGAAATCCACATTTTGGAACCGCTGATGCGATAGCCGCCATCGATCTTATCGGCGCGGGTTTTCATGCCCGCAGGATCGGAACCGGCATCAGGCTCAGTGAGACCAAAGCAGCCGATCAATTCGCCGGAAACCAGACCCGGCAGATATTTCTTGCGCTGTTCGTCGGAGCCATAAGCATAGATCGGATACATGACGAGCGACGACTGAACGCTCATCATCGAACGATAGCCGGAATCGATGCGCTCGACTTCGCGTGCCACAAGACCATAGGAAACATAGCCAGCATTGGCTGCGCCGTATTCTTCGGGAAGCGTTACACCAAGAAGGCCAGCCTGCCCCATCAGACGAAACAGGTCCGGGTCGGTCGTTTCATCAAGATAAGCTTTTTCAATGCGCGGCAGCAGAACATCGCTCGCGAAAGCCTGCGCCGAGTCGCGGATCATCCGCTCGTCCTCGGTCAGTTGCTCATCAAGCAGAAACGGATCTTCCCAGTTAAATGCGGCACGCGACATGAATAATCTCCTCAAATTCAGGTGCCCAAATGTGACCGGAAAAGCAGAATCATGCAATGAACGTTTACTCATCGATCTATTCTGTTTAGTAATAGATGATGACATCACTATCGAGACGCCTGCTTCCTTCGACAAGCGCGCTTGCTGCCTTTGACGCAGTGGCGCGACACGAGAGCTTTTCGAGTGCGGCGGAAGAGCTGTCTCTGACGCAAGGGGCTGTCAGCCGTCAAATAGCAGCATTGGAAGAACAACTTGGCGCTGCTCTGTTTGACCGCACCAGTCGCCATGTTTTGCTGACCGATGCCGGACGCGCCTATCTGAGTGGGATCAGCCCCGCCCTTGCCTCCATTCGCGCGGCCTCATTGCAGGTCATGTCGCAAATGCGTGGGACAACGCTCAATCTTGCATTTCTGCCGACCTTCGGCACCCGTTGGCTGATCCCGAGAATCCCGCGTTTTGTCGCGCAATATCCGGATATTATTCTGAATTTT
The DNA here is from genome assembly GCF_014397025.1 of Ochrobactrum sp. Marseille-Q0166. Lineage (NCBI taxonomy): Bacteria > Pseudomonadati > Pseudomonadota > Alphaproteobacteria > Hyphomicrobiales > Brucellaceae > Ochrobactrum > Ochrobactrum sp. Marseille-Q0166. The sequence continues at coordinate 1,517,668 of NZ_JACJUO010000001.1, read as the reverse complement.
GCCACCCGCATTGGCCAGTTCGACTTTGAGCGCGAGGGCCTTGATGCGGCAATCCATATTGGTCAACCGGACTGGCCGAATGCCGATTGCACATTTCTGATGGAGGAAACGGTTGCGCCTGTTTGCAGTCCAGCTTTTCTGAAACAGCATGCAATCACCGAGCCGAATGACCTGTTGCGCCTGCCACTTTTCAATATGGCATCACGCCCCGGGGCATGGAGCCACTGGTTCAAAAGCCTCGACATTGCAGCACCTATTGCGGGCGGAATGCGCTTTGAGCAGTTCTCAAATGTTTCTCAGGCTTGCGTCGCAGGTCTTGGAATTGCACTGATGCCGCTGTTTCTGATCAGTGCGGAAATTGAAAGCGGGCAGCTTGTCGTGGCCTATCAGCACACTGTCAAAAGCCCGAGCAGCTATTACTTTGTGACACCGCAGGCGCGTGCAAATACGCCTGCGGTCAAAGCTTTTCGCGATTGGCTTCTTACTGAGGTCAATCGCGAGTTCGATCCTCACGCCATCGAGTTACTGACGATCTCATAAGAACGAAGACGCTTTTGATGGTCATAGATCATGCCCGTCACCATCAACTCGTCAGCTCCGGTGCGTTCAGCAAATTCGCGAATGCCCTTGTCGACCGTTTCGGGGCCACCCACGACACGACATGACAGCATCTGGCGCACCAGTGCCTGTGCGGAAGGATCAAGCTGCTCCTGATAACCCGCAACCGGTGCCGGCAACTTGCCCGGACGACCGCTGCGCAAGTTCACAAATGCCTGCAATTGCGACGTGAACAGATAATGTGCTTCTTCGTCCGTATCGGCTGCAATGACATTCAGCCCAAGCATGACGTAAGGCTTCTGCAGATATTCGGACGGCTCAAATCGTTCTCGATAAAGCTCTACAGCGCGTTCCATGTCAGCCGGTGCGAAATGGGAGGCGAAGCCATAAGGCAGCCCCAGCATCGCAGCCAATTGCGCGCCAAACAGGCTTGAACCGAGAATCCAGACGGGAACATTCAGTCCCGCGCCCGGCACGGCCTGAACGCGCTGTGCGGGATCAGCCGGCTTGAAATAATTGAGAAGCTCCACGACATCGCGCGGAAAATCATTGGCGCTGCTTTCCAGATTTCGGCGAAGCGCGTGTGCGGTCAGCTGATCGGTGCCCGGCGCACGACCAAGCCCCAGATCGATACGACCCGGAAACAGCGAAGCCAGCGTACCGAACTGTTCTGCGATTACCAATGGCGAATGGTTAGGCAACATGATTCCGCCTGCACCAACGCGAATGGTGGACGTGCCCGCTGCCACATGGCCGATAACAACCGAGGTAGCCGCACTGGCAATACCGGGCATGTTGTGATGCTCGGCCAGCCAATAGCGCGTAAAGCCCAGTCTTTCGGCCTGCTGGGCCAACTCGAGCGTGTTGCACAGAGACTGTCCAGCATCGCTGCCTTCAGGGACGGGTGAAAGATCGAGTACGGATAAAGGTATCATGCTAGCTCATATGGTGTGAAAAAGCGGGGATGCAACTTCATCCCAACAAAAAGGGCAGCCCACATGTGGCCGCCCTTAATCGTATTATTCAACACAAGTTTCAGTGATGGGATGCAGTCGCCGGTTCTTTGCCATCTTCCTGCGATGGCAAGTACTCGCCTTCCACGTCCTTCTTGGCGATGAACGTATAGAACATCGGCACCACGAACAGCGTGAAGACCGTACCGATGGTGATACCGGTGAAGATCACCAGACCCATCGAATAACGCGCTGCTGCACCTGCGCCGCTTGCAATAATCAGCGGAACAACACCGAGCGCCATAGCAGCCGTAGTCATGAGAATCGGACGCAGGCGGGTTTCAGCTGAAAGGATGATCGCCTCACGACGCGAATGGCCATGCAGGCGACGCTGCTGATTGGCAAACTCCACCATCAGAATGCCGTGCTTGGTTATAAGCCCTACAAGAGTAATGAGACCAACCTGCGTGTAGATGTTCAACGTTCCCAGACCAAGGTTCAGCGGAACGATCGCACCGAAGATCGAAAGCGGCACCGACATCATGATGATGAACGGATCGCGGAAGCTTTCAAACTGCGCCGCAAGCACCAGATAGATCACTATAACGGCCAAGCCGAAGGCGATCATGATCGTGTTGCCCTGCTCCACTTCCAGACGCGACTGACCGGAATAGTCGAGGAAGAAGCCTTCCGGCATCTTCTGCTGCGCCAGATTGACGAGTGTTTGGAGGCCCTGACCTGTTGTGACACTTGGCATTGGCAAGGCAGAAATCGTCGCCGAGTTAAGCTGGTTGAATTGCTCAATAGCGGCAGGCGAAGCATTCTGCTTGATCTCGATTACTGAAGAAAGTGGCACCATTGCACCCGACACACTGCGAACGAAGAATTCGCCGAGCTTCTCCGGTGTAGAACGATAGGCGTCCGGCACCTGAGTGATGATGTCATAACTGTTGGAATCGCGGTCAAACTTGGCGATTGATGCCCCGCCTGTCAGAAGGCCGAGGGTCGAACCGATATCGCTGACCTGAACACCAAGCGTTGCTGCGCGATCACGATCAATGGTGATCGTGGTTTGCGGTGCATTATAGGACATAGAGTTCTGGACAATGATGAATTGCCCCGATGCCTGTGCTTCGTTCTTAATTTCTTCGGCCAGTTCAAAAACCTGACTGGATGGCCCCGTCGACTGAAGCGCAATCGAGATCGGCAGACCACCACCGGCACCCGGCAGCGATGGAGGCGCAAAAATGAATGCATCGACGCCAGCAACTTTTGTCAGCTTCGCAGTCAGGTCTTCCTGAATCTGCTTTTGCGAGCGTGTGCGTTCAGACCAGTCCTTGAGAACCCAAAGCGCAATACCGGACGTTGTACCGCCATCCATACCAACGATCTGGAAACGTGTATCCAGTTCAGGCAGGTCCTTGGTCAGGCTATCGATCTGTTCTGCATAAAGATTGGTATATGCAGATGTCGCATATTGCGGAGCCTGGAACATCGAGAACAGCGCGCCCGAATCTTCTTCGGGTGCAAGTTCCGTTGAGGTATTCACAAAAAGGAAGCCTGTGAGCCCAACCAGAGCAATAACAATCATCAGGGTAATCGGACGATAGTTAAGTGAGCCGGATACCATGCCATGGTACCACTTTTCGAGCTTCTTGAAATTTCGGTCGATAAATTGCTGGAATCGTGAAGCTTCACCGTGCTTCAGCATTCGCGCGCACATCATCGGCGAAATCGTCAAAGCGGCGACGCCTGAAATGATAACTGCACCAGCCAGCGTGAAAGCAAACTCCCGGAACAACGAGCCGGTCAAACCGCCGGTAAACCCGAGAGGCGCGAACACCGCAGCCAGAGTGATCGTCATAGCGATAATGGAGCCGGTAATTTCCTTCATACCTTTGAAGGCGGCATCCATTGGACGCAATCCTTCTTCGATGTGGCGGTGAATGTTTTCAAGCACCACAATCGCGTCATCCACCACCAGACCAATCGCCAGAACCATCGCCAGCAGCGACAGGAGATTGATCGAAAAGCCGAGGATATAGAGGAAGAAGCAGACGCCGATCAGCGAAATCGGGATTGTGACAATCGGGATAAGGACCGAGCGGAACGAACCGAGGAAGACGATGATGACCAGAATAACGATTGCGACAGCTTCACCGATAGTTGTGAAAACTTCACTGATCGACGAGCTGATCTGCTCGGTCGCGTCATAAACCAGATCAAGTGTCATACCTTCAGGCAGAGATGCTTGAATGGCTGGCAGTTCCTTTTTGAAAGCCGTCGCCACATCAATCGGATTCGCAGACGGAGTCGGATAGATTGCCAAAAACGTACCGGCAGACCCGTTGAACGAAACGATGGTGTCTGTGCTCTTCGCAGCCAGTTCAACTTTTGCTACATCACGCAGACGGACAATCTGGTCGCCCGTTGACTTGATCGGCATTGCGCCAAAGGCTTCCGGCGTCTGCAATGTCGATTCAAGAGTAATCGAAGATGCTACATATTCATTTTTAGTCTGTCCCGGCGCAGACAGGAAGTTCGACGCATTGATCGCGGCAAGCACTTCAGCAGCTGTAACTTGACGCGCTGCAAGCTGGATCGGATCGATCCACACGCGCATAGAGTAGACCTGACCGCCCAGAATATCAGCCTTCGCCACACCCTGAACCGTGGAAATGCGCGGTTGCATGACACGTTCCAGATATTCAGTAATCTGTTCGCTGGTCATGTTGGGGTTCTGTGCGGCCAAATACATAGTCGCAAAGCTCTGCCCCGTTCCTTTGACGATAACTGGATCGTCGGATTCGGACGGCAGATTGCCACGAACCTGATTAACCTTTGCAATCACTTCCGTTAGTGCCGCATCAGGATTTGCGCCAAGCTTCATCTGGACTGTCACCGTGCTCGACGATGGGCGGCTAGATGACGTAACGTAATCAATGTTTTCTGTCGTCGCCACAGATTCGGCAATCGGCGAAGTGATGAAGCCCTGAATAAGCTCCGCACTTGCACCCGCATAAGCGGTCGAGACAGTGATCACAGTTTCATCAACCTTCGGGTACTCGCGCACCGAAAGCTGCGCAATCCCTTGAAGACCGAGGAGAATGATCATGAGAGCGACCACCGTAGCAAGAACGGGTCGCCGGATGAAAATATCGGAAAAACTCATCTCGACCCCTCTTACTTATCAGCCGCAGGGATTGGATTGACCGTATTGTCAATCGTTACAGGTGTTCCGGCTGAAAGCCGGTTCTGACCCGCTGTGATTACGATATCGCCAGCCTTGAGGCCATCAGTGATTTCAACGACCCCCCCGTAGCTGCGTCCAATCTTGACGAAAACCTGCTGCGCGACCTGCTTTGCAGCCTCGCCTTCAGGAGCTTTTTCACCTTCTTTTGGCTGTGCAGGGCGAACCGCATAAACATAGTCGCCATAAAGGCTGCGAATGACAGCGGTCTGTGGAAGTGCCAGCACATTGTCTTCCTTTGGAAGTTCAACGCGGACCTGAACAAACTGTCCCGGCGTCAGGCGTGGGTCGTCGTTTTGCACTTCGGCGCGCACTGAAACCAGACGGCTCGAAGGGTCGATCTTCGGATCGATACCGACAATTGTACCACTATAATTAAGCTGTTCCATACTTGGACCAACCTGCACCGGCTGTCCCAGCCTGAGCTGAGGCAGCGACTGCTCCGGCACAGTGAAATCGATGCGCATCTTGTCAGTTTCCTGCAATGTACCGATGACTGTGCCCGGTGTCAGATACTGACCGACATCGACTTTCGAAATACCAATAACACCTGTAAATGGTGCCGTGACTGTCTTCTGATCAAGGACTGCCTGCATCTTGGCAACAGCAGCCTTTTTGGCGCTCGCCGCAGCCGCAGTCGTATCGACATCAGAAACAGCCCCAACACCACGCGTCCTCAGTGTTTCAGCACGTTTTAGATTTTGATCCGCAAGCACGGCTTCAGCCTTGGCAGCCACCAAATCAGCCGTTTCAATGCTGTTTTCAAGCTGAAGAAGCACAGTTCCCTGCTTGACTTCCTGATTGGCTTTAAAGTCGATTTTATCAACAATCCCGCTCACCTGAACTGTCAGATCAACGCCATTAATGGCTTTAGCGGAGCCAATTGCTTCAATACCTGGCGTCCATGTCGTGGGTTCGAGTGTTATGGTAGAAACCGTCTTGGCCGGCGGCTGCATATTGGCGAAGAAATCCTTGATCGCCTGAGTTCTAAACAGGTTAAAACCAACGAGCCCCCCCACGACGATCACGAGGAAAATTATTGCCAGAATGAGGCGTTTGATCATTGCGGATGCACTCCAGGGTGTCGTTGGCGTGCTTCCTTTATGTTCCTCACAATTTGGTCGCACGTATTTTACTTGAATATTAGAGAGAAATAACTGTACCGTCTGGACGGTATTGTCAACTATCGAACTGTCAGGAGACCATAGGAATTGCACGCAAAGAATAAGGTCCCTTCGCGAGAGCGCATTTTGCGCGCAGCAGTAGAGCTCGCCCAAGAAGTCGGACCAGCACATATCTCTCTCGACGCAGTTGCCGCCCGCGCCGGTCTCTCCAAAGGAGGGTTGCTTTACTCATTTCCGACGAAAGCAAAACTGCTTGAGGGCGTGGTCGAAGAGTATATGAAAGAGCATGAACGTGCGATGGAAGTTCAGGAAAAACTTCAAGCTGGCGGGAAAAATCAGGTAGCGCGAGCCTTCTTTGATGTTTTCCGCATTCAAGCTGATGATGAACCTCCGGCAAGCGGCATTTTGGCGGCGCTGGTCGAAAATCCGGATTTCATGATCCCGGTCAGGCATTATCACCGAGCCTTGCTGGATCGTATGCTCAAAGATGCATCAGATCACAATCTTGTTCTGATCACCTACCTGGCGCTAACAGGTTTGGAATGTGGACGCTTGCTGGACTGTGACATTGTAAGTGAAGAAGAACGGCATTCCGTCATTTGTCGCTTAGAAAAGCTCCTCCAAGACGGGTAATTTTTGTTTTACGCATGTCTTAGCCTCAAAAATCGATGCCCACTTTTGAGAGACATGCTTAAGGACGCACAAAAAACGCGCCATCTGCGGCGCGTTTTTATCGAGTTAAATAGCAGGTATATCGCCCCTCTCCCATCCGGCTGTCGTTTCGGCCGCAAAATCGTCAAAACGACCTTCAGCGATTGCAGCACGAATCCCCTGCATGAGATATTGGTAATAGGCCAGATTGTTCCATGTCAGCAGCATTCCGCCCAGCGCTTCACCGGATTTGACCAGATGATGCAGATAGGCGCGGCTGTAATCACGCGTCGCCGGACAGTTAGACTCTGGATCAAGCGGACGATGATCATCGGCATGACGCGCATTACGCAGGTTCACCTTGCCAAAGCGCGTGAACGCCAGACCATGACGACCAGCACGTGTCGGCATCACGCAATCAAACATGTCTATACCGCGGGCAACCGATTTCAAAATATCATCCGGCGTGCCCACGCCCATCAGATAGCGCGGCTTTTCTGTAGGCAGAATCGGGCAAACCACCTCGAGCATCTCAAGCATGACGCTTTGCGGTTCACCAACCGCCAGACCGCCAACCGAATAACCTTTGAGATCCATCGCCTTCAGCGCCTCAGCCGAGCGCTCACGCAGGCGCGCATTGTCGCCGCCCTGAACAATGCCGAACATCGCCTTACCGGCCTGTATGCCAAACGCCACCTTGCAGCGTTCAGCCCAACGCAATGACAACTCCATCGCGCGCTCGGTGTTCTTTTCAGGTGATGGCAGCGCCACGCATTCGTCAAGCTGCATCTGAATATCGCTATCGAGCAGTCCCTGAATTTCAATGGAACGTTCCGGCGTCATTTCATAAGGCTTGCCATCGATGTGCGAGCGGAAAGTCACACCGTTTTCATCAAGCTTACGCAACTGAGCGAGCGACATGACCTGAAAGCCGCCAGAATCGGTCAGAATCGGGCCTTTCCAGCCACCGAATTCATGCAGACCACCAAGACGGGCGACGCGCTCAGCGCCCGGACGCAGCATCAGATGGTAGGTATTGCCGAGGATAATATCCGCGCCCAAATCCTTCACCTGATCCATATACATGGCCTTAACGGTTCCGGCTGTGCCAACCGGCATGAAGGCAGGTGTACGCACCACGCCGCGCGGCATGGAGATTTCTCCCTGACGGGCTGCGCCATCACGCGCAAGCACTTTGAATTCAAAATTTTCGCTGGTCATGCCGTGTCTCTAAATAATTATGCAGGAAAAGGAAACAGGTTCATGCACGTTCTAAAAGAGAAGAGTCCCCGTAGGAATAGAAACGATAGCCTGTGTCGATGGCGCGTTTATAGGCTTCATGCATGGTTTCAAAACCGCTGAACGCTGAAACCAGCATGAAGAGCGTCGAGCGCGGCAGATGGAAATTGGTCATCAGCAGATCGACCGCACGGAACTTATAGCCCGGTGTGATGAAAATATCGGTCGGACCCGCCCATGGGCGAATGACGCCATCTTCACCGGCAGCGCTCTCGATCAGGCGCAGCGATGTTGTGCCGACACAGATCACCCGCCCACCACGTTTATGAACAGCATTCAGCGCATCGGCTGTTTCCTGCGAAACGTAACCGATCTCGGAATGCATCTTATGCTCGGTGGTATCGTCTGCCTTAACAGGAAGAAATGTACCCGCTCCCACATGCAGCGTTACGAAATGCTCTTCGATGCCACGTTCGCGGATCTTTTTAAGCAGTTCCGGCGTAAAATGCAGCCCGGCAGTCGGTGCTGCGACAGCACCCTCCTCACGCGCATAAACCGTCTGATAATCGCTGCGATCGCGCTCATCTTCGGCGCGTTTGGACGCAATATAAGGCGGCAATGGGATATGGCCGACCGAAGCAATGGCTTCATCCAGCATCGCGCCAGAAAGGTCGAACACCAGAAGAACCTCACCCGCGTCCCCCTTCTCGGCAACAGTTGCGTCGAGTGTTCCAAGGAAGCAGCTTGAACCCGAATGGCCAAAACGGATGTGGTCGCCTTCCTTCACGCGTTTGGCCGGACGCAGGAATGCTTTCCAGCGATCAGGGCCGATACGCATGTGAAGCGTAGCGCTAATCTGCGAAATATTGCCATCCCGCTCGCGTATACCTTCAAGCTGTGCGGGAATGACTTTGGTATCGTTGAAAACGAGCGCATCGCCCGGCTGCAAAAGATCAGGCAGTTCGAATACCTGTCGATCTTCGAATGGCTGACCGGGACGCACACGCAGAAGCTTAGCATGGTCGCGCGGTTCGGCTGGACGCAGAGCAATGCTCTCTTCCGGCAAATCGAAATCGAAAAGATCAACACGCATCATAAACCTCATCAGAGCATTTCAATTTCAGAAATGCATCAAAGCAAGAGCGGCCCCGGCAAAACCGGAGCCGCTATATTTCTATAGAAACGACTGAATTAGATGTCTGAAGCGATGCGGGCAGTTACGATCACGTCTGGATCGGTAACTGGTTCGCCGCGCTTGATCTTGTCCACATTGTCCATGCCTTCAATAACCTGACCCCATACAGTGTACTGACGGTCCAGCCATGGAGCATCGGTGAAGCAGATGAAGAACTGCGAGTTAGCCGAGTTCGGGTTCTGCGAACGAGCCATCGAAGCAGTGCCGCGCTTATGCTGGGTGTTCGAGAACTCAGCCTTAAGATCAGGCTTGTCCGAACCGCCCATACCAGCGCGTGAGCCGTTGAAATGCGCGCCACCCGTCTTGCCGAACTTGACGTCGCCGGTTTGAGCCATGAAGCCGTCGATAACGCGGTGGAACACAACGCCGTCATAAGCGCCTTCGCGTGCCAGTTCCTTGATGCGTTCGACATGGCCAGGAGCCAGATCAGGGAAGAGTTCGAGAACGACATTGCCCTTGGTGGTTTCAAGAACGAGCGTGTTTTCCGGGTCTTTGTAAGCCATCGGGCCTCTCCTATTGAGCGTATCCCCAAAAGTTGGAATGATTTTGGGACGGGGATACGTGTTGAATTTAAAACTTTTTATTTTGAGATCGTGGCTTTGACGATCTTGTCGGGGTTTTCAACCGAGCCATTGTCGGATTCACTTCCCTTTTTGATCTTATCAACCACGTCCATGCCACTGACAACCTTGCCAACAACCGTGTACTGGCCGTTCAGAAAGGCACCATCATTGAACATGATGAAAAACTGCGAGTTCGCTGAATTCGGGTCCTGGCTGCGCGCCATACCAACAGTGCCGCGTACAAAAGGCTCCTTGGAGAATTCGGCCGGGAGGTTAGGAAGCTCGGAACCCCCTGTGCCAACGCGCGAAGCATTGAAACCTTTATCGACATTACCAAACTTGACATCACCCGTCTGTGCCATGAAGCCAGGGATCACACGGTGGAAAGCCACGCCATCATATGCACCTTGTTTCACGAGCTTTTCAATCTGTGCAACGTGCTTCGGGGCAAGCTTTGGGTCTAGTTCAATAGCAACATTGCCGTCTTTGAGCTGCAAATTGAGGGTGTCAGCGGCAAAAGCCACGCCTTGAGAAAGCGCAACAAGCGTAGCTGCGGCCAAGGCCGAACGGATGAATGACATAATCGAGAAACTCCCTGAATCAGGATTTGAATTTTGCTTCCAGAGCCGAAGCAACAGCTACGGGAACGAAGGGCTTTACATCGCCGCCCATTGAGGCAATCTGGCGGACCAATGTGGCAGTAATTGTGCGTACAGCAGGATCGGCGGGCAGAAAGACGGTCTGCAATTCCGGTGCCATTGTTCCATTCATGCCCGCCATCTGCATTTCATAATCGAGATCAGTGCCATCGCGCAGACCACGCACCATGAGCTTCGCGCCATGCTTGCGCGCGGCATCAATGACAAGTGCATCAAACGAAATCACGGAAACGCGCGGCGCGTCAGCCCCAAGCAAAGCCTTAGCGCTTGCGTTGATAAGCTCGACACGCTCTTCAAAGCTGAACAGCGGTTTCTTGCCGGGATGCACGCCAATGGCGACGATAACCCGATCGGCAAGACGCAATGCGCCTTTCAAAACATCCATATGGCCGTTGGTGATCGGGTCGAAAGAACCCGCATAAATCGCGATCGTCATTTCTTCCAGCTAGCCTTTTCTCATCAGATTTTCAACAACAACCACAATTGAAAGAAATCAGAAACCAAGAAAACAAATTGAATGAGCAGTGAAGCACGATTTCACACGAGATTCACGACCAGTTTACCAGCACAGGCGCAAGTTCGGTGCAACCTTTTTGCTTCTCAGGCGTATCTATAACGAAAGGATACCGCGATGATGATATTTCTTCTGGCATTATCCATGATGGTAGCAATGGCTGCATCGGCGATTATTTTGCTTCTGGAAGAGAATGAAGCAAAGCGCCAACGCGTACGTCCCGCCGCTTTTAGCCTAAGCGCCATGCGTAAATTGAGTTCGCGTTAAATATAGTTTTGAGTTTCCTGAGATTGCAAGTTCCCTCCAGTCCTGGCATCTGAAAAAAGGCCGATGGTGAACCATCGGCCTTTTTATTTGAAACACGAAACGCCCTGATATCAATGGCATCAGGGCGTTTCCGTTATTCTTCGCCACCTGCAGCAGGTGCATCACCTTCAACTGCCGAGACGACTGGCTCAGACGAGCCGTTTTCTTCATCGCTTTCCGTTTCCGAAATGCGTTCGACCGAAACGACCTTTTCGCCGTCAGCTGTATTGAAGATCGTGACACCCTTGGTCGAGCGTCCAGCGATACGAATGCCACCGACCGGCACGCGGATCAGCTGACCGCCATCGGAAACCAGCAGGATCTGATCGCTTGCCTCGACCGGGAACAGAGCAACCAGCTTGCCGATTTCGTCGGTCTTCGACGTATCGGTTGCACGGATACCCTTACCGCCCCGGCCAGAGACGCGGAACTCATAGGAAGAAGAGCGCTTGCCGTAACCATATTCACTAACAGTGAGAACGGTTTGCTCACGAGCCTTCAGCTCGTGGTAGCGTTCCTCGTTGAGCTCAGTTTCATTTTCGACGTCTTCACCGACAACGACAATATCATCCGCATCATCCGCTCCCTGTGCACGACGTTCAGCAATAGAACGCTTCAGATAAGCCGCACGTTCAGCAGCATCTGCTTCTACGTGGTGAAGGATAGCCATCGAGATAACCTTATCGCCTTCCGCCAGATTGATACCGCGCACGCCAATCGAGTTTCGACCGGCAAAGACGCGCACATCCGTGACAGGGAAGCGAATGCACTGGCCACCAGCACAGGTCAGAAGCACATCGTCGAATTCCGTACAGGTATCGACCGAGAGGATTTCATCGCCCTCGTCTTCGAGCTTCATCGCGATCTTGCCATTGCGGTTGACCTGAACGAAGTCCGACAGCTTGTTACGGCGCACCGTACCACGCGTGGTCGAGAACATGACGTCGAGGTTTGCCCAGGATTCTTCATCCTCCGGCAGCGGCATGATCGTGGTAATGCGCTCGCCCTGCTGCAATGGCAGCATATTGATGAGTGCCTTGCCGCGCGACTGCGGATTACCGACTGGCAGACGCCAGACTTTTTCCTTGTAGACGATGCCGCGCGAGGAGAAGAACAGCACCGGCGTATGCGTATTGGCGACGAACAGACGGGTTACGAAATCCTCGTCCTTCGTTGCCATGCCGGAGCGGCCTTTGCCGCCACGACGCTGCGCACGATAGGTCGCCAGCGGCACGCGCTTGATGTAACCGGCGTGGCTGACGGTAACAACCATATCTTCACGAGCGATAAGGTCCTCATCATCCATTTCGGCACCGCCAAGACCAAACTCGGTACGGCGAGGCGTAGCGAACTCGTCACGAACAGCAATCATCTCTTCCTTGACGATTGTCATGACGCGAATGCGCGAACCGAGAATATCCAGATAATCGCGGATTTCTTCGCCGATCTTGTTCAGCTCATCCGCAACTTCATCGCGGCCAAGTGCTGTCAGGCGCTGCAAGCGAAGATCAAGAATAGCACGCGCCTGCTCTTCCGAGAGGTTATACGTGTTATCGTCGTTAATCGCATGACGTGGATCATCGATGAGACGGATCAGCGGTGCCACATCGGCGGCAGGCCAACGACGTTCCATCAACTGCTCACGCGCGGTTGCCGGGTCCGGCGCACGACGAATGAGTGCGATAATCTCGTCAATATTGGCAACCGCAATTGCAAGACCAACCAACACATGGGCGCGATCACGGGCCTTGTTGAGCAGGAACTTGGTGCGCCGCGTTACCACTTCTTCGCGGAACGCCACGAAAGCACGCAGCATGTCGAGCAGATTGAGCTGCTCGGGCTTGCCGCCGTTCAAAGCCACCATGTTGCAGCCAAAAGAGGTCTGCAGCGGCGTGTAGCGATAAAGCTGGTTCAGCACGACATCGGCAACGGCATCGCGCTTGAGTTCGACCACAACGCGATAACCATCGCGGTCCGATTCATCGCGCAGATCAGAAATGCCCTCGATACGCTTGTCGCGCACCAGTTCGGCCATTTTCTCGATCATCGAGGCCTTGTTCACCTGATATGGTATCTCAGTGATGATGATAGCTTCACGGTCGCCGCGCATTGGCTCAATCGCCACGCGACCACGCATAATAACGGAACCACGACCCGTGCTATAAGCCGAGTTGATGCCGGCACGCCCAAGGATAATACCACCGGTGGGGAAATCTGGACCAGGAATGATTTCCATGATTTCTTCCAGCTCGATAGCTGGATTGTCGATCAGCGCTACGCAACCATCAATGACTTCACCAAGATTGTGCGGCGGAATGTTGGTTGCCATACCGACCGCAATACCGCCCGAACCATTGACAAGCAGGTTTGGAAAGCGCGCAGGCAGAACTACCGGCTCTTTCTCTCGGCCATCATAGTTATCCTGAAAATCAACCGTATCCTTGTCGATGTCCGACAAAAGAGATTCAGTGACTTTCTCCAGACGGCATTCGGTATAACGCATCGCCGCTGGCGGATCGCCGTCGATGGAACCGAAATTACCCTGCCCATCAACCAGTGGATCACGCAAGGAAAAGTCCTGCGCCATACGCACCAAGGCATCATAAATAGAGGCGTCGCCATGCGGATGGTATTTACCCATCACTTCACCGATCACACCTGCCGATTTTCGGTAGGGGCGATTGTAAGCGAGGCTCATCTCATTCATGGCATGGAGAATACGACGATGCACTGGCTTCAAACCGTCGCGCACGTCTGGCAAGGCACGGCTCACGATAACGCTCATCGCGTAATCGAGATAGGAGCGCTGCATCTCCTCAATAATGGAAATCGGTTCGATACCTGTAGGGCCGCTCGGGCCGCCATTCATATCTTCGGAACCGGGTGGAGGCGTTAGATCTGACACTATTCAGATATCTTTCTCAACAGAATCGATAAAGTCACGTTATAAATTAAAATGGTGCAAAACGCCAATTTCGAGGCCAAATCGGGCCGCTAATTTCATCTACCTTATCAATAGCTTGAAAGATATTCACATAAACATCGCGCAATGATGTTGTCTAAGTCCATGCTTTGCATCGACCTCCCCCCTCCGATCAGCTACAATCTGTTCAACCATTCAGCTGCATCATTCTAAGAAAAGGGGCGAGTTTAGCATGGGGTTCTACGATACGGTTTTCAGCGCCTTCGTCACCCTGCTCGTCACCATCGATCCGCCCGGCCTTGCGCCGCTGTTTCTGGCACTCACTCCCGGTATGGATCGCAACCATCGCGGACAGGTAGCCCTACGCGCGTCCATCATCGGCTTCATCGTCATGGCGCTGTTCGCAATCGCTGGCGCACAGATACTCAGTATGTTTGGCATCAGCATTGGCGCTTTTCGTGTCGCAGGTGGTCTGTTGCTGTTCTGGATCGCTTTCGAGATGATTTTCGAAAAGCGAACCGAGCGTAAGGAAAAGAGCGCGGAAATTGCCATTACGAAGGACCACATCCGCAATATCGCCGCCTTCCCGTTGGCTATTCCGCTTATCGCTGGCCCAGGTGCTATTTCGGCTATCGTACTGACGTCGGATTCTTTTGACGGTGTTGGCCCACGCGCAGCGCTTCTTGGCGTTATCGCTGTGTGCCTGCTGATTACCTATGTTGTGTTGCTGCTCGCTGAACGTGTCGATCGGTTTCTTGGCGAAACAGGTCGTTCTATCCTAACCCGACTGCTCGGCGTGATCCTCGCAGCGCTTGCGGTACAGTTCGTTGCCGACGGTGTGCGGTCACTGATCAACGGCTGAAACTAGAGCATGTCTCCCCAAAGTGGGCACCGTCTTCACGGGGAAATCAGTTCACAGGACTGATTTCTGGTCCCGCTACGATGGGATAAAGACATGCGTAAAAACAAAGAATTAGAGCGAGCGCAGTGGATACGATTAAGCGCAACACGCTCTAATATGATAATTCACTTCAAAAATATAATCTAATATTATGATTTTGAAGCAACATTAATCAGATGATTGATGAACTTTCCTGCCGCTGACGCAATGTCTGCGGAGTTATCAATCGTGACGATATTTTCGTCCTGGTCATCAAAGCGTACTTCCCGCGCCAGACGCTTTTCGATCTGCTCGCGTGTTTCGCGGCCACGCAATGCAAGTCGCTCGGCGAGGACAGACGGCTGCGCAGTGATCAGAACGATAGAACGTGATTGATATTGCCTGCTTATATCCGCCAGCACCCTGCGCGATACATTGGCAATCACAACAGTGCCTTCTGCAAGTCTCGCATCCATTGATCGCGGCAAACCATAACGCAAGCCATGCGCTTGCCAGTGAAGTGCGTAAGCGCCCTCGTCCGCAGTTTTATCAAAGGATGTTACATCAAGGCTATCATGATCTTCACTACCGGACATTTTTGCTCGGGTAATGACCCGGCGCACAAAATGAAACCGCAGATCATCTTTCAGCGCCTCTCGCGCTGCATCCAGGATTGTATCTTTGCCAGCTCCACTCGGGCCGACAACGGCAACAAAACATCCCTGAGCACCAGAACCGGCCTGCATCACTTCAATCATAGCATTACGAGTTAGTATTTAAGACGATTTCTGGTTGCTTGAATAAAAAGAATAACAAGCAAAATAAGTAACTTGTAAAGCTCTTTTCAAATATCGATGTAACTAAAAAAGCGGGCGCTTAATGCGCCCGCCTTTTCATCAGAATGGAATTTCATCGTCGAGATCGCGGGAGAAACCGCCACCGCCCTGATTAGATGGGCCGGACGAACCAAAGTCATTACCACCACCGGAGTAATCGGACATCTGGTTGCGATTGCCACCGCCACCACCGCCGAACGAGCGACCCTCGCCGCCGCCTTCACCACGGCTGTCGAGCATTTGCAATTCGCCACGGAATTTTTGCAACACGATTTCAGTCGTATAACGGTCGTTGCCGTTCTGATCCTGCCATTTGCGGGTTTGCAGCGCGCCTTCGATATAAACCTTGGAGCCCTTCTTGAGGTACTGCTCGGCAACCTTGGCGAGATTTTCGTTGAAAATGACAACGCTGTGCCATTCAGTACGATCCTTGCGCTCACCGCTCTGACGGTCGCGCCAGCTTTCCGATGTCGCAATGCGCAAATTGGCAATCTGGTCGCCGGAATTGAGGCGACGAATTTCAGGATCGGCACCAAGATTGCCGACCAGAATGACTTTGTTGACACTACCAGCCATCGAAAACTTACTCCGGGTCTCGCAAACACACCTTCCCGATCATCTTCAACCGGATAGAACCGGATGTATTGAGAAAAGGGTGCTTTCCAAAATAAGGATCAGGCGCAACCATGCGCCATCACCAAAAACTCAGGAAACACTCTACAACACCCACTCTCCATGCGCTCTCACTGGAGGTGTTATTTTAATAGTGTTCCACAGAAGTTATGTTCTTGTTTTGTTCAAAATGCAATAACTACTGACAATTTTCAGCAGATAATTCCTGAGAGAACAGAGATAAGCCCTGCCGCTCACTGTTTCTTAGGCGCGCAGGGCTTGGGGTTGAGCAATGCTCTTATATCGACAGTACTTCGCCGATAAATCGTTTCGGAAATCTGAGGTACGAAACCACGTTTCCGCCCATGTTTCAAATTTTCTGCAATTACCTGTTTCAATCAAAAATACATCATTCCTTACAGATGAGGCAGCTATGATCGCAAGCAATTGTGCTTTCATCATTATGAAAGCTAGGCAACGTAGTCAGGTGGACTCATGCTCCTTTACCTCCCTGTTGCGTTAGCTCAACTGACTGGGCCTCTTTTCGATATCGATTCAGCCCTTTCGATATCTCCCCATTCAGCGAGTGATTATAGTTTGCTCCTGTCAGGAGTAACAGTCAACGCTCTTGCGTTCACATTTCGTATCGCCTATCAAAAGGCTGGTTGTTCGATCTTTGTTCTGGTGCTAAATCTGCATCCAACGATTGACCGGCCCCCTTTCCCTGGAAGGGGTTCATCCCCATATTATGGAGCGGCGCGACGACTATCGGCGCACGAACACTCCATGACATGACCAAACAGGCAGGACGCGGAATGAGCGATCAGAAATTCATTTCCATACGTGGCGCGCGTGAACACAATCTGAAAAATGTCGATCTAGATTTGCCACGCGACAAGCTGATCGTGATGACAGGTCTTTCAGGTTCCGGCAAATCATCGCTGGCCTTCGATACGATTTATGCGGAAGGTCAGCGCCGCTACGTCGAAAGCCTTTCGGCCTATGCGCGCCAGTTCCTTGAAATGATGCAAAAGCCGGATGTCGATCAGATCGACGGCCTGTCTCCTGCCATTTCCATTGAGCAGAAGACAACAAGCCGCAATCCCCGTTCGACTGTCGGCACCGTCACCGAAATCTACGACTACATGCGCCTGCTTTTCGCGCGTGTGGGCGTACCTTATTCGCCAGCTACCGGCCTGCCGATTGAGAGTCAGACAGTCAGCCAGATGGTTGATCGGGTGCTGGCATTTGAAGAAGGCACGCGTCTTTATATCCTCGCGCCGATCGTTCGCGGTCGCAAAGGCGAATACAAGAAAGAGCTGGCCGAGCTGCAGAAAAAGGGGTTTCAGCGCGTGAAGGTCGATGGCACCTTTTACGAAATCGCTGACGTTCCAGCGCTAGACAAAAAGTACAAACACGATATTGATGTAGTCGTGGACCGCGTTGTCGTGCGCGCCGATCTTGCGACCCGCCTTGCGGACAGTCTTGAAACCTGCCTCAAGCTCGCTGAAGGTCTGGCTATTGCTGAATTCGCTGATAAGCCATTATTGGCTGAAGACACATCGGCGGGCGGTAGTGCAAACAAATCGGCCAACGAGACGCATGAACGCGTGATGTTTTCGGAAAAATTCGCCTGCCCGGTTTCCGGCTTCACTATCCCGGAAATCGAGCCGCGCCTGTTTTCCTTCAATAATCCATTTGGCGCCTGCCCGACCTGTGACGGTCTTGGCACCCAGCAGGCGATTGATCCGAATCTGATTGTTCCCGACGAAAACTCTGCTCTCAAGGATGGAGCGATTGCGCCTTGGGCTCGCTCGTCTTCGCCTTATTACAATCAGACGCTAGAAGCGCTGGGCAAAGCCTATGGTTTTAAGGTTAGCGCCAAGTGGGTAGATCTTTCCGATGAAGCAAAGGATGCCATTCTCTATGGCACCAGGGGCAAGGAAATCACCTTCCAGTATGATGATGGCCTGCGCTCCTATCAGACCACCAAGGCTTTTGAGGGTGTGATTCCTAATCTCGAACGTCGCTGGAAAGAAACCGATTCCGCATGGTCGCGTGAGGAAATCGAACGCTTCATGTCTTCGACGCCCTGCCCGGCCTGTAAAGGCTTTCGCCTGAAACCGGAAGCACTGGCCGTCAAGGTTGGCATGAAGCACATCGGCGAAATCACCAGTATGTCGATCCGCAATGCGGATCAGTGGTTCCGCGATGTCGATGGCACATTCAACGACAAGCAGCGCGAAATTGCAGCCCGCATTCTCAAGGAAATCCGCGAACGTCTGGAATTCCTCAATGATGTCGGCCTTGACTATCTGACGCTGGCTCGTAACTCCGGAACGCTTTCGGGTGGTGAGAGCCAGCGCATTCGCCTCGCTTCGCAGATCGGCTCAGGTCTGACCGGTGTACTTTATGTACTTGATGAGCCGTCCATCGGCCTTCATCAGCGCGACAATGCCCGCCTTCTCGACACGCTTCGTCACTTACGCGATCTCGGCAATACCGTTATCGTGGTCGAGCATGATGAAGATGCGATTCTGACAGCGGACTATGTGGTCGATATCGGCCCGGCGGCTGGTGTTCATGGCGGCAAGATCATTGCGCAGGGCACACCGAAGGACGTTATGTCCAACCCGAATTCGCTGACCGGCAAATATTTGTCGGGCGTGATGGAAGTTGCTGTTCCTGCTGAGCGTCGCAAGCTCATCAAGAACAAGCGCATCCGGGTTGTCGGTGCGCGTGGTAACAATCTGAAGAATGTTTCAGCGGATATCCCGCTTGGTACATTTACGGCAGTTACCGGCGTGTCGGGCGGTGGCAAGTCCACTTTCCTGATCGAAACGCTGTTCAAGGCTGCTTCGCGCCGCATCATGGGTTCGCGTGAACATCCGGCAGAGCATGACCGCATCGAAGGCCTCGAATTCCTCGATAAAGTCATTGATATTGACCAATCGCCGATTGGCCGCACACCGCGCTCCAACCCGGCCACCTATACTGGCGCTTTCACGCCAATCCGCGACTGGTTTTCTGGGTTACCGGAAGCGAAAGCCCGCGGTTATCAGCCAGGACGATTCTCCTTCAACGTGAAGGGCGGTCGTTGTGAAGCCTGTCAGGGCGATGGTGTCATCAAGATCGAGATGCACTTCCTGCCGGATGTCTATGTCACCTGTGATGTCTGCCACGGCAAGCGCTACAATCGCGAAACGCTGGAAGTGCAGTTCAAAGGCAAATCGATTGCCGATGTTCTGGATATGACAGTTGAAGAAGGCGCTGAATTCTTCACAGCCGTTCCAGCCGTGCGCGACAAGCTTGAAACGCTTGTAAAAGTTGGCCTCGGCTATATCAAGGTCGGCCAGCAGGCAACGACACTTTCCGGTGGTGAAGCGCAACGCGTGAAACTTGCCAAGGAATTATCGCGCAAAGCCACAGGCAAAACGCTCTATATTCTTGATGAGCCGACAACCGGCCTACACTTTCACGACGTTGCAAAGCTTCTCGAAGTGCTGCACGAACTTGTCGAACAGGGCAATACGGTTGTGGTTATCGAGCACAATCTCGAAGTTATCAAGACTGCGGACTGGGTAATCGATCTCGGTCCGGAAGGTGGTGATGGCGGCGGAGAAATCGTTGCCGTTGGAAGACCGGAAGACATTGTGAAGGAAAAGCGTTCCTACACAGGCCAATTCCTGAAAGAACTTCTGGAGCGGCGCCCAAAGGGCAAGGCAGAAGCCGCTGAATAAATGCAAAGCCCGGAGGAAACTCCGGGCTTTTTGTTACTCGATAAAGCCAACAACCGGCCCATATCCGCCATGCCATGAGATGTCATTTTTTCCCATGACAGGATTAAAAATTCCTGCGCCACCGCCCCCATCGAGGAATAGTGCATTTGGGCATTTAAGTGCATCTCGAAACAGTGACGCGAAATCATAGAAATTCACTGCATCTTCGCTGATCGCAAAGCGAACGGTCTCATCGGTACAAACACCAACACCGCTTCTACGGGTGCGGTCTGTCGATCCTTTAATCAGAATCGGATTGAGCCTGTTCCTGTTAACCAGCATCGGTCCGGATTGAGTCGCAAAGCGCGCGTGCGGTCGATTTTTTAAAAACGTGTCGGTCGGCAAAATGCCAGCATTTTCATTATCAAAATAGAAAACACCATTGGGCTTTTTATAGAAGTTTGGAACTGGGCCTGAGGTGCGCTGAGGTGCTTTCGTATCGGCCGGAACCAGTTCCTGGCTCTCCTCTACATAGAGCCCCATAGGCGTGAAATCGACCTGATACATTCCCGCATTAAACGCGAACGATAGTGACTTGCCCTGTCCAGACACGGCATCTGCAATTTTCGAGAAATTGCGATAGGGCTCACCATCTGCGCCCTTCCAGAAAAGACGAAGATTCTCTTTGGCCTTGACCGTACAAATGATGAATTTTGTATCCTGAAAGACTTGCTCGTCACAGATTTTCGCTTGCGCCGAATGCATACCGATCAGCAATCCTGAAAGACCAATAACCAGGAGAGCCATACTCAATTTACGAAAGCGCATCGCGAAACCTCCCTTATTCAACATCATATATCGAACAAATGAAAAAAGCCCGGTCAAACCGGGCCTTCTCGCATAATTGAGCGCGATAATATCGCCTCAAATTACAGGATTAGCCGTTAACGGCATCCTTCAGGCCCTTGCCTGCCGAGAACTTCGGCACGTTGCGGGCAGGAATAGCAACTTCCTTGCCGGTCGAAGGATTGCGACCAGTCGAGGCAGCGCGATGCGAAACAGAGAAAACGCCAAAGCCTGGCAGACGCACTTCTTCACCAGCCTTGAGTGCACCAGTAACCGCTGCGAGTACAGCGTCAACAGCA
The DNA here is from genome assembly GCF_014397025.1 of Ochrobactrum sp. Marseille-Q0166. Classification (NCBI taxonomy): domain Bacteria; kingdom Pseudomonadati; phylum Pseudomonadota; class Alphaproteobacteria; order Hyphomicrobiales; family Brucellaceae; genus Ochrobactrum; species Ochrobactrum sp. Marseille-Q0166. The sequence goes on along the minus strand of NZ_JACJUO010000001.1, from coordinate 1,496,541 downwards.
GTTCCTGCGTCGGCCTTAGTCAAACCGCCCTTTTCCGCTACTGCGGCGACCAATTCGTTCTTGTTCATAGGCATTTCCTTTCTTTATCTACCGGAACGAATAACGCGACCGGATTGCGTGCAGTTTATTCAAATCGGTTGACAAACCAAGCCTGTCAACATGAAAAAACCCCGGAAAACCGGGGTTAAACACAGAAATGCCGGGCATTTAGCCCGGCATTCTATGCTTATGAGCAATTGGCAGCGATTAGTGTGCTGTTGAAACACCTGCTTCATCATCTACTGATGCGGATGCGACAGGCGTTTCCGGCTCTTTCCACTCAATCGGTTCCGGCTCACGAACCAATGCATGTTTCAGCACTTCACCGACTCGTGACACTGGAACGATTTCAAGATTGTTCTTCACATTGTCCGGAATATCCGCCAGATCCTTGGCGTTTTCTTCTGGGATCAGAACCTTCTTGATGCCGCCGCGCAATGCAGCAAGCAGCTTTTCCTTAAGACCTCCGATAGGCAGAACACGACCACGCAGTGTCACTTCGCCGGTCATCGCAATGTCCTTGCGGACAGGAATACCGGTCAGAACAGAGACAATTGCCGTAACCATGGCGATACCAGCCGATGGACCATCTTTTGGTGTCGCACCTTCCGGTACGTGAACGTGGATGTCGCGCTTGTCGAACAACGGAGGCTCGATACCGAAATCAACCGCCCGCGAGCGAACATAAGATGCCGCCGCAGAAATCGATTCCTTCATCACATCACGGAGATTACCCGTGACAGTCATGCGGCCCTTACCGGGCATCATAACACCTTCGATGGTCAGCAATTCGCCGCCAACTTCAGTCCATGCGAGACCTGTGACAACACCCACCTGGTCTTCACCTTCAGCCTGACCATAACGGAAACGCTCGACACCGAGATAATCGGAGAGGTTCTTGTCGGTGATCTTCACCGACTTTTTCTTCGACTTCAGAATCTCTGTCACGGCCTTACGTGCTAAGGTCATCATTTCACGTTCAAGGCTACGAACACCGGCTTCACGCGTGTAAAGACGGATAACGTTACGCAGCGCTTCGTCTGTGACCGAAAACTCCTTCGGCTGCAAAGCGTGGTCCTTGATCGCCTTTGGCAGCAGGTGCCGCTTGGCAATCTCGAGCTTCTCATCTTCGGTGTAACCGGCAATACGGATGACCTCCATACGGTCCAGAAGCGGACCCGGAATATTCAGCGTATTGGCAGTCGTCACGAACATGACATTCGACAGATCATATTCAACCTCAAGGTAGTGATCCATGAAGGTTGAGTTCTGTTCTGGGTCCAGCACCTCAAGCATTGCCGAAGACGGATCGCCACGGAAATCCTGACCCATCTTGTCGATTTCATCGAGCAGGAAGAGCGGGTTGGACTTCTTCGCCTTCTTCATCGACTGGATGACCTTACCGGGCATCGAACCGATGTAAGTGCGGCGGTGACCCCGGATTTCGGCCTCGTCACGCACGCCACCGAGCGACATACGGACATATTCACGACCAGTAGCCTTGGCAATCGAACGGGCGAGCGAGGTCTTACCGACGCCGGGAGGTCCAACGAGGCAGAGGATTGGGCCTTTGATTTTAGTCGAGCGAGCCTGCACTGCGAGATATTCGACAATGCGTTCCTTGACCTTGTCGAGACCGAAATGCTCGTCATCAAGCACTTCCTCAGCAAAGTTCAAATCCTGCTTGACCTTGGATTTCTTGCCCCAAGGAATAGACAGCAACCAGTCGAGATAGTTGCGAACAACAGTTGCTTCAGCTGACATCGGGCTCATGCTGCGCAGCTTCTTCAGCTCAGCCTGTGCCTTCTCGCGTGCTTCCTTAGAAAGCTTGGTCTTGTTGATGCGTTCTTCGAGTTCAGCCGCTTCATCGCGACCATCCTCACCATCACCAAGCTCCTTCTGAATCGCCTTCATCTGCTCGTTGAGGTAATATTCGCGCTGGGTCTTTTCCATCTGGCGCTTAACGCGGCCACGGATGCGCTTTTCAACCTGAAGAACAGAGATTTCGGATTCCATGAAAGCAAGCGCCTTCTCAAGGCGCTCACGCACCGAGAGAATCGACAGCATTTCCTGTTTTTCAGGAATCTTGATAGCGAGATGTGAAGCAACTGTATCGGCAAGCTTGGAATAGTCGTCTATCTGACTGGCCGCACCAACCACTTCCGGCGAAATCTTCTTGTTCAGCTTGACGTAGTTTTCAAAATCGGAAACCACCGAACGGGCCAGAGCCTCAACTTCAACGGCATCTTCTTCCGGCTCTGGCAGCGCCACCGCAAAAGCTTCGTGATAATCCTCACGATCGGTAAACTTGGAAATCTTGGCGCGCGCGGTACCCTCAACGAGAACCTTGACGGTACCGTCTGGCAGCTTGAGAAGCTGCAACACATTTGCGATCGTGCCGATTTCATAAATTGCATCCGGTGCCGGATCGTCATCAGCCGCGTTTTTCTGCGTCGCGAGCAGAATCTGCTTGTCGACACCCATCACTTCTTCAAGTGCCTTGATAGACTTTTCACGTCCAACAAACAGCGGAACAATCATATGGGGGAAGACTACGATATCGCGCAACGGCAGAACGGCATAAAGCCCGTCTTCGCCGCCCACTTGGGTCTTCTGTTCAATACCCGTCATTATTCAGTCCTTTCTCAGGTCATTCGACCCGATTGCCACAAGTTATGGCCCCTTTCATTATGAGGCAGTCCACAACTAGTGCTTCGGTCCATAATTGGAGTGTCGAACTCCTAAATTCAAGCTGCTTTAAGGGGCAGCATTCATAGAATCGTCATCTATCCTGCGCCGTCACAGGAATTTGTACAACAACAAGCGCTCATTGTATTCAGCATCGACCAAGACATAGACAAGAAAAAGGCCGCTTGCGCGACCTTTTCCAACAAATCTGGCAATCACTGCACTGGCGTTAAGCCGACGCGTTGCCCTTTTCGTCCTGCCGCTCAGCATAGATATAAAGCGGACGAGCGCTGCCATCTACCACATCACCGGAAATGACCACTTCCTGCACGCCTTCAAGCGTTGGCAGCTCGAACATTGTGTCGAGCAGGATCTTTTCCATGATCGAGCGAAGACCACGAGCACCGGTCTTGCGTTCGACTGCCTTGTTGGCAATCGCACGCAGAGCATCGTCGTGGAAGCTGAGCTCAACATTTTCCATGTCGAACAAACGCTGATACTGCTTCACGAGCGCATTCTTTGGCTCGGTGAGGATCTGCACCAATGCATCCACATCCAGATCTTCCAGAGTGGCGATGACAGGCAAACGCCCGACGAATTCCGGAATGAGGCCGAATTTCAGAAGATCTTCAGGTTCCAGTTCCTTGAACACGTCACCAATACGACGCTCATCTACCGACTTGACATGGGCACCGAAACCAATCGAGGTCTTCTCGCCGCGTGCCGAGATGATTTTGTCGAGACCAGCAAAAGCGCCACCGCAGATGAACAGGATGTTCGTCGTATCCACTTGCAGGAATTCCTGCTGCGGATGCTTGCGACCACCCTGCGGCGGTACGGAGGCAACGGTGCCTTCCATGATCTTCAGAAGCGCCTGCTGAACACCTTCGCCCGACACATCGCGAGTGATCGAAGGATTGTCCGACTTACGACTGATCTTGTCGACTTCATCGATATAAACGATGCCGCGCTGTGCGCGTTCAACGTTGTAATCTGCCGACTGGAGCAGCTTCAGAATGATGTTTTCGACATCTTCACCGACATAGCCGGCTTCTGTGAGCGTCGTGGCATCAGCCATGGTGAACGGCACATCGATAATGCGTGCGAGTGTCTGAGCAAGATAGGTCTTACCGCAACCCGTTGGGCCAACCAACAGAATGTTGGACTTCGCCAATTCGATGTCGTTGCTCTTCGACTGATGTGCCAGACGCTTGTAATGATTGTGCACAGCAACCGAAAGAACGCGCTTCGCATCTTTCTGGCCGATGACATAATCGTCGAGAACGTCCTTTATTTCCTGCGGCGTAGGTACACCTTCGCGCGACTTCACCATCGAGGTTTTGTTTTCCTCGCGAATGATGTCCATGCAAAGTTCGACGCACTCGTCACAGATAAATACGGTCGGGCCTGCAATCAGCTTACGAACTTCATGCTGGCTTTTGCCACAGAACGAGCAATAAAGCGTATTCTTTGAATCGCCGCCGCTGTTGCTGACTTTGCTCATTGCAGTTTCCTTTCAATTGACCGAAACGAACCACAGCCGTCCGTGTCCATTTCAATCGTTTCTTCCGGTTTGGACCCATTCAGGAAGCAAAACACCGTTACCTGAGGCTCCATCAGCAGCCTTTACGCGCTGCTCAAAGTCTTCTGGATTCCAGTCACCGCAGGTTTCCCGACCGAAGAAGCCTGTTCCGGTGACTTTTGCAGAACCTCAGTCAGGGAACAAATGAAAAATCACGTTCGCCATTGAGATTCGGCATAATCTGAACAATTTTAGCGCCTGGAACCCAAACAGATGCTTAACGCAATGCGTTAACCTTTACGTAGGGCCACGAAATAAGCCACTTTTGTGGCAAAAGGCACTAAAATATGAAAAGGCAGACCGACTGCCTCCTCGAATTACTTGGTTTCTTCAACGCTCACTTCACGCGATTCGATGACCTTGTCGATCAAACCAAACTCAAGAGCTTCTTGCGCTGTCATGAAATGATCGCGATCAAGCGTCCGTTCGATTGTCTCATAATCGCGACCGGTGTGCTTGACATAAATCTCGTTCAGGCGACGCTTCATCTTGATGATGTCCTGCGCGTGACGCTCGATATCCGACGCCTGCCCCTGGAAACCGCCTGAAGGCTGATGAACCATAATACGGGCATTTGGCAACGCATAACGCTGGCCGGTGGCACCAGCAGTGAGGAGCAGCGAGCCCATGGAAGCAGCCTGCCCCATGCAGAGCGTGGAAACAGGAGGCTTGATGAATTGCATCGTGTCATAAATCGCCATGCCGGACGTGACTACGCCACCGGGCGAATTGATGTACATGTTGATCTCCTTCTTCGGGTTTTCAGACTCGAGGAAGAGCAACTGCGCGCAGATCAACATCGACATGCCATCTTCGACAGGACCATTGACGAAGATGATGCGTTCTTTCAGCAAGCGCGAGAAGATATCATAGGCCCGCTCACCACGGTTGGTCTGCTCAACCACCATTGGCACAAGGTTCATGACGGTTTCAATGGGATCTCTCATTATGGGCCTCTGCATATTTATGGCGAATATGAATCGTATGGATGTTCCATACATAGGGCTTTGCAGCCCTGTTCCGCAAGATGTCGATCAATCCCCGTCGGAATCCTGAACGACAGGCTTAATACCGCGTTTCTCATCAAGCATCTTGCGAGCCGTTTCGGTCAGTCGAGCCTGAATACGAACAGATCCATCTTCCAGATCTTCACGTTCCACATCACTGCCGTGCAGATAAATCCAGTCGAGGATACGAAGCTCGGACGGCAAAAGTACAACATCAACAATGCCAAGTGCGCCTGCAATGCGGGTCTCGATCAGCGATAGCAACCTGTCAACGCCTTCGCCCGTCCAGGCTGAAAGCGGGATCGGACGTCCCTCCTCGCTGCCTGCAGCAGCCAGGCGGAAAGCCGCTTCACGGCCAGCTTCGTCCAGATTGTCGATCTTGTTCCATATCTGGATCACGCGCTTATGATCATGGGGCTCAACGTCGAGACCAGCCAGAATGCTTTCCACATCTTCCGCCTGTGCTGCATTGTCGGGATCGGAAATGTCGCGCACATGTAGAATCAGATCCGCTTCAACCACTTCTTCCAGTGTTGCACGGAATGCAGCAACCAGATGGTGCGGAAGGTTCGAAATAAAGCCCACCGTATCCGAGAGAATGACCGTCTCGCCGTGCGGCAAACGAATACGACGCAATGTCGGGTCAAGCGTGGCAAACAGCATGTCTTCGGCCAGCACGTCAGCGCCGGTCATACGGTTGAACAGCGTGGATTTGCCCGCATTGGTATAGCCAACGAGCGCAACAACCGGATGCGGCACCTTGCGTCGCTTCTGCCGGTGCAGTGTACGGGTACGCACAACCGTTTCAAGCTCGCGCTTGATCTTCAAAATCTTGTCTTGAAGCATACGCCTGTCGGCTTCGATTTGCGTTTCACCCGGACCACCAAGGAAGCCACCGCCACCGCGCTGACGCTCAAGGTGGGTCCAGCTTCTAACCAAGCGGCCCTTCTGATAATTGAGATGCGCAAGTTCAACCTGCAACGCCCCTTCCTTGGTGCGCGCTCTCTCACCGAAAATCTCGAGAATGAGGCCGGTACGGTCAATGACCTTGACATTCCATTCTTTTTCAAGATTGCGCTGTTGCACAGGCGTCAGCGCATGATCGACGATAACAAGGCCTATCGATTTTTCTTCGAGGATTTCGGCAATCGCCTCAACCTTGCCGGTTCCCAAAAGCGTTGCCGGCCGAGGCTGACTGACGATTACGTTTTCAGCATGGGCAATTTCCAGATCGATAGCACGCGCGAGACCAATGGCTTCCTCCAGCCGCGCTTCATTGGAGCGCTGAAACTGGGGGCGTTCGCCTTCTTCACTCGCAGTGCTTGTATTGTGTCGTTCTGGTAAAATCGGAACGATTACCGCCGCTCTGGTGGGTTCTGGTTCAGACACACCAAACCCCTTATTTTCATCGGCAGGCGATACATTCTTATCTTTGTATTTAGACAAATAAACTAACTCCGGGATACGGAACGAACTATCCAGCAGATAGGTCTCCGCACTTGCGGTTTCAAACAGAAGACGCCCCGGTTAATCAAATCATGATCCTAGAGGCCCAAGCCTGATGCGGATTTGAATCGAAAAAACTGGAGCGGTGTGACTTTTCAAGAGATCACCACGCTCCAGTATAAAACTGGTCAGTTATAAACTGAGAAGCGTCAGGCTTCCTCACCCTCAAACATCTGTACCGGCTGGCTCGGCATAATGGTCGAAATTGCATGCTTGTAAACAAGCTGCGAATGACCATCGCGACGCAGCAATACGCAGAAATTGTCAAACGAAGTCACGATACCCGTGAGTTTCACGCCATTGATAAGGAAAATGGTCAGTGAAATTTTCTGCTTGCGTACAGAATTGAGAAAAAGGTCTTGAAGATTTTGCGATCGTTCAGCCATTGTTTTTATTCCTTTAATCGATCAGCAGTTTGTTCGCTCATGCCAGACGAACACGCGCACACATATAAATCAAGCTCCCGAGCCGACCAAAACCGGTTGCTACTGGCAATTGCTGTGGAAAGACAACTGCTTCGCTCTTAAGCTTCGGTTAACAGGATGGGAATCTTTGCGCAACCAGCAAATTTAAAACTCGATATGCAATTATTTCTGGGGTTGCAACAGATGAGCGCTATTTCACCTCAGTAGAAATCGGCTCACCAATCATCGGTTTCACGCGATCAATCGCCCACATATAGAAACTGCCCGGCTGCATCGAGACAACTTCCTTGTGCTTCTTGTGTATATGAAAGCCAATGAAATCAGGGTGTTTCGTCGGTTCTAACCCATAAGCAGGATCGTAAATCCGAGTCGCCTCCTTGCCAACCCAATAGTAGAAGTTCTCTTGAGGAGCAGCACTTCTGAAAATGCCATACTTGCGCGCCAGCCTTGATATACCATCATTACCGAAAATCGTAATCCCGATCGCAGCCGGTGTGACTTCCTTACCAATCAGACGATAGTATAATGGCCGCAGCTTGCCACGACGCAGTCCAAGCCAGCGCGGCAATGGATAGTTACCCGCCACATAGTCTTCAAATTCGCGAATAATCGGGTGATCATGCGGCAGGTAAAGTGCGGAAACACCAACGCGAAAGTGATTCTCGCGTGCCAGGTATGGCTTTGATGGGTCGGGATGAAACTGCTTGAGAAGATAGACATCCGTATCGAGCCAAACACCCTGCTGATGCTTCATCAGCATGATACGGAAAATATCGCTGAACTGAACGATCGTCGTACGGCTGCGAAGATTTGGATAACTAGGATCGAGCCGCTTAAACACTTGTTCAGGCAAAATGGTGCTAGCATCATGCAATTCGACGCCGTTGGGAACATTTTCAATAGGCGCATATGAAAACAGCTTCACATGCTGACCAGTCATCACCATAGACGCGAGACAAATACGATCGACATCACGCAATCGCGGCCCGTACCAGAAAGTGCAGATATCCATTAAAGCCACCGGGCAAGAAATTTAGGCATTTATTGGAGCTTAAATCAGAAGAATTCAAGGCTCACGCGGAACATTTGCTCCACATACTTGATAGCATCAGCAGTCGCGAAAATCACAACACGATCTTTCGGCTTTATGCGGACGTCGCCATTCGGCTGGATAACCTGGCCGTCACGATAGATCGCACCAATTCGAAGGCCTTCCGGCAGATCGAGATCCCGAAGCGGTGCTCCTACAAGCGATGACGTCTCAAGCGCTTCCGCCTCAATGATTTCAGCCATGTCGCGATAGATACTATAGACAGCTCGAATTCGTCCGCGCCTTACATGCTGCAATATCTTCGATACGGTAACAGCCTTTGGATCAATATAGGCATCAATACCGACCATGTGAGTGAAATCCTGATAGCCGGTTGTATTGATAAGAGCCATATTCGACTTGCATCCCAAGCGCTTCGCCATGATGCTGGAGAGAATATTCACCTGATCCTGATTGGTCAGTGCCACAAAAAGATCGGCATCTTCAATATCGGCCTCCTGCAACAAAGCCTGATCAAGTGCACTCCCGTGCAGAACCATGGTCCGGTTTAACTGATCTGCAATGGCAAAAGCACGCTCGTGCTCGCTTTCAATCATTTTTATGCGTGTATGCCATTTACGCTCTTCAATAGCTTTGGCGACATAAAGCCCAATATTACCACCGCCCGCGATGACAATGCGATGTGCTTCCGGTTTCTCATGCCCGAACAATGATAGCGTTCTGCGAACCTGTTCACGAGTCGTCACAACATAAGCCAAATCACCGGCGTTGAGTTGGTCGCCCGAACGCGGAATAAACAGGCTGCCATTACGCACGACACCCACCACTGTCGCCGCCAAGTCAGGAAAAAGATCGGATAACTGCTTCAAAGGCGTATTGATGACCGGACACTCATCCAGACATTCGATTGCGAGGCCAATGATCTTTTCATCGGCAAAACGCAAAACATCCGTTGCTCCCTGCAATGCAATACGACGAAGAACAACCTCACCAACTTCCAATTCCGGTGAGATAATGACATCGATCGGCAGATTTTCACGCAGGAACAAGTCCTGATATTCAGCCTTAAGATAAGACTGGGCGCGAATACGGGCGATTTTGGTCGGAACATTAAAAACCGAGTGCGCCACCTGACAAGCCACCATGTTGACTTCATCAGATAGCGTCACAGCAATAATCATATCAGCTTCGTTTGCACCAGCCGCAGCCAGTACATCCGGTTGCGATCCATGGCCGACAAATCCACGAACATCAAGCGTATCGCGCACAATCTCAATGTGACGAGCAGACGTATCAATGACGGAAACGTCATTTTGCTCGGCAGCGAGCCGCTCGGCTATACCGTAACCGACCTGCCCTGCTCCGCACACGATTACACGCATATCTAACCGCCTACTTGAATATTAAACGCCGAGCGACTTCAGCTTGCGATGCAATGCCGAGCGTTCCATGCCAACAAATTCAGCTGTACGCGAGATATTGCCACCAAAGCGATTAATCTGCGCGATGAGATATTCCTTCTCGAAACGCTCACGCGCCTCACGTAAGGGCAATGCCATGATGTGCTGATCGGATTCAGTCGGCGCCCGCGGCAACGTATCGCCAATTTCCGCTGGCAGCAGATCAGCTGTCACCGGAGCATCCGGATCATCGCCACGGGCCAGAATCATCAGACGTTCAACATTGTTGCGCAACTGTCGAATATTGCCCGGCCAGCTGTGGGATTGTAAAACGGCCATCGCATCTGATCCGATCTTGCGCGGCTTGATACCGGACTGCTCGGCAATCTGCGTCATAAAATATTCGACCAGCGATGGAATATCTTCGCGACGCGCTGCAAGGGCCGGCACATGCACCGGAACTACGGAAAGGCGATGAAATAGGTCCTCACGAAATGTTCCTTCGGCAATCATGCCTTCAAGGTTCTGTGCCGTCGATGAAATAATGCGGACATCAACCTTTACGCGTTTGGTTCCGCCAACACGCTCAAACTGCTGATCGACGAGCACACGCAAAATCTTGTTTTGCGTTTCCCGCGGCATATCAGCAACTTCGTCAAGGTAAAGAATACCGCCGTGTGCTTCTTCAAGTGCGCCAACTTTGCGTTCGCCACCATCCATTTCTGTACCGAAAAGCTCGATCTCCATACGCTCTGGAGTGATGGTTGCCGCATTAACGGTCACGAACGGGCCATTGGCACGGGTCGATTGCGCATGAATGGCACGCGCGGCCAGCTCTTTGCCCGCGCCGGAAGGGCCGGTGATCATAATACGACTGTTGGTTGGGGCAACGCGCTCAATGGTCTGGCGCAGCTGGTTGATGGCGAGTGATGCGCCAATCAACTCCATACTGTTGCCACCACGCTTGCGCAGATTGGAAACCTCGCGTTTGAGCTTCGAGGTTTCAAGCGCTCGTTCTGCAACCAGAATAAGACGATCAGACTTGAAAGGCTTTTCGATAAAATCATAGGCGCCGCGTCGAATTGCCGATACCGCCGTCTCAATGTTACCATGACCGGAAATCATCACAACAGGGAGATCCGGGTGCTGTTTCTTGATTTCATCAAGCAGTGCAAGACCATCAAGACGGCTGCCCTGCAACCAGATATCAAGAAACACCAACCGTGGAACACGATCATCAATCGCCGCAAGCGCACTATCGGCATCAAAAGCTGTGCGGGTTTCATAGCCTTCGTCACTGAGAATACCTGCAACGAGTTCCCGAATATCCGCTTCGTCATCAACTACAAGAATATCGGCTGCCATATCAGTTCACCTGTCCAATTATCTGATTTCCGGAATTTCCCTCTTCCACACCAGATGAGCCGGCGGAAACCTCGGGAAAAGTCATACGTATCATTGCGCCGCGTCCCCCATGGAAATCTGCTGGCGCATCATGCAATTCCAGATGTCCGCCATGGTCTTCAACGATCTTGCGGACGATAGCGAGGCCGAGGCCTGTGCCTTTTTCTCGCGTGGTCATGTAAGGCTCGAGAAGTTTCTGTCGATCATCACGCGGCAAACCTTTGCCGTTATCAATGATGTCAACAACGAGTTGCCCGTCTGCTTTGCCCGAGCGCACGAGGATATGCCCATCGCCACGCTCTTCCTTCGGAACGGCATCAATTGCCTCGCTGGCATTCTTGATGACGTTACCGAACGCCTGACCAACAAGACGGCTGTCAAAAGACCCTATCAGCTTTTCAGAACCATATTCATGGGTGAATTTTATATCCTGACGGCTCACTTCGATAAGGAATGACGCTTCGCGCAACGCTTCGCGCATATCCATGTCTTTCATTTCAGGCTTTGGCATCCGCGCAAAAGACGAAAATTCATCGACCATGCGACCAATATCGCCAACCTGACGAATGATTGTCTCAGTACACTGATCAAAGACTTCACGGTCTTCAACAATCACCTTGCCATAACGACGGCGAATGCGTTCAGCGGAAAGCTGGATCGGCGTGAGCGGATTTTTGATCTCGTGAGCAATACGGCGCGCCACATCCGCCCATGCAGACGAGCGCTGTGCCTGAACGAGATCAGTAATGTCATCAACAGTAACGACATAAGAATGATCATCGGATTCAGCATCCTCGACAGTCACCTGCACGTTATAAGTGCGGGCAACACCGCTACGAGTCATACTTACCTGCTCACGATGAACAGTGCGGCCCGTCGTGCGTGCGACTTCAAAAGCCTGACCGATCTCCGGTGCAATACTGCTCAAACTCCTGCCAATTGCATCCTGCGAGCTGACCCCGAACATATGCTCGGCAGACCGATTGAGGATAGAGATAGAACCATCTGACTCGATACCGATAACACCGGCAGTAACGCCCGAAAGCACGGCTTCCGAGAAACGTCGGCGCTCATCAATCTGATCTTTGGCGGAGAGAAGTTCGTTACGCTGGCTTTTTAGTTCCGCGACCATGTTGTTGAACGTTCCAGACAACGCACCAACGTCGCCATCTGAGGAGCGAACAGGCACAGAACTATCGAGATTCCCCGCAGCCACATCATCAGCGGCACCAATCAGCAAACGGATTGGACGAACAAGACGATCAGCGACAGCAATGCCAGTCCAGATGGCGGACAACAGAACAATCAGCGTCAGGCCGAAATAGAGCAAAGCAAAAGCTATCTGCGTCGGAACCCGGTTTGCGTCCATTTCCTGATAGCGTGCCGTGTTGGCTTCCATCAGCCGCATAGCATCCAATATCTGCTGGTCCACGGCGCGGACCGTATAAAGATACAGATCAGGAATTTCGCGCATCTTGATGACAGCGCCAACAAAATTACTGTTGCCCGGGGGAATAATAACCGGCTTTCCATCGACAGCAGTCTTCAATGCATCTTCTGTCGGTGGTGGAAGTCGCGTCTCTACGCCCGTCTCACTTTTGACAATGACGCTGCCATTCTCACGAACCAGAAATGCACCAAGAAGGCCACGACCCCCAGCTTGCAGCGTCATGTAACGAATGAAACCGCCCCTATCGAGGCTGTAAAGTGTCCGCTGTGCATCCAACTCCTGAAGCATTGAAAAAGAGGTGCTTTGCAGATTGAGGGCTGTTTCGCGAATATAGGCAGTTGTCAAACTTTGTGACGAGCTAACGATGTCACGCGTATTGGTATCAAACCAGCGATCAAGACCAAGATTGAGCGTAACGGAAGCGACGATTGCCACCACGATTGCCGGAACAGCCGCAATCAGCGAGAACAGCGCAACAATGCGGACATGCAGCCTGGAGGCGGCCTTCCCTGATCGGCGAGCCGATACGATGCGGAAAATCTCACGGCAAATAAGCAGGATCAGAAAAATAATCAACGCAACATTTATAATGACCAGAGCAAGTGTGACTGCGCGATCAGGCGTAATGGGCGTGATACCGATGAGGATAGCAAAAGAAATTGACGCTGTAACCAGTGCCAACACAACGGTAATAATACCTGGCAACGCAAGAAGCCTACGCCCCTCACCACCTCGCGACGAGCGTTGCGCCTTATCCCTATCCGTCATCAGATTCGCTGTATTCATATTAACCATATTATCCAATAGCGTTGCATCTATGCAACGCATTGTGGCGAAAATGCAACGATTGTTTACAGCTTATATGAGACCGGACGAAACTTTGAGTGACTTATTGCCTGATTGTTATTGCTTGGCACCACGATAGATATTGACGCCCAGCTCTCTTATCTTCTTACGCAGCGTATTACGGTTAAGGCCGAGAATCTCTGCAGCCTTGATCTGATTACCGCGTGTTGCAGTCAGGCAAGCAAGAATCAACGGATATTCCAACTCCGCCAGCACGCGATGGTAAAGCCCTGGCGGCGGCAGATCAGCTCCAAACGATGCAAAATATCGTTGCATATTCTGCTCAACTATCTGCGATATGGTGATATTTTCAATGTCTCCTGCAACCGCAATCGGAATATCAGGCTTTGAAAGTTCTGACTTCAATTCGGTCTCGATGATTTCAGGTGAAATCTCGTCTTGCGGATAAAGCGCTGAAAGTCTGCGAACAAGATTTTCGAGTTCCCGCACGTTACCAGGCCATGGATAGCGACGCATCATTTCGATGCCAGCAGGTGTAATGCGCTTTTCGGGCAGACCTTCTTCGGCAGCACGCTTGAAGAAGTGTCGAACCAGATCAGGCACATCTTCGCTGCGTTCACGAAGTGGTGGCAGGCGCAGTGGCACAACATTCAGACGATAATAAAGGTCTTCGCGGAACAAACCCTGCGCGATGAGCTGGCGCAAATCCTTGTTGGTTGCGGCCACGATACGCACATCGGTCTTTATGGGCGTGCGACCGCCAACTGTCATATATTCGCCCTGCTGTAACACGCGCAGTAGACGCGTCTGCGCTTCCATCGGCATATCGCCGATTTCATCAAGGAACAGCGTACCGCCATTGGCCTGTTCAAAACGACCGCTGGAGCGGTTCTGTGCACCGGTAAAGGCTCCTTTTTCATGACCAAACAGTTCGGATTCGATCAGATCGCGCGGAATTGCGGCCATATTGATGGCAACAAACGGTCCTTTGCGGCGGCGACCATATTCATGCAGAGCGCGCGCGACCAGTTCCTTACCTGTACCCGACTCACCCGTCACCATCATGGTCAGGTCGGTCTGCATCATGCGGGCCAAGACGCGATAGATTTCCTGCATGGCGGGGGAACGGCCAACGAGCGGCATGTTCTCTGCTTGCTCATCCTGCAAGACGGCAGCAGGCTTATGCTTTGGCTCTGAAAGAGCACGACCAACAATATTGATGAGCTCTGTCAGATCGAATGGCTTTGGCAGATATTCATAAGCTCCCGCCTCCGAAGCACGGATCGCTGTCATGAATGTATTTTGCGCACTCATCACCACAATCGGCAGATCAGGTCGCATTTTCTTGATGCGCGGCAGCAGATCAAACGCATTTTCATCTGGCATGTTGACGTCGGTAATCACCAGATCACCATCGCCAGCCGCCACCCAGCGCCACAGTGAGGTTGCGTTGGATGTGACCCGAACATCATAGCCTGCACGCGAGAGTGCCTGATTGAGCACTGTGCGAATTGCAGCATCGTCATCCGCAACGAGAATCGTACCTGTCGGACGTCCGGCAATCATGCATTATCTCCTGTCTTTGCAGACATATTATCGGCTGAACTTTTCCATTGCGGCATCAATATGCGGAACGTGGTGCGCGAGGGATGACTGTCGCATTCGATTACGCCGCCATGATCTCCAATGATTTTGGCCACCAACGCCAGTCCGAGGCCTGACCCGTTGGTTTTGGTCGTCACAAACGGATCAAACAGATGCGGCAGCATATCTTCGGGCACGCCCGGACCATTATCATGGACACAAAACTCAAGCGGCAGGGCAACACGATCACTCGCACCCGGCACCTGCAGGCGAATGCCCGGACGATAAGCCGTCGAGAGTGTGATCTCGGCACCTTCACGGTCACCAAGCGCTTCGGCGGCATTTTTCACCAGATTGAGAAAAACCTGCACAAGCTGATCGCGATTAGCATAAACCGGCGGCAATGACGGATCATATTCCTCGATAAAGCGGATGTGCCGGGCAAAACCGTTTCGCGCCAATGTCTTCACATGATCCAGCACTGAATAGATATTGACCGCCGTGCGCTCGATTGGTCTCTCATCGGAAAACACTTCCATACGATCAACGAGCTTCACGATGCGATCAGTTTCATCGGTAATCAGACGTGCCAATGCGCGGTCTTCATCACCAACCACCTGTTCAAGCAGTTGAGCGGCCCCACGAATGCCTGAAAGCGGGTTCTTGATCTCATGTGCCAGCATGGAAGCAAGCCCCGTCACCGAACGTGCGGCCCCGCGATGGGTCATCTGACGGTCGATCTTCTCCGCCATGGTCTTTTCTTTAAACAGAATAACGACCGCACCCGGCGTTTCGATGACCGGAGCGACATAAAGATCGACAATCCGTTCAGCACCAAGTTTTGGCGATGAAATATCGACGCGATACTCGTTCACCGGAACCTGAGCGGTGCGAACCTGATCGACCAGAGCCAGCAATGGGCTGCCGAAAGGCAGAAAGGATTCAAGACGGTTACGCGCCAAGATGGACGAACCTGAGCGGAAAAACTGCTCTGCATCCATATTGGCATACACAATATGATTGTCAGCGCTGACCATGATGACAGGCTGATTGATTGCATCCAGAATGATTGCTGGAATGCCGTTCGTTTCACCTCTGCCCATCATGCGACCTTTCTGTCTGCTTCACGCAGAAAAACGCGTGAAAGCGCCGCGATAACCGCTTGAGGATCGGTGAGCGTCATGATTTCAGCCTTATCTGCGGGAGAAAATGCTTCGACTGCATAGCGATCCAGATACCAGCCAAGATGCTTTCGCGAATGGCGTATACCCGTCTTGCTGCCATAATGGTCGAGCATATCTTCGTAATGTCTTATAATATAAGAAAGAATGCCATCATTTGACCGCGGCGCGAAATCACTGCCTGCGATCAAGCCCGCAAGCCAGGGCTGACCATAGGAGGCGCGCCCGACCATGACAGCATCGGCACCCGAGCGACGTAGCAATTCTTCCGCATCTTTGCGTGACGACACATCGCCATTGGCGACCAGTGGAATCTTCACGACATCGCGCACCGCATGGATGGCGTCCCAATCGGCCTTGCCTTCATAAAACTGGCAGCGTGTGCGTCCATGAACTGTCACCATCGCTATACCCGCATCTTCGGCGCGCTTTGCAAGTTCCGGTGCGTTAATACTGTTTTCATCCCAGCCAAGCCGCATTTTCAGCGTAACCGGAACTTTAACGGCATTCACAGTCGCCTCAACCAAAGTCATGGCATGATCAAGATCGCGCATAAGCGCGGAACCGGAATAACCGCCTGTCACCTTCTTGGCAGGGCAGCCCATATTAATATCGATAATATCCGCGCCCTCACCTTCGGCGATGACGGCTGCTTCGCCCATCCAGTGCGCTTCGCGTCCTGCAAGTTGCACCACATGCGTACCAAGCCCTTCGCCGGATAGGCGCAACAGGCTTTCCTGATGACGATTGCAGAGTTCTGCACTTGCCACCATTTCAGATACAACCATGCCCGCGCCAGCCTCGGCAGCGCGCTTTCGGAACGGAAGATCAGAAACGCCTGACATCGGCGCAAGAAACACACGGTTTGGCAGTGTCACACCGCGTATGCTCAGAGGTTGTTCAAGGGTAGTCAACAAGAAATGCCCATTTGATGTGCATGATGCAAGTAGCCCACACTTTAATCACTCAATGCGTTGAACGCAAGGAAAAGCGCTTGCGTATGGTGATAAATAGATTGCCGTATGGCAATTATTTGCGCAAAGCATTATTCCGCATTTAACTAGATGAATCTTTTGGCGAAGGCGACCGACATTTCACGGGCAGCAGCAGTCATCGTAGCCGCAGGACGCGGCGAACGGGCGGGACAGAGCACTGAAGGGCCGAAGCAATATCGGCGGATCGGCGGCGAGGCAGTGCTTTCGCGCACGCTGCGCGCTTTTGCGCATTGCGCTGAGATTGATCAGATCATTGTGGTCATCCATGCCGATGATGCGGCGCTTTATGAGAAGGCCATCATCGAATGCTATGAGAATGTGCGCGTTGTTACCGGAGGACCGACGCGGCAGGAATCTACGCGGCTTGGATTGCTGGCGCTCAACAAGAACACCCCTGACTATGTCCTCATCCATGATGGTGTGCGTCCATTCATTGAGCAGGATTTGCTTGCACGCATATTCGATAATCTGACACCGCAGGAAGGTGTGCTGCCTGCTCTTGCCGTTTCGGACACGCTGAAGCAATCGGCCAGTGACGGCACCGTCAGAACGACTGTCCCTCGTGCTGGTCTTTTTGCAGCACAGACGCCGCAGGCCTTTCCATTTACCCCGATCCTGGAAGCCCACGAAAAAGCTTATCTCAGCGGCCGTTCGGATTTTACCGACGATGCCTCGATTGCGGAAGCTTATGGACTGTCCGTGCGCATCATCGAGGGTTCGGCAGACAATACAAAACTCACATGGGCCAAAGATATTGAAATGGCCGACAAACGCTTGAGGCATGCTATGACTTCATTTCCAGATATCCGCACCGGCAATGGCTATGACGTTCACAGTTTCGAGCCGGGCGATTACGTCACGCTTTGCGGCGTAACCATCCCGCACAACAGGAAACTGAACGGTCATTCGGATGCCGACGTAGCACTCCACGCACTGACCGATGCCCTGCTTGCCACACGCGGCGCAGGCGATATTGGCACACATTTCCCGCCTTCCGATCCGCAGTGGAAAGGTGCCGCATCGCATATCTTTGTCGAACATGCGGTCAAGATCGTGCGTGAAGCCGGTGGTCGTATCGCCAACGCGGATGTGACAATCATCGCTGAAGAACCTAAGATCGGTCCACATCGCCCGGCAATGATGGAAGCCATGGCCAATATGCTTGGCATTTCGCACGACCGTGTTTCCGTCAAAGCGACCACCAACGAGAAAATGGGATTTGTCGGTCGCGGCGAAGGTATTGCTGCTATCGTTACGGCAACTGTGATCTATCCCGGAGAGGTTCCTGAATGACGCTTGTTGCGGAATCCCAAGCCATCGATGTACTCAACGCTTGCCGCAAACACGGCATTATGATTGCGACAGCAGAATCCTGCACAGGCGGGCTGATCGCGGCAGCACTCACCGATATTGCCGGTTCGTCCGATGTGGTGGATCGTGGCTTCGTCACCTACTCCAATGAAGCCAAGAATGAGATGATCGGCGTCCCGATGGAACTGATCATTCGTGTGGGCGCAGTTTCAAAAGAAGTGGCGATCGCCATGGCAGAAGGCTCGCTGAACAATTCGCGCGCCGGAATCACCATCGCAGTTACCGGTATTGCCGGCCCGGGCGGCGGATCAGCAGAAAAGCCGGTCGGTCTCGTGCACATTGCCAGCGCGCGCAAAGGTTTTGCGACGCTACACAAAGAATGCCGTTTTGGTGAAAAGTCACGAGACGATATTCGTCACGAAACGGTGCTTTCTGCGCTGGCTCTGGTTCTTGACGCGCTTAACGCCTAACCATAAATCGCGTCGGCGCGCTTCTCAAAGGCTTCCGAGAATTTTCGGAAAGCCAGATCGAACATCGATCCCATTAGAAGGCCAAGCGTGCGACTTTTGAATTCATAGTCGATGAAGAACTCGACATCGCATTCCGAACCATCTCCAACCGGTTTAAAAGTCCATCGATTGTCGAGATAGCGGAACGGCCCATCGACATATTTCACATCGATGACGCTTTCTTCCGGTTTCAGAAGCACCTGGCTGGTAAATGTCTCGCGGATCAGCTTGTAGCCAACTGTCATATCGGCGATCAGAAGCGTCTTGCCGTCCCGTTCTTTGGAAGAGCGGATAGAGAGTGCTTCGCACATCGGCAAAAATTGCGGATATTTTTCCACATCCGAAACCAGGGCAAACATCTCCTCTGCCCTGTGATGAACACGTCTGACATTCGTAAATTGCGGCATGCGAACTTAAGCCTGTGCTGCAACCTGCGCTTCGCGAGCAGCCTTGAGCTTCGCGAAATCGTCACCGGCATGGTGCGATGAACGCGTCAGCGGGCTGGAAGCAACGAGCGCAAAGCCTTTAGTACGACCAATCGTCTCGAAAGACTTGAATTCGTCAGGTGTAACGAAACGGATCACCGGATGATGCTTGCGAGTTGGCTGGAGATACTGACCAATGGTCATGAAATCGACATCGGCAGAACGAAGGTCATCCATCAGCTGAAGGATTTCGTTACGCTCTTCGCCAAGACCGACCATGATGCCGGACTTAGTGAAGATTGTTGGATCGAGTTCCTTCACACGCTGCAACAGGCGGATCGAGTGGAAATAACGAGCACCCGGACGAACCTTGAGATACTTCGACGGAACCGTTTCCAGATTGTGATTGAACACGTCAGGGCGTGCTTTAACAACGATCTCGAGCGCGCCTTCCTTGCGAAGAAAGTCAGGTGTGAGAATTTCAATGGTCGTCTTTGGCGTTGCTTCGCGGATCGCACGAATAACGTCGGCAAAATGCTGCGCGCCGCCATCCGCCAGATCATCACGGTCGACAGATGTGATAACCACATGGGTAAGCCCCATCTGCTTGATGGCCCGTGCGACACTTTCCGGCTCATTGGGATCGAGAGCCTTTGGAATGCCGGTCGAAACATTACAGAAAGCACAGGCGCGGGTGCAGATTTCACCCATGATCATAAAGGTTGCGTGCTTCTTTTCCCAGCACTCGCCAATGTTCGGGCAGCCAGCTTCTTCACAAACAGTGACGAGCTTGTTCGAACGAACAATCTCGCGCGTCTCATTATAGCCGCGCGAAACCGGAGCCTTGACGCGGATCCAATCCGGCTTTTTCAGGATTTCATTGTCTGGACGGTGTGCCTTCTCCGGATGACGAAGACGTCTCTGGTTCACCGTGTCGAGAACTGTAACCATGTTGTTTCCTGCCTGTCCGAAGCTTTCTCAAATTTGAAACACTTCTAAATTGGGTCCGGTTCGTAATCTCTGACCTGTACCCTGTCAACTTGGCATGCCCGGAGACATCGTCAATATACTGCGGCTTACCGTCTCGCTGCCATACCTAATGCTCTGAAAACCAACGCCCAGATGAAACCGAACAAAAGTCCGCCAAATCCGAGAGCGAATGTCAGTGTCCAGACGCCATACCAGCCAGCGATCGCCATTCCGTTGACCGATATGGTATTTCCACCGAGCAAGCTCAAGCTTCCTGCCAGAAAGCCTAAAGCAAGACCGCCCGTCGTACACCATTTAATCATGGGCCAAGCGGCACGCCGCCATGGCCCTCCATTATCGATCAGCGGAATGAGTTCACTCCTTTAAGAGCAGTTGCTCGTGAATTGAATTCAAAGTTTAAATCCCGACATCTGCGCCGGAGTTTTTGTATATCGGAATTAAACTTCTATATTACATATTTAGCGCACGGCCATAGGCATCCAGTACGCTTTCCTTCATCGTTTCGGAAATCGTTGGATGCGGGAAGACCGAGTGCATCAGTTCTTCTTCGGTGGTTTCAAGGTTCATAGCAACGACGAAGCCCTGAATAAGTTCGGTCACTTCGGCGCCAACGAGATGTGCGCCCAGCAGCTGCCCGGTCTTTTTGTCGAAAATCGTCTTGACCAGACCCTGATCTTCACCAAGTGCAATCGCTTTACCGTTTGCTACGAATGGGAAACGGCCGACACGAATGTCGTGCCCCTTTTCCTTCGCCTTTGCTTCAGTCAAGCCTACCGAGGCAACCTGCGGGTTACAATAAGTGCAGCCTGGGACCATATTGCGGTCGAGCGGATGAACATTTGGAAGACCTGCGATCTTTTCAACGCAGATGACAGCTTCATGCTCGGCCTTGTGCGCCAGCATCGGCGGTCCAGCAACGTCACCAATCGCATAGATGCCGTCAACATTGGTCTTGCAATAAGCGTCAATGGCAATGCAGCCACGATCAGTCTTAACGCCAAGCGCTTCAAGGCCGATATTTTCGATATTACCCTGAACGCCAACAGCTGAAATCATGCGATCAACCGTCAGTGTCTGAACCTTGCCATCCTTGGTCTCGATATGAGCGGTCACATTGTCCGCGCCCTTCTCAACTTTGGAAACCTTGGCTTCGGTGATGATCTTGAGACCGCGCTTTTCGAGCTGCTTGCGTGCGAAAGCCGAAATTTCAGCATCTTCTACAGGCATGATCTGTGACATCAGTTCAACGACGGTAACATCAACGCCCATATCGTTATAGAACGAGGCAAACTCAATGCCGATTGCGCCCGACCCCATGACCAGCATGGTTTTCGGCAGTTCCTGCGGGACCATCGCTTCAAAGTAAGTCCAGATCAGCTTGCCATCTGGTTCAATGCCCGGAAGCGCACGCGGACGCGCACCTGTAGCAACGATGATATGCTTGGCCTTGTAAGTACCCTCGCCGAGCGTGTTCTTCGGCTGTGGTGCCTGAGGCAGCATCGGCGCCTTGGAAGTCTTGGAAACGACGATCTCACCCGGCTTGGAAAGCTTTGCTTCGCCCCAGATCACATCGATCTTGTTCTTCTTCATCAGGAAGCCGACGCCGCCATTCATACGCTCGGCAATGCCGCGCGAACGGGAAACAACAGCCTTGATATCGGCAGTGATTGAACCTTCAAGCTTCAGACCATAATTTTTGGCATGATCAGCGAGGTGCTTTACTTCAGCCGAACGCAGAAGCGCCTTGGTGGGGATACAGCCCCAGTTTGAGCAGATGCCAGCGAGATGTTCGCGCTCTACAACAGCCGTCTTGAGCCCGAGCTGTGCTGCACGGATCGCCGCAACATAGCCTCCGGGACCGGATCCGATAACAATAACGTCGTAAATATCGGCCATATTGTTCCTGCCTTTGCTCAGTTCACATTCCGGGTAAGCAATACCCAGTCATGAACTTTGTCCTGCCCGATACGCTTCACAGCTTCGAGCCGTTCCATTTCTTCAAATCCATAACACTTCGCCACAACCGATATGCAAAGCCATAAGGCGAAATATCGACCAAAATGGCTATCTGGGCAGCATCATGGCGTTCAGCCGGGCCAAGTCGAGTAGTCCTGCCCTTCAAAACCTCAAGCGCCGCATTCTGAGAATGCGGCGCTTTTAAAGGTCATGCAATCAGACCAGCATACCCATCGGATTTTCGATGTGGCGCTTGAAGGCCTGTGCAAGTTCAGCAGCCAGAGCGCCATCGACAGCACGATGATCGGTGGAAAGGGTGACGGACATGACCGTGGCGACCTTGATTTCACCGTTCTTGACCACTGCGCGCTGTTCGCCTGCACCAATTGCGAAGATCGTCGCATGTGGTGGGTTAATGATCGCAGCAAAGTCTTTAACACCGAACATGCCGAGGTTGGACACGGAGGTCGAACCACCCTGATATTCTTCAGGCTTGAGCTTACGGTCACGCGCACGCTTGGCAAGATCCTTCATCTCATTGGAGATGGCGGACAGCGTTTTGGATTCCGACTGACGCACGATTGGCGTAATCAGACCACCCGGGATCGACACAGCAACGCCGACATCCGCACGCTTGTGTTTGATCATGCCACCTTCGGTCCAGGAGACATTGGCTTCAGGAATGTCACGCAGCGCAAGAGCGACAGCCTTGATCACCAGATCGTTAACAGAAAGCTTGTAGGCCGGAACCTCACCCTTCTCCGTCTTGGTCAGCGGTGCAGCCGAATTGATCTGTGAACGCAGAGCCAGCAGCGCATCGAGTTCGCAATCAATCGTCAGATAGAAATGCGGAACAGTCTGTTTCGATTCAACCAGACGGCGGGCAATGGTCTTGCGCATACCGTCGTGAGGAACGATTTCGTATGAGCCTTCTTCAAAGAGCTTGAGGATGGCATCATCTGACTGAGGCTTCGGAGCCGTGCTTGCCGCCTGCGGTGCAGCGGATGCTGCTTTCGCTCCGCCGGACTTGATTGCAGCTTCAACGTCACGCTGAACGACACGGCCATGAGGACCAGTGCCTTTTACAGCGGAAACATCAACGCCTGCATCCTTGGCGATGCGACGAGCAAGCGGAGATGCGAAAACGCGGTCGCCCTTGTTCTCAGCATTTTTGGCTGGTGCCGGAGCAGCTGCCGGGGCTTCAGCCTTTGTAGGAGCCGCGGTTGCAACGTCCTTCTTTGGCTCTTCCTTAGCCGTTTCTGCCTTTGGTGCAGGAGCGGAATCGCCGCCTTTAGCTGCTTCTGCGACATCCTCGCCGTCTTCGGCAAGGATTGCGATCAGCGCGTTGACCTTGACGCCTTCGGTTCCAGCAGGAACGACGAGCTTGGCAACAACACCTTCATCGACAGCTTCGACTTCCATCGTCGCCTTGTCGGTTTCGATCTCAGCGATCACATCGCCGGACGTAACCTTGTCGCCTTCTTTGACCAGCCACTTGGAGAGATTGCCCTCTTCCATGGTTGGTGAAAGTGCTGGCATGGTGATTTTAATCGGCATGTCCAGTACCTCCTCAGGCGGTGTAGGTCACGGCTTTCACCGCTTCCACCACTTCTGCAACAGTTGGCAGAGCCAGCTTTTCGAGATTTGCCGCATATGGCATCGGAACATCCTTGCCAGCGATCGTCAGGATCGGCGCATCAAGATAATCGAAAGCCTGCTGCATGACGCGGGTGGCAATTTCAGTGCCAACGGAAGACTGTGGGTAGCCTTCTTCAACGGTGACAAGACGACCGGTCTTCTTGACCGATTCGACGACCGTTGGAATATCCATTGGACGAATGGTGCGCAGATCGATGATTTCAACATCGATGCCCTGTGCAGCCAGCTCTTCAGCAGCCTTGACCGCATAGGTCATGCCAATACCGAACGAAACGATGGTCGCGTCCTTACCCTGCTTGTGAATGCGGGCTTTGCCGATTGGCAGAACGAAATCGTCAAGCTTTGGCACATCGAAATGATGACCATAGAGAATTTCGTTTTCAAGGAAGATGACCGGATTTGGATCGCGGATAGCAGCCTTGAGAAGACCCTTCGCGTCAGCAGCCGAGTAAGGCATGACGACCTTCAGGCCCGGGATCTGGCTGTACCATGCGGCATAGCACTGGGAGTGCTGGGCAGCAACGCGGGCAGCAGCGCCCGAAGGACCACGGAACACCATCGGAGCGCCCATCTGGCCACCCGACATATAAAGCGTCTTTGCAGCCGAATTGATGATCTGGTCAATCGCCTGCATGGCGAAGTTGAACGTCATGAACTCGACAATTGGCTTCAGGCCAGCCATTGCAGCACCAACGCCGACGCCGGCAAAACCATGCTCGGTGATCGGGGTATCGACAACGCGGCGTGCACCGAATTCGTCGAGAAGGCCCTGCGTGATCTTATAGGCGCCCTGATATTCGGCAACTTCTTCACCCATGATGAAGACGTTCTCGTCGCGGCGCATTTCTTCAGCCATAGCGTCGCGTAGTGCTTCACGCACAGTCATCGAAACCATTTCTGTACCGGCTGGGATGTCTGGATCGGAAGCAACTTCAACTTTCGGAGCAGCAGGCACGCTATCGGCCTTTTTTTCTTCAGCCTTTGGTGCTTCTTTTGCTTCTTCTGTCGGTGCTTCTGCTTTTGCAGCAGGAGCAGAACCGATGTCGGAGGCGCTTTCGCCATCGCCGAGCAGAACAGCAATCGGCGTGTTGACCTTCACACCCTCGGTGCCTTCTGCGATGAGAATTTTACCGACAGTGCCTTCGTCAACAGCTTCGACTTCCATCGTTGCCTTATCGGTTTCGATTTCAGCGATCACGTCACCGGACGTGACCTTGTCGCCTTCTTTTTTCAGCCACTTGGACAGCTTGCCTTCTTCCATCGTCGGGGAAAGGGCAGGCATGAGAATTTCTACGGGCATGACAATACCTTTCCTGAATTAGAGCAGAATATCCGTGTAGAGCTCAGACACATCCGGCTCAGGATCGTTTTGAGCGAATTCGGCAGAATCAGCGACAATATCGCGGACTTCCTTGTCGATTTCCTTCAGCTCTTCTTCAGTTGCCCAGTTCTTTTCAATCAGGCGCTGTTTGACCTGTTCGATCGGATCATGTTCCGAACGCATCTTCGCGACTTCATCCTTCGAGCGATATTTCGCAGGATCGGACATCGAGTGACCGCGATATCGATAGGTTTCCATTTCGAGAATCAATGGACCCTTGCCAGCACGCGCCCATTCAGCAGCGGCTTCAGCAGCAGCAGCAACAGCGCGAACGTCCATCCCGTCAACCTTGATGCCCGGAACGTTGAACGAGACACCGCGCTTGGAGAAATCTGTTTCAGCGGATGAACGCGAAACCGATGTACCCATTGCATAACGGTTGTTTTCAATCACGTAGATCACCGGAAGCTTCCACAGCGATGCCATGTTGAAAGCCTCATAGACTTGGCCCTGATTGGCAGCGCCATCGCCGAAATAGGTGACAGAGATATTGTCATTGCCGCGATACTTGTTCGCAAAGGCAAGACCTGTGCCGAGAGGAACCTGAGCGCCGACGATACCATGACCGCCGTAAAAGCCCTTTTCCTTCGAGAACATGTGCATGGAGCCGCCCTTGCCCTTGGAGTAACCTCCACGGCGGCCGGTCAGCTCGGCCATAACGCCACGTGCTTCCATGCCAGTTGCCAGCATGTGCCCATGGTCGCGATAGGAAGTGATGATCTGATCACCTTCCTTGAGCGCGGTCTGCATTCCAACAACAACAGCTTCCTGACCAATATAAAGGTGACAGAAGCCACCAATGAACCCCATACCGTAGAGCTGCCCGGCCTTTTCTTCAAAACGGCGGATCAGAAGCATTTCGCGGTAGGCGTTCAGTTCCTGCTCTTTTGTGAAATCAGCTGGCGCTGGGGTCTTGGGAACATTCCCAAAAGACGCCTGCGATTTTCCAGCCGACGCCTTATTAGCCTTCGGTGCCATATCTCGCTCCCTACAGCATGCACCCAAAATCGGAACCGGTTTTGAAAGCAGCATGCGTCAATTCAAATTATCAGAGCACCATTCACGCACACGAAGGACGCGCGGCGATCTGCGTTTGTCGTTCCATTGTGACGTTATACGGGCAATTTACAAGATACAATATGCACGCAAAGCATAGCTGCTATGCCGCCAAGCCCTTAAAAACATATCACAAAAAGGTAATTAACTGGATTTAAGTTAATTAGAACGATCTTCCCTAGAAATGATTATCGTCATTTCGTCAAGATGGGAGAGATTAAGCGCTCTGCGAGCCTGCTCGTCAAGCATGTCCTTTTCAATCGATCCATCACGTAAAAGCGTGACTCGCTTTTCAAGAGCTGCCCTGTCAGCAGTCACCTTCTCCAGCTGCTGTGTCAGCAGGCTTTTCTGCTCTTCAAGCTGGA
The DNA here is from genome assembly GCF_014397025.1 of Ochrobactrum sp. Marseille-Q0166. NCBI lineage: Bacteria > Pseudomonadati > Pseudomonadota > Alphaproteobacteria > Hyphomicrobiales > Brucellaceae > Ochrobactrum > Ochrobactrum sp. Marseille-Q0166. The sequence continues at coordinate 1,469,770 of NZ_JACJUO010000001.1, read as the reverse complement.
TACGGGAATAAAGACCAAATTCGCCATGATAGGCGTGAAAACCGAAATAACTCAGGAACGCAGCCGTCAGGACGGGCAGCACAAAACGGCCACGAATAGATTTACGTTTCTGTTTAGTCCACATTTCGGCTTCCTTCCCGGATGTACGCAAAAGCTTTGATTTTGAAATAAAGCCGTCAATCCGATTTCCACCATAAAACATTATTCTGCTTAACAGAGATTTACCGTAGCGTGGAGGCAGGCTAATCCGATGCAGATTTTTGTTTAAAAACATAATACCATTGATAGCGTGCAAGCCTGCAACGCCAGTCAGTTACGAGACTGAGCTTTCTGTGCAATCCAGTTCAACAGGAATGCGGCAAACGTCACCGCTTCGACATTACCGAATGCCACAAAGTCGGTTTCTGATCGTAGCCACTGCCCTGCCAGCTCTCCAATGACACAGCACTCCATGCTGCATTGTCCATCCAGATGTGGGCAATCTCGTCGGCACTCATATAATTATAGTAACGTCCCAACGCGTCATAGCCCTCGCCGAGACCATCTTTGAAGCTGGCCCACAGCCAGCCACCGGGTTTCAATGCGCGATGCATATGCCTTACAATATTTGGTAGATCGGCACGCTTAGCATGGAGAAGCGATGCCGAAGCATAAATACCATCGTAGCGCGCTTCTGTATCAAGCTCATGGAAAAGCATCTGCCTGACTGGACGCTGCAACAGCGCCGAGGCTTGCGCAGCCAGTTCCGGCGAACCGTCGGTCGGATCAACATCAAAGCCACACGCCAGCATAGCCTTCGCATCCTGCCCGCTTCCTGTACCAAGTTCAAGAATGAGTCCAGCCGGACGAACATGCTTTAGAAAGCTATCGAGTTTGCGATTAACGCTGGAGCTCGCAGCGTAATTCGCCGCGTTATCAGCATAAAAACCCAGTGTATCGTTCGACATGACATTGTTCCCAATTTGCAATCCTAGAGAGCAAGTAATTATGTCGGCACGAAGACACAAAGAAAAAGGCGAGCCGAAGCCCGCCTTTTAAGTTCAACGTATTTTTAACCCTCAGAGGAACTTCAGAGCGCTGCGGCCCGCATAGCGAGCCTGCTTGCCAAGTTCTTCTTCGATGCGGATAAGCTGGTTGTACTTTGCGGTACGGTCCGAACGAGCCAGCGAGCCGGTTTTGATCTGGCCGCAATTGGTTGCAACTGCGAGATCGGCAATGGTCGAATCTTCTGTTTCGCCCGAACGGTGCGACATGACAGAAGTATAACCAGCCTTGTGAGCAGTTTCGACAGCATCGAGCGTTTCGCTCAACGAGCCAATCTGGTTGACCTTAACGAGGATCGAGTTGGCAACGCCCATCTTGATACCATCACGCAGACGTGCCGAGTTGGTTACGAAAAGATCGTCACCAACCAGCTGACACTTCTTACCGATCAGGTCGGTGAGGTACTTCCAGCCTTCCCAGTCGTCTTCAGCCATACCGTCTTCAATCGAAACGATTGGGTAATCGCCAGCCAGCTTTGCGAGATACTCAGCCTGAGCCTTGGGATCGCGGGTCTTGTTTTCGCCTTCGTAGACGTAGTTGCCACCCTTGAAGAACTCAGTTGCTGCGCAATCAAGGCCGATTGCAATATCCTCACCAGGCTTGAAGCCGGCTTTTTCGATCGATTCGACCACGAAATCGAGAGCAGCTTCTGCGCTCAGCAGATTTGGCGCAAAACCGCCTTCATCACCAACATTGGTGTTGTGGCCAGCATCCTTGAGACGCTTCTTGAGGGTGTGGAAAACTTCTGCACCATAACGAACTGCTTCACGAATCGATGGAGCGCCAACCGGCAGAATCATGAATTCCTGAAAATCGATTGGATTGTCAGCATGTGCACCACCATTGATGATATTCATCATTGGAACTGGCAGGACATGGGCGTTAGCGCCGCCAACGTAACGATAAAGCGGCAGACCGGTGGATTGTGCGGCGGCTTTTGCAACGGCAAGCGAGACACCGAGAATTGCGTTTGCACCGAGATTGCCCTTGTTTGGCGAACCATCAAGATCGATAAGCGTCTGGTCGACAAGAAGCTGATTTTCGGCATCTATTCCAGCGATCGCATCAAAAATCTTGCCATTGACTGCTTCAACAGCCTTTTCGACGCCCTTACCAAGATAACGGCTGCCACCGTCACGCAGTTCGACGGCTTCGTGTGCACCTGTCGATGCACCGGATGGAACCGCAGCGCGGCCAAAAGCACCATCTTCGAGTACGACGTCCACTTCGACGGTCGGGTTACCGCGGCTGTCGAGAATTTCGCGACCAACGATGTCGATGATTGCAGTCATAGGGGCAAGTCCTTCCCTGTAGATAGCCTCGCTCCTGCCGCGAGGCACATTGAAGAAATCCGATGTGAGACTTCATTACAGAAATAAAAGGCGGAGGAACATCCCCCGCCGGTGAATTTCTAATGAAATTTTAAATCGATTTAGAAACCCGGTCGAAAGCCATGAGTTTTTCGAGAAGTGCAGGCATTTTATCGATCTGAACCATATTTGGACCGTCAGATGGTGCATTATCCGGGTCCTCATGCGTTTCAATGAACACACCCGCGACGCCGACTGCAACGGCGGCGCTTGCAAGCGTTTCAACGAATTCGCGCTGACCACCGGAGGAGCCACCCTGCCCGCCAGGCTGTTGAACGGAATGAGTCGCATCAAAAATCACTGGCGAGCCAAAGCCAGCCATGATCGGCAGCGAACGCATGTCAGATACGAGCGTGTTATAGCCGAAAGATGCACCGCGTTCTGTGGCCATCACATTCGGATTGCCATTTTCGGTGATCTTGGCCAGCACGTTCTTCATGTCCCATGGAGCAAGAAACTGACCTTTTTTCACATTGATCGCGCGGCCAGTCTTGGCTGCTGCAACCAGCAGATCAGTTTGACGGCACAGGAATGCCGGTATTTGCAGAACGTCCACGACTTCGGCCACTTCCGCACACTGATGTTCATTGTGAATGTCGGTCAGAACAGGAAAGCCATATTCTTTCTTAAGATCTGCGAAGACTTCCAGAGCTTTTTCCAGACCAATGCCGCGCTGTGCGCTGAGCGAGGTGCGATTGGCTTTGTCAAAGCTCGACTTATAAACGAGACCAATGCCAAGCTTGCTGGTGATTTCCACCAGACGGCCAGCCATCTCAAAAGCATGTTCGCGCGTTTCCATCTGGCAAGGCCCGGCAATCAGAGCCAGTGGCGCAGAGTTTGAGAACGTAACATTACCGATTTTGACTGCAGGATTGGCGGTCGTCATGATTTGGAACCTTCAAATATTACAAGTGCCTGAGATGCACCTTATCTGGCGTCCGAATTGAACTTAAACAAGGCGCACAAATGAAACGCGCCCCGAAGGGGCGCGTATTTATCTTAAACCAGTCTTCCTTGCTCCATCGCGGCTGCGATGAAAGAGGAGAAGAGCGGATGCGGCTCAAATGGACGCGACTTCAGTTCTGGATGGTACTGAACGCCGATGAACCATGGATGGTCGGCATATTCGACAGTTTCAGGCAGAACACCATCTGGCGACATGCCTGAGAAAACGAGACCACTTTCTTCGAGGCGATCCTTATAGTCAACATTCACCTCATAGCGGTGACGATGACGTTCGGAAATCTCGGTCGAACCGTATATCTCGGCAATACGCGTTCCAGCCTTAAGCGTGGAATCATATGCACCGAGGCGCATCGTTCCGCCGAGATCACCCGACTTCGTGCGCTTTTCGAGCATATTGCCCTTGAGCCACTCGGTCATCAGGCCGACAACAGGTTCCTTGGTCGGGCCAAATTCGGTCGAAGAAGCATTTTCAATACCGGCGAGATTTCGCGCGGCTTCAAGACATGCCATCTGCATACCAAAGCAGATGCCGAAATAAGGAACCTTGTGTTCGCGTGCGAACTTGGCCGCAAGGATTTTGCCCTCCGAGCCACGCTCACCAAAGCCGCCGGGCACCAGAATACCGTGAACTTTTTCAAGATATGGCGACGGGTCTTCGCTTTCAAAGACTTCAGCTTCGATCCAGTCGAGATTGACCTTGACCTTGTTTGCAATTCCACCGTGCTGCAAAGCTTCGATAAGCGACTTATAAGCATCCTTCAGCTCGGTATATTTGCCGACAACGGCAATGGTAACTTCGCCTTCGGGATTGTGCAGAAGATGGGAAATGCCTTCCCAGCGTTCCATACGTGGCTTAGGAGCCGGTTCGATACCGAATGCTGCGAGCACTTCGTTGTCGAGACCTTCTTTATGATAAGCAATCGGCACATCATAAATAGTAGAGACATCGAGCGCCTGAATAACCGCGCTTTCACGCACGTTACAGAACAGCGACAGCTTGCGGCGTTCAGAAGCCGGAATTTCGCGATCCGCCCGCACCAGAAGAATATCCGGCGCAATACCGATCGAACGCAGTTCCTTGACCGAATGCTGTGTCGGCTTTGTCTTGAGTTCACCTGCCGCTGGAATGTACGGCATCAATGTCAAATGGATATAGACTGCACTGTTGCGTGGCAGCTCGTTACCAAGCTGACGAATAGCTTCGAGGAACGGCATGGCTTCGATATCGCCAACCGTGCCGCCGATTTCGCACAGCACGAAATCGTAATCATCATTGCCTTCAAGAATGAAGTTTTTGATTTCATCCGTGACATGGGGAATGACCTGAACCGTCGCGCCGAGATAATCGCCGCGGCGTTCCTTTTCGATGATGTTGCGGTAGATGCGACCGGTGGTGATATTGTCCCGCTGATTTGCAGGACGACCGGTAAACCGCTCGTAATGGCCCAGATCAAGGTCTGTTTCGGCACCATCGTCAGTGACGAACACCTCACCATGCTGGTAAGGCGACATTGTGCCAGGATCGACGTTCAAATAAGGGTCGAGTTTACGGATACGCACGCGGTAACCGCGTGCCTGAAGGAGTGCAGCCAATGCTGCTGCGGCAATGCCTTTTCCAAGGGAAGAAACCACGCCGCCTGTGATGAATACATATCGCGCCATGGGCTTATGTCGTTAGACCCTTCTTGCTGATTCCGCCACTAAAAAAAGTGTGACCAGCGCTTTTTCCATCAAATTCACGTCCGATCAGTCTCTCCCTATAGGAGAACCGGACGCTTCCACCAAGTTCAATCGGCTCGCAGCGTGAAATTCCATTGATTACACGCGCACGAAAAAAGGCCGGGAAAATCCCGGCCTTTCGGGTATTTCAACAAATAATCAGAGAACGACGACTTTTGCGCCCATGCCGACACGATCATAAAGATCCATGACGTCATCGTTTGTCATGCGGAAGCAACCGTTTGAAGCTGGGCTGCCGATTGTCCATGGCTGAGTGGTGCCATGAATACGGATATATGTATCCTTGCTGCCCTGAAACAGATACATGGCGCGCGAACCGAGCGGGTTGCCCGGACCACCATCCATGCCATTCTTGTAGCGACCATACTGAGATGGATTACGTTCGATCATTTCTTTGGTCGGAATCCAGCGTGGCCATTCGCGCTTTGCGTTGATGGTTGCGGTTCCCTTGAACTCAAGGCCGACTTTACCGACTGCGATGCCGTAGCGACGTGCTGTGCCAGCACTCTCTACGAGGTAGAGAAAATATTTCGAAGGATCGATAACGATCGTACCTGGCTCATAGCCGGAGAAGGATACCGTTTGCGCCTGATAGCGTGGGTCGATGTTGTAACGGTTAAGGCCGACCTTCTTCGCAGCACCTGCGTTTGAAGCGCTCTTCTTTTTCTTCTTAGCAGGCTTTGCTTTGGCATCACTTGCCATTGCGACCTGCTGAACACCGACGGCGGCTGCATCCAGTTCAGCTTCCGCACCAGCAGCACCGGCCGCATAGCCCGGAGCAGAAAAACCGATGCAAAGGCTTGCGATACCCGCCATCAAAATTAAACGTGAGGACATAATCTGATCCCGAAGACTCAAGCTGTAGGAGAAATTCCGACGCCGCATTGTGCACGGCTCTTAGTCTCCAATAATATAATCAGAATCGTTACTCAATTAACAACGACACACACGCATAACGATTCAATCATCGCTATTGCCTGCCTGCAACACTTTGGGTGGATATTACCGAAATAAAAAGGCCGACCCCATTAAGGGATCGGCCTCTTCGAAAATTTGTCGTTGCAGATTAAGCTTACTGCGAACTTGGAACCTGTGGAGCCTGTGGCTGAGTGCTGTCAGGCTGTGCTGGTGCTTCACCCGAAGCAGGCGTTTCAGCTCCATTGGTGCGTGAAGATTCACCACCCAGCTGATTAAGAATACCACCGCCAGTACCTGCTCCACCAGCAGGAGCATTTTGCGTGCTGCCAGCCGCAGGAATACGGTTCAGAATGTCGGTTGGCTTTTCGCCATAACGGGCCATGATACCGAGAGCAAGCGAAGTGGCGAAGAAGCCAATCGCAAGAATAGCTGTTGTGCGGGTCAGCGCATTAGCCGCGCCGCGTGCCGTCATGAAGCCCGAACCACCGCCTATACCAAGGCCACCGCCTTCGGAACGCTGGATAAGCACAACGCCAACAAGCGCCAGAACGATCAACAAATGAATGACAATGACTATGGTCTGCATAGGTTAAGGTCTTTATATCTCTGAACTAATGCTTAACCGGAAGGAACAATGGATTTTCGCCCGGTCAGCGATGATACAAATAGATAGAGCGGCTCTTTACACTCTATTGTGTGATAATCCAAGCCCCGCGCCCGATATAGTTAAAGGACGCGGATACGCATCACAGATTACGATAAGTTTCGCATATGGCGAGGAAATCAGCTGCTTTCAAGCTGGCCCCGCCAACTAATGCGCCATCAACATCAGGAACACCAAGCAGTTCCATTGCATTCGATGCTTTCACTGACCCACCATAAAGAAGGCGCAGATGCGCGCCGCTTGCACCAAAACGCTCTGTCAGCTTTTCACGCATAAATGCATGGGCTGCGCGAACATCCTGAACAGTTGGTGTCAAACCTGTGCCGATAGCCCATACAGGCTCATAGGCAACAATCATGTTTTCAGCCTTCACACCCTCCGGAAGAGAAGCTGCAAGCTGATCACCAATAATATCGAGAGTGCGGTCTGCCTTGCGTTCATCAGCTGTTTCGCCAACACAAACAATTGCAACAAGCCCAGCAGTCCAGGCGGCTTCGGTCTTGCCACGTACCAGCTCGCTGGATTCCCGATGATCCGTACGACGCTCCGAATGGCCAAGAATGACGTGAGTGGCACCGGCCTCTTTGAGCATCTGTGCCGAAACATCACCTGTGTGTGCGCCAGATACTTTTGAATGGCAGTCCTGACCGCCAAGACCAACTGTTTCGCCTTCCAGCGTTTCAGCCGCGCGTGAAAGCAATGTTGCCGGAACGCAGATCACCGCATCAAGTTTACGGCCAAGATCAGAACTCAGACCTGCAGCGATCGCGCGCAGTTCGGTCAGAGATTCTCCCGTACCATTCATTTTCCAGTTGCCAGCAACCAGCGGACGGATTCCCGGAGTCATTTCATTCTCCTCGCCTTGAATGACAGCAAACCGCTCAACAATATGCAAGCAGCGCCAAATTTTGCCACTGACTAAGCGTATTCGCACAGCAATGCAATGTTCTTGGTGCTCTGCACACAATGAGAACTTGCATCAGAACCTTTCTTAAGGTTATCCCCTCTCAAGGCTTATCTCTAAAGATAGCCGGGCTTTGTTTTGTTCTTAAAGGGTTTCCAATGCTCGACAGTATGCGTGATGCCGCCAAATCCTGGGTCGCTAAGCTTCTTCTTAGCCTGCTTGTCCTCAGCTTCGCGGCTTGGGGTATTACGGATGCTTTCCAGGGAGAAATGGAAGTTGACTCAGCAATCAGTGCTGGCGGCTCAAAAGTCAGTGCATCGGACTACCGTTTTGCCTATGAGCAGCAGTTGATGCGTCTTTCGCAGCAGTTCCGTCAACGTCTTAATCGGGAACAGGCCCAGCAGCTTGGCGTCGACCAACAGGTTCTAGCGCAGCTTGCGGCTGGCGTAGTTTTGGACGAACAGGCCCGCAACATGCAACTCGGCCTTTCAAAGGATGGGATTGCACGCCTTACAGGCGAAGACCCGTCATTTCAGGATGCGAGCGGCAATTTCAGCCGCGCCCAGTTTGATGCAGTTCTGCGTCAGTCGAACATTCGCCCACAGGACTATCTCGACAATCGTGCAAAGGTCGCGCGTCGCCAGCAAATTGTTGAAGCCTCGACTGATGGCCTGAAAATGCCAGCCACGATGCTGAAAGCACTGGCTCTTTATCAGGGTGAAAGCCGCAGCGCCGATTACATTACAATTCCGGCTGAAAAAGCCGATGCGGTCCCTGCCCCATCTGAAGAAGCGCTTAAAACTTATTTCGAAGAGCACAAAGACGAATACAAAGCTCCTGAATATCGCAAGATTACCTATGTGAAGCTTGAACCTTCGGATATTGCCGATCCAGCCGCTGTCACACAGGACGAAATCAAAGAATATTACGAAAAAAACAAAGGCCGTTTCAGCACTACTGAAACCCGTACAATTGAGCAGCTCAATTTTGCCGATGAAGCAGCCGCCAAAGCCGCACATGAAAAAATCGCAGCTGGCACCAGTTTTCTCGACATTGGCAAGGAACAGGGTAAGAGCGAGAATGATCTCGTTCTCGGAACTCTCGAAAAGACCGCTCTTCCTGATTCCGCTATTGCAGATGCAGCATTTGCACTTAGCGAAGGTGGCGTCAGCGATGTTGTAAAGGGCGCGTTCGGCCCGGTTATCCTGCGCGTTACGGCGATTAATCCGGCTAATGTAAAAGAACTCGCAGATGTTGAAAAAGAAATTCGTGACACTGTAGCGACCAATATCGCAATCAGCAGCATTAATGGTATTCACGATTCATACGAACAACAGCGTTCTGAAGGCGCAAGCATGGCAGACGTTGCCAAGGGTCTGAGCCTCAAAGCTGTAACGATTGAAGCAGTGGACGATGAAGGCAATGATCCAGCCGGTAAAGCCCTTGAGCTGCCAAACTCGGAAGCGCTTCTTGCCGCCGCATTCCAGGCTGATCAGGGTTTTGACAATGATGCACTGACGCTCGGGAACTCGGGTTATCTCTGGTATCAGGTTGATGGAACAACCCCCGCCCGTGACCGCACTCTCGATGAAGTCAAGGACAAGGTTATAGCGGCATGGAAGGGTGAAGAAGCAATCAAGCGTCTCAATAACCGCATGGCTGAACTGAAAAAACGTCTTGACGGCGGTGAAACACTCGATGCAATCGCTCAAGCAGCTGGCGTTGAAAAGCAGACGAAACGCGGCATCACTCGTAACACCAATGATGCGGATTTTGGCTCTGCCGCAACGGCACAGGTATTCCGTGGTCCGCTTAACCATACCGGCACCGCTGGCGCCGTATCAAATGACGGACAGCTTCTGTTCAAGGTAATTGAAGTGACTGAGCCGACTGCCGCAGGTCCTGAAGCAATTACCGAACAGCAGCAAACCTACCTTGCAAGTACGCTCACAGATGATGTTCTTGAGCAACTCGTTGGAGAGTTGCAGAAGCAGTATCCAGTCAAAATCAACCAGACTGCCATCAACAACGCGCTGGCATTCTGATAAGCGGCGGACAGAAAAGAATGGCTGACTTAAAACCCTATATCGCCAAGGCTGCCGCCGGCACACCTCTGTCGTTTGAGGATTCCAAAGCAGCATTCGACATTATGATGTCCGGTCAGGCCACCCCTTCGCAGATTGGTGGCTTCCTGATGGCTCTGCGTGTTCGCGGTGAAACAGTGCCGGAAATTGCCGGTGCTGTCTCTTCCATGCGCTCCCGCATGCTGCCTGTCTCGGCATCTGATGATGCCGTGGATATTGTCGGCACTGGCGGAGATCAGTCCGGTTCCTACAATGTCTCAAGCTGCTCCGCATTTGTTGTAGCGGGCGCAGGCGTTCCGGTCGCAAAGCACGGCAATCGTGCGCTTTCTTCCAAGTCTGGTGCAGCGGATGCACTGGCGGCCCTCGGTGTGAACATCGAAGCCGATGCTGACACGATTGGCCGCAGTATCAGCGAAGCTGGTCTTGGCTTCATGTTTGCGCCGATGCACCATTCTGCGATGCGTCATGTCGGCCCATCGCGTGTCGAACTCGGCACCCGCACAATATTCAATCTGCTGGGCCCTCTTTCAAACCCGGCAAGCGTCAAGCGGCAGCTGGTTGGCGTTTTCTCGGCGGAATGGGTCGAACCTCTGGCTCAGGTTCTCAAAGAACTGGGTTCTGAAACTGCCTGGGTGGTCTATGGCGACGGTCTCGATGAGATGACCACGGCTGGCACCACAAAGGTTGCAGCGCTTGAGGACGGCACAATCCGCACCTTTGAGATTACACCGGAAGATGTTGGCCTGCGTCGTGTCGACATGTCGGAACTTAAAGGCGGAGATGCCGAAGTTAACGCAAAGGCATTGCTTGGCGTTCTTGAAGGCGCACAGAATGCCTATCGCGATATTGTGCTCTTGAACTCTGCCGCAGCACTGGTGATTTCAGGCAAGGCAAAAGACTTAAAAGACGGCATTGCCCTTGCGGCACACTCAATCGACAGCGGAGCAGCTTTGGCCGTTCTGCAAAAGGTCATCGCCGTATCAAACGATAATCCGCTCTGACGGAAAGGATCAAACCATGTCCACCGACATTTTGCGGAAAATCGAAGCCTATAAGCGTGACGAGATCGCCGCTGCCAAGGCGCGTCTTCCACTTAACGAAGTGAAGGCACAGGCAAAAGATCAGCCCGCAACACGCGGTTTTCTCAAAGCACTGGAAGCCAAACGCTCCGCCAATAAGTTCGCGCTCATTGCTGAAATCAAGAAGGCAAGCCCTTCCAAGGGTCTTATCCGCCCTGATTTTGATCCGCCAGCGCTGGCCAAGGCTTATGAAGATGGCGGTGCAGCCTGCCTTTCCGTTCTCACGGATACGCCATCTTTTCAGGGCGCACCGGAGTTTATGACAGCAGCACGCAATGCCTGCTCGCTGCCCGCCTTGCGCAAGGATTTCCTCTTCGACACCTATCAGGTCTATGAAGCGCGCAGCTGGGGTGCGGATTGCATTCTCATCATTTTGGCAAGCGTCAACGATGATCTGGCCAAAGCGCTCGAAGAAACCGCTTTTGAACTCGGTATGGATGCCCTCATTGAAGTCCATGACGAAGAAGAAACCGAACGCGCGCTGAAGCTTTCTTCGCGCCTCGTTGGCGTCAACAATCGCAATCTGCGCACATTTGAAGTCGATCTTGCTGTCTCCGAACGCCTCGCAAAGATGGTGCCTTCCGACCATCTTCTGGTCGGCGAAAGCGGCATATTCACCCATGATGATTGCTTGCGCCTTGAGAAGTCGGATATCGGCACATTTCTCATCGGAGAAAGCCTGATGCGCAAGGATGATGTTGCTCAGGCAACTCGCGAACTTCTGACCGGCGAGGTTTAAGTCATGACAGCCAAACTCACCCATATCGACCAGACTGGCGCCGCCCATATGGTCGATGTCGGCGACAAGGCTGAGACTGAGCGCCAGGCAACCGCTGAAGGTGCCGTCAGAATGAAGCCGGAAACTCTGGCACTCATTCTGAAAGGCGATGCCGCCAAAGGCGACGTTATCGGTACGGCCCGTCTGGCTGGTATTATGGCTGCGAAGAAAACCGCCGACCTCATCCCGCTTTGCCACCCATTGATGCTGACAAAGGTCTCGGTGGACATTGAACCGGACCAATCGCTTCCCGGCCTGCGCGTCTTTGCAACTGCGAAGCTGAAAGGCCGCACCGGGGTTGAAATGGAAGCGTTGACTGCCGTATCAGTCACCTGCCTAACCATCTATGACATGGCAAAGGCCGTTGATCGCCACATGGAAATTACCGATATTCGTGTTTCCGCAAAGAGTGGTGGTAAATCAGGCGACTGGAAAACCTAAGTTTTCGCACGAGAGGAAAAAGTATGTCCCTGCTTCCTGTCGATGAAGCCCTTGCACGTATCCTGAGCTTGGCAGAGCCACACGGTTTCGAGCAGGTTCCTTTGACTTCAGCCGGTGGACGTGTTGTTGCGGAACCTGTGAAAGCTCACCTTCTGCAACCTCCCTTTGACTGCTCTGCCATGGATGGCTATGCGCTGATCGCACCTGAAAACATCAGCTATCCGCTTGAACTGACCATAATTGGCGAATCAGCAGCCGGTAAGCGTTTCGACGGGCAGCTGAGCGAAGGTCAGGCGGTCCGCATTTTCACCGGCGCACCAATGCCAGCAGGCGCAGATAGCATCGTTATTCAGGAAGACACGGAACGTTCCGGCGACAGGCTAACAATCCGGCACGGACTCTATAAAGGCCGCCACATTCGTCGCGCGGGCCTCGATTTCGCACCCGGAGATGTGATTCTTCCAAAGAGAAAAGCACTCGACGCCCCGGCACTTTCCCTTGCTGCGGCCAGTGGCAACGCAGCCATTTCCGTTTTCAAACAGCCCCGCATTGCAATATTGGCAACTGGCGACGAACTTGTCCCACCCGGTACAGTTCCCGGCCCTGACCAAATTGTCGCTTCCAACAGCGTCGGCATCGCCGAAATTGTCCGCCGCGCAGGCGGTAAGCCTGAAGATATGGGCATCATCAACGACGACCCCGCAAAGATCGAATCGGCAATCAGCGCAGCGCTCAAAGATGGCGTCGATGTTCTAGTAACGATCGGTGGCGCGTCGGTTGGAGACCGCGATTACGTTCACGGGGCTTTGCAGAATTGCGGCGTCGATCTCGCCTTCTGGAAAATCGCTATGCGCCCGGGAAAACCGTTGATGTATGGCCGCAAGACAGTTTCAGGCAAGACGGTGCATGTCATCGGCTTACCGGGCAATCCGGTTTCAAGCCTCGTCTGTAGTCTGATATTTCTGCGTCCACTGGTGGCGAAGCTATCAGGCATTGATTTAGCTACAGATATTCGCCCCGCGAAATTTGGTCAGCCAATGAGTGCGAACGATCACCGCAGGGACTTTGTTCGTGCGACCGTTGAGAAGGCAATCGACGGAACATTGATTGCCAAGCCATGTCCAGTTCAGGATTCTTCAATGCTTTCTGCTCTTGTGGGCTCCAATGCGCTGTTGATCAGAGAAGAAAATGCACCCGCTGCGGCTATCGGTGATTCTTGCGCGATATTAATGTTGTAACGAACGGTATTAATTCCAAACCTCATTAATCATTTTAAAACCATTGCAGAACAAGACTGGAACATATAGTGTTCGTTCTGGTTTTGTTTTTATTTGATTCTGGTCTGGAGGGTGTAGCGCATGTTAACCCGTAAGCAGCACGAACTTCTGCTGTTCATTCATGAACGTCTTAAAGAGACGGGCATCCCTCCGTCCTTTGACGAAATGAAAGAAGCTCTTGATCTGGCTTCTAAGTCAGGCATTCATCGTCTCATCACGGCCTTGGAAGAACGCGGCTTTATCCGCAGGCTTCCTAATCGGGCGCGCGCGCTGGAGGTGCTTCGTTTACCAGATTCGATAGCACCGGGCTTGAACTCTCAAAAGAAGTTCGCTCCGAGCGTCATCGAAGGAAGCCTCGGCAAAGCTCCCCCTCCTCCGCCGACGCGCCCAACTCCAGTTATTGCGGAGAATGATTCCTCCACAATGGTTTCTGTACCCATGATGGGACGCATAGCTGCCGGTGTGCCGATCTCGGCAATCCAGAATCAGACACACTCACTGAGCCTTCCTCCAGAAATGCTGGGCTCCGGTGAACACTACGCTTTGGAAGTCAAAGGCGATTCGATGATCGACGCCGGTATTTTTGATGGCGACACAGTGATCATTAAGCGCGGTGATACAGCCAATCCGGGTGAAATCGTCGTCGCACTGGTCGATGATGAAGAAGCAACTTTGAAGCGTTTTCGCCGCAAAGGCGCTTCCATTGCCTTGGAAGCAGCGAATCCGGCTTACGAAACCCGCATTTTCGGCCCCGATCGTGTGCGCGTGCAGGGTAAACTAATCGGCCTGATCCGGCGTTACTAGCACTTACAGTTTTAGTATTGGTTGGAAGCAGCGATAGAGGTTTTGTCATTTTAAATCAGAGCGGCTCTGTCGTCTCCTTAAAGTCGGGAGCCGCCTGAAAATCAGAAGATTGATCGTTGCGAGACTTCTTCTGATGTTCGCGATCCGGTAATCCTCGTGCCGCTCTCGAATACAGACGATGCAGGTGCCATGGCCGCGTAGGCGCATCCACTGCGAAGCTGAGACTATCAGAATAGCCAGCTAAGTTTCGTGGTTGGATGACTGCAAAACGATAGATTTTATCGTCTTTGCTGTGATCATGTTTCGCTGATCTGGCTGATGCACTCGCGTCTGATGATAAACGTTTCCCAAGCCTGAGCTCAAGGGTTCCTTTGAGAGCGAGTTCCTGCCGGTCGATCAGTAAAACATCGGAGCGCGGGCAATTGAGGTTTTTGCTTGCTATCGCAAGAACGACAATCTCGCCAATATTGCAGGCAATATCCTTCATCTCCTCTTGCGCAGTATAGGCAAACATTCGCCCGTCTCGTAGAGGAATGGTACAAACTCCCTCTTCGCAGACAAACGCATCATTGGTGGATACCGGCTTCTGCTTTTTTACAATCTGCGGCGGAATAAACGTTTCGATCAGATAGGCAGTCTGCCAGTTTTGACCTGTGAATTTTGGCGGCCTGCTGCGATTTGCGGCAAAATTGCCATCGGGTAGGCGCACGGCTACAAATTTTGCATCCTCGCTAACGAGAATATCCGGCAATGGCGTTCGTATAAAAACGAAAAGACCAGTAATAACAAAGGGTAAAGCCAGCCATCGCAACCATGTCGTGGAAACAACCGCGATAACAAGCGCTACAGTCCAGAGGATAAGCGTGCTTGCAGGCATGACGCCCGGATTGCCGTCAGGAGAAAAGCTAGCAACCAAACTCGCTATATGCCTGACTAATAGGACGCCAAATCCCATAATCTGTAGTGGTAGCCAATCAAGCTGCAATGGCATCAACACCAAGCTCAGCACTGCAAAGGGCATCACAAGGATCGAGATAACCGGCAAGGCCAATACGTTCCCGACCAGGCCTAAGGGTGCGGTATTGTTGAAATGATAGGCGGCAAAGATGCCACTTGCTACACCGGCAACAATCGATGTTGCTCCCGTCGCCACCGCTGGAACGAGCATTTTGGATAGAAACCCACGCGGCACAGCACGCCGATTTTCGCGAGACGTTTGATTGCGTGCTTTCCTGTCACTCCACCAGGCAAATGCAGCGATCAAGCCAGCAGTTGCGGAAAAAGACATTTGAAAGCTTGGCCCAAGAATCTCATGCGGTGAAATTGCGATCATCGCAACAGACGCAATCGCAAGATTGCGCATACTGATGGCAGCACGGTCAGCCAGCAATGCGCAGAGCATCACGACAATCATGACGTAACTGCGCTGTGCCGCAACATCCGCACCCGACATGGCCAGATAGAATGTGCAGCTTAGAAGCGAGAGAAAAGCCGCAAACTTTTTGACCGGATATCGGGCGCTAAACCCCGGCATCAGAGCAAACAGCGATCTCAACGCCATCATCACAACGCCGGCGGCCAGCACCATATGTAGGCCGGAAATCGACAAGATATGCGCCAGACCTGCCTTGCGCAGATCCTCATTCGTTTCTTCGCTGATCCCTGCTCGCTCACCGGCAATAAGCGCTGCGGCAACACTGCCATCCTCACCAGAGAGCACTTCCGCAATACGTTCCGAAACATGCACACGTAGTTGAGCAATGGAACTGGCAATTTTTGCCGTCATGTCGGTTGGTCCTGACACGTCGGCAATCTTTGGTGTTCCGAGAAAGAAGCCATTAGCGCCGATACCGCCGAAATAAGCATGGAAGGCAAAATCGTAATTTCCCGGCCGCACAGGTCCCGAAGGTACCCTCAGGCGCGCAAAGCCGGTTAGGCCGCTACCAATCTTCGTCTTGGCCGGTATATCGCGCGCAGTAATGCGGATGCGTTGCGGTGCGTAGCGAAGCTTCGGCCTCTGCGTTTCAAGCAGATCAAGCGTCACACGCCAGCTGCCATTGTCGCGATATTCGAGACCAGCCACTCGCCCAATAACGCGCGTTGTAACCTCTGAACCCAACAATTGCGTGCTTCGTCGCTCAGTTTCGAATTTCCCGGCTATCATGCCGAGCTGTAGAGCTATGACGAGCGTCAGCAATTGCGATAACAAGAAGCGTTTGCGCACAAAAAAACGCAATATAAAGACCGCTGTCAGGGTCGAAAGAAGCGGCACCCAGTCAGGCTCGAAGGAAAGCGTGAAATAGATAACTGCTCCCACACCCATCATCACGGGAAACAGAAGGAAAAATATCCCGCGCCCTACCTCCCGACTCAGAGCTTGGCTCAGATTTAACCACGCGGCGGCTAATAACGCGCGCGCGCGTTCAGAAGGCCTTAGAACTCGCTTTGGAAGTGCGGCAGGGCGGATTTCTTCGAGAGCGTTCGCACGCCACGGAGCAGGCATCAAAGCACGGGTCAATCCTTCGGGCATGTCTTTGACAAATGCCCGTTCACTGATCTCCTGTGCTTCCCTTGCGCCCGTCATGCCCCCGCCTGACTGCAAAAGTGCTCACCGCTAATCTAAAGAAGAATACCGGATCTTTGCGAAAGGGACGTCAAGCCCTTGCGCACTGTGCTACCTATGCTACATGAACGCCAGCCAAAATCGAGAGGGTTCGCGTCGAGAACCCCGATTGCCTGTAGAATACAATCAAACGGGCGCTATATAGTCTAATTCTGCCTCGCCTTCGGCGTCCTGCCGCAGTCCAACGAGGCTCTGACACAGTGGAGCTGTCATGTCGAAACCGGTCGTCACCCGTTTTGCCCCTTCACCCACGGGTTATCTGCATATTGGCGGAGCTCGAACGGCTCTTTTCAATTGGCTTTATGCAAAGCACACCGGCGGCAAGATGCTGCTGCGCATCGAAGATACAGATCGCGAACGCTCCACCGATGCCGCCACAGCAGCAATTCTGGACGGCCTGAATTGGCTTGGTCTTGATTGGGATGGCGATGCAATTTCCCAATTTGAGCGTGCTCCACGTCACCGTGAAGTGGCCGAAGAACTTGTTGCCAATGGCAAAGCCTATTATTGCTACGCAACGCCGGAGGAGCTTGAGGAAATGCGCGAAAAGGCACGCGCTGAAGGCCGTCCGCCGCGCTATGATGGCCGCTGGCGTGACCGAGACCCTTCCGAGGCACCTGCAGGCGTAAAGCCCGTTATTCGAATCAAGGCTCCGAGAGAAGGTGAAACCCTTGTGCGCGACGCTGTTCAGGGTGATGTTCGCTTCCCGAACAAAGACCTTGATGATTTCATCATCCTGCGTTCCGACGGTACACCGACCTATATGCACGCAGTTGTCGTCGACGACCACGATATGGGCGTCACCCACATTATCCGCGGCGATGACCATCTGACCAACGCTGCGCGGCAGACCGTGATTTATGATGCGATGGGCTGGGAAGTCCCCCAAATGTCGCATATCCCGCTCATTCATGGTGCAGACGGCGCCAAGCTCTCCAAGCGCCACGGCGCGCTGGGCGTTGATGCCTATCGCGCCATGGGATATCTGCCAGAAGCACTTCGCAACTATCTCGTCCGTCTGGGCTGGAGTCATGGCGATGACGAAATCATGTCGACCGAACAAATGATCGAGTGGTTTGACGTCACTGACATCAACAAAGGGGCTGCACGTTTTGATTTCCAGAAGCTCGAAGCGATCAATGGCCTTTACATGCGCGCCAGCGACGACAAGGCTCTCTTTGATGCACTGATCGCCGTATTGCCGGAAATCGAAGGCGGCAAAGAACTGCAAGCTTCCCTTGATGAAAAGGGTCGCGCTCAGCTGCTTACCGCAATGCCCGGTCTTAAAGATCGCGCAAAGACACTGGTTGAACTTGTCGATGGTGCGAAATTCATCTTCGCAAAACGTCCGCTTGCATTTGACGAAAAGGCCGCGTCCCTGCTCAATGACGAAGGTCGCCAAGTTCTGAAAGCTGTCCTTCCACATGTGGAGTCAGTTACTGAATGGACTGTAGACGCGCTTGATGCGGCTGTTCGTGCGCATGCAGAAGCCGTAGGTCTGAAGCTTGGCAAGGTAGCACAACCACTGCGCGCTGCCCTTACAGGCCGCGCTACATCTCCAGGTGTATTCGATGTACTTTTTGTGCTTGGCCGTGAAGAGTCACTTGCACGCATAAAAGATCAAATCGTTTGAACTGTTAGCATTCACGCTGACGTGACAAAACTGACTTAATTAGACCAAAATACGCATTGCATCGCAAAATCATTGGGATAGTTTGGCGGGCGAAATCGTTTGGATAATGCGTTGAAATTTCGTTCTTCTACGAGAACGGGCAACAGATAAAATAATGTCGTTTCCCGCGTTGGCGGGCAACACATAGATGTTACAAAAGACAAGTTATAACGACGATTAAAATTCAGCCGCCGCGCGGGCGGCAAAGTGGACACGAAAGGAAACACGATGTCAGATAAGACAGCTAGCTTTACCCTCGACGGCAAAACGTTTGACCTGCCTGTACGACAAGGCACTGTCGGGCCGGATGTCGTTGATATCGGTCCACTTTATAAGAATGCCCACGCTTTCACTTACGATCCAGGCTTCACTTCAACCGCTTCTTGCGAATCCAAGATCACCTATATCGACGGCGATGAAGGCGTGTTGCTGTATCGTGGATATCCGATTGATCAGCTAGCTGAACATGGTGACTTCCTTGAAACCTGCTACCTTCTACTTTATGGCGAACTGCCTACGGCGACCCAGAAGGCCGATTTCGATTATCGTGTGACCCGTCACACCATGATCCATGAGCAGATGACGAAGTTCTTCACCGGTTTCCGTCGTGATGCGCATCCAATGGCCGTCATCGTCGGCTGCGTCGGCGCAATGTCGGCATTCTATCACGACTCGACCGATATTACCGATCCGCATCAGCGCATGGTTGCTTCGATCCGCCTGATCGCCAAGGTGCCTACCCTTGCTGCAATGGCTTATAAGTACCATATCGGCCAGCCATTCATGTATCCGAAGAACGACCTCGATTTTGCGTCGAACTTCCTGCACATGTGCTTTGGTGTGCCTTGCGAAGAATACAAGGTTAATCCAGTTCTGGCGCGCGCTATGGATCGCATCTTCATCTTGCACGCTGACCACGAACAGAACGCTTCGACATCGACCGTTCGTCTTGCTGGTTCTTCAGGTGCAAACCCATTTGCATGTATCGCTGCTGGCGTTGCATGTCTCTGGGGTCCTGCGCATGGCGGTGCCAATGAAGCAGCACTCAACATGCTGGCGGAAATTGGTTCTGTTGACCGCATTCCGGAATTCATTGCCCGCGCAAAGGACAAGAACGATCCGTTCCGTCTGATGGGCTTCGGCCATCGCGTTTACAAAAACTACGATCCGCGCGCCAAGATCATGCAGAAAACCTGCCATGAAGTTCTTAGCGAACTTGGCATCAAGGACGATCCGCTTCTCGACGTCGCTCTCGAACTCGAAAAAATCGCTCTGACCGATGAATATTTCATCGAAAAGAAGCTTTATCCAAATATCGACTTCTATTCCGGTATCACACTGAAGGCTCTCGGCTTCCCAACCGAAATGTTTACGGTTCTGTTCGCCCTCGCCCGCACGGTCGGCTGGGTCGCTCAGTGGAAGGAAATGATCGAAGATCCACAGCAGAAGATTGGCCGTCCGCGCCAGCTTTATACTGGTGCACAAGAACGCGATTACGTGCCAGTCGCAAAGCGCAAGTAATCAAAATCGGAATGAAGAAAACCCCGGCAAAGTACCGGGGTTTTTGTTTGTTCTGATTTTTGAATTTAGCGTTTCCTGCCGTTTTCAGCCAAATCGAGCAAGACCTTTGCTCCGATCTCACCAGAAGGTCGGTCAGTGGCCATAATTGATATCACTTTGTCAAAGCCATCAAGCTGCGCCTGCCGCGACGGCGTTTTCTGCATAAGCTTGTCGACGTAACGAGCGAGATTGCCCGGCCGTACCGATTCATTGAAAAACTCAGGCACCACCGGTTCGTCAGCGATTATATTCGGAAGAGCTGCGCTCCAGATCGTAATCTTGGACAGTAAAAACTGGCGTGCAAACCAATCAGCCTTGTAAGACAAAATGGTCGGGATGCGCGACAGCGCAAGCTCCAGTGAAACCGTACCCGACGCGGCCAGTGCTGCATCTGCACGTGCAAAGGCATCCCACTTGGCTTCATCTCCGGTCACGATAAGCGGCTTCACGGCCCAATCCTTGGAAAGCTCACGCACCATTTCCTCAACGCGCGGCAATGTAGGTAGAATGACCTCAAGCTTTTCGACACGCTTTGACAGCTCTTCTACAGCCTTGCCGAAGGGTTCCATAAGCGTCTGGATTTCGCCACGGCGAGATCCCGGAAGCAATAGCAGACAACGTGCACCATCAGGCCAGCGTTGCGCTTCAGCAGCGCGCTGCGTAGCCTGTATTTTCACAATCGGTGCATAGCTGCTGAGGCGATGGCCGACATAAGTCGATTGCGGTCCGTTAAGTCGTTTCATGACTTCGACTTCAAACGGCAACACCGTCAGCACATGGTCGACATAGGCACGCATCGCTTTTGCACGCTGCGGACGCCAGGCCCAGACACTTGGCGCTATATATTTTACAATGGGAATTGACGGATCAGCCGCACGGATTTTCTTTGCAACCCGATGCGTGAAATCCGGACTATCTATCAGCAGCACGCAATCGGGCTTTTCAGCAACGATCCGCCTTGCAGTCTGCCGGATGCGCAGGATGAGACCAGGCAGATTCTTAAGAATTGCACCGAGGCCCATGAGTGCTATTTCATGCGGATCGAAAAACGTTTTTAATCCACGTTCGGCAAGATGATCGCCTCCAACACCGACAATATCGACAAGCCGATCTGTCTGACCACGAAGAGCATCTATCAAATCAGCACCGAGCAGATCGCCTGATTCCTCTCCGGCCACGATCGCAATTTTCAATGGCCGACTGGTTTTGCTCAACGTGCTAAATCCCTTTGGTTTCGACTGATCGTCTCGATGAAAAGGCCTTTTTCATTGGCTGCTGCCATGGTTTCACCAAGGCCCAGAATGAAAGTGCGGCCAGCTTCTATTGCAATGCCGGACAAGCCAGCACGGGCTGCATTGTCCACAGTTGAGACGCCGATTGCCGGCAGATCGGCACGCTCATCCTGGCGCGGCTTGGCCATCTTGACAAGTACGCCGCCACGTTTTGGAATACGACCTGACATACGAAGCGCGTAAACACGCTCGATCATTTCGTCAGTGCCTTCTGCACCTTCGAGCGCCACGACGCGGCCACCGGCAGCAATTGCGCCCTGCCCGACATCCAGTTCACCAAGACGAAGCGCGGCCTCCATCGCAAGCACAACATTCCGGCGCTCCCGAGAATCAGGCGTCAGACGCGTGATCACTCTTGGCGGTGTCGGTGACAAAAGATCAGGAACAACCTCGTGCGCTCCAACCATCTTGAAGCCATAGCGCTCAAGCAGACGCATGAAAGCACGCAGTAACGCATCATCGCCCTGACCAAGTGCGGTCAGAACATAGCGCACGGCCCTGATCGTCGGAAGATTGAGTTTGAGATCACTCAGATGCGGACGATTACGAAGACCACCGGCAAGGACAACTTGAGTGACGCCAGCCGACCGCATGGCACGGATGAGCATACCAAAATCAATCGCTGCAATTTCCTGATGTTCATACTCATAGAGCGAGGTATCGGCCTCACCACGCAGTGGAAGCATAAAAGGCGGATTTCCGTCCGCCTTCAGAGCTTCAGCCACTTTAATGGGCAAAAGGCCATTGCCAGCAATAATGGCTGTGCGTTGGCACTTTACGGCGTTCTTCGCGCTATCAATCGTCGTCACCGTCATCCATCGCTCCACCTACCGATGAGCCAAGCGGCGGCGTGCAATAAGCGCGCTTATTTTCCACTAGAATGAAGGAGATAAGATCAGCCACCTCATCAGAATCAGGGATGGCTTTCAAGACGTCCTGTGCACGCTCACGTACTGGCTTGGTGCGATCAAACAACATATGGACTGCATGGCGCAGATTATGAATATCCTTGCGCTGCATACCGGAACGCTTCATTCCGATTATGTTCAAACCGCCAAGATAAGCATGGTTGCCGATCGCACTGCCGTAAGGAATGAGATCATGGGCCAGCGCCGCCATACCCCCAACAAAAGCATGATGACCAACACGCGTGAACTGATGAACAGCCGAACCGCCGCCGAGAATCGCATGATGACCGATTTCAACATGGCCGCCAATCATGACGTTATTGGCAAACGTGACATGATCACCCACATCGCAATCATGCGCGACGTGAGCATAAGCGAGAAACTGGCAGTTATTGCCAACACTCGTGTAACCACGGCTGCTATCTGAACCGCGATGCATGGTGACGCCTTCACGCACAAGGCAATTCTCACCGACGACAAGCGTCGTCGGACCACCCTTGTGCTTACCGTTCTGTGGGTCGCAACCCAGAACAGCATGCGGATACACCTTGGCGTTAGCGCCAAGACGAACAGCGTCGCTGATCACGACATGACTCATCAGTTCAGAATTATCGCCAATAACGGCGCCAGACTGTACGTGACAAAAAGGACCGACGGATACGCCCTGCCCAAGTTCCACACCCGACTCTACGAGAGCGGTAGGGTGGATAAAAGTTTCCTTCATTGAGGTACTCATGCCTTCTCTTCGGCTACGCCAACCATAGCGGCGACTTCAGCCTCGGCAACCTTTACACCATCAACTTCCGCCACGCATTCATATTTAGAAATATTTCCGCGTTGTTTAATCTTCTTCACGTGAAGGTGAAGCTGATCACCTGGAACTACTGGCCGACGAAACTTGGCTTTGTCGATTGTCATGAAATAAACAAGGCTTGGCGCATCAGAACCATTTTTGAGAACTGTAATTGCACCCGCTGTTTGCGCCATGGCCTCGATGATCAGAACGCCGGGCATGATTGGTTTGTCGGGAAAATGGCCGGTAAAATGCGGCTCATTAATCGTAACATTTTTGATGCCCGTCGCCGACTGATCACCGTCAATATTGATAATACGATCGATCAGCAAAAACGGATAACGGTGCGGGAGCGCGCGCAAAACAGCCTGAATGTCCGCGGTTTCCAGCTTCTGATTAGCTTCACTCATCAGAGGAGTGCTCCTTCTTGGGTTTCCCGATGCTCCGAATATTTGCGATATCGCGGAACCACTGCTTTATTGGTCGAGCAGGGACGCCCCCCCAACGCTCGCCATCGGGTATGTCATTCATAACGCCGCTTCCCGCAGCAATCTGCACGCGCGAACCGATAACCACATGATCGGCAAGCCCTACGCTGCCACCAAGCATTGTTTGATCGCCGATCACGCAACTTCCCGAAATGCCGCAATGCGCAGCGACAACACAGAACCTGCCAAACCGTACATTATGTGCTATCTGCACCAGATTATCGATCTTGGTACCCTCACCGATGAAAGTATCGCTCAAGGCGCCGCGATCAATCGTTGTATTCGCACCAATTTCTACATCATCCTGAAGAATGACACGGCCGAGCTGCGGCACTTTTTCAAGACCACGCGGTCCCGGAACATATCCAAAACCATCCTGCCCGATACGTACGCCCGGATGCAACGAGACACGATTACCAATCATCGCAAACTGAATAGTCACACCGGGCGCAATATAACTATCGCGTCCAATCTGGCAGCCTTCGCCAATAACAGCTGTGGATGCAATCAGTGTCCCGGAGCCAATACTGACATTTTTTCCAATAGAAGCCCCGGCTTCAATAGTCGCACCAGCTTCAATTTTCGCGGAGGGATGAATAAAGGCAGAGGACGAAATACCTGTTTCACCCAGCCAGCTCTCAGGCCGCACCGAAACAGGAAAAAGCATACGTCCAACGGAAGAAAAATCACGCTGCGGATTTTTGGTGACCAGTACAGCAATATCAGCCGGAACACTGTCAGCAACATCGTCCGAACACAAGACGCCAGCGGCTTTCATGCCGGAAAGAGCCGCTGCATTCCTTTTGCCATCGACAAAAACAAGCGCATCATCGCTTGCATCACTCAAAGATGCCAAACGTGCAACAGAACGCGGTGCAAGCTTCGGATTGCGAAGGCTTGCACCGGTAAAATCTGCAATATCGCCAATCGTGAGTTCACGAGAAGGCTTGAAGAAAATGGGATCTGCCATCAAAGCACTTTCTTGCCCGGGGCATGTCTGCCCCGGGAAAAGGCAAATCTATTAGAACTTGGTCGAAACGCCGAAGTTGAAATTCTGAACCTTATCGGAATCAGCTTTCGAAACCGGGACTGCATAGTCAAAACGCAGAGGACCGAATGGCGACGCCCACATCAAGCTGACACCGACCGAAGAACGAATCTTCTTGTCGTCGCCGGAAATATTAGGCGTATTGTTGCCATAAAGCGTTGCTGCATCTGCAAACACGGCACCACGAATACCGAGACTGTCCGGAACCAATGGCATCGGGAACTGCACTTCAGCAGTCGCATTCATGTAAGTCGTACCACCGAGCCAGTAGCGATTGCCGTTTCCAGCATCCTGGTATGGGCCAATACCGTTGAACTTGAAGCCACGGATCATATCCGAATTATTCTTGAACAAATCGAAGATACGGACGCCATCATTACCGAATTCGTGGATATAGCCACCACCGACACCCAGCATACCGACGATATCGGCTTCCTGAGCAAGCGTCTGATAGTAATTACCCTTGAAAGTGGTCTTGATGTACTTCGCATCGCCACCGAGACCTGCAAACTCCTGATTGAACTTCGCATAAATACCATCATGCGGGTTCTTCATATCATCGATGGAGTTATAGGTCAGAGAGTAACTGATGGAAGAACGAAGCCAAGGGCTATTTTCTGCCGCCTCAATCAAAGCTGGCGCGTAGTAAGCGGGGTCTGGCTCACCAGTGCTATCAAGCCTATCAAGCTTATACTTTTCCTGCACGAGGTTATAAGCAATACCGGCAGAGAAGTTATCTGTGATCGGAAGGCCGAAACGAATCGTTCCGCCTGTCTGCTCAACATCATAACGACCACCGCTGCTTACGCGGTATGAACGGCGGAATACGTCGAAACCAGCCGACATGCGGTAGCCGAGGAAGTAAGGCTCAGTGAACGACAACGCGTAGTTGCGCATCTGATCCTGACCAGCACCTGCACTGATACGAACAAACTGACCACGTCCAAGGAAGTTGCGTTCAGTAATAGCAGCTTCGACCTGCGCACCGGGAGAATCACCGCCGGTTGTATAACCACCACCGATAGAAAATTCACCAGTCGACTTTTCAACCACATCCACAATCAGGATAACCTGATCAGGCTCTGCACCTGGAGCAGTCGAGATATTCACTGTCTGGAAGAAATCCAGAGCTTCGAGACGGCGCTTCGCACGCTGAACCATGAACTGATTGAAGGCATCACCTTCATTCACATCGAATTCACGACGAATGACATAGTCGCGGGTCTTATCATTGCCACGGATTTCAATACGCTCAACATAAGCGCGTGGACCCTGATCAACGCTATAAACAACCGAAATCGTGTTGTTTTCGAAATTACGATCACCGCGCGGCTCAACCTTGGCAAAAGCATAGCCGCTTCCGGCTACGTTTTCTGTGATCGCAGCGACAGAATCTTCAACTTCCTTGGCGCTGTAATGCTTGCCCGAACGTGTCTTTACGAGACCGTTGAGAGCCTGTGTATCAACACCTTCAACAGTGCTTTCAACCGAAATGTCGCCGAAGTTGTAGCGATTACCTTCATCAACATTGATGGTGATCGTGTATTCGTTCGTTGAAGGATCGAGTGTCGCATTCGAAGACAAAACACGGAAATCTGCATAACCGCGATTATAATAGAACCGACGCAGCGCTTCTTCGTCAGCCTGCAAACGACCTTCATCATAAACGTCGTTGCGGGTCAGCCACGACAGCGGGTTCGAACGCTTGGTGGAGATGACATCGCGCAGACGACGCGAACCATAGGCATTGTTACCGACAAAATTAATGTCAGCGATCTTGGTACGACCACCTTCTGTGATTTCGTAAACCACATTGACGCGGCCCTGACCGAGATCAACAGTGCGTGCATTTACGATCGCGTCGCTACGACCGATATGCGCATATGCACCCTTGATGGCCTCCTTGTCGGCTTCCATCGTCGCAGCATCATAAGGCGAACGCGCTTTGAGCTGAACGGCACGAGCCAGATCAGGATCCTTGATCTTCTTGTTACCCTGGAACAGGACATTATTGACGACCTGACGTTCATTGACATGAACGACGAGCGTGCTGCCGGACTGATTGATGCGAACATCAGAGAACAGACCCATGGCATAGAGACGCTTTACAGCTTCATCAATGTCATTGCTGTTGAAAGCTTTGCCCGGCTGAATACCGATATTGTCGCGAACCGTCTGAGCGTCAACGCGACCATTGCCGCGAACTTCAATGCGGTTAACAACAGCAGCCTCAGCAGCAGTGACCGATGCCAGAGACAGCGCTGCACTACCCGAAGCTACAAGAGCGACCGACATAGCGAGCGCTGAAGCGGCGCCAAAGAATTTAGAACTTGCCGTCATAGGCTTTCCGAACCTTCGTTTCTTTCTGTCCCCGGGGCGATTTTCCCAGAAATGCACGTATAGATACAACCGTAATAGCCGGTTTTTCCATACAAGCAAGCGTCGCGGTTAAAATCTGTTTACTTAAACAATCAGCGTGGCATCGATGCCACGCGATTTAATAGTTATGGTAAACAAAACGCTACGCTTTTCCAGTCCTCACTCCCAATGTTCATTTCTGTTTAACATCTCTGCACCGCTTTTAGCAGCAGAGGCGTTATTCGGTTAGAGTCACATCAATTTTGTAGCGTGCCCCAATTTCCCGCCAGATATTCGAGAAGTGATCTAGCAGGCAAATAGGTCATTGAAAAGCACAAACCCCATGAAGCCCATAACAACGAGGAATCCTACACGATAAAAAAGCTCCTGCGCACCAACCGAAACCGGACTGCCCTTGATTGCTTCAACAGCGTAGAAAACCAGATGCCCACCATCCAGTGGCGGTAGCGGAAACAGGTTGAGGAGCCCGATCCCAACCGAAAGCATCGCCATCAACTGAACGAGCCAGTCAAAGCCTTGGCTTGCTGCTTTTCCAGCCATATTGGCAATTTTCACCGGGCCACCAAGCTGGCACTTGTCTTCACGGCCAACAGCGAAACGCTTAAAAAACTCGCCTGTCCGACTGATAATGTGACCGGTTTCTACAATCGCCTGCCCGACTGATTCGAGCGGTCCATATTCAATGCGACGGAAATTTCCGACTTCCTGTGTAGTTTCGACGCCAATGGCACCCATCTTGATTTTGTTGCCAAGGGGATCGGTACGCTCAACCAACGACGGAGTGGCCTTCAGATCCACCATCTTTCCATCGCGCTCAACGGTGAAACTCAGCTCGTCCCCCGAACGCCCGGAAACGATTCTCTGAACATCAGAAAATGTTGTGATCTTTTGGCCATCAACACTGACAAAGCGATCTCCCGGCGCAAAGCCGGCAGCAGCCGCGGGACTATTCGGCTGGACACCCGCAACAAGCGGATCAGCAACTTGTCGGCCATACAGCGCAAAAAATACGCTGAAGATTATAATGGTCAAAATGATATTGAAGGCAGGGCCAGCAAAGACAGTCGCCGCACGCTTCCAAACAGGCTGGGCCGGAAAAGCTCTGCTCTGCTGATCAGCGGACAGTTTCGACATATCGACACCAACAGGTGAACTGCTCGCATCCTCATCGCCAATAAACTTAACATAACCGCCAAGAGGAATCGCCGAAAGCTTCCAGCGCGTACCGTGTTTATCGGTGAAGCCAACCAGTTCAGGACCAAAACCAATAGAAAATGCCGTCGCACCAATGCCACACCAGCGCCCCACGAGATAGTGGCCCATTTCGTGTACAAAAACGACGACAGTCAGCACAAACAAAAATGGAATTATGGTTCCCACAAGCAGACTTTCGCTGCCGATAAAAAAGGCGAGAGCCTCCTGCAAATCACCACTCCTACAAATTCACATGTGGTCAGAAACGAAAAAAGATAGCTGATGGAACGTCTGGCTCCGCCATAACCGCCCCAAATACATATAAGAGTGCTGCAGCCGCGACGAGACCATCGACCCGGTCCAGAACTCCACCATGCCCCGGCAAGAGGCGGCCTGAATCCTTGGCCCCGAACTGGCGCTTAACCCATGACTCTGCAAGATCACCTATCTGCGAGACAATGGACAGCAACAGCGCGAGTAAAGGCACAACCCAGCTTCCGGGAGGCGCCACGAGAGAGGCAACCAGAATTCCGCCGGCAACGGCTGCCGCTGCCCCACCCAAAGCACCAGACCATGTTTTATTTGGTGAAAAGCGTGGAGCAAGTTTAGGCCCACCAAGTGCGCGCCCATTAAAATAGGCTGCAATATCAGTTGACCATACGACAGCGAATAAAAAACATATAGCTGTGAAACCAAACGGCTCGTCACCACGCAACAGTGAAAGTGAAACAGCGGAAAAGCCGGCATAGAAAAGGCCGCCGGCAGGCCAGCCGCGTCCCTTATTCCACTCCGTCACAAGAAGAATAGCAGTCCCCAATGCCAGCACGCCGATTGTAAGTATGGCACCCCGATCAAGAATCAAAAGAATTGAAATGAGGATCAGCCAAATCCAACCAAATCGACGGGAAAATGTCGTCTGCTTCGTCGCGCTGAGTTCCGTCCACTCATAAAACATCGCAAGGCCAATAGCGATTGCGAACAGAGTAAATCCCAGCCCGCCTACCCAAGTTAGCCAAAGAGCTACAGTACCAAGAACGATGGCGGTCAGAATACGCGTTTGCAGATTTGACATCGATACCTTTCGATAAAGCGAAGGAGCGGCCTTAGACAGCTGCACCATTGGCCGAAGGGCACACGTACTCTTCTTGTTGTTCACGTACGTCTACACCACCGAAGCGACGCTCACGTTGGCGGAAAACTTCATACGCGGCATCAAGATCAGCGGATTTAAAGTCAGGCCAATGCCCCGGCACAAACAGAAACTCTGCATAGGCTGCCTGCCAAAGCAGAAAATTGGAAAGACGCATTTCGCCACTGGTTCGTATGATCAAGTCCGGATCTGGAATGCCCGCCGTATCCAGATTAGCGGAAATCAAATCGGGCGAAATGGATGAAGGATCAAGAAGGCCCGCGGCAACATCTCTTGCAAGGCTCTTAACCGCACGTGCAATCTCATCACGGGAGCCATAATTGAAGGCAATGATAAGGTTGAGCCCGGTATTCTGCCGGGTCAGCGATTCTGCCTCCCCCAACAAACCAGAAATGTCAGAGGCTAGATTTTCCCGCTCCCCAATAATCCTGACGCGAACATTATTACGATGCAACTCAGCCAGATCGCGCCTAATGAAAAGTTTCAGCAATCCCATGAGATCGCCGACTTCACCGCTTGGGCGCGACCAGTTTTCAGACGAAAAAGCAAACAGTGTGAGAAAGCCTAGACCGCGGTCCCCGGCGCCACGCACCGTTTCGCGCAATGCCTCGACCCCGGCCCTGTGGCCAGCGCTGCGTGGCAGCCCGCGCGCCTTTGCCCAACGACCATTACCGTCCATGATAATGGCAATGTGGCGCGGATCGGACATGTCAGAGTTCTCCCTCACTGAAAAATCATGTCAGGCCTAGACCTGCATGATCTCCCCTTCCTTAACAGCAACAATCTTATCCATTTCAGCGATGGTATCGTCCGTCAGCTTCTGAACCTTTTCAGAAAGACCACGACTATCGTCCTGGCTGATATCACCATCTTTTTCGAGCTTCTTGAGCGTATCCATCCCATCGCGGCGAACATGACGCGCTGCAATACGACCTTGCTCAGCATACTGGTGCGCAATCTTGACCAGTTCCTTACGGCGCTGCTCATTAAGCTCCGGCAAAGGAATGCGCAGTGTCATACCATCGGTGATTGGATTGAGACCCAGTCCGGAATCGCGAATCGCACGCTCGACAGCGCTGACCATTGTCTTATCCCATACGGAGACAGAGAGCATACGTGCTTCAGGGACCGTGATATTTGCAACCTGATTAATCGGCATTTCAGAACCATATGCCGTAATCGTAATTGGTTCGAGTAAGCTTGCCGAAGCGCGTCCTGTGCGCAGGCCGCCAAGATCGTGCTTTAGCGCGTTGACAGCGCCTTCCATGCGGCGCTTCAGATCGTTGATGTCAAAAACATCGCTCATCAGTATCTCCTTCATTACTTAACAGGGGAGCAGATCAATTATCGGAAACGACCGTGCAACGTCCCCTGCCTTGCAGAATTTCGGCCAAGCCACCGCTTTCATGGATGGAATAGACTATTATCGGAATGTTATTCTCACGCGCAAGCGCAACCGCAGTTGTATCCATGACAGCAAGACCGCGATCCAGAACTTCCTTATGTGTGAGAGTATCAAAGCGTGTCGCAGTAGAGTCTTTTTTCGGATCAGCTGAGTAAATGCCGTCCACCTGCGTGCCTTTGAGAAGTGCATCGGCCCCAATTTCCGCTGCACGCAATGCGGCCGCAGAATCTGTCGTGAAAAATGGATTGCCCGTACCGCCAGCAAAAATCACAACCTTGCCCTCATCCATATAGGCAGTTGCCTGCCGCTGTGAAAAACTCTCGCAGATTTCGGGCATTGCTATGGCAGAGAGAACAACGGCATCCACGCCGATTTTGTGCAACGATGTGCGCAGAGCCAGCGAGTTAATCACAGTTGCGAGCATCCCCATATGGTCGCCGGTCACACGATCACCACCCTTTGAGGCCACCGCAACACCGCGGAAAATATTGCCGCCGCCTATCACGACGCCAACTTCGACGCCCAGTGTGCGGGCCTGTTTGATATCGTTTGCAATGCGATCGGCAACCGAAACATCGATGCCAAAGCCCTGACTGCCCATCAATGCCTCACCGGAGGCTTTCAGAAGAACGCGTTTATAGGCGGGCTTAACGGACATGGAGTTTCTCCGCAGGTGGTGATCAACTGATACTATTCGGTTTGCGATACACGAAGGGCACCGCGTTGTCACGCGATGCCCTTCAAAATCAATGGTCTTTTCAAGCATTTCCAGCAAAAGTGCAAAACGGTATTGCGAAGGGTAATGCAGGAAAAGAAATATCAAAGCGCTTGTCTAAACAGAATGCGCTTTGAAAAATAATATTAGCCCTTAGCTGCAGCAGCAACTTCAGCAGCAAAATCGCTTTCTTCCTTCTCAATGCCTTCACCGAGAGCGATACGTGCAAAGCCAGTGATCTTGGCAGGAGCGCCGATCGACTTTTCAGCTTCCTTGAGAGCAGCTTCAACAGTCAGATCAGGGTTGATAACGAAAGCCTGCGAGAGAAGAACAACTTCTTCGTAGAACTTGCGCATGCGGCCTTCGATCATCTTTTCGATGATGTTGTCTGGCTTGCCCGATTCACGAGCCTGTTCGATGAAAATCGCCTTTTCGCGTTCTGCAGCAGCTGGATCAACGTCAGCAGCAGTCAGAGCGAGCGGGTTGATAGCAGCAACGTGCATTGCAACCTGACGACCGAATGCGCTTGCAGCTTCTGCATTGCCTTCGGTTTCGATTGCGACGAGAACACCAAGCTTGCCGAGGCCATCTGCAACACCGTTATGGATGTAGGTAGCAACAGCACCCTTGGAAACTTCAAGAGCTGCCGAACGACGGAAGCTGATGTTTTCACCAATGGTTGCAACTGCGTCCTTAGCAGCCTGCGTAACGGTCTTGCCGTCGATGTTTGCTTCAGCAGTAGCTTCAGACGAACCGTCGGTCGAAAGAGCAGCCTCAGCGATTTTACGGACGAGATCCTGGAAAGCATCGTTACGAGCAACGAAGTCGGTCTCGGAGTTGACTTCAACAACAACAGCCTTGTTGCCGGAAGCAGCAACACCAACAAGACCTTCAGCAGCTGTACGGCCAGCCTTCTTGTCAGCCTTAGCGATACCCTTCGCGCGCAGATAATCAACAGCGGCTTCGATGTCGCCATTGGTTTCAGCAAGCGCTGCCTTGCAGTCCATCATGCCTGCGCCAGTCAGTTCGCGGAGTTCTTTAACCTGTGATGCGGAAATGCTCATTGTGTCGCCTTTCACGAAAGCGAAGGCACACCGGATGGGTGTGCCAACTTTTAACCGACGCTTATTGCATCGGAACGAATGAAGTTATCCACCCGTCATGTAACGGATGGATGAAAATCACGAGCGCTGATTACGCGCCTTCAGCTGGAGCTTCGAGAGCTGGCTCGATAG
Organism: Ochrobactrum sp. Marseille-Q0166; assembly: GCF_014397025.1. Taxonomy (NCBI): domain Bacteria; kingdom Pseudomonadati; phylum Pseudomonadota; class Alphaproteobacteria; order Hyphomicrobiales; family Brucellaceae; genus Ochrobactrum; species Ochrobactrum sp. Marseille-Q0166. Next base: position 1,437,239 of record NZ_JACJUO010000001.1, on the reverse strand, counting down.
GAGCTTCAGCCTGCGCACCAATATCAATGCCGAGAGCACCCTGCTGACGAGCGATACCATCAAGAGCAGCGCGAGCAACCAGGTCGCAATAAAGCGAAATAGCGCGTGCAGCATCGTCGTTACCCGGAATTGGGTAGTCGATCTGATCCGGGTTACAGTTCGAATCGATGATAGCAACAACTGGAATGCCCAGACGCTTGGCTTCCTGGATAGCAATTGCTTCCTTGTTGGTATCAACGATGAACATCAGGTCAGGAACCGAACCCATGTCCTTGATACCACCGAGAGCACGGTCCAGTTTTTCGCGTTCGCGTTCGAGGTTCAGACGTTCTTTCTTCGAGTAACCCTGAGCGTCGCCAGCCAGAATTTCGTCGAGCTTGCGCAGACGCTGGATCGAGTTCGAGATTGTCTTCCAGTTGGTCATCATGCCGCCGAGCCAGCGTGCATTGACATAATACTGAGCCGAGCGAGCTGCTGCGTCAGCGATGATGTCCGAAGCCTGACGCTTCGTACCAACGAACAGAACACGACCGCCGCGAGCAACGGTGTCAGAAACGACCTTCAGCGCGTTGTGCAAAAGAGGAACGGTCTGGGACAGATCGAGGATATGGATATTGTTGCGGTCGCCATAGATGTAAGGAGCCATCTTTGGGTTCCAGCGGTGGGTCTGGTGGCCGAAGTGAACACCAGCTTCCAGAAGCTGACGCATGCTGAATTCAGGCAATGCCATCTGTATTTTCCTTTTCCGGTTGAACCTCCACGGGCTGAGGCGATTTCTCGCCACCGGAGGCTGAGGCAGGATTTCTCCCTGCAAAAGCCCAATCCCGTGTGTGGAATAGGCGCGCTGTTAAACCAACGCGCTGACAAATGCAAGCCTTCGGACAATTATAACGCCGAAGGCTGTGGTAAATGACCTATTTGCAATCTGCTTTGGGTGCTTTTTCGTCATAAACATCAAGCTTGACGAGCTTACCGCGCATGGAGAAATCACCATAATCCATTGTCAGATCGCGTGTTATTCCGTTTTTGTAAAGCTTGAAGTTAATGCGATAGATCGGAAGTCCGTCCTGCTTTTGCGTATCATCAAAATAGGAAATCGTCACAGGCCAGACATTGTCTTTCATGAACTTGCCCATGGCTTTAGTTTCGTCGTCCCTGGCTTCCTGTTCCTTGCCAACAACAACCGTGGTCGAAACAATACGGTCGGCATCTTCCGAAGCATCATAAAGAGAAGTCTGATAGAACTTTTCACCAGCTGCCGCTTTTGCGATCAGCTCTTCCATATGCGTCGTTGGAAACTGCGTCGCCTTAAGGTCGAGTTTGTTTTCCTTTGGCTTTGTCAGCGCAACAACCGTCTTGCCATCTTCAACCTTGGCATCGCCACGAACTTCCTTGACGAGTTCTTTGTCAACGAAGGTTTTGTTGACGAAACGGAAATCCTTCCCGTTGCCGCTTTCAAAGGTTGTTGTCTGCTGATCGGTCACGCGTTGCGGTTGCTCATCCATATCAATGCGCGTGACAAAACGGAAATTCGTCGTATAGCCTTCACAGGCTGATCCATTAAACTCATAAACCATACGACCTGTGAGTCCACTGATACCGGATTTTTCATCAGAACGATCGAGCGTGAGATCATAAACGGCGCGATGCGGAACCAAAGTTACCGTCGATGAAGCGTTGGCAATGCCGCTCCATATGCAAATAGCTGCTCCGGATGCCGCAAATGCCATTGTCAAAAAGCGCATAAATGAATCTCCCGATATGTTGAGCAGCATGATAAAAAAACTCGTGGCGGAAGCGAGGCAAAAAACGCACCCTCCCCAAAAGTTTCACCGATTCTCTTGATGAAAGAGAAGCTCAAGGCATTAAGTTAGCAGGGATTAATGGAATGACCGATACCATCGACAGTCGCCTTAAAAATCTGGGTATATCTTTACCGGAAGCTGCAGCACCCGCAGCAAACTATGTGCCGTTCGCACAAACCGGTTCTCTCCTTCTGACTTCAGGCCAGCTTCCATTAGAAAACGGCAAGCTCGTTCACACAGGTCAGATCGGCGATGCCCTGACGGTTGCCCACGGTCAGGTCGCAGCACGCGCCTGCGCCGTTAACGTTCTTGCACAGGCAAAGGCCGCTCTTGGCGATTTGAACCGTATCAAGCGGGTCATAAAAATCACAGTATTTGTATCGTCCACAGCCGATTTTGTTGAACAGCATCTGGTCGCCAATGGCGCCTCCGATCTCCTCGTCGCAGTCCTCGGTGATGCTGGCAAGCACGCACGCGCTGCAGTCGGCGTTGCAAGCCTCCCGCTGAATGCACCGGTTGAAATCGAAGCAATCATCGAGGTTGCATAATGTCATCTCCTGAATGGCTTAAAAAACAACCCATTGCGCATCGCGGCCTGCACGACCTCAATAAAGAGCGCTGGGAAAACACGCTCGCTGCCTTTGATGCAGCAGCAAAAGCTGGCTTTGCGATTGAATGCGACGTCCATTTGACCAAAGACGGCGGTGTTATCGTGTTTCATGATGACGACCTCAAGCGCCTCACCGGGCGGGAAGGCCGTATCAGCGACCTGACGCTCGCTGAAGCCAGCGAACTTCATATTGGTGGCACTGCTGATCGCGCGCCAACACTCAAACAGATGCTTGACCTCGTTGCCAGCCGCGTACCTGTCGTTATTGAACTGAAGGGTATTGAAGGCCGAGATGACGGTCTTGTTGCGGCGGTTGCAAAAGAATTGGCTTCATATAAGGGCGACGCTGCAATCATGTCTTTCGACCATCATCTGGTTCGACGCTTCGCAAGCGACGCTCCCGGCATCCCGGCAGGGTTGACAGCGGAAGGCACGCGTACAAAGGCTTTCGAAGCACACTTCGCAATGCTCGCGCATCAGATTTCCTTTGTATCCTATAATGTGCATCACCTGCCGAACCCGTTCGTCAGCTTCGTGCGTGAAAAGCTTGACCTTCCTGTCATCAGCTGGACAGTACGAGATATGGAAATGAAAAAGCATAGCGATCTCAACGTGGATCAGATCACTTTTGAAGGCTTCGATCCACGCGCATTGGCCGCCTAACAGGACATTTCGCCATGAATGACGACGAGAAGCAGACTGAGCAAAGCTTCGCTCTTCGCATCGTTGAAAGCGTTGGCGACTTTTCAGAAGATGAATGGAACCATCTTGCCGGAACGTCCCGGCAGGATGGCAATTATAACCCGTTTATTTCCCACGCATTTCTTCTGGCGTTGGAGCATTCAGGCTCGGTCTCACAACAGGCTGGCTGGTTACCTCACTATCTCCGCCTCGAAGACGACCAGGGTTACCTCATCGGGGCAATACCCAATTACCTGAAAGGCCATAGTCAGGGCGAATATGTATTCGACCACGGCTGGGCAGATGCTTTCGAACGCGCAGGCGGGCGTTACTACCCCAAGTTTCAGGCATCAGTTCCGTTTACGCCCGCAACCGGCCCGCGCCTGCTTCATAATCGGGAGTTTGAACCCGGAGCAATCCAGTTTGCTCTCGCAGCGGGGTTGCGGCAACTCACTGATCAGACAGGCGCTTCTTCTGCGCACGTTACATTCGCGCCCCAGACCGAGATTTCATCGCTTGAAGCAGCTGGTTTTCTGCATCGAACAGATCAGCAATTTCATTTTATAAACAATGGTTTTTCTAATTATGATGATTTTCTAAATGAGCTAGTGTCGAGAAAACGCAAAGCTCTCAAAAAAGAACGTCGAGAAGCGCTTTTAGAAGGCATCGAAATCGACTGGCTGACCGGTAGCGATCTGACAGAATCCGTATGGGACGACTTTTTTGAATTCTATATTGATACAGGCAGTCGCAAGTGGGGTCGCCCTTATCTCAACCGGAAGTTTTTCTCGTTGATTGGCCAAACAATGGCGCAGGATATCCTGCTGGTCATGGCAAAACGTAATGGCCGTTACATTGCCGGTGCAATCAATTTCATCGGTAGCGATACACTTTATGGACGTCACTGGGGCTGCATTGAGGATCACCCATACCTCCATTTTGAGGTTTGCTACCATCAGGCGATAGACTTCGCGATTGATCGCAAATTACGGGTTGTGGAAGCAGGTGCACAGGGCGAGCACAAGCTTGCGCGTGGCTATGCGCCGGTTACAACCCATTCCGCGCATTATATTTCGCATGAAGGTTTCCGTCACGCTGTCAGCGACTATCTGGAACGTGAACGACGAGAAGTCGATCAGATACACAAAGCACTGAAAGAGCACACGCCTTTCAAGCAGGCATCACGATAACAACCGAATAAGAGACTGAACTGGAGAGAACACCATGTCCGCTACCTATGATGACAACAACATCTTTGCAAAAATCCTGCGCGGCGAGATTCCGTCAACGCGCGTTTATGAAACGGATGATGTTGTGGCATTCATGGATGTCATGCCGCAGGGAACAGGCCACACGCTGATTGTTCCAAAAGCGCCATCACGCAACCTCCTTGATGCAAAGCCGGAAACGCTCGCGGAAGCTATCAAAGCCGTGCAGAAGATCGCAAATGCCGTGAAGAAGGCTTTTGACGCGGATGGCGTCACTGTCATTCAATTCAATGAATCGGCAGCAGGGCAGACGGTTTACCATCTGCACTTCCACGTTATCCCGCGTTTTGAAGGTGTAGAACTGAAGCCTCATACCGGAAAAATGGAAGACGCTGCCGTTCTTACAGCAAATGCTGAGAAAATCCGCGCAGCACTTTGATAAGAATCGTCTTTATAAGCTCAACAATCCGGCAATCAGCAGCGCTTCAGCCACCATAATACCGACAAGCAAGCGCTTGCCCGCGATAAGATAAGCGATGAATCCGGCAGCTGCCGATCCAATACGAAGCCACATCGGGGAGTTTGCGAGCTCCCCGTTCGGATACAGAATAAGCTGTGCGATCACGCCTGCAACCAGTGCCGTCGCAACACAGCGCACAAACACCAGAACTTCTGAATCCTCGCGTATCCGCCCACCGACAATCACTCCCATGACACGGAATATGTATGTTGGAAGTGCACCTGCAAGCAGGATAAATACAAGCGGCCACCACCAATCGGAATAGCTGTTCCAATTCATTGCAGAGCCTCCTCGCTCGCCTTGCGCGAGCGGTGAAAGGCGAATGAAATCAGTCCGCCGAAAATACCAGTCAGAAGTAGATCATAGCCGGGCGCAAACTGGTGGAAGATCGGGAAAAGGACGATACCGGAGACCATGGCAATTTGCCCGGCCCGTTCACGCGCCGAACGCCAAAGCGACGTCAAAAAGTACATCGGTGTCAGCATGAAAAGCGCTGCAAACACCACCGGCGGAAATGACGCGGAAAGCATGTAAACCAGAGCGACCACAAGCGCATTCGTGCCGACGAGAACAGAGCCGATACCCGCAAAATAACTAGTCCGCATATTGCGCGGCACGTTACGCAGCTCTTCCATTGCCATGACCCAAGCAGTCACCGCTACAAAATGGCATAGGGCTGCAAGCGTCAGCTTGCGTGTCTTTGGGCCTTTCAATTCCGGTAAAAGCGCCACCACCATCGGCATTAGGCGAACAGATGACAATCCTACAGCCAAGGCCGCTGCGGGAATGGATGCCCCGGCACTGATCGCGCCAATGAGCACCACCTTTGCGGGCAAAGCCCAGATGGTCAGCGTCATAAACACCGCTTGTCCGACTGTTATGCCACTTTCGATTGCTAGTCCTGAAAAGCCAATAAAGGAACTCATCAACAAAATAGCAGGCACACTCACTATTCGGCGCGTACCGCGGAAAAACCAGCCAATATGGCCAGATTGCTCTGCTGACTGTTGGTCTGAACTGGGGGAAAGACTCGAAGACATGCTTCAAACTAAAGCATTTCCAGCAAAAGTGCGAAGCGGTTTTGCGCAGGATAATGCATATTAAAAACTGAAGATGTATTTAAGCCAAAAGTGCGAAGCAGTTTTTCAGCCGCAAATGCGGTCAATAAAAAAGGCCCTCATGTGAAGGGCCTTTTTAAGTTCTTATTTCTTACGCGGCACTTTAGGAACCGACGATTTCGCCGTCGAAGCCTTGGTGGCAGGTTTTGGCGCGGCCTCATCCTTGCCAGCAAGAACCTTTTCCTTTTCAGCCCTCTTCGGCGCTATCTTCTTGCGCACGGGCTGCTTCTTTTCAGCCGGAATATCCTTCTTCGGAGTAACCGGCTTGTCGGAAACAGTCTCAAGAGCAAGATCGGTCTTGCCATCATCCTTTGTCGTCACATCGACGCGAACCGTACCGCCATGCTTGAGCTTGCCGAACAGCACTTCATTGGCCAATGGCTTCTTGATGTGTTCCTGAATGACGCGCGCTAGCGGACGTGCACCCATGCGCTCGTCATAACCCTTGTCAGCAAGCCATGCGATAGCAGGCTCGGTCAGTTCGAATGTCACGCCACGTTCTGCAAGCTGTGCTTCGAGCTGCAGCACGAACTTCTGAACGACCTGATGGATGACCGGAACCGGCAGCGGGCCGAATGGAACGATTGCGTCGAGACGGTTGCGGAATTCCGGCGTGAACAGCCGGTTGATCGCTTCCATGTCGTCACCTTCGCGCCGTGTCGAACCGAAACCAATCGCAGCCTTTGCCATATCAGCGGCACCGGCATTGGTGGTCATGATCAAAATCACGTTGCGGAAATCGATCTTCTTGCCGTTATGATCGGTAAGTGAGCCATGATCCATAACCTGCAACAGAATGTTGAAGAGATCTGGATGCGCCTTTTCGATTTCATCGAGCAACAGCACACAATGCGGATGCTGATCGACACCATCGGTCAGAAGGCCGCCCTGATCAAAACCTACATAGCCGGGAGGTGCGCCGATCAAACGCGATACAGTGTGACGCTCCATATATTCCGACATGTCGAAACGAAGCAGTTCGACGCCAAGCGAAGAAGCAAGCTGTTTGGCCACTTCCGTCTTACCGACACCTGTTGGGCCGGAGAACAGATAGGAGCCGATTGGCTTGTCTGCTTCCCGCAAACCTGCACGGGCAAGCTTGATCGCAGAGGAAAGCGCTTCAATCGCCAGATCCTGACCATAGACAACACGCTTCAATTCTGATTCGAGGTGTGCGAGCACCTGCTCGTCATCTTTTGAGACAGATTTCGGCGGTATCCGCGCCATGGTGGCAATGGTTGCTTCGATTTCCTTGACACCAATGGTCTTCTTGCGCTTGTTTTCTGGCAGAAGCATCTGGCTTGCACCAGTTTCATCGATCACGTCGATGGCTTTGTCGGGCAACTTGCGGTCGGAGATATAGCGTGCAGAAAGCTCAACGGCCGACTTGATGGCATCAACCGTATATTTGACCTTGTGGAAGTCTTCAAAATACGGCTTTAGCCCCTTCATGATCTCAATCGCATCCGGGATCGATGGCTCATTGACATCAATCTTCTGGAAACGCCGCACCAATGCGCGGTCCTTCTCGAAGAACTGACGATATTCTTTATATGTCGTTGAACCAATGCAGCGGATTGCACCCGAAGAAAGCGCTGGCTTCAACAGGTTTGATGCATCCATCGCACCGCCTGAAGTGGCACCGGCACCGATGACGGTGTGAATTTCATCGATGAACAGCACCGCACCGGGATAGTCTTCGAGCTCTTTCACAACCTGTTTCAATCGCTCTTCAAAATCGCCGCGATAGCGCGTACCAGCAAGCAGCGTACCCATGTCGAGCGAGAAGATGGTAGCATCAGCAAGCGCTTCCGGCACATCGCCTTCAACGATACGCTTTGCAAGACCTTCGGCAATCGCGGTTTTACCAACGCCCGGATCACCCACATAAAGCGGGTTGTTCTTGGAGCGACGGCAGAGCACCTGAATTGTACGGCTGATCTCACTATCCCGACCAATCAGTGGATCAATACGACCTGATTTGGCTTTCTCGTTCAGATTGACGCAATAGGCTGTAAGAGCATCCTGCTTTTTCTTTGAACCTTCTTCCTGTTCTACACTGCTACGGTCTTCGGTCGGGCTTTCAGCGCCACGTGGGGTACGCGTTTCGCTGCCCTGTGTGCGCTTTGAAATACCGTGCGAGATATAATTGACGGCATCGTAGCGCGTCATCTGCTGCTCCTGCAGGAAATAAGCAGCATGGCTTTCGCGCTCAGCGAAAATGGCAACCAGCACGTTTGCGCCGGTAACTTCTTCGCGGTTTGAAGACTGGACGTGAATAACGGCACGTTGAATCACGCGCTGGAAAGCTGCCGTCGGCTTTGAATCCTCGTCATAGCCTGTGACCAGATTGTCCAGCTCTCGATCTATATAATCGGTCACAATCCGTTTGAGATGCTCGAGATCGACGTTACAGGCGCGCATCACTGCGCCCGCATCCTGATCGTCGATCAGCGCAAGCAAAAGGTGTTCGAGCGTCGCATATTCGTGATGCCGCTCGTTCGCGATGGTAAGCGCCTGATGCAGCGCCCTTTCAAGGCCGGGAGAAAACGATGGCATATGACCTCACTTTTTCTCCATTACACATTGTAATGGATGCTGGTTTTGGCGGGCAAAATCCATGACCTGGCTAACCTTGGTTTCGGCAACTTCGTAAGTGAATACGCCGCACTCACCGACACCGTGGTTATGAACATGCAACATGATACGCGTCGCGTCGTCCACATTCTTTTGAAAAAAACGTTGCAGGACATGAATGACAAACTCCATAGGAGTATAGTCATCATTGAGAAGCAGAACGCGATAGAGGCTAGGCTTTTTGGTTTTAGGCTGCGTGCGCGTGACCACAACGGTACCATTATCCGGTCCGTTCCCGCCGTTGGTCTTGCTTTGCATGACTGGATTAAAATGCCTCATGAAACCTAACACCCAAATGCCCAACTATCTCGCCTGCTTGCCCTCATATGTAGGGCGTCATAATCCGATTTTAAGCCCTTCGCTGCCACTTGCAACCGAGACTTATTGCAAGACGCAACATTGGCACAATTATCTCAGGGCATTTCCAATCATAACAAAATTTTGAACGCACAGTCTTTAAGAGATCAATCATCAATTACGGATTTCTTGCGCGCAACTTCACACTTTGAGCATCAACTTTTTTTTAGAAATTATGAATAATGCGGTTACCATAAACGGATTGGTAACGCTGATGACAGTAAGGTTCCGGAATTAGATTGCTGTGTGCCCTTTGTGCCGCAGTTCAAAAAACCGGAATACAGGCAGGTCATCATCGTGCGTACCGCATTCAGTAAAGTCGCATATGTATTGAAAAGAGCAGCTCAAGCTTCTCTTCTTCTTGCTGTCGTAACAGGCTGCTCCACAGCTTCAACCACAGTTCCTGCTGTGGCCAATGACAGATATGCCGCAATCGTTGTCGATGCCAACACAGGTAAAACCCTGTTTGCTTCAAACGCGGACGCAAAACGTTACCCTGCGTCTCTGACCAAGATGATGACGATCTACATGCTGCTTGAAGCTATGCAGACTGGCCGCATCAACAAAGACACTCGCATTCCAGTCTCTGCCTATGCGGCGGCGCGGCCACCGACAAAGATCGGCTTTAAAAAAGGTCAGAACATTCGCGTTGAGGATGCAATCCTTGCAATGGTGACAAAGTCTGCGAATGACGTTGCAGCGGCATCCGGCGAATTCCTTGGCGGATCGGAAGAACGCTTTGCCCAGATGATGACCGCAAAAGCTCGTCGCCTGGGCATGAGCAACACCACATTCCGCAATGCTTCCGGCCTGCCGAATATGCAGCAAGTAACAACTGCACGCGATATGGCGATACTCAGCATCGCGCTTCGTCAGCATTTCCCGCGCGAGTTTTCATACTTCTCACGCAGCAGTTTTGAATATCGTGGCCAAACCATTCGCGGCCACAACCGTCTTCTTGGTCGCATCGAAGGCGTCGACGGCATTAAGACAGGCTACACCAATGCTTCCGGTTACAACCTGGCTTCATCTGTCAACCTTGATGGTCGACGTATCGTAGCTGTTGTCATGGGTGGCAATACCGGTGCAAGCCGCGACGCCCACATGGCGCAGCTCATTAAAAAATACCTGCCAATAGCAACGCGTGGCCGCGTTTCCGAACCTCTGATTGCGATGCGCAGCGAAGTGCCTCAGGTCGTTGCTTCTGCAACGCTTCCAAAGGCACGCAATGCGCCTGTTCCGGTAGCACGTCAGGTCGTCGCCGTCGCAGATGTTATCAACAATGAAAGCGGTGAAGGCGACATTGAGCAACCTCAGGTTCTGGCTCTTGCCGCTCCAACTCAGCGTCCGGCTGCAATGGCCGCGCAGGCAGCGGTTCGCCCTACACCAAAGGCTGCGGTACCTTCTGCACCAGCACATGAAATTGACCCGGTTACAACCGCGTCGGCCCCCGCATCCGGCGGTTGGGCAATTCAGGTCGGATCCCTGCCAAGTGAAGGTCAGGCCCGCGATATGCTGACCAAGGTTTCTTCGTCAGTTGGCGCTCCACTACGTTCGGCTTCGCCTTACACCGAGACTTTCGTAAAGGGTAACGCCACTTTCTACCGTGCCCGTTTCGTCGGCTTCTCGTCAAAACAAGCAGCATGGGATGCATGTGCATCACTCAAAAAGAAGAACTTTGGCTGCTACGCAGTCGCAAACTAACGAGAACGCAGGGGAAGTGGTTCTCCTGCATAGCTTTAAACCCGAAATTTGTATTGCGTAGAGGGTTTCGAGATGTCGAATATGAACGAGATACTGAGACAACATGCTTTGGCACCCAATCTGTGGGCAGATGAGACACGTCGTCCTTCCGCAATCGGATCACTATTTTCCGTCCAAGCGTTGAAGCAGGCTGCGCTTCGTATTGCTGACGTGCGCCATGGAAAAGGCTTTCATACGCGGGATTTGGTTGGAGTACTGGTGAGTCATGCGGCACGCAATCGCCGGATGCTTAAGCCCAGAACCATGATGCGTATGACGCTACCGGTAACGGCTGATAAGGTTGCGGTCCGTATTACGATTGAAAATTGAGATAAGGTTCCATTAAAGAAGCCTGCCAAACTGGCAGGCTTCTTTTATTTGATTAAAGCAATCCCAAGGCTGCGAGTTCTTGCCTCAATTCAGGCGGCAATGCTGCCCGGCCCGATTTACCCGCCGCCTCATCAAGCGGCACCTCGTTTTCGTTCAGATAGCGCCAACCCTGAAAAGCACGTCGCGGTTGCCACTGTGTAGGATGAATTTTTGGCTCCAGCACCAGATGACAACGATTGATACCCTGCTCATCAGTAAAGGGTCGTATATCAAGCAGACGCTGGCGGCACTGAACATTGCCTTTGATGACCCAGTAGAGCGATCCACCTTCCAGCAGTTCATCAATACGCTTGGGAACCATGCGCGTCGTGTGAAACTGTTCCGGGACAAGGCCAGCAGCGCGCTGCTCCGCAAGCCGAAAATCAATCCAGGACGCGAGATCTTCGATACTATCGCAGCCGACGCAAAGTTTGACGAGATTAAGTGCCATGAGGTTGATTTAGCCAAGCTGAATGCAGGCTTCAAGCAATAAGAATCTTATCCTCAGCAGGCAACCACGTTGACAGCGAGACCACCCTGACTGGTTTCCTTGTAGCGCTCGCTCATATCATGGCCCGTCTGACGCATGGTTTCGATACAGGCATCAAGCGGCACAAAATGCTGACCATCACCCTTAACCGCAAGCGATGCAGCCGTGACAGCCTTCACAGCACCAAGTGCATTGCGCTCGATGCAAGGTACTTGAACAAGACCGGCGACCGGATCGCAGGTCATGCCCAGATGATGCTCAAGAGCGATTTCAGCAGCATTCTCGATCTGCTCAGGTGTCCCGCCCATAACAGCAGCAAGACCGGCAGCAGCCATAGCTGAAGCTGAACCGACCTCACCCTGACAGCCGACTTCTGCACCGGAGATCGAAGCATTGTGCTTGATCACGCCGCCAATTGCGGCAGATGTCAGCAGGAAATCACGTATGCCCTTTGCATCTGCATCGTCGTGGAAATGCAGATAATACCGCAGAACAGCCGGAACAACGCCCGCCGCACCATTGGTCGGTGCAGTGACAACGCGCCCGCCAGACGCATTTTCTTCATTAACGGCCATAGCGTAGACAGCCAGCCAGTCATTGGCGAGCAGCGGATTGAGTTTATTGTTGCGCCAATCGTCTTCCAGGCGCTCGAACAGCTGGCGCGCGCGGCGACGTACCTTCAAGCCACCGGGCATGATACCATCGCGGCTCAGGCCACGTTCAATACAACCGCGCATCGCGCTCCAGATACGATCAAGACCTTCGTCTAGATCAGGGCACGACATATGGCATTCTTCATTGGCGCGTTTCATGTCAGCAATAGAAAGTCCACTTGAACGCGCCATAGCCAGCATTTCAGCGGCATTATTGAATGGATAAGGCACTTTGACCTTTTCCTCGCGCTTTCCACCACTGGTCTGCACGCGGCTCAGTTCCTCCGCAGTCACAACAAAGCCACCACCAATCGAAAAATACACACGTCGGAGCAGCAATCGTTCACTTTTGTCGTATGCCTCAAACGCCATGCCATTTGCGTGGCCGGGCAAAGGCGTCTTACGATCAAGAACCAGATCGGTTTTGGGATCAAATTGATAGGCTGGATGGCCTGCAGGTTGAACGGTTCTGGCGCGCGATACCTTCTCGACTTCGCTATCCATAATATCCGGATCGATCGAATCTGGTGTAAAACCAGAAAGGCCCAGGATCACAGCACGATCCGTAGCATGTCCGACGCCGGTATAGGCGAGCGAGCCGTGCAGGCTAGCCTTCAATCGGTAAACCTTTGCATTGGATGGCTTCGGCCAATTGCCGCTGATCAGCTCATCGAGGAACATATGAGCGGCCGTCATCGGACCCATCGTGTGCGAACTCGATGGCCCAATACCAATTTTATAGAGATCAAATACCGACAGAAACATTCTTCACCTATCCAACCCAAAACGGGCTGCGCAATTCCATATGCCAACCAAGCAAAGAGGGCAGCAAAATGACATTACAACATTATAGATAGTTTAAGATCGGAACAACGCCAACGGATTGCCGAAATGCGGCATCAAGTTTCCGCTTTACGCATCCCTTACGGCATCATACCGAGAAGAGATAAGCCATGAGAATAATTGTAGCGAGGCCAACGACTGCCCAAAGCGTAACGCCCCAGCAGGATTTTTGAACGGTTTCGTCCATGGAGATTTTTTAAAACCTTGTTGTGCAACTCTTGTAAAGCAGCGTCCTTCACAACGCTGTTACCACAGATATAATCTCGACGCATGTGAAACGCAACTGCGAAAAATGGCGGAAATGCGGCGCGCATGCCAGCCTTATCATAAAGCGCTTCAAAAACTTAATTAATATCAAAATCTTAACAAGTCGTATGTTTAATAAAACCTTAAATGCCAAGGCAGAATTGGGGCATCAGGGTTGTGGAAGGAGCATATCTGTCTTGCCAGTTAGCCAGTAAGCACTAAGGCCAAACCACTCCCGCATCGCCACGCTGAAGCGAGAAAGGCCTTCATTAGGCGATTCAAGATAAAGTGCGAAACTCTGTTTTGACGGTGTTTTATAATCAACAGGCCATGCAACAACATCAAAACCCGCTTTGCGGAAACACCCGATAGCGCGGGGCATGTGATAGGCCGATGTCACCAGAAGCCAGGTTTCACCGGGTTTTGGTTCAGCCAGCGCCTTGGAAAATTCTGCATTCTCTACCGTATTGCGTGACTTGTTCTCAAAAATGAAGCGATCGCCTGAAAAGCTGAGATCAGACAGCATTCTACGCGTGCTGTCGGCTTCAGGCTCGGCGTCTTCAAAGAAAGCGCCGTCCCCACCGGACACGATGACTTTCGCGTCTGGATACAGCCGTGCAAGCCGCATCGTCTCAAAAATTCGATCAGCGGCACTGTTCAGCTCAAATCCAGGACGCCCCGCATTGATATCGCCATTCATATAGCCGCCCAGCACGACGACGCCATCCACATGAGGCGGCAACTGAACCTGTTTTGGAAAGCGATCCTCCAGTGGCAAGAGAAGTAAGCTCCCTAGCGTTGTATAAGCACTGAAAAACAATACCACAGCGCCACTTATCAGCGCGGCCAGACCGAGTTTCCTGAAATTGGTCCCGACCAGTACAAGCCCAAGCAGCAGAAATAAGAAAATAATCGTCAACGGTTGGAAGAGCAGCCAGAAAATCTTGGAAAAACTGAAAAACAAAGCAATCTCCGACATGAGAGCGCGTCTCGATCTGACTGCTTCAGACCAGTGCTCTAACTTTTTGTTTTACCGCGCAACTTTTTCCGAAAACTGTTTAACACTTTTCTAGTGAGCTTACGCAAACCGGGCGAATCCGATTCTTCGTCATACTATAGCCATGCAATGGCTTGTGATAAGAATCTTAGCGACTCTCATTGTTAAAACCCGGAACGCATCGCATAATGCCGAGCACTGCCAAAATTATTCAGACGCCACCAAGCCGCCCACGTCTCGAGCGCATCGACATCGCGCGCGGCGCAGCGCTGATTGCCATGGCGATTTATCATTTCGGCTGGGATCTCGAATTCTTCGGTTATGTGGCACCGGCAACGACTGCACATGGCGGGTGGAAGCTCTTTGCACGCTGCATCGCCTCGAGTTTCCTGTTTCTGGTTGGCTTCAGCCTCGTTCTTGCGCATGGCAGAGCAATACGCTGGGAAGCGATGGGAAAGCGCCTATTGCAGATCATAGCGGCCGCGGCAGCCATTTCTGCTGTGACATATTATATGTCACCCGATAACTTCATATTCTTCGGAATCCTGCATCAGATCGCGTTGGCAAGTGTGCTGGGCCTGCTGTTTTTGCGCCTGCCGCCAGTTTTAACGTTGATCGTGGCAGCCTTGGTCATCACCGCTCCGTTTTATGTGCAGTCAGAAATTTTCAACCAGATATGGCTTGCATGGATCGGGCTTTCTACAATCCCGCCTCGCTCCAACGATTACGTGCCGCTATTCCCATGGTTCGGCGCTGTGCTGATTGGTATAGCTACGGCGCGTATCTTCGAGCGTTTGAACTGGCTTCCAATACTATCCGGCGGTGTTAAACCTGCGTTTGTGCAAAAGCCGTTAACCTTTATCGGTCGCCATAGCCTTGCATTTTATCTGATCCATCAGCCCGTGCTGATCGCGCTTGTCTACTGTTTCTCGCTTATCTCGCCACCTGACCAGCGCCCAGTATTTACACAATCCTGTGTTACATCATGTCTGCCAAATGGCAGTGAAGCTTTATGTCAACAGTTTTGCGGATGCGTTGTCAGTGAGCTTGATAAAGCAAAACTGTTCGATGATGTCTTTGGCGGCAAAGCCAATCAGAATAATAACAGCACAGTTCAGCAGATCGTTCAAATGTGCTCACCTGTTCCAGACAATCAGCAATAAAGATCAGGTGGAGACGCCAAGCTCTGCCAATCGTTCGATGCAGGCTTCTTCAACCTGATCAAGTTCGGTGAGCGTTTCGTCAATATCCTTACGTTTCTGGCGAAGGTCAGCGCGTTTCTCTTCAACGCGCTTCATCAGAAGTTTCAGCTGACCTGTTTCGCCCGGCGGTTCGCGATACATCTGCACAATTTCATGAATTTCGGCGATAGAAAAACCGAGACGCTTTCCACGCATGATCTGCTTGAGGAGATGCCGATCAGAAGGCCTGAACAAGCGTGTTCGGCCTCTCCTCACAGGCGCAATCAATCCTTCATCTTCATAGAAACGGAGTGTCCGGGTCGATATCCCGAATTCTCGTGTCAGCTCTGTGATCGTATAATATTCGCGCACTACACCATCCTAGTCTTGCAATATGCAGACAAATGTTGTGCAACCGCATTTACGTAAAAGTCAATATTAAACCATTACAATTGGTCATATTGGCTATAAGTAGGCACCATATTTATCCTGCTTCTTGCCATTTTAATGCCGCTCATGCGTTATGCAATGATTAGCGGATCAACAACTGACAGCGATTCATGCGGCGTTCTATTAAATACACACTCATCGGACTGGTCATCATTGGGCTTGGCGGCGCAGCGCCTTTTGTCATTGAGCCGATTGTTCAAAAAATTGGCGAAGGCTCGATCCGCCAGCTCGCAAAAGACGGCAATTTCTGTAAAACAGATGATTGCGCCGACGGAATTACCTATGTCATTGGCTTTTTAGAAACCAACTATGGCCTGTCTCCAGACAATGTAAAATGGTGTATGGGCGTCGATGTAATCGCTAATTATGAGTTGCCATTTGGCAATGGATTGAAAAAAACGATCACTGATAAAATGTATTCTCGTTGTGGCGACCCCAGTCAGGACGAACCTGTCGGCAATTTTACGACAGAATAAAAGGCCATAGTTAATGAAACACTTTTTGCGCCTTGCCGCATGGCTGGTACTGATCTCCATTCTTGTCGTGACGATAAGTCCGATTCAGTTCCGTCCCATCGCCAGCCAATCGGCTGATCTGGAACGCTTTTCAGCTTTCTTTCTGGTGGGATTTTTGTTTGCATTGGCCTATCCACGTCACTGGATAGCGGTATTGCTACTCACAATCGGCTGTGCAGGTATCTTCGAACTCTTGCAACGCCTTGCTCCTGGAAGACACGGCGAGTTTCCAGATTTCGTGTTTAAAGCTGTCGGCGCTATGGCTGGCGTTTGTATCGGGCGGGGCTTAAGTTTACTCCCATTCTTTTCGGAAGAATCGAGATAAATTCTCTTTCCTCCAAAGGAACCAACTGGTTGTATGATCGTTATGTAGATATCAATTCCAATGGAGGTTCGAAATGGCCGATAACAAGACAGCTAATGACATTCAGCAGGCTTTGGAACAGCAGGTTGCTGATTTGCGTGGTGAACTGAAGCGTCTGTCTAAGTCTTTGGCTTCACGCTCAAGTGATCTTCGCGATAGTGCTGAAGATGCTTTTGATGATGCATCCGGCCGCTTCCGGCATGCGGCGCAGGTTGTTCGTGAGCGTGGGCAGGCAGTTGCAGAAACTGTCAAAGAAAATCCCGGCACAGCCACGACGCTTTTCGGCACCGCCGGCCTTATCGGTATCGCTATTGGCGTTGCAATCGGCTGTTTACTGTCAGACCGTCGATAACCATAATCGAATTCATGATAAACCCGCGCCCTCCCAGCGCGGGTTTTTCTATGGACTTTACCTCCTCGGGCAAGACTGCTACTCGAGGCCATTGGCAATCTGCCACCGGTCGCAGCCTACCCGGTCAAAACAAGGACAAGCGCTTGATATGCAAGCGTGAAGACTGCACCGTGGCTTTTACAAAGGCACGCAAATGTCTGAAAAGACGATCTATTCTGATCTTAAACAACTCGGATCAAACACGACTGTCCCAAAATCGCCTGAAGAGGCCGTATTGGAGAAGGTCGCGAACCCCCAAGAAGGAACGCCTTACTGCGTTCGCTTCACAGCACCAGAATTCACCTCTCTGTGTCCCATGACTGGACAGCCTGACTTTGCTCACCTGATGATCGATTACGTTCCAGGCAAATGGCTGGTGGAAAGCAAGTCGCTTAAGCTTTTCCTGTTCTCATTTCGCAATCATGGTGCCTTCCATGAGGATTGCACGATTACAATCGGCAAGCGGCTTGTAGAGCTTTTGGAACCGGAATGGCTACGTATTGGCGGTTATTGGTACCCGCGTGGCGGCATCCCGATTGACGTGTTTTATCAGACCGGCGAGACACCAAAGAATGTCTGGATTCCTGAACAGTCTGTACCCAATTATCGTGGTCGCGGTTGATCACAATTCTCTATATCAATGTTTGAACGTTAATTAACATCACCACGTGAACCGGAGGGGCTGGAAATGAGAAACCTTATTCTATTGATCGCTTTGGCAAGCCTTTCCGGCTGTGGTGCCGGAAAGGCAGCAATGGATGCTGGCAAAGGCTTTGATCGGTTCGGTTGCATGTCTCGCAACATAAAGGGCGAGACACCCTGCCCGCAGCCCGACAAACCGAACCCTTAAAGTGTTTCCGATTTTAAATGAAATAAAGGAGACACTCTAAATGTTCATTATATTGTATTGTCCTAGGCGAAATCGCTTCAAGCTCTTGCTGGAAATGCTCTAACCTGAAAAGAGGCAGTAATGTCCATTCCACCCCAAGATATCCTCGATTTCTGGTTTTCTGCAAAGATGCGCGAAAACTGGTTCAGCAAAAGTGATGACATCGACGCGGAAATTCGAGAAAAATTTCTGGCAGCCTATAAAGATGCTCGCGCTGATAAGCTCGAAGACTGGAAACAGCAGCCGGAAAGCGCCCTCGCACTGACCATTTTGTTTGACCAGTTCCCGCGTAACATGTTCCGCGGCTCTCCACGCTCATTTGAAAGTGATGGCCTTGCCCGTGACGTGGCAGCACAAGCGCTCGATCACGACTTCGACCGCAAACTGTCAGCTGAGCAACGGCAGTTTTTCTATCTACCCTTCATGCATAGCGAGCATCTCAGCGATCAGAAACGCTGTGTCGATCTTTATGAAAAATTGGGGGATGAGTTTTCCTTGGGATTTGCCCGACAGCATCACGATATTATCGAGCGTTTTGGTCGTTTCCCGCACCGTAACAAGGTTCTTCAACGTAAAACAACACCTGAAGAAGCCGAATTCCTCAATGAACATGCAGGTTTTTAAACTTACAACAGTTTGTAAGGCAAAATACCACGGCGGTCGTGATCGACCGCCAGTCTGCTTTTAAGTGGCGGTACGGCACGCTGTACACATTCGGAACGATCACAAATACGGCAGGAAACACCAATCGGATCAAATGCCGAGCGTGTCGCAATATCCAGCCCATCCGCATAGACAAAATCTTGTGCGTGTGTGACTTCACACCCCAACGCGATAGCATAACGGCGCTGTGGCGCATGAAACCCACCCTCGCTTTTGGTAAGTTCAGTCGCGACGCAGAGGTAACGCGCACCGTCAGGCGTTTCTGCCAACTGGCGAATAATTCGTCCCGGCGTCTCGAAAGCCTGATGCACGTTCCACAACGGACAAGCCGCGCCATAGCGCGCAAATTGCAGCTTGGCCGCACTATGCCTCTTGGTGATATTTCCGGCGCGGTCAATTCTCGCAAAAAACACCGGCACTCCACGCTGGCCAGAACGCTGTAATGTGCTGAGACGATGCGCGATCTGCTCCAGACTTGCCCCAAAGCGCGAGGCAAGCAACTCAAGATCATGCCGCAGCTCTTTTGCCGCCGAAAGAAACGTCTGATAGGGTAAGATCAGCGCACCAGCGAAATAATTACGCAGACCGATTTTGCAAATTTCAACAGCTTCTGGCGAGCGGAAATCGGCGCGTTTTGCGATCGCGGTCACAAGTTCCTCCATCTCCAGTTCTGCAATCTGAAACGCTATCTGGAAATTACGGGTCGAAGCTGGTGAATAGGGATTAAGATAAAGGACGCGAGCAACCGGATCAAAGCGGCGCAGAATAGCTTCACTTGGATCAGCGCGTGCAACGCGAACACGATAACGCTCCTCCATGTATTGCGGGAGTGCAATGCCGATATCGCGTGATGGTATCTTCAGCTCATCGGCCAGCTTTTCCGCTGCGATATCAAGCTCATGAACATAGTTATCGATAAAATGAAAGAAGTCGCGCACTTCTTCATAGGGCGCTGGCTCGGCAATAGATGGCGCGCGCCCAAGTTGGTTATCAAGACTCGCAAGTTGCTCGCTGTTGCGCCGATATGCCTGATGACATGCTATCAGCGCATGAGCCAAACCGGGTGCATTCTGCGTTATAAGTTTCAGCTCCTGTAAATTCGGCTTGTAGTTATCGAATACCGGATCGGCCAATGCCTCAGATACCGCCGATAGCAGCCTGTCATCATCGCCCAGTGAAATTGCACCGATGTCAATCTGATAACTTTCGGCCAAAGCTAGCAGCACAGCCGCTGAAACTGGACGCTGATTGTTCTCAATCTGGTTCAGATAACTCGTTGAAATACCTAGGCGTTCAGCAAAACCCGATTGGGTCGCCTTATGCTGTTCACGTATTTCGCGGATCTTCCTGCCGACATAGAGTTTTTTTGGTGCCATTTTGCAAATTCGCATTTCGCTATTTGCAAATTTATAAATTACACAGGCACACCTTTTCAAGCTTTCAGAATGCGGCATACTAGCTCTAAGCAGTTACTCAAATTCATAGCTTTCAAGGTTATAGCGAATGCAGGAACTTCTCGAACAGCTTGAAGCCCGTCGAGCCGAAGCCCGTCTTGGCGGCGGACAAAAGCGTATCGATGCGCAACATGGCAAAGGCAAGCTCACCGCCCGCGAAAGAATCGAAGTGCTTCTCGACGAAGGTTCGTTCGAAGAGTTCGATATGTATGTCACGCATCGCTGTACCGACTTCGGCATGGAAAAGCAGAAAGTCGCGGGCGACGGCGTCGTGACTGGCTGGGGCACGATCAATGGCCGTCAAGTCTATGTCTTCAGTCAGGATTTTACCGTGCTTGGCGGCTCCCTTTCTGAAACCCACGCTCAGAAAATCTGCAAGATCATGGATATGGCCATGCAGAACGGCGCTCCTGTGATCGGGCTCAACGATTCTGGCGGTGCACGCATTCAGGAAGGCGTCGCTTCGCTGGCAGGCTATGCCGAGGTTTTCAAACGCAATGCCGACGCATCGGGTGTCATTCCGCAGATTTCTGTGATCATGGGGCCATGCGCCGGTGGCGCAGTCTATTCGCCCGCCATGACAGACTTCATCTTCATGGTGCGCGACAGTTCCTACATGTTCGTGACCGGCCCTGATGTGGTCAAAACAGTCACCAACGAAATTGTCACAGCAGAAGAACTCGGCGGCGCTTCGACCCACACGAAGAAATCTTCCGTTGCCGATGGCGCATTTGAAAACGACATTGAAGCATTGGAACAGGTGCGCATCCTGTTCGACTTCCTGCCACTAAACAATCGCGAAAAGCCACCCGTTCGCCCCGTCTTTGATGATCCATCCCGTCTTGAAATGCGGCTTGATACATTGATCCCGGATAGCGCCAACAAGCCCTACGACATGAAGGAGCTAATCCTCGCGCTGGCAGATGAAGGCGACTTCTTTGAAATTCAGGAGGCCTTCGCCAAAAACATCATAACCGGCTTTATCCGTATGGATGGTCAGACAATTGGCGTAGTCGCTAATCAACCTATGGTTCTGGCGGGCTGTCTCGACATTGATTCATCGCGCAAGGCTGCACGTTTCGTGCGATTCTGCGATGCTTTTAGCATTCCGATCCTGACTCTGGTCGATGTTCCGGGCTTTCTTCCCGGCACGAGCCAGGAATATGGCGGCGTCATTAAGCACGGAGCAAAGCTTCTATTCGCATATTCACAAGCCACAGTGCCAATGGTCACGCTGATTACCCGCAAAGCCTATGGCGGCGCTTATGATGTGATGGCCTCGAAGCATATCGGAGCCGACATCAATTATGCATGGCCGACTGCCGAAATTGCCGTGATGGGTGCCAAGGGTGCGACCGAGATTCTCTACCGTTCAGAGCTTGACGACCCGGAAAAGATCGCCGCCCGCACCAAGGAATACGAAGAGCGTTTCGCCAATCCGTTCGTTGCTGCTGAGCGCGGCTTCATCGACGAAGTGATCATGCCGCATTCCTCCCGCCGCCGTATCGCCCGTGCGTTTTCTGCGCTTCGTAACAAGAGCCAGAACACGCCATGGAAGAAACACGACACTATTCCGCTCTGATAGCCACGGATACGATACAGATGATCAAAAAAATCCTCATTGACAATCGCGGTGAAATCGCTTGTCGGGTTATCAAAACCGCCCAAAAAATGGGCATTGCGACTGTTGCCGTTTATTCCGACGCAGACCGTAATGCGCTGCATGTCAAAATGGCCGACGAGGCTGTGCATATTGGACCAGCGCCCTCAAACCAGTCCTATATCGTTATTGATAGAATTCTGGCGGCGATCAAAGAGACTGGCGCTGATGCCGTGCACCCGGGTTACGGCTTCCTCTCTGAAAACCCGCGTTTTGCCGAAGCACTGAAAGCAGCCAATGTCACTTTCATCGGCCCGCCAGTGAATGCTATCGAGGCGATGGGCGACAAGATCACTTCAAAGAAGCTTGCGAACGAAGCTGGTGTCTCTACCGTTCCTGGCCATATGGGGCTGATTGAGGATGCAGAGGAAGCTGTTCGTATTTCGACATCCATCGGCTATCCGGTGATGATCAAGGCTTCTGCAGGCGGCGGTGGCAAGGGAATGCGTATTGCATGGAATGATGATGAAGCCCGCGAGGGGTTCCAGCTTTCACGCAATGAAGCAAAAGCTTCTTTTGGTGATGATCGCATCTTCATCGAGAAATTCGTTACCCAGCCCCGCCATATCGAAATTCAGGTGCTCGGTGACCAGCACGGAAACGTCATTTATCTGGGCGAACGCGAATGTTCTATTCAGCGCCGCAATCAGAAGGTGATTGAAGAAGCACCCTCACCTTTTCTGGATGAGGCAACCCGCAAGGCGATGGGCGAACAGGCCGTCGCTCTTGCCAAGGCTGTCGGCTATTATTCCGCTGGCACTGTCGAATTTATCGTCGATGGAGACCGCAATTTCTACTTCCTTGAAATGAACACGCGCTTACAGGTCGAACATCCGGTCACTGAACTCATCACCGGTATTGATCTGGTTGAGGAAATGATCCGCGTTGCATCTGGCGAAAAGCTACGCATCACCCAAAACGACGTAAAGCTCAACGGCTGGGCCATCGAAAGCCGTCTTTATGCAGAAGACCCCTATCGCAGCTTTCTACCCTCAATTGGCAGGTTGACCCGCTATCGTCCACCGGTTGAAGGTCGGCGCGATAATGGCTCTATTATCCGCAACGACACCGGCGTCTTTGAGGGTGGTGAAATCTCGATGTATTATGATCCCATGATTGCAAAACTTTGCAGCTGGGGACCGGATCGGGCCAGCGCAGTTGAAGCCATGGGCGACGCATTGGATGCATTTGAAGTGGAAGGCATCGGTCACAATCTACCATTCCTTTCTGCCGTTATGGAACATCCGCGTTTTCGTGCTGGCGCGCTGACCACAGCCTTCATAGCTGAGGAATATCCCGACGGATTTTCAGGCGTTAGCGTGTCAGAAGAAGACGCATATGTGCTGGCAGCAGTTTCAGCACAGATCAACATGGCTATTGAACAGCGCAATGGCCTGATCTCGGGGCGTATCTCTTCACAGGCTCAATCCGTTGCAATCGATTGGGTCGTCACCTTCGGGGGCTTCAATTTACCTATCAGAATTGCTGAGGGCGAAGGCGGAACGATCATCAACTTCGCTAACGGAAAAAGCCTTCCCGTTGCCAGCGACTGGCATCCGGGAAAACAACTCGGCGCGTTCACGGTTGGCGGAAAATCAATAGCGGTCAAGGTTCTGCGCTCCGGATCAGGCTGGCGTCTGCGCTGGCGCGGCATTGATGCGGTCGCCCATGTCCGCAAGCCACGCGTGGCGGAACTGGCAAAACTGATGCCAGTCAAGCAACCTCCTGATACATCGAAGATGCTGCTCTGCCCGATGCCGGGCGTAATCACTTCGGTTATGGTGCACGATGGCGATACCGTCGAGGCTGGTCAGCCACTGGCTACGGTTGAAGCCATGAAAATGGAAAATGTGCTACGCGCTGAACGTCGCGCAACCATCAAACGAATTGCTGTCGAAGCAGGCGCAAGCCTTGCCGTCGATGAGATCATCATGGAATTCGAATAAAGATTTGGTGGGATGGAGAATAAGCCAATGACGCAGAAAACCCTCGCGGATTGGGAGGCGTTGGCCGAGAAGGAGCTGAAGCGTCCCGCCGACAGCCTCATCTGGCACACGCCCGAAGGCATCGATGTGAAGCCGCTCTATACCGCTGACGATCTCGACCAGGTTGGCCACCTTGGCACCCTGCCCGGCTTCGAGCCGTTCCTGCGAGGGCCGCGTGCAACCATGTATGCGGGGCGTCCGTGGACCATTCGCCAATATGCGGGTTTTTCGACAGCCGAAGAGTCCAACAACTTTTACCGCAAGGCACTGGCGGCTGGTCAGCAGGGCGTATCGGTGGCCTTTGATCTTGCCACCCATCGCGGTTACGACAGTGATCATCCACGCGTTGAAGGCGACGTCGGCAAGGCGGGCGTGGCGATTGACTCCGTCGAGGATATGAAAATTCTGTTCGACGGCATCCCACTTGAGAAAATTTCTGTCTCCATGACCATGAATGGCGCAGTCATCCCAATCCTTGCCAATTTCATCGTCGCTGGTGAAGAACAGGGCGTTTCACGCGATCTTCTTTCCGGGACCATTCAAAACGATATTCTCAAAGAATTCATGGTCCGAAACACCTATATTTATCCGCCAGAGCCATCGATGCGGATCATTGCGGACATCATCGCCTATACGGCGACAGAAATGCCGAAATTCAATTCGATTTCCATTTCAGGCTATCACATGCAGGAAGCCGGCGCGACACTGGTGCAAGAGCTGGCTTTCACGCTGGCCGATGGTCGCGAATATGTACGTGCAGCGCTCAACAAAGGCCTCAATGTTGATGAGTTTGCAGGGCGTCTGTCGTTCTTCTTCGCCATTGGCATGAACTTCTTTATGGAAATCGCCAAGCTGCGCGCAGCCCGCTTGCTCTGGTCGCGTATCATGAAGGAATTCAACCCGAAGAAGCCCGGCTCACTGATGTTGCGCACCCATTGCCAGACATCGGGCGTGTCGTTGCAGGAACAGGACCCTTATAACAACATCGTACGCACAGCTTTTGAAGCGATGTCGGCAGCTCTTGGCGGAACACAGTCACTGCACACCAATTCTTTCGATGAAGCCATTGCTTTGCCAACGGAATTTTCCGCTCGCATCGCCCGCAACACGCAGCTCATTCTGCAAAATGAAACCGGTGTAACCAAGGTTGTCGACCCGCTGGCAGGCTCCTATTACATCGAAAGCCTGACGAATGAATTGGCAGAGAAAGCGTGGGCTTTGATCGAAGAGGTTGAAGATCTTGGCGGCATGACAAAAGCCGTTGAAAGCGGCCTTCCCAAGCGCCTGATCGAAGAAGCCGCCACACGTCGACAGGCAGCAGTTGACAAAGGTGAGGAAGTTATAGTCGGTGTCAATAAGTTCCGTCTTGAACAGGAAGACAATATCGACATTCTTGAAATCGATAATACCGCCGTCCGCAATTCTCAGATCGCTCGCCTCAACCGGATCAAGGAAACCCGCAACAAGGCCAAGGTCGAAGCAGCGCTCTTTGAACTGGAAAAAGTCTCGAAAACTGGAGAAGGTAATATTCTGGCTGCGGCGGTCGAAGCTTCACGTGCACGCGCAACAGTTGGTGAAATATCCGATGCCATGCGTAGTGCATTCGGTGATCATGCAGCAGTGCCGAAGGTCGTAAAAAAGGTCTACGGCGCAGCCTATAAGGACGAACCGGAATATCAGACACTGGTTGATCGTCTGCAAGACTTTTCAAAGCAGATTGGTGAGACACCAAAAGTTATGGTGGCCAAACTTGGTCAAGACGGCCATGATCGTGGAGCTAAAATCATCGCGTCTGCCTTTGGGGATATCGGCTTTGAAGTGCTGGCTGGCCCGTTGTTTCAAACGCCAGACGAAGCCGCAGATATGGCAATCAAGGCCAAGGTGCATGTACTTGGTGTGTCGTCACTCGCGGCCGGACACAAGACGCTGCTGCCACAGCTCGTTGAAACGCTGCGCAAAAAAGGTGCTGAAAATATCATTGTCGTGTGCGGCGGTGTTGTCCCACGTCAGGATTACCAATACCTTTTCGACCGCGGTGTATCGGCAGTATTCGGCCCCGGTAGCAATGTTCTTGATTGCGCGCGAGCGGTGCTCGACCTTATGGAAGGAAAGCGACGCAATCTACAATAATATCAAAACGATACGGTTAATATGTGACTCACTTTATGAGGTATTTGAGAAGCCGGATAAAATATGCGGCTTCTCAATATTTTATACCAGATTTAAAAGCCGGTCAGTTCTTCGGTCCCGCAAAACCGGCAATGGCTGAACTTGTCACGGAAACGGGATCGCTGGCCGGAAAAGTGTCTTCCAGCCCCTCATCGAGCTGTCGTTCAAGCTCTGTGCGATCACCGGCGCGGCGCGCACTTGGAATCGTAATCTGGCTCGCGGGTTCAATACCACATTCAATGCAGGCCACGCTTAGTGCTTCACCGAGCTTGAGTGCCGCTTTGCGTATGACCGCATCGCGTGAAAGCTCGGCACCTGTATCATTCTCAACCTTGACGGTAATCCGCTCTTCGCTCTCAGTTATAAACTCGACCATATAAGTCGCAAAACCACCAACAGAACTGATACGTGTTTCTACAATTTCCATAATTCTCACCTCCGCATTTACCTCTCGTAAAAACGGAAACTTCGCCTGAACGTTCCCTTTAAAAATAAGATAATCGCCTTTTCCTGCGGTCTATGACGCCTATATCAAGAAAACAGACCAATTAATAAAACCAGAAAGGACGTCTTATGGCCATCACACGAAAGGAAGAAGCCCGCGCCCTCAATGCTGAAGAGAGGGAACTGGTCGAAAAATCCCACCACCCACTGCTTCAGGAAGTTTCAGATTCCGAGCTTTCGCAATTGGCGAAACTTTTGCGCGATCGACGTAGCAAAGCGCGCGATCTGGCCCACCAGCGTCGCCGTGAGATGCGCGGAAAGTCTGCCGCCAGAGGTGCTCAAGCGTCCAAGGCAGACGAAGGTTCGCATCTGAAAGTGTCTGTGCTGGCAATGGCAATGCGGCGCATCAATGCGGAAGTTGATCGCCGCCGCAGTATGTCAGCAAGCAATGCGCTTATCGCAAATGCTCAGAAAGCTTTGGCCACGAAGAAAGCCAATGAGAAACCCGACAACAGCTTCAATACGCGCCACGCGCGTCATGGAATGCGCAATATCCCTAATGAAAAAGTGGATAGTCTTATTCGACCCAGTGAACGCGGTCGCTTAAAAAAGGCCGCCAGTGTCGCGCAGGCAAAGCGAGATTCCAGACAGGAAGCAGCAGGCTAAGCCCCTTTAAATCATCACCCGGAAATCAGTTAATTTTCGGGTGATTTTCCATAAAAAAGAGTATGTTGAATTAATTTATTAAAAAGATACTTTATAAACTTGTGAAAGTTTCATTTTGAAAAATGCAAGCCGAATCCCTGCATAAGTCGTCGAATGGCATAATCAGGCCTTTGTGATGTAAACACTGCAAGATCGTCGTGATGATGCAGTTGCTCATCAATTCGCCGTGGTTGCAACAGCGATACAGTTCGCCTTGCAATAGCTTCTGCCGGGTCAAGCCAATCCACCGGCCATGGCGCAAGCCGGCGAAAAACATTGGCGAGGAAAGGATAGTGCGTACAGGCCAGCACAACGATATCCGTCCGTTCACCATCTTTCTCTACAAAACATAGCGCAATCTGCTCAACAACCAGCGCCTCATCAATCTTTTCACCGCGAATATGGGCTTCCGCAATACCTGCAAGCCTATCTGCTCCTACCAGGCGCACATGGCATTGGCTGGCGAAAGACTGGATTAGATCACGTGTATAAGCACGCTTGACCGTGCCTGGTGTTGCCAAAACGGAAACAAGCCCCGACGACGTACGTTCAGCGGCAGGCTTTATCGCAGGTACGGTACCAACGAATGGTACAGCCGGATAAGCGCGACGCAGATCATCAAGCACCAGTGTCGAGGCCGTATTGCACGCGATAACGACGATTTCAGGATCATACTCGGCAATAAACTTTCCGAAGAGATCGACAATACGTGCACGCAGCGCGTCCTCTTCCCAATCGCCATACGGAAAACCGGCGTCGTCGGCGATATAGACAAATCGCCGATCCGGTATCAAAACCCGCGCCTCTCGCAAAACCGTCAATCCGCCAATACCGCTATCAAAGACCAGAACAGGCCTTTCATTTGTCACCAGCGTTTTGTCAGAACCGTCTGCTGCGGGCGCGTATTTCATTCAGCCTTGTCCTCTGTTGCAGGCTTACGTGCGCGCCCTTCCGGTGCGCCGGAACCACGCGGCTTTTTTGGCGTGAAAGCATCAAGCGAAGTGATGACACCACGAAGAAGCTTGAGTTCTGCTGATGCAAAACCTGCGCGAGTTAGTACTGAGCGCAGATTATTGACCATTATTTCTTTCTTCGCTTCAGGACGGAAATAACCACGGACATCAAGAGCTTCTTCCAGATGATTGAAAAGACTCTGTAATTCCATCTTCGGTGCCGCTTCCATTTCCGGTCCACGGAAAACCGTGTCCGTTTCGGTTGCAAGGCCGGATTTCATCCATTCATAGGACATCAACAGCACAGCTTGCGCAATATTGAGCGAAGCAAACGCCGGATTAACCGGGAATGTCACGAGCTCATCAGCAAGCCCGACTTCCTCATTGCTGAGACCAAAACGCTCGCGTCCGAAAAGAATGCCAGTCTTCTCACCCGCCGTAAAGCGACGGCGCAATTCACCATTCGCTTCCACAGGGCTGCGCACCTGCTTGAAACCGTCGCGTTCCCGCGCTGTCGTGGCATAAACGAAGTTGAGATCAGCAATTGCTGATGGAAGATCATCATAAACGACCGCATTGTCGATGATATGATCCGCCTTGCTGGCTGCTGCACGCGCCTTATCGCTCGGAAATTCTTCGCGTGGCTCAACCAGCCGCAATTCAGCAAGACCAAAATTCGCCATGGCACGCGCCACCATGCCGATATTTTCCGGCAGTTGCGGGTTCACCAGAATGATCGCCGGTCCTTCGGTGATCAAGGTGCGTTGTTTGTCTGTTCCTGCCATGATAATTTCCGTCATTGCTGTATCAACACGGCGCTTCCCTGCCATAAATGACAGATAATCGCAAAGATTCCCCTTACATTTGGCATCGAAAATCGCGTGTAGTAGCGAAATAACACCAGTCCTCTTCTCATCCATGTCAAACTGCGAACACCGACATTGATGTTTACAGGGAGGAAAAACATGTCCGGCAAAAAAATTCTCATGATCTGCGGCGACTTCTGCGAGGACTACGAAACAATGGTGCCGTTCCAGACGCTGCTTGCAGTGGGCCACAAAGTCCATGCCGTGTGCCCCGGAAAAAAAGCTGGCGACGCAATCGCGACTGCCATTCACGATTTTGAAGGCCATCAAACCTATACCGAAAAGCCCGGGCATAATTTCACGCTCAATGCCGCATTTGCCGATGTCGAAGCAGAAAACTATGATGCTCTTGTCATTCCCGGCGGGCGCGGTCCCGAATATCTGCGCCTTGATGAAAAGGTCATCGCTATTATCAAGCATTTTTTTGAAAAAGGTAAACCAGTCGCCGCCGTGTGTCATGGCGCACAGCTGCTCGCGGCTGCGCGCGTTCTGGAAGGTCGCACCTGTTCCGCCTATCCCGCCTGCCGACCTGAGGTGGAGCTGGCTGGTGGTACCTATGCTGATATTCCGGTAGATCAGGCCGTCATCGACGGCAATCTGGTGACTGCACCTGCGTGGCCTGCGCATCCAGCATGGCTGTCACAATTCCTCGCCGTTCTCGGCACAAAAATCATGCATGACTGAACAAAGACTTAAGCCGCGACTTTCATCGTGCATAGCATTTCGATAGAAGTGCAAAATCAGAGACTTTCCGGCAAAACTGTCGGAAAGGCTCTTTTCGCTTGGATGGAGTATGAGATGAAAAACGATAAAATTTTAACTCTGTCGTTTGCCGTTAGCATGTGCGCTATTCTAATAAGCACATCAAACCTCGCCCATGCTCAAGAAGCGGTGGGCGGAGAGGTGGCAGTCATTTCAGAGCAATATCCGGCACCTTCATCGGAAACCTTTGGCCAGACGCAGTTTGTCTTGTCCGGAAACCCGCTCGTGCCTCCACGCGATTATGCCAAGGGAACCATGCTTCCATCGAAAAATGACTATGCGTCCAATGAAAGTGGACGCATCTATGATATCCTGTACGTTGGTTTAGAATCCGGTAAAATGCAATTTGAAGTTAGAGGCTATTCGATTGATAGCCTGGAGTTTCCTGCAACAGGTCAGCCGGTAGAATTTCCCGCTCACCAGCGCACAGTCGAAATTCGTGACCTCAAATTCAACATCGATGAAGCAACCGCCGGAAGCATCACTTATAGTGTTGATACCATGAAGTAAGTTGCAGGTCACACAAAACTGCGCGACATTGCTCTTGGAGATATTTCGGGAGGAACATATGTGCAGATTGTTCATCGGAGCGGATACCGAACTCTGGCAAAGTGTGACGCGCTCTCTGCGCATTGATGGTGTCGTAACCAGCGTTCGACTTGAAAACTTCTTTTGGTCGGCACTGGAAGAGATTGCTGAACGCGACGAGATGTCGGTCAGTCGCCTCTTGGGTAAACTCAACGAGGAATCGCGCGCGGAAGGCCACGACCTCGACAATTTCGCATCTTTTCTGCGGGTTTGCTGCGGGCGCTATCTGGCACTTCAGGTCGATGGTCTCATACCAGCAGACAAATCAACGGCGATCTCAACGCTGGACGCAGAAGCTATATTGCTGCGAGAGCAGAAAACTTATCGTGATCGGCGCCCAGAATGGCGAAAATCTGCCCATCGCGCCGCCTGAAAATGTGCCTATAGCGCAAAGAATAAGCCTCTGACGCTTTGCCTTCGCGTTCTGCGATGCTATACGAGCGCGACGCATTCAATGAGAGGCATTATCAATGGCAAAAATCAAGGTTGCAAACCCGGTCGTTGAACTCGACGGCGATGAGATGACCCGCATCATCTGGCAGTTCATCAAGGACAAGCTGATCCATCCATATCTCGACATCGATCTGAAATATTACGATCTGTCGGTTGAACACCGTGATGCTACCAATGACCAGGTCACCATTGATGCTGCAAACGCCATCAAGGAACACGGCGTTGGCGTAAAGTGCGCAACTATCACGCCGGATGAAGCTCGCGTTGAAGAATTCAAGCTCAAGAAGATGTGGAAGTCGCCCAACGGCACCATCCGCAACATCCTCGGTGGTGTTATCTTCCGCGAACCAATCATCTGCAAAAACGTTCCTCGCCTGGTTCCAGGCTGGACTCAGCCAATCATCGTTGGCCGTCACGCTTTTGGTGACCAGTACCGTGCGACCGACTTCAAGTTCCCGGGCAAGGGCACGCTGTCGATCAAGTTCGTCGGTGAAGATGGTGAAACCATCGAGCACGAAGTCTATCAGGCACCGAGCGCTGGCGTGGCAATGGCCATGTACAACCTCGACGAATCGATCCGTGAATTCGCACGTGCTTCGCTGAACTACGGCCTGCAGCGCAACTATCCGGTCTATCTATCGACCAAGAACACTATCCTCAAAGCCTATGACGGTCGCTTCAAGGACATTTTTGAAGAAGTCTACCAGACTGAATTCGCCGACAAATTCAAGGAAGCGAAGATCTGGTACGAACATCGTCTGATCGACGATATGGTTGCTTCGGCCCTTAAGTGGTCGGGCGGTTATGTCTGGGCTTGTAAGAACTACGATGGCGACGTTCAGTCCGACATCGTGGCACAGGGCTTCGGTTCACTCGGCCTGATGACCTCGGTTCTGATGACGCCAGATGGCAAGACTGTTGAAGCAGAAGCTGCACACGGCACCGTGACCCGCCACTATCGCCAGCATCAGAAGGGCGAAGAAACCTCGACCAACTCGATCGCTTCGATCTTCGCATGGACCCGCGGCCTCGCACATCGTGCAAAGCTCGACAACAATGCCGAGCTGAAGCGCTTTGCTGATACCCTGGAAAAGGTCTGTGTCGATACTGTCGAGAGCGGCTACATGACCAAGGATCTGGCCCTGCTTATCGGCCCAGATCAGCCTTGGCTCTCGACCACTGGCTTCCTCGATAAGATCGATGAAAACCTTCAGAAGGCGATGGCTGCTTAAGCCCTGCCTAATACACACAGAAACGGCGGGGTTCTCCCGCCGTTTTTTATTTGCCGTTCACATTTTAGCACTCGCAAGCAAGCATACTCATCGGTAGTCTTTCTCCAACAAAGCAGGGAGAACTGATATGTCGAGTATTCGGGCTTTAACGCCAAAAGACCGCACTGCATGGGAGCCATTATGGAGAGCCTATCAGGTCTTTTACGAAGTCGAAATACCGGCAGAGACGACCGACATTACATGGC
Source organism: Ochrobactrum sp. Marseille-Q0166 (assembly GCF_014397025.1). Classification (NCBI taxonomy): domain Bacteria; kingdom Pseudomonadati; phylum Pseudomonadota; class Alphaproteobacteria; order Hyphomicrobiales; family Brucellaceae; genus Ochrobactrum; species Ochrobactrum sp. Marseille-Q0166. The sequence goes on along the minus strand of NZ_JACJUO010000001.1, from coordinate 1,404,993 downwards.
ATCGCTTTCACGATTCATCAGAACCGATGCACGCACTGGGCGCATTTGATGACAGCGGGCATCTTGTCGGCATCGTACATGTGATCTTTCACCGCTCCTGCTGGCTGCCAAAATGGACCTGTTATCTGCAGGATCTCTATGTCGAGAACAGCCAGCGTGGAAAAGGCACAGGTGCAGCACTCATCGAAGCAGTCGCTGATCTTGCCCGCGAAGAAGGCGCAGGCCGTCTCTACTGGCTCACGCATGAAAGCAATGCAACTGCACGCCGCCTATATGACAGCATCGCGCAGGCGTCCGGCTTCATTCAGTACCGCAAGGCGCTTTGAAAAAAGCCTGTTGCCGCTTTCACGTTAAGTTATAATCAAAAAGCTGAAAAGCTTTAGCAAAGGCCTGCTCACCATGAGGAGAGAAGGCAATTACACGGCCCTGCTCCCGACGCACCCAACCTTTATCGATGAAGTTTTTCAGAAGCGCTGCACCGAGCGCACCGCCCAAGTGGTTGCGTCTCTCACTCCAATCTAGACAATGACGGCAGAGTGGCCGTTTGCCCTTTTGCAGGGTGTCAATATCTATGCCCATGCAAGAGAAGAATGACTTTCCTTCATCTGAAAGTCGTAGCTCGCTGGCATCATTGATCAGGCCGAGTTTATAGGATGCATCAAGCATTTCCACGCCGCGCTCGCCCGCCAGATGATCGTAACAAATCCGCGCTTTACGCAGCGCATGATCTTTCGGGCCAGTGCGAACACGCACGGCGCCCGTTCGCTGTGCAAGACCCATCAACCCTTCGAGCACCTGCGCCACATCCGTACCTGATAGCCTGAAATAACGATGCCTGCCCTGCTTCTCAGCCACCAGCAAATTGGCAGCATCAAGCTTGGAAAGATGCCCGCTGGCTGTCTGAAGTGTCACACCTGCGGCGGCGGCAAGTTCGCTCACCGTCAAAGCACGTCCGTCCATCAGCGCGGTCAGCATATTTGCGCGCGCGGGATCACCCAAAAGGGCTGCAACAGAGGCTATGATCGGTCCGTCCTTCATACTTCGATGCTAACCGAAGCATGGGCAAAGTTCAATATGCTAAAACGTCTCCAGTAAATCAGCCAATTTCAGGAGATAAGAATGATTACCTGCTTCATCCGCTATCAAATCGACCCGTACAAAGCCGATGCTTTTGCGGAATATGCAAGCAATTGGGGACAGGCAAGCCCGCGTTGTGGCGCGAAGCTGATTGGCTATTTCGGTCCGCATGAGGGCTCCACAACAACTGCTTATGGCGTTTACTCAGTCGAAGACCTTGCTGCCTATGAACAGTTTCGCGCACGTCTGGCCGCAGACCCAATCGGACGGGCAAATTATGAATTTGCAAAACGCGAGCAGTTTATCCGGTCTGAGGAGCGTATATTTCTTAAGCTTCAATCAGCCCCGCATGCGGAGTTTATCAAACCATGATCGCGGTGATCTTTGAAGTCTGGCCAGCAGATGATGAAAGGCGCGCGCAGTATCTCGATATTGCCGCAAGCCTGCGCGCCGATCTGGCAGCAATTGATGGCTTCATATCCATTGAACGCTTTCAAAGCCTGGTTGAGCCAGAAAAGCTGCTGTCTCTCTCCTTTTGGCGTGACGAAGAGGCCGTAAAACATTGGCGCAATTTGCCAACCCATCGGATAGCACAGACGAAGGGACGCGGCGGTGTATTTGAAAACTATCGTCTACGTGTTGCGAATGTCGCTCGCGATTACGGACTTGATCAGCGCGAAGGAGCTCCTGACGATAGCTGCAAGATTCACGCAGCTTAAAAAAAAGGCCGGGAAAATCCCGGCCTTTAAATTCTCAAATCAATTTATCAGACGATCAGCGCTTTAACCGCTGTGATTGCATCATTTGCCTTGGTGCCATCGGGACCACCGGCCTGAGCCATATCGGCACGACCGCCGCCACCGGCGCCACCAAGTGCACCAGAAGCAGCGCGAACCAGATCAACTGCACTAAAACGACCAACCAGATCTTCAGTCACCGCAGCAACAGCGCTTGCCTTGCCATCTTCACCAACACCGATGAAGAGAACAACACCAGAGCCAACCTGCTTTTTACCTTCGTCAGCAAGCGGCTTGAGATCCCGCGGCGAAACACCTGTCACAACCTTGCCTAGGAAATTGATGCCGTTGACGGTTTCCACAGCGTTGCCACCATCCGAAGAACCACCGCTCAACGCAAGCTGTCTGCGTGCTTCGGTAAGTTCGCGTTCGAGTTTCTTGCGCTCATCAACCAGAGCATTGACGCGCTCCAGTGCTTCCGATGGCGTCGTTTTCAGCACGCCAGCGATTGCCTTGACGCGCTCGTCCTGTTCTTCGAGATAAAGGCGAGCCGCCTCACCCGTCAGAGCTTCCATACGACGAACACCGGCAGCGACACCACTGTCAGAAAGAATGCGTACGAGGCCGATATCACCGGTCTGGCGCACATGCGTACCGCCGCAAAGTTCAACCGAATAAGCCTTGCCAGCCTTTTCGCCGTGCTTCGCCGTGCCCATCGAAACCACGCGAACTTCATCGCCGTATTTTTCGCCAAACAGCGCCATCGCACCTTCGGCAATCGCATCATCCACAGCCATCAAGCGCGTAGTGACTTGCGCATTCTGCAGAATTATCTCGTTGGCGAGATTTTCAACAGCTGTCAGTTCCTCAGCCGAAATCGGCTTCGGATGCGAGAAGTCGAAGCGAAGACGATCAGGCGCGACGAGCGAGCCCTTCTGTGCAACGTGGGACCCCAACGTTTCGCGCAGAGCTTCATGCAAGAGGTGAGTTGCCGAGTGGTTGGAACGGATGCGCGTGCGACGCTCGCTATCCACCTTCAGCTCAACCGCATCACCAATCTTTGCGGAACCCTTGGTAACTTCGCCAGTGTGAACGAAGACGCCTTCGCCCTTCTTCTGCGTGTCCTTGATTGTGATGACAAAACCGTCACCGGAGATTGTTCCAGTATCGCCCTGCTGACCACCGGATTCGCCATAGAATGGTGTCTGGTTGACAACGACGGACACCGTTTCGCCTTCGGCAGCCGATGCCACTTCTGCACCGTCATGCACAAGTGCGGTAATAACGCCTTCTGCGCTTTCGGTTTCATAGCCGAGGAACTCGGTCGCGCCGACCTTATCCTTGATGCCGAACCAGATGGTTTCGGTTGCAGCTTCGCCCGAACCGGTCCAGTTGGCACGAGCTTCGGCCTTCTGGCGTTCCATGGCAACATTGAAGCCATCAGTATCGACCGTCACGCCACGCTGACGCAGAGCGTCCTGCGTCAGATCGAGCGGAAAACCATAAGTATCGTAAAGCTTGAACGCGGTTTCGCCATCAAGACGATCACCTTCAACCAGATTTTCGGAAGCATCGGAAAGCAGGCCGAGGCCGCGTTCCAACGTCTTACGGAAGCGGGTTTCCTCCAGCTTGAGCGTTTCGGAAATCAGCGCTTCTGCGCGGATGAGTTCCGGATAAGCCTGCCCCATTTCGCGAATGAGCGCTGGCAGCAAACGCCACATCAATGGCTGGCTCGCACCAAGCAATTGTGCGTGGCGCATTGCACGACGCATGATACGACGCAAAACATAACCGCGGCCTTCATTGGACGGCAGGACACCGTCGGCGATCAGGAAGCTTGATGCCCGCAGATGATCGGCGATTACGCGATGGCTGGCGCGGAAATCGCCTTCGGCCTTGACGCCTGTTGCTTCTTCAGAAGCACGGATAAGCGCCTTAAACAGATCGATATCGTAATTGTCATGCACACCCTGAAGCACAGCTGCAACGCGCTCAAGACCCATGCCAGTATCAATCGACGGGCGTGGAAGATCAATGCGCTGATCAGGTGTAACCTGTTCGAACTGCATGAAAACGAGGTTCCAGATTTCAATGAAACGGTCGCCGTCTTCATCAGCTGATCCGGGAGGTCCACCCCAGATATGATCGCCGTGATCGTAGAAAATTTCTGAACATGGGCCACAAGGACCAGTATCGCCCATCGCCCAGAAGTTATCATTCGTTGCAATGCGGATGATACGATCATCCGAAAGGCCGGCGATCTTTTTCCAGAAATTCGCAGCATCATCGTCGGTATGATAGACCGTGACGAGCAGCTTGTCCTTGTTGAGGCCAAATTCCTTGGTGATCAGATTCCACGCATGGCTGATCGCTTCCTCCTTGAAGTAATCACCAAACGAGAAATTGCCGAGCATTTCAAAGAAAGTGTGGTGGCGTGCCGTGTAGCCCACATTATCCAGATCATTATGCTTGCCGCCAGCGCGCACGCATTTCTGCGAAGTGGTCGCGCGGCTGTAAGGGCGCTGCTCAAGACCTGTAAAAACATTCTTGAACTGAACCATACCCGCATTGGTAAACATCAGCGTCGGGTCGTTACGAGGAACGAGCGGGCTTGATGAAACGACTTCATGTCCGTTTTTGCGGAAATAGTCGAGGAATGTGGACCTTATCTCGTTGACGCCAGCCATAATTCACCCTTGGACATTCTCTGCCCTGCATGAGATGCGCAATCCAGTACACATCAATTATATAATCTCCACCCGCAGGATTGCGGCGGTATACGGCTCACGTTGCCGCCACGTTTCGACTGCCCGAGAATGGATAGTCCTTGAGGTGGAATTTCGGTTGTCCGCTTTTAGCGACGTGCTGCTTTTCTGTCCAGATAAGCAGTGTGCGGTATAAAAGCAATTTCTGCCGCAATCGCGGAAAAAGGCAACTATGCAACAGTATGAGCCTAAAAACAAAAACCCCGCACTCTCATGCAGGGCTTTTGTCCTATTTTGAATTCAATACAAAGCTTACGCTTCTGCCGCATCCGGACCATCATCGGCTTCTGGACCACCATCTTCAAGAAACTGCTCGGCAATCAGTCCGGCATTCTGACGAAGCGTGGTCTCAATTTCCCGAGCGACTTCGGGATTATCCTTGAGGTACTGCTTGGCATTTTCACGGCCCTGCCCCAGACGCTGGGAATTATAGGAGAACCACGCGCCAGACTTTTCGACAACACCAGCCTTAACGCCAAGGTCAACCAGTTCGCCGGTCTTGGAAACACCTGCGCCGTACATAATGTCGAATTCGACCTGCTTGAATGGAGGCGCAAGCTTGTTTTTGACAACCTTTACACGGGTCTGGTTGCCAACAACTTCATCACGCTCCTTGATGGAACCGATGCGGCGAATATCCAGACGTACCGAAGCGTAAAACTTCAGCGCATTCCCGCCAGTCGTTGTTTCAGGAGAACCGAACATGACGCCGATTTTCATGCGGATCTGATTGATAAAGATCACCATGCAGTTCGAGCGCGAAATCGATGCAGTGAGCTTGCGCAGAGCCTGGCTCATCAGACGCGCCTGAAGGCCCGGCAGAGAATCACCCATTTCGCCTTCAATTTCAGCCCGCGGCGTAAGAGCTGCAACCGAGTCGACGACCAGAACATCGATAGCACCTGAGCGCACAAGTGTATCTGTAATCTCGAGCGCCTGCTCACCCGTATCAGGCTGCGAAATCAGAAGGTTTTCAAGGTCAACACCAAGCTTGCGGGCATAGACCGGATCAAGCGCGTGTTCTGCATCCACAAACGCGCAGATGCCACCCTTTTTCTGCGCTTCTGCAATTGTATGCAGTGCGAGAGTGGTTTTACCCGAGCTTTCCGGACCATAGATTTCTACGATACGTCCCTTGGGCAAACCGCCGACGCCCAATGCGATATCGAGAGAAAGCGAGCCGGTTGGCACCGTCTCAATATCAACGACCTCGTTCTGGCCGAGCCGCATGATCGAGCCCTTGCCGAACGCACGTTCAATTTGCGACAGCGCCGCATCGAGTGCCTTAGTCTTGTCCACTGAATTATCCTCAACGAGTCGCAATGATTTCTGAGACATCTTACACCATCCTCTTGTCTCGCTAGAAGCCCATGGGGCTTATCACCAATATCTATTTGTATCCCTTTTGTTCTCATTTGGCAATAAGGTTAAGGCATTGTTTTATAACTATAATAAAATTTTGTTCATTTATTGTTCTAAATATCAGAAAACAATAATATATAAACAGTCCACGCTTTATTTACAAAATTGCCGTCAACAAAGCATTCGATTCGCAAGCAGGAAATATAGAAACGCAGCCCATCGTTCGATGGGCTGCGCCAAACTGCTTAAACTCAGAACTCGATTTTACTGCTGTACACCGCGTAGTGGAGAAATCTGAATCTCGACACGACGGTTCAGCGCACGGCCTTCCGGCGTTGCATTCGAAGCCACCGGCTGACTTGCGCCATAACCAATGACGGCAAAGCGACGCGGGTCAATGCCCTGTGAACCAAGATAACTCGCAACAGATGCAGCGCGACGCTGTGACAGGCCCTGATTGTAGCTTGCACTGCCGGTCGAGTCGGTAAAGCCATAAACATCAACCAGTGTCTGATTGAATTTACGCAACACGATCGCGACAGAATTCAGTGTTGGATAGAACTGGCTCTTCACCTGATCCTGATCAGTGTCAAAAGTAATTGCCGAAGGCATATTCAGAATAATCTGATCACCATTACGGGTGACGGAGACACCTGTGCCTTGCAACTGATTGCGCAACTCGGATTCCTGACGGTCCATGTAATTACCGATAGCCCCACCGCCAAGCGCGCCGATACCCGCACCAATCAGCACGGCATTACGCTGTGCGCGGCTCGAGCCACCAACCATGAGGCCGCCCAATGCACCGACCGCAGCGCCGATCGCCGCACCGCCCGCAGTGTTCGACATTTTCTCCTGGCCTGTATATGGGTCAGTAGAAGTGCAGCCCGCCAAAAATGTGGCCCCGATAAATACAATCCCGAGTTTCTTCAACATAAAAAACGTCATCCTCAATGTTCGATTCGCCGCGAATGATAACTTCGATTGCGGCTGGATGGTGACTTTAAATCCCCTCTCACCAATTTTAGCCCACTCGTCCGCAAGAACGCAGTTGCGTCGCATAGCGGTTGGCCATGTTCTGGGCACGTTTAGCACCATTCAAAGCCGTAGAGTTATTACGCCATACGCCTCGTGAATAGCCACCATGACCAGAGTAATAAGCCAAATAGAGATTATAGGCATCGGTACGATTAATGCCATTTCTCCGGCTGCTCTCATTGTGATACCACCCAATGAAATGGATGGCGTCACCAAAATTGCTACGCGACGCTGTCCAGCGGCCGGTTTCACGCTTATAACGATCCCATGTTCCATTCAGTGCCTGCGAGTATCCATAAGCACTGGAAGCGCGTTTCCATGGAATAAAACCGAATAATTTTGTACGTGGTGGCCGTGCATAGGGACGGAAACCTGATTCAGTGTAGATCGTTGCCATCAGCACGTGAACCGGCACACCAAACTCGCGCGAAACACGCGTCGCATCCGATTGCCAATTATTTATCCAACCATCGCGTTGATCAAAAACAGCGCAAACGTTGCTAATCTGCCGAGGAGCAGTCGCACAACCACTTAGAATAACGAGCGCAACGATAAACAAGACGCGCGTCATGAACGAACCTCGTAGGAATTAAAAAATTTGATTAATTTTAAACATTAAGTACGCCTTAAACTAAGTGCTTGATCTTTAATGGTTATCAGATCATTTACGCATACCGCTTTAGGTTGCTTCCTCTTTGTAATGATTGAAGTATTTTAAACCGCCAATGATAGAAAGCGAAACCCTTGGTTGTATTTCTCTAGCGTAATAGCTGTGAGATGAAGGCTGAATTGTGACCTAAAATGCTTGCGAAGGGGTTGGTTAGAAACGGTGTAGGCGACAGTAAGTCACCGCCTGCCCTGACGTTCCGTGCGTAAACGTGACCAATAATCCAACCGCTTGCGAATTTCCCGCTCAAAACCACGCTCTGGGGGATCGTAGAAGACCTTCCGACCCATCGCTTCGGGGAAATAGTCCTGTCCGGAAAAAGCGTCGGGTTGGTCATGATCATAGGCGTAGCCGTCGCCATAGCCCTCATTCTTCATGAGCTTGGTTGGCGCATTAAGAATATGCTTTGGTGGCAACAAAGAGCCATTTTCCTTAGCAGCCCGCATGGCGGACTTGTAGGCCATATAAACGGCATTGGATTTAGGTGCTGTCGCCAGATAAACGCAAGCCTGCGCAAGAGCCAACTCACCCTCCGGTGAGCCAAGATAATCATAAGCATCCTTGGCGGCATTACAGATAGCCAGCGCCTGCGGATCAGCAAGGCCTATATCTTCAACCGCCATGCGAACAAGTCGCCTACCAATATAAAGCGGATGTTCCCCGGCATCAAACATCCGGCAAAGATAATACAGCGCGGCATCTGGATCAGAGCCCCGCACTGATTTATGCAGGGCTGAAATGAGATTGTAATGGCCATCTTGCCCCTTGTCATAAACCGGAGCACGACGCTGAACGACTTCCTGCAACTTATCAGCATTAAATATTTCACCAGGCCGAGCTGCCCGCCATACTTCTTCTGCGAGTGTTAAAGATGCGCGGCCATCGCCATCCGCCATGCGGATAAGGCTTGCTCGCGCTTCATCATCCAGCGGTAAAGGACGATTTTCCTGCTCTTCCGCACGCATCAGGAGAGTTGCAATACTAAGCGTGTCATGCGGATGGAAAGTCAGCACCCGTGCCCGTGAAAGCAAAGCGGCGTTGAGTTCAAAGGACGGGTTTTCGGTCGTTGCCCCGATGAGAATAACAGTACCATCTTCCATCACAGGAAGAAAACTATCCTGCTGCGCACGGTTAAACCGATGAATTTCGTCCACAAACAACAGCGTTTGACGGCCCGAGATGCGGCGCAATCGCGCAGATTCAAATACTTTCTTGAGATCAGCTACACCGGAAAAAATTGCAGAAATCTGCTCAAATGCAAGTTCAGTTTCTCCCGCGAGAAGTCTGGCAACCGTTGTCTTACCCGTACCAGGTGGTCCCCAGAAAATCATCGAGCCAAGTGAACCAGACGCGATCATCCGCGTGAGCACGCCCTCCGGTCCCGTAAGATGCTCCTGTCCGGTTACTTCAGCAAGATGACGCGGGCGAAGGCGGTCAGCAAGCGGCCTGTTACGGTCGGCGTTGGGATCAGCCGCAGTGGAAAATAGATCACTCATTTCGCTTCGCTCAATGCCAGAAAAACAGATGTCGTTTCAGGCATAGTCCTGCCCGAAACGACATGCAACTTTAAATACTCAGCAAGTGGATCAGCGTACGAACTGGCGAATTAATGCACCGTTGCGCTCAACTTCAAGGCGCCATGCCAGGCCACGTCCGCCATTAAGCGCCGTCGTCAAATCGCTGATTGTGCGGATGGGATTGCCGTTAATACCACGGATAATGTCACGCTGACGTAAGCCAAGTTGTGCGGCCTGCGAATTAACGATCACATCCGTCACAATCACCCCGCGAGATCCCTCTCGCAGCCTCATCTTGGACGCCATTGCAGGAGTAATTTCCTCAACCACGGCCCCCTCGAATGGATTGTCTCCCCGAATTGTCTGCCTTTGTTGTGGCTTCGCTTCCGGCTCTTTTGCCAGTTTCACCGGCATTTTGCTTTCCTTGCCACTTCGCATGATATCGAGCGTCACTGTATTACCAATGCCTGCTGTCGAAAGGCGGTAACCGAGTACGTCGATATTATCCACGCGAATATCCTGTACTGAAAGAACAACGTCTCCCACTTTCAGGCCCGCCTGCTCTGCCGGTCCACCCTTGGTAACAGCCGTGACCAGTACGCCAAACGAACGGTCCATGCCGAGACCTTCAGCAACATCAGGCGTAATATTCTGAAAAGTCGCACCGATGAAAGGGCGCTCAAAACTCGTGCTTCCGCTCAATGCTGCGTCAACGACCGCACGAACCATGTTGGACGGGATTGCAAAACCAATACCCACGGAGCCGCCTGAGCGGGAGTAAATAGCTGTATTGATGCCGATAAGTCGGCCCCGCATGTCAATCAGACCACCACCGGAGTTACCAGGGTTGATTGCAGCGTCCGTCTGAATGAAGAAGTCAAAGTCGGATACGCCAACTTGGGTGCGTGACTGCGCTGACACGATACCGCTCGTGACAGTCTGCCCGACTGCGAATGGATTACCAATAGCGAGGACGAGGTCGCCGACTTCAACATCATCGGAATTACCAAGCGAGATCGTTGGAAATTTCTCTTTTGCTTCAATTTTGAGGACGGCGAGATCTGTAGTCTCGTCACGCAGCAGAACCTTGCTTTCAAGCTGCCGCCCATCAGAAAGCGCAACCTTGATTTCGTCCGCGTCTTTGATGACGTGATTGTTGGTCACAACGATACCGGAAGAATCGACAATCACACCGGAACCCAGCGACTGTTCAGTACGTGGGCGTCCACGATTGACCTGATCGCCGAAGAACTGTTCAAAGAATGGGTCGCCGGCAAAGGGGGATGGACGCTGCTGTACTTGTCGCGCCGCGTAGACGTTAACGACAGCAGGCGCTGTTTCCTTTACAAGCGGGGCAAAGGAAAGCTGCATATCAGCACGACTTAAAGGAATCAGCCTACCCTTAACCTGAGCAGGATTATCCTGAGCCAATGTTGGCAATGCAACCATGCTCAGACAAGCAAGAACGACACCTGTGCTTCCAAAACGCCGCAAATTCATCCGCTAACTCCAGTCTTCTTTCCAAAACCCGATTCACCAGGCTGAAACAATATGGGACGCACAACGCCAAGGATAAAGGGCTGTATTGTGGCAAACAGCATTACAGCTTTGTAACGCTTGTTGCGGACAAAGCCCAAAAACCAAAAAAGGGCCGCACAAGGCGACCCTATTTTGTCATGCGAAGCGTAAAATTACGCTGCGGCGGCTTCTGCAGCGGCTTCAGCTTCAACGCGAGCGCGATCAGCCTTGCCCTTTGCATCAACATCGCGCTCAACGAATTCGACAACTGCGAGCGGTGCATTATCACCGGTACGGAAGCCTGCCTTCATGATGCGGATGTAGCCACCGTTGCGGGTTGCATAACGTGCAGCCAGCGTGTCGAACAGCTTAGCAACCAGCTTGACGTCGCGGATGGCAGAAATCGCCTGACGACGTGCATGCAGGTCACCGCGCTTGCCGAGGGTGACAAGCTTTTCTACGATTGGACGAATTTCCTTAGCTTTAGGAAGGGTGGTCACAATCTGTTCGTGCTCGATGAGCGAAGCCGCCATGTTGGCGAACATTGCCTTGCGATGCGAGGCAGTGCGGTTCAGCTTACGCTGTCCATTACCGTGGCGCATGGCCTTCTCCTTTAATTCAGTTCAGCCGGAATTTTCCGGTCTTAATATTGGTCTTCGTAGCGCTTGGCGAGATCTTCGATGTTTTCAGGCGGCCAGGCTGGAATTTCCATACCAAGATGGAGCCCCATCGACGCCAGAACTTCCTTGATCTCGTTGAGCGACTTGCGGCCGAAATTCGGAGTCCGCAGCATCTCGGCTTCCGTCTTCTGGATCAGATCGCCGATATAGACGATGTTGTCGTTCTTCAGGCAGTTTGCCGAACGTACCGACAATTCGAGTTCGTCAACTTTCTTGAGCAGAGCCGGGTTGAAAGCGAGTTCCGCAACCTGTTCCTGCGGAGCTTCCTTCTGTGGCTCTTCGAAGTTAACGAAGACTGCCAGCTGGTCCTGAAGAATGCGTGCTGCATAAGCAACTGCATCTTCACCGCTCACGGAACCATTGGTTTCGATGTTGAGCGTCAGCTTGTCATAATCGAGAACCTGACCTTCACGGGTGTTCTCAATCTTGTACGATACTTTGCGGATCGGCGAATAGAGGCTGTCAACCGGAATAAGGCCGATTGGAGCGTCTTCCGCGCGATTACGGTCGGCAGGCACATAGCCCTTGCCGGTGTTAACGGTGAATTCCATGCGGATTTCAGCGCCTTCATCCAGCGTGCAGATGACGTGATCAGGGTTAAGGATCTCGACATCGCCAACAGTCTGAATATCACCAGCCGTAACAACGCCCGGGCCTTCCTTGCGGACAACCATGCGCTTAGGGCCTTCGCCCTCCATACGGATAGCGATTTCCTTGACGTTCAGAACAATATCCGTGGTATCTTCACGGACACCCGGAATAGAAGAGAACTCGTGCAGAACGCCATCAATCTGAACAGCAGTAACCGCTGCTCCACGAAGCGACGACAGAAGCACGCGACGCAGAGCGTTACCGAGTGTCAGACCAAAACCGCGTTCCAGCGGCTCGGCAACAACCGTTGCACGCGTACGGGAGCCGTTGGTGATGAAATCCACCTTATTCGGCTTAATGAGTTCCTGCCAGTTTTTCTGGATCATGTATTTTTCCTCTATCAACTGCCGCTACTATCCAATCGTAGCGATCCTGTGTAGAACCGCAGAGGAACCCCGAAGACAACTTCGGGGTTCATGCAGCGTATAAAAGAAATTAGACCCGGCGCTTCTTGCGTGGACGGCAACCGTTGTGCGGGATCGGCGTAACATCGCGGATCGACGTGATCACAAAGCCAGCAGCCTGAAGGGCGCGTAGCGCAGATTCACGGCCAGAACCCGGTCCGCAAACCTCGACTTCGAGGGAGCGCATGCCATGTTCCTGAGCCTTCTTGGCGCAATCTTCAGCAGCGATCTGTGCGGCAAACGGGGTCGACTTACGTGAACCCTTGAAACCCTGAGCACCCGCAGACGACCAAGCAATCGCATTGCCCTGTGCATCCGTAATGGTGATCATGGTGTTGTTGAACGTCGAATTTACGTGGGCAACGCCCGACGAGATGTTTTTGCGCTCGCGACGGCGAATACGCTGGGCTTCCTTAGCCATGATAGTCCTCTCAAAACTCGATCTCGACACCGCCGTAGTTCCAGCGGCTCCACCGGCCCTTTGATAAGGACCAGCACCGAACCCACCCGATTATCGGGCAAGCCCGGCAGAACGAATGGTTCTGCCGAAAATTACTTCTTCTTACCTGCGATAGCCTTTGCAGGACCCTTACGGGTGCGTGCATTGGTATGCGTGCGCTGACCGCGAACAGGCAGCGAACGACGATGACGAAGACCGCGATAGCAGCCCAGATCCATCAGACGCTTGATGTTCATGGAAACTTCACGACGAAGATCACCTTCTACGCGGTAATCAGCATCGATTGCTTCACGGATCTGAAGTACTTCAGCATCCGAAAGCTGGTTCACGCGACGATCGTCGGAAATACCGACTTTCGTTACGATCTGACGAGCAAATTTTGGTCCAATCCCGTGAATGTACTGAAGCGCAATGATAACGCGCTTGTTCGTCGGGATGTTGACGCCAGCGATACGTGCCACGTCTGTTCTCCTTGAGTTACATAAAAATCCATCTGGCAGATGCGATCAACCAGACAGCAATGTTTGACCGGTACCGGCCTTTTACTATTTCCGCCAGAACCGACCATTCAAAACCAATTGAAGTGGCGCAGTCTTTGACGGAATCGTCCGAAAAAGTCAACTCTTAACTGTCCGTAAAGTCCCCAAAGAGACCTCACAGCCACCAAAAACAACTTTCAGAAGTGATAAACGGACAGAAAAACATGAAATGCCCTTCTGTCCGTAATTCCTATTTATTCAAATGAGCCTTAACGAACTCACTCATGCAGGAACGAGAATCCTCTCGATTTCTGCAGTAACTTCTTCGACTGGAGCCATACCATTGATCACACGAAGTTCACCAGTTCCGGCATAATAAGTCGAAAGAGGCGAAGTCTTCTCACGATATTCAACGAGACGTTTACGAAATGCTTCCGGGTTGTCATCGGAACGAACCTGACCACCTTTGGCAAGCGTTTCGGCCACACGGCTTTCCATCCGCTTGACCAATGCATTCTCATCGACCTTGAGTTCGATGACCGCATCAAGCTTGAGACCCTTGCCAACCAGCATTTCGCCGAGAGCTTGAGCCTGAGGCACTGTACGCGGGTAACCGTCCAGAATGAAACCGCTTGCGCAATCGGGAGCATCAATACGCTCCGAAACGATCTGGTTTACGATTTCATCAGAAACGAGCTGGCCGGCATCCATGACGGCCTTGGCACGTTTCCCGATTTCACTCTGCTGAGCGACAGCGGCACGTAACATATCGCCAGTCGAAAGCTGAGGTATTCCATGCTTCTTGGTAAGAAGTCCAGCCTGCGTCCCCTTACCTGCTCCGGGCGGCCCAAGAAGTATCAGTCTCATTTACTACGTTTCCCACCTCTGAGTTTGGATTTCTTGATCAGCCCTTCATATTGATGAGCGACAAGATGTCCCTGAATTTGCGCAACCGTATCAAGCGTAACGCTGACCACGATCAATAGCGAAGTCCCACCAAGATAGAACGGCACACCGGTCGCGGAAATCAGGAATTCCGGCAGGAGACAAACAAGCACGATATAGATAGCGCCGACAACCGTGATACGGGTTAACACATAGTCTATGTACTCGGCTGTGCGCTCACCAGGACGAATGCCCGGAATAAAGCCGGAGTGCTTCTTCAGCTGATCTGCAGTGTCCTTGGGATTGAACACAATTGCGGTATAGAAGAAGCAGAAGAATGCCATAAGCGCAGCATAGAAGAGCATGTAAAGTGGCTGTCCATGACCGAGCGCATTGAGAATAGTGGTACCCCATGCTGGCATATCAGCCGTATTGGCAAAGCCAGCAACAGTTGCAGGCAAAAGCAGAAGTGAAGACGCGAAGATGGGCGGAATAACACCAGCGGTATTGAGCTTCAGCGGCAGGTGCGAAGTATCGCCCTGGAACATCCGGTTGCCAACCTGACGCTTCGGATACTGGATCAGAAGACGACGCTGTGCCCGCTCGACGAAAACGATAATCGCTATCAGCGCCACTGCCAGAATGATAACACCGAGGATCAGACCGGTGGAAAGAGCGCCCGTGCGTCCGAGTTCAAGGGTGCCGGAAATAGCATGCGGAAGGTTAGCAACAATACCTGCAAAGATGATAAGCGAGATACCATTACCGATACCGCGAGCCGTAATCTGTTCACCCAGCCACATCAGGAACATCGTACCGCCAACAAGCGTGATGACTGACGAAACGAGGAACATCGGGCCAGGATTCGTAACAATACCGTTACCTGCCTGCAAACCTACAGAAATTGCATAGGCCTGAACGATCGCCAGAAGCACCGTACCATAACGCGTGTACTGGTTGATGATCTTTCGACCAGATTCGCCTTCCTTCTTCAGCGCTTCAAGCGTCGGAACGACCGACGTCATCAACTGCACGATAATGGAAGCGGAAATATAAGGCATGATGCCAAGCGCAAAAATGGCCATACGACCAACAGCGCCACCGGCAAACATATTGAAGAGTCCAAGCACACCCTGGCTATGCTGCTGGAAAGCCTGCGCAAGCGCATCAGGATTGATGCCGGGTAGCGGGATATAGGTACCAAAACGGTACACAAGCAGAGCGCCTAGTGTAAACCAAATGCGCTTCTTGAGTTCTTCAGCTTTCGAGAAAGCCGAAAAATTAAGATTGGAAACTAGCTGTTCAGCAGCCGATGCCATAAAATTTCTCCGGTGAAAAGTCTCCGGTCCCCCACCCCCAACGGCACGCATTAACAAACGCGAACGCTTAGGACAAAAGACCTTACCCAGATATGCGCATTGGCATAAATGTGCAAGCGGCGGCACCAAGGCCGCCGCTTTTATTTTTATGTAGTTGCTTTATTCAGCTGCAACTTCTGGAAGCTTTACGCTACCACCAGCCTTTTCGATCTTTTCGATCGCAGCCTTGGAAGCACCGGCGACGTCGAAAGCGACCTTAGCAGTCAATTCACCGTCAGCAAGAACGCGAACACCGTCAAGAGCGCGGCGAATCACGCCAGCGGCCTTAAGCGAATCAAGGTTCACAACAGCGTTTGCATCCAGCTTACCTGCGTCAATCGCAGCCTGAACGCGGCCGAGCGACACGACGTTGAAGCTCTTCGCGAAGATGTTGGTGAAGCCGCGCTTTGGCAAACGACGGTAGATTGGCATCTGACCGCCTTCGAAGCCATTGATCGCAACGCCAGAACGGGACTTCTGTCCCTTGACGCCGCGGCCAGCGGTCTTGCCGGTGCCGGAGCCGATACCACGGCCGACGCGCTTGCGCGCCTTTACTGAACCTGGCTTATCACGCAGATCGTTGAGTTTCATGTCTCTATCCCCTGCGTTATCAAGCCTCGTCCACAACGCGGACGAGATGCTGAACCTTGGCGATCATGCCACGAACCGAAGGAGTGTCCTCCAGTGTGCGGCGGCGGTGCATTTTATTAAGTCCGAGTCCGATCAGCGTTGCACGCTGTTCGGCTGGACGACGGATAGGGCTTCCGATCTGTTCGACCGTAACCGTCTTACCCTTCTTCTCAGCCATCACTCAAATCCCTTGTCTATGGCGTATCCGGTGCTTCACGCACCGGACTGGCACAAACTATCGGCTATTCTTCCGAACCGACCACATCATGGCGGCGAGCCTGAAGGGTCGAGTACTTGATACCGCGCTGTGCAGCGATGTCCTTTGGATGCATCTGATGCTTCAGAGCGTCAAAGGTTGCACGAACCATGTTGTAAGGGTTCGAGGAGCCGAGCGACTTAGCAACAACGTCCTGAACGCCAAGCGTTTCGAACACTGCACGCATTGGACCACCAGCAATAATACCCTTACCGGCAGGAGCAGCGCGGAGGAGGACCTTACCGGCGCCGTGACGGCCCTGCACATCGTGATGCAGAGTACGGCCCGAACGAAGCGGAACGAAAATCATGTCGCGCTTAGCAGCTTCAGTAGCCTTGCGGATCGCTTCAGGCACTTCACGTGCCTTACC
Organism: Ochrobactrum sp. Marseille-Q0166; assembly: GCF_014397025.1. Taxonomy (NCBI): domain Bacteria; kingdom Pseudomonadati; phylum Pseudomonadota; class Alphaproteobacteria; order Hyphomicrobiales; family Brucellaceae; genus Ochrobactrum; species Ochrobactrum sp. Marseille-Q0166. The sequence goes on along the minus strand of NZ_JACJUO010000001.1, from coordinate 1,388,139 downwards.
ATGACCGAAACCAACACGGCCCTTCTGGTCGCCAACTACGACGAGCGCAGCGAAACCAAAACGACGGCCACCCTTAACAACCTTGGCGACGCGATTAATGTGAACGAGTTTGTCAACGAATTCGCTGTCGCGCTCCTCACGACCGCGATCTTCGCGGTTACGTTCTCTCTGTGCCATATCCTATTCCTTTATTTTTTTCCGGAAGCACAAAATATTAGAAGCTCAGACCGCCTTCGCGGGCAGCTTCGGCGAGAGCCTTCACACGGCCGTGATAAATAAATGCACCACGGTCGAACACTACTTCGCTGACGCCTGCTTTCTTCGCACGCTCTGCTACCAGCTTGCCAACAGCAGCAGCTGCTGCTGAATCGGCGCCGGTCTTGAGCTTGCCTTTCAGGTCGCCATCCAGTGTCGATGCCGCTGCGATGGTAACACCGCGAACGTCGTCGATAACCTGAACGTAGATGTTCTTGGAAGAGCGGTGTACGCTGAGACGTGGACGACCGTTTGCAACAGCCTTGACCTGACGGCGTACACGAGCAGCGCGACGCTGCAAAGTTTCTTTTGGCGATGCCATGACGCGCTTCCCTTACTTCTTCTTGCCTTCTTTGCGGACGATCTTCTCGCCAGCATACTTAACGCCCTTGCCCTTATAAGGCTCGGGGCCGCGATATTCACGAATCTCAGCGGCGACTTGACCAACCTGCTGCTTGTTGATGCCCGATACGACAATTTCTGTCGGCTTAGGAACAGCAACCGTAATGCCAGCTGGTACGTCGTAGACTACTTCGTGAGAAAAGCCGAGAGAAAGCTGGACATTCTTACCCTGCATCGCAGCACGGTAACCAACGCCGCTAATCTCAAGCTTCTTTTCAAAGCCTTTATTGACGCCTTCAAAGATGTTTTCGATCATCGAACGCGACATGCCCCACTTGGAGCGAGCTTCTTTAGACTGATCACGAGGATCAACGCTTACAGCGCCGTCTTCGAGCTTAACCAGTACTTCATCGTGCACAACGAAAGACAATTCGCCTTTCGCGCCCTTAGCCTTGACGGTCTGACCTTCAACGCTGGCGGTCACGCCCGCCGGGACCGGCACGGGTTTCTTACCGATACGAGACATTTTTATACCTGTCTTTTATCTGTTCACTGTCAGCCGCATCAGAAGATGCGGCAGAGCAGCTCACCACCAACGTTTTGTTCACGAGCCTCATGATCAGCCATCACACCCTTAGGGGTCGACAGGATCGAGATGCCAAGGCCATTCGCAACCTGCGGAATCGACTTGACCGATACGTAAACGCGACGGCCAGGTTTCGAAACGCGGGTCAGTTCACGAATGACTGGAACGCCTTCATAATACTTCAGTTCGATTTCGATCTCGGCTTTGCCGTTCACGAATTCACTCTGCGTGTATCCGCGGATGTAACCTTCAGACTGAAGAACATCCAGAACGCGAGCGCGCAGCTTGGAAGCCGGGGTCGAAACCTTCGTCTTCTTGCGGCCAACTGCGTTACGGATACGGGTCAGCATATCGCCGATAGGATCTGACACAGACATATGCTACTCCTTACCAGCTCGACTTAACTATGCCTGGAATCTGTCCAAGCGAACCCAACTGGCGAAGCGCAATACGCGACATCTTCAGTTTACGGTAATAACCACGCGGGCGACCCGACACTTCGCAACGATTGCGAATACGGACCTTTGCAGAATTGCGCGGCAGTTCGGCGAGCTGGATAGTAGCGCGAAAACGCTCATCCAACGGAAGGCTCTGATCCATAACGATCGCCTTCAGACGTGCACGCTTTTCAGCATGACGCTTAACCAACTTTTCGCGGCGCTTATTGTTTTCGACTGCGCTAGTCTTGGCCATATTATTATACCTCGCTACGCTTGCCGTTACTGCCGGAATGGGAAGTTGAAGGCGCGCAGAAGAGCGCGGGCTTCATCATCCGTCTTAGCGGTCGTGCAAACGATGATGTCCATGCCCCAGATCTGATCAACTTTATCGTAGTTGATTTCTGGAAACACGATGTGTTCCTTAACACCCATGGCAAAGTTGCCACGACCGTCAAAGCTCTTCGGATTCAGACCACGAAAATCTCGAACGCGCGGAAGCGCAATCGTGACCAAGCGATCAAGGAATTCGTACATGCGGTCAGAACGAAGTGTAACCTTCGTACCGATTGGCATGTCTTCACGCAACTTGAAAGTTGCGATCGAATTACGGGCGCGAGTAATGACAGGCTTTTGACCGGCAATCAAGGCCAGATCTGCTGCTGCAACCGATGGCTTCTTCGAATCGCCGGTTGCTTCACCTACACCCATGTTCAAGACAACTTTGGTGATGCGAGGAATCTGCATCTCATTGTCATATTTGAATTCTTCAAGAAGAGCTTTACGGATCGTGTCCTGATAAATCTTCTTAAAGCGTGGAAGTGCCTTAGCTTCAGACATCAGATCACCGCTCCCGAACGCTTTGCAACGCGAACCTTCTTGCCATCTTCAATACGGAAACCAACGCGCGTTGGCTTGCCGTCTTTCGGATCAGCAACGGCCAGGTTCGACAAATGGATCGGCGCTTCTTTCGAAATAATGCCGGCTTCCTGTGTCTGTGTCTGACGCTGGTGACGCTTTACAACATTAATGCCACGAACGACTGCTTTGTCGTCCGTTGGCATGACCTGAAGAACCTCGCCCTTACGGCCCTTGTCCTTACCGGACAGCACGACAACGCTGTCGCCTTTGCGAATCTTTTGCATCGTCTTGCTTCCTTACAGAACTTCCGGAGCCAGCGAAATGATCTTCATATGGCTCTTAGCGCGAAGTTCGCGTGGAACCGGTCCGAAGATACGCGTGCCGATAGGCTCTTTCTTATTATCGATGAGAACGGCTGCGTTGTTATCAAAACGAATAACGCTGCCATCTGCGCGACGGATATCCTTGGCAGTCCGAACGACTACCGCCTTCATCACGTCACCTTTTTTGACGCGGCCGCGCGGGATAGCTTCCTTGATCGACACAACAATGATGTCGCCAACGGAAGCATAACGCCGCTTGGAACCGCCCAGCACCTTGATGCACATGACACGACGTGCGCCGGAGTTATCCGCCACGTCGAGGTTTGTTTGCATCTGAATCATGACTGGCCGCCTTCTTTTCCTTCAGCTGGTTAAGGGCTCCTGCCCTACCTAAGCTGCGTGTTTGTAATTTAGCCCGCTGTTACGTTCGAGAGAACGACCCAGCGTTTGTCCTTCGAAATCGGTGCGGATTCCTCGATAGAAACCTGATCACCAATCTTGAACTGGTTGTTTTCGTCATGCGCCTTGTATTTCTTAGACTGACGAATAGTTTTCTGGAGAAGCGGGTGCGAATAGCGACGCTCAACCTTAACTACAACAGTCTTATCATTCTTGTCGCTGACGACAACGCCCTGCAGAACGCGTTTAGGCATTATACTTTTTCCTTATGCCTTGCTTTCGGCCGCCTTCTGGCGGGCGATGGTCTTAATACGCGCAATGTCACGACGAACTTGCTTCACGCGCGCGGTTTTTTCGAGCTGTCCAGTTGCCTTCTGAAAGCGCAGGTTGAACTGCTCTTTCTTCAGGGAACCCAACTCATCATTAATCTGGTCGAGGCTTTTCGCCCGAACATCTGCGGCTTTCATGACTGCCCTCTTACTCTGCGATGCGCTGAATGAAGCGCGTCTTGACCGACAACTTTGCAGCGCCGAGTCTTAAGGCTTCGCGTGCCACATCTTCGGGTACGCCGTCAAGCTCAAACATTATACGACCTGGTGCAACACGTGCTGCCCAGTAGTCAACAGAACCCTTACCTTTACCCATACGGACTTCGGTAGGCTTCGATGTTACTGGCAGATCCGGGAATATCCGGATCCATACGCGACCCGCACGTTTCATGTGACGGGTGATCGCGCGGCGAGCCGCTTCGATCTGTCGTGCTGTGACGCGGTCAGGCTCTACCGCCTTCAAACCGAATGCACCGAAATTAAGATCCGTACCGCCCTTCGAGTTGCCGTGAATACGGCCCTTGAACTGCTTACGGAACTTGGTGCGCTTTGGCTGCATCATTGTTCTCTACTCCAATTTTCTCGCCCGCGGCCCGCTTTTTAAGCGTTTTCGCGGCGGCGGTTCTGCTGGGAACCCTGATTGTCACCCTCAACCGCACGACGTTCAGAAGCCATTGGGTCATGCTCAAGGATCTCGCCCTTGAATACCCAAACCTTCACGCCGCAGATGCCGTATGCGGTCTGTGCTTCTGCTGTACCGTAGTCGATATCAGCACGCAGCGTGTGAAGCGGAACGCGGCCTTCGCGGTACCATTCCATACGTGCGATTTCAGCGCCGCCCAAACGACCGGAGCAGTTGATACGGATACCCTCTGCACCAAGGCGCATTGCCGACTGAACGGAACGCTTCATGGCGCGACGGAATGCCACACGACGTTCGAGCTGCTGAGCAATCGACTGAGCGATCAGCGTAGCGTCGATTTCCGGCTTACGAACTTCAACAATGTTGAGCGACGTATCGGAATTCGTCATTTCGGAAAGCTTCTTGCGGAGCTTTTCGATGTCCGCGCCCTTCTTGCCGATGATGATGCCCGGACGAGCAGCGTGAATGGTCACGCGGCACTTCTTGTGGGGCCGCTCGATTACGATCTTAGCAATAGCAGCCTGCTTGAGTTCGCTCTTAAGATACTCACGGATCTTAACATCTTCATGCAGCAGCTTGCCGTATTCACCGGTATTCGCGTACCAACGCGAATCCCAGGTGCGGTTAATGCCGAGACGGAAACCGATCGGATTAATCTTCTGGCCCATTATGCGGCCTCCCCTTTTTCCGCAACTTCGCGGACAACAATGGTGAGATGCGAAAACGGCTTTTCGATGCGGCTTGCCTTACCACGTCCACGAACGTGGAAACGCTTCATGACAATAGATTTGCCGACATAAGCTTCAGCAACGATCAGCGCGTCAACGTCGAGATCATGATTGTTCTCTGCGTTGGCGATAGCCGATTCGAGCGTCTTTTTCACTGTTTCAGCGATCCGCTTGCGCGAGAAAGTGAGATCAGCAAGTGCCGCATTGACTTTCTTACCGCGAATAAGTGCTGCGACAAGATTAAGCTTCTGCGGGCTGACGCGAAGCGTACGGGCGACGGCTTTCGCCTCGTTATCCTTAAGCTGGCGGGGAGCCTTGGCCTTGCCCATCTGTTACTTCCTCTTTGACTTCTTGTCCGCGCCGTGACCGTAATAGGTCCGTGTCGGCGCGAATTCACCGAACTTATGTCCAACCATTTCTTCGGAAATCGATACCGGCACATGCTTGTTGCCGTTATAAACACCGAAGGTCAGGCCAACGAACTGCGGCAAGATCGTGGAGCGACGGCTCCACATCTTGATAACTTCATTACGACCGCCCTCGCGTACCTTCTCAGCTTTCTTGAGAAGATAGCCATCGACGAACGGACCTTTCCAAACTGAACGAGCCACTTCAGACTACCTCTCTTACTTCTTGCGCTGATGACGCGAACGCATGATGAACTTATCGGTTGCCTTGTTCGAACGGGTCTTTTTGCCCTTCGTAGGCTTACCCCAAGGGGTAACCGGATGACGACCACCAGAAGTGCGGCCTTCACCACCACCATGCGGGTGGTCAACTGGGTTCATAGCAACGCCGCGAACATGTGGACGCTTACCGCGCCAAACCGAACGACCGGCCTTACCGTCATTGATGTTGCTATGCTCAGGATTGGATACTGCACCAACCGTTGCAAAGCATGCACCGGATACCAGACGCTGTTCGCCAGAGTTGAGACGCAGGATAGCCATACCCTGATCACGACCGACGAGCTGTGCATATGCACCAGCTGAACGAGCAATCTGACCGCCCTTGCCTGGCTTCATTTCCACATTGTGGATGATGGTACCAACTGGCATCGACGAAAGTGGCATTGCATTGCCTGGCTTAACGTCTACGGACTGACCGGCAATAACCTTATCGCCAGCTGCCAGACGCTGTGGAGCCAGAATATAGCTCAGTTCACCGTCTTCGTAGCGGATCAACGCGATAAACGCGGTGCGGTTTGGATCGTATTCCAGACGTTCAACAGTTGCTACGACATCATGCTTACGACGCTTGAAGTCGATGAAACGGTAAGAACGCTTGTGACCGCCGCCCTGAAAGCGAACAGTGATACGACCTGTGTTGTTACGGCCACCCTTCTTGGACAAACCTTCAGTCAATGACTTGACTGGCTTGCCCTTGTAGAGTTCCGAACGGTCCACGATGACCAGCTGACGCTGGCCTGGCGTGGTCGGATTAAAGTGCTTGAGTGCCATTGTCTTTACTCCGTGGCCTCTCAGAGACCTGTCGAAACGTCGATGCTCTGGCCTTTAGCCAAAGTTACGATCGCTTTCTTGACATCGCTCTGGCGCCCGACAATGCCGCGGAACCGCTTCACTTTGCCTTTGCGCACAGTGGTGTTTACAGCCTTAACCTTGACGCTGAACAGCGCTTCGATTGCAGCCTTGATTTCCGGCTTCGTCGCCTTGCGAGCTACGTTGAAGACAACCTGATTATGTTCGGAAACAAGGGTCGACTTCTCGGTGATGACTGGGCTGACGATCACGTCATAGTGGCGAAGATCGGTCATTTAAAGCGCTCCTCGAGGGCTTCGACAGCTGCCTTGGAAAGCACGAGCTTGCCACGACGCAGAATGTCGTAAACATTGATGCCCTGAACTGGCAGAACGTCGATGTTCGGAATGTTCGAAGCAGCGCGCTTGAAGTTCACGTCGAGCTCTGCACCACCGATAAGGAGTGCATTTTCGAGACCGAGCTTTGCGAACTGTGAAACAAGCTGCTTTGTCTTGGCTTCCGAAGCTGCCAGATCGTCGATGATGATCAGGTCAGATGCCTTTGCCTTGGCCGACAGAGCATGACGCAGACCAAGAGCGCGAACCTTCTTTGGCAGATCATGGTCATGGGTGCGGACAACTGGTCCGTGAGCCTGACCACCACCGCGGAACTGTGGCGCGCGAGCGGAATGGTGACGAGCACGGCCCGTACCCTTCTGCTTGTACATCTTGGAACCGGTGCGGCTGATGTCGCTGCGGCCCTTGGCATCGTGAGAGCCCTGCTGGCGGCGAGCCAGCTGCCAGCGCACAACGCGCTGAAGAATGTCGTCGCGAGGGTCGAGGCCGAAGATTTCTTCGTTCAGCTTCACCTTGCCGGCATCCTTGCCTTCAAGAGTTGTAATTGTGAGATCCATTATTCGGCTCCCTCAGTCGCTGCAGTTTCAGAAACTACAGCAGCTTCTACCTTGGCCTGTGCGGCTTGGCGCAGACCAGCTGGCTTGGGAGCATTCTCTGGCAGCGAAACCTTCACGGCATCGCGAACATAGATCCATGCACCCTTCGAACCAGGAACCGCACCACGAACAAGGATAAGACCGCGATCGAGGTCGGTCGAAACGACTTCGATATTCTGCGTGGTTACACGGGTCTGACCCATGTGACCGGCCATCTTCTTGCCTTTAAATACTTTACCTGGATCCTGACGCTGACCGGTCGAACCGTGAGCGCGGTGGGTAACTGAGTTACCGTGCGAAGCACGATGACCAGCAAAGTTATGACGCTTCATAACACCGGCAAAGCCCTTACCGATCGAAGTACCCGTCACATCGACCTTCTGGCCAGCGACGAAATGCTCGGCAGTGATTTCCACGCCGACTTCGAGCAGGTTTTCAGGGGAAACGCGGAATTCCGCAACTTTCGCCTTAGGCTCAACCTCAGCCTTCGCGAAATGACCGCGCAGAGCCTTGGTTGTGTTCTTTACCTTGGCAAGTCCAACGCCAAGCTGAACAGCCGTGTAACCATTCTTTTCAACTGTACGCTGAGCTACCACGTGGCAGTCTTCCATGCGGAGAACTGTCACTGGTACATGTTCGCCAGCGTCGTTATAGACGCGGGTCATGCCCAGCTTTTGTGCAATAACACCTGAACGCATCGGGTTCGTTCCTTCCGTCCTCAAGCCGATTAAAGCTTGATCTCGACATCAACACCGGCGGACAAATCGAGCTTCATGAGCGCGTCAACAGTCTGCGGGGTTGGGTCAACGATATCGAGAAGACGCTTGTGCGTGCGCATCTCGAACTGTTCGCGGCTTTTCTTATCGATGTGCGGCGAGCGGTTTACTGTGAACTTTTCGATCCGCGTTGGAAGTGGGATCGGTCCGCGCACATTGGCACCGGTACGCTTAGCAGTCGACACGATTTCCCGCGTCGAAGCGTCAAGGATCCGATGATCAAACGCCTTGAGGCGAATGCGGATGTTTTGACCGTTCATTTGATCTGTTCCTTGTTACGCGGAGCGTCTCCGGAGAGACGCTCCTGCACAAATCTAATTACTCGATGATCGAAGCGACGATGCCTGCACCAACGGTACGGCCACCTTCACGGATAGCGAAGCGGAGCTTCTCTTCCATTGCGATCGGTACGATCAGCGTAACGTCAACCGTAACGTTGTCGCCAGGCATAACCATTTCCGTGCCTTCTGGCAGGGTAACAACACCGGTCACGTCAGTCGTACGGAAGTAGAACTGTGGACGGTAGTTGGTGAAGAATGGTGTATGACGACCACCTTCGTCCTTCGTCAGAATGTATGCTTCTGCCTTGAACTTGGTGTGTGGCTTAACCGAACCTGGCTTGCAGAGAACCTGACCACGCTCAACGTCTTCACGACCAATGCCGCGAACCAGTGCACCGATGTTATCGCCAGCCTGGCCCTGATCGAGCAGCTTGCGGAACATTTCAACGCCGGTAACAGTCGTCTTGCCGGTAGGCTTGATGCCAACGATTTCGACTTCTTCGCCAACCTTGACGATACCGCGTTCAACACGACCGGTAACAACCGTACCGCGACCCGAGATCGAGAAAACGTCTTCGATTGGCATCAGGAATGGCTGGTCAATCGGACGTTCTGGGGTTGGGATATAATCGTCAACAGCAGCCATCAGATTGCGGATTGCGTCTTCACCGAGTTCCTTCGAGGAATCTTCGAGAGCTGCAAGTGCCGAACCCTTGATGATTGGGGTTTCATCACCTGGGAAGTCGTACTTCGAGAGAAGTTCACGAACTTCAAGTTCTACGAGTTCGAGAAGTTCAGCATCGTCAACCTGATCGCACTTGTTCAGAAACACGACGATCGCAGGAACACCAACCTGACGAGCGAGCAGGATGTGCTCACGGGTCTGTGGCATTGGACCATCAGCTGCCGAAACAACCAGGATCGCACCGTCCATCTGTGCCGCACCGGTGATCATGTTCTTGACATAGTCAGCGTGACCTGGGCAGTCGACGTGTGCGTAGTGACGGTTTGCAGTTTCGTATTCAACGTGCGACGTCGAAATGGTGATACCACGAGCCTTTTCTTCAGGCGCAGCGTCGATCTGGTCATAGGCCTTGAAGTCACCGAAGAACTTGGTGATCGCTGCAGTCAGCGAGGTCTTGCCGTGGTCAACGTGACCAATCGTGCCAATGTTAACGTGTGGTTTGTTACGTTCAAACTTGCTCTTTGCCATCTGAGCTCTCCTAAAATTACAGCCTGCTCAGGCTTTTTAATATTTGGCGTAACCCGTAGGTTACGCGAACTTCTTCTGGATTTCCTGTGCGACTGCAGTTGGGACCGGCTCATAATGGTCAAACTGCATCGTGTACTGGGCGCGGCCCTGAGACATCGAACGCAGGTTGTTCACATAACCAAACATGTTGGCCAGTGGAACATTTGCGTTGACGACCGTAGCGATACCGCGTGCTTCGGTGCCAGAAATCTGGCCACGACGCGAATTCAGGTCACCGATAACGTCACCGACGTAATCCTCAGGCGTCACCACTTCAACCTTCATGATTGGCTCGAGAAGCTGTGCACCAGCCTTCTGCGCACCTTCACGGAAAGCTGCACGGGACGCGATTTCGAAGGCGAGAACCGAGGAGTCAACGTCGTGATATGCACCGTCGATCAAAGTTGCCTTCACACCGAGCATCGGGAAGCCAGCCAGTGGACCTGCACCCATGACGCTTTCGATACCCTTCTGAACGCCCGGGATGTATTCCTTCGGAACTGCGCCGCCGACGATCTTCGATTCGAAGATGAAATCATCACCTTCATGCGGTTCGAAGATAATCTTGACACGAGCGAACTGACCCGAACCACCAGACTGCTTCTTGTGCGTGTAGTCGATTTCAGCCTGACGGGTGATCGATTCACGGTAAGCAACCTGCGGAGCACCGACGTTAGCTTCAACCTTGAACTCGCGCTTCATGCGATCAACAAGAATATCAAGGTGAAGTTCGCCCATGCCTGCGATGATGGTCTGGCCAGATTCTTCATCGGACTTGACGCGGAACGAAGGATCTTCAGCTGCAAGACGATTAAGCGCTATGCCCATCTTTTCCTGGTCAGCTTTGGTCTTTGGTTCGATCGCAATTTCAATAACCGGATCTGGGAATTCCATGCGTTCAAGGATAACAGGCTTCAGCGGATCGCAAAGCGTATCGCCAGTCGTCGTTTCCTTAAGGCCAGCCAGAGCAACGATGTCGCCTGCGAAAGCTTCTTCGATGTCTTCACGGCTGTTGGAGTGCATCTGCAGCATACGGCCGATACGCTCACGCTTGCCCTTAACGGTATTTTCGAGCGAAATGCCCTTGGTAAGCTTGCCCGAATAAATGCGAGCAAAAGTCAGCGAGCCAACAAACGGATCGTTCATGATCTTGAATGCAAGCATCGAAAGGGGTGCTTCATCCGAAGATTCACGAGTGGTTTCCGATTCCGTCTTTACGTCGATGCCCTTGATTGCTGGAACATCTGTCGGAGCAGGAAGGAATTCCACAACAGCATCGAGAAGCGGCTGAATACCGCGGTTCTTAAACGCTGTACCGCAAAGCACAGGATGGAACTTAACGTCGATCGTACCCTTGCGGATCAATGCACGAAGCTGTTCATTCGAAGGCATGTTGCCTTCAAGGTAAGCTTCCATTGCAGCTTCATCGATTTCCACGGCCAGCTCGATAAGCTTTTCGCGGTATTCTTCAGCCTTGTCCTTAAGGTCAGCAGGGATTTCACCTACAGTCGCAGATGCGCCGATAGTGCCATCCCAAGTCAGAGCCTTCATTTCGATAAGATCGATAACGCCCTCGAACTCGTTTTCAGCGCCGATCGGCAACTGAATAGGAAGCGCGACGGCACCAAGGCGCGAACCAACCATTTCTACGCAACGGTAGAAGTCAGCACCGATCTTGTCCATCTTGTTCACGAAGACCATACGTGGAACGTGGTACTTCTCAGCTTGACGCCAAACGGTTTCAGTCTGCGGCTCAACACCAGCATTCGCATCGAGAAGAGCGATTGCGCCATCGAGAACGCGGAGCGAACGCTCAACTTCAATCGTGAAGTCAACGTGGCCCGGGGTGTCGATGATGTTGAAGCGACGCTTCTTGCCATCCTGACCCTGCCAGAACGTGGTCGTAGCAGCGGACGTGATGGTGATACCGCGTTCCTGTTCCTGCTCCATCCAGTCCATGGTGGACGCACCATCATGGGTTTCACCGATCTTGTGGTTCTTACCGGTGTAGAACAGAATACGCTCGGTCATCGTCGTCTTGCCGGCGTCGATGTGAGCCATAATACCGAAATTGCGGTAGTCTTCGATTTTATATTCGCGGGCCATGTTTTTGCTCTTTGAATAGGGTTCGAGAATTACCAGCGGTAATGCGAGAACGCGCGGTTGGCTTCTGCCATGCGGTGCGTGTCTTCACGCTTCTTAACAGCGGAACCACGGTTGTTAGCCGCATCCAACAGTTCGCCGGACAGACGATCAATCATCGTCGTTTCATTGCGACCACGAGCTGCATTGATCAGCCAGCGAATGGCAAGTGCCTGGCGGCGTTCTGAACGCACATCGACCGGAACCTGATAGGTTGCACCACCAACGCGGCGCGAACGGACTTCAACGTGCGGAGCAACATTGTCGAGCGCCTGATGGAACAGCGCGACCGGCTCTGACTTGGCCTTGGCTTCGATTGCTTCAAGCGCACCGTAAACGATGCTTTCAGCAACCGACTTCTTGCCATGAAGCATAACTGCATTCATGAACTTCGTGATAACGAGATCGCCGAACTTTGGATCCGGATTAATCTCACGCTTCTCTGCTTTATGGCGTCTGGACATTTCGTCTCAACTTTCAATTACATCGGGCTCAACTCGCCATTCAGGCGGCCGGTATCCCCGGAAAATTCTTACTTCGGACGCTTCGCACCGTACTTCGAACGACGCTGCTTGCGGTTCTTAACACCCTGGGTATCAAGAACACCGCGGATGATGTGATAACGCACACCCGGCAAATCCTTGACGCGACCGCCGCGGATCATAACCACGGAGTGCTCCTGAAGGTTGTGACCTTCACCAGGAATATATCCAATGACTTCAAAGCCATTGGTCAGGCGGATCTTGGCAACCTTACGAAGAGCCGAGTTAGGCTTCTTAGGGGTTGTTGTATAAACGCGAGTGCAAACGCCGCGCTTCTGTGGGTTTGCCTGCAGAGCAGGAACCTTATTACGCTTTACCGGCGCAGTACGCGGCTTGCGGATCAACTGGTTTACGGTAGGCATTGAACCTTCCTCTATAAAAAATCTCGTATCGGCGCCCAATAAGGGCCGTTTCACCGGAGTGCTCATGCACAAATTCGGGACTAGCCACTCCATCAGCGGCCAACCCGAACAAAAGCAGAGGAAGCGTAGGCTTCATGCGAACGGCAAGTTGCATTTCGATCGTAAAACGAACCCTGTTTGAGGCGAACTCCAGAGCGCGTCGCTCCGAAAATGCCAGCCTCACATCGGCTCAGATGGGCTGCTGATACGTGTTTGTGGGCGTTTCGTCAAGGGCGGGAGGCCAAGTTTCTTAATCAAAAGGCCGCAAAACCGCGTTTTGATCGCCGCCCGACAGGTTGTTGCGCCAATTGAGACGACATATCGCTATTATTTCGTGGCAAAACTGTCATTTTTGTGTGGCAGCATAGCGCTTGAAGGCAACAATCGTTATTGAAACACATCCGAGTCGAAACGCAACACAATATTAAGGGATTCTCAATGTCATCCACGACCACATCCACAGAGAACGATTCGCCTATCGTTCATCTGGTCATCGCCGACGTCTGGAACGAAGGCGAGGAGGAGTCTATCGAGGTCCACATTCTTCTGAAGTCAAACGAAGACGAAGATCTCGTCCAGACTGTTCTCTCTATCTTGGCTGAAGAAGGTTATCACGAAGCCGAATTGGTCGAGATGGGTACGATTACCGAAGAACCAGAAGAAGAGCCGCACAAAAGCGCCTGGCAGACCGCCCTCACTGGAGAGGTTGCATTGATTGAGTTCGATGGCGATGAAGATGATGAGTAGTTCGGGCTGCTAAGTCGTAAGGAAGAAGGGCGGTATTAGATCGCCCTTTTCTTTTGACTTTCTAAACAAAAAGGCCGCCTCGAAAGGCGGCCTTTTTCTATTGCTTAACACTCGCCTATTCGGCGGCGTTGTTGGTCATATCTGTGAGCATAGCATTTGCTTCCGACGAACCGGTCGACTTGCGACGCTCGTCAATGATCAAATCATCGCGGGCGGTAGCGATACGACGGATCTGGTTGGTCATGCCACCAGTACCAGCCGGGATAAGACGGCCGACGATGACGTTTTCCTTGAGACCCTGCAGCGTATCCATCTTGCCAGCAACTGCGGCTTCGGTGAGAACGCGTGTGGTTTCCTGGAATGACGCCGCCGAGATGAACGAAGGAGTCTGAAGCGAAGCCTTGGTGATACCGAGTAGAACCGGATTACCCGAACCTGGCTTCTTACCTTCTTCGATCAAGCGATCATTGACTTCATCAAGCTCAATACGATCCACATGATCACCAACGAGGTAACCGGTATCACCCGACTCCGTGATCTCGATCTTCTGAAGCATCTGACGAACAATCACTTCGATGTGCTTGTCGTTGATGAGAACGCCCTGCAGACGATAGACTTCCTGGATTTCGTTGACGAGATAAGAAGCAAGTGCTTCCACACCCTTGATTGCCAGAATGTCGTGCGGTGCAGGATTGCCGTCGAGAATATATTCACCCTTTTCGATAACGTCACCGTCCTGAAGATGGAACGGCTTGCCCTTCGGGATCAGATACTCAACCGGCTCAATCGTATCGTCGTTTGGTTCAATGATGATGCGACGCTTGTTCTTGTAATCGCGACCAAAACGGACAGTACCATCGATCTCTGCGATGATGGCGTGATCCTTTGGACGACGAGCTTCAAACAGTTCGGCAACGCGTGGCAGACCACCGGTAATATCCTTGGTCTTCGCACTTTCCATTGGCAGACGTGCGATAACGTCACCGGCATTCACATGAGCACCCGGCTCGAACGAAAGGATCGTTTCCACCGAAAGGAGGAAGCGAGCTTCGCCACCCTTCGACAACTTCGCGATCTTGCCGCTCTTGTCCTTGATGACCATAGCCGGCTTGAGATCCGCACCACGTGGTGTGGAACGCCAGTCGATGACTACACGCTTCGTGATACCGGTCGACTCGTCGGCTGTTTCCGAAACCGAAAGACCATCAACGAGGTCCTCAAATTCGATATAGCCTTCAACTTCGGTCAGGATAGGACGGGTGTATGGATCCCACTCCGCAATACGCTGACCGCGCTTGACTGTATCACCTTCATCGACGAACAGACGCGAACCGTAAGTTACACGGTGAACGGCACGTTCCTTACCTGTAGCATCGACGATCAAAACCGCCATGTTACGGCCCATGACAACGAGGTTGCCATCGGAGTTACGAACCACGTTGCGGTTGCGCAGCTTAACAGTGCCTTCATACGAAGCTTCAAGATACGAACTATCAACAACCTGAGCAGTACCGCCCAAGTGGAAGGTACGCATCGTCAACTGAGTACCAGGCTCACCGATCGACTGTGCCGCAATAACGCCAACAGCTTCACCCTGGTTAACCGGTGTACCGCGTGCAAGGTCACGACCATAGCACTTGGCGCAAACGCCGTTGCGCGTCTGACAGGTCAGCGCCGAACGAATACGGATCGACTGAATGCCGACCTTCTCGATGACTTCAACGTCCTTTTCTTCGATCATGCGACCGGCTTCGACGATAACATCGCCGGTTGCCGGATTGATGATCGGATCAAGAGCGGTACGACCCAGAACGCGCTGACCGATTGGAGCAACGATCTGACCGGCATCAACGATTGGCTGCATGGTGAGACCGATTTCGGCGCCGCAATCGACTTCCGAAATAATCGCATCCTGTGCAACGTCCACGAGACGGCGTGTCAAATAACCCGAGTTAGCGGTCTTCAACGCAGTATCGGCAAGACCCTTACGGGCACCGTGTGTCGAGTTGAAGTATTCGTTAACGGTCAGGCCTTCCTTGAAGTTCGAAATGATCGGGGTTTCAATGATTTCGCCCGACGGCTTGGCCATAAGACCACGCATACCGCCCAGCTGACGCATCTGGTTGACCGAACCACGGGCACCCGAATGCGACATCATGTAAACCGAGTTCATCTGCTTCTGACGGCCAGTCACCGGATCGAATTCAACAGCCTTAATACGGGCCATCATCTCTTCGGTGATCTTGTCAGTCGCCTTACCCCAGGCATCCACAACCTTGTTGTACTTTTCACCCTGAGTGATCAGGCCGTCATTGTACTGCTGTTCGTATTCGGTCGTCAGGGCTTCGGTTTCTGCAACGATCTTTGCCTTCGAGTCAGGAATGACCATGTCATCCTTACCGAAGGAAATACCTGCGCGGCATGCATGGGCAAAGCCGAGCTGCATGATACGATCGCAGAAGATAACCGTCTCTTTCTGACCGCAATGGCGGTAGACGTGGTCGATCATCTTGGAGATGTTCTTCTTGGTCATCTCCTGGTTACAGATGTCAAAAGAGACATTTGGATGCTTCGGCAGAAGTTCACCCATGATCAAGCGGCCAGGTGTGGTGTCGTAAACCTTCGAAACAGGCTTACCTTCCGCGTCAACCGTCTTGAAACGGCCTTTAATCTTGGTGTGTAGGGTGACAACCTTATTTTCAAGCGCATGTTGAAGTTCGCCCATATCGGCAAACATCATGCCCTCGCCCGGCTCCTTGTCTGCCACGATCGACAGATAGTAGAGACCCAGAACCATATCCTGTGAAGGAACGATAATCGGTGCGCCGTTCGCTGGGTGCAGGATGTTGTTGGTCGACATCATCAACACACGTGCTTCAAGCTGAGCTTCAAGCGACAGTGGAACGTGAACAGCCATCTGGTCACCGTCGAAGTCAGCGTTGAACGCTGTACAAACGAGCGGATGCAGCTGAATAGCCTTGCCTTCGATCAGCGTAGGTTCGAATGCCTGAATACCAAGACGGTGCAGCGTAGGCGCGCGGTTCAACAGAACCGGATGCTCACGGATCACTTCGTCAAGAATATCCCAGACTTCCGGACGTTCTTTTTCAACCAGCTTCTTCGCCTGCTTAACGGTCGAGGAATAACCCTTGGCATCAAGACGAGCGTAGATGAATGGCTTGAACAGTTCGAGCGCCATCTTCTTTGGCAGGCCGCACTGGTGAAGCTTCAGCTCAGGACCAGTCACGATAACCGAACGACCCGAATAGTCGACGCGCTTACCGAGAAGGTTCTGACGGAAACGACCCTGCTTACCCTTGAGCATGTCGGAGAGCGACTTCAGCGGACGCTTGTTAGCACCGGTAATGACGCGACCACGACGGCCGTTATCGAACAGCGCGTCAACAGCTTCCTGCAGCATACGCTTTTCGTTACGGATAATGATGCCAGGAGCGCGCAGTTCAATGAGACGCTTCAGACGGTTGTTACGGTTGATCACGCGACGGTAGAGGTCGTTGAGATCGGACGTAGCAAAACGACCGCCATCAAGTGGAACCAGAGGACGCAGATCCGGCGGGATAACCGGAACGATCTTCATGATCATCCACTCAGGACGGTTGCCAGATTCCATGAAGTTCTCAACGATCTTGAGGCGCTTCATAAGTTTCTTGGTCTTCAGTTCCGAAGTGGTTTCCGCCAGATCAACGCGCAAGTCAGCGGCAATGTTCGGAAGATCCATTGAGGCCAGAAGTTCAAAGATAGCTTCCGCACCAATAAGGGCTGTGAACTGATCTTCGCCGAATTCATCGACGGCAATCATGTATTCCTCTTCTGAAAGAAGCTGATGTTCTTTCAGCGAGGTCAAGCCTGGTTCGGTAACAATGTAGTTCTCAAAATACAGAACGCGCTCAATATCCTTGAGCGTCATGTCCAAAAGCGTGCCGATACGCGATGGCAGCGATTTGAGGAACCAGATATGGGCAACAGGTGCAGCGAGCTCAATATGGCCCATGCGCTCACGACGAACGCGCGACAGTGTAACTTCCACGCCGCACTTTTCGCAGATAATGCCTTTGTATTTCATACGCTTGTACTTGCCGCACAAGCATTCATAATCCTTGATCGGGCCAAAGATACGTGCGCAGAAGAGACCATCGCGTTCAGGCTTGAACGTACGATAGTTGATCGTCTCCGGCTTTTTGATCTCGCCGTATGACCAGGACAGAATCTTCTCAGGGCTGGCAATCGAGATTCTGATGGAATCGAACGTCTGTGCCGGAGCCTGAGGATTGAAAAGATTCATGACCTCTTGGTTCATGCCGTTCTCCTTGAGGGCGATCCGCCGCCCTGTGTGTCGTCAATGACAGGCCAAAAATCCCTGCCATCTTGAAAAGAAATCGCGGTATTAAGCAGTTTTAACTGCACATTCCGTTCGGCATTTCGCTAACGCAAACCGCTTTACACGTTTACTGGAAACACCTTACGGGCGCGCCACGGCAATACCATGGCGCGCCTTGATGTTTTTTATTCCGCCGCGTCCGGAAGTGCCGGCTGCTCGTCGCGTGTGTCATCCAACTCGACATTAAGGCCGAGCGAGCGCATTTCCTTGACAAGAACGTTGAAGCTTTCCGGAATACCAGCTTCGAACGTATCGTCGCCACGAACGATGGCTTCGTAGACCTTGGTACGGCCTGCAACGTCGTCGGACTTGACTGTAAGCATTTCCTGCAGCGTGTAAGCTGCACCGTATGCTTCCAGAGCCCAGACCTCCATTTCACCGAAGCGCTGACCACCGAACTGCGCCTTACCACCGAGCGGCTGCTGGGTGACAAGCGAGTAAGGTCCGATAGAACGAGCGTGGATCTTGTCGTCGACCAGATGATGAAGCTTGAGCATGTAAATATAGCCCATGGTCACCTGACGATCGAACGGCTCACCCGTACGTCCATCATACAATGTCGACTGACCCGAGGTCGCGAGGCCTGCATCTGTCAACATCGCATTGATGTCAGCTTCAACCGCACCGTCGAATACCGGCGTTGCGATCGATACGCCGCGCTTCACCTGATTTGCCAGCATGAGGACGGATTCGTCATCATACGAACGCACAGGCTCATTGCGGTCGTTGTCCGGATAGATGTGCTCCAGAGTATCGCGCAGCGGCTGTATATTCGCCGTTTTGCGGTAAACGTCTATCAGCTCACCGATCTTCTTACCCATGCCTGCGCATGCCCAGCCAAGATGTGTTTCCAGAATCTGGCCCACATTCATACGGCTTGGAACACCAAGCGGGTTCAACACGATATCAGCATGTGTACCGTCTTCGAGGAATGGCATGTCTTCGACAGGCAGAATGCGGGAAACCACACCCTTGTTGCCGTGACGGCCAGCCATCTTGTCGCCTGGCTGGATCTTGCGCTTCACAGCAACAAAGACCTTAACCATCTTCATGACGCCCGGAGGCATCTCGTCGCCACGCTGTACCTTCTCGACCTTATCCATGAAGCGTGCTTCGAGGAGCTTCTTGGATTCGTCGTACTGGCCGCGAAGAGCTTCGAGTTCGCCCTGCTGCTTTTCGTCTTCGACAGCGAACTGCCACCACTGCGAACGCGGATACTCCGTGATGAGATCACGTGTAATGGTTGTGCCCTTCTTGAAACCCTTCGGTCCAGCAGCTGCAACCTTACCATCGATCATATCAACGAGACGGCCGTAAACGTTACGGTCAAGAATAGCCTGTTCGTCGTCACGGTCCTTGGCGAGACGTTCGATCTCTTCGCGCTCGATCGCCATTGCACGTTCGTCTTTTTCAACGCCGTGGCGGTTGAATACACGAACTTCAACGATCGTGCCGTATGTTCCCGGAGGCATACGCATCGAAGTATCACGGACGTCGGAAGCCTTTTCGCCGAAGATGGCGCGCAGGAGCTTCTCTTCCGGTGTCATCGGGCTTTCGCCCTTTGGTGTGATCTTGCCGACAAGAATGTCGCCAGGATGCACCTCGGCACCAATGTAAACGATACCGGCTTCGTCGAGGTTCTTCAGCGCTTCTTCCGAAACATTCGGAATATCGCGGGTGATTTCCTCAGGTCCAAGCTTCGTATCGCGAGCAGCAACTTCGAATTCTTCGATGTGGATCGAAGTGAACACATCTTCAGACACGATCTTCTCGGAGAGAAGGATCGAATCTTCGTAGTTGTAACCGTTCCAAGGCATGAACGCGACGAGCACGTTACGACCAAGAGCCAGATCACCAAGATCGGTCGACGGACCATCAGCAATGATATCGCCCTTACCGATTGGATCGCCAACGCGTACGAGCGGACGCTGGTTGATACAGGTCGACTGGTTCGAACGCTGGAACTTCTGCAAACGATAGATATCAACGCCAGACTTCGACGGGTCGAGGTCTTCGGTAGCGCGGATAACGATACGCGTTGCGTCAACCTGATCAACGATACCACCGCGACGAGCGGCAATAGCGGCACCGGAATCACGCGCAACAACGGCTTCCATACCTGTTCCAACGAACGGAGCTTCCGCACGAACGAGAGGAACGGCCTGACGCTGCATGTTCGAGCCCATGAGAGCGCGGTTCGCATCGTCATTTTCAAGGAACGGAATAAGCGCTGCTGCAACCGAAACGAGCTGCTTTGGCGAAACGTCCATCAGATCCACGTTTTCACGCGGAGCCATCATAACTTCGCCGGCGTGACGGCAGATGACGAATTCGTCAACAAAACCGCCCTGCTCGTCCAGCTCCACGTTTGCCTGAGCAACCGAGTGCTTTGCTTCTTCCATAGCCGACAGATAGACAACGTCATTCGTTACCTTGCCATCGACAACTTTACGATACGGGCTTTCGATAAAGCCGTATTTGTTGACGCGGGCAAAAGTTGCGAGCGAGTTGATCAGACCGATATTCGGTCCTTCCGGCGTTTCAATCGGACAGATACGACCATAATGTGTCGGATGCACGTCGCGGACTTCAAAGCCAGCACGCTCACGGGTCAAACCACCAGGTCCAAGAGCCGAAAGGCGGCGCTTGTGGGTGATTTCCGAAAGCGGGTTGGTCTGATCCATAAACTGCGACAGCTGCGAAGATCCGAAGAACTCACGCACAGCTGCTGCGGCAGGCTTAGCATTGATCAGATCCTGCGGCATGACCGTGTCGATTTCGATCGAGGACATACGTTCCTTGATCGCACGTTCCATACGCAGAAGACCGACGCGGTACTGATTTTCCATCAGCTCGCCGACCGAACGGACACGACGGTTACCGAGGTTATCGATATCGTCGATTTCGCCGCGACCATCACGCAGTTCAACGAGCATCTTGACGACAGCAAGGATGTCCTCCTTGCGCAGAACACGCACGGTGTCTTCTGCATCAAGGTCAAGACGCATGTTCATCTTCACGCGACCAACAGCCGAAAGGTCATAGCGCTCTGCATCGAAGAACAGCGAGTTGAACATGGCCTCAGCCGAGTCCATTGTCGGTGGCTCCCCGGGACGCATGACGCGGTAGATGTCGAACAGCGCTTCCTGACGGCTTTCGTTCTTGTCAACCGAAAGGGTATTACGAATATACGCACCGATATTGATATGATCGATATCGAGAACGTTAATCTCATCAACACCTGTGTCGAGAATCGTCTTGAGAACCTTCTCATCAATTTCATCACCGGCTTCGAGATAAATTTCACCGGTTTCATAATTGACTGTGTCTTCAGCAAGGTAAGATCCAAAGAGATCGTCTTCGGTAGCCTTGATGAACTTCAGGCCCTTTTCGGCGAGCTGTTTTGCTGAACGCGCTGTCAGCTTCTTGCCAGCTTCGAGAACGACTTCGCCTGTGTCGGCATCGATAAGATCAGAAATGACCTTCATGCCCTTGAAGCGTTCAACAGAATAAGGAATGCGCCAGTTATCACCATCACGCGTGTAGGTGACCGTGTTGTAGAACGTCGAGAGAATTTCTTCGCCGTCCATACCGAGCGCCATAAGAAGCGTGGTAGCTGGAAGCTTGCGGCGGCGATCAATACGTGCATAGACAACGTCCTTGGCATCGAATTCGATGTCAAGCCACGAGCCACGGTACGGAATGACGCGAGCAGCAAACAAAAGCTTACCCGAGGAATGCGTTTTCCCCTTGTCGTGATCGAAGAAAACACCAGGCGAACGGTGCATCTGCGAAACGATAACACGTTCCGTACCATTGACTATGAAGGTGCCATTGTCTGTCATGAGCGGCATATCGCCCATGTAAACATCCTGCTCCTTGATGTCCTTGATGGACTTCGCGCCGGTATCTTCATCAATATCGAACACGATCAAACGCAGCGTAACCTTGAGCGGTGCCGAATACGTCAAATCGCGCTGACGGCATTCGTCAACGTCGAATTTTGGTGCATCGAACTCGTAGCGAACGAATTCGAGCATTGAAGAGCCGGAGAAATCCTGAATTGGGAAAACAGACTTGAAAACGGCCTGCAAACCCTCGTCAGAACGCCCACCAGCTGGTTCCTCAACCATGAGAAACTGGTCGTAAGATGCCTTTTGAACCTCAATGAGGTTAGGCATTTCCGCGACCTCGGGAATCTTACCGAAAAATTTGCGTACGCGCTTGCGACCATTGAAAGAATGGGTCTGAGCCATCGTCGCTCCTCGTTCTATAGCCTTACGGCTTGCTCACGCCTTGCGGCCTTTATCGTGCGCCGCCTTTCGGCGGTCCTTCTAACGGGCTAAAACCCGTTTCCTGATAGCCCCTTCAAGGCCATCAGAAAAAGGGTTTAAAAAGATCAGAACGGTGTAACTAAATTCGCTCTGACTATGATTTGCATAAAGAGAACCTATTTTCGCGCTTTTCGTTTCTTTTCATGCATTTACTCTAGATGCAAGCCCAGAGTTAAACTGGCGGACGTTTCCGTCCGCCAGAATAAAGAACTTACTTAAGTTCAACCTTAGCGCCAGCTGCTTCGAGCTGTGCCTTGATCTTTTCAGCTTCGTCCTTGGAAGCGCCTTCCTTGACAGCCTTAGGAGCTGCTTCAACGAGGTCCTTAGCTTCCTTGAGGCCGAGACCTGTGATCGCGCGAACTTCCTTGATCACGTTGATCTTGTTTGCGCCGCCATCAGCGAGAACGACGTCAAATTCGGTCTTTTCTTCAGCAGCAGCAGCTGGAGCAGCGCCACCAGCAGCAGCAACTGCTACAGGAGCAGCAGCCGAAACGCCCCACTTTTCTTCCAGCAGCTTCGAAAGTTCAGCAGCTTCGAGAACGGTCAGAGCCGACAGGTCTTCAACGATCTTTGCGAGATCAGCCATTTTGGTATTTCCTTGAGTTAAGGTTTGAACAATTGACAGCGAAAAACGGCCTTACGCCGCCTCGTTCTTCCGGGCGTGCGCGCCAATAACGCGAGCGATCTGGCCCGCTGGTGCGCTGGTAAGTACTGCGAGACGCTGAGCCGGGGTTTGGATCATTCCAACCAGCTTTGCGCGCAGTTCGTCGAGCGATGGGAGCGAAGCCAGCGACTTTACGCCATCGGCGTTAAGCGTCGTTGCACCCATTGCACCGCCGAGAATAACGAGCTTGTCGTTAGTCTTGGCGAATTCGACGGCTACTTTCGGAGCAGCAATTGGGTCGTTTGCGTAAGCAACAACCGTCTGGCCTGTAAACAGGTCAGAAATGCCTTCCGATTCCGTGCCCTGAAGAGCGATCTTGGCAAGGCGGTTTTTCGCGACTTTAACGGTACCACCAGCGTCACGCATCTTTGAGCGAAGATCGCTCATCTGCGCAACTGTGAGACCGGTATAGTGGGCCACGACGACCGAACCGGACTCTTTGAAAGCGCCGTTCAGCCACGAGACAAATTCGCGTTTTTCCGCTCTATCCACTGTCTCTCTCCAGTAGACAGGACCACATGGTCCTGCCGGGTTGCCTTTGCCGGGCAAACTTCACAGTCAGCCCGACGTTCGAGGATCCTGTCCCCTTCAGCTATCCCAGTAACAGGCATCACTCAAAGGCAACTACGGTTCAAACCTTGTATGCACGTTCGTGCGAAACAGGGTTATTCCACGTCTCATGCAGGCTAGGTGTTTAAGGAAACTCATCCTAAGATGAATATCCGCCTGCAATCTCGGACAGGATAACCAGACTTTCGCCTGGTTATCCGGATCATGCGATCCGGAATCTTTGTACTTTTGATCACTTCCGCGATCTGGCAGTACCACCAGCCCCCTTCCATCAAAGGAAGGAGCAGGCTCCGGCAAACCGGAGCCCCAAATTATGCTACAACTTTAACAGTTGCCGGATCGACCTTAACGCCGACGCCCATGCTGGACGAGATAGATACGCGCTTGACGTATTCACCCTTCGCAGCCGAAGGCTTTGCCTTGATAACTGCATCAGCAAAAGCCTTGATATTTTCTTCGAGCTTCTGATTGTCGAAGGAAACCTTGCCGATGCCGGCGTGGATGATACCAGCCTTTTCAACGCGGAACTCAACTGCACCACCCTTGGAAGCGGTAACAGCCGCTGCAACATCAACAGTTACAGTACCAACCTTAGGGTTTGGCATCATGCCGCGTGGGCCAAGCACCTTACCCAGACGACCAACAAGCGGCATCATGTCAGGTGTCGCAATGCAGCGATCGAATTCGATCTTGCCGCTATTGACGATTTCAAAAAGGTCTTCTGCACCAACGATGTCAGCGCCAGCCTTCTTGGCTTCTTCAGCCTTATCGCCGCGCGCAAAAACCGCTACACGAACAGTACGACCAGTGCCGTTTGGCAGATTGACAACGCCGCGAACCATCTGGTCTGCATGACGTGGATCAACGCCGAGATTCATTGCGATTTCGATGGTTTCATCGAACTTTGCAACAGCACGCTCTTTAACAAGACCGATTGCATCGGACAGATCATAAAGCTTGTTGACGTCAATGCCTTCACGGATCTTAGCAATGCGCTTGGAAATCTTTGCCATAGTCTTAGCCCACCACTTCCAGGCCCATCGAACGGGCAGAACCTTCGACCATGCGCATAGCCGCTTCGACGTCAGTTGCGTTAAGATCTTTCATCTTAGCCAAAGCAATTTCGCGAACCTTGTCGCGTGCAATCGTGCCGGCCTTTTCCTTGCCTGGAGCCTTCGAACCAGACTTGAGGTTCGCAGCCTTCTTCAAGAAATAGGTTACCGGAGGCGTCTTCATCACAAAAGTGAAAGACTTGTCCTGATAATAAGTAATCACGACTGGAACAGGGGAACCCTTTTCCATTTCCTGCGAGGCAGCATTGAATGCCTTACAGAATTCCATGATATTGATGCCGCGCTGACCCAGTGCTGGGCCGATCGGAGGCGATGGGGTGGCCGAGGCGGCTGCTACCTGCAGCTTCAACTGGCCTGCAATTTTCTTAGCCATTGCATTCTGCCTTCATATAAATGCTGTAAAACAGCGTTCTCGATTAATGCCGTAAATCCGGCTCTCGACTGACGTCAGACAAACTGACGGGCAGTTCGGTGGTGCGAAATCGGCAACCGGCTAAGCTGCCTATCCTCCCACCATTTGTTCGTCACTTACGACGAAACCCCGCAGGGGCAAACGATCAGACTTTATCTACCTGACCGTATTCCAGATCCACAGGCGTCGCGCGCCCGAAAATGGAAACTTCAACCTTGAGACGCGCACGCTCTTCGTCGACTTCCTGAACAATACCGTTAAACGACGCAAACGGACCATCGGAAACACGAACATTTTCGCCAACCTCGAAGGTGATCGAAGCCTTCGGACGCTCCGCACCGTCCTGAACTTGATTCAAAATCTGATCAACTTCTTTCTGCGAAACAGGAACCGGCTTCGAATCACCGAGAAAACCGGTAACGCGAGGCGTATTCTTGATCAGCGAGAAAACAGCATCCGTCAGCGTTGCCCGAACAAGAACATAACCAGGGAAGAATTTACGCTCTGCATCAACCTTACGGCCACGACGAACTTCAACTACCTTCTCTGTCGGCACAACGATCTGCTCAATAAGGCCTGAAAGCCCTTTTTGAGCAGCCTTCAGTTCGATATCCTCAGCCACCTTCTTTTCGAAGTTGGAATAGGCGTGAACGATATACCAGCGCGCTGTCATCTCGTAGATCCCCAATCCTGCTTAGCGGCCAAGGCCAAGTATAAATTCTACGCCATAGGCCATAAGCTGATCGGCTAGAAAAAAGAATGTAGCAGCCAGAAAGGCCATAACCACAACCATGATTGTGGAGATGATCGTTTCACGCCGTGTCGGCCAGGTCACTTTCGCCGTTTCAGCGCGAACCTGCTGGAAAAAGGTGATCGGATTCGTCTTCGATGCCATCTGTCACTCTGCCTGCTTGGTGAACCACCGTTTTTGAAGCAAAAAGCGAATCAAAAACAGGAACCCACGCGTATACGGTACGCAAAGCTGAAAATTCAGCCCCACGCACCGCGTGTCTGTTGACCTTACATAGAATCGATTCCCAAAAAAAACAAGCCCAATAGTTAAAAGAATACCATACAGGCTTATCGGAAAACCGATCCTTACGAACATCACTTGCCGAACCATTCAACCGTACAGCAGCAACCTTCCCCACCCGATCATGAAACCGATGGAAAGTTATCATTATCTGTCAACGCACTTCAAGTTAGAGCGCCAAACAGATAAGCCAGCAAAAATGCTAACTCAGAATACAAAAAACGGGTGCTCGTAGTCAAGCCACGAGCACCCGTTTTAAAATGGCAGGGGCAGCAGGGTTCGAACCCGCGACCTACGGTTTTGGAGACCGTCGCTCTACCAACTGAGCTATACCCCTATTTGACACCGAAGTGTCTGACTGACAGCAAAACCGTCAGCCAAAATCTTTACTCGATGATCGAAGCAACGATGCCTGCACCAACGGTACGGCCACCTTCACGGATAGCGAAGCGGAGCTTCTCTTCCATTGCGATCGGTACGATCAGCGTAACGTCAACCGTAACGTTGTCGCCAGGCATAACCATTTCCGTGCCTTCTGGCAGGGTAACAACACCGGTCACGTCAGTCGTACGGAAGTAGAACTGTGGACGGTAGTTGGTGAAGAATGGTGTATGACGACCACCTTCGTCCTTCGTCAGAATGTATGCTTCTGCCTTGAACTTGGTGTGTGGCTTAACCGAACCTGGCTTGCAGAGAACCTGACCACGCTCTACGTCTTCACGACCAATGCCGCGAACCAGTGCACCGATGTTATCGCCAGCCTGGCCCTGATCGAGCAGCTTGCGGAACATTTCAACGCCGGTAACAGTCGTCTTGCCGGTAGGCTTGATGCCAACGATTTCGACTTCTTCGCCAACCTTGACGATACCGCGTTCAACACGACCGGTAACAACCGTACCACGACCCGAAATCGAGAAAACGTCTTCGATTGGCATCAGGAATGGCTGGTCAATCGGACGTTCTGGAGTTGGGATATAATCGTCAACAGCAGCCATCAGATTGCGGATTGCGTCTTCACCGAGTTCCTTCGAGGAATCTTCGAGAGCTGCAAGTGCCGAACCCTTGATGATTGGGGTTTCATCACCCGGAAAGTCGTACTTCGAGAGAAGTTCACGAACTTCGAGTTCTACGAGTTCGAGAAGTTCAGCATCGTCAACCTGATCGCACTTGTTCAGGAACACGACGATCGCAGGAACACCAACCTGACGAGCGAGCAGGATGTGCTCACGGGTCTGTGGCATTGGACCATCAGCTGCCGAAACAACCAGGATCGCGCCGTCCATCTGTGCCGCACCGGTGATCATGTTCTTGACATAGTCAGCGTGACCTGGGCAGTCGACGTGTGCGTAGTGACGGTTTGCAGTTTCGTATTCAACGTGCGACGTCGAAATGGTGATACCACGAGCCTTTTCTTCAGGCGCAGCGTCGATCTGGTCATAGGCCTTGAAGTCACCGAAGAACTTGGTGATCGCTGCAGTCAGCGAGGTCTTGCCGTGGTCAACGTGACCAATCGTGCCAATGTTAACGTGTGGTTTGTTACGTTCAAACTTGCTCTTTGCCATCGCCGTTGTTCTCTTTGTTCTAGAACCGCTCGAGCGCCAGCACAAAAGCCTGAAAGACCCTTACGCCGACATTTATGCCAAAACGGAACGGCGAACCGCCCGTCGATGATACCTTACTGCCTATCCGCTCACTTGATTTGGAGCGGGTAACGGGAATCGAACCCGTGTATTCAGCTTGGAAGGCTGCTGCTCTACCATTGAGCTATACCCGCATACTCTAAACTCTGATCCGACAGTGGTGGAGGAAGTTGGATTTGAACCAACGTAGGCTTAGCCAACGGATTTACAGTCCGTCCCCTTTAACCGCTCGGGCATTCCTCCTAATATCACTATCAGCAGAGTCGAGTAACTAGGCATTTTCTGCAGAAGTTCAGGCTGTCCGTTTGGACTGTTCCGTTGTTCTGCGAGGGGGCTTATGCCGATATGCGTCGCTCCTGTCAACAGGGTAAAAGTGAAAAGAATGCAGAACTTTCCACAACTTGCGTATGTCGATACATATGAGACGCCAAAGAACCGCCAGAAACTGGGATTTGAAGCTCATACGAACACTCTTTTATTGGCCTAAATAAAATTGCAAACGCTATCTTCCCTGCTGTGGACAGGATATAAGCCGCTCATGAACGATCAAAATTCTCCCCGCACCCCAAAAGATTCTCATTATGCACGTCTGCGTCGCGAACATCGCGATCAGAAAGCGGCATCGGAAGGAAAAACTCCCCATCGGCCTCAGCGCGCGCCTATCCCGGCGGGGCGCGTCGCCGAAGGGACGGTTCGTCTTTACGGTCTGCACACTGTACGTGCAGCAGTCGAAAACCCGGCACGCAAGATTCTGCGCATGCGCGCCACACGCAACGGCTTCACCCGCCTCGAAATCGGTGAAGCAGAAAACCTGCCCTTCCCCGTTGAAATCGTAGAGCCCAAAGAGATTGATAAGGAAACAGGTTCCGACGCCGTGCACCAAGGCGTCATGATCGAAGCAGAACCGCTTCGACACAAAAAGCTTTCTGAACTTAAAGAATGCCCGCTTTTGCTCGTACTTGATCAGGTGACCGATCCACATAATGTCGGTGCGATCATTCGCTCTGCCGTTGCTTTTGGTGCTGGCGCGATCATCACCACAAGCCGCCACAGTCCCCAGGAAAGCGGTGTTCTTGCAAAAGCTGCTTCTGGCGCGCTCGAGCTTATTCCGCATATCGAAGTCCGGAACCTCGCAGAAGCATTTGAAGAGCTTCACTCCCTCGGATTCATGACCATCGGCCTCGATTCGGAAGGCCCCTTGGAAATGGAAGCAACCCTTGAAGGAAGCCGCCTTGCACTGGTTCTCGGTGCGGAAGGCAAGGGTTTGCGTCAGAAAACACGCGAAACAGTCACCGCTCTGGCGCGGTTAGATATGCCGGGTGAAATTAAGTCACTCAATGTATCCAATGCGGCAGCGATTTCGCTTTATGCCGCCGAGCGTTATCTGCGCGCGCGTAAAGGCTCATAGGCCATAAATCATATCTGGGGTGCATGACAGCCCCAGATATCGATTCGTCAGCGGCTAAAATGCTTACGCTGTCGCAATATAGGTACGAATGTCTTCTGCTTCGCGTTCAACGTCTTCAATACGACGCTTGACCACGTCACCAATGGAAATGATTCCCGCGAGCTTACCGTTTTCTTCCACCGGCATATGGCGGAAGCGGTGATGCGTCATAATTTCCATTACCTGATTGATTGTGTGATGCTCTCGGCACACCTGCACTTTTGCAGTCATAAATTCAGATACGGGACGGTTCAAGATTTCCGCATCCATGCTTGCCATCGCGCGGACAACATCACGCTCCGAAAGAATACCCTCGATATGCCCGGCCTCGTCGCAAGCGACAATCGCGCCGATTTTATACTGCGCAAGAATGGCAATGGCGTGGGAGAGCGTATCATCGGGTCTGATCACGACGACATCCCTACCCTTGCTTTCGAGAATCGATCTAACTGTCATGCCAAAATCCCTCCCAAGGTTCAGCAATCCATCATGCGGCGAAGCCACCTGATTCTAACGCAGCTCCTCCAGCTACGTTCCCTTAAATGTGCGCTTTGATTTGTTGCTTTGCAAGCGGACGAAACAGCAAGGATTAGCCCCTGCGCCGGATGACAGCATCATAACTTCGCGGCTTATCGAGCAAAGCTATGCCTAAAAAGCCTGCTACGAATCCGCCAATATGCGCTTCCCATGCGATTCCAGAAAGGTCTGCGCCGCCTGTTGAATAAAGGCCGGTGACAATATTGATCAAAAACCATACACCGACAAATGTTAGCACGGGCTTCAACCTCAACGTCAAACCGACTGGTAATACAGGCCCTGCAAATTCAGATCTGCGACCATGGCTAACTCTACGGAATCCGTAACGCGCCGCGGCCCCCATCATGCCGGAAATTGCGCCGGAGGCACCCACAAGCGGCGTGACACTGTCAGGATAGATCGCATAATGCGTGAGTCCGGCGATCACAGACGTCAAAATCCAGAATACAATCATTCGGCCAGTGCCTATACGGCCAGCAAGTGGCGAGCCGAAAGCGACAAACCAGATCATATTCACTGCTATATGCGCCAACCCGCCATGCATGAAAGAATAACTGATGAGCGTAAACAGTGCTGCCGGATCCGCAAAGCCGCCAGCGAGTGAAAACCGCGCGGGAATCAGTGCGAAGTTCAACATAAAGGCATAGTTCTGCTGCTCACTGAGAATATAATTCTGATAGATATAAACCCCGACACAAATTGCCATCAATGCCAGTACGACGCTGGGTATGTTGAATATCGGCTCTCCCCTTTGAGGAGAATTAAAATTTCCGCCCATATCAGGCTGAGGAATACTCATGTGTCGCCGCTTTCCAGCTAATCTTTTATCGGCTGCAGATTGAACGTAGATAAGTGAGAATTCGTTAAAAATAAAGGCCGCCGGATTGTACCGTACGGCCTTGTCGCAAATGCTTAAACGTTGCAAGACGAAATCTGGAGATCAGAAAAAGCAAATTATCACAATGGCTTGCTCTGATGCTTCATCAAAGCGCTATATAAGAACTTTTGCAACCATTACCTTCTGTTAACCTTAACGACTATCCCTCGTGGATGAGGAAAGGGTTAAGCTGGCGCAGCCGCTGTTAATACTATTTTAATGTACCGAGCGACGGGCGTGGCCCTGAACCCTTAAATCAACAGTAAGCAGCGCAAGATGAAAAACCGCAGCACGATCGCAATTTTTGGCGAATGGCAGCGACTGGCATTAAGTCAGAGCGGAAGTTTGCATGCCCCCTCACGCGAATCTATTCAGCCCCGCAAACTCGGAAGACACCTGTCGGATTTGTTCTTTTTGGAAGAAGATAAGTCAGGAAAGCTAGTATTCCGCCTCGCAGGGACCCGCATCTGTGCCTTATTTGGACGCGAACTGAAGAACACCCAGTTTCTCGCACTTTGGCCTGAACGTAATCGTCGTGCACTCAATGAACTGGCCCGAAACATTCATGAGTTGCTCGTTCCTGCCGTGAGTCACAATGATGGCATCAGTCTTTCGGGGCGCAGCTTGTCTTTCGAAATGCTGCTTGCACCGCTTTCTGTAAGCGATAATGGCCAACTGAACCTGCTCGGCAGTATTTCAGTTCTTGATGATGTCGCATGGGCAGGCGCCGATCCAATTGTGCTAGGCAATCTCAATCGAATTGAACCGCTTGCGCCTGATCTGATTGTGGCAGAAGAGGATAGCAAGTCATCTGCCATTACAATGAATGCAACGAACAGACGACAACGCTGGGTGCAGCCGATGCCAACTCGTAACATTCCAAAGTTGCGTGTGATCACTGGTGGCAAAGAGTTAACTGGTGAAAATCAAAAAGTAAACGCGCACTAAGGTTACGGAATCACAAATTATATTTCAGACCTTTTTGGACATCAAAAGGTCAAAAATCGAGCTAAAATGTGCTGAAATACGCTATTTCTGAACAAAACCTTGCGGCATTCGGCGAAGTTTTATTCAAATTAGATTAGCATTTTCGCACCCAAATTTTCTCACTTTCAAAGTCTTGAACGCATTCTTTTTCCCAACAGGGAGACAAAAGAATGATGAAGCAACCAATTATCGCTGCGATACTACTCATACTGGGATCGGCATTTGCACATGCGGCAAATCCAGCATCCAATTCCCACTGGATGCCAACGGGGGAACGAACATCACAGCCGATCGGTCATTATGAATTTTGCCAGCGCAAACCGGCTGAGTGTAGCGCAACCAATAAAAACAGCGCACCGCTGAAGCTCAACGAGAAAATCTGGCACGAAATTGTCACGATCAACGCCGGCATCAACGAACGAATCGCACCCGGCACGGACATCGAAGTCTGGGGCCAGGACGAGTATTGGGAATTTCCAACAACCGCCGGCGATTGCGATGACTATATGCTCCTAAAGCGTCGCGAATTAATTGCTCTGGGCATTCCGGCAAACACTTTGCTAATGACCGTTGTCCGTCAGAAAAATGGTGAAGGGCATGCGGTTCTGACAATTCGGACTGACCGGGGAGACTTCATTCTCGATAATCTCGATCAGCGTGTGAGGCTCTGGACTGAAACCAGTTATACTTACCTCAAGCGCCAGTCGACACTGAACTCTGGTGCTTGGGTATCTATTAAAAGTGGCCGGGACACTTTCGTGAGCAGTATTCGTAACTGACCTTACAGTTACCAATCCGAAACAAAGAAAGTTATCATTCCCATTCCTTGCTTATGCAGGTTCGAGCCCACGCATAAATGACTGGCCTTTTTCGACATAATGCTTCGCTGACAGTTTCAGTTTTTCAACCGCGGCAGAATCAAGTTCACGAACGACCCGCGCTGGTGAGCCAACGATCAGCGAATTATCTGGAAACTCTTTACCTTCAGTGACAAGCGTACCCGCGCCGATAAGACAGTTACTCCCGATCTTCGCACCGTTAAGAATAATTGCCCCCATGCCGATCAGCGTATTACTGCCGATAGTGCAGCCGTGCAGAATCGCACGATGGCCAATTGTGCAGCCCTCTCCAATGCTAAGCGGAAATCCAATATCCGTATGCATGATGGTATGTTCCTGCACATTGGTCTTGGCGCCCACAGTAATCAGCTCATTATCACCACGCAAAACCGAACCAAACCAAAAGCCCGCATTCTCGCCAACGAGAACCTTGCCAATCAACGTTGCATCTGGTGCTATCCAATTGCTGGCACGGTCTGCAAACTCTGGCTTATGTCCGTTATAAACATAGATTGGCATCAGCTTTCCTCCATCACGAAGTTTCGATGCAGAATGCGCCATTTATCCTGAGAACGGAATGCGATTTTAAATAAAAAACGCCCTCTCTGCCGTGCAGAAAGGGCGTTTCAGTCAGATATGAACAATTTCAGAGATCGACGTCGAGGATCGCCATCGAGAAATTATAAGAAAGTTCGCCTTCGTCCTCGTCCTTATACACGAGACCGAGGAACTCATCATCCAGATAAACTTCAGCAGAATCATCCTTGCGTGGACGCGCCTTGATCTGAAGCCCCGGATTGTTGAAAGTCCGCTTGAAATATGCGTCGAGTTTCTTGAGTTCTTCGGGTTTCAACCGGCTTCTCCTGATATTGAATTGAGGCCGGTTTAATGCACCCGGCATCATTTGATGTAAAGCACTAACGCACGAGCGAATGAACGCATGCACTGTTAGTTGGAATAGCTGCTCGGATATATAGGCCGCTCTCACTTAAAAACCAGAAAAAGTTGGTTCTATAAACTGCCCTGCCAGCTTGGCGTTAGATACCTTCACCATACATATGTTCGCCGAATGCGGCTTCGCTCAGCATCTGGTCCATGACACGTGACGGCTCAGAACATCCGCTCTCACCGACGACCTTGGCGGGAACGCCCGCAACCGTCGCATTGTTCGGCACCGACTTCAAGACCACAGAACCAGCTGCAATCTTGGAGCAATTACCAACTTCGATATTGCCGAGAATTTTCGCACCAGCGCCAATCAATACACCGTGCCGAATCTTTGGATGACGATCACCGCTGACTTTGCCTGTACCGCCAAGCGTTACGCCATGCAGGATCGAAACATTGTCTTCGATGACAGCGGTTTCACCAACCACAAGCCCTGTCGCATGATCGAGGAAAAGACCGCTACCAAATTTCGCAGCCGGGTGAATATCGGTCTGAAAGATCGACGACGACCGGCTTTGCAGATAATAGGCAAAGTCCTTGCGGCCTTCCTTATAAAGCCAGTGCGCCAGACGATGCGTCTGAATGGCATGAAATCCTTTGAGATAAAGAATAGAATCCATAAAACGGCTATAGGCTGGATCGCGATCATAGACGGCCTGAATATCGACGCGCACGATATGTGACCAATCAGGATTGGCTTCAAACATTGCATCAAAAGTCTGGCGCAAAATATCGGCACTTAAATCTGCATGACCGAGACGTTCCGCAATACGGTGCATGACAGCATCTTCCAGCGTCGGCTGATTGAGGACCGTCGCATAGAGAAACGTTCCAAGCACGGGATCGTTCTTGGCCGCTTCCTCCGCTTCAGCGCGAATGGAATGCCAGATCGGATCAACCTGCCCCAAAGACGGGGATAATTTTGCGTTCGAACGAACGGACATCATGCATACTCCAATTTTGCTTCTTGCAGGGCGTGAACATTCTCGTTGCTCATCAAACCTGCATTGCAATGCGAGTTCGGCAGACAACATATCTCAAAATGCCACGCCTTTACACCGCATAAATCTGATAGCTGGCTCTATGGCAACCCGCATTAACTCAAAGAGGGTTTTCTTTAAGGAAGGCAAGCACGCCTTTTTTATAAACCTTATCCCCAACCGCAAGCATATGATCCCGGTCTGGAATGTCGAGGGCCTGGCCATTTGGTAACATATCTGCCAGTTCCTGCGCACTGCCAGCAATATCGTCGGATGTACCAACAGCTACAAGAACTGGCTGCATGATGCGCGCAATTGCCTCGGTAGAAACGAGTTCTTTGGATGTAATGACACATGCGGCCAATGCAATACGATCACTCTTTGTCTGATCGGCAAATTTGCGGAACATCATACCGCGCGGATGCGTGATGGTCGATGGATCCTCCGCAAGTAGCGCTTCACCAATCGGCTCCCAGTCCCCTGCACCTGTCACCATGCCGATGCCAAGCCCCCCAAACACGGCGCTACGAACGCGTTCTGGATGCTCGATTGTCAAAAACGCAGTGATGCGCGCGCCCATCGAATAACCCATGACATGCGCTTTCTCGATGCCAAGATGATCCAGCAGCGCCGCAGCATCGCTCGCCATCGCGCTCGGTGTGTAATCGGCAGCATCATGGCTTTTTGCAGAAAAGCCGTGACCACGATTGTCAATGGCGATCACGCGATAGCCAGCTTCAGTCAACGTGCGAAACCAACCCGGAGACACCCAATTGACAAGACTTGAGGAAGCGAAACCATGAATGAGCAAGATCGGATCGCCCTCGCCGTCCTGACGATAGGCAAGACGCAGTCCATCATGTTCGAAATATTCGATATCGAGCGCGCTCAATTGTGTATTCCTTTTGAATTTCAGAATGCGGGATTTTGACAGTTTACCCGCGACACTCGCCACAAATGGCCTTGTGGAGGGCCCTGTCACCACGCTTGATGCCGGTTCGTTTAACAGTCCCGGCCAGAAGTTCAACCACATAAGCCGCAGGTCCCTGCGAAGATATGATCGCTTCGGAGAAAGGCTGCGCATTTTCATGGATGGCAGACACATGGCCAGTATCATCCAGGAAAACCATATCCAGTGGCGACGGCGTGTTCTGCATCCACATCATCACATTGCGCATTTCGCCGAAAACAAAAAGCATCGCGCGGTCTTTGGGAAAATCCGTGCGCCACATGAGTCCACGCATTCGCGCTTCATCAGTCGCAGCAATTTCCAACCCGAATGAAACTTTGCCCTTTGAGGTAACGAAGGTCAGCGGCTCTTCATCCAAAGGCAATAGCATTGGCTTGGTTTCCTGCGCTTGGGCAGAAAAAGCACAAAAAAGAAAAGCAAATGCGAAAAGAATGCGGCTCATACCCTGCTCTCATACTGCAATCATGCGGGTTGCACGAAAGAGCGCAAAGATAACCATCGGAAGCAAGTATCACAAGGATAACTCACCGCCATCACTGGCTTGTTACAAAAAACAGAAAACTCAGTGAGAAACCGGGATCGCAGTTCCCAAATCTGGATGAATTTCAGCGGCCATCAGGCCTTTTTCGCCATCCCCAAACCGGATCAAAACGACTTGGCCGGGACGCAGTTCCATCATACCAAACCGGCGCAATGTTTCCATATGGATGAAAATATCTTCTGTACCCTCGCCCCGCGTCAGAAAGCCGAAGCCTTTGGTGCGATTGAACCACTTGACAATAACGCGCTCAAGCCCGCTCGACGGAGTAACTGTAACATGCGTGCGTTGCGGCGGCATCTCCGCAGGATGGACTGCAGTGGATGTATCCATGGAAAGAACGCGGAAGCATTGCATGCCGCGATCACCATTGCGCACCTCGCAAACAATGCGTGCGCCTTCAAGCGCAGTCTGAAAACCATCACGACGAAGCGTGGTGACATGAAGGAGAATATCAGACAACTCTGGCTGATCTGGTACGATGAAGCCATAGCCCTTTGCGACATCAAACCATTTGATGTGGCCTGACACTTCAACGAGTTCGCCCATTTCCTTTGAGGAGGCCTGACTGCGAAGCTGGTCATTTGACACAGATTTGTCTGCCATGCGCTCATCCCTCCTCGTTATGTCCCGTTGCGACTCTGACCTGATTCTTGCCCAAAGAATAACACTTCCTTAACCATAGGCGGCAAGCACTATCTTTTGTAGAATTGAAGATGACCACAGCCTTTGTGATTTCATCGTTAACTCACATATCTCTAAAATTTAAAATAGCGGCGCCCCCCACCGCGTCAAAAACATAAGGCAAGATGACAATTCGACAACTTGTAGACTTGGATTTTTTCTTAAGCCGCCTATCCATGCAATTCCTCTTTGAAGCCCTGCAAGGACAACTGAACATACAGATATAAAAGCTGAACCATTTGTAGGGGAAAGCGTTAAATCC
This sequence comes from Ochrobactrum sp. Marseille-Q0166, assembly GCF_014397025.1. NCBI lineage: Bacteria > Pseudomonadati > Pseudomonadota > Alphaproteobacteria > Hyphomicrobiales > Brucellaceae > Ochrobactrum > Ochrobactrum sp. Marseille-Q0166. Next base: position 1,351,471 of record NZ_JACJUO010000001.1, on the reverse strand, counting down.
TATACTCGGCAAACATGCGAAACAGGAGAAGACTATGCGCTATCTGCACACGATGGTCAGAATTCATGACATTGATGAATCACTTGATTTTTATGTAAACAAGCTTGGGCTTGAAGAAATTCGCCGGACTGAAAATGAAAAAGGCCGCTTCACGCTCATCTTCCTTGCCGCGCCATCCGACAAGGACAAAGCAAAGGCAGAACGCGCACCAGAGCTGGAGCTGACATACAACTGGGATCCGGAAACCTATGTCGGTGGTCGCAACTTTGGCCATCTCGCTTATGCTGTCGATAATATCTATGAGACTTGCCAAAAGCTGAAAGACGCTGGAGTCACAATCAACCGTCCGCCGCGCGATGGCCATATGGCCTTCATCAAATCGCCTGATGGCATTTCCATCGAGCTGATCCAGAAGGGCGAACGCCTTCCACCACAAGAGCCGTGGGCTTCTGCCGAAAATATCGGCAGCTGGTAATCAAAAAAGCCCGGTCTCGCGACCGGGCTTTTCATTTTATTCCGTCCCTTGAATGGCTGCGAGCAACCAGTCACCACCATCAATTCGGGTGAATGTCCAGACTTCGACGCTTTCAACCGGCTCATCAGGGTTGCCTTCCACGACAGCGCCGGTATTGCGATCCAACATAACGTCAATCGCCGAGTAGCGGATAGCAACAGTCGCATATTCGACATTGCCTTCACGCCATGCTTCCGAAACGTCGCCTTGAAGAAGCTTCACGTCCTTCACTTCATTGCGCATACCGCTGGAAGCGATCTCCCCAAGTTCTTCTGCAAGGTAAGACATGGCTTCAGGCGTTGCGAGCTTGCGAAGTGCTGAGTAATCCTCACGGCCATAAGCGGTCTGGATTTCAGAAAGCATCTGCTCGAATCGATCAAGCTCTTCCTGTCCGACATCCATTGGTTCGTCTTCAACAACAGGTGCAACCGGCGCGCCTTCCTGCTTTGCACCAAACGGATTGACCGAAGGCGTGCGGCCACCAAAGCTACCCGATTGTGGTGCAGCGCTTTTTGCTGCACCAAAATTCGAGGCACCACCAAAAGCCTGCGCTCCGGCATTACTGGCACCAGCCCCGGCAGTTGCTGCCTGGCGGCGGTTAGCAAACATACGCATGACGAACATTGCAATCAGTGCAATAACCGCGACCTGCAACAACAGGCCGAACATGCCAGCCATGCCACCCAGGCCATTGCCCAACAACATGCCGATCAGACCACCAACAAGAAGGCCACCGAGCATAGAACGGCCGAAATTGCCAAACATGCCGCCCGAACGAGCTGCAGCTGCATTCTGTGTACCTGCAGCTGTCCCCGGACGATTGGTCTGGGTTGCGCCCGTATTTGGCGTCATCGAACGTTCCACAGGCGCTACATTGTTTGGTGCAGTACGTGTAGGCGCCGGCGCCTGATATGTGCGCGCACCACGGCTACCAAAACCGCCCCCGCCAGCACGGCGGGCCTCGGCGAAATCAACAGCGGCAAATGAGGCTATAAGCCCAAGGACCATTGCAGCGGTCAGTTTGGTCAGGCGGTTTCCGGAACCCGGCATAAGTATCTCCCAATAGAGTAATCACAGAATATTTTATTCCGTGATTATATGGGAATTCGCTCCCCGTTTTCACAAGAGCGTGAAGGCAAAAAAATTGAGAAAATTCAAATAGGCACAGCTGCATCCAGAATCTGTATCTGAGGAGTGACTGAACCGTTCCAGTGATTGAGCGACAAATTCCCGACAATATGGACACTCTGCCCGATGTTATTAAACAGAAACCGCCCCAGATCCCCTTCAGCAACACGGAAAGCGATCGCGTTGACGCGTTTGCCATCTGCGCCACGCAGAGCAACACGCACATGATCGCGTCCCACTAAACGTACATCCGCCAATATATGATGCGGAAGTGCAAGCACCGGCTGTGGATGCGCTGAACCGAAAGGACCAGCTTTCTGCAAAGATTCATAGAGCGAAACAGTCGCGCCCGAAGCTGCAACCGCCCCGTCAATCGAAAGACTCTGATTTTCACGCAAACGCGCGACAATATCGGCAGACTCTTCCTCAAGATACGCGCGAAGCGCGCCAAGCTTACCGCGCTCAATGGTGATGCCAGCTGCCATGGCGTGACCACCGCCCTTGACCAGCAACCCGCGCTCCATTGCACCACGAACCAGTTTGCCAAGGTCAAGTCCGGAAATAGAACGGCCAGACCCCGAGCCAATGCCATTCGCATTAAATGAAATGGCAAAGGCGGGGCGACGTGCCTTTTCTTTGAGCCGGGAAGCGAGCAATCCGACGATACCCGGATGCCAGCGATCACTTGCTGTCACAATCACCGATGCACCTGCGCCGCCGGAAAGCTCAAGGGAGGCTTCCGCCTCGGCCTCAATCAACATTTCGGCTTCCATAGCCTGCCGTTCCTGATTGAGCCGGTCGAGTTCCACAGCAATTGGATCAGCCGCGGTTGAATCGTCCAGTGTAAGCAACCGAGCGCCCAGCCCTGCATCGCCAATACGCCCCCCGGCATTGATGCGCGGGCCGATCAGATAGCCAAGGTGGAACACATTGAGTGGCTCGCCAATGCGCGAAACACGGCCAAGCGCTGCCAGTCCCGCATTGCTCTGGCTACGCGCAACGAGCAGTCCCTTCACGACGAAGGCGCGATTGACGCCTTTCAACGGAACCACATCGCAAACTGTCGCAAGCGCTACCAAATCGAGCAGCGAGAGAAGGTCCGGCCCTGAACCCTTCCCACGTTCGCGCAAAACTTTTGTCACTTGAACAAGCGTCAGGAAAACAACGCCCGCGGCACATAGATGCTCCTGCTGTGAAATATCGTCTTCGCGGTTCGGGTTGACGATGGCCACTGCATCATCAGGCAAATCACCACCGACCTGATGGTGGTCGAGAACCACGACATCAGCACCAGCTTCTCTGGCAGCGGTAATCGATGGCGCGCTGTTGGTTCCGCAATCAACCGTCACGATCAGCGACGCCCCCTTTGCGACCAATTCACGCATGGCATCGGGGTTCGGGCCATATCCTTCAAAGATACGATCAGGAATATAGATTGAATGCGCGATACCGTAATGTTTCAGAAACCGCGCCATGAGCGCGGATGAACATGCACCATCCACATCATAGTCGCCAAAAATCGCAACGGTTTCGCGACGCATAATAGAGTCGGCGATGCGGTTTGCGGCTTTCTCCATATCGGTCAGCATCGCTGGATCAGGCATGAGATTGCGAAGGCTCGGATCGATAAATTCCGGCGCGCCTTCAACAGAAACCCCGCGTCCTGCAAGCACGCGCGATACCAGATCGGAAATTCCATGATGTTGGGCGATTGCAAGCGCGGTATTGGCCTCGCGGGGACCGAGCCGGTCAATCCACTTCTGGCCAGTGACGGATTTCCGGATACCAAGAAAAAAGCGTTCTGTTGTCATGGTTCCTTAAAGACACAAAAGGCGACATTTTTGCAATGCCGCCTTTTAAACAACCCGACGGTAGTTATGTCAGAACTTCGACAAGTCCTGATGCCGTGCCTTAATTTCACGAACCGTCTGTGAACTTGAGCGCATGACGATTGTGTGGGTCTGGATATAATCACGGGCAAACTTGACGCCAGAAAGCATATTGCCATCCGTCACGCCGGTTGCAGCAAAAAGCACGTCGCCCTTTGCCATCTCTTCCAGCGTATAGACCTTTTTCGGGTCTGAAATGCCCATCTTGGCTGCACGTGCGATTTTCTCATCGGAATTGAGCTGAAGTCGTCCCTGCATCTGACCACCAATGCAACGCAAGGCGGCAGCTGCCAGCACACCTTCCGGCGCACCACCAATACCGATATAAATATCGATGCCAGTTTCATCCGGATTGGTCGTGTGCATGACCCCCGCCACGTCACCATCACCAATCAGACGAATGGAAGCACCAGTCGCACGCACTTCTTCGATAAGACGCGCGTGGCGTGGACGATCCATAATGCAGGCCGTAATTTCATATGGCTTCACGCCCTTAGCCTTGGCAATGGCCATGATGTTATCAGTCGGCGTTGCGTCGAGATCGACAACGCCCTTCGGATAACCGGGACCAACCGCAATCTTTTCCATATAAACATCTGGCGCGTAAAGCAGATTCCCCTTCTCGGCGATTGCGATGACAGCCAGTGAATTCGGCAGATTCTTGGCACAGATGGTCGTACCTTCCAGAGGGTCGAGCGCAATATCGACATCAGGTCCCTGCTTGGTGCCAACTTCTTCACCGATATAAAGCATCGGCGCTTCATCGCGTTCGCCTTCACCAATTACAACTGTGCCTGCAATAGGCAGACGGTTGAGCTCCTGGCGCATGGCGTCAACTGCGGCCTGATCGGCAGCCATTTCATCACCACGTCCACGCAGGCGTGCTGCAGCCACTGCCGCGCGTTCTGCCACACGAACGAGTTCGAGTGTGAGAATACGATCCAATCCGTGGGCTACTCCATGCGGTTGATGCTCTGCGGTCTTGGCCATGTGAACAAAGTCCTGAATTTGTATGAGGTTGCTGCGTCGATAGAACGACAGTGTCGTCACTTATAACGACAATATGCAAATCTTTTGTCAAAGTCCCGTGCCACCTGCAAGAGAAAGAAAGCCAAAAATATTATGCACTCAAGCGCTTAATCGATTTAAGGTCAAATGCCTGATATCATGTCTTGGTCGGATATGAAAAAACACACCCGACCATTGAGACCCGAAAGCTGAAAGCAACCGCAAGAAGTTTCAGGAGATCAACCTGCAACTGCTTCGAAGAAAAACTCTGGACTATCCACTTCAATCAACTTTTTTCTGTCGATTACCCAGAAACGATTTCCAATATTACGCACAAAACTGCGATCATGTGATACGATGAGACTTGCAGTTTCGTCGTTCAACAGTTCTGCTTCCAGCGTTTCTTGCCCATCGATATCCAGATGATTGGTCGGCTCATCGAGAATGTAGAAGTTCGGCTTGATCAGACGCAGAACCAGCATGGCAAGCCGCGCCTTTTGTCCGCCCGAAAGCCGGGACAAGGGTTTGGTCTGCATCTCAAGCGTCATACCTGCCCCGGCAAGCAGGGACCGGGTTCGCTGGTCACCGACATCGAAACGCTTCATGATCGTTTCAAACGGCGTCCAGTTACTATTCAGCTCGGATAAAGCCTGATTACTATAACCCAACACGAGTGACGGCGTCGCTTTAATGCCCGCAAGCGATTGTTCCGGCTGAAGGATTGCTTCACGTACCAATGTGAGCAATCGCGTCTTACCCGTACCGTTAGAGCCAAGCAGCACGATTCTATCACCGGGATTGACCCATAATTGACCGGTTTTGTAGAGGAGCCGACCGTCAGGGGTCGCAATCTCGGCCTTATCGATTACGACCAGTGCCTTGGCATGGCTACCCCGACCATCAAGCTTGATCTTGCCAGCAGAGCGTTCGACATATGCGGCTTTCACGCTTTCCTCTATTTTCTCGGCTCTTGCACGCAATTGCTTGGTTTTTACCACCAGCAAATCACTTCCCGAGTTAATGCCTATATTGTTGAGTTTCGCGGCCTGTCTGCGCAATTGCTGAACAGTCTTCATGTCCTTTTCAAACTGGCGAGCATCAGCGGCATCTATCTCGTCAAGCGCCACACGCGCTTGGCTGTATGGCAACGCAAAGACGAACGACTTATCCGCACGCAGGAAAAGCGTTCTTTTCGTCACCACATCAAGAAAGGCGCGGTCATGACTGCAAACAATGACGGCTACTGAACGCGGGAGCGCATCAAGCCAGTTTTCCAGCAAATGCACCTTCTCAAGGTCGAGATGGTTTGTCGGTTCGTCCAGCAAAAGCACGTCAGGCTCAGACACCCATGTGCGAGCCAGAAGCGCAAGCCGCTGCCAGCCACCACTCAACTGTCGAATGGCAAGTTCACGCAATTCAGCCGGAACATTGAGATCGTCAAGCACGATATCAGCACGCCAGCTTTCATAAGCGCGTGCGTCTTCATCCAGTCCCCCGAGAACCACGTCATAAAAAGACAGGTCCATCAGTTGAGCGGGGACATACTGACTGACATAACCAATTTTAAGCCCACGCGAGCGCGTGATCACCCCGCTGCTCGGCTCGCCCTCGCCTGCGACAAGGCCGAACAGACTGGTCTTGCCACGACCGTTGGCGGCAACGATACCGAGCCGTTCGCCCTCACCTACAACGAAATCGAGGTTTGCAAACAAAGTCTGGTGAAGGGTAAGCGAAAGATTCTGAACAGAAATAAGAGACATGGTGATAGGCCCAATTCGGCCAAGCACTGACGAGCAGTTCTCAAACAGCTTCAATCAAAATGCTTGCAAATTTTCGGCTACAGCAATTCAAGCTGCGCCTTCAGAAAAGGCAGAAAAAGACCTGAGTTTCAGTCTTAGTCGGCCCTGCACAATTTACTGTTGCAGGGCAAAATCAGGGCCATACTGACGATGACGGTCGTGACGCGTCACATCCATATTACAGCCCTCCTTTTCTTATTTGTCTCTAAACCGGACTATTCCGATGAATGATTCTTAGCAAAATCGTTGCCGCCCTTCAAGAGCGGCAACACTAACGGATATAATCAGCCTGCGCGTTCGATGCGGATCATCTGCGGCTTGTTGACCAGATGATCGTCCTTGAGAATTGCTTCAAGAGCTTTCTTCACAGCGGATTCAGTTGTTTCGTGGGTCACAAGGATAACAGTCTTGATGCCATCACTTACGTCACTATCCATCAAAGGACGTTGAACGATTGATTCAAGCGAAATGTCGTTCTCAGCCATACGCTTGGCAATTCCAGCAAAGGCTCCGATACGGTCATAAACCGTCAGGCGAATGAAATAACCGCCTGCATGTTTGCGCATCTTTGCCCGCTTATATGGCTGCAAGGCTTTCGCAGGAGTACCGAAAACCGGGCCATGCTGAAAGCCGGGACGACTTTTGGCAATATCTGCGAGATCGCCGATTACAGCTGAAGCCGTAGCATTGCCACCTGCACCCGGACCGGAAAGCAGCAATTCACCCAAAAGATCGGTTTCGATTGCAACCGCATTGGTCACACCATGCACCTGGGCAATCACCGACGAGGTGGGAACCATGGTGGGATGCACGCGCTGTTCGATACCAGTATCGGTCTTTTGTGCGACACCAAGCAGCTTGATGCGATATCCAAGCTCATCGGCAGCGCGAATATCGGCCAGGGAAATATTGCTGATACCTTCAAGATAAATATCATCGGCAGCAATCTGGCTGCCAAATGCAAGGCTTGTGAGCAGCGCAAGCTTGTGTGCGGTGTCATTGCCTTCAATGTCAAAAGTTGGATCAGCTTCAGCATAACCGAGGCGCTGCGCGTCAGCGAGGCAATCTTCAAACGAAATGCCCTCTTCCCACATCCGGGTTAGGATGTAGTTGCAAGTACCATTCATGATGCCGTAAACGCGCGACACCGTATTGCCGGTGAGTGATTCACGCATCGCCTTGATGACCGGAATACCGCCAGCAACGGCTGCTTCAAAATTAAGAAGAACGCCCTTCTCTTCGGCAATCCTGGCAAGCGCCACGCCATGCTTTGCGAGAAGCGCCTTGTTGGCCGTCACAACATGATGACCGGTACGCAAGGCGGTTTCAACCGCCAATTTGGCCGGGCCTTCATCGCCACCGATCAGCTCAACAAAAACATCTATATTAGCATTTTTGGCAAGTTCGATTGGATCATCAACCCATTCAATGCCATCAAGATCGATACCGCGATCACGCGTTCGGTCGCGTGCGCTCACCGCAGTAACAGTAACTGGCTTGCCGCACTGACGAGTGAGCATTTCGGCCTTGTCACGTAGAATACGCAACACCGAAGCACCAACGGTGCCCAGTCCGGCAACGCCGATCCGCAATGCATCACTCATTGTTCTGTCTTTCCGATTTGTTGAATTTGTATGTGGTGGGAAACAAGGGCCGACCAGAAGACGGCCCCTGCTTTGTCCGGTTAAAATCGCTTAACGGCGACCTTCAAGCGGAATGATGTTCTGCACATTCTCGTCCTTGGCGGACAGGAAGCGCTTGATGTTACGCGCAGCCTGACGGATGCGATGTTCGTTCTCGACCAATGCGATACGAACATATTCATCACCGTGTTCGCCAAAGCCTACGCCCGGCGCAACAGCCACATCGGCCATTTCAACCAGCAGCTTGGAGAATTCGAGCGAGCCCAGCGCACGGAAACGTTCAGGAATCGGGACCCATGCGAACATGGTTGCCGCTGGTGGCGGCACATCCCAGCCTGCACGGCCAAAGCTGTCGACCAGCACATCGCGACGCTGCTTATAGACATTCCGAACATAAGCAATGTCAGAGCCATCACCATTGAGAGCTGCGGTTGCTGCAACCTGAATAGGCGTGAATGCACCATAATCAAGATAGGACTTTACGCGTGTCAGCGCTGCGATCAGGCGTTCATTGCCAACCGCAAAGCCCATGCGCCAGCCCGGCATCGAGAATGTCTTCGACATCGAAGTGAACTCGACAGCAACATCCATCGCACCCGGCACTTCAAGAACCGATGGTGGCGGGTTGTTATCATCGAAATAGATCTCCGAGTATGCGAGATCCGACAGAATGATCAGATCATTCTTGCGCGCGAAATCGACCACATCCTTGTAGAAATCAAGGGTCGCGATATAGGCAGTCGGGTTAGAAGGGAAGTTAAGAATAAGTGCGAGCGGCTTTGGAATGGAGTGCTTGACCGCACGATCCAGTGCACGAATGAAATCCTCATCCGGCTTCGCAGGAATCGAACGGATCACACCGCCCGACATGATGAAGCCGAAAGAATGAATCGGATAGGTTGGATCCGGACAAAGCACGACATCGCCGGGCGCCGTGATCGCCTGCGCCATATTGGCGAAGCCTTCCTTGGAACCAAGCGTCGCAACAACCTGTGTATCCGGGTTGAGCTTCACACCAAAACGACGCGCATAATATTGTGCCTGCGCACGACGCAGACCGGGAATGCCCTTCGATGACGAATAACGATGCGCGCGCGGATCCTGAACAGCTTCGCAAAGTTTGTCGACGATGTTCTTTGGCGTCGGCAGATCAGGATTGCCCATTCCGAGATCAATGATGTCGGCTCCGGCCGCTCGCGCTGATGCCTTCAGGCGATTTACCTGTTCAAAGACATAAGGTGGCAAGCGACGGACTTTATGAAATTCTTCCGACATGATCCTGTTCCAAAAGAGGGTTGAATGAAATGGCGCGTATGCACCAGGTTAGGAGCTATACACTTGTTATCGAATCGGGTCGAGACTTCTTACAGTTCTGCGACGAAGCTTTTACAGAAAGAAAAGCTCGTTATTCCCCAGCTTCGATCTGCTTCAGGGTCGCGTCTGTTTCTTCCTGTGCCTGTTTGCGCAATGCGGCGGCCTGAGCTGGCGTGAGAGTCGCATTGGAAGAACGTGTGGCCGCTAGACGCGTGCGATCAGAATCGAGGCCAGACATAAGCTGCGCTTTTTCTTCCGGCGTAATCTGTGTAGTCGCAGCCTTTGGCATACGACCAAAAGTCGGATAGGTATCCGTCCGCTTCGCGCCTTCCTGAGGCGCCCCCTGAAACTCAGGTCCACCGGCACAACCCGCGAGAAGCGCCACGGCTGTTGCTGCCAGCATGAGATTGGCAAACTTCCGTGTGCTTTTGGTCATGTTTCGGGTCCCGATCCTGATGCTCAGAAGACGCTAAATATATTACCTAGCGCATAACAGATACTATAGTGGGGAATGGATAGCACTAACTCGATGCATCATGTCAACAAGTGAGTTGCGATTGGCTTCATTCGACAGCGATGGAAATATGAATGAGAAATAAGTATAACTAAAAATTACAAATAGTAACATTGCGTTATATCATGGTAGTTTAAAGGGTGTAGTAACCGCCCCCGCAACATATAGCACTTTCAATAGTTGCGTTTGGCAGTTAAAAATCCTAAAAATTAGTTATTACTTATCACCGAGTGATTTGTATATTCGCACTCAAATGCGTTTACAGATGTGGTGTAGTCGCTTTAAAGTGCTGAAACTCTTGGTTTATCTACCCCGGTACAAATGACCGGTTTCTGTGAGTCACTTCGCCTTCTTTTAAACCGGCGAGACTCACACGGGGGATCCTATCTCCCGAAACCAGGCGGGCGCGGGTTTCCGGTTCGTCGGACTGATCAATCCCGATAAGCTGATAAAACAGCAGGGACGTCGAGCTGGAGCAGACATTGAAATTTGCAGAACCTTCACACCGGAAGACCGGCAGATTGCTGACAAGCAGCGTAGCTTTGCTCGCACTTGTACTTGCATCCTGCACTTCAACCGGAAATGGCACTTCGCCTTTACAAATGACGAATAACGCCGATGGTTCCATGATTGCCGATACTCTTCAGAGTGCGGCCGATCAGACAGTTGCAGCTGAAGCAGCGACAGAATCCGGCAAGGCTGAAATAAAAAGAAACGAAGCAACGACTGAAAAAGCTAAAGCTGCTGTCGCCGAAACCAAACCCACCGATACAGAACAAAAGCCGGTAACAGTAGCGGCAAACGATGTCCAACCGAACCAAGACGATTCTATTCAGGTTGCAGCACTCGCTCCTCAGACGAAATCCACGTCCCTGTTTGGCATCTTTGGCAAAAAGCCAGCTGAACAGTCTGTGAATCCAACAGCAGCACCTGAAACAACTGAATCAGCAAAGCCGGAGCAGACAAAAGAGCAAGTTCAAGCACCGGAAGCCAAGCCAACTGCGGCAGAAGCCAAACAAGCTGAAGCGCCGAAGCCCGCAGAATCTGAAAAACCTACACAAGTGACATCACTTTTTGGGTCTGCAAAAAATGCCAGCGCTTATGCTGCCCCCCCGCGCCCCAACACAACGGCAGGCCAAGGTAGCATCGCTCGTCTCTTCTCCGATGAATCAGCAAATAGCTCTGGTACATCGCAAAACAAGAAGCTCGCAGTTATAAGACCTGCCGCAAAATCTACACGTGAATATAATTATTCCTTACCTGGCGTGCGCCCGAATGGCGGCTTCGAAATCAAGCATCGCAAGAGCATCTATGACGACAGCGATATAGATGCGAATGAATATGACGATTACGCATCCGTTCAGCTCGCATCGGCTCCAGGGCTTGCTCGTCTAGCCCCCAATGGATTGAAGGTTCAGCGCGAAACAGTTGATGTTGCCTGCCTTAAGCCTCAGCTTGTCACCATGCTGAAAACCATGGAACGGCATTTCCGCAAGCCGGTCATGGTTACTTCCGGCTATCGTAGCCCTTCCTACAACCGCAAGGTCAATGGTGCGCGCAAATCACTTCATATGATCTGCGCCGCGGCGGACATTCAAATTTCTGGCGTTTCCAAGCACGAAATCGCGCGCTTCGCCCGCAATATGCCTGGACGGGGCGGTGTGGGCACCTACTGCCATACAACTGCTGTTCATGTTGATATTGGGCCAGAACGTGACTGGAACTGGAGTTGCAAAAGATAATCACAATAAGTCAAGCCGGATTAAAAATCCGGCTTTTTCATTGTTTTTCATATAGTTGCAGTGCCGCAAATCCGTCGCCTGCGAAAAAAATGGCAATCAGACGAGTTTTTTTTAGAAAAGTTATATTAAGGGCTTGCGAGTCAGTATCTTCCTGAATATAAGCCCACTCACACCAGCAACAGGCGCCCATCGTCTAGCGGTTAGGACAGCGCCCTTTCACGGCGCAGACAGGGGTTCGATTCCCCTTGGGCGTACCACTTGTTGGTTTTTCTTTCTCAGAACATTTTATTGCTATTCCGCACGGTGAAGAGTGACACAGGCCATTGTCGCTCCCGTTCCTCATGCTGTCTTTGCATAAGCCGCCGTATCTTCTTGATTTGAAAGAAACATATAAAAAACACGCGCTCAAAATTTTCTTTGATTTTTTCCAAAAAAGGACTTGCGTGATTTAAATTTCCTCCATATAAGCCGACCCACACCAGCAACAGGCGCCCATCGTCTAGCGGTTAGGACAGCGCCCTTTCACGGCGCAGACAGGGGTTCGATTCCCCTTGGGCGTACCACTTGCTGGTTTTTGTTTTTCTTCCAAAAATTGAAGTACTGGTAGGTGACATAGCGTCGGCAGCAATGTTACGAACTGTCCGTAAAACTTGAAATTGGACAGCAAGATTATGTCTAGAACCAAAGCAATCGTACCGACCGCTCACGCCAGCCGCTATTTGCAACAACTGTGCAAACATTGGGCTCACAAATTCACTGTTGAATTCACGCCGGAGCATGGTCGAATCGATCTTGGCGAGAATCGCGTGGTAGTGATGGATGCCAGCCCAGAAAATCTCGTCACCACGGTGGAGGCGCCTGAAGAATGTCTTTCCCAAATGGAAGACGTCGTTGCAAGCCACGTCGTGCGTTTTGCGTTCCGTGAAGAGCTGGTCTTCAACTGGGTCAAGGAATAGGCGCTTTCGCGCCCTTTTACCTCTACTAAAAATTGCCCGTAAATTACCCCGAATAGTCGTTTTCACATCATATTGCGGACTAAATTCCGCGCAAATTTTCACCAATTCAAAGATGGATTGGTGTTGGTGAAAATGACAAATGAAGCAAGAACAACTCTTACTCTGCTCAGTGCAGGGCTTGTTGTTGCGATGCTGGTATTGGGTGCAGATATGAGCTGGGCCGACGTCGTCAAAGTACTATTCTAAATCCCTGGCGCATACTTGCAACAAAGCGGTCATGCGCCTACACCGGCTTATGCTTTTCCAAACTCCCCTTGTCGCAGGTCGCTTAGAGCGACGTTATAAAAGATTTCTCGCCGACATCACGCTCGATGATGGCCGCTTCATTACTGCTTCAGTTCCCAACACTGGTTCCATGCTCGGATTGACTACTCCCGGCTCCCGCGTCTGGTTGAGCGTCTCAGACGCCCCTCACCGCAAATATCGACATACGCTGCAAATCGTTGAAGCAGACAACACACTGGTCGGCGTCAATACGGGACTTCCAAACAGGATTGCGGAGGAAGCCATTCTTTCCGGCATGATTCCCGATCTGAACAACTACGGGCTTCTCAAACGTGAACAGAAATATGGCAAGAACTCGCGGATCGACATTCTGCTTGATGAAGGTGACCAGCCCCGCGCCTATGTCGAAGTGAAAAATGTCCACTTCATCCGCACACCTTTCCTTGCCGAATTTCCAGATACTGTAACCGTGCGCGGTGCAAAACATCTTGATGAACTTGTTGATGTGGTATCCGCTGGATATCGGGGCGTGATGGTGTTTATTATCCAGCGAAGCGATTGCAACAGATTCAGCATCTCAGGCGATCTTGATCCGGCTTATGCCCGCGCATTTGAACGCGCACGAGCGGCCGGGGTTGAGGCTAGGGCTATTCGATGCCAAATAACAGAAAATGGCATCACCGCTGAAACTCTGGTGCCGATAGAATAACTGAGGGCATCCAGAAGAGAGTGAAACGGCTTTCGCACAGCAAGTGCGAAACAATAAATGAATAAAGCGCCGGTCTGATGAACACGGATTTAAAGGCGCTTGAGAAAGACGGATCGAAATGGTGACTTATATCGAAGCGACGAGCGCACCTATGAAATATACTGGGCAGATAAGGCTTTACGGCCCGGATGCGTTCGAAGGTATGCGCAAGGTCTGCAACCTCACCGCACGTTGCCTTGATGAATTGAATGACATTGTAAAACCGGGCGTCACAACGAATGAAATCGACCGCTTCGTGTTTCAGTTCGGCATGGATAATGGCGCCTTCCCGGCGACGCTTAACTATCGCGGCTATACAAAGTCGACCTGCACCTCAATCAATCACGTAGTCTGCCACGGCATTCCGGACGATAAGCCTCTACGCGAAGGCGACATCGTCAACATTGACGTCACCTATCTGCTCGATGGCTGGCACGGTGATTCCAGCCGTATGTATAGTGTAGGCCAGATCAAACGCGCAGCAGAACGCTTGCTCGAAGTGACCTATGAAAGCCTGCTTCGTGGCATTGCAGCGGTAAAACCGGGTGTAAAAACCGGCGCAATCGGCGCGGCGATCCAGACTTATGCCGAAGGCGAACGCTGCTCCGTAGTGCGCGATTTTTGCGGCCACGGCGTTGGCCAGCTTTTCCATGACGCACCGAATATCCTGCATTATGGCACTGTCAACGAAGGCGTCGAAATCAAGGAAGGCATGATCTTCACGATCGAGCCGATGATCAATCTAGGCAAACCGGGCGTGAAAGTGCTTTCAGATGGCTGGACAGCTGTGACGCGCGATCGTTCGCTGACAGCACAATATGAACATACCCTTGGCGTCACTAAAGACGGCTGCGAGATTTTCACGCTGTCACCGAAAAATGTTTTCGGCCCGCCAACCATGCGCTAATCTGCTTAGAATTGTCGACTGTTTCTGCGGGGGTTTAAACAGAATGGCAGCAAAAGATAATTATCCGGGAAATTTTGAGTTTCCCGGTTTCGATGAAGGTATCAGAGTTCTAGCTTCTCTGGAGAAACCTCACCATTTAGGCCATAGGGATCGATTGAGGCTGCGTTTCAAGAACGCACCCGACGCGCTGGCGGACTATGAATTGCTCGAACTGCTGTTGTTTCGGGTCGTTCCACGCGCAGACACAAAACCTCTGGCAAAATCGTTGCTAAGTCGCTTTGGGACTTTGGCAGAAGTATTGGGCGCCTCCGAAAAACTGCTTACCGAAACTCCCGGTGTTGGCCCCTCGATAGCGCTGGAGCTGAAAATTGTTGAGGCAATCGCGAAGCGATCTGCCCGTAGCGCAGTGATGGAACGCGAGTTACTGGGGTCGTGGAGCCAGGTTATTGCTTACTGCACTGCAGCAATGGCCTATGAAACACGTGAACAATTTCGAGTCTTGTTTCTCGATAAGAAAAATCGTCTCATTGCAGACGAAGTGCAACAACAAGGAACTGTTGACCACACACCTGTCTATCCTCGCGAAGTCATGCGGCGCGCGCTCGAGCTCTCAGCGACTGCAATTATCCTTGTTCATAATCATCCATCAGGTGATCCAACACCATCGCGAGCGGATATAGAAATGACCAAGCTTCTAATCGAAGCTGCCAAGGCATTGAACATTTCGGTACATGATCACATTATCATTGGGAAACACGGCCACGTTAGTATGCGTGGACTGAAGCTTATATAAGCTAAGTTTTAGTTTCTCGAACACCTAACTGCAAGAATGAACAGCGCTTAGAGAGCGTTCCGAAGTGTGCAACGGTTTTCGGAAAAAAATGCGCGATAAAACAAAAGGTTAGAGAACTGATTTGATTCAGTCAGATCGAAACGCTCTCTGGCGTTATCTTTTCATTAATCATACCCCCAGAAACGCAGCCTTTGGTTAGCGAATTCACTCGAGTTTTCTTAAATTTGGACACAATCACAAGCGAGGACATAACCAGATTGAAGGAAGCCGGAATTCGGTCCTTCAAAGAGAATTCATGAATATTTTCCGTCAGCGTATTCGGCGGAAAAACTGGAGTAAAAAATGTTGAAGCGTTCCCACATCGCCGCGGCGTTCGGTGCCGCACTCGCTATCTCTGCTGGCTCGGCGTCCGCTGCCGATATGATGGACAACAATAATTACAACTACAATGAACCTGTTGCATCTGGTCCACACGACTGGTCGGGTAACTATGTAGGCGCGCAGATTGGTGCTTCATCATCGAAAGTTCCCGGCCCGTTCACGAATCGCACAGGCCTTCTCGGCGGCGCGGTGGTCGGCAAAAACATGCAAAGCGGGAACATCGTGTTTGGTGGCGAGCTGGAAGGCAACTTCGCAGAAGCTGAACACCGCATTGGCAATGGCGGCAGCCTACAGCAGTCCTGGAATGCCAATGCCAAGGGTAAAGTTGGTTATGCTTTCGACAAAACACTCGTTTACGGCACCGCCGGTTATGGCGTAACAAAGTTCAAACCTAAGGACGCAACTACATCCGGCCCAGGTTGGGAAGGTGGCGCGCTTATCGGCGCTGGTGTTGAACAGGCTATTTCCGGGCCACTTTCGGTTAAGGCTGAATATGACTTCCAGCGCTTTGGTGACGTAAAGTCCAAGGTAAACGGTGTCAGCCAGACGAACAACCTTAAGAATCATTCGATCAAGGCAGGATTGAACTATCGCTTCTAGTAAATTTGACATTCGAATCCCGGCTGACACATGTGCTGGTTCAAACGTCAAATTCGAAAAATCCACTAGATGCATATAGTTGCTAGTGGTTTTCCTGATTCCAACTTTGCTCACTGGCATGAACCAAGGCATACAAACGTTGGAATAAGACCACTGGTTTTTGCCGCAGAAGATCATTCCATTTAGGCATTAACATATGCTGTTTTTGCAAAAGGGCTGCACACACTGTGCAGCCCTTTGTTTTTGCACCATTTCACATGCTGGAAAACTCGGCATTTACAGGAGAGAGCTTGACTCCTCTGGCGAGCAACATCTTATATATCAAAGGTTCAAGCGGGCTATCGGCATCTGCAATTCCGAAAAAATTGTCAGCATATCGTTTCCCGTTTCAAACCGGCTTTGAATTGACCGGCAAGGCTAATCCAGCCGTTCAGCTAGGAATGAAATATGCAGCGCGTTTTCGACGGACATAATGATGTCCTTCTGCGTCTTTGGGAAAACCAGCGACACGGTGGTGATCCGATTAGGGAATTTATAGACGGCACCAAGATTGGTCATATCGATCTGCCGCGTTCTCGCAAAGGTGGCCTTTCTGGTGGTATATGCGCAATCTATATTCCATCAGGCGAGCACATCGAGTTGGGCAAGGTGGATGCCAATGGACATTATATAACACCGCTTTCACCTCCGTTAGAACGCACCCCTTCCCTCGACATCGCGCTCCAATTTGCTTCGCTTGCTTTGCGCCTTGAAGAAGCTGGTGGCTGGAAACTCTGCCGCAATGGTGCTGACCTTGATGCAACGATCAACAGCGATACCTTCGCAGCCGTTCTTCATATGGAAGGCTGTGAAGCCATCGATGCAGATCTTGCAGCGCTCGATGTGTTTTATGCAGCAGGTTTACGCTCACTCGGACCTGTCTGGAGCCGCAACAATATTTTCGCGCATGGCGTGCCTTTCGCATTCCCGATGAGCCCTGACACAGGCCCAGGCCTGACGGAAGCTGGTGAGCGGCTGGTTAAGGAGTGCAATCGCAAAGGCATTCTCATTGACCTTGCTCACATCACTGAAAAGGGCTTCTGGGATGTGGCAAAACTCAGTGATCAGCCGCTGGTTGCCAGCCATTCGAACGCCCATGCTTTGACGCCTGTTGCACGCAACCTGACCGACCGTCAGATGGATGCCATTCGTGAAAGCAAGGGGCTTGTCGGTCTCAATTATGCGACGACCATGCTGCGCCCCGACGGCATTGAGAATGCAAATACACCGCTTTCAGACATGGTGCGTCACATCAACTATATGGTTGAGCGTATGGGCATTGATTGCGTGGCGCTCGGTTCCGACTATGATGGCGCAACCATTCCGGCCGAAATCGGCGATGCAGCAGGACAACAGAACCTTGTTATCGCCTTGCAGAATGCAGGCTACAACGGTGAGGAACTTACAAAGCTCTGCCGCGGCAACTGGATACGCGTTTTAAAACAGGCATGGCACGAAGCCGCCTGAACACAAACAGAAATATAGAAAGGGAACTAGAATGAAGAATCTCGGACGTTTGCGTCTTCTCGCGGCAGGTGCAGCCCTAGCTACACTCATGGCTGCAAATCCGGCATTGTCGGCAACTCCTGCCGATACGCTCGTTCAGGCATGGGCGATTGACGACACTATTACGCTCGACCCAGCGGAATCCTTTGAGCTGTCACCAGCAGAATTCATCGGTAATGCCTATGATATGCTGGTGCGTCTTGATATAAATGACACGTCAAAAGTTGTACCGGGTGCGGCTGAAAGCTGGACAATCTCGGAAGATGGCCTCACCTACACATTCAAGATGAAGCCAGGTATCAAGTTTGCTTCCGGCAATCCGCTGACCGCAAAAGACGTGGCTTACACGTTTGAGCGCGCTGTACGTCTCGACAAAAGCCCGGCTTTCATTCTGACCCAGTTTGGTCTCAATGGCGAAAACGTCATCGAAAATGCCAAGGCTGTCGATGACACGACTTTCGTACTGAAAGTGGACAAGGCTTATGCACCAAGCTTCGTGCTGAACTGCCTCACCGCCACTATCGGCGCGATTGTTGACCAGAAGCTGCTGGAAGAGCATTCTGTTAAAGTCACGCCAACCGACGATTACAAATATGACACTGACTATGCCGCTGCATGGCTGAAAACCGGTTATGCCGGCTCTGGCCCGTTCAAAATCCGCGATTGGCGTGCCAATGAAGTTGTCGTTCTCGAACGCAACGACAATTACTATGGTGAAAAAGCCAAGCTCGCCCGCGTATTCTATCGTCACGTCAAGGAAAGCGCCACGCAGCGCCTGATGCTTGAATCGGGTGACGTCGATGTTGCGCGTAACCTTGAACCGGGTGATCTGGAAGCTGTACAGAAAAACAAGGATCTGGCAGTCGCCAGTGCTCCGAAGGGCACTGTCTATTACATCAGCCTCAACCAGAAGAACGCCGAGCTCGCAAAGCCGGAAGTTCGTGAAGCCTTCAAATATCTGGTTGATTACGATGCAATCGGTTCGACCCTCATCAAGGGCATCGGCGAAGTCCGTCAGACCTATCAGGCCAAGGGTGTTCTCGGCGCGCTCGACGCAAGCCCTTACAAGCTTGATGTCGATAAGGCGAAGGAACTTCTGGCAAAGGCTGGCCTGAAAGATGGCCTCAAGGTAACTTTCGATGTGCGTAACACGCAGCCAGTTACAGGTATTGCCGAATCCTTCCAGCAGTCGGCTGCAAAAGCGGGCGTGAAGATCGACATTATACCGGGTGACGGCAAGCAGACGCTGACCAAGTACCGCGCACGTAACCACGACCTCTATATCGGTCAGTGGGGCATGGATTACTGGGATCCGAATTCGAATGCTGAAGCATTCACATCAAATCCTGACAATAGTGACGATGCATCCACCAAGACTCTGGCATGGCGCAATGCATGGGCAATTCCGGAACTGACCAAGCAGACTCAGGCAGCATTGCTTGAACGCGACAATGAAAAGCGTGCGGACGAATATAAGAAGCTTCAAGAGGAAGCTCTCAAAGAAAGCCCGTTTGTGATGCTGTTCCAGCAGATCGAAGTTGCAGGTCTTCGCGGCGACGTGAAGGGCTACAAGCTCGGACCAACATTCGACTCAAATTTCCTCGCACCAGTCAGCAAAGACTGAGCTGAAAATCGGTCAGACAATTGAGTACAATAACACCTGTAAAGAAAAAGAGGGGCGCCCGACGGCGCTCCTCTTCCATCGCTTTGGCGATTGCCAGTTTTCTGGTGATCGTCATCACCACATATCTCGGCCTTCTGGCCGTCACATTTTTCATCGGCCGCGTTGTGCCGATTGATCCTGTTCTGGCTATCGTCGGCGACCGTGCCCCCTCACATGTGGTTGAGCGTGTGCGTCAAGAAATGGGCTTCAACCTGCCCTATTACCAGCAGTTCTATCTGTATGTAAAAGGTGTCCTGCAAGGGGATTTCGGCACATCTGTTCTGACCACAAACCCGGTGATGACAGATATTCGTCGAGTGTTCCCTGCAACGATGGAACTCGCAACCATCGGCACGATTATCGGCGCTCTGTTTGGTATTCCGCTTGGCGTCCTTGCCGCAGTTAAGCGCGGCAGCATTATCGACCAGATCGTTCGGGTGATCGGCCTTGTGGGCTATTCCGTACCGATTTTCTGGCTTGGTATGCTCGCACTGCTGGTTTTCTATGCACGCCTTGGCTGGACCGCCGGTCCGGGACGCATTGACATAACATTCGAGTATACTTTTACGCCAATTACCGGCTTTTATCTGGTTGACGCAATCCTACAGCGCGACTGGGAAGCATTGCGAAACATCGTCTCGCACCTCGTTTTGCCATCGGCTTTGCTTGGCTATTTCTCTCTAGCCTATATCAGCCGTATGACGCGCTCCTTCATGCTCAACGAACTTGAACAGGAATACATTGTGGCTGCGCGTGCGAAAGGTATTTCGGAAACCCGCATCATCTGGGGTCATGCTCTTCGTAATGCGGCTGTGCCGCTGGTGACCGTCATTGCATTGTCCTATGCTGGTCTTCTCGAAGGCTCCGTTCTGACCGAGACAATCTTCTCATGGCCGGGACTTGGTCTTTACATCACCAATTCACTGCAAAATGCTGACATGAATGCCGTTCTCGGTGGGACAATCATCATCGGGTCGGTGTTTATCGCGCTCAATCTTGTTTCCGATCTGCTGTATCGGCTTCTCGACCCAAGGACGCGCGCACGATGAGCCAAATGACAGAAACATCCAATCTTTCATGGCGCGAATGGCTGCTCTCCGAGCGTCCGCAATCGCGTATGCAGGCGCGCCTCGGCCGATCCTATATGATCTGGCGGCGCTTCACCGCCAATAAGCTTGCCGTTCTGGGTCTGCTTATCATCATTGCGCTGCTACTGGTTGCAGCCTTCGCTCCTCTACTGGCACCGCACTCACCTTATACGGGTGACCTCGCCAATGCCCGCCTGCTCCCTCCGGGAACACCAGGTTACTGGCTCGGCACCGATGATCAGGGTCGAGATATTCTTTCGCGTCTGATCTACGGTTCACGGTTGACACTCTATGTCGTGCTTCTGGTTGCCATTATTGCAGCACCTATCGGGCTTCTGGTCGGTACGGTTGCAGGTTATGCTGGTGGCTGGGTTGACGCTGTTCTCATGCGCATTACAGACATTTTCCTTGCCTTTCCAAAGCTTATTCTGGCACTCGCCTTTGTTGCAGCATTAGGACCGGGCATCGAAAATGCCATCATCGCCATCGCAATCACCTCATGGCCACCTTACGCACGTATTGCACGCGCTGAAACGCTGACCATTCGCAATTCGGATTACATCTCCGCTGTGCGTCTGATGGGTGCCTCACCATTCCGTATCATCCTGCGGCACGTCATGCCACTTTGCACATCGTCTCTGATTGTGCGTGTCACGCTTGATATGGCCGGCATCATTCTGACCGCAGCAGGCCTCGGCTTCCTTGGCCTCGGTGCTCAGCCGCCATTGCCTGAATGGGGCGCAATGATTGCTTCAGGTCGCCGTTTCATTCTTGATCAGTGGTGGGTTGCAGCCATGCCGGGTATTGCAATCCTCATCGTCAGTCTTGGATTCAACTTCCTCGGCGATGGCCTTCGCGATGCACTTGATCCGCGGGGTAACAACCAATGAAGCCACTTCTGACAGTTGAAGACCTCCGCGTCACTTTCCCAACCCGCACAGGTGCCATTGAAGCCGTGCGCGGCGTAAGCTTTACGCTTGGTCGTGAGCGTCTCGGGATTGTCGGCGAATCAGGCTCCGGTAAATCTCAAACCGGGCGTGCCATCATGGGCCTGACCCCACCCCATGCGAAGATAACCGCGAAAAAACTTGAATTCGACGGTATTGATCTTCTTAAAGCTTCGCCGCGGGAGCGTCGCAGCCTGCGCGGGGGGCGGGTTGCAATGGTGTTGCAGGACCCAAAATATTCGCTCAATCCGGTGATGACCATTGGAAAACAGATAGCGGAAACGCTGAAAGCCCACGGCAAGTTTTCGAGTGCGGAAATACGCTCCCGTTCAATTGCCATGCTGGAAGCAGTACAAATCCGCGATCCTGAGCGTGTCATGAAGCTCTATCCGCACGAAGTATCGGGGGGCATGGGACAACGCGTCATGATCGCCATGATGCTGGTAGCAGAACCGGAAATGCTGATTGCCGATGAACCAACATCGGCACTCGACGTGACGGTTCAGCTTGAAGTTCTTGGTATTCTCGACAAGCTCGTGGCAGAGCGCGGCATGGGGCTGATCTTTGTCAGTCACGATCTGCGGCTTGTTTCATCTTTTTGCGACCGCGTGATCGTCATGTATGCAGGAAAAATCGTTGAGGAAATCGCGGCGAGCGATCTCGCCAATGCGAAACACCCCTATACGCAAGGACTGCTCAACTGCATGCCAAAACTTGGGTCAAACCACCATCCATTACCCACCTTGCAGCGTGAGGAGGCATGGCGTCTATGAGTACCACTCCAGCTCTTAGCGTCGATAAAGTCGACGTTTTCTTTGATGAGTTCCACGCGCTGAAATCAGTCAGCATTGATGTGGCACCTGGAGAATCCTATGGTCTGGTTGGCGAATCCGGTTCCGGTAAGTCCACGCTTCTGCGTGCCGTAGCCGGTCTTGCACCTGTCGATGACGGTGAAATCCGAATTGATGGCAAGAAGCTCAGAACACCGCGCGACAAAGCGTTCTATCGCAATGTTCAGATGGTGTTTCAGGACCCTTACGGCTCACTGCATCCACGCCAGACAGTCGATCGCCTCTTGCTTGAGCCGCTTGCAGTACATGGCATTGGCGATACTGAACAACGCATTGTTCGCGCTCTTGATGAAGTGGGATTAGGCTCTGGATTTCGCTTCCGCTATCCGCACCAGCTATCTGGCGGTCAGCGCCAGCGTATTGCGATTGCGCGTGCACTCATCATTGAACCAAGTATTCTGCTTCTTGATGAACCAACTTCGGCACTTGATGCATCAGTCCAAGCAGAAGTGCTCAACCTGCTTGAACAGGTGCGTCGTGACCGCAAACTGACCTTCGTTATGGTCAGCCACGATCTTGGTGTCGTTACGCATATGTGTGAACGACTTGCCGTGATGCGCAACGGTGAAGTGATCGAGCAACTTGAAGCTACAGACTTGGTAAACGGCACTATCAACGCCGACTATACAAAAAACCTGATGATAGCCAGCGAAGGCTTCCGCAGATAACCAAAGAAAAATGGGACCAGAAGGTCCCCTTTTTCAATCATCCGCTCCGCGGCGAGCATTATCTCCGTCCTTACCACGCCGCCAATAGGCAACGATCAACTGCTTGTCTTTGGGTACATTGCGCTCTTTGCGCATATAGGTGCGGATTGCGCGAAACGCATTGAATTCACAACCTGCCCAGACGTAGATATTCTCTTCACCTTCAGGCAATTCGACCGCACGAACAGCATCCTGCAAAAGCGTGGTGGTTCCTGCTTCTTTGCCATTACGATGCAACCATTGTAAATCAACATCAGCCTTTGACTGAATAACCTGCTCTTCCGCAGCATTATCAATCTCAACACGTACAACGGCCTTAACACCCGCCGGGAGACGTTCCAGAATTCGTCCGATTGCTGGCAGTGCTGTTTCGTCGCCAGCCAGCAGATACCAGCTTGCATCCTGGGCTGCATCCCCGCCACCCGGACCGGTCATGCCGACAATATCACCCGGCTTGACGCTCATTGCCCAACCAGACCCTGGCGCGTCACAATCATCGCCATGAATAACCATGTCGATGTCAACCCAGCCAGCATCGACATCAATCTGGCGAATTGTATAAACACGCGCCACGATCTGCGCTTCGCCTTCCGGCCAGACCGGACGGCCATCCTCCCCCATGACTGGCCATTGCGGTTGCGCCAGTGCCTTCTGCGGGAAAAGAAGACGGATATGCAGGCCATGTTGTGAAAAACGCTTGAGATCATTGCCCTGCAAACGCACACGGCGCATGTGGGGCGTGACGTTGGAAACAGACACGACCTTCATTTCACGAAAATATGGGAGCGGTTCCCCGGCTGCACCATCGCCAACCCAGCGTATCTTCGGTGCAGTATCTTCCTTGTCGAGAAACTCCAATATGTGGGAAGCGATTGCCAGCTTCATATAGGCAAGGCCGGCGTCATCGTCGCTGCGAACATCTACGTCGACAGCCTCATGATCCCATCGAACTTCCGCTTGTCCGAAACTAAGAACGAGTCTGGCGCTGGTATCCTGCCGCACCACATCACCATGTTCATCAAAATGATCAAGCAGCTGATTAACAATATGGTCAGGGTTGTCGAGTGCGATACGAGCGTTGGCGTTCAGGCTCAATTCGGACATGCCTGTCTCCTCATCAGAAATAACGACCAAGCCTTAACCGAACATAACATGACGATTCAAGTCATCATTTCGTTTTAAAGCCGCAATAAATTGTGACAGGCAGTGCCTGACGCCAAGCATCAAAAGAACCAAGGCCGCCTGCTTGCGCGAGTTGCAGCCTTGTCAGCTCACCACCATGCTGCTGACGCCAGTTGAAAAGCTGCATTTCGCTTTGCAGTGTGACGGCATTAGCTACCAATCGCCCACCGGGCTTTAGGGATGACCAACAAGCTTCAATCACGCCCGCGTCCGTTACACCACCGCCGATAAAAATAGCATCTGGCGCTTCAAGGCCGCTCAACGCCTTCGGCGCCTCCCCTTTCACAAGCTGCAAACCGGGCACGCCCAGGGCGCACGCGTTGCGCTCAATGAGTTTCTGCCGGTTTTCATCAGCTTCGATTGCGATCGCCCGACAAGTCGGATGAACACGCATCCATTCAATACCAATCGAACCGCAACCTGCACCGACATCCCATAAAATCTGATGCGGGAAAGGCTGCAACCGTGAGAGTGTCACTGCGCGTACATCGCGTTTTGTCAGTTGCCCGTCATTTTCAAAAGCACGGTCTGGCAATCCGCTGACAGGCGAAAAAACTACCGCATCGGACGCAGCAATACATTCAATTGCCAGCACATTGAGATCGGCGCAGTTTTCGTGCGGCCAATCATCAGCGGTCTCATTGATAGATTTTTCCTTTGGTCCACCCAGGTGCTCAAGCACCGTCAGACGGCTTTGACCAAAGCCTTTGGCCTTGAGAAGTGCAGCAGTTTTTGCAGGTGTTGTTCCATCATGACTGAGGACAAGAATTTTCTCGCCCGGCAATATATGCGGTGCTAGCAGTTCAAACGGGCGCCCATGCACGCTGATCGTGCGTACCCCTTGCAACGGCCACGCCATGCGGCTTGCAGCCAGTGACAATGACGATGGAAACGGGATGATCTGCATATCCTGTGTCGAGAAATGCCGGCTCAACGAAGCGCCCATGCCAAAGAACATCGGATCACCGCTTGCCAGCACGACAACTTGCCTGCCACGTTGGGCTTCGATCATTGGAAATGCATCATCAAACGGTGAAGGCCACGAAATCCGCTCGGCTTGAACGTCAGGATTGATAAAGGCCAGATGCCGCTTGCCGCCGAAAATCACATCAGCACTGGTGAGCGCGTCGCGGGCGTTCTTTCCAAGCCCCGCCAGCCCATCCTCACCAATACCAATAATTGTCAGCCAGCAGCTCATAAGCATTGCTCCTTTTCTCTGTTCGTATGGCGGTGCAGTAGCAAGTGCAAGCGCGAAGGCGTATAAGGCAAATATGTTGAGCCAGCAAAATAGCCAGACCATTGCTATCAGACCCGACCGGCGTAGTGCCTGTCCGGGGCTTTCGCGCATGGTGATGAGCAAGGACGGCGCAATCGCCCGCATCAAGCTTCGACTCGGAAGGCTCAGCGTGGCACAGGCTCAAGCTATCGCAGATATCGCCGAACGATTTGAAACAGGCGCGATTGAATTGTCGATTCGCTCCAATATTCAGCTTCGCGGAATTCATCCCGACGTCTGGCCGAATGTAATTAGTGCACTTCATGAGGCCGGGCTTGGTGCGGAAAACGCGGCGGCTGATGATGTTCGTAATGTCATGGTCAGCCCGACTGCTGGTATTGATCCCAACCAAATCAGCAATGTGACCGGGTTAGCGGCTAAGCTGCTTTCCATTTTGCAGAAAAATGAAACTTATCACGCGCTATCACCCAAATTTTCGCTCCAGATCGACGGTGGCGAAGATTGCGCTATGGTTTCGCATCCAGGCGACATCTGGCTCTCGGCAATTGAAGGTGGCAAGGCCTATACGTTTGGACTGGCTTCCTCGCCTGACAAAAAAGCGCTTGGCGCAGTTCCAAGCGATCATGCCCTGCCTTTTATCGAGGCTCTGCTACAACATTTCCTTGCGGCGAGCCAAAAAGGCATTGCCCGCATGAAGCACCTCTTCGAGGTGATGCCGATCGCAGAATTTCTCCGAACGCTTCCATTTCCATTTGATGCACCCGTAAGCTGGCAGCGCAAAGCACCCATCGGGCAAGCGCATCTTGGCTTACATCGCCAACTCGACGGTCACTTTTATGTCGGTGCCATGCCGTTTCTTGGTCGCCTGACACCACAGCAACTGCGTGGGCTTAACAAGCTTGCAAGCAAAGAACTGCATCTCACCCCATGGCAAGGCATCCTGATCCCGCATATTGCGGAAGCTGAAGGCAAGAGCATCATCAGCGAGCTACATGCCTTGGGCTTCTCAACCGAGCCAGCCTCCCCTGCCGCCCGCCTTCGGGCCTGTTCCGGTTCCAAAGGCTGTGCTTCTGCCCTTTCAGACACACAGGCAGACGGAGAAAAGCTTGCAGGTGAGCTACAAAACGACACCACACAGATTCACATCACAGGCTGCGCCAAATCCTGCGCTGCTCTTTCTCCCTTGCCACACACGCTTCTCGCCCGCTCCCCAATGCATTACGACCTATTTTTGCAAGACAAAGCTGGACCAGCTCGCTTCGGACGGCTATTGGCGTCAAACATCACCATTGATGAGGCAGCAAAGCTGCTGAACAAATAGCAAAAGCGGACGCCATGACAGATTACATCCGCGATGGGCAAGCCATTTATGACCGCTCCTTCGCCATCATCCGCGCTGAGGCCGATCTAAGCCGCATACCTGCGGACCTCGAAAAGCTCGCCGTGCGCGTTGCTCACGCATCTGGCATGGTTGATATTGTTGAAGACATCGTCTTCTCAGAAGGAGCAGGACAGGCCGGTCGCGATGCATTGCTCAACGGTGCGCCGATTCTCTGCGATGCGCGCATGGTTGCGGAAGGCATCACCCGTTCGCGACTGCCAGCCAATAATGATGTTATCTGCACGCTGAACGATCCATCGGTTCCAGACTTGGCGGAAAAGATTGGCAACACGCGCTCTGCCGCAGCCCTTGACCTCTGGCTTCCACACCTTGAAGGCAGCATCGTTGCTATAGGCAACGCGCCAACCGCCCTTTTCCGCCTGTTTGAAATGCTTGACAATGGGGCACCCAAGCCTGCGCTTATTCTTGGTATGCCGGTCGGCTTTGTGGGCGCTGCCGAATCCAAAGATGAACTGGCTGAAAACAGCCGTGGTGTTCCTTTCGTCATCGTGCGCGGACGTCGCGGTGGCAGCGCCATGACAGCCGCTGCCGTCAATGCACTGGCTTCGGAGCGCGAATAATGGCTCTCAAAGGCAAACTCTATGGTCTGGGCGTCGGCCCCGGCGATCCTGAACTCATCACGCTCAAAGCGCTTCGACTGCTCAAATCGGCTCCCGTGGTCGCTTATCATGCTGCCAAGGGCAAAAAGGGCAATGCGCTGACGATTGTCGAGACTTATCTCTCTTCAGAGCAGACTTTGGTACCGCTTATCTATCCGGTAACAACGGAAAAACTGCCCGCCCACATGGATTATGAGCAAATCGTCAGCGATTTCTATGCCGAGATCACTAGGACGATTGCAAGCCATCTCGATGCAGGCCGCGACGTGGCCGTAATCGCGGAAGGTGATCCATTCTTCTATGGCTCGTTCATGTATATCCATGACCGACTGTCTGAAAAATACGAAACGCAAGTCGTGCCTGGCGTTTGCTCTGTTCTGGGCGCCGCTGCCATGCTCGGCGCGCCCTTGGTCTACCGCAACCAGACCCTGTCGATTCTTTCGGGTGTCATGAGCGCAGAAGAACTCAAAACACGTCTCGCAGGTACTGAGGCCGCCGCCATTATGAAACTCGGCAAAAATCTCGACAAGGTTCGTGATGTGCTGAGCGAACTTGGGCTGATGGATCGTGCGCTCTATATCGAACGTGCAACCATGCAAAACCAGCGTATTGCGCCATTGGCCGAGGTGAGTGGTAGCGATTGCCCTTATTTCTCGATCATCCTCGTTCCGGGCAGCAAATGGAACGGCGCATGAA
Organism: Ochrobactrum sp. Marseille-Q0166; assembly: GCF_014397025.1. Classification (NCBI taxonomy): domain Bacteria; kingdom Pseudomonadati; phylum Pseudomonadota; class Alphaproteobacteria; order Hyphomicrobiales; family Brucellaceae; genus Ochrobactrum; species Ochrobactrum sp. Marseille-Q0166. The sequence continues at coordinate 1,323,333 of NZ_JACJUO010000001.1, read as the reverse complement.
GCCTGCAATTCTGATCTTGAGCGAAGCTGCAATTTCCACGGCGCGGGAAGTGCAATTAGCAATTGGAAATGCGGAAGTGCTGGGACTGGAAAAACGAGTTCAAGGTGCAGACAAAAGCTTTGCTCATTTTGGTGATGCAATCCGCGCACTTTATGAAGAAGGCCGACCTGTGATCGCCTTGTGCGCTTCAGGCATCATCATCCGCGCCCTTGCACCCCTTCTGCAAAACAAGCGCATCGAACCACCAGTTCTCGCCGTTGCGGAAGATGGCAGCGCTGTCGTGCCATTGCTTGGCGGTCTGTCAGGTGTCAACGATCTGGCGCGAACAATCGCTCATGCATTGGAAGTCGCGCCCGCGATCACCACGACTGGCGAGTTGCGCTTTGGCATTAACCTTCTTCATCCTCCGGCAGAACTGACACTCGCCAATCCGGACGCTGCCAAGACTTTCATGTCCGACCTTCTTGCAGGTCAAACACTACAAATCAAAGGCAATTCTCGCTGGCTCACCGCTTCAAAGCTGCCACTTGCCGACGATGGGCTGCTTAGAATCAGCATTACGCCCGAAACCCGCTCGCCACAACCAAATGAACTGATCTATCATCCGCGAACAATTGCCATCGCTATCGAAAAGCCAAAAGAAGACCTGACGAGCCTCATCACGAAAGCCTTTGACGATGCTGGCCTGTCTATAGACTCACTTGCTCTGCTTCTTACTCACGAAAAAGATTGCGCTTCACCGCATATCCATCAGACAGCAAAAGCGCTGAATGCGCCATTACGCTTTGTTGCTGGCAATGCCGATCTTGCGACGGCCTCTGTCGAAAACCCTGTTCAACACACAGCAACTGAAAACCTGACACTGGTTGTTGCATCAGCACCTGCCGATGTTCTTTTTATCGGTCGCAAGCGCGGCAAGCTCACAGTTATTGGGCTTGGCCCCGGTTCCCGTGATCTGATGACACCAGCCGTACAGCGTGATCTGGAACAGGCCGAAGACGTACTCGGCTATGAAACCTATGTCCGTATGGCAGGCCCCTTCCGCGACGATCAGATCATTCACATGACCGACAATCGCGAAGAAATGCAGCGTGCACGTCATGCATTTGAACTTGCAGCTTCAGGCCGCAATGTCGTGATGGTATCTTCCGGCGATCCGGGCGTATTTGCCATGGCTGCGGCGGTTGTCGAGGCACTGCATGAATCATCTGATGTTGCTTGGCACGGCGTTGAACTGGTTATCCAACCCGGCATTTCGGCGGCCATGGCAGCGGCGTCCCGCATCGGCGCACCGCTTGGTCACGATTTCTGCATCATCTCGCTTTCTGACAACCTGAAGCCCTGGAATGTGATTGAGAAGCGTTTGGCTCTGGCAGCGCAAGCCGATCTTGCAATGGCTTTCTATAATCCCATTTCCAAAGCCCGCCCGCACCAGCTTGGCCGTGCGCTGGAAATCCTCCGGCAGTATCGCGATGCTGAAACGCCGGTAGTACTTGGTCGCGATATTGGCAGACCTGCCGAAACAACTCGCGTTATTTCGCTCGGTGAACTCACGCCTGATGATGTCGACATGCGAACTGTGGTGATTGTCGGCTCATCGCACACTGCCCGCTTTCCACGCGCGGAAGGTGGAGAGTGGGTTTACACGCCGCGCTGGTATGGCGAAAAGCCTAAATAAATGAAAAACAAAAAGGCAGGGAAATCCCTGCCTTTTTAGCAACTTATGAAGTTTTATTGAATCACTTCTTCTTCGACTTTTTCGGTGCTGGCGCAGCCGATGCAGCCTGAGCAGCCGCAGCTTCAGCAGCAACCTGATCAGCACTCTTAGGCGACGTATCGATAACCGAACGAACCGAACCGCTTGCGGAAACCTGACAAACTGCCGTGCGCAGATCAACCTTCAGGTCAACATCTGTACCACCACCGGCACCCGGACGAGAATTCACGGCACTAATCACACGTTCAGGCAAGAAGTACTTGTTGGCAGCAGCAGTAATGCAAGGCTGTGCCAAAGACGAATCGACTGTCGACGTAGGAATGAAACGTGGCAGCGAAACTGTCGAAGCTGTTACTGGTGCTTCTGACTTTCCTGGAACCGTCGCATTCTGCGTGGTTGTCGTACAAGCGGCAGCCAAAGGAGCCAGCATCGCAATAAAAAACAAACGGGCTCCGTTGCGGGTGCATCCGTACATGATCAACCTCTTATGATCTGCTGATTAGGTAAAATTTTAACTGAGATAACTATTCGCTTTTGACGGATTGTCGAGTGGCAGGAAGGCCACAATGCCGGTTTTTCGTTGAGCATCCCCAACGACATCATCATTGTTTCGTGAATATCCAGTTCAACATCTCGCGCCAGTCGCTCATTCTGATCGGTGTGCCATGATTGCCACTTTCAAAACGACGGAACTGAACGGGATAGTCGGGCGAGCGCTTGCGGATTTCTCGGTAGAAACCTTCCTGCTTATCGATTGTAAAAACCGGATCGCGACTGCCATGGCTGAAAAAAACCGGTACCCGCTTTTTAAAAGCGGGCGACTTGAAAAAGCCCTCGTCCCACAGAGACCCCAATAGGATCAGACCTGAGAGCTGATTACCCGCCTTGTCATTCGATGCTATACGCCAGCAGAGTGCCCCACCTTGCGATCCGCAAGCCAGTATAAGCGGTGCAGATGGTGAAGTCGCTTTCGCAGCTTCCAAGAGCCCCGCCACTTGCGCTTCGCCAGTTGCCGCAAAATCCTTGAAGTCCGGCGTCAGATAAAGTCCACCATTAGTCGCTGCAAGGTTTTTCACGCGGTTGAAATTGCCGCCAAAGGTAAAATCATTCATGCCTTGCAGACGATTACCGCCGCGCCCGTGCAAATAGATGACGATAAACGATGCACCGCTCTGTTTTCCGGCTGCCATGGCCTTTACCGGCCCTGCCGCCGTCTGGAAAACGACATCTTTCTGATATGCACGCGCTTTTAGCGAAACATAAGCGTCTTTAACGCGCTTTTCAGGCACGGAATCGCGACCATTGATATCGCGCATTTCGTTGTAATCGATAACTTTATAATCGCCCTTATCGGCGCTACTTAGCACGCCCGGATAGGCGAAATAATCATCTTTGAACGGGGGGAGCGGTCCTTGAGCGAAAGCGGATGTCGCAGTCAACAGCAACAAACCCGCCAATAATCCAGCCCGCTTGTACATTCTCCCTCCCCCGAACAATTTCAGAGTTCCAGCGTATGATAGCGACGATTGAGATAAATCAACGCTTCTTCGTCAGCATTCGAACGCAAGCCAACGACCTCGCCAAACAATACATGATGCGTGGAATGCTCCTGCACACTTGTCACACGACAATCGAAAGCCGCCAGCGCGCCTTTGAGTACAGGTGCACCGGTATCGACTATGTCCCATTGTGCTAGCTCGAAACGCTGGTCTTGCGTAAGCCCTATGCGCCCTGAAAACGCATCGGCAAGCTGCTGATGCGAGCCTGCCAGCGTATTAACCGCAAATACGCCGTTCTTGATAAAAAGCAGGTTCTCTTCATGCATTTTCTGCAGGCATATCAGAAGAGTTGGCGGGTTATCAGAAACTGAACAGGCAGCAGTTAAAGTAAGGCCACGCCTCCCGGCCGCACCCGCGGTGGTTACAATTTGCACAGCACCTGCATAATGACTCATCGCATCGCGATAAGTCTTCGGCTCGACCGATACAGTATTTGAAGTAGTGTTTTTATCCGTTTGCACGTCAGCAAGCATCCGTATTGTCTGCCAGGCTTCCTGAAATCATTATCTGATTGCCTGTATACATATACGGGCATTGCACAAAGGCGAGGAAACCGCTACCCACTTTTCGTTCAATTAGCCATGAAATGTTTGAAGAAGACAAATCGCGTGATCAAGAGACAGCAATTTCCGGAAAGACAGAAAGCGGTTTTCCGCCCGGAATTGTGCGTTCTCCGCCTAACGAAACTCTTCGCTATGGGTCTATCGGCTTTCACAATGCTTTGCCTTCCAGCATTAGCGCAGGAAAATACAGCTGATATCCGCATTGGAATAGCGGCGCCTTTGAGTGGTGGCTTCTCCCCGTTAGGAAACCAGCTCGTCGAAGGCGCTCGCGTGGCAGCAACGGCTAAAAACGTGCAACTCGTCATTGTAGATGATCGGTGTGATGCAGAAGGCGGCAAAGCTGCTGCAGAAACTTTTATCAAAGCAAACATACAGATCGCAGCCGGCTTTCTTTGTTCGGAAGCATTGGAAGCGGCACTCCCCGTTTTGAGCCAGCAGAATATCCCTGTCATCGTCTCAGGCGTCAGCGAACAAACCCTGACAGAAAAGCGTGCAGCAACGCCTTTTCCGGTTTTCCGCATTGCGACGGGGCTGGAGAAGGAAATGCGTGCAACGGGTAGCTTTCTGGGCAGCCTATGGCGCTCTCAGCCCTTCGCGGTGATAGACGATGGTACGATTGAAGGCCGCGAACGAGCGGGACAGGTTTTGGCTCACCTGAAGGATCAACAGCTTCAGCCCGTTTTCACGGACACGTATCGCCCCGGCCTAGAAAACCAGAACGCGCTTGTTGCGCGTCTACGCCGTGCAGGCGCAACCCATGTTTATGTCGGTGGGGAACGCGACGACATTGCAGCTATCGGCACAAGTGCTGTGACACTTAAATATCCGCTGGTGATCGCGGGCGGCAGCGTCCTCAATGCAGCGCCGGGCGCTCAACCACTGAGCACTGAAACCCTGATGATTGCACCTTTGAAGCCGCAGGATCTTTCGACAGCAAAAACGGCAGTCGATGCCATCAATCAAGCAGGCAAAGTCCCGGAAGCCTATTCCGTTACCGGCTTTGCGACCATTGAACTCGCCGCTTCCGCGATAAGCAAAGCTGCGCAACAAAAGCAGCCGCTTATTGATATCTTGCGCGACAGCTCATTTGAAACCGCTCTTGGCACAATCAAATTCGATGGTAACGGTATGCGCAGTGACAATCCAAATCGCCTGCAGCGCTATGATGGAACGCATTTTATAACAGCTGACTGATAAGCCCCATCAGGCTTGCAGCGATAATAATTCCGGTCATAACGCTCATACTCGACCAGAAAAGCGAAAGCGCGGCATCGATATCGTCTGCATCAGCTTCCCGCTTACCCTCACCATAAAACAGCGGTGCTTCGACCTTTTCCGATCCATATTGGCGCGGTCCGGCAAGTGCCAGCTCAAGCGCACCTGCAAAGGCCGATTCCGGCCACCCAGCATTGGGCGAACGGTGCAGCCGCGCGTCGCGCCACATGACGGATAGTGTTCTTTTCCCGGCTTTTTTATTGACCGTAAATGCAGCAGCAATTGCAGTCAGCAAGCCAGTCAGCCGGGCCGGAATATAGTTTGCAACATCATCGAGACGGGCAGCGAAACGCCCGAAATGACGATAGCGGTCATTGAGATGACCGATCATAGAATCTGCCGTGTTGATAAGTTTATAGGCGAACAACCCCGGCAATCCGCCCACGAGAAACCAGAAAGCAGGAGCAACAATGCCGTCCGACGCATTCTCGGAAAGGCTTTCAATCGCTGCACGACTGATACCGCCTTCATCAAGCTGCTCCGGGTTACGCCCAACAATCATCGAAACAGCTTTGCGTCCACCTTCCACACCATCTTCACGTAAACCGGCAGCCACCGCCCGCACATGGTCGGCAAGACTTTTCTGCGCCAGAAACACTGCCACGATGATGATTTCAACCAGCGCACCTGCCGTACCAAGAAAGGGCAGCAGATAGTCTAACGCCAACCCCACCACAACACAGGAAATCACCAGCCCGATTATCAGCCACATGCCATTGCTGCGCAGTGCATTGACGGAAAGACTGTCATCGTTGAGACGTTTTTCACCCCAGCTGATTGCCTTGCCAAACAGCACCACCGGATGCGGAATTTTCTGCCAAAGCTGTGGCGGATCGCCCACCACACGATCCAGTACAAGCGCTAAAGCAAGAATAATCAGCTTTATTTCCATGGACTTGATGCGCTTTCCTGAATCACTTTTTCAAGCGGAGAATATCCCGCAATGCCTGTTCCAATCGCACAAGGCCCGCCTGATCAGGCGCCAGTCCAATGCGCAGCCAGCTTGGTGCATAGGCAAACTTTCGGACAAGAATATGCCGCTCACAAAGTGCATCGTAAATTGCATGAGCATTTTCGTGTTCAACCAGCGAAAACAGAGCAGTGCCACCGACTTCCACGAGCTGACAATGTGCGAGCATCGCGGCAAGTTCTGCCCGTCTTGTATCGATGCGTCCGTGAAACGCCTCAAGTTCAGCACCACTTTCGAAAGCATGGAGTGCAATTGCAAGCGTCGGTCCAGCCACCGCCCATGGACCAAGCCTGTCCGCAACACGCTTCACAAGCTCATCATTGGCCAGAAGGAACCCAAGCCGAACGCCTGCAAGGCCAAAGAATTTTCCAAAGGATTTCAACACGACCAGCGGCGCATTGGCCGCATGTCTTGCAATGCTCACCTCCGGGTGCGGATCGGCGAAAGCTTCATCCACAACCAGAAAACCACCACGCTCACCAAGCTTTCGCGCCAGTCCGAGCAAATCAGGTCGCGCAACAATCCGGCCATCCGGGTTGTTCGGGTTGACGATTGTCACCACCCGCACATCCTCCGGGATGGCGTCCAGCGTCGCACATTCGATCACATTCCAGTTTGCCGCTTTAAAAGCTTCCGCATGTTCCTGGTAGGTGGGACCCAAAATGGCGACCTTCGCAGGCTCAAGCAAGCTCGGAATAATCTGAATAAGCGCCTGAGTTCCCGGACTGGCAACAATGGGCGCATTCTGACCTGTTTCATAATAGGAACGTGCCGCAGTCAGAACCCTTAACAATAGGCCCTCATCCGGCAAACGGCTCCATAAGCGTGGGGCCAATTCTGGGAGAGGAAAATGTTCGGGATTGATGCCCGTCGAAAGGTCAAGCCAGTCTTCCGCCTTGCCGCCGAAGTGTGCAATGGCTCGATCCAGCGCTCCGCCATGCTCGATAGTCATGTTCAGGCATTCTCTCCAGAAAAATCAATCACATGCATGAACGAGCCAGCAACTGAGCCGACACGAAGCCCTGCCTCTCCCAGCTCTTCGCCCAGCGCATCACGGACGCGGAACAGCCGTTCAGCCTCACCTTCGCACACAATGCTCGCATAGTGAAACTCATGAGCCAAAAGCGGTAACGGCCATGGCGAACCGGATAATGGTTCCAGCTTGCGATAGCCAAGGTGCATTTTCCGTTTTGCAAAGCTGGTTTCAAGCGGAAGCAGCCCAAGCATAGGATGCTTCACGCAAGACGAATCTTCCAACGTCTCACCCAACACCATATAGCCGCCACACTCGCCGTAGATGCGCACGCCACGATCCGCAGCGCGTCTCATGCCCTGCTGGAAATGCTTCACCTGGCTCAGTTTGCCGGCATAAAGCTCGGGATAACCGCCCGGCAGATAAATTGCGTCAGCGCTTTCATCGGGCGCTTCATCAGCAAGCGGCGAAAAGAATGAAAGCTCGGCACCACGCCTGCGCCAGCCTGCAAGTAAATGCGCATAGGCAAAGGCAAAGGCGTCGTCTCGCGCTACTGCAATGCGGTTTCCAAGCGGCGCGAGACGGGGAACATTCGCCATAGCCTCATGATGCTTTGGCCGCGACCAGATGCGCTCTAATGCGTTTAAATCAATATGCGCATCAACCGCATCCGCAGCATGTTCAAGGAAACGCTCCAGATCGGTATGTTCCGCTGCTTGAACAAGCCCAAGATGTCTGGAAGGCAGAACCAGCGCTTCATCTCGCGGAATTACACCCAGAACGGAAATACCGAGCGGTTTGATCGCTTCGCGCAGCATGGCCTCATGTCTGCCGCTGCCAACCCGGTTAAGAATAATACCAGCAATCAGAACATCGTTGCGAAACTGACTGAAACCCGAAATAAGGGCAGCGATCGAGTGGGATTGGCGAGCACAATCGACTACCAGAACCACTGGCAGATCAAGAGTTCGTGCCAAATCTGCCGACGATCCCTTTCCATCAAGCGCTCCGTCGAAAAGTCCCATCATGCCTTCAACAACAAGAACCTTGTTGCCCTCGGTCATACGGGATGAAATGGCACTGATAAGCTCTGGCCGCATGGCCCATGGATCAAGGTTGAAGCAATCCACGCCGCTCGCAGCTTTATGGAAGGCAGGATCGATGTAATCAGGGCCAGCTTTCGCAGGTGCAACCGCCTCGCCACGCCGCTTTAAAGCGCGCAGTAGCCCAAGTGTCAAAGTGGTTTTTCCCGATCCGGAAGCTGGCGCTGCAATCATAAAACCCTTCATGCGCTCTTCTCCCTGCTAAGATGCAGCGGATCGCTTGTCAGTTTTCGCCCCTCAGATGCACCGGCCCAGTCAAGTCCCGCACGCAGCTTCACAACCTCTCCCACAACCACGATTGCCGGTGGCTTGAGACCCGATGCTTCTACATCTGCAACCGCGCCTGACAATGTTGTCTCCAGAACCACCTGTTCCGGCAAGCTGGCATTGCAGACAAATGCGACCGGCTCATCTGGCGAGCGTCCTGCTGTCATCAGACGCTCTGTAATGAGGTCGATATGCTTCATCGCCATATACATCACGATAACAGGAGAAGACCGGGCAATGCCCTCCCAATTAATGCGGTCTGGCATCAGCCCTGTTGCATCGTGGCCTGTGAGGAATGTGACTGATTGGTTGATATCGCGATGCGTGGCCGCAATTCCTGCATAGGCAAGACCGCCAATCCCCGCTGTAATGCCCGGAACAATACGAAATGGCACGCCATGTTCAACAAGCGTCAGCGCTTCCTCGGCTCCGCGCCCAAAAACGAACGGATCGCCACCTTTCAGCCGCAGAACCTTCTTGCCTTCTTTAGCCAGCTCCACCAGTCGTAGCGAAATATCGCGCTGTTTTGGTGAAGGCTTGCCACCTCGTTTGCCTGCGTATTCAACACTTGCGTTATCGCGCTTGAGTGAAAGACAGGCTTCATCAACCAGCGCATCATAGACGATCACATCCGCCTCCCGCAGCGCATTGACTGCGTGCAAAGTGAGAAGACCGGGATCACCTGGCCCGGCACCGACAAGCCAAACATGCCCGGGCTGTATCGCGGGCAAGCTGACTTTGCTCTTCGCAACAATACATTCCGGCGTATGTTCAGGCTTATTCATCATCATCAACCATAACTTTATCTGGCGGCACAGCTATCAGATACATTATAAGGCGTCCATGAACGATGAAACCGCCCCTTCAAATAAAAGCCCTGAAAAAACAGAACTGCGTCGCGGCTGGACGACGGGCGCATGTGCCACAGCTGCCACCAAGGCAGCACTGACTGCGCTTATTACCGGTGAATTCCCCGATCCGGTCGGCATCATCCTGCCAAAAGGTGAAGTGCCCTATTTCCAGCTTGAATATGAAGGACTGGGGGAAGGCTATGCCATGGCGGGTATCGTCAAGGATGCAGGCGACGATCCGGATGTCACGCACGGCGCAACAATCATTTCAACGGTTTTCCCTGCCCCTCCCGGCACTGGCATCGTGTTTCAGGCAGGCGAAGGCGTGGGGACTGTTACGCGGCCCGGCCTGCAAATCCCGCCAGGTGAAGCGGCAATCAATCCTGTTCCACGCCGCATGATGACAGAGATATGCGAACAAATATGCGCTGAATATGGCCTGCCTGCCGATTTGGTTATTACGATTTCCGTTCCAGGTGGCGAAGAAATTGCGCAAAAAACGTGGAACCCGCGCCTAGGCATCATTGGGGGCATTTCGATTTTGGGAACAACAGGGGTTGTACATCCCTTCTCCTGCTCCGCATGGATCCATTCGATCCATCGCGGCATCGATGTAGCGCGTGCAGAAAAGCAAACACATGTGCTCGCTGCGACAGGTTCAACCTCTGAAGACGCAGCACAGGCACTTTATGATGTGCCGGATTTCGCCATTCTCGACATGGGTGATTTTGCCGGTGGTGTACTCAAATATCTGCGTGAACATCCAATCGATAAGCTCACCCTTGCAGGAGGTTTCGCCAAGCTGACAAAACTTGCTCAGGGAGAGCTTGATCTTCATTCTTCGCGCTCACAGGTCGACAAAAACTTCCTCTGGTCATTGGCCCAAAAGGCCGGCGCGCCAAGCGACATCAAGGACCGGATTCTTTTTGCGAACACTGCGCTGGAAGTACTTGAAATGACTCAAAGCCTTGGTATCGATATGGCGACCCCAATTGCTGAAAAAGCAAAGCAGGTGGCTCTGGAAACCCTACGCGGCGCACCCGTTGAAGTCGAAATCATTGTGACTGATCGCAAAGGCAATATCCTTGCCCGCCTCTAAAATACTCATTCTTGGCGGCACAGCGGAAGCATCAAAGCTTGCTTCCTCGCTGTTGGCTCTGCCGGTTGAAGCTATCACCTCGCTTGCAGGCCGAACGGCCAACCCTGCTCCCGTCAGCGGCAAGCTGCGCATTGGCGGATTTGGAGGGGCAGATGGGCTGGCAACTTATCTGGTTACCGAGAAAATCGATCTCGTGATTGATGCCACCCATCCCTATGCAACCCGCATTTCACACAATGCTGTCGTGGCATCCGATATCGCAAATGTTCCACTGCTTCGGCTCGAACGTCCGGCATGGGAAAAGGAAAGTAGTGATAACTGGATTGAGGTCGCAAGCGAAGCGCAGGCTGCAAGCATGATCCCGGCAGGTGAACGCGTTTTGCTCGCACTCGGCCGACAACATATCGAACCCTTTGCAGAACGGGGCGATGCTCACTTCATCATACGGATGATCGATCCGCCGGAAGTTATGCTGCCACACGAATGTGAAATCATTCTGGCAAAACCCGGAAACTATGAATCTGAAAAGCAATTCCTGTGTGAACGAAAGATTGGCCTGATTGTCAGCCGCAATTCCGGCGGCAGTATATCTTACGCAAAAATCCGAGCAGCGCGTGATCTTGCCATACCTGTCATCATGATCGCACGTCCACCTGTTGAAGCCAAAATTGTCGTCGGCACCGTGGATAAAGCAATTGAATTTGCGCGTTCAGCTTTAAGATTTTGAGCGAGCAACATGGCTGTGCGCTTCATGATAAAGCGCTGAGTCGCGAAAATTCTGCGAGTCGAGACCTCTCCCGACAAAGATCATCGCCGTGCGTTTCACGCCAGAAAGCGCAACTTTCTCGGCAATATCGGACAGCTTTCCGCGCAGAATCTGCTCATCTGGCCAACCAATTCGGTATGCAACGACCACTGGACAGTCAGATCCGTATAATGGCGCCAGCTCCGTTTCGATCTTCGCAAGGTTTCGGATCGACAGGTGAATGACCAAAGTCGCACCGGATTTTCCCAGTGTGACGAGATCCTCACCTACCGGCATGGCAGATGATTTTATCGAAGTCCGGGTCAGAATAATGCTTTGATTGACCTCTGGAATAGTCAGTTCCTGTTTCATCGCAGCCGCAGCCGCAACAAAAGCAGGAACACCCGGCGTCACATCATAAGGAATGCCGAGCGCATCAAGCCTGCGCATCTGTTCAGCCATCGCTCCATAAATCGACGGATCGCCTGAATGCACGCGTGCAATATCATACCCTTTCGCATGAGCCGCCTCAATCGCCGCAATGATTTCATCAAGTGTCAGCGAGGAACTATCAATCAGCAGCGCATTTTCTGGTGCAGATGCAACAACATCCTTGGGTACCAGCGATCCTGCATAGATGCAGACCGGACAGCTTTCGATCAGTCGCAAACCACGCACGGTGATAAGATCGGCGGCACCGGGGCCGGCTCCAATGAAATGAACTGTCACGTTTTCTTCCTCTGTTCAGGCGTTTCGAATGCCTGTCAGGTGGCAGAAGAGTCAATCTTTTTCAGGCAAAAGTCCTTGAATATCATTGAAGATCGACTGCCACTCTTCCGGCGTCAGCTCGAAGAAATTGAAGCTTCTAAGTAAAAATGCACCTTCATTGGCAATGAACGCCAAACGTGCTCGCCTTCCTTCAGGTGTCGAAACATCAAGTCCATCCCACTGCTTGCGATACCAGGTCCGCGTTTCATCAAGATAATGGGAGTTGGGAATAAGGCTCGCCATCATGGCGGCAAATCGTGAATCGTCCTCAGCATCGCTTTCGCGCGTCACTGCGATATGGGCAGCAATGTGCGAAATCGCATCTTGTCTGTGCTGTTTGCGCGCTGTGACCAGATCGTCAAATCGGTCACCCCATCGCTCGATCATGGCTTTCATCAACCCGTCTTTATTACCGAAGCAATATTGCACACCGCCTTTGGTGACGCCGGAAGCGTGTGCCACCGCATCCATGGTCAGTGCAACGATACCACCTTCGGCAACCAGCTTCTCGGCCATGTCGAGAACATGGTCCCGATCAATTGAGCGCGGGCGGCCGGTTTTCTGCAATTTCTTACTTTCCATACGGACGGATTTATATTATGTCGACCACCCTGCCAAGTTTAAATACGTTTGTATTGAAAAGGTGTAGTCCGATGTTGCCGCAAAATCGCTGGCTCGTTCTCGCAATTGTTTCCAGCGCGCTGTTCCTGATCGTTGTAGATATGACAGTGCTTTACACAGCGCTACCACGCCTTACCCATGATCTGGCGGCAAGTGCTTCCGAAAAGCTCTGGATCATGAACATCTACCCGCTGGTGGTGGCAGGTTTGCTGCCGGGCCTTGGCACGCTGGGTGACAAGCTCGGCCACAAGCGCATGTTCATGAATGGTCTGATGGTTTTTGGTCTTGCATCGCTAGGCGCAGCTTATTCGCCTAACCCGGAAGTGCTGATCGCAGCCCGCGCATTTCTCGCCTGTGGTGCGGCGATGATGATGCCTGCTACGCTCTCGATCATTCGACTGACCTTTACCGATGAAAAAGAACGCTCACTTGCCATTGGCATCTGGGCGGCAATTGCCTCGGGCGGCGCTGCCATCGGCCCTGTGGCAGGCGGTGTACTGCTTGAATATTTCTGGTGGGGCTCGGTGTTCCTCATCAACGTGCCTGTTGTTGCAGTGGCGCTGGCACTTTCGGCCTTCAACCTTGAAAACCGTCCCCTTGGCTCCAAGCGCAAATGGGATCTCGTCGGTTCAATCCAGATTATGATCGGTCTGATCGCGCTCACCTATGCCGTGAAGGAACTTGCCAAGCGTGATGCATCGATGACTGTGTTTGCCGGCGCATTGATTATCGGCCTCATTGCAACGACCATTTTCGTGCGTCGGCAGTTTTCAAGCCAAGAGCCTCTCATCGACTTCTCGCTGTTTAATAACAGGCTGTTCTCGACAGGTGTGTTTGCGGCTCTTGTTGCATCCGGTTCGCTGACGGGCATGGAACTGGTATTCAGCCAGCGCCTGCAATTGATCGAAGGCTTGTCGCCATTACAGGCTGGTCTGATGATTCTGCCAATTCCTCTGGCAGCATTCGTGGCAGGCCCGCTTGCTGGTATTCAGTTGCCGCGGCTTGGTGCAGGCAAAGTGCTCTGGTCATCGCTAGGGATTACAGCCCTTGGCATCATCATATACAGCCTAACTTATAAACGAGCACCGCTGTTCTACATCACTGGTCTTACAATTCTCGGCTTTGGTGTTGGGGCTGTCATGACTGCCGCATCCTCGGCAATCATGAGCAATGCACCTGCCGAAAAGGCTGGCATGGCAGCATCTGTCGAAGAAGTATCATTCGAGCTTGGCAACGCGCTGGGTGTAACAATCTTCGGCAGCATTTTGTCGGCATTCTATACCGCCAGCCTTATTCTGCCCGCTGGCTCAAACATTCCGTCTGTAGTCCGCGACAGTCTGGATGAAGCGCTTCTTGCTGCACAATCAATGCCAACAGCTGACGCAAATGCATTGACGGCTTTGGCATCGCAGGCCTTTGAGAATGCCTATGTGGCTGTCATCGTTGCGACCGCTGCCCTGCTGCTCGTTGCGACGGTTGCGACCTACCTCGTACAGCGCCGTAAACCGGCCTAATCAATACGTGTCACGGCAATCGCTGCGGTGGCACATTCACTGGTCGTTTTTTCGATCAGCAATTCTGCATCAGGCCCAGCCGCAGCAAGTGCTGCCGATTCTGCAACGCCATGACAGCCGACTGCAGCAAAAACCACTTCCGATGGGTGTTTCAGCTTTGGCGTTTCTTGTTCAAGCCGCTCAGCATCAAAAAAGCGCAACTCGCAACCATAATGCTGGGCAAGCTTGCCCCATACAGGATCACCTCGCTTGGTGGCAATCGTTGCTAAGACATCCGGTCGTTTCAATTCAGCACTGGCCAGCACTTTATCTGCCAGCAAAACAAGCTCCTCAAGGCTAGCCGCTGACGAGCTGCCCATTCCAAGAGCGAAATGCTTTTTCTCAGACTGCACGAGGTGCCGGTTGCTGAGCTTCTCTGATATCGTCAGCTGTAATACCAAGAATATCAGCGATCCGCTTGATCATCGCTGTTTCGGACTGATCAACATGATCATCCGCACGCGCAATCCGCACCAGATCACGAAGCAGTGACGCACGACGCTCAGGCGCCATTTCAGCAAGCATGGAGGCCGCTTGTTTCGTGGTGGTTTCGTAACCAAAGTCTTTAAGATATTCGGTTACTTCCGGTAACTCTTCTGCCGAAATGCCAAAATTCTCAGAAACAATCTGCCTGAAAGCACTAATTTCTGCCGGATGACGATCGCCATCGGCAAAAACCACATGAAGCAGAAGAAGCAGTTCCGAAGCGAGTGCCGGATCTTCGGCGACACGCTGCACAGCACTCTTTTTGCTGAGAAACGCAGTAATACGTTCGAAAAAGCTTTCGCTCATGTGTGACCGTCTCCTGAAATCAAACCAATTTGCATTGATAATGCTGCGCGAACCGAAAAACAACGCTCGGTGCGGTAAGTTCCCTAAATAGGTGTCTGGCACAAAAAAACTGTCTGCTCTATGTTGCATCAACTTTTGCCGGACCCCCTCCATGCTTGAATTTTTCGATACATTGACGCTCCTCCTGACCATGGCCGCTTTCATTGCGGGCATTATCGATTCTATCGCGGGCGGAGGCGGCATGATTACGATCCCGGCTTTGCTACTTGCAGGTGTGCCACCTGTTGAAGCACTCGGTACCAACAAACTTCAAGGTCTGTTTGGTTCTTCCTCTGCAACCATAGCCTATGCACGCAAAGGCCATGTAAATATCCGAGAACAATGGCCGGAAGCTATTGCATCACTGGTCGGTTCAGTTCTTGGGGCACTGCTCGCAACCGTTCTGCCCGTCGATATCATGCGCGCAGCATTGCCAATTCTGCTGATCGCGATTGCCATTTACTTTGCGGTGAAGCCAAGCCTTGGCGACGTGGATCGCGCACGCCGTATCGGACCATTCCTGTTTGGCATTACACTGGTGCCATTGATTGGCTTTTACGATGGGCTTTTCGGTCCAGGCACCGGCTCATTCTTCATGCTGGCGTTTGTAGCCCTGGCCGGCTACGGCGTACTCAAAGCAACTGCCCATACCAAGCTGCTCAATTGCGCATCCAATATCGGCGGTTTTGCCACTTTCGCGCTTGTCGGCACGATAAACTGGAAACTCGGCATCTGCATGGGGATTGCGCAGTTCATCGGTGCTCAGATTGGCGCAAGCCTTGCCATGAAAATTGGCTCGCGCATCATCAAACCTCTGCTTATTGTGGTGAGTCTCGCGCTTGCCGTGCGACTTCTCCTGGAACCGAGCAATCCCATCCGCCAGATGCTTGGTTTCTAGAGCGCTGAATTAGAGAAAATCAGAATTCGATTCCCTTTTGCGCCTTCACACCCGAACGGAATGGATGTTTGATCATTTCCATCTCGGTCACAAGGTCGGCAAACTCGATCAGTTGGTCCTTGGCATTACGGCCCGTGATGATGACGTGTTTCATCTCAGGCTTGGCTTTCAACACTTCAATGACTTCTTCAAGCGGCAGATAGTCATAACGCAACACGATGTTAAGTTCATCGCAAAGTACCATGTCGTAACTTTCATCAAGGATCAGCGCCTTAGCCTGTTCCCACGCGTCGCGTGCCATGGCGATATCGCGGGCACGATCCTGCGTTTCCCATGTAAAGCCTTCCCCGAGGGCCGAGATTGTGACTTGTTCGGGAAATTTTTCCAACACCCAGCGCTCGCCGGTATCCCACGAACCTTTGACAAACTGCACGACGCCAATTTTCATACCATGACCAAGCGCACGAAAAACCATACCAAAGCCGGCGCTCGATTTGCCCTTACCCTTACCCGTATGAACGATCACAAGGCCCTTTTCGTCGGTCTTGGTGGCTTGAATCTTGTCGCGCGCCGCTTTCTTCTTGCGCATCTTATCCGCATGACGGGCATTTAATTCCTCTTCCGTCATCGAAAGAAGTTTTGCAGATTTCTCAGCCATTTAATGCCTCCATTTTTGGCGTATGATCTTATCCGAAAAGTCTGCAACTTTTCAGGATCAAGTGCCCGGATTCAAATTCATAAGGTGTGCCAGCTCAAACCGTGCTGAATTGGAACGGGGTACCCAGAAGCCCCGATCAATTGCGTCGTTAAGCTTTGAAGCAGTTTCACTCAACGCAGCCGGATTCTTATCAAGCATGAAATCATGTACCGCTCTATCAGCGATATAGGCCTGATAGACCGTCTCAAAGTGATGATTGCCAACTTTTCCAGTCGTTGCTGCAAAAGCAAAAAGATAATCAACGGTGGCTGCAATTTCCGCAGCGCCCTTGTAGCCATGGCGCATAACACCAGCAATCCACTTGGGATTAGCTGCGCGACCACGCACGACACGTGCCAGCTCTTCTTCCAGCGTGCGGATGACCGGCTTCT
Organism: Ochrobactrum sp. Marseille-Q0166; assembly: GCF_014397025.1. Taxonomy (NCBI): domain Bacteria; kingdom Pseudomonadati; phylum Pseudomonadota; class Alphaproteobacteria; order Hyphomicrobiales; family Brucellaceae; genus Ochrobactrum; species Ochrobactrum sp. Marseille-Q0166. Next base: position 1,306,451 of record NZ_JACJUO010000001.1, on the reverse strand, counting down.
CAGGCCTTGAATGATCATTGTGATAAACGGTCGGCATCGTGCCAGTCAGATTCTCAACAGTCGCCGCCATCCCGCCTTCAAACTGGTAGTAATCATCGCTGTCGAGCAGATCGTGCTCACGGTTATCCTGATTTTGCACAACAGCTTGCACAGAACGCAGCCGCTCTTCAAGAAGCCCACGCTCTGCCTGCCCTTCATCGCCTGCGCCATAAGCATAACCACCCCAGACGAGCCAGGCTTCCGCCAGATCATTGCGCCCCGCCCAGCCATTTTCATCAATCAATGCCTGCAAGCCAGCGCCATAGGCACCGGGTTTTGAACCAAACACGCGATAGCCTGCACGACGTTCGGCAGTCTTTTCATCGGCACCGCTTGCGATCAGCCGAGCCTGCTCTGTTTTGATGCGTGCAGCAATCGGATTGTCTTCCGCCTCTTCATCAAGAGCGCCCACAGCACGAACGGCCTTGTCAAACAATGCAATCTGTTCAGGGAAAGCATCGCGAAAAAAGCCGGAAATACGTAACGTCACATCAACCCGCGGACGTCCAAGCTTTGGCAAAGGTACGATCTCGTAGCCAGTGACACGGCGCGAAGCCATATCCCAAAGAGGTTTCACGCCAATCAACGCCAAGGCCTGCGCAATATCATCACCGCCCGTGCGCATGTTGGACGTTCCCCATGCGGTCAAACCAAACGAGGTCGGCCATTCGCCATGATCCTGCGCATAACGGGTGATCAGCATTTCAGCTGATTTCCGACCAAGCTCCCATGCGGCAGGTGTCGGCACCGCACGGCTGTCGGTTGAAAAGAAGTTGCGTCCGGTCGGCAAAACATCTGGGCGTCCACGCGTCGGCGCACCCGACGGTCCCGGCGGCACAAAATGCCCTGAAATAGCTGACAGAAAACCTTCTATCTCCGAAGGCCCGCAGGATGTCACCTGAGGGCGTAAATGTTCGTTGATCGACTGCAATACGGCGTTGGTTTGCGTCCAATTTTCCGGACACTCGACTTCGCCCTCGACAAACTGAGCCGCGAGCAATTCGATACGCTCAACCGTATCACCAGCAATACGCCAGCTTGCAGGACTTGCAGCCAAGAGCAATTGAGGCTTCGCCCCAACCCACGGATCAGCCATCGAACAATCGAGTGGATCAAATTCTTCACCAAGTCCCGCATCCATGGCAATGGCACGTTGCAGGCTTTGCTCGCCCGGCAACCCACCCAGCGCAACAGGAATGCCGCGCGGCACGCGGGCAAGTGCGACCAGCAAGTCGGTGAGCAAACGGCCTCTCGGCGCGAGGCCAAAAATATGCAGCCCGTCTCGGATCTGCATTTCCTTGAGATCACAGAGATAAGCGTCGAGCTTTTGCAACGCCATGTCTTCATCGTCATGGTCGTGAATGCCTGCATCGCGGTCGAGACCAATATCACGCACGAGATCAAGTATCTGTGCCTTAAGTCGCAACAAGCGACGCGGATCGACGCCCGATGCCTCGTAATATTCATCGACCAGTGCTTCCAGATCCTTGAGCGGACCATAGCTTTCGGCGCGCGTTAATGGCGGTGTGAGATGATCGATGATTACAGCACCCGCACGACGCTTCGCCTGCGTACCTTCACCCGGATCATTCACGATAAACGGATATACATGCGGCGTGGGTCCAAAGACCGCTTCTGGATAGCAATTTTCCGACAGCGCCAAGGCTTTACCGGGTAGCCATTCCAGATTGCCGTGTTTGCCCATATGCACAATGACATCGATCTTCGCTACGTCACGCAGATAAGCATAAAACGCGATATAGCCATGCGGCGGCACCAGATCGGGCGAGTGATAGGTTTCTTTCGGATCTATATTATAACCGCGCGCTGGCTGAATACCGGCAATTGTTTCGCCAAAGCGCATCAGCGGCAGCGCAAAACCCTCAAGCTTCTTATGAAAAAACGGGTCGTTCTCGGGATCTCCCCAGCGGGTTTCAATTTCCTCCTGAATCGCTTTCGGAAGCTTTGCAAAGAAGGCCTTGTATTGATGGAGAGAAATGACCTCGCGGATCACACGTCCATCACGAGCGGCATTGGTTGGGCCAGCCATCAAAAGCTGCATGAAAGCGTCGCTATTGGCCGGCACATCACCAACCCTATACCCCTCACCCGCCATGGCCCGCAGCACTTCCACCGTTCCGGCTGGCGTATCGAGCCCAACGCCATTACCCAGCCTGCCGTCTCGGTTGGGATAATTGGCAAGGATCAGAGCCACGCGGCGTTCTTGCCGCGCTTTGCGCTTAAGACGCACCCAGTTTGCCGCCAGTTCAGCAACAAAATCCACACGACCGGCATCCGGTTCATGGGTGACGATATTGGCTTCAACAGCGCTATCGAATTGCTTTGCCGATTTAAACGACACTGCACGCGACAGTACACGACCATCCACTTCCGGCAGCGCCACATTCATTGCAAGATCGCGTGCCAGCAACCCTTGCTGCGATGCCTGCCATGTGGCTTTTGGCGTACCGGAAAAGATCACCTGCAAAACCATATTGCCGCGCTTATCCAGCACGGTCGGCTTGCGCTCCGCACCCGGCGACGAAATCGCAAAGCCGGTCGCATTGAGCACAATATCAGGCTGGCAATCTTCAAACACGCCATCGACAACCGCTGCTGAAAGCCGATCCTTGAGGCTGGAAACAAAGATCGGAAGCGGATTCAAGCCTTTGGCCAGCAATGCATTAACGAGTGCTTCAACCGGCTGTGTCTGCCCACTTTGCACCAGCGCACGATAAAAAATGATTGTTGCAACAGGCGCATCAGCGTCCTGCCATTTTTGGCGAATCAGATCGAGAGCTGGCGTCGCCATATTCGGCCACCACAGCCCAGCTTTCAGAAGCGGTGCCGCCTCTTCCGGCTTATCGCTTTCATCAATTAGTGCACAACAATAATCGAGAAAGCGGGACGTATTGGCAGCCCCGCCCTCGATCAGATATTGCCACAATGCGTCTCGCTCCTGAGCAGAAACGGTCGAAAAGCGTTCAAGTCCATAATCGGGCTTATCATCACCCGGAAGCACAGCAATCTTTATGCCGTGCGAAACTGCACAGGCATGAAGCGCCTCAAGCCCATAAGGCCAATAGGTCTCGCCACCGATAATCCTCACCACAATAAGCTTCGCATGCTGTGCCGTACGCTCAATATAAGCGTCAACCGACATAGGATGTGTAAGGCTCAGAAAATTAGCGAGCCGGAGACTTGGTCCTTCTTCCACAAGCTTATAGGCCTGTGAGAGACTGGCCAGCTCCGTATCGGCAGCGGAAAGGAACACTATATCACCCGGCGTCTGGCCGAGATCGACGGCCTCATTGCCGTCGCTTATCGTTCCTTTCTGGGCAAGCAATAAGTGCATTACGAAACGGCGTCTTTCACGGCTTTGGTGATTGCCTGTTCATCGATCTCATGAAGACCAATAACGACAAGACGCGTATTGCGCACTTCATCCTTGCCCCACGGGCGGTCGAAATAATGCTCAATACGTGGACCAACAGCCTGCACCACCAGACGCATCGGCTTTCCCGGCACATCCACAAAACCCTTGAGGCGCAGTACATCGTGCTCCGCAATCACAGCCTTGAGCTTCTCGGTAAATGCCTTAGGATCAGCAACCGATCCGGCTTCAACAACAAAGCTTTCGAACTCATCGTGATCATGCTCATGGCCATCAGCATGATGGATTTCATGATGCGACTTGCGATTGGCAATATCGTCTTCCGTACCTACACCAAGACCGAGCAGAACATCCGCACCAAGCTTGCCGAAGCTTGCGGGCACCATGTTGACGCGTCGTGTTGAGCGCTCAGCCACATCGGCCTTCACGCTGTCGAGTTTCGACGGATCAACCAGATCGGCCTTGTTCAAAACGATAAGGTCAGCCGCATGAATCTGATCCTCAAAAAGTTCCTCTAAAGGGCTTTCATGATCAAGGGAATCGTCCGCCGCGCGCTGCGCATCCACCTTATCGTGATCATCCGCAAAACGACCTTCAGCAACGGCAGCGGCATCGATAACCGTCACAACGCCATCGACTGTTACCTGCGTCTTGATTTCAGGCCAGTTGAAAGCTGCGACCAGCGGCTGTGGCAGCGCCAGACCGGAGGTTTCGATAACGATATGATCTGGGCGGTCTGCGCGGTCGAGAAGTTTGGTCATGGTCGGAATGAAATCATCAGCAACAGTGCAACAGATGCAACCATTGTTGAGTTCGATCACGTCTTCCTCACGGCAGCTTTCAATACCACAGCCTTTCAGAATTCCACCATCGACGCCCAGATCGCCAAACTCATTGATGATGAGTGCGATGCGCTTGCCATTGGCGTTTTCCAGCAGATTGCGGATCATCGTTGTCTTTCCGGAACCTAAGAAGCCGGTGATTACAGTTGCTGGAATCTTTTGTCCCTGCATCGAATTATCCCTTCATTTTGAGCGGCAGACCTGCCGCCATGAAATAAACTTCATCCGCTACTGATGCGACCGCCTGATGCAAAAAACCGGCATGATCGCGAAAATCCCGCGCCATCCGGTTTTCCGGCACAATGCCTAGCCCAACTTCGTTGGAAACGAATACAACCGGACCTGAAAGCCTAGGCAATGCTGTTACCAGTGTCTCAGTTTCAGCAGCGATATTCTGCTCTGCCATCATCAGATTGGTGATCCATAGCGTCAGGCAATCGACCAGCACAAAACGGTCACTACCTGCGTGTTTTTCAAGCGCCCCAACAAGGTCGAGTGGTTCTTCCACCGTCTGCCATTCGCCGCCACGACGGTCGCGGTGAATGGAAATACGACTTTCCATTTCCTCGTCGAATGCGCGCCCTGTAGCGAGATAGACTGGTTGAAGTCCTAGATCTTTCGATGTGCCTTCAACCAGTTTTTCTGCATAAGACGATTTACCAGAACGGGCTCCGCCAAGAACGAACGTGATTTTTGCATTTTCATTTCGGGGCGGAGCCATGCTTATCAGCCTTCGATTTCCGACTTTGCATAAGCCTGAATGAACCAGCCCAGCGCAAGACCGATCAAGGCCCACATGAACAGATTTGTTGCAAGCGATGCGACAGCATATTGCGAAGCAAGCAGCGACGGGATTGGCGATGTAATGTCTTCAGGATGCGGCGCACCATAAAGATGCGGTGCAATAATGAGCACAAGTCCGAGAATTTTGGAAACGATCTCACCACGCAAAACCATCAGATAAATGCCGACACCGCTCAACACCACGGTCGAAAGCCACCAAAGCTGACGTTGCGCAAGATCGGCGGCAGGCATTGCAGGCAGCTCCGGCGAAAGCCCCAGAGCTGGCAGGAAAGCGACTGCAAAGAAACCGGCCATACCCCAGAGAATACCGTTCTGCGGCGTAATTCGCCGGCCGAGAAAAAGCGCAACGCCACCCAAAAGAAGAGCAAACCCTGCACCGGCTACGAGATTGGCAAGCAATGTATTGCCGAAACGACCAAACGGCAGTTCTGCCCCGGCCTCTTCTTCACTTTCACTGGCTTCCGCCGCGGCATGATCGTGCGGTGCAGCCACTTCGGCATCACCATGGCTATGACCACCACCAGCGTCTTCATAAGTTTCCGCCTGAATGATCAGCGGAACAGTTTTTAAATACATAGCAGGCGTGACCAGAAGCCCTGCCAAAAGGCCCGCAGCAAGCGTAGCCAACAAATATCGGATCAACATTTCATTCCCTCAACAGCAATTTCGCTCCGATGGCCGTCCACCATCAAGCGACGCTCATTTCCTGTTTCTAAAAGCCAAACGGCTTAGTGGCAGGGAAACCCATATGAATGGCGCGTGTCGTGCGCTGAATCGTGCAGCGTATCGGAATGGGCGAGACCAACGCCGTAAATCAGAAACGCACCAAGGAGCAGCGAAACGACAGCGGTGCCAAGACGCGTTGCGAGTGGCAGAGCTAATGTGTTGGGAATAGAATTTTGGGTACGCGCAGCCATGACAACCTCCGTGCAGGCAGCAGGGAAAAACCTCCCATCGGGTGCGGACAAAATGTCCTTCACGCAACAGGCAGGTCTCCTGGCTCACGGGTCGTAGGGTTTGAAGCCGCCTTCCCAGAAACTTTCCGCTTCCAGTGGCTGCCGGTTAACCGGCTTGCATCATCCCTCTCCGCTCTACAGTCGCGGGGTCGGCTGCGATAAAGACGCCCGGATTGGGTCCGTCCGTCGCATTCCCTTTTTGTATCGCCGGGATTCGTCCCGGGAAAACCTGTTGTGTAAATCGACACTAGGCTTTCGCCAATGCGGCGTCAATCAGCCTTGGCGTAAAGCCGCCGGCGCAGCCCTGCGCCCTTATTTCTCACCCATTGATCAATCGTATCAGCATTACGCAAAATTCTCGGCCACAGCCAAAGCATCACGCCGAGAATCAATGTCCATGCAATGACAATGTCGGATAGAAAATGAGCGCCCATAAAAACCCGATTGAACGAGATAAGCACCAGTAACGGCACAAATACTGCCGCCACACCTGCGCGATAGCGGGCTGGCAAAAGGATCAACAATGGAAGCATTGCCGCAGCCGACGCGGCCTCTCCAGAGGGAAACGAACAACTATGCCGACACATGCCTGCGAGTTGCCATGCTGGCGTAAAATCCATCAGACCACCAAATTCGATCAGATTTCTCGGCCTCGCCCGACCGATGATAAGGTTAACAGTCTGAACGAGTAACCCCGGCCCCAGCGCGAAGGTCAGTGTGATAAAAAGAAGCTTGTGCGGCGCTATACGAACTAGAGGCTGGTGCCAAAGCATATAAAGCATCAAAAGCACCACCAACAACCCAAGAATATACCATACGCTGAGCCGATGAAATTCCCTCAGAGCGATCCAGTAAGGGTGTTGAGATGCAGGAAACACACCGGACGCAAAGAGATGCCGCGATACCGCGAGATCAACTTGCGGGAAAAGAATAAAAAAGCCACTGGCAACAATGAACAGATATAAAAAATTTCGCTCCCAACGAAGGGAGTAATATTCGAAACCAGGGCCAGGCGATGCCGCAATACGCATAAAACACCTATGGAAATATAAATAATAAAATCCGCGGTGAATTGACTAAAAAATATAGTTCAAAAGTTGTCTTTAATTAGGAAAAAAATAGGCATCTATACTTAAATTATAAAATAATAAAAATTACATAGCAATTTATTGTAAGTAATTTTAAAAATATTATAAAAATGAAAGAAATTGAAAACTGCCGTTAAACAAGGGCGAACAAACCATCAATATCCAGACAGTTTTCCAAACCTTCAGCGAGTTCATCAAGCGCCGCCTCAATACTAGCACGATAGTTTTCACCAGAACTGCTCACTCCAAGGCTTGCCAGAAAATGCCGCCGGAATTCATCTGACGCAAAAACGCCGTGCAGATAAGTCCCCGTAATACGGCCATTCACTGAAACAGCGCCGTCATAGTGATCGCCGATCAGCGAAAAGGCGCGGCAAGCATCCGGGCCACTGGTGCGCCCAATATGAATCTCATAGCCATCAAGCGAGGCATTATGAAGCTCTGAGCTAGCCACAACATTCCGCACGACTTTCTCCGGTTCCATGACCGTTTCAACGTCAAGCAGTCTCAACCCTTCAATGTCGCGCACCTGCCCCTCAATGCCATCAGGATCACTTATCCGATTGCCAAGCATTTGGAACCCGCCACAAATACCAAGTACATGCCCGCCGCGCCGCACATGAAGCTGCAAATCGCGCTCCCAGCCGTTTTCGCGAAATGCAATCAGATCGGCAATCGTCGATTTTGTTCCCGGCAAAACTACAAGCCCAGCATCATGCGGCAATGGCTGCCCGGGTGGAACCATGACGACCTCAACTTGGCTTTCTGCTTTCAGCGGATCGAGATCGTCGAAATTCGAAATACGTGGCAACATGGGAACCGCCACTTTCAACGCTTTGGCATCTCCGCGCGTCGCTCGTTCTAGAACAACCGAATCTTCTGCAGGAAGTCGCGATACGGCTTTCAGCCATGGGACGACCCCAAAGGAACGCCAGCCCGTAAAGCGAGAAATCGCTTCCAGACCATCATCAAACAGCGAAACATCACCACGAAACTTGTTGATCAGAAAACCGCGCACCATGGCGCGATCTTCTTCGTGCAAAATGGTGTGCGTGCCGACCAGCGACGCAATCACTCCACCACGATCAATATCACCTACTAAGACCACCGGCACATTTGCACGCGTGGCAAAGCCCATATTGGCAATATCGCCGGCGCGCAGGTTGATTTCCGCGGGCGACCCCGCTCCTTCAATCAGCACCAGATCGGCTCCTTCGCTGACAATGCCGAAGGATTCCATCACAGCCGCCATCAGTTGCGGCTTTAACTGCTGGTAATAGCGTCCACGCGCTTCGCCGCGCACTTTTCCTTGCACAACGATCTGACTGCCCATGTCAGTTTGCGGTTTCAGCAGGACAGGGTTCATATGAACCGATGAAGGCACGCCGCAAGCCAGAGCCTGAAGCCATTGCGCGCGCCCAATCTCTCCGCCATCATCGCTGACGGCTGCATTGTTCGACATGTTCTGCGGTTTGAATGGCCGGACTTTCAACCCGCGATTGCGTGCGACCCGGCAAAGTCCCGCAACAAGCACGCTTTTGCCGACATCTGAACCCGTTCCTTGAAACATGATTGCGCGTGTCATACGAGCTTGCCTATCCCAAGTTTAAGCGACTGGCAATCGCCAGTGATTGCGGCAACCTTATATGCAAAAATGCGCATCAGTTTATTACAAAAGTAAGCAACATTATTCCAATGGAGCGTTGGCAGCCACGCGCCATTGTGATCTAGTCGCATCAGGAGGGTGCGGTGCTCATAGGGAGGAAACCATGGATACTGCCGACCAGAACCAGTTCGAACTGAACGAAGATCAACTCGCCATTCAAGATATGGCACGCGGCTTCGCATCGGATTTTGTTGCGCCTCATGCGCTGCGATGGGATCGCGACAAGCATTTCCCGATTGACGTCATAAAGGAAACCGGCCCGCTCGGTATGGGCGGCATTTATGTTCGCGAAGACGTAGGTGGTTCCGCACTCAAGCGCTCGGATGCGGTCCTTATTTTTGAGGCAATCGCCGAGGCCTGCCCTGCTTTCTCGGCCTTTATTTCCATCCACAACATGGCCGCATGGATGATCGATACGTTTGGCGATGAAATCCAACGACATTGTTTTCTGCCAAAACTCACGTCGATGGAATGGCTTGCAAGCTATTGTCTGACTGAACCGGGATCAGGTTCTGATGCAGCCGCACTTCGCACCCGCGCAGAGCGTGATGGCGATCATTATCTGCTTAATGGCACAAAGCAGTTCATTTCCGGTGCAGGTGCCACCGATCTTTATGTAACAATGGTGCGTACCGGCGAGGACGGCCCGAAAGGAATATCCGCCATCATTGTGCCGAAAGATGCACCCGGCCTGTCCTTTGGTTCCAATGAACACAAGATGGGCTGGAACATGCAACCCACCCGCACGGTAATTTTCGACAATTGCCGCGTGCCTGTCACCAACCGTCTTGGGGACGAGGGCACAGGTTTCCGAATAGCCATGGCCGGCCTTGATGGTGGACGATTGAACATCGCCGCCTGCTCATTGGGTGGAGCACAATCGGCGCTCAATAAAGCTTTGGAATACACAGGCCAACGCAAGGCCTTCGGCCAGACGATTGACCGATTTCAGGCGTTGCAGTTCCGCCTTGCTGATATGGAGACCGAGCTTTCGGCCGCACGACAGCTTCTCTATACGGCCGCAAGCAAGCTTGACCGCAAAACACATGATGCAGGCAAGTGGTCAGCAATGGCCAAACGCTTTGTAACCGATATCGGGTTTAACGTTACTAACGACGCGCTGCAGCTTCTAGGCGGTTATGGCTATCTTCATGATTACGGCATCGAGAAGCTTGTCCGCGATCTGCGCGTTCATCAGATTCTTGAAGGCACCAACGAGATCATGCGCGTCATCATTGCACGCCAGCTGATCGGACGCTGATACATATATTGAACGGGAGGAAATAATGGCCAATATCGCCTTTATCGGCTTAGGCAACATGGGTGGCCCGATGGCCGCCAATCTGGTGAAGGCCGGTCACAAGGTCATCGGCTTTGATCTGCTGCCCGCTCATCTTGAAGAGGCTAGAGCCAATGGCCTTCAGATAGCGGCAAGTGCCGCAGAAGCGGTCAGCGATGTGGATGCAATCATTACCATGCTGCCTGCGGGCAAACATGTTCTTTCGGTTTATGAAGACATCGCGCCTAAGGCTCGTAAAGATTCACTTTTCATCGACAGTTCGACCATTGACGTTGATTCGGCACGCAAAGCGCACGAGATAGCAGCGCAGCATGGCCATCTCTCTGTTGATGCGCCGGTTTCGGGCGGTACAGGCGGCGCCACAGCAGGCACCCTCACCTTTATGGCGGGCGGCAGCGATACGGCCTTTGCCAGGGCTGAACCGCTTCTTCGACCTATGGCCGGTAAAATTGTTCACTCCGGGAGTGATGGTGCAGGTCAGGCTGCAAAAATATGCAACAACATGATTCTCGGCATTTCGATGATCGGGGTCAGTGAAGCATTCGTACTGGCAGAAAAGCTGGGCCTCTCGCATCAGGCCTTATTTGATGTGGCTTCCACCTCATCAGGACAATGCTGGTCGCTGACAACATATTGTCCTGTGCCCGGGCCAGTACCGACATCGCCAGCCAACCGTGACTATAAGCCCGGATTCGCCGCAGCCCTGATGCTCAAGGACCTCAAGCTTTCGCAGGAGGCTGCGAAGAACTCAGGTGCGGCAACGCCATTGGGGGCGCATGCTAGTGAGCTTTACAGCCGCTTTGAGGATGAAGGGCATGGCGGAGACGATTTTTCCGGCATCATCAATTTTTTACGTTCAACGAAAGCCGATATCTGACAAGTTCTTCTGCAAAACAGCGAAAAACCTGCCATGTTTAGATTTGCTTAAGTATCTGATAACGGTCCGGTAACGATGTTGAGTTAAAAAGGAGCCAGAGACGGTTCAAACCTTCTCGATGCTCCGGATCTGGTACTGCGTACCGGGGCTTTTGTCTCTCTCACCCCTGTGTAGTTCGGTGGGATTGCCATGCGTATTTGGCAAAGCCGCGCACCGTAAAGGCAGCGCGGTTTTTGTCGTGCTTGCAAATTTATAAATTATGCGTGATTTTAATATAAGTTTTTACCATCATCATTGAAATTCAGACGTATTCCTGTGACACGTATTTGATCATCTTTATATAAAAACGCATCGATAATTGCAGGCCATCGAGTTTTGACCACTTTAAAAACTATAACAGCACCATCTCCTGATAAATCCTTGTTTGGCCTGCCTCTCGCGGTGGTCTTCATACTTTGCTATTTTATCTTTCAAGCAGCTCTGGTGACACTGGTGTCCAACGGAGCTGGTCTTGATGACGCGGAACAGCTGGCCAATATCGGTTATCTGGACTGGGGTTACGGCGGGTCGCAGCCGCCACTCTACACATGGGTAACCAATTTTGCAGCTTCAGTGCTCGGCACTTCAATGCTGACGCTTCAGATCGTCAAGTTTGGTATGCTTGCAAGCCTTTTTCTGAGCGTCTTTGGCGGAATGCGACTGTTGGGCTTCTCCCGTCTGGTGGCCTCTGCTTCAATGCTGGGTTTGTTTCTCGTTCCGCAAATCGGCTGGGAATCGCAACGCGCCCTCACCCATTCCATCGCTGGAACTGCGGGCTGTGGATGGGCTTTTCTGGCCTTCGCTTGGCATATGCGCGCACGCAACGCGGTTTCCGCTGCCGCTCTTGGCATCACGATGGCTGCAGCGATGCTCGGAAAATTCAATGCATCTCTATTTGTCTTGATGCTCATCATCACCGGGCTTTCGGTCGCTGAATATCGCAAAATCCTGTTATCAAAATTTTCGCTTGTGACGATAGCGGCATTTGCAATCTGTTTTACCCCAACCGCACTCTGGATGCTGGCACATAAATCGAGCGTTGTTGCACGTTCGGGTAAACTTCAAATCGGTGCGTCGGGCAATTTTTTCTCTGATCGCCTTCACGGGATCGAAAGCTTTATAGGGGCAGCATTTCTGTTCTCGATCGTTGTGGTAGCAGTTGCTGGCATAATTTCCCTTCTCCATTCAGCAAAGCGTACGCCCGCGGCCAAACCTTTCACATCTGGTGAAGTGTTCATGCGTCGTCTTCTGGTGGTGGGAATGGTAATTGTCTTTGCTGGTGTGCTTGTGGCAGGTGTCAGCAACATCAAGGATCGCTGGTTACAGCCGGTGCTTTTTCTGGCTCCTGCAGTTATTGCGTGTCTGTTTGCTCAATATCGTCGTAACAGTCGCGCTTTGCAGGAATTCGCTGCTTTAGGAGTTATCGTCGCACTCATCGTTCCGCCTGTGCTTGCCTATTATCTGACGTATGGCTCGGGAAACCCACCCTACGGGCAGCTCGACTATCACGGTCTTTATGAACAAATGCGCAAGGATGGAAACTTCACGACGATCCTGACGGACAACGCCCAAATTGCAGGAAACTTCAGGCTCTTCGATCCATCAATCGAAGTGATCCACCCTGAAACACCTTATGGTGCATCGCATGCGTCCAAACCTGTTCTTGTCATGTGGTTTGGTGATGCTACACCAAATAAGAGTATATCGTCTCTTATGCGTGAAGCGAATATCACACCGCCTGATACAGGCATCAACACTGTAAATATCATTTACCGGACCCGCCCAGACACGCACCTCACAGTGAGTTATTTTCTGGAAAAGTAAAAAAGTCCGGGTTGTTGGCCCGGACCTTCACATATTATTCCACGGTTTCCTGAACGGCGTGTGCAGTGCTTTTAACATCGCGCCCCACACCACGAACGGTGTTGGCACATGAGGCAAGAGTAAAAGCGCAAAGAACGATGGCAACCGGGACAATGCGGGATAGCTTCATAACAGTCTCTCCATTGAGATGCTAAATTCAACCAAATATGCCTCCCAAACTACCTGACGCGTGCTGCCCGGTATTCTGGCGGTGAAGCTGTCTTTACAGCCGTCATATTAGATATCTAGCGCAGCATTTTTCATGGGCAAGAGAAGCAATTACAGCAATTTTACCAAAAATGCTGACAGCCTATGATCAGCCGCAAGCAGCTGCCGCAGATCCCCAACCAGATCGGAATGTCTCGAAACGTCCAGTGCGACGATATGATTCAAAAACGCTGCGCAGATGATCCGCGACAACCTGAATATGCTGACGCGCGTCTGGCCGGATAAGCATACCAAGCTGATAGCGTCCCAATTCCGGCAAGCCATGTTCGGGTCCCAATGCAACGATTCCTTCGCCAAGAAGCGTCTTGCCGAAAGGCGCAATAGCAAGATCTGCCTGTATTGCGGCACGCTGACCTGTCGAATGTGAACTCATATAAGCGATGCGATATGGCCGTCCAGAATTTTCCAGCGCTTCCAATGCATTGCCACGCCATGCACAGCCTTCTTCCCATATAGAAAGTGGAAGCGGATCACGACGATAGGCAGTTCCACACTTTGCGCCGGCCCAAACCAGTTCCTCATCCAGCAGAACCTCGGTATCACCTTTGCTCGGCACTGTATGCGAGAGATTGACCAGCGTAACGTCTAAACGCCGCTCATCCAGACGTTTGCGCAAGTTGGTGCTTTGATCGATAACCACATCGACTGTGACGCCCGGATGCGTCTCGGCAAATCTTTTCAAAACTAATGGCAGAATACACTCGCCGATGTCATCCGGTGAGCCAAGCCGCACCACGCCAGTGATGGCTGGAGCCACAAACTTCGCTACCGCTTCACGGTTCAGAGCAAGCAGTCGCCTCGCATAACCAAGAAGCACTTCGCCATCGCTCGTCAGCGTGACCGACCGCGCATCGCGCTCAAAGACTGCGACACCCAATTGGTCTTCGAGCTTTTTGATCTGCATCGAAACAGCCGAAGGCGTCCGAAACACCACATTTGCAGCCGCTGAAAAACTGCCTGTATCGGCTATGGCAGCGAATGTGCGCAACACATCCATATCAAGTGTTGGTAGAGGATGTTGAACCGGCGCCGTCATATTGAACTCCGCGATTTCCTTCAGTTCAATTTTTCTGATGTTATACCTTTCTATATTTCGTTTGATTGAACGTCAAGATGATTACAAGTTCGCTCAACGAGATCAGAATGCCCCATCACCTGATCTCACTTTTGTCAGGAGAACGAAAATGAGAATTCAATGTGAAGCACTGCAAAACGAATGTAGGGTGCACCCGTCACTTATCCAAAGCTGGTTGCAAGCGCGTATTAGATCGGTTGTCGCATTCCATACTGAATGGTCTTATCAGCGGCGCCTAAAGAAAAGCCGCAAGATGCTGGAGTCTTTGCCTGAGCATATTCTGGAAGATATCGGCTGGCCAAACATGAATGATCGCCTTCCTGTCTCCCGACGCAGCAGCATAAAGAAGTGAGCAATTGAGGGAAGGATATTCTTTGCCCTCAATTAAGCGACATATAGCCACCAATTTACGGCAGGCATTTAGCCGCACTATGCAATCTGAAAGTTCTATGTCTCAATATGTCTGTCCTGTTTGCGCCATAGCCTATCCCCTATAAATCCGGGCGGGAAGAACAGGGTAGACGGTCAGAAAGCGACCGACTGACAGGGTCTGTTAAAGTCCCTGTGTCATGACGGAGGCACAAAGCCTCAACTGCGTCGGGAACCGCAGTTTGGGCTTTCGAGAATGGGAACGATCAGGCTATGAATCAAGCTTCATCGATTAAGCGGTCTATTGTTTTTTTTCTGGTTCCGGACTTCTCGATGATCGCGTTTGCGACAGCGATCGAACCGCTGCGCATTGCTAATCGGATGCTGGGTTATGAAGCCTATCGCTGGCGCTTGACGTCTACCGATGGCAAGCCGGTCACGGCGTCAAACGGTGTCGAATGCGCCGTCAATGCTTCGCTGGACGACGAGCGTCGCTTCCTTCAGCGTGAACAGCGCCCTTCCATGGTGTTTGTTTGCTCTGGAGTTTATGTCGAAGAATTCCGCAACAAATCAGTCTTTGCCTGGCTGCGCGAGGAATATAACCGCGGAGTCGCGGTTGGCGGTCTTTGCACAGGCGCACATATTTTGGCCGCTGCCGGCCTCCTGTCAGGCAAGCGCTGTGCCATTCACTGGGAAAATTTACCCGGCTTTTCTGAAGCTTTTCCAAAAGCGGAAGTCTATGCAGATCTATTCGAAGTCGATGGCAACATCTACACTTGTGCGGGAGGGACGGCCTCACTCGATATGATGCTGAAGCTCATCGGCGATGATTTCGATGATAATCTGGTCAACCGCATCTGCGAACAAGCTCTCACGGATCGCGTGCGCAATCCGCATGATCGCCAGCGCCTGCCGCTCCGTGCACGTCTCGGCATCCAGAACTCAAAGATTCTCACGATCATCGAAATGATGGAAGCCAATCTTTCGGAACCGGAAGCCCTTATTGACGTAGCGCATAATATCGGGCTTTCGCGTCGTCAGGTCGAACGCCTGTTCCGTCAGGAAATGGGTCGCTCACCAGCGCGTTACTATCTTGAAATTCGTCTCGACCGGGCCCGGCATTTGCTATTGCAATCATCGATGCCTGTCGTTGAAGTCGCCGTTGCCTGCGGCTTCGTTTCCGCGTCGCATTTTTCCAAGTGCTACCGCGAACTCTATGGCCGCTCACCACAGCAGGAACGTGCAGAGCGTAAAATTCTTATGGCTGCATAAGTGTAAGCCAAACCATCAAAGCCGCATCTATCACGATGCGGCTTTTCTTTTTAAATCATTGAGATAGCCGCGCCTTGTGAATCTAGTTCTCAACGCAGTAGAACGCCAGATTTCATGATTCTAAAAACAGAAAACAGCCAACGAGGTTCGGTCGCCTCATGCCGTGATTATGTCGTAGAATGACAATTGTCACCTCCAGCCAATCACTATGATTCCAACAAATGAAAAATGGGATCGCATAAAATGGCAGAGTTTCCTAAGAAGGCGAAAGTAGTCATTGTCGGGCTTGGTGGCATCGTCGGCGCGTCGGTCGTCCATCACCTGATCGAGCGTGGCTGGGATGATATTGTCGGCATCGATAAATCCGGCATCCCCACCGATATCGGCTCCACAGCACATGCATCTGATTTCTGCTATGCGACCAGCCATGATTTCCTCTCATGCTGGACAACACTCTACTCCATCGATTTCTATGAGAAAATGGGCCATTATGCCCGCGTGGGCGGTATTGAGGTTGCCCGCGTCGGCGACGACTCCCGCATGGAAGAATTGAAACGCAAGGTTACGTCCGGCAAAGCTTTTGGCACACGTGCCCGCTTGATGGAGCCAGCTGAAGTCAAAGAGAAATTTCCGCTAATCGAAGAAAGCCTGGTTCAGGGCGGCTTGTGGGACCCGGATGCAGGTCTTGTTATTCCACGCTCTCAGACAGTTGCAGGCAAACTGATCGATCAGGCAGAAGCCGCTGGCAAGCTCAAGAGCTTCGCTAATACGCCTGCTCAATCGCTTGTCATTGAAAACGGTCGTATCAAAGGTGTTGTCACTCATCGCGGCACGATCGAAGCGGATTACGTCGTGGTTTGCGCTGGCCTGTGGGGTCGTCTGATTGCAGAAATGGTTGGTGAAGACCTGCCAGTCATGCCGATTGATCATCCATTGACCTTCTTTGGCCCCTATAACGAATTTGCGGGAACCGGCAAAGAAATCGGCTGGCCCCTTATGCGCGATCAGGGCAATTCGGCCTATATGCGCGATACAGGCGACCCAAAGACGGCCGAAGGTGGCCAGATCGAATGGGGGTATTATGAGGAAACCAATCCTCGCCTCTGTCATCCGCGCGATTTGCTTGAAAAGCATGAAGCACGTCTGTCGCCATCGCAACGCGATCTGGATATGGAACAAGTGCTCGAACCGCTCGAACGTGCCATAGAACTGACCCCAATCCTAGGCGAACTGGGTTACAATGAAAGCCATTCCTTCAACGGCTTCCTGCAAGTTACCACAGACGGTGGTCCTTCAATGGGCGAAAGCCAGAAAGTGCGCGGCCTCTGGTATGCTGTTGCAATCTGGGTCAAAGATGGCCCTGGCATGGGCAAGCTTATTGCCGACTGGATGACCGATGGCCGCACGGCGATAGATCACAACGCCATCGACTATTCGCGTTTCTACCCGCATCAGATGACCGAGCAATTCATCTGGGATCGTTGCACCGAAACCGCGATGAAGGTCTATAATCCGGCAGTTCATCCACGTGAACCCTTCTCCAAAGGCCGCAATATTCGCCGCTCACCTTTCTATGAGCGTGAAAAGGAGCTTGGCGGCTACTTCATGGAACTGGGTGGTTGGGAGCGTGCGCACGGTTATGCCGCAAACGAGCATCTTTTGGAAAAATATGGCGACCGTATTCCGGTACGTCAGAACGAATGGGACAATCGCCATTTCTGGCGCGTCTCCAACGCCGAACATCTCGCTCTGAGCGAAGATTGCGGCATCATCAACCTATCGCATTTTGCCATGTACGACATCGAAGGCCCTGATCATGTCGAGCTAATGGAATGGCTTTGTGCTGCCAAGGTCGGTGGCGATGCCAATATCGGCAAAGGCATCTACACGCACTTCCTTGATGATGAAGGCATGGTGCGCGCTGACTTCACCGTAATTCGCATGGCTGACCATATGCGTATGATCAACGGTGCCGATGCCGGCCCACGAGATTTCCATTACATGCGCCGCGTAGCCGAAGATAAGGGTTTTGATGTCACCATCACTGATGTCACCGAAAAATACGTCACCATAGGCATATGGGGGCCGAATGCCCGCCACAATCTCAAAAAGGTAGTGGAAGATCCGGAGGGTCTTAATCCAGAAAACTTCGCATTTGCCGCCATCAAACCGATTCGTATCGCAGGAAAAGACGTAACTGCGTTTCGTATTTCCTATGTCGGGGAACAAGGCTGGGAACTGCATATGCGTTATGAAGACGGTCTTGCTATCTGGGACGCATTGCGTTCGACGGGCGCAATCGCAGTCGGTGTGGAAACCTATGCCAATACGCGCCGCATGGAGAAAAGCTTGCGTCTTCAGAATGCAGACTTGCGCACCGAATATAACCTGCTTGAAGCAGATCTGGCACGGCCAAAAGTCAAGGAAGCGGACTTCCGTGGCAAGGCAAAACACCTTGAATATAAAGCCCGCGAACATCAGCCAGCCATGCTCTGCACTCTGGTCATGAGTGAGAATGTCGATTCAAACGGCGTCGCACGCTATCCGGTTGGCATTCTGCCTGTGCTCGACCCTGCGACCGGAGAAACACTGGTCGATACATTGGGGCGGCGTTCTTATACCTCGTCTATCGCTTACGGACCAAGTATCGGCAAAAACATCGCGCTCGCCTATCTGCCGTG
Organism: Ochrobactrum sp. Marseille-Q0166; assembly: GCF_014397025.1. Taxonomy (NCBI): domain Bacteria; kingdom Pseudomonadati; phylum Pseudomonadota; class Alphaproteobacteria; order Hyphomicrobiales; family Brucellaceae; genus Ochrobactrum; species Ochrobactrum sp. Marseille-Q0166. The sequence continues at coordinate 1,287,958 of NZ_JACJUO010000001.1, read as the reverse complement.
GTCCTATTGTCAGGAAGGCCGAAAACTGAATGTAGAATATTTTGGAGAGACGTATCCGGTAGAAGTCGTATCGATTGGCTATAAACCGCTCTACGATCCTGAAAATTCAAAGCCCCGCAGCTAACAAACGCGAACAAAAAGCCGACTGGATATGTTCAGTCGGCTTTTTTCATTCAAACGATGACTACTGAAAAGATGCCTTTCCACCCGAAATGACAATCTTTTCGTCGCCTTTAAGCGCTTCACGGTCACCATTTGGAAACGTTACGAAGCAACCACTGTCACAAAAATCGACTGTCTCACCGGCAGCAATCAGCATTTCGCGTTTTGAGGCACCTTCGGTCACGACAATTGTGCGTTCAGATGCATCGCTATTGGAAACGGTCGCAGCATAGAGGTTCGGCACCGAGAAGGAGAGCGCAAGCACTGCGCCAAATGCGACTTTGCCAGCAAAGTTGACCTGAACTTTATTCATATCATATCAGCGTTTCCGCCGCTCCCGCTACAAGCCGAATACCGGCCCTATTGTTTGAAGCAGTTCCCTGCCCTCGTTATTACTTATAAGACTTCAAAACTGAACCGCAACTGAACACCTTGTTCATACCTTGTCATCACGTTCCGGTTTGTCCGCCTCCACGACCTTTTCCTTACGCGGCTTTGCCACACGCGCTGCGTCTTTGTTGACCAGTTCCGAGAGCTTTTCAATTTCAGACATACCCAGCACCAGATCAGTGGAAGAAGAAGCCAGTTGAATTCCCTCGGCATGGAACCGCTCGACAATCTGGAAGCGTAACTCGTTCTTGATACCACCCGTCGATGTAATATCTGCAACATGTGCATAGATATCGAACACCAGCAGCGACTCCGTCATACTCTGGAGTGCCACAAATGGCTCTGGGTTTTTCAAAATCGATGGATGTCCACGAATAATTTCTAACAACAGAGCATGAACACGACGGGGCTCGTCCGTATAGGCAGCCTGTACATTGATATCGATACGGCCAAGCTTGTTACGAAGTGTCCAGTTGCCAACATTGCCGTTGATCAACGTCGAATTCGGAACAACGATTGACTGTTTCTGGAAAGTTTCGACTTCTGTAGCGCGCACACTGATCTTTTTGACAATCCCGCTAACTGTCCCCGCTTCAACCCAATCTCCGACCTTGAACGGGCGCTCAGCAAGCAGGATAAGACCGGAAACAAAATTCTGGACAATATTCTGAAGACCAAAACCGATACCGAGCGAAAGACCGCCCGCGATGAGCGCCAGACTGGATAGATTGAAGCCTGCCGCCGATACCGCGATCAGCGCTGCGAGCACGAGTCCTACATAACCGACAACCGTACGGATGGAATTGCGCACACCTGAATCGACACGACCACGCGCTAGAACTTTGCTATCGAGCCAATTTTGAAACCAATGCGTCATCAGATAGACAATGGCGAACAGAGCCACGCCCGTCAGGATGCCCATCAGCGATATGGAAATGCTTCCTATCTGGAAGCCGGTCATCAAATGATAGAAGGTATTCTTGAGTTCTACCCACTGGAAGCCGAATTGCATAAGCACCAGGGGAATTCCAACCAAAGCGACGACAAGATTTATAACAATGCCGACGACGAGGCCCAGCTGGTCTAGTTTTGCTTCATCAAAATGGAAGCGATCATGCATCACGCGACCAATGGGGCTGGATGCAAAAGCCTGTTCTTCAGAGATAGCACGACCAGTCAGGAATCCTAAATACATCGTTACGAGAAACGCGCCAGTCACGACGATCTGTTGTGCCATAAACCGTGCAAGGCCAACAAAGCCAAGACATGCCGCAACAATCGGCACAAGGCCGAGGAGGATAAGAAATACCCGAAACGCTTTAGGCCACGCTCGAACGGCCTCTCCACTGTTTCTCTCGATAGGCTTTAAAAGTGCGATGATCAATATCAGTACACCAATAGCGACAGTTGAGAGCAGGCTTTTGGCCATTGTCAAAGACAAAGGCGAAGAGAGAACCTGATTAACCTTGCTGAAAAAAGAGTCGAGACCGTTGATCAGGGCCATACCTGTGATGAGCCAGACCAAAGCCCTGCCAGGCCGCGGAGCAATGGGCACCAAACGCCACGCCGGTGTGTAGGGGCTAATGCAAGCAAAAGCCAATCGGCTGATGAAAAACACAATACCTAAAACGATAAATAGGGATTGCAGAAGCGTGCCGATATCGGGCCTGAGCACATTAAAATAGTCTAGGCAAAAATAGGTTGTCGCGAGAAATACAGCGACCGCGCCCGAAGGGATTGCTGTTGACCAGAAGGCAACGGACAAGCGGCTTAGATAGGACGGCGCTTGGTTGGTTACATCACGTTCATAAAGCGATCCCAGAACGCGTCGGGCACCGAGTTGAATGACCAAAGCTGCAACGATTGCGAAGAAAGCTGCGGCGAGAAATGAATTCAGCTTGAAGGTGAAAACGAAACGCCACCATGATTTCACAATGCTCCAAAGTGACATCATCTGCTTGCCAGCAGCACTCGAGACTTCAGAACCGAGACTGAGATCAAGGTTTACGCGCTGAGACAAGGTTTGAGTGAACAGATCGCGGCGCATGTTGCCGATTTTCGCTGACATCTGATTGACCGCGAGCGAAGCATCTTCGGTTTCACCGATAACCGCGTTGATTTCAGCTTTTTCAGCAATCAAACGCGCACGCTCTTCGGCAACGATTGCCGGTTCCGCCGCCTGATCCGCAGAAGGAGCCGCACCCAACTGCTCCAGCCGTGTATTGATTTCGGTCAGTCGAGGACGAAACGCAACACCTGCATCCAGCAACTTCTTGGAAAGACCATCAAGCTGCAGCTTAAGATTGGCGAGAGATTCATCGCTCGTTACAGATTTCTGTAACTGGTCATTGATGGCTTTGGTTTGTTGCTTGAGATCGTTGATAACCGGCTTTTGCTGCTGCACCACACTCGAGACAGGCGTACTGCCTTCAACAGCGTCCGGCGCTTTGGGGTCTGCCTTTTCCTCGACGACAGATTGTTCAGCGACCACCGCAGGCTTAGGATTTGCTGCTTTCATATCTTGTGCAAAGGAATGAGCCGTTACTCCAAACGAAGTAGCCAAAGCGATCATTGCAAATGCAACTGCGCGGAAAATCGATAAATATGTCAATTTCAACTCTGCCGGTTTCTCGATCTGCTTTTGAACATAAAGCGCATCACGACAGAAGCAATACTATGGCGACAGCCATACCAAAATGGGTTTTCGATTTTATTCAGTGATTTCAAAGCATCACCGGACACCGATTCAGAAAACGATTCCCTTTTTTGAATCGATGCTGTAGGTGTCATCGCTAAGCACCGAGAAAAATACGATGTTTTTGAATCGGGCACTGCACAAAATCGAATAAACAGAATGGTTTAGCACTCGGCACAATCATTCCGAAAATGGCTTGTTTCTGCGGAAAGTCTCTCAAAGAAAGTTCACGCGGTTTGATTAAAGGCATGAGCAACAAGGATCGACGCACTGTTCGTTATCATCAGCATGGATTTATGCTGATCGTGACGTGTGTTGTATCATTTGCAGCCTTTTTGTTCGCGATAGACCTTTCTGCGCTCGGCGGTGAAACATCCCGCGCGCTTCCCGGAAAAATGGCGGCGCAACAGATCGACAACGCACCTACGATCCCTGCGCGTCAGCAGTCCACACCCGCAACGCAGCCCATGCGGGCAGTCCTGACCGAGGCGATAGCGGCTAAAATCAAGGCCGCTTATCCTCTCGGAAACGGAGATGCGATAGCCACTCTCTCCCATGAAATTGTGTTCTTCAATGCACGGCCTGCCGAAGCCGCAGCAAGCTCACGCTTTTTGAGGCTCTCGCAAAGCAATCATGCTTTCGCGCGTGCGCCACCGAAGATTGGCTAAAGTGTCCTTCTAATGGACAGGCCCGACACCCCTGAATCAACTACCCAAAATTGCGCTATAAGTCTTTGTTTTCAATACAGTTTATACGCGCCTAATCTCTGGAAATTGAACTCATGCGTACTTCTAAATGGGTCGCTGTGCTTTATGGACTGATTGTTCTGATCGGTATCATTATTGCCTTGCCCAACTTCTTCACAAAACAACAGCTTGAAGCAATGCCGTCGTGGTTCCCGAAACGACAGGTTACGCTCGGTCTTGATCTGAGTGGCGGCTCATACCTTGTTCTCGAAGTAGATGCGGCAAGCCTCAAGAAAGATCGTATGCGGGCATTGCTCGATGATGCGCGAGGCAAACTGCGCGCTGAACGTATTCAGCCACAGTCGATCCGTGCAGTGGGCGATTCTGTTATCGTAACAATTCCGGATGCCGATCAGCGGGCGAAAGCCGATACGGCTCTCAAAACCCTCATTTCTCAGGTTAATACGACCGGCTTCGGAACGGCCATCAACGATATTGATGTTACCAGCGGTGACAACCAAATCCGCCTGACGTTGACACAGGCTGGCTTTACATACCGCCTTGACGCAGCTCTTCAGCAGAGCCTTGAAATTATTCGCCAGCGTGTGGATCAGGTTGGTGTTGCTGAACCATCGATCCAGCGCGTGGGTTCTGATCGCATTGTGGTGCAGCTTCCAGGTCTGCAGGACCCGGCACATCTCCGCCAGCTTCTGGGCAGTACCGCAAAGATGAGCTTCCACATGGTGGCGGACGCAAATCCAAATGATGCCCCCCCTCCGGGCGTGACAGTGCTGCCTGATTCCAAAGACCCGAACATCAAATATCCAATTGAAGATCAGGTGGCACTTTCTGGTGAGCGTCTGACGGATGCGCGTGCAGGGTTTGACCAGCGCACCAATGAGCCGATTGTTTCGTTCCGCTTCGATAGTCTTGGCGCACGTCAGTTCGCTGATATCACAACTAAGAACGTGGGACGTCCATTCGCCATTGTTCTTGATGGCAAAGTCCTGACAGCCCCGCGTATTAATGAGCCAATCACCGGCGGCTCCGGCCAGATCACGGGTAATTTTACCGTTCAGGATAGTGTTGTTCTTTCTGCGCTTCTGCGCGCCGGTGCTTTGCCGGCTCCGCTGACAGTTATTGAAGAACGTACCGTTGGTCCAGATCTCGGTGGCGATGCTATCAAGATGGGCCTGATCACAGGTATTGCGGGCTTTATCCTCGTCGCGGTCTTCATTCAGTTGCTTTATGGCGTCTGGGGCCTGATTGCCAACGTAGCACTACTGCTGCACACGGTTCTCACATTCTCCGCCCTCAGCCTCATCGGAGCCACACTGACACTACCCGGTATAGCGGGTATTATTCTGGGTATTGGTATCGCAGTTGACGCGAATATCCTGATCAATGAACGCATACGGGAAGAAACCCGCAAAGGTCTCGGCGCTATGGCCGCGCTTGATAAAGGCTTCCATGCGGCCTTTGCAACCATCGTTGACTCGAACGTCACATCGTTGATTTCGACTTTGCTTCTGTTCATGTTCGGCACAGGTCCGGTACGCGGCTTTGCTGTCGCCATGATGCTCGGTATCGTCATCTCGATGTTCACCGATGTGACACTCGTCCGCATGGCGATGGCCTGGTATGTCCGCAAGCGCAAGCTCAAGGTGCTTGAAATCAAGCCGTTTATGAAGATAGCTCCGGAAAATCCAAACTTCCGCTTCATGAATGCTCGTTTCATCGGGATTGCGACTTCCATCGTTTTGTCACTTGCTTCGATTGGCCTCTTCTTCAAGCCGGGACTTAATTACGGAATCGACTTCAAAGGCGGTATTCAGGCAGAAATCACGACATCACAGCCGGCCGATCTCGCACAGTTGCGTGAAAAGCTTGGTGGGCTTGGCCTTGGTGAAGTTGCACTTCAATCTGCTGGTAGCCCGAACGATGTTCTCATCCGTATCCAGCGTCAGGATGGTGGCGAAGAGGCACAGACCGTCGCTGTCAACAAGATGCGGGAAGCAATTATCGCAATTGACGCGGATGCCAAGATTGATCGTACAGAAGTCGTCGGACCGAAAGTTTCTGGTGAACTCGCCCGTTCAGGCTTCATCGCGGTTGTTCTTTCGGCACTCGGTATGCTCGTCTATCTTTGGTGGCGATTTGAGTGGTTCTTCGCGGTCGGCGCTATTATCACACTGATCCTCGACACCACAAAAATGGTGGGTTTCTTCGCGCTGCTCCAGCTCGACTTCAACCTGACTGCCATTGCAGCACTGCTGACGGCCATCGGTTACTCGGTGAACGATAAGGTCGTGGTTTATGACCGTATGCGTGAAAATATGCGCCTTTATAAATCGAAACCGCTGCGCGAGATCGTGGATATGAGTATCAATCAGGTCCTCATCCGCTGTATCTATACCTCTGTGACAACGTTCCTTTGCTTGCTGCCTATGGCAATCTGGGGTGGAAGTGCTGTGCATAATTTTGCCGTACCAATGCTGTTCGGTATCTTTATCGCGACAACTTCGTCGATCTTCATTGCAGCACCGATCCTGCTCCTGCTTGGCAACTGGTGGCAGCATCGTCAGGAAGCACATCAGGCAATTATTGAGAATAGTGCTACACCGCAGAAGTAAGCTCATTGCCGGGCATGGTTTTGCCGTGCCCGGCTTCCAAAAAAAGTTTATAAGACTGAAATCGGGAAGGTCCCGCAATGCCCCATGACACGCCTCTGATAGCGACAATCGTCATTGGCCTGTGTCTTGCATTCATCTTCGGGACCATAGCCACCCGATTGAAAATTTCTCCCCTCGTTGGCTATCTGCTCGCAGGCGTCATCGCTGGCCCGCATACACCGGGTTTCGTTGCCGATCAGGAGCTCATTCTACAATTGGCCGAAATTGGCGTTATCCTGCTAATGTTCGGTGTCGGTCTGCACTTCTCTCTCAAAGATCTTTTATCGGTTAAAGCCATAGCTGTTCCGGGAGCGCTGGCACAGATTGCGACGGCTGCGGCACTCGGCACCGCTCTCGGCTTAGCGCTCGGTTGGGATATCAAAGCTGGTCTGGTTTTTGGTCTTGCGCTATCAACAGCCAGTACCGTTGTTCTGTTGCGCGCCATGCAGGACATGCGCCTCATCGATACAGAGCGCGGCCGCATCGCCATTGGCTGGCTGATCGTCGAAGATCTTGCGATGGTTATGGCGCTGGTGCTTTTGCCTGCACTTGCGAGTGTTAGTGGCGAAGCTGGCCATGCCGCTACAAGCGATCCAATCGCCCAATGGTTAGGCCTAGGCATTGGCGGCATCATTTTATTAACAATTGCCAAGGTCGCGGTTTTTGTCGCCCTTATGCTGGTCGTTGGGCGCAAAGTCATACCCTGGCTATTAAACGTCATTGTTCAGACGGGCTCGCGCGAGTTATTCCGATTAGGCGTTCTGGCAATCGCCCTTGGTGTTGCCTTCGGTGCGGCCCATCTGTTCGGTGTATCCTTTGCGCTCGGCGCGTTCTTTGCTGGCATGGTTATGAGCGAGTCTGAACTCAGCCATCGAGCGGCTGAAGAATCTCTGCCACTCCGCGATGCCTTTGCAGTACTCTTCTTTATATCTGTGGGCATGTTGTTTGATCCGATGAGTCTCATCCGTGATCCCCTGCCCCTGATTGCTACGCTTGCTATCATTCTCGTGGGCAAGTCGGTTGCAGCATTCTTCATCGTCCGTGCATTCAAACGCCCGATCGGAACGGCACTAACCATTTCCGCAAGTCTCGCACAAATCGGTGAGTTCTCATTCATTCTGGCAGGCCTTGGCGTCGGACTTAATCTGCTGCCAGCGGAAGGGCGTGATCTAATACTGGCGGGCGCCATCCTTTCGATATTCCTCAATCCGGTTATGTTTATTGTTGCAGAACGTCTGCGCCCTTCGATTGAAAAGCGTCTCGGCCTGCGACGGTCCGAGGATGAAACTCTGGAAACCGAAATCAATATTTCCGAACCGGCACCACTTATTCAAAGTAAGCTCAGAGACCACACCGTGATTGTCGGATATGGTCAGATCGGCAAGCGCGTGGCAGCAAGCCTTCAGGAAAGTCATATACCTTTCCTTGTTGTCGAAGATTCGCCCAAGATTTATTTCAGATTGAAAGAAATCGGCATCGAAGCTATTGCGGGTAATGCCTCGGATGCTGAAATATGGGAGACGGCGAATCCATCTTTCGCCCAAAATGTTGTGATTGCTATTCCCAATGCCTTCGAGGCAGGACGCATCACAAGTCTTGCGAGGCAAGCGAATGATAAAGTGCATATTGTTGTGCGCGCCTGTTCGCAAGCCGAAGCACAATATCTGCGCGATCTTGGCGCAGACGCTGTCATTCTCGGCGAAGCTGAAATCGCCGCAGCAATGGAGAAGGCAATTAAAAAGGATGAGCGGATTACGGGCGTTTCCACAAAACACGCTCAATCCGGGGCTGATGTAAAAGGGGAATTTAATGCGAATTGAATGTGCGGTGGCCAGTTAATGAAGCTCAAGGATTATATCTGGCCCATAATAGGCATTTTAGCAGTGATTGTTTCCGCATGGCTTCTTTATAGAGAGCTACGCAGTATCTCTCTCGATGACGTTCTGGACAGCCTCTACGCCATTCGTGCACATCATTGGTTGTTGGCAGCGGCTTCTGCTCTCCTCGCCTATAGTTCGCTGGCTGGCTATGACCGCATCGCACTTCTTCATCTGCATCGCAAAATATCCTGGATCTTCATCGCCCTCTGTTCGTTCACAACCTATGCCTTATCACATAATATCGGGGCATCGGTCGTATCTGGCGCTGTCGTTCGATATCGCGCTTATTCCTCACAGGGAATGCCCGGCAGCGAAATTGCGGTGCTGATTGCCTTCTGTTCCTTCACCTTCATCCTCGGCGTCATCATCACATCAAGTGTTGTTCTGCTTCTGGAGCCGCATATCCTCTTGCGCTTCAATGAGGAACTGACCCCGACCATTGCGATCATTATCGCTCTGGCAATGTTGGCTTTTGTACTGCTTTATATCTTCGGCAGCTGGCTCCAGCTTCGCCCATTGCAAATCGGCAAGTTCCGTCTTGAATATCCGCGTCTGCCTGTGGTGACGCAGCAGCTTATCGTCGCTCCTCTGGAACTTATCGGTGCTGCAGGTATCATCTATTTTGCACTGCCTGAAACAGGCAATCCCGGCTTCCTGATCATTCTTGGCATTTTCCTGGTATCGTTCTCAGCAGCGCTTATTTCCCACGCCCCGGGAGGGCTTGGCGTGCTTGAACTGGTGTTTCTCACCGGCTTGCCGGATATGAACCCAGCAGATGTTCTGGCGGCTCTGATCGTCTTCCGCCTGCTCTATCTTCTCATTCCATTCGCCATGTCGTTGATCGTGGTTCTCGTCTTCGAAAAATCACAATTCGTACTGCGCTGGAACGACAAGCAGAAGAAGTAATCATTTGGAGGCGGGATTAATTTTTACACTCTCGCCTCAAATTGAATTTATATTTCTTAAACTGGTATGAAATAGCCCCTATCTTGGAAATTGCTTCGCATATCCTCCCGATGCAGAGCAGAAACGCCTCCCAAGGCACATTCCAAGAGGAACTAACGCATGCCTGCGACATTGATCATCCCCGGTTATAAGGGATCGGAAGCAGGCCACTGGCAGCGCCAATGGTTGCATGACGATCCGTCAGCAGTGCTTGTCGAACAGGACGACTGGCACTATCCGGTGCTATCCGACTGGATGCACGCGCTCGAAGCTAAACTCGCCGAAAATCCCGGTGCAGTTCTGGTTGCCCATAGTCTCGGTTGTATTCTTGTTTCGCATCTCGCAAGTCGTCCGGCTGCAGCTCATGTTGCCGGTGCCCTCCTGGTCGCTCCCGCAGATGTTGAAACCATGTCGCGTCGCGATAGCCGCTTTGCGAGCTTTGCGCCCTTGCCTCGGCATGAATTGGCATTTCCGTCCATCGTGGTTGCGAGCCGCAATGACGAATACATGCGCTTTGCCAAGGCCGAAGCCATTGCGAATGTTTGGGGTTCTGGCTTTGTCGACATTGGTCATGCAGGGCACATCAACGTGGCTAGCGGCTTCACACACTGGCCTGAGGGCGCAATCCTCGCCTCTTCGCTGCAACGCGAACCGATATCACACACGCTCTCCCAAGCGGCGTGACCGTGGACCGCCCGCTTTTAAAAAGTCGGGCGGTTTTATTTTCAACTATGCTGTTTGCGCTCGAGCGAGATTTTCAGGACAAGCGTCAGCAAGGCTATGCCGGCCAGTGTAGAAGCTGCAGCGAAAGCGCCAGCTACATTGTAATCGTTGAACAAGAGCTCAACCTGTAGGGGCAATGTATTCGTTTTGCCACGAATGGCGCCAGATACAACGGATACTGCGCCGAATTCGCCCATCACGCGGGCATTACAAAGCACCGCACCATAAAGGAGCGCCCATTTGATATTGGGCAGCGTAACATAGAAAAAAGTCTGCCAGGCATTCGCCCCAAGCGTAAGAGCCGCTTCTTCCTCATCACTTCCCTGCACTTCCATGAGCGGAATCAGTTCCCGCGCCACAAAAGGTGATGTCACGAACAGGCTCACCAGAAAAATCGCGGGAACGGTGAACATGATCTTGATGTCGTAACTCTCCAGCAGTGGGCCGAGCAATCCCTGAGATCCATACAAGAACAGATAGGTGACACCGGCAACAATCGGTGACACCGAGAACGGGATTTCTACGAATGTGATCAACAGTCGGCGCCCCGGAAAGCGGAACTTTGTGACCAGCCAGGCGACACAAATGCCGAATGCCATATTGATCGGCACAACAACAATCGCGGTCAGAACCGTCAGCCACACCGCATGAAGCGTATCTGGCTTGAGTATTTCGCCCAAAAACACCCCGACGCCCTTGCTGAAGGCATAGGAAAAAATCACTGCCAAAGGTGCGCCGATGCAGATTGCCGAAAAAATGGCCGCAAGCCCGATCAACAAGCTGCGCATCGGTGTGGATTGATTGCGCGCCTGCACGCTTGCACTAGCGCTCTGCATAACGAAGCCGCCTTGCTTGAATAATATTGGTCACAAGAAGCATAAAAAACGCCATCAAGAGCATCATGAACGCGAGTGCTGCGGCAGCCGGATAATCATATTCATCCAGCCTGATGAAAACGAGAAGCGATGTCACTTCCGTTTCAAAAGGCAGATTGCCCGAAATGAAAACGATCGAGCCGAACTCACCAAGGCTGCGGGCAAAGGACAACGAAGCGCCAGCCAAAAATGCCGGAAAGATTGTCGGCCAGATGATGTGCGAGAAAATCTGCCATGGCGTAGCACCCAGACTGCGTGCAGCCTCTTCAACATCAGCGCTCATATCTTCCAGCACAGGTTGAACTGTACGGATGACAAAGGGAATACTGGTGAAGAACATCGCAATCATGATGCCAAGCGGCGCATAGGCAACCTTGATGCCGATAGGCTCAAGAAAGCGGCCAAACCAGCCATTTGGCGCAAACAGCGTGACGAGTGCGAGGCCGGCAATTGCAGTCGGCAAGGCAAAGGGTAGATCGACTGCGGCATCAATCAGTCGCTTGCCCGGAAATTGATACCGTGACAACACCCACGCAAGCAATAAACCAAACAGGCCATTGAAAACGGTGGCTACAGCTGCGGCACTGATTGTAATACGAAACGTCGCAAGCGCCCGATCCGAAGTTACAATGTTCGAGAAATCGCTCCAGCCAAGACTGGCAGTCTTCAGGATCATTGCAAAAAGCGGCAAAGCGACAATGACCACCAGATACAACAAAGTGCAGCCAAGGGTCAGTCCGAACCCCGGCAGCACCGAATTGCGTTTCATGCTCAGAAGCGACACAGAATTCTTCCAAAAGAAAGGCGAGAGCTGCATGCTCTCGCCGAGCAGTTTTGTTTACTTGGCAGTAAAGAGCTTATCAAGTACGCCGCCTTCAGCGAAATGCTCTTTCTGAACCTTATCCCAGCCACCAAAAGCATCCTCAATAGTGATGAGGCGGACATCAGGATAAATATCTTTGTGCTTTGCAATCACATCCTTGTCGTGGACGCGATTAAAGTTCTGAGCGAGAATTTCCTGGCCTTCAGGCGTATAGAGATAATCGAGATAAGCTTCGGCGATCTTGCGCGAACCGCGCTTGTCGACAACTTTATCAACAACTGTGACGGGGAACTCGGCCAGAAGGCTGACTTCCGGTACGACAACATCATACTTGTCTGCACCAAGAACCTTTTCAGTACCACGCGTTTCAGCTTCAAAGGTCACGAGAACGTCCCCGATACCACGTTCAGCAAAGGTAGTCGTGGCGCCACGGCCGCCGGTGTCAAATACCGGCACATTCTTGAATATCTTGCCGATGAACTCGTGAACCTTTTCCTGATCACCCTTGAAAGCTTCGTTGGCATAAGCGGTCGCTGCGAGATAGGTATAGCGCGCATTGCCCGAAGTCTTGGGATTCGGGAAAACAACTTTCACGTCGTCACGAGCGAGATCATCCCAGTTCTTGATCCCCTTTGGATTACCCTCACGCACAAGAAAAGCCGGGAACGAGTAATAGGGCGAAGAATTGTTCGGCAAACGCTTCTGCCAGTCTGCAGGGATCAGATCGCCCTTATCATGCAAAACCTGAACGTCCGTCACCTGGTTAAAAGTCACAACATCGGCTTCAAGACCTTCAAGAATAGAACGGGCCTGCTTGGATGAACCGGCATGGGACTGATTGATGGTAAGGTCTTCACCAGTCTTTGCTTTCCAGTCGGCAACGAATGCCTTGTTGACCTGCTCGTAAAGTTCGCGCGCGATATCATAGGAAACATTGAGAATTTCCTTCGGCTCCTGTGCGTGGACAGGAGCTGCACCCAAGCCAAGAGCAACAGCCGCGTATAGAATAATTTTCTTCATAGATCGCACCCTTCTCGCTTTGCTTGCGCAAAACGCCCTTAAATCGACTTTCATTGGGAAACAAATCTACAGACAGATAAGCAAGAATCAATCTAAATCATTGATTTAAATATATAAACTACTTTTTCACCCATCCTTGGAAAGTGCACCTATCAGAAAAATCACATGGAGAATAATTTTTCAATTGCCGGTAAAATCGCGCAACAAAATGAAGAGAGCCGGAAACTTGCGCTTCCGGCTTTCGAAACTTTTTCACCTATTAAGGATTACCAAAAACCACGATGCTGCCAGCACCAAAGAAAATTCTGCTCACCTTTGTCAAGCCGGTTGCGACGCCGCTGTTCAATCTCTTCAGCATTGAGCTTCATACCGCGCCAAGGCTGTTCCAGAGAAGCAAAGACTGACGATACGCAACTTTTCAGGCTTTTAATCAGCAATTGAAATTTGCGGTCCATAAGAGCCTCCCATTCGCATCATCTTTTCAAAGCCACGGTTTCGCCGCAACAATGAACGATGTGTTAATTCTGAAGGCTTCTTATATAAAGTCAATATCCTACTTATTCTATCGGAGTTAACGGAGTGAAATATTTTGCGAGCAACCCTGTAGCTCCTCCCAAAATTATTTCGCTTTAGACCTCGTAATTATCAACCGGCCTGATGCGCACCTTTTCGACATGACGACCGTTCATCGCATGAATGGTAAATTCAAAGCCATCCGCAGTGAAACTCTCTCCACCTAACGGCAGATGACCCAGGTGCCAGATAACATAACCTGCAAGGGTCGTGTAACGATCACTATCATCAACGAGGTCGCGCTGTAGAATACTGCTAAGACGACGAATGTCAGTAAAGCCATCAACCAGATAACCACCCTGACCGTCTGATTCTGCAACGGACGCTTCCTCGTCCTCATCAGGAAACTCGCCAGCAATGGCCTCAAGTACGTCTGTCGGCGTAACCACACCTTCAAATGAACCATGTTCATCAACAACAACAGCGAGCTGAACCGGCGAAACACGCAACTGTTCCATAACCCTGAGCACATTCGCATTTTCATGCACCACAAGCGGCTGCTTGATCACCTTATCCCAGTCGATCGGATTCTTATCACTCATATCCAGCAACAAGTCCTTGACAAGAGCAACACCGACAAACTCATCGACCTGACGGCGCGCTACAACGACGCGAGAATGGGAAAGCTCTCGAATCGCCTGATGCAACTCTGTTTCATCTTCATCCAGATCAAGCCACTCAATCTCATTACGCGGCGACATGATCGAACGAACAGGACGATCTGCAAGATCGAGAACGCCGCGGATCATCTCCTTTTCTTCCGGCAGGAAGATGTCGCTGGATGCCGTCTGCTGTGCAATCACATCAACCGTATCCGAAAGTGGGCTGTCATCGCGCTGACCACCGAGCAGCCTCAATACAGCTCCAGCGGTTCTTTCGCGCAAATCATTGGTTGTCACCAGCTTCTCACGATTCTTACGCGCCATCTGATTGGCGGCTTCGATCAACACCGAGAAGCCGATCGCAGCATAGAGATAGCCCTTTGGAATGTGGAAACCAAAGCCTTCAACCACCAGACTGAAACCGATCATCATCAGGAAACCAAGGCAGAGAATAACAACCGTCGGATGCTTGTTCACAAAATCCATCAGCGGACGAGACGCGAGCATCATCACACCAACGGCAATTATAACTGCAATCATCATGACAGGAAGGTGCTGCACCATACCGACAGCCGTAATGACGCTATCCAGTGAGAAGACCGCATCAAGCACGACAATTTGGACAATAACCTGCCAGAAAACGGCGTGAACAACCCGTGAATTCTTCGGCCCATGAGCCCCTTCAAGGCGCTCATGCAATTCCATCGTACCTTTGGCGAGCAGGAAAAGCCCGCCAATCAGCATAATGATATCGCGACCGGAGAACGAAAGCTGCATTACAGATATCAATGGTTCACGCAGCGTCACGATCCACGATATTGACGCAAGCAGTATCAGACGCATAAGCAAAGCAAGCGAAAGGCCGATTATACGCGCGCGGTTACGCTGATGAGGTGGCAGCTTGTCAGCCAGAATCGCGATAAAGACAAGATTGTCGATGCCGAGAACAATCTCGAGCACCACCAATGTGATCAGCCCTATCCAGGCATTGGGGTCGGCAATCCAGTCCATGGACCAATCCATGATGTGTCGGCTCCTATAAAATCAGAAAAAAGAGGTAACAGAAAAAACGCCGCATGCATTTCCTTGCCGAAACGCTGCAAAGCGGATCGGTGCGAAGAAAGTGCAAACGGCGTGAGTAAGCTCAAAGCCTTTTAAGACGTATGCTCCCTGTGAGGGAGCGGGACTTCGAGAAGACGGGTCGTCAGAACTGTCGTCGGGCATAAAGCGCGATGAACCTTTTAAAAAGACATCGAGTAAGCGTTCTGCTTACACTCGGATGTCATGTTGTCGAGTGAGTATAGTTGCCTGTATTATGCAGACACGCGGCTTCCATGCAAGTCCTATGGCTATTCCGCAGGAGAAACATGGATGCCACGCTTACGTTCACGCCGCGGGCGTCCCTTGAAAAAACGCATGCTAATCAAAGCTGCGATGATCGTCACAACAGTGATACCGATAACCGCCCAGAACATATGATCGCCATCCATCTTGGCAAATACACCTATCCCACGACCAGCCAACCATCCCGGCAGAAACATGACAGGAGCCCAGACCATGGCGGATAGCACGTTTGCAGTTTGGAAGCGCTTCTGATCCATCGACATCATACCGGCAACCATCGGCACCGTGCAGCGCACTGGTCCAAAGAAACGCCCCAGGAATACAGCAGAAAAGCCGTAACGGCGGAAGAGCAGACGCGCGCGTGCAATGCCAGTACGGTGTTTATTGAGCGGCCACTTGTGGATGATGCTGCGGCCAAGCCACCAACCGAGCAGATACGAAACAATGTCACCAATTACGGCGCCAATGATTGCACCAATAATAATTGGCCATGGCTCAACGATACCTGCACCTACAAGACCACCAATCGCGAGCATGATCGGCGTAGCCGGAATAAGCATTCCGATAATAGCGAGTGACTCGCCGAAGGCAATCACGCCCACGATGGGAGCTGCCCATGCCCGATGATCGGAGATGAACTGTCCGAGATCGCTGATTATGCTTTCCATTCCGTCCTCAAAATGCCGCGAACCGGATTATGAAGCCACCCAGAAACTGGATACTACTTCTGGTTTTCTGAAACGAGGACAATCCGGTGCGTGAACCCCTCGCCTGCCTGCGCGTTCGTTACGCTTGCAGCAATATCTCAATGGCAAAGAATATACTTGCCTATCAAGTCTTTTATATGCCGAAGCATCTCAGACAAGCATCAAAAATTGATGACACGGCTGCGACATTTACAGCGCTCTTATCACAAGTCGCCTCAGTCATCATCCGGACAATCCATTCAAACTCATCGAGAAACATCAGTAGTTTCGTTTAAAGCTTCATGCATATGGAAATTCAGCCACTTCGTTGCAACCGCACGCCTTCAAAATGTTTCAAAAGCAGAATCATAGGTGGTTTGATTCCAAACAATCGGGAACAAACATGCTCTTAAAAAGAGTTTTTACACCAATTACACGATATCGTTGCAAATTATAATTTGGAAAGAGCCAGCATTTCCGGGACTTTTGAACTTATTTGATTTTTTTTTCGTTTTTTTTCTATTGAAGGCTAGACACGAAGAAAAGCGGCCTTTATAGAACCGCTCACCTCACCGGGGCCGCTGCCTCGGAGAAGCGAGTGGGTGATTAGCTCAGTTGGTAGAGCAGCTGACTCTTAATCAGCGGGTCGTAGGTTCGATCCCTACATCACCCACCAATCTTTTCAATAAGATACGCTAGATTCCGCTGAACAGAAAAACTCCAGTTTACAAATAGTTTACAGACTTTTGTTCTGGCTTGGGGCATCAATGTCCACGCTCTCCGACCTCTTCAATGCGTTGCAAAATCTCTGCCATCAGACGCACGCTACCCCCAATTGCGACAATGTGTCCTGAATTTTGCTGATGCTCTGTAAGGCGGTTAAAGTGGCCTGCTCGTTTGCTGCAAAGCGATAGGCGAGATTGTACTTACTCCGGTTAGCTTGCTGACATTCACTTATTTCTTTTCGCGCAAATAAAGATAGAGCGGAAACGCTAGCGACAGCCCAACGCAGAAACTAGCTGGGAATATCAACCACCATTGTGCAACGTTGTGCTTGGCCGCGTCGCGCCATGACCATACCCAGAATACCAAGATTGTAATCAGCACATCAGCGGAGAAGCCAGCAGCTGCTCCGTTTACAAACAGAGATTGGAGAAAAAGCCAAATATCAAGTCCATGCTGTGAGAAGAAAGACCCAAAGAATATCCAGGGGATAAATGTCCCAACAACAGACATTGCTAAATAGAAATTCTTGTAGCTCAAGCCAACTTTCCCCATTAAATAATAGCAATTTACCTGATTTGAATGCTCTATTTTCACACCACTTACAATCTTAAAGAGTGCGCTTTTACTCGGGTGAAGCCTGTGGCCTTAATCACCTCTTCTGGTTAATTGATTTCAACCCGACCCAACTACGAAGGCAACAAAGGTCGCCACCAGTCCACCAATAATCATCCAGTTGATGCGAGATAGCGAAAACTGGATACCTTTGACAGAGTTCTCCAATCCTGAGAACCGCGTATCAATCCGGGCCTCCATTGCCACCCGTCTCTCATCATTAAGAGCGCTTTCAATCTCTCGTTGGCGCTGCCAAGTCTCTAGCATGGGAAGCCGATGATTATTGGTCTGTGTCGCGTGTCGAAGCCCGATAACGCGGGCACAAAGCTATGCTTCTGTCTCTGGCATTGGAGAACTCGGTTCCAGCACCCCCGCAACTTCCCTACCGTGATATGCCCTGCAATTCCCTGACCAGCTTTAATGTCATTTCCAGCCAGATAGACGGCGTTGTCAGGCTTAAGGCTTATCTGCTTCCAGCCCGCGCAGTTGATCGCATTGCTCGCGAAGCCGTTGGGTAAAACGCACGTGTGCAGTTGTTCAAATATTAATCTGCTAAAAAGCCGTGTCATACATAAATAGAAATGGCGAAACTGGCGTAGTGGTACTATGAGTGCCCCATGACCCCCAAAAGCCTAGGCTACACCTTTACACTTCTCGCCGTCACAATTTTCGCGACTCAGGACGGCATTTCGAAGTATCTCGGCTCGCACTATTCGCCCATCTTTGTAACGATGGTGCGTTATTGGGTTTTTGCAGTCTTTGTGATTTTGGTTGCTACGCGCTCAGGCGGCATCGCACATGCGGCCTCAACCAAGCGGCCCGTTTTGCAAGTTCTGCGCGGGATTTTACTCGCATCTGAAATAGTTATTCTGGTTTATGGCCTCAGCCGCGTTGGCATGGCCATGACGCAATCAATCTTTCAAGCAGCACCGCTGCTTATAACGATGCTCTCGGTACCTTTCCTTGGTGAAAAAGTTGGCTGGCGGCGCTGGCTCGCGATTTTTGTCGGCCTTTTCGGCGTCATGCTAATTATCGACCCAACACATGTCCAGTTTGACTGGCAGCTCATGTTTCCGATCACGGCTACCGTACTTTTTGCGTTTTATGCCATTGCAACCCGCGCAGTCAGTAAAACAGACAGCTCTTTGACCAGCTTTTTCTATACAGGTGTAGGCGGTGCAATTGTTCTTACTATGGTTGGCCTGTTTCATTTAGAGTCGATTGCTATCCACGATTGGCCATGGATGGCTGCGCTTTGTGTCACTGGAATTGCAAGTCATTACTGTCTCATCCGCGCCTATGATATTCTTGAAGCTGTCGAAGTTCAGCCCCTCACATATTTGCAGCTGGTCATAGGCGCTTTGATTGCTGTCGTCGTTTTCCATGAACAGCTGTCGTGGAACATAATAGTTGGTGCGATCATCGTTGTCTCGGCAGGCCTGTTCTCGATGTTTAGAGAAAAATTGCGATCAAAGCAGGCTCGATAACATTACGAATTATTAATTGGCCTGTTCATACCAGGTTCACCTACAATGGCTGACATTACTCACACGCCAATCAATGGCGATCAGTATAGAGTAATGGAGTTAAATACTATGAAATCGAAGACATTGTATATTGCAGTTATCGCTTCTGCATTGCTTTCAACTGCTGCGTTCGCACAGGATAAAACCGGCGAAAATACAGCCAAGTCAACGACAGATACTTCCATTACACAAACAGATGGAACAAAAGGGAAGCGCGGACCTATAGACCTTGAAAAGTTCTCTCGTATGGATGAACTGAAGGCTGCCGATACCAATGGTGACGGTGTACTCTCCCGCGATGAAATTGAAGCACTTGCGCTCAAGCGCATGGTGAGCCACGCCGCAGATCGTCTGGAGCGTCGTCTTGATGTGAAGGGCGATGGAAAAATCACGCTGGATGCGATTGAAAAGCAGCGCCAAAAGGAATTCGCAGCGCTTGATCGCAATGAAGATGGCCGACTTGACCACCACGAACTGCGTGCCGCCAGGAAGGCCCACCATGGCGCGAAGGGCCCGCATCACGGAGGCAAAGGCAAGATGGAACACCATCAGCCAAAGCCATAACAGTAAAATAACCATAAAGAAAAGCCCCGCATTGCGGGGCTTTTTTCAATTAGGAACGAATGACACCCTTCTTGAAAATGATATTACCGTAAAGACGCTTTTCACCCGAACGGATGATGGCATAAGCAGCACTTGCGCGATCATAGAAGGCGAAGCGTTCGATAGGGTCAACCGCGATCCTGCGGCCTTCAGCCTTCTCGATAATGGTTTCAAACTCACCAAAGATTGCAGGCGTATCATTCGGCGCTTCCATTACAGCCGCTGGCTTATCGACAAAATCATCGAGGGGTAGCAAGGAAAGGACCGCTTCTGCAACATCAGTCGCGCTGATGCCCGGCAGATCGATCACCTGCACGCCTGAAGCCTGCGCAGGATAATTAGCATCGACGATCACAAGATCGTCGCCATGCCCCATATCCGCAAGCACTTCAAGCAGCGATCCGGTAAGCAATGGATTGATATTTTTAAGCATTGATGGTTTCCGAATGATGGAGTTCTGATCCTCTCACCCTATCTGAAAGCCATAACAAAAAGCAAACGCCGGCTGAATACAGCCGGCGCTTTGATTCAAGCAGATATAAAAGCCTGTTAGTCAGCCTTTGCTTCAATCTCGATCTTGTCGAGAATCGAGAATGGATCCTGAGAAATCGCGACCATTTCCAGTGCGCCAATGCCTCTCTCAGACTTCGACTTCACACTCATTTCAAAGGTATTCGGCTTCGCAATGAATGCGTTGAGCGCTGAAATCACAGCTTCAAGTTTAGGCTGGTCGGCGGCCAGTTCCTGCAAAACAGCACTTGCTATCAAAGTCAGCGTGCTACGCGCTTCTTCGACAGACATGTTGTTTTCATCGGCATAGAATTGAAGACCCTTTTCAGCGAGCCCCTGATTTTCAATCTTGAGATTGACTTCACGTGCCTTGAGACCAAGAAGCGCGACCTGAGTCAGGACCTTATCACCGGAGAAAAACTCCTTGGTAAAGCCCCCCATCAGGCCAGACATGGTCACCTTGCCCATATCTTTGCCACTTAGAGAGAGATCCTTGATCACAAGGCTCTGGCTCGCCTCGTCCCAATTCACTTCAAGGTTCGATGAAATCGTGATCCGGTCATAGCCTAGCGCGCGCAGTTGCTTATACATTTCCTCATTGCTGTCCTGAGGGACAGGCAACGACATGTCTTCGTAGGTGACACGAATATCGGTGGGAATACCATTAAGCGGCTTGTTCAGACCGATCTCATAGCTTTTGAGACCAAACTTCAGACGATGTGGCAAACCATCAGGTTTTGGTACCGGATTACCGTCTTCATCTTCAATATCAATATCGTCAAATGCATTATTGTCGTATGGGAGGTCTGCATCGATCCCCTTGAGAACGATCGTGCCAAATTCGGGCAGCATTGTTGTAAAAGGAAAGCTCTCCATTTCCTCTTCGCTAAGGCCTACAAACTTTTTAACAGCCTCTGCCGAAGGCCCCCAGTTGAAGCCTTTGAGTGAAAACTCGTCCAACTTGATATAGTCCGTGCCATTGCCGGCAGAGAAGCCGTCGAGCGACATATCGAACGTCTTGTTGTCAAATGACATTGCCATCTTTTCGATGGCGCCTTCACCCTTTTCAGGATCGCTCGGCTGGATCTTCATGCCGAGCAGTTCTACATCGCCCTTGCCAATAGTATCGAAAAGGCCGATCAGATTTGCAAAGAACTCTTTTTGCTCTTCCGGCGGAAGTGAATCAATCTTTTGTGCTGCATCCAGCTTCCGCAATATTTCTGTGAACGGCTGCGCAGGCAGGCGCATGGTAATGCCATTGCTGCGAACTTCATCGTAGCTAAAGCTAGACTTGGTGGCCTTCACGACGATGTTCTTGGCAGAAAACGGACCATATACGGGCTGGGCTTCAGTATCGTTTGGACCCGCAGCTTCAGTATAAAGACGTGCGATGAAAACACCGTCGATATCCTTGCCTTCCGAAGTGCCAATAGTTCCCGCCATCCGCTCTTCATTGATCGTGCCATTTTCATCTGGCAGCGAAAGATCGAGATCAAATGTAGCACCACTTGAAGTATAGCGAGCGACATGGCCGTTAACGATATCTTCGAGCGTAACATCCTTATAAGACGTCTTCTGTTCCTTATCGTTCAATATCTGAACAATATTTATTTCCGGAACTGACATACGCTTCGCAGAAAAACGACCTACGCGTTCTGCAAGCGTCAACTCGCCATTACCAAACGTATCACGTAGCATTCCAATATCGAAATTTGCATCGTCGATACGAACGCTTGGCAGCGCAATTTTAAACTGTGCAATCTCGGTTTTGACGTCCTTGGCATCCAACATGCCGCTCAGGAACAAAACTTTCGGGCGTCCTTCAATCGACCCAATCGTGATATCTGCGCCATCTTTCAACGGCAGAACCACATCAGTCAGCTTGATGTTACCAAGAAAATCGGCGGTAACGGAGGCAGCTTTACCGCCACGTCTTTCAAGTTGCGCATTGATGGTCTTTTCGAGTGTAATCTTGTATCCGACTGCACCAGCAGCGGCGATCGCGACAAGCGCTACAGCTGCCCAAAGCGCTTTGCGGCCGCCTTTGCGTTTTCCGCTCGTTGCTTGCTTCACGATTTCTCATCCTTTCAGCGCAATTTCAACGGTATTTGAAGATGATTGGTTAATCACAAGAAATTGTAAGAGCAAGCAGGTTTGGTTGAAATTCGGGCTTTTTAACCTCTCGGTGGAAAAATCCCGCCAATCTGAAAATTTTTTAGTAAAAAATGGGGAATAACTAGCGTAATCGTTTACGTGTGTGCAGGATGACTTCATCGTCAATTTTCATTAGCCGCGCATCGATTCCATAGACTTCTTTCAATAGCGTCGGATTGAGCACCGCTTCCGGCGCACCATCAGCAACAAGCCTCCCACGATCAAGCACAATCAGCCGCGTGCAATACTTCGCAGCCAGACCAAGATCATGCAGCGAGGCGATCACTGTCTTGCTCTCGCTGGCAAGCCCGGCGAAAAGCTCCATCAGTTCCAGCTGATGAGCCGGGTCCAGCCCGGCCACAGGCTCGTCAGCCATGATCACCGGCGTGTCCTGCGCCAATACGCGCGCTATCAAGGCGCGTGCTCTTTCACCGCCCGACAGCTCGTTGGCAGGACGTGACGCCAGTTGATCGACGCCCATGCGCTGCATCGCGGTCGCGACGGCCGCTTCATCGTCATGGTCCAACCCTGCAAACACAGGCTTCAGCGCCGAACGTCCGAGCGACACCAGCATTCTGACTGTTACCGGCCAGGCAACATCACGCTCCTGCGGCAGATATGCGATTATTTTGGCACGATCCGCGACATGCATTCTTCTTAGGTTCGAGCCATCGAGCAGAATATCGCCTGTCGAAGACGTAAGCCCCAAAAGCGCGCGCAACAACGTGGTCTTGCCTGCACCATTCGGACCGATCAGGCCGATAAACTCGCCCTCACCAGCCTTAAAATTAATGGCTTCAAGTACGGTTTTGCGCCCCAGCAAAACATCGAGATTGTGGACTGAAAGTGTCGTCATACCAGCCGCCTCCTATACTTGAAGACAAGCCACAGGAAGAACGGCGCGCCAATGATTGCCGTTAACACTCCAAGCTTTAATTCGCGCCCCGGCATAATCACGCGCACCAGCACATCGGCAGCCAGTAGAAGGGCTGCTCCACCAAAGCCACTGGCAGCAAGTAGCCGCGACGGTTTCGAGCCGACCAGTGGACGTAACAGATGTGGCACCACGAGCCCGACAAAGCCGATTGCTCCGGCCACAGCCGTCGATGCACCAACCGATGCAGCGGTGCCAAGGACCGCAAGAAACTGAACGCGAGAAAGATTGACGCCCATACTGGCCGCAGCATCTGATCCTAGTGTTAGACTATCCAGCGCACGCCCCAGCGAAAATAGCATCACCCAACCGATCAGAATGAAGGGTGCTACGAGCCAAACATGTGTCATAGACCGGTCGGCCAGAGAACCGAGCATCCAGAACACGATTTCCATCGCAGCGAATGGATTGGGCGAAAGATTAAGCGCAAGTGCCGTCATTGCCCCGGCAAGGCTGGTTACGGCAACACCTGCCAGAATAACAGTGAGTGTTCCAGCATGTTGTCCGGCTAGCGTCTTTACCAGAAAAACTGACACAAATGCACCGACCAGCGCCAGCAATGGCAAAGCCAGCGGGAAAGCCTGCGACAGTCCCGTATAGATCGCAATCACCGCACCAAGCGAGGCCGATGAACTCACGCCAAGCAATCCCGGCTCAGCGAGCGGATTTCGCAAATAGCCCTGAAGGGCAGCGCCTGAAAGCCCCAGCGAGGCACCGATCAGTAATGCGAGCAAAGCACGCGGCAGACGGATCTCGCGCATAACCAGCACGATTACATCGCCCTTCCCGGTTAATAGCGCCCGAATACTTTCGCCGGCGCTGATGGAGGCTGGTCCAACCAGCAGCGAGAGCACAAACAGCACCAGAACCATCAAGCCGAGAATAACAAGCAGCAGATAAAAACGACCAGTTTCAGTCACGTGCAGCCTCCGCGAGCTTCGCAACAGCTTCAATACTGAACGGCCCGCCACATACTGTCAGATTATCGTTGAGTGCCACGCTTCGCGTATTCCCTTCAAGCGCACGCAGTGCCGGATGCTCGAAGTTCTGGAATGCCAAAGCCGGTGGCCTCCCGCGCGATCCACGCACCAGAATATCGGGCTTTTCCATGACAAGCAGTTCCAGCGGTAACATAGCCGAGCCACGAACGCCCGCCTTATCGGCAATATTATCAAGCCCGGCCAGACGGATCGCGTCATCAATTAGCGTGCCGCGCCCCGCCGTGTAATTATTCGCATAATAAAGCGCAACGGTCTGTTTATGCTCCGGCTTTTGGATGGCTGAAAGCGCTGCATCCATTTTGGCAATTTGCTGCGCCGCTTCGGTTTCCTTTCCGAGCAATTCGCCCATACGTTTCATATGCGCCTTGATATCCTCAAAGGAGCGTGCAGGCGCAAATTCCTCTACCCGAATACCCAAATCCCGCAATAATCCGACTGTCGCACGCGAAGAAAATGTGCCTGCCAATACCAGATCAGGTTTCATGAGGAAGACTTCCTCAGCCTGCCCATGGTTGACCGGCAACTCACTTGCCCTCTCCGTCATCACAGAGAGGAGCGGATCACGCGAAAGATACGATACTGACTGCAACTGCGTGGCATCTGCCAGCGACATCGCCAATTGATCTGTGCAGACATTGATCGACACCACACGCTTGGGCAGTCCATCCGCGTGAGCGGTATGAAACACAGCGAGAAACAGGCCGACCAGAAGGCCAAACCTGCTTTTCCATAATCTGGACTGCGTATTCATGTTGCGCATCTCGTCAGAAATTCCGCGTCAACCCAATATTGAAGCTGCGCCCCGGAGCATTATAGCCGGATGTTGTCTGGTAATCCTTGTCGAAGATATTCTCCACCGAAAGCTTCAGCTGCGACTGCATGTCGATGTCATACAGTGCGATGAAATCCGCCGTAACGTAAGGATCAAGCTTCTTGGTATTCGAGGCAGTTGTGTAGCGCGAACCGCCATAAAGCAACCGAGCCGTTAGATCGAGCTTATCAACCGGCTTGAAATTCACTTCAGCCGTAGCCTTCACCCGCTCACGATATGGAAGATCGCTATCGTTCTCCTCATCAATTGGCTTCTTGAGGTCGAGTGAGCCTTTCGCTGCCCACATCTCGTTGAAGCTATGAGACAGTGTTGCTTCAAAACCCGTCACTTCTGCACGCGCGATATTGTAGGGCAGATAGGACGGCGCCGTACTCATAATCGCATCACGAAGCCAAGTCTTATAGAAAGCCAGATCAAGACTTGTATCGATGGACGGCTGCCAATTCAGACCAATCTCGTAAGACCTCGATTTTTCCGGCTGCAAATCAGGATTCGCATAGCCGGGATAGTAAAGCTCATTGAAGGTAGGCGCACGAAAGCCGGTGCCGAACGACGAACGCAGCACGAGATCCGGCAGAATTTCGTAGCTCGCGCCAAGATTATACGTAACGATATCGCCAAACTGCTCATTATAGTCGTAGCGCACACCACCATCAAAGCGCAGCGCTTCATATTCAAGCGAATATTGGCCGAATACGGCAGCC
This sequence comes from Ochrobactrum sp. Marseille-Q0166, assembly GCF_014397025.1. NCBI lineage: Bacteria > Pseudomonadati > Pseudomonadota > Alphaproteobacteria > Hyphomicrobiales > Brucellaceae > Ochrobactrum > Ochrobactrum sp. Marseille-Q0166. Next base: position 1,262,280 of record NZ_JACJUO010000001.1, on the reverse strand, counting down.
AGATCTCGACTTGTTTTGGCATAGTCGGTCGTCGCATTCACTTCCTCGCGGTAAGCTTCAACGCCACCTGTCACGACATGGGAAAAATTACCGGTTTCAAACTGCTTTTCCGTCGAGGCAAAGATCCCATAGCGCTTGGTTTCAAACAGATCAGATCCACTAACGCCTTTACGAAAATTTCGGCTGTGATCGAGACCAGAGCTCAACTCGATGGTCGAAGACCAGTCAGCGCTATGATCGATACGTGCGCCCAGCTTGCCGCTGAATGCTGTTGTGTAAGCTTCATTTGCTGAAGGAGCTTTGGCATCATACTGATTACGTCCACGGCTCAGGAGTCCATCGGTATAAATCTTACCCCAGTCAAAATCTTTCGACAGGGAAAAGTTGAACGACCCCTGCAGAAAACCGTCGCGATCCGGCTCATAGCCAAAAGCTTCCGGCGTTGTAAAATTATATCCCTGCGTGCCTGTGACAGCAGCACCAAAAGCATAGTCTATACCATCTTTGCTGCGCCCCTGAAGCGAACCCGAAGCATAACCGCCCCATGGATGGGTTACACCCGTCGTCACACTGCCGCAGAAGGAACGCTCACCACAGGCCCCACCCTGTTTTGTGATAATGTTGATGACGCCCCCCATCGCATCGGCACCATATTGCGAGGAATGCGCACCTTTTGCGATTTCGATCCGATCAATTGAACTGAGCGGAATATTGGAAAGCGCTGTAGCACCCGTCGTGGCCGAAGCAGTTCGCACGCCATTGACCAGTACCACTGTCTGTTTCGATGACATGCCGCGAATATAGAGACTGGAAGATGATCCCTGCCCGCCATTGGTGGTGATCGAAATTCCCGGATAGTATTGAAGCAGCGATTGCAGATCGGGCGCTGCTGATCGATCGATTTGGTCGCGATCAATGACCGTGACAGATGAAGTGGAGCGTTGCAACGATGTTGCACGCCTCAACGGTGTGACGACGATCGTATCGAGCACAACACCATCCTGTTCACTCGCCCTCGTTTGGGCCAAAGCGTCCAGCGGCAAAACCGCCAGAACAGTCGATGCGAGGTATGTCGATAGCTTGAGAATATGCATTTATTTCCACTCCCTGCGCGCAAGCGTTGCTTCACCGCAGGTGTCAGAAATCAGGGCGCAAGTACCCCGTATTTGTCCCACGGCAACATTTCACAATGTCACCGCTACGGACGGCCGCGACTGGACACCCCTCGTGTCAGCCATGGGTGACTGGATACGGCAGGTCTCCTGACTTCCGGGTCTTCATCGGTCCTCCGCCTTCCCGAACTTGAATGTTCAGTGGCTATGATCGCAACATACGATCATAGGAGGATGACTCGCCGGTTACAGTTGCGGGGGCAGTCCCGGTCTCGGCTCTTCAAACGAGCCTCACCGTGTTCCCTTTTCATCCATCCTTGCGGACAGAACCGTTTCCTGTGCCGAGCGATAGCAAGGCGAAGGCAAATTATCAACTGCAACAATCTGCCCCATCTGAATCACATTCAGAGAGAAGCAGTATAAATTGTTCAATTATATAGATTTATCACCTCAGGAAGTCGCGGAAACGACGCAAGGCAAAATAGAAAAGAGCACTTCCTATCACAATCATGGCCAGCAATTGCGGCCACACAACACTCAATCCCGCGCCTCGAAACAGCACCGATTGCGCGAGCATTACGAAATGGGTATTGGGTGCCGCCAGCATGATGTTCTGGATAATTTCCGGCATGCTTTCGCGCGGCGTTGTACCACCTGATAGAACCTGCAGCGGTAGCAGAACCAGCATAAGCAAAAGCCCGAACTGCGGCATTGATCCAGCAATCGTTGCGAGGAAGATGCCAAGGCTTGTCGTCGCAAAAAGCTGCAATGCGGCTCCTGCTAAAAACAGAGTCAGCGAACCATTGATCGGTACTGCCAGAATGCCTTGCACAACAACAATCAGCGAAAAGGCCGTTGCCACCAGCACCACCATACCCATCGACCAAACCTTGGATACCATAATCTCAAGTGGCGTCACCGGCATGACCAGCAAATGCTCGATAGTGCCGTGCTCACGCTCTCGAATAAGCGCTGCGCCTGTCAGAATAATTGAAAGCATGGTCACCGATGAGATGACATTGGTGATTGCTCCAAACCAGCCTTTGTTCAGTTCCTGATTGAACCGCGCACGTAAACCTAATCCTACGACCGCTTCTGCATCGCCACGATAGCGATTAACAAACTCGTTCACTTCGCTGGAAACAATCGACTGTACATAACCGCCACCGGTAAAGGCCTGGCTCATGCGGGTTGCATCGATATTCAGCTGTATGGTTGGCGAACGCCCGGCGAGCAGATCGCGCTGAAAGTTTGGCGGGATATTAAGCGCAAACGTATCGAGGCCGGAATCCATCCGCTGATCCATCTCATGAGAGGTGATAAGCTTCGGAGGCACAAAATACGGCGGGTAAAACGCAGTTGTGATACGGCCAGAAACTGGCGACTGATCCTCATCAACGATTGCAATCGCCGCGTTGTTGAGGTTTTCCGGCATAGCTTTCGCAGCCGTATAAATCGCAAGCGTGAAGGCGTAAACGATGAGCAGGAGAAGCATAGGGTCGCGTGCCAGCCCGCGCAGTTCCTTGACCCCAAGCTGGAAAATATTGGAAATCCGCATCTCAGCCCGCCTGTTTTTTGAGAAGTAGAATGCCAAGAATGGTTAGAACCGGTATGGTAATGAGCAGTGGCACAAATGATCCGGCGAGATCGGAAAAGTCCAGCGCCTTCGAAAAAGTCCCGCGCGAAATCGTCACGAAATAAGTCGTCGGATAAATCTTGCCAATAAAGGCACCAGCCCCCTGCAAAGACGAGACAGGGTCGATAATGCCGGAATATTGCACCGCCGGAATGAGCGTCAGCAATGCAGTGCCGAAGATCGCTGCAATCTGGCTATTGATAAAGGTAGAGATCACCAAGCCCATACCAGTTGTTATGATGACATAGAGAAGCGCTGCCGTGGCATAGGTCAGGAAACTGCCTGTAAACGGCACACGGAATATGAAAACCGCAAAGGCGGTTAGCATCAGGAAGTTGAGGAAGGCCAGCGCGATATAAGGTAGCTGTTTGCCGAGCAGAAACTCAAACTTCGTCACCGGCGTCACATAGAAATTTATGATCGAGCCAAGCTCCTTCTCTCGCACGACACTCAGAACTGCCAGCATGGCCGGGATCATCAGCAAAAGCAGCGGGATAACCGCCGGCACCATGGCTACAAGGCTCTGGACGTCCGGGTTGTAGCGATAACGAATTTCCAAATTGAAATTGCCGACAGTGGCCGCGCTTCCATAAAGTTCGCGCGCCTTTTGCGTCAGCCAGTTAGCGTGCATGCCTTGAACATAACCGCGCAGGGTTTCCGCACGCGTCGGCATGGCGCCATCAATCCACGCACCTATTTCGACAGGACGGCCACGCGCGACATTGCTACCGAAATTCGGCGGAATTTCAATCGCCAGACTGATTTCACCCTTACGCATCCGCCGATCAAGATCATCATAATCGGTGATGGGTGCTTTTTCGGTGAAATACCGGGAACCTGCAAGCTGCTGGGTATAATCCCGGCTGATCGTCGTATCATCACGATCCAGAACCGCAAATGTAAGATCCTCGACATCGAGATTGATACCATATCCAATCACGAACATGAGGATCACAGTACCGAGAATGGCCAATGTCGCCCGGATCGGATCGCGCTTTAACTCCAGTGCTTCCCGACGCGAAAAAGCCAGCATTCGCCGAGGATTTGGCAGCCAGCTAACCGTTGGTGTCTTGCTTTTCTCAACCTTTGCAGGCTGAACCTTCACAGCTTCCTGAACTTCCTTCTCAGGCGCTGTTTCGCCAATTGCTTCTTCGAGATATGCAATGAAAGCGTCTTCAAGTGTTGCTGCATTGCGGCTTGCGGTAATGGCTTTTGGCGTATCGCTGATTAACACCTTACCGGCATGCATCAGAGAGATACGATCACACAATTCCGCTTCATTCATGAAATGTGTCGACACGAAAATCGTGACATTGTCGTTCCGGGACAGATCGGCAAGGATTTGCCAGAAAGCATCGCGTGCAACCGGATCGACGCCAGAAGTAGGCTCATCAAGAATGAGAATATCCGGCGAATGGATCAGCGCCACAGCCAGCGACAGGCGCTGGCGGATACCGAGCGGCATCGAGTCGGGCAGATCATCCAAAACCCCAGCCAAATCAAACCTTTGGGTTAGTTCCTTGATTCTGCGTTTGGTATCGTCCTCTGCCATGCCAAACAGTTTGGCGTGAAGCTCCAGATTCTGGTGAACGGTCAGTTCGGAATAGAGTGAAAACGCCTGCGACATGTAGCCAACATGACGGCGTATATCGATATCCTTCGGGTCGACCTCACGTCCAAACAGCCTGGCTGTGCCTTCGCTTGCGGGTAACAAACCAGTCAAGACCTTCATCGTCGTGGATTTACCGCAGCCATTCGAGCCAAGAAAGCCGAAGATCTCACCGCGAGGAATACGAAAACTCACATTGTCGACGGCAGTGAAATTGCCAAATCGCACAGTGACATGCTCGGCTTCTATTGCAATACCGCTATCTGCATTTACGTCGCGCGGGGGCATAACAACTTCGGTGTGATCCCGCGTAAGCTCTTCCGGCAAAAGCGCAATAAAGGCAGCATCCAAGTTGGGTGTCTTGGTTTTCTCAAGCAGTTCGTGCGGCGTACCGGTCGCAAGAATCTGGCCATCATTCATCGCAACAAGCCAGTCAAAACGCTCCGCTTCTTCCATATAGGCGGTGGCCACAATAACGCTCATGCCGGGGCGATCTTTGCGGATATCGTCGATCAGTTCCCAGAACTGGCGACGGGACAAGGGGTCAACGCCCGTTGTCGGCTCATCAAGGATAAGCAAATCGGGGTCGTGAATCAACGAACAGCAAAGGCTGGTCTTTTGCTTCATCCCGCCGGAAAGCTTACCCGCCGGACGATCCGCAAAAGGCGACATGCCCGTCCGCGCCAGAAGATCGGCAATGCGGCGTTCGCGCTCATGCTTGTCATGGCCAAACAGCCGACCAAAAAACTCTATATTCTCAAAGACAGAGAGCGTTGGATAAAGATTCTTCCCCAACCCTTGCGGCATATAGGCAATACGCGGAAACGCCGACCGGCGATGGCGCTTGTCGGCAATGTCGCCACCCAGAACTTCTACCCTGCCCTTTTGCATAACGCGAGCGCCAGCAATCAGCGACAGAAGGCTTGACTTGCCAACGCCATCGGGGCCGATCAAGCCCACCATGCAACCTGAAGGCACGTTGAGCGAAATGTCGCGCAATGCTTCCGTTGATCCATAAGACAGCTTCACGCCGTCGGCGCGGATGACAAAGCTGCCGTCATCCACGCCAGCCTTTATCGAAGCCGCAATCATTTTACTGTTTCCGCAAGGTTTTTCGGCCATTCAGCACTTGGGTCAAGTTTCACGTAAGCCATGCCCGGAAGTCCCGTTTTGACCTGCTGAATATATTTCTGAAGCAATTCCTGAGGGATTTTTGCCTTAACGCGGAACATGAGCTTCTGACGCTCTTCCTCCGTCTCAACCGACTTTGGCGTGAATTGCGCAACATCGGCTACGAAACTGATCGTGGCAGGGATCACATATTGAGGTGCTGCATCAAGTACGATACGCGCGTCAGCACCTATGGCCACTCGGCCAGCCTGTGAAGTCGGCAGGAAGAAAGTCATATAGACATCGCTGACATCGACCAGGTTAAGCACGCGTCCGCCAGCCGACAGCACTTCACCCGGCTGAGCAACGCGGTACTGAACACGGCCCGGCTTCGGCGAACGCAATGTGGCATCGTTGATGTCCGTGTCGATGGTGGCAATCGCCGCTTTTGCAGCTTCAACGGCGGCCTCCGCATCAACAACTTGAGCTTGTGCAGCGCTGATTGCAGCCGCTGTTGCAGCCAGTTGCGCCTTGGCTGCCGCTACGGCTGCCTCAGCACCCTGTGCCGTAGCGCGATCATCATCCAGCACCTGCTGGGAGACCGTGCGTGATTCTGAAAGTTGTTGCGAACGAACGAGACGGCGTTTGGCGGCATCCAGTTGCGCCTCGCGCTGCGCGACTATTGCCTGTGCCGAGGTCTGCTCGGCTTCACGCTGGGCAACCAAGCTCTTGGCTGTTTCAATGCTTATTTCTGCGCGACGAAGTTGCGCCTCCGCCTGTTTGCGCTGACTCTCGAGCTGGGCAGTATCCATGCGCGCCAGAACTTCATCGGCCTCAACAAACTGCCCTTCATCGGCCAGAATTTCGCGGATGCGTCCGGGGCTTTTGGTGGATACATCGATCTCGACGGCTTCAATTCGCCCGTTTCCGGCAGCAATACCTTCCGGCAATCCGGGGGCGCTCAATGCTTTAAAGGCATAGTAGCCCCCGACGGCCAGAACTACGACAATACCAGTTGCGATCCACTGCTTGCGATTGAACCCCATACCCAAACATCCTCTGCATCATCATTTCTTTGGTCGCACAGTAACCACGTACTTCAGTCAACCGCTGTCAGATCGAAAAACTGTATTCAAATCGAGAACGCACACATTCATTGAAAGTAACTATACCCAAATGAACCACAACTTCATGCAGTAAATCATAATCCATATGAGAAAATTCGCGGGTGCTGATTGAGAGAGATGGAGGGCAATGTTGACAGCACCCGCTGGCTGTCGATCGGGGCAACACTGCAAAAAAAGATCGCGCTGGTGCGCTCGACAGATCCTTGAATAAGAGATTCTTAGCCGGGATGTCGCTTTGGTTGGGCCTCGACATCCCGGGCCATCAGTTCTGGTGGAACCTGACAACAATCAATCACTAACACCAGCGCACAGATATTTTCTTTGATTTAAATCAATGAGATAATAATTACTCGCATTTCGTCGCATTATTTTCGGGCGCGGCACTTGCCCCAGCTCTTTTTCAGATACGCAGAAACGCTTTTAAATTTGGAATCCGACAGGAAACCGTGCCGGAAAAGTATACTGCCTTTGACCTCTGGTATGGCATTGTTGAGATCAAGCTGACGCTTGATTTCATCCACGCCATTTCCGGCGAGCCATTCGGGCTCCGTCTTGGTCGCGCTCCCAGCGCGATAAAGCGCGATACCGATATAAAGATCAGTCTTTGTACCCCTGACAGTATCCGCCCACCATTTTACGATGGGGCCATAAGGCACATCTTTGCGACCTGATGACCAATAGACCTGCGGAGCAATATAATCGATCAAACCATCCTTAATCCAGGCACGTGTATCGGCAAAGTCGCCATCATAGTTGGTTTTACCGGCACGCGTTGGCGAGCCGAGCGGATCGTCCATTTGATTGCGCCAGACACCACCAGGACTTATGCCAAAACGAACATGCGGTTTGATCGCTTTGATCTTGTTCGAGATTTCCTGCACCAAAGTGTAAGTGTTGTAGCGCCGCCAATCTTGCTTGCTGGAAAAGCGTGTCCCGAAACGCTTGAATGTCTTGTCGTCCTTGAGCGGTGAGCCTTGCGTTTCGTAATAGAAGTAGTCGTCGAACTGGATACCATCGACATCGTATTTCTGAACAACTTCGGCTGCGATGTTTGTCACCCAATTGCGTACGGCCGGTATACCCGGGTCAAGCACATAGCGCTCCGCAGATATGCCAACCCAACCGGGATTGGTTTTGTAAACACTGGCCGGGGAATCGCTGGACGAATTTATCAGTTCTTTGCGTGTTGCGGGGCGAATATCCATCGAAACACGATAGGGATTAAGCCATGCATGAAGCTCTATTCCGCGCTTGTGTGCTTCTGAAATCGCAAACCGCAAGGGATCAAATCCCGGGTCTTTTCCCAGTTTGCCTGTCAGATAGGACGACCAAGGCAGATAGTCAGATTTATAGAAAGCATCAGCGGCCGGTGAAACCTGAAAAATCACGGCATTGATGCCATGTTCGGACGCCTCATCAAACATCCGCACCAGTTCCTGCTTCTGAAGCTTTACGCGCTCGGAATCATCATCAATCTGCGTGGATATTCGGGACGGCCAGTCTAGGTTAAGGACAGTTGCAACCCAACTCGCATGAAAAGTATCGCAATCAAGTGGCATGGATTAACGAAGTCCCATTCTATTCTAATATCAACGCATAAGCTGTTTGATATGATCACTCTGCTAGGCTACCTACTTTAATTGTTCATAAAGACAAAGCGAGGGCATGATGTATAAGAATATCCTGATCACCACTGATGGCTCAGAATTTGCAGAACGCGGCCTTATTCATGGCTTTGACACAGCAAAAGCCATGGGAAGCAAGGTGACTGTCCTTACCGTTACCGCGCCCTATTCGCTTTCCGGCCTGCCCGGTGGTTTTACTGATAGCCCAGCATTCATCGAGCGTTACGAAGAAGAATGGAACAATTACGCTGACGCCGCATTTGCGCGCGCCCGCGAACTGGCGGGCGAAGCTGGCGTTGAAATTCACACATTACATGTCGTGGCACAGCATCCCGCCACCTCAATCATCGAAACCGCAAAAGAATTGCGCAATGATCTGATTGTGATGGCATCACATGGGCGCCGTGGCTTGAAGGGCCTGCTGCTTGGTAGTCAGACACACGAAGTGGTCACACGCAGCACCGTGCCGGTTCTTGTTGTTCGCTAAAGCATTTCCAGCAAAAGCGCAAAGCGGTTTTGCGTAGGCTAATTCCTAGAAAGAAAGGATTAGAGCGGTTCAGACGATTCTATTAGAATAGGAGCCGCCGCAACGAAATTAGCCGGCCTGATGACCGGTGGCGCTTTCAATATCAACGCGGAAGAAAATTGGTTCCAATTTGCGTTGCTCGCCGCCACCGGTGATAGTCTTTGTATAGGCAGGTTCCCACCAAGCCGGCTCATTTGAAAGCATGTTAACAATAGCGGCTTTCTCTTCATCCCGCCTGATCTCACGATAGTGACCATTGACCACAACGCTGCGCCACTCCGTTTTAGAAATAATGTGGTCGAACAGAATACAGACCGCATCATTCTTGCGCATAGCCTCGGTCTTTTGACCATCGGTGGTGAAAGAATAAAGCGCGCCACCACTGAAGCGAAATCCGAGCGGCACCACAAAAGGTCGATTATCAAGGACATAGCCGAGCCGCCCGATTGGGGTGTGCTGGATCATATCGCGGACATCAATTTCAGACATTTCCTTGATTATCATGACACAGGTCCCTCATGAAGCTAATCGGTCATCAGATTATTATAGGGCGGCAATGGCGCTTTGGCTGTAGTCAAAAAATCAAAATCAGACGAATAAGCGGCCCTCTGCAATTTTGACCGCTGTGCCGCCAATACGCGCACCGCTAAGGGTTTGCTTCGACACATCGAGTTCAAGCCGAATACGCGATGGGCGCCCCATCTCCATGCCCTGTTCGATCCACCATTGGGAACTGCCGTCCACGGGCTTATCCTTGGTCAGGATCATACCTCCAAATGCTGCAGCAGCAGATCCCGTCGCAGGATCCTCGTAGACGTTCGAACCGGTCACGAACATACGTGTATGATAGTTGCTATCGAAAAGAATCGTCTCGCGACAATAAACATAGATCGGCAATGGCCGCTCACCGACATGCGGAAGGCTTTCACTCACATAAACAGGGTCTATAGAAACTTTGGCCGCGGCAATCAGGTTGTGCACGGGAACAAGAAGATAAGGTGTCCCTGCACTCCAGACTTCCGGAACATGGTTTTCAAAACCAATCTCATGTGTGCCAAGTCCGATTGCGGCAGCGGCCTCTTCTTTCTCGATCTTGATATCAACCTTCTCCGGCAGGCGAGGCAGATCAAATTCTGCAAAAGCACTATTTTCACCTAAGATTACACCACAGCGAACAACGCCAACTTTCTCCTCCAGTGTCACAAGCCGATCCGATTCGTCTCCCGTCTTGCGATGGCGTGCGAGAGATACGGCAGCTCCAACTGTTGGGTGACCGGCAAAGGGCAGCTCGTAATCCGGTGTGAAAATACGAACCGCTGCTTCATGGACAGGATTTTCAGGCGGAAAGATAAAAACCGTTTCAGACAGATTGAATTCTCGCGCGATAGCCTGCATACGCGCGTCCGTAAGCCCTTCACTCTCATGAACAACGGCCAGCGGATTTCCAGCCAGAGCCTTATCGGCGAAAACGTCGAAAATCTCATAATACCGGCCGGCACTCACAGCTTCGGTCATCGTTCACATCTCCCTCACATCAGACAGCCCATAAGCCCTGCTTCGCGAGAATAGTCAATTTCTTGATGCAGTCATCTGTCAGAACCAATTGCTACTGTTGATTTGAAAAATGCCAGTCCGCAAATGCGCGCACATAGGAAGGTGTCGCCTTTCCCATGGCCCCGGCCTGCTTGACCGGAATGATTTCTGAGAGTTCCGGTTCAGCCTGAGAAGCCAGATTGGTCTCAATTTTATTGAGCAATTCGTCCGTCGACAAAGCAAAGTAATAGCGGCGGAAAAGCGCAATACTCCCTTCCGCCATAACCAAATGTGTCTTTGCTTCTGCCTTGGCGTCACCAAGGCTGATTCCGGTTTCTTCAAAGACTTCACGGGCCATATTGTTTTCATAATTTGCCCGACCATCAACAATATCGTTATCATCAATGGAACCTGCCGGAAAATAGACACGGCCAGCGACCGCATTATGCGCACTCATAAGGGCTGCCATCAAATGACCTTCAGCAGACACCATGATGCCGACGCCAAAAATATGCCATGGCCGTACGGGCTGGCTGTCCTTGCGCCAATACATCAGTGTTGCGAAGCTCGTGCGATGAAAACCTGCCGTAAAGGAGCGGCCTTCCAGTTTTGCTTCTGGTGCAAGATAAATCTCGCCATCAAACAAAGTCGGATTGGCGTGATGCTCGCGTCGCCAGTTTTCAGCGATTGCGTCTTTATTGGCTTGAGAATATTCAAGCGGCCCCGGCAGAATCCGGACATCAACACGATCAATTTCATAAACCGTGTTTTCTTTCACATGTTGCATTGACCGCCTCACTCTCACACAATATTCAGCGTCACTGTCACAGGACAGTGGTCGCTGGCTTTCGGGCGATCCCATCCTGTGCGTGGATAACGATCCACTTCCTGTCCCGGCGGGAAAATCGTGCGCCAGGGCTGACCACGGCGGATAATCTGCGGAATAGCATGACCGTTTTTTTCTGCAAGGGCTGGCGATGCCAGAATGTAATCAAGTTGGCAAAGATGGCGTTCCTGCGGCCCGCGCGTGTGATAAAGCGTCCAGCGGTCCATTTCGAGGCGACGCTCCACAAGATTTATTGCAAAGCCATCGTTCAGCAAAATATCCAGTGAACTGTCGGCTTCCCGAACCGGCGTAAACTGATAGCCATTCCACTCATCGCCTTCAATGACGACACGTTCACGATAATCGTTGAAATCTCCGCAAATGAGCCAGCGCTTGCCTGATGTGTTAGCAGCTCCAAACTTCTCTTCAATGATGTGACGGATAGCACGCGTTTCTGCCAGTCTGACCGGCAAGGATGCGGTGCGGCCATCAAGACCGTTACGTGCACCACCCATTGACTTCAGGTGAACAACAAAAAGCGTCAGTGGCTTGCCATCGATCCGCATATCAAGGCAAAGGCAATCGCGTTTGAAAATGCGATCATGCGGCTCGAGTCCCAGTTCAGCCAATACCGGCTGATAAAGGCCAAGCTCCTTATAGGTCAGATGCGCATGGCTGGTGACTTCCAGCACTTCAATCCGCTGGCCGTCGCGCGTCATATCTCGCGCCATAACGGCCACATCGATGCCTCGGCTATCATTACCGTCAATCAGATACTTATTGCGATAGCCCTGCCCAATCATCTTGAAAAGATAGCCAAATTCGAATGCATTGAGGGCGGCCAGGTTATCGACTTCTTGTAGACAAAGCACATCGGCCCGGGTTTCGGCGATTGCCAGCGCCGTCATCTGCCGTGTGTCATCGGTATGGGCAATCGCTCGCGCCTGCTCGAGCAGACGGTACTGTGATTCATCGTCGATCTCGAAGAGCTTGAGCGAACGATCCTGATGCAATTCATTGCGAAAGCCGGAAAAATCAAACCGGCGCATCAGATTTTCGACATTGAAGGTTGCTATCGTAAACATGCCCGCGCAATCTCACCACTTGCGCTGTGGTTGGCAAGTGGTTCTTTTCAAAATTGCACAACCACGCTGGTTTTGATCAGAAAAACCACCATATAAAGTCTGGAAATCAGGATACCGGAAATGCTTGAAAAGATACGGTACATTATACTTTGCTCAGGTCTGTTTGCTGCATGCCTTGTCGGCAGCGCTGCAGCTGTTGACCTGAATACCCCTTACGTACCGTCCTTGCGTCCAAGCACTCCGCCTGTCGCAGGCGGATTGCCGCGGACTTACCAGCCAAAAGCTGGGTCAGGTAAGTGCTTCGGCGTAGGCTGCCGTAACAGTGGCAACTATATTTCGCCCGAGGGCATTCCCATCTACAAAAATGGCGACCCGCTTGAGGTTCGCCCGTCCAACCGAAAACCAGTGACCACATTCGGTCCAAGCAGCAATCATATATCATGGTGCTCCAACCGCTACCGCAGCTATCGCACGTCAGATAACACATATCAGCCCTTGGCAGGACCGCGTACCGGCTGTAATTCGCCCTTTCAATAAGCCAATAAGCCGGGCAGTGCCCGGCTTATGTTTTTATGCAGCTTCAGATTTGGAGTGCGTGCGGATCAGGCGACCCAGACGCATGATGCCTTCATCAATCATTTCATCATTAGCGCACGAATAGCTAAGACGCAGCGTGTTGGCGCCCGTACCGTCGGCAAAAAATGCCTTGCCCGGTACAAATGCCACCTTCTCGCTTTCAATTGACGCCGCAAGCAATGCGGCACCGTCCATGCCCTTTGGAAGCGTCACCCAGATGAACATGCCACCTTCCGGTTTGGTCCAGTTAGTGCCTTCCGGCATATATTTGGCAAGCGCTTCCAGCATCTTGTCACGACGATGCTTGTAAACGCCACGCACCTTGGAGACTTGGCTGTCGAAACCAGTCGAAGCTACCCGATGAATGGCAATCTGGTTGATTGTAGAGGAATGAAGGTCAGCCGCCTGTTTCATCAGGACCAACTTACGGATAACCGACTTTGCAGCAACGACGTAGCCTACGCGCAGACCGGGTGCGAGCGTCTTCGAGAAAGAACCACAGTAGATCGTGCGAGTCTTTTCGATATCACCATCATGACGGGCAATATCCATCGACAGGATCGGCGCAATGGCTTCTCCATTGTAACGCAGATATTGATAAGCAGCGTCTTCGATAATCGGAATATCAAGCTCATCGGCATCGGCAAGCAGCTTCTCGCGGCCGGCACGATCAACCGTTTCGCCAGTCGGATTGCTGAAATCCGCCGAAAGATAGGCAAACTTCACCTGACCGCCAGCATTTTCAGCTGCTTCCTTATAGGAATTCGGTGTGCGATTACCGTTCAGCGAGAGAATGTCATAAGTCGGCTCGTAAGCGTTAAATGCCTGCAATGCGCCGAGATAGGTCGGAGCGGTCACCAGTGCGGTGTCATTCGGCGAAATGAAGAGCTTGCCGAGATAGTCAAGCGCCTGCTGTGAGCCGGAGGTGATAAAGACGTTGTCTTCGGTGCAGGGAATGCCGATTTTGGCGAGTTCGCTCACCAACCACGTACGGAGTGGCTTGTAACCTTCGGAAACGGAATATTGCAGAGCTGCATTGGCTTCAGGACCACCAAAGATATCCTGATAAGCGCTCTGGAATTCAGCGTGTGGAAACAATGCCGGATCGGGAATACCACCAGCAAAGGAAATAATATCCGGACGCTCCAGCAGTTTCAGAAGTTCACGGATTTCCGAAGCGCGCATGCGTTTCGAACGCGTTGCAAATACAGTTTCCCAGTCCAGCACCGGAAATCTCCTCAAAACGATGGAGGCAAAGCCTCCTGAAACCTCGCCAGATAAAGTTCTAGCGATAGCGCAATTTTCTGCCCACGAGAACACTTTCTTCCATGCTTAGACGGAATAAAGATATTCTGAATTGTTTTGGCTGAACAACGCACAAAACATAAATTCGAAAAGGCTTCTGACGATCTTTTCGTGCCCTACGTTTCACACGATTAAAGCCCTATGCATGAAAGGGGCGTAAGAAACGCCCCTCTTTTCTCTGATCGTAGAGCACCTAAAATCTGATGAGATTCTGACTTATGGCCGACGCATCGTCCCAAAAATCATTTTCGATTTTTGGACAGATCGATGCGTCTATCTTAAAATTAGAGCGACCTTTGTGCGCCCATTCGGGCGCACGGCGTTCTACTCGAAAATGGTGTTTTGTGAGAACCGGAGCGTACATAAAGTACCTGAGCACCGGAACCGAAACAAAGCGCCATTTGCAGACGGCCAGAGTCTGAATATCGCAGATTTTTAGTTGCGTGCCTTGTCGACGAGCTTGTTCGCTGCGATCCATGGCATCATGCCACGGAGCTTTTCGCCAACTTCTTCGATCTGGTGGCTGTCGTTGTTGCGACGGATGCCCTTGAAGCGCGCTGCACCCGCACGGTATTCCTGCATCCAGTCAGAAGTAAACTTGCCAGTCTGAATATCCTTCAGAACGCGCTTCATTTCTTCCTTGGTTTCTGCCGTGATGATGCGTGGGCCAGTGACGTATTCGCCCCACTCAGCAGTGTTGGAGATCGAGTAGTTCATGTTCGCGATGCCGCCTTCGTAGATCAGGTCTACGATAAGCTTCATTTCGTGCAAGCACTCGAAGTAAGCCATTTCTGGTGCGTAACCAGCTTCAACGAGAACTTCAAAGCCGGTGCGGATGAGCTCAACAACGCCGCCGCAAAGAACAGCCTGCTCGCCGAACAGATCGGTTTCGCACTCTTCCTTGAAGGTGGTTTCAATAACGCCCGAACGGCCGCCACCAACGCCCGAAGCGTAGGACAGAGCGAGATCATGTGCATTGCCCGAAGCATCCTGATGGATGGCGATAAGGCAAGGAACGCCGCCGCCCTTCTGGTATTCGCCACGAACCGTATGGCCTGGGCCTTTAGGTGCGATCATGACAACGTCTACGGTCTTCTTAGGCTCAATCAGACCAAAGTGAACATTGAGGCCGTGTGCGAAAGCGATTGCAGCGCCGTCACGAATGTTATCCTGAATGTGTTCTTTGTAGATGTCGGCCTGAAGTTCATCAGGGGTTGCCATCATAAGGAGATCGGCCCACTTGGCCGCATCAGCAACATTCATAACTTCGAAGCCGTCAGCTTCTGCCTTCTTGGCGGTCGCCGAACCTTCACGAAGAGCGATGCGTACATTGGCAGCACCGGAGTCCTTGAGGTTAAGCGCATGAGCGCGGCCCTGGCTACCGTAACCAACGATAACAACCTTCTTCGACTTGATCAGATTAACGTCTGCATCGCGATCGTAGTAAACGCGCATTTCGATATTCCCTTCATTCAAATTGCTCTGCGGCTTCCTCGTATCCGCAGAAGATTAAGCTCCATAAAGAGCGAAAAACTGCTTGGTGGCGCGCCGGGCATTCCGGATAACCTCCGCGTCAGTTAGTTCCTGCCGGTCGCCAAGCAGCAACCGGATCTGCATATCCCGGACAACCAGTCCGAAAAATGCACGAAATGCTTCATCGATATCGTCAAAAGCCAGAAGCTTCGCTTCCTGTCCCATTTCAAGGATAGGCTTGAGACGCTTGGCCATTGCAACCGGACCATTGGATAGAACGATGTCACCAAGTGCGGACTTGCCGGAGGCAGAATGGCTGACGGCCAGGCGGTTGAGCGCGACGGATGTGCGCCCGGACAGAACCAGCAACCAGTCGCGGGCAAAATGTTCAAGGCTTGAGAAAAGCGATTCCGCATCAAGCTTCTCACGCGCCACCGGCACGACACGAACCTTCGATGCCTGCCAGCGAACCATCGCGGTCAGCAAACCATCGCGATCGCCAAACCATTTATAGAGGCTTTCCTTGGAGCAATTGGCAGCACGCGCAATGCTTGCCGTAGTCAAAGCGCGGTCCCCACCTTCAACAAGAAGGCGCAACGCCTGCTCCAGAACTTCGTTCTGACGCGGCGAGAAAGACGGCTGCTTCTGAGCCTGAAATTCTTCGCTTTTATCAGTCACCGGTTAATCCCTCCAGCTTGTACCGTACGGTACGGTTCCGTTTATTAGTCTGAGATATGGTCACCGTCAAGCACGATTTTTTAAAGCAAATGCAGATTTTGGAATTGTGATCCGAACGCTCCGTCGGTCGGCAAAAAAAGGCGCCTTCTGGAATCAACTCCTGAGAAGACGCCCTTTTAAATTTGTTACCGGAAACCTCAGATATTCACCTGCGTTCCAATTTCGACCACCCGACCAGTCGGGATTTGGAAATATTCGGTCGCATCCGACGCGGTTCGTGCCAGCAGAATAAACAACTTATCCTGCCAGAGCGGCATTCCGGAATGAGCAGATGCTTTAAGCCAGCGACGCGACAAAAAGAACGAAGTGGTCATAATATCAAACTTCCAGCCGAGCCTGCGACAAAGGCCCAATGCCCGTGGAATATTCGGCTGCTGCATATATCCGAAAGTCAGCGTCACTTGCATGAAGCGCTCATTATATTGCGAGACACGTACCCGGTCCGCACTCGACACCCAAGGTTTGGAGGCTGTCACAACTGTCAAAATCACATTGTTCTGATGCAAAACTTTATAATGCTTGAGGCTGTGCATCAACGCAGTTGGAGCACTCTTCGGATCACCCGTCAGGAAAACAGCCGTTCCCGGAACAATGGTCGGCGGACGCCTGTTCATCTGTTCAACGATGAGATCAAGCGGCACTTCGGCCTTGCGTGTTTTCTGGAACAAGTGGCGCGTGCCGCGTACCCATGTCCACATAATGATCACGAGAATGGCAGCAAACAGGATCGACGCCCAACCTCCATCATGCACCTTGATGATGTTGGCACTGAAAAACAGAAGATCAATGATCAGGAAGCCAATAATGATTGGAAGTGCGCGACTAACACGCCAGTTCCAGATGCGCGTCATGACGAAATACAGAAGACCGGTCGTTACCAACATGTTTCCGGTCACCGCGATACCGTAGGCAGATGCCAGATTGTTCGATTTCTCGAAGCCGAGAACGAGAATGATAACTGTCAGACCAAGCAGCAGATTAACGCGTGGAATATAAATCTGCCCGTGCAGTTTCTCAGACGTATGCTGGATTTCCAGACGTGGCAGAATATTGAGCTGAACCGCCTGACGCGCCACTGAAAACGCACCGCTGATGACAGCCTGACTGGCGATCACGGTGGCAGCAGTTGCAAGAAGCACCATCGGCCAGAGCGCAAATTCCGGCATCATCTCGAAGAATGGCAGAGCGGCGGCCTCACCATGCGAAAGCACGAATGCTGCCTGTCCGAAATAGTTGAGTAGCAAACACGGAAAGACAATCCAAAGCCAAGCCCGCACGATTGGTTTGCGACCAAAATGACCGAGATCAGCGTAGAGCGCTTCGGCACCCGTCATGGCAAGGAAGACTGCGCCCACGGTAATGAAGGCGACACCTGGACTAACAACGAGAAAGCGCAGGGCATAATAAGGGTTGAGCGCTGCCATGACGGTGGGATCGTCAAAGATGTGCCAAAGACCCGAAGCACCGAGCGCCAGAAACCACACCGCCATAATGGGCCCGAAAACAATCGCCACTTTCCCCGTGCCGTACTTCTGGATGGAAAAGAGGACCACGAGAATGACCACAGTAATCGGGACCACAAACGGCGTCATATGGGGCGCAACAATCTACACCCCTTCCACCGCAGACAGGACGGAAATGGCCGGCGTAATGACCGCATCGCCAAAAAACAGTGCAGCACCACAGATACCTGCCGCCAGAACGATATCTGGCCGCCCTTTCAGGGCAGCCCTCACCAAAGCCATCAGAGAGAGAATTCCGCCTTCGCCGTTATTATCTGCGCGTAAGACGAAGATCACATATTTAACCGTTACAACAAGCAGAAGCGCCCAGAAGATCAGTGAAACGACGCCGAGAATGTCACTTCGGGAAAGAAAGCCATCTGATGTCGCGGCATGCAATGCTTCGCGAAAGGCGTAAATCGGGCTCGTCCCGATATCACCGTAGACAACGCCGAGCGCACCAAGTACCAGCATTTTCATACTGTCATGGGAATGATCGTTTTCTTCCGAAGAAATTGTATTTTCTGGCGAAACACCAGTCGGCAGCGTATTCTGAGAACCCGCCTGCGCTTCATCTGAAACTGGTTGGTTCTTATCGTTATGCTCGCTGCTCATATGCAGACACCTCGCAAGGTCGTAATTTAAGGAACCTGAAGGAGAAAAGAAAAAGAGGAAAATCGCCACCAGCAAAAACTCTGGCCAGACGTCGAAGTTCCTCGCTCAGCCCGCTAACAACTCAACAATTCGACGAAAATAACAGCAGAACTATTTCCAGATGATTTAAATAACCGCTGGGTGGCGGGGTGGAGATTGCGGAAAACGTCATTCATGCTTCCCTAAATTGAACCGCATGCCCCCAGCGTATAAACATCAGGCGCGCCGTTTATATCTTGTTATGCCCGCGCACAAATGCATATTTCGCACGGCTTGATCACTAGCCATGCGTTTAAACGCCATCTATATGGCCAGCGCCGCAATATAGCGACTGACTGTAACAGGCATACCATACATCAAAGCATCTGCTGTCAGGCCATGACCGATAGAGACTTCGCTTAACTGTGGTACACGTTTGACCAGCGCCGGTAGATTTTCAACTGTCAAATCGTGCCCAGCATTGATTGCTAGACCGAGTGTTGTTGCAGCATCTGCTGCCTTACCGAGACGACCGAGTTCGCGCGTCGCAGCCGCAGCATTGTCGTATGTCGCGCCATAAGGACCGGTATACAGCTCAATCCGGTCTGCCCCAATAGCTTTGGCCTTGTCATAGCCAAGTGGATCAGGATCAGCGAACAAAGACACGCGCATTCCCTTTGATTTCAGACGCTGAACGATCGGCGCCAGGAAATCAGACTTCGTTTCAAAGTCCCAGCCGTGATCGGAAGTTGCTTGCATTGGATCGTCTGGCACCAGCGTTACCTGCTCAGGTTGATGCTTTTCAACCAACTCCAGAAATGCTTCTGTTGGAAAGCCCTCAATGTTGAACTCGGCCTGCGGGTATTCATCATCAATAAGCGCGCGGATGTCGCCAAGATCGGAAAAACGAATATGGCGTTGATCCGGACGCGGATGTACGGTCAAACCTGCGGCGCCTGCCGCAAGCGCTGCTCGCCCGAGCCCGGTAACACTTGGCCATGGCAGATCACGACGATTTCGCAACATTGCAATGGCATTGAGATTGACGGACAGTTTTGCAGGCATAGAGCATCGCTCCCAAAGATAAGGATATGGCTTTATATCCCGCACTGTTAAAAAATGTCAGTGCTTTCCAGTCGCACCCCACAATGAATCATCAATATGTTTTTTGATGATATTTTGCTCCTGTAGCCGCAACTTTCGCCCGGCTAAAAACGTTTGCGCAAACACAAGATATGACGTTTAAATATAACAATATTCAGCAAATGGAGGTCTCTATGCGCAATGAAGACGTTCCCGTCGTGCGTCGCATTCCTACCAATCGTGAAGACGTGTTTGCCTTTGCGATCGAAGGGCATCTCGATGAGGCCGCCCTCGAAAATCTCTATGGCCTGCTTGATGCGGCCTATGAAGGCCACGAAGAAATCGATTTGCTCATTCGTCTGACGGGTTATGAAGGTGTCGATTGGGGTTCTGCATTTTCCGAAAGCATGTTGTCGATGCGCGCCAAATCGCTCCAGCACTTGCGCCGTTATGCCATCGTCGGCGGGCCTTTATGGATACAGGCGAGCGTTACGCTAATGCAGCCATTTTTGTCCATTGAAATGAAGACTTTTGAGCCGGAGGACGAACCCAAAGCTTGGGAATGGCTTAGCGCTGAACCAACGGAACAATGATTATTTTACGATCGTCAGTTGTTCCGCTGCCCGTGTGATCGCGGTGTAAAGCCAACGTTCGCGCGTGTCGCGGAATGCATAGCTTTCATCGAAAAGCACCACATTGTCCCACTGCGAACCCTGCGCCTTGTGAACCGTCAATGCATAACCGTAATCAAAATCATCGAAGCGCTTTTTGGTCTGCCAGGGAATTTCAGCATCCGGGTCTTCAAACTGCGCTTTGAGCAGTTTAATCTTCGCAACGCCCCGATCTTCATCTTCCGGTGAGACAAGCAGATTAATTCCCGGCTTCACTGTTTCCTTGGACGAGGTCATCACCTTCCAGAGAGAACCGTTCAGAAGCCCCTTTGCAGGATCATTGCGCAGGCAAACCAGCTTGTCGCCAGCCTGCGGGTACTCTGCTGTGAAGCCCTTCAACTCGCGAAGGCGCTGATTGTAGCGCTTACGCGTGCGATTTGTGCCGACAAGAACCTGATCGGCAGAAAGTACCAGATCTTGATTAACTTGGGACTTGGAAATAACTTTCGCCCTTCCCTCATCACAATAACCAAGTTCTCGACCCTCACGCACGTCCAGCGCCATACGAATGATCGGATTGTCACGTGCCTGCCGATGAATTTCCGTCAGCAGATAATCGGGTTCATGCTCGGTGAAGAAGCCACCGCCGGAAATCGGCGGCAGCTGCCCCGGATCGCCCAGCACCAGGATTGGCGTGCCGAATGTCATCAGATCGCGGCCAAGCTGCTCATCAACCATGGAACATTCGTCCACAACGATCAGAGCGGCCTTGGCCACCGGGCTTTGACGATTGAGTGAAAAGGTCGGAGCAATGGACGTCTTGCCGGTTGTTTCGTCCTCAATCGCTTCTTCACCGCGTGGCCGATAAATCAACGAATGCAACGTGCGCGCATTGTTTGCGCCCTTGGACCGCAGTACCTGGGCCGCCTTCCCGGTAAAAGCTGCAAACTGCACGTCGCCATCAACATGCTCGGCAAAATAACGCGCAAGAGTGGTCTTGCCCGTCCCGGCGTAACCAAACAGCCTGAAAATGGGGGAACGCCCCTCTTTCAGCCACTTGCCGACGGCTTTTAAAGCCTGATCCTGTTCTGGTGAAAACTGCATCCCCTGTTCAGACAGGATTCGGGACTCAAAGACAAGATCAAACCGTGATCAAATGTCCTTACCAATCAGCGTTGCAAATCTTTCCAGATCAACATTGCCGCCACTGATAATCACGCCGACGCGCTTTCCTCTGAGTTCTGGCGCCATCTGCAAAGCACCCGCGAAGCCCAGACAGCCGGTTGGTTCAACCACCATCTTCATTCGGCTGGCAAAAAATTTCATACCTTGCACCAGATCATCGTCGCTGACCGCCAGTATATCGCGAACGGTTTCCCGAATGATAGAGAATGTCATTTCGCCGAGCGCCTGCGTCTGGGCGCCATCGGCCAATGTTTTGGGGACATCAATATGAACAATCCTGCCGGAACGGAGCGATTGTTGACCGTCATTGCCTGCTTCCGGCTCAACCCCATAGACATCGCATGAAGGTGAAAGCGCTTTGGCAGCCAGAGCAGAGCCCGCCAGCAAGCCACCGCCGCCAAGACAAACAAATAAAGCATCCAGTTGCCCAACCTCTTCGATCAATTCCTTGGTCGCAGTGCCCTGTCCGGCAATGATGTCTGGATGGTTAAAGGGCGGAATGAGTGTTAAACCTCCTTCCTCTGCAAGCTGTTTTGAAAGTGCATCACGGTCTTCAGTATAGCGGTTGTATGTAACGACTGTTGCACCATACCCGCGCGTAGCGTCCAGCTTCGCCGCCGGTGCGTCCTCAGGCATGATAATGGTTGCAGCGATACCAAGTAATCTTGCTGCAAGGGCTATTGCCTGTGCATGATTGCCAGACGAAAAGGCAAGTACACCGCGCTTCTTCTGCTCGTCGTTGAAGCGCGATAAGGCGTTGTAAGCGCCTCGAAACTTAAATGCCCCAATGCGCTGGAAGTTCTCGCATTTGAAGAAAAACTGCGCACCAGTTTCGCGATCAACAGTTGATGAGGTGAAGACTGGCGTGCGATGCGCGTACCCTTCAATTCTTCGGGCAGCCGAAACCACATCATCATAGCTAGGAAGAGCAGACATCATTCACCTTTTGAACATTTATGGCTTAGTCATGAGAAATTAGCCCAATAAAAAACCGGCACAATCGAACTATTGTGCCGGTTACAATTATAATCGTATCGGTTTTTGTCGAACTTACAGACCCTGCGGCCCCCGGTTCATTGCAGCCACACCGGTCCGGCAAATTTCCACCAGACCGAGAGGCTTCATCAGCGAAATAAATTGGTCGATCTTCGCTGTCTTGCCGGTAATCTCGACAATGAAATGCTCGGTCGTTGCATCCACGATCTTGGCATTGAAAGCATCGGTCAAACGCAGGGTTTCAGCACGCGCCTCACCCTTGCCAGCCACTTTGATCAGCGCAAGTTCACGCTCAATCGGGCGCTCATGACCAAGCTCGACAGCACGATGCGTCATGTCGACCACACGATGGACCGGAACGATACGTTCAAGCTGATGGCGGATCTGATCGAGTACACTTGGCGTGCCACGCGTCACTATAGTGATACGTGACAGATGCTGTTCGTGCTCGGTTTCAGAAACCGTCAGGCTTTCAATATTATAGCCACGCCCGGAAAACAGCCCAATGACGCGGGCTAGAACACCCGGTTCATTATCAACCAGAACCGAGAGCGTATGTGTCTCCGGTGTCTGGGTATCGGCTGCAATGAAATATGCCGAACCGGATGCTAGATTTTGTGCGTTCATGTTCTTTACTCCGGATCAGACTAGGGAACGGCCCTTGGCGTCAATGGCATTGGCAACAGCTTCGTCGGTCGCTTCATCAGGCAGCAACATTTCATTATGGGCCTTGCCGGATGGGATCATCGGGAAGCAATTGGCGAGATTGGCAACGCGGCAATCAAAGATAACCGGCTTTTTAACCTCGATCATTTCCATGATCGCGTCATCAAGTTTCTCCGGCTTGTCACAGCGAATACCGTGCGCACCATAAGCTTCTGCCAGCTTCACGAAATCTGGCATGGCTTCGGTATAGGAATGCGACAGGCGATTGCCATGCAGCAATTGCTGCCATTGGCGCACCATACCCATATATTGATTGTTCAGAATGAAAATCTTGATCGGTGCTTCATACTGAATGGCAGCCGACATTTCCTGAATACACATCTGAATTGATGCATCGCCAGCAATATCGATAACCAGCGCATCAGGATGCGCAATCTGAACGCCGAGAGCTGCAGGCAGACCATACCCCATGGTGCCGAGGCCACCCGATGTCATCCAGCGATTTGGTGCTTCAAAGTCCATGAACTGTGCAGCCCACATCTGGTGCTGACCGACTTCCGTCGTGATGTAAGTATCACGATCCCTCGTCAGCTCGTTCAGGCGTTGCAAAGCATATTGCGGCATAATGACGTCTTTGTTTGGCGTATAGGCCAATGACTTACGTGCGCGCCAGCGATTGATCTGATCCCACCATGCGCCAATCGCATTTTCATCCGGCTTTTTAGAGGATGCGCGGAACTGGCGAACGATATCTTCCAGCACATGCGCAACATCACCAATAATCGGCACGTCAACACGAACATTCTTGTTGATCGATGATGGATCAATATCGATATGAATCTTGCGCGAATGTGGAGCGAAAGCGTTGAGACGTCCCGTGATACGGTCGTCAAAACGCGCACCAACGCAAAGCATGACATCACAATCATGCATGGTCATGTTGGCTTCATATGTGCCGTGCATACCCAGCATGCCCAACCAGTTCTTGCCCGATGCGGGATAAGCACCCAAGCCCATCAATGTCGAAGTGATAGGGAAATTGCTGATCTCAACCAGTTCACGCAACAATTTCGTTGCGGCAGGGCCGGAATTGATAACACCGCCGCCCGAATAAATAACCGGCTTTTTGGCACTCAGCAGCATTTCAACAGCCTGCGCGATAGCAGACTTGTCACCTTCAATGGTCGGTCGATAACTGGTCCGGGGTGCGGTCTGCGGCGGCGTATAGATGCCGGTCGCAAACTGAATGTCTTTTGGAATATCAACCAGAACCGGACCCGGACGACCTGTCGATGCAATATGAAAGGCTTCATGCAGAATGCGGGAAAGATCATTCACGTCGCGAACCAGCCAGTTATGTTTGGTGCATGGACGCGTGATGCCAACCGTATCAGCTTCCTGGAAACCATCGGAGCCGATCAGTGACGTTGGAACCTGACCGGAAATGCAAACCAGCGGGATCGAATCCATCAGCGCGTCCTGCAACGGCGTAACCGCATTGGTCGCACCTGGGCCGGACGTAACCAGCATAACGCCAACCTTGCCAGTCGATCGCGCATAGCCTTCTGCGGCATGGCCAGCGCCCTGCTCGTGGCGAACAAGAATGTGTTCAATCTTATCCTGCTGGAAAAGTTCGTCATAGATCGGCAGCACTGCACCGCCCGGATAACCGAAAAGATGCTCCACACCATGATCGATCATAGCCTGCACCACCATTTCCGCGCCGGTCATTTCGCGTTGCCCTGCGGAGATCGTCGCCGCCTCGCTTTTTGCTGCCGTCATCGTCGTCACTTCCCGTCTGCTTTACATATTCAATTTCGTTGATGTTTAGATAACAAAAAAGGCCCCCGAGGGAGCCTGTCTTTCGCGCATGGGAGCTTTCGCCGGATGGTTACACCATCCTGCCCATGCGCGTACGTACCACAAGAATAAGAGCTGTTCTGTTCATGGCGGCGAGACTAATCAGCGAAAATCGTGTCGTCAACGCGAAAATTCATAAAAAGCGATATTTTCTTATATAAAAGACACCTTCTAGATAAGATTATTGCCCTAAGAGAGCATGTTCGCCGGAGGTGAACACTTTCCAGCTCTCATCAAGCTGATTACGAAACCATGTCGATTGCCGTTTCGCATATTGGCGAGTGGCAATAACGGAACGCTCAATAGCTTCTTCTCTGGTCATCTCACCCGCGAAAAATGCTGAAATCTCGCGCACGCCGATCGCCTTCATCGCGGGCAGTGCGGGATCAAGATGCAGCGCATTCAGCGCACGGACTTCATCAAGCGCACCGTGATCCCACATAAGATTGAAGCGTTGAGCAATCCGCTCACCCAGCCATTTCCGCTCGGGCAGCAACACGATCTTGGTCGCGCTTGCATCATCGACCAGCGCCGTACCGGTATCCTTCTGCCAGTCCAGCAACGACTTGCCCGTTCCTTCAAACACTTCCAGCGCACGAACAATACGCTGACTGTCAGTCGGACGCAGTGTGGCGGCGATTTTTGGATCGCGCTCCATAAGAGCCGCGTGCAGAACCTCCGCTCCATGTTCGCTCATTCTGTGACGCCAGTACTCGCGAATATCGGGGGCGACTTCCGGCATCTGCGAAAGCCCGCCTAAAAGTGCGCGAAAATAAAGTCCTGTGCCGCCTACAAAGATCGGTGTACGGGCCTTGAGATCAGGACGCGATAAAAGGACTTCGACATCCGCGAACCATTTCCCCGTTGAATAGGAAACTGATGGCGCGACATGGCCGTATAGAAAATGCTCTGCTTCGTGAAGCTCATCCGATTGTGGGCGCGCGCTTAACAGATCGAGGACCTCATAAACCTGCATGGAATCGGTATTGACGATGAAGCCGCCGGTCTTCTTTGCCATATGAAGGGCAAGAGCCGACTTGCCGCTGGCCGTCGGGCCAGCTATCAGGATTGCATCCTTTGTCGCTTCACTCATCGCAGGAAATATTCCTCATGTCCCGACCCGCTTCCCTCGTTGCTACATTGATTGCCAATCCGGCCAAAGCGTCGCTAGTTTCAACCTTGGGGATTAAAGCCTCGGCAGCAGTGAATGCAACCGGACTTTACTGGCTGGCCGACGGCATCGCCTGCGACATACCGCTCGCTTCAGGCATAAGCCATGAAGAAGCCGATCAGGCGCTGCGCGCTTCCCTCGATGGTGCGCCAGTTGATGTCGTGGTGCAGGATCAGGACAGTCGGCGCAAGAAAATTCTGATTGCAGACATGGATTCCACCATGATCCAGCAGGAATGCATTGATGAACTGGCGGAAGAAGCAGGCCTGCGAGAGCATGTTGCAGCAATCACCGCCCGAGCCATGAATGGTGAAATCGAGTTCGAGCCAGCATTGCGCGAACGCGTCGCGCTCCTCAAAGGCCTGCCGCTTTCGGTCATCGACAAGGTTATCTCGACCCGCATTTCACTTATGCCCGGTGGTGTGGAACTCGTCCGTACCATGCGCAAATATGGGGCCTATACGGCCCTTGTATCGGGTGGCTTCACATCATTCACACGCCGCATTGCCGACATGATTGGCTTTAACGAGGATCGCGCCAACACACTTCTTCATGATGGCGCCCATCTAAGCGGCACCGTTTCCGATCCGATCTTGGGCCGCGAAGCAAAGGTTGAAAAGCTGGTTGAAATAGCTGACCGCCTCGGTCTCAGCCCGAACGATGCAATCGCTGTAGGTGACGGCGCCAACGATCTGGGTATGATCCAGCTCGCTGGCACCGGTGTTGCTCTTCATGCAAAACCAGCCGTCGCGGCACAGGCAAAAGTTCGCATTGATCATGGTGACCTGACCGCCCTTCTTTATATTCAGGGTTATCGTAAATCGGATTTTGTCGAATGATTATTCTGGAAACGCCTCGCCTCGTTATTCGCAACTGGGAAAACCGGGATCGCGAATTGCTTCACGAAATTAACTCGGATGCTGAGGTAATGCGTTTCTTCCCGTCTCGACTTTCTCGTACAGAATCAGACGCATTGTTTGAGCGTCTGCAAAAAATGATCACAGAAACAGGGTTTGGCTTTTACGCTATTGAGGAAAAACAAAGCGGGCAACCAATCGGCTTTGCAGGTCTTGCCCTCACAGATCTCGAACCATGCCTCCCTGACGGCACGGTAGAAATCGGCTGGCGGCTTACACCACCCTTCTGGGGAAAAGGCTATATGACCGAGGCGGGAAAAGCACTTCTGGCTTACGCTTTCGAGAAGCTTGAACTTCCTGAAGTTGTCTCATTTGCTGTATTCAATAATGACCGCTCGACATCCGTTATGCGACGCATCGGAATGATGCGGGATGAAGCACGCGACTTCGACCACCCCAAGGTGCCTGACGACATGCCCCACCTCAAACGTCACGTCGTTTATTCCGCAATAAATCCATCGAAAAACTGAATCACATTCCGAACCAATTCGGCCAAGGGATTCTAAACACAAACAAAAAAGGCGCCGCAAATGCCGCGGCGCCTTTTGCATTTCAACATCCCAAACGCTTAGTCGATTCGGATCGTCACGAAGCGCAACTCGCCGGAACGGGACGCAAGCATCAAAAGCGCATTCTTACGACCTTCGCGCCGCAGCGCATCAATTCGCTTTTTCACATCGACCGGTGACTTCACAGTGACCTGTCCGATATCGACAATCACGTCACCCATTTCGATACGCTTTTCACCGGCGGCAGAACCCGGGGCAACATACAGAACAGCCACACCTTCAACATCCTCTGCAATGCCAAATTCACCACGTATGTCGTCGTTGATTTCCGAAAGCTTCATGCCAAGCACTGTTGTGCCAGCCTGTTCCGTTTGCTCTTTCTTCTTGGTATCCGGCTTAGGAGCATTGGGAACTTCCTGCCCCTCTTCGCCCTCTTCCATGTCTGGTGGAGGTGCCTGATCTTCAGTCGCTTCCTCCGTGCTTTTATCGTCTTCGATCAGGCGGCCAAGCTTAACCTTTACGGTCTTCTCTTCACCGTCTCGAACAACAACCACTTCGACTTCATCACCGACAGCGCTTTCGGCAACAAGTCGCGGCAAGTCACGCGCACGCTCAACCGGCTTGGCGTCATAACGGATCACAACGTCACCCGCTTTGATCTCTTTATTGTCTACTCCTGAGTTTTCAATAAGACCCGCGATCAAAGCACCCTTTGCATCCTTCAAGCCAAGGCTTTCCGCGATGTCATCGGTAACAGGCTGAATACGAACGCCGAGCCAGCCACGGCGCACTTCACCAAATTCTTTAAGCTGATCAATAACGCCAACGGCCATTTCAGCCGGAATAGCAAAACCAATACCGATAGAGCCACCTGATGGGGAATAGATCGCTGTATTGATGCCGATCACCTTGCCGTCCATATCAAATAACGGTCCACCGGAATTACCGCGATTGATCGCGGCATCGGTCTGGATGAAATCATCATAGGGACCGGACTGAATATCACGCTTGCGGGCGGAAATAATACCAGCAGTAACCGTGCCACCGAGTCCAAACGGATTACCAATTGCCAATACCCAGTCGCCAATACGCGCTTTATCCGAATTGCCAAACTGTACGGATTTAAGCTTATGCTTCGCCGGATCAACCTTCAGAACGGCAAGGTCTGTCTTTGTGTCTTTGCCGACCAGCTCAGCCTTCAGTTTCGAACCGTCAACGAAATTCACCTCAATTTCATCTGCATCAGCGATGACGTGGTTGTTGGTGACGATGAAACCTTTTTCCGCATCAATCACAAAGCCCGAGCCGAGCGACTGCACCTTGCGGGAATCGCTATTCTTGCCACCATCTTTGTCATTGAAGAAGTCTTTGAAGAACTCCTGAAACGGCGAGCCTTCCGGCACCTGTGGCATCGGCACAGCACCATCCTGTTCGCCATCCTCTTTAACCGTTTGCGATGTCGAGATGTTCACGACAGCATCAAGAAGCCCTTCGGCCAGATCAGCCACCGAATCCGGTCCTTTGCGAACGGGCGCTGTTTGCTGCGCGAATGCAGGCGCGGCGCCGATTGCAACTGCCCCTGTAAAACTCATCGCGCCAAGGGCGACTGTCGCCAGAAGGGTACGGGCAAATCCCGCCTTGGGTGCAATTGCCATGAAGCTCTGCTCCGTTTTTGTCTGCGGTGTAAAAGAGAAAAGATTAGATTGCTGCAAAATACGGCCTGTTTACGGCTCCGCATAGAGCGACGAGTAGAAATATAACGGATGAGCTGGCTTATCCCCTGACAAGCCAGACAATGAAAACACCGATCGCAAGAGCGCAAAGCCCTGCAATCCGCAACATGCTTTCCGGTGCTTCGGATGCATCCCGCGCAAGCTTTTTAGCAAAAAAAGGAAAGCCACCGTAGAGCAGCCCCTCGAAGACGAAGAGAAGACCTACGGCGGCTAGAAAATCGCTCATTTGCGATAATCTCTCTTACTGGGCCGGTGTTGGCAGTTTGCCACCAGCATCACGGAAGAACTTGAAGAACTCCGAATCCGGCGAAATAACCAACGTCGTATCCGGCGTTTCCAGCGCTTTGCGATATGCTGCCATCGAACGATAGAACGCATAGAAGCCTGGATCCTTCGCGGCAGACTGAGCGAAGATTTCACTGCGCTGCGCTTCGCCTTCACCGCGGAGGATTTCCGATTCCTTACGCGCTTCAGCAAGCGTTTCCACAACCTGACGATCGGCAATAGCGCGGATACGCTGTGCAGCTTCCCGGCCACGTGCGCGCAGACGTTCTGCTTCTGCAAGACGTTCAGCCTTCATGCGGTCATAGGTCTGCTGCGAAACTTCAGCCGTGAGGTCGGTACGACGGATGCGAACATCTTCAATCGTGATGCCGAGTGAGGTGGCATCAGCACGCAGCTGATTGGCAACTTCACGCATCATGTCGCCGCGCTCTTCGGAAAGAGCAGCTTCAAAGCCACGCTGACCATAAACACCACGAAGAGCAGCATCAAGACGTGTACGCAGGCGCTGTTCAGCGAGCAACGTGCTACCGGAAACAGTTTCACGGAACTTACGCGGATCGGTAATGCGGTAAACGAGGAACGCATCCACATCATAGAACTTACCGCCAGAAACCTGAACGCGAATATCGTCAAGATCAAAACGCAACAGACGATCATCAATCAGCTGCACAGTATCGGCATCGAGGAAACCGAACGGCATTTTAAAATAGATGCCGGGATCGGTTTTCACGTCAACGATCTGACCAAAACGCAGAACGATAGCCTGTTGACGTTCATTGACGATGAACACCGACGAATAAAGAAGAAATGCTGCAACGGCGATAATGCCAACAAAGAACGGAAGCCTGTTACTGGCCATGATTAGTTACCTCCGCTATTCGTCGTTGCATCAGTTGCACCGGCACGCGGCTGCTGACGCATAAGTTCACTCAAAGGAAGGTATGGAACAACATCCTTGCCCGCTTCCACGATAACCTTCTTGGTCCCGGCAAGCACGTCTTCCATGGTTTCAAGGAACAGACGATTGCGTGTTACTTCCGGTGCTTTCTCGTACTGTTCAAGCACAGACGTGAAACGCTGCGCTTCACCTTCTGCTTCCTGAACGACGCGGTTCTTATAAGCAGCTGCTTCTTCGCGAAGCTGAGCCGCTTCACCGCGCGCCTGGCCGAGGCGCTGGTTAGAATACTGATTGGATTCTTCTACGAAACGATCTTCATCCTGCTCAGCACGCTGCACTTCATCGAATGCATCCGCCACTTCACGCGGAGGTGCCGCATCTTCAATGGAAACTGCATTGATCTGAATACCGGCATTATATCGGTCAAGCGTCGCCTGAATGATGTCACGAACGCTCTGCGCAATGGCAGCACGATTATCTCGGAAAACATCCTGCGCCGGTCTGCGGCCTACGATTTCACGGATCGCACTCTCGGAAACCTGCTGCACCATGGCATCCGGGCTTTCGACATTGAACAGATAATCACGCGGATTGGAGACGCGATAGAGAACCGAGAACTGAACATTGACAATATTCTGGTCGCCGGTCAGCATCAGGCCTTGCGTTGCATTACGCGACCCCTGACCACCAATATTGATCTGCTTTTCAACGATCTGAGCTTTTTCAACTGTCTCAACCGGCCAGAGAAGGAAATGCAGGCCCGGCTCAGAAACCTCAGCCTTTGGCTTACCAAAGACGAGTTCAACAGCAAGTTCATCCGGCTGTACGGTATAAACCGACTGATACAGCCACAGGCCAAGAACCGCCGCACCAATCAGGAAGAATACACCACGATTGCTGCCCCCCTTGCCGCCACTGCCACCCGGGAAAACTTTTTTCAGACGATCCTGGCCTTTGCGAAGAATATCCTCAAGATCAGGAGGCGTGTTCTGACCGCCATTGCGCGGGCCTTTCGGCCCCTGCCCCCATGGGCCGCCATTGCCGCCATTATTATTGTTGTCGCCGCCGCCACCCCATGGGCCACCGCCGCCGCCATTCTGATTACTCCAGGGCATCCTCACCTCTCGTCCGGGAGACGGGGAGCCTGTTCAACTACCCGTCATCAACTAATGTTACCGTTTTATAGGCATCGCGAGGGCCGCTTTCAACGTGAAGCGGCAAATTTCGTACGTTATAATTTACATAACCTGTCGGTCATACCGGATATAGCGCGTTGGGTGGCTATCTTTCTCGCCAGCGGGCACGTCTTCCGAGCTGATTTCCTTCCAGATTGTCGAATCGATTTCCGGGAAAAACGTGTCACCATCGATCGTTGCGAGAACACGCGTCAGATGCAAACGGTCGGCAAGCGGCAAAGCCTGCTCGTAAATCCTGCCGCCACCAATTATGCAAGCCTCATCCACATTCAGCTCAAGCGCGAGCTTGCACCCCAATTGAATTGCCGCATCGAGAGAACCTAGAATCGTTGCCCCGTCAGCTTTAAAAGCTGCATCACGCGTCACGACGAGATTGGGACGCCCCGGCAATGGACGACCAATAGATTCCCATGTCTTTCGCCCCATAATGACCGGCTTTCCAAGGGTAAGAGCCTTAAATCGCTTGAGATCTGTGGAGAGTTTCCACGGCATATCGTTGTCGCGGCCAATGACATTGTTTTCGGACGCGGCAACGACAATCGAAATAACGGCTTTGTTATTGGTCATATCTACACCGCAATCGGTGCTTTGATTGTTGGATCAGCTTCATAACCCACCAGCTCAAAGTCCTCGTAACGGAAAGCAAACAGATCTTTCACATCCGGGTTGATGCGCATGGTCGGTAACGCTTTTGGCGTGCGGGTCAGTTGTAGACGTGCCTGCTCAAAATGATTGGAATAAATATGAGCGTCACCAAGTGTATGCACAAAATCGCCCGGCTCAAGCCCGGCCACTTGCGCGATCATCATCGTCAGCAGCGCATAGGATGCAATGTTAAACGGAACGCCCAAAAAAGTATCCGCCGAACGCTGATAGAGCTGACACGACAGTTTTCCGTCGGAAACATAAAACTGGAACAGGCAATGACACGGCGGCAAAGCCATTTCATCAACCAGCGCCGGGTTCCATGCAGAAACAATCAGACGGCGTGAGTTAGGATTTTCGCGTAACATTTTGAGAAGATTCGCGATCTGATCGATATGACGACCATCAGGTGCCGGCCAGGAGCGCCACTGATAACCATAGACCGGACCGAGATCACCGTTCTCATCGGCCCATTCGTCCCAGATTGAGACGCCATTTTCCTTGAGATAGGCGATATTGGTGTCACCTTTGAGAAACCATAGCAACTCATGAATGATCGAGCGCAAGTGCAGCTTCTTGGTGGTCAAAACCGGGAAACCATCAGCAAGATTATAACGCATCTGATAGCCGAAAACCGAACGCGTACCCGTTCCGGTTCGATCACCGCGGTCTGAACCATTGTCGAGAACATGCTGGAGAAGGTCGAGATAGGTGCGCATAGGGATACTTTCGGGCCGATTCGTCTTAACGCAATATAGGAAAAACCCCGGTGTATGACACCGGGGCTTCTATGCTGGCCTGTGGATGGGATCAAAGATCGCCGAGCTTACCAAGCTGCTTGGCAACCAGATAATAGAACGTAACGCGTCCTTTATTGCGATCCCCCTTCATAACTTCGGCAACGTGGTCGACAACTTCCACAGCCTTGGCTTCATCAGCGACGCCAAGCTTTTTATGAACCCAGCTGTCACGTACGCGCTTCAATTCTTCCGGATCAGTTGCTGAAACGAGAGAGGAATCGCGATTGCGCAGCGCAATACCAAGATGCTTTACGATTTTCTCGACAATCGCTTCATCAGCAGCAGCATCATAACGGCGGACATCCGCGAGATAATCACTCATATATGCAATCTCCTTCGATTGGCTTTAGCCCCGGTTAAACCTACGCTGCGGCGTGAAGCTTCAGTATACACCACCCCCGCGCGACAGTTAACGGAGGATTGACCAGCGCGCGCTCACTGTCAATTGAAAATGAACGCAAAAAGCGAACCATGTTTGATGCCAACAACCTGTTAAATTGAAACACCCCTCTTCCAATCGTCAAAAAGGGCGCCTATATACATCGTGTCAGCGCAAGCTGACTATGGTGATAAACGGACGATGTAATAAACCTATTGGACCCGGGGGCGGTACCCGGCGCCTCCACCACAACGCAAGAAGCATTCAACGCGAGTTGCGCTGCGGCGGGGGCGAAATAGGATCGACAAGGGTGTAAAGATCGCTCTTTTGCTCGGCATGATACCACCGTTATCGGGTCAATTGAGTAGTTGCAAATGACAACAAAGCTCAGGGTTACGCTCTCGCTGCTTAATCGCGGTGCGGGAAACCCAACCTAAGTCCTTCTGGTTAGCACCTTGAGGCGGGGTTCGGAGGCACCTGGCAACAGAAGCCTCCACTTTCCCCATTCTATTAGATTGTTGCAGGCTCGGTGGCTGTCCGTGGTTTTCTTGCAAACACAACCAAACTCAACAGGAATGCAATAAGCGCGCAGACCGCAATGCCTGCGGTCATTGGCACGGCAGAACCATCAAAGAATGCGCCGGTAACACCGATTGCAATGCCACCAATCACAAAGTGCAGTGTTCCTAGAAGTGCAGATGCCGTTCCTGCAATTTCGCCATGTTCCTCAAGGGCCAATACGGCTGTGGTCGGAATGACCAATCCCAGAAAACCATATCCGACAAACAAAAAGCCAGCAATCAGCCAAAAGTTACTATGCCCCATCAAAACGGCTGCAAACATGGCAAGCATGACGGCTGCAAAACCTGACACAGCGATCTGCATGACACGTCGCAAACCGAAACGTGCACCCAACAAGCCGTTGAGCTGCGAAACGCTGAAGAACGAAACTGCATTCATTGAAAATGCGATAGCATACTGGCTTGGACTAAGACCGTAATGTTCGATCAGAATAAATGACGAGTTCGCCAGATAAACAAAGAAGGACGCTATGCCGAAGCCGCCAATACAGGCCAAGCCGATGAAATAGCGGTCCTTGAGCAGACGGCCATAGCCAGCAAGAGCGCTGCTGATATTGCTCTCAAGCCGTGCTTCAGTTCCACGTGTTTCTTTGAGTGACGTTGCTATCAGGACGACGCCGACGAGTGCTGCCACCAGAACTGCCCAGAAAACGCCGCGCCAGCCAAAAAAGTCGATAATTACCGACCCGCTCAATGGAGCAAGGATAGGCGAAATAGAGAAGACGAGCATCAACAGGGACATAAGTCTTGCCGCGTCAACACCGGTATGCAGGTCACGAACGATCGCCCTTGGGATGACAGAACTTGCCGCAGCACCCAAGCCCTGAACAAACCGGAACAGCACAAGTATATCGATATTCGTTGCCAGCGCCGAACCGATGCTGCCAACTGCGAACAGGACAAGCCCACCATAGAGCGGAAGCTTGCGCCCGACCATATCTGACAACGGGCCGACAAAAAGCTGTGCGAGCGCCAAGGCAATGAAAAATGCCAAAAGACTCATTTGAACGGCACTCGTCTCTGCATGGAGATCAATTGCTATGGTCGGCAACGCAGGCAGATACATATCAATGGCAAACGGGCCGATTGCCGAAAGAAGACCAAGAATAATGGCATTGCGCACGAGACTTGAAGTCATGGGGGCGTACTTTCATCAATGTTTCGTGAGTCGCCTGTCACGAGTCTGAATATGGCGCATCGCTTGGGAGGATGAGCAACCAGAAACCCAATATCGCAACTAAGCAACTATCCACATGTTTATGCTACATAATTTCGAGACTTTTGCGACGTCTCCAGCCCCCAACCGGGCATCACAATCTCTCAAAAGCGTGTAGCTATCCCTATAATGGACGAATTGTAACAACTGTTTTGACACAACTGTAAAATTAGACACTATTGTCCAAATCGTCAAGTCGTCCTATGTTAGGAATATGAAACCTACTGACATGCTAGAGAATGCCGTTTTGGCAGACAGACGCCCCCTCCTTTCAGAAGGGGTAAACGTCACATCTGTAAAATCAGGTTTGAAGCCGGGTCAATGCATGAAGCGCGACTTCATTCTTTGCGCCGCTACACGCGTGTTTTATCGGGATGGATTTCAGGGCGCGAGCATTGATCTGATTGCAACCGAGGCAGGCGTTTCACGCCAAACGATTTACAATCATTATCGGGACAAGGAAGCACTCCTCGCGGCAGTTGTAGACGATGCCTTTGAGAGAATGTCGTCCAGTCTTTTTGCAGTGCTCGCGACATTTCCTCAGTCTGGCGAAAAACTAGAAGAGAACCTGATCGCCTTCTCCATCCGGATGAGTCGTAACTGCGTGCATGACTCAGCTACGGTGTTCTTGCGCAAACTATTCCAGTCCGATGAAGATGCTCTGCCCCTTCAAGGCAATATTTGTAGCAATAAAGGCCCTGCACAGGCAGTTCCAGCCATAGCCGCCCATCTGGCGCGACTTGCACTGGCTGGTGATCTTGTGATTGAAGACCCCGATCTTGCCGCACGGCATTACCTCGCTCTCATTAATGCGGATATTCACTATCACCTGCTGACAGGCCAGGCGGTAGACGATTCCATTATTGAGAAAAGCGCAATCAACGGTGTGCGGACATTCTTGATGGCTTTTGGGTCACGCATTTAAACATTTCAGTTCATATCCGGATGTGCTTTTCTCCTGATATATTTAGATTCGCCATAGAACAAACTTGACATCAACCGGCGAATCCGTGGGATAAGCAATCTATGGTTCAGGATCTCATCCGTTACGATATTCTCGCTCAGGAAGCCCTCCGCGGTGTCATTCGCAAGGTTCTTGCAGAAGTGGCAGCGACTGGCTTGCCCGGTAATCATCACTTCTTTATCACGTTCCTCACGGGAGCGCCCGGTGTGCGCATTTCATCTCGGCTCAAGGAGAAATATCCTGAGCAGATGACAGTCGTGCTGCAGCATCAATACTGGGATATGGTGGTCACCGATCAGCAGTTTGAAATTGGCTTATCATTCGGCGATGTCCCGGAAAAGCTGACGATTCCATTCTCTGCCATTCGTGGATTCTACGATCCATCCGTGAATTTTGAACTTGAATTCGACGTCTCGGTTGTTCAGCCAACAAGCGATAATGACGAAGGCGACAACCTCTCTTCTATCGAACCGATATCGTCCGACGATACATCTGAGAAGACGAAATCTAAATCCAAGTCGCGCAAGCCGGCCGCTGATAAAGGTGATGCCGCAGCAACCGATCAATCAGCTTCTGAGGATGATACTGAAGCCAAGCCATCAGCAGATGTGGTTTCACTGGATTCTTTCCGAAAAAAATAATCAGCGTTTTATTGAAAATACCAAACACCGGCTGGATTATCTGCCGGTGTTTTTTTACCAATTTCACTATCCTTGACTTCGATCAAGGCATCCACACAATTGCTCTGAAAAACTGAAATCAACGTCAACGCATCAGGACAGGCTTCACAATGCTGCGTATTATTGCTCAAGTGGTTCTATGGTTCAGCGGCATTATCGCCGGCTTCTTTGTTGCAAAAGACACTCCGAACTTCCCCCTATGGCAAATGACTTTCGGGCTGCTTCTGCTCGTGATAATCTCACTGATCATATGGTGGGTGACCAACCCAAGATCACCCGACAAGTAAGCTACAGTCCCAACAATGGCAGGCATCCATGAGCGAGATTATCAATCTTCGCCAGTTCAAAAAGAACAAGGCGCGTGTCGTCAGGGAAGAACAAGCGGAACAGAATCGTAATCTGTTTGGGCGGACAAAAGCTGAAAAAAACTTCGCAAAAAAAGAAGAAGCCGAGGCGAAAAACTTCCTCAAAAACAATAGGCTTGAACCTGTCGATAAGCCGGAAAAGCAAGAGTGAACCGCTCCGCTAAACTCAAAAAGCGTTCTGTCAGCATCCGTGGTCATGCCACGAGTTATACGCTTGAAGACCCGTTCTTCGAAGTGCTTGAGGAAATTGCAAGAACACGGAGTGCCTCGGTCTCATCGCTCGTGGCAGAGATCGACGGACAACGCGAACGCAGCACAAACCTGTCTTCCGCCCTTAGGCTCTACATACTTGACTGGCTGAAATCCAGAATTCAGCATCAAGGCTGAGAGTTTGGTGGCATATCCGGTGCCTGCTCGAGAGCTTTCAAAAACTCATTAAGCGATTGTCCACCCTGCCCGTTCAGTTGCACAGGCGGGTTGCCCGTTGCTTCTGGCTTCTGTGCTTCCAAGGCATTTCTGGCGGCCTGTTCACGAGCCGCAGCCTCCGCCTTCCGGCGGACTTCTTCCTCAATTCGCAAACGCTCACGCTCTCTGGCATCCGACGCCAGCAAGTCCAACTCACGTCTGAGGCGTTGCTTTTCCATAATACTGGCTTGCATTGCCTCGACACGCTCCTGCTCACGCTCCAATGCACGCTGCGTCAGAAATTGAACCAATGGCTGACGATCAAACTGAACTGCAGGATCATCATAGGTTCCACCAATCGTATAGCGAAGGCTTGCTGTATCTTTAGGGTGCGCATCTCCACTCTCGCCAAACGCGAAACTACCCTCTCCGCCCAGCCCCAGCGTCGAAAGATTAAGCTGCACATCACCGTTCAATGTAACATTACCTGAACTGAAACTTACAGGGGCAAGTCTCACAATACCGCCAGCAATCGTGAAATCGAAACGAGGGTTACCCGCTGTGAATTGTCCGTGTCCAATGGCTTTATCTGCAAGTGCACCGAAAGCCTTCGCATCAAGTCGTGTAGCACCAGAAGGCTGATCACCCAGGTTTTCAGCCGCTGCCAGCATGGACGGAAAGGCCGCCTGATCAAAACCATTAATTACAAAATTCTCAATATCCACGCTGCCTGAGCCGGCAAGCGAGGCAACGAGTTCAGAGACATTTGAACCGCTGCCATTCAGCGTTAAAGCGGCTTTTACTGTGCCAGCAAACGGGCTACCGCCCCCTTTCTGACGATAAAAATCTTCTAACTGCGCACCATTCCATTTAAGGTCAGAAGAAAGCAGCGCTGCCTTGTCATTATTCCGCAAGGCGACATTGCCAACCAGATAACCTCCCGCCCAGTTCCCTGTCAGTTCATTCAGTTTCAACTCGTCTATGCTTTTTTGCAACCGCGTAGAAAAGTCCGTGACAGTTCCAAAACCATCCATATGTGCCTGCGTCGCAGTCAACTTCACATCTAGGAGCAATGGTAACGACGGGCGCGTCGCAAAAGGCCCTTTTGGCCAGATAGAATCCTTGCGCGGTGCGGATGGCTCAAGTGCATCCTGGCCAAGCATCATGGCGGCAAGGCTACCAAGTTCGATCGAAGCCACTTTTGCTTCGCCCTTGATTTGTGGAAGGCCACTGTCGGAAAAATTCGCTTCAATGCGAGCCACAATGTCATCGCCGCCGAGCTTACCTGTCAAATTTGGAAAGCGAAGCAACCCTTTCGCAAACTGAAAATCACTGGAAAGATCGGCAGAAAGCCCTTCACCAAATCCGGAAAGTGTATATCCGGCTGTTGCAATAAAGGGTTGCAGATCAGCAGACTTCACGTGAGCCTTTCCGCTCGCAGCTATATCTCCCCCAACCATCGACAAGATACCATCGGCAACCGCTGTGCCATCAGGTGCTGTCAGTCGCAATTGCGTTCGCATACCCGCACTTGGTGCACCCTGCATAGTAAGATCAGCCGTCAATTCACCAGTAAGTCCAAGCGGCAGCGCCGGAACACCCAACAATGCAAGGATAGCCTCGCCATTCGTCGAGGTCGCAGTTCCATTGAGCTGCATCTGCATCGGATCATTGTCAGCACTACCTCCACTGGCCGTTCCGGAAAGGTCGAGCTTCATGCCGCCAGCGGTTCCCGTCACGCTGAATGACGCTTCACCCCCCTTTGCCGGTTTCTTGGCAGGTATTTCTTTTGCACGTGAGCCTTTGGCGCTTCCTGCAACAGGCACAGTGGCATTAGCGTCGCTGGAAGGAGCCACAGCATTGGCAATAATATTGATCTCCGTATCCTCAAACAGACCCGAATAATTATCAGCACGGGCCGAAAGCGAACGGACAAATGGAACTT
Organism: Ochrobactrum sp. Marseille-Q0166; assembly: GCF_014397025.1. Classification (NCBI taxonomy): domain Bacteria; kingdom Pseudomonadati; phylum Pseudomonadota; class Alphaproteobacteria; order Hyphomicrobiales; family Brucellaceae; genus Ochrobactrum; species Ochrobactrum sp. Marseille-Q0166. The sequence goes on along the minus strand of NZ_JACJUO010000001.1, from coordinate 1,222,774 downwards.
GTGGATGGCGATGTGCAACCAGCATTAAAAAATTTGACAGATCGGAAGAGAGCAGAGTTGCATCAAGCTTGCCCGAAGGTGTTGGCGCGAAAGGCTCGTAAGATCCCGTTGCAGTCAGTGTAGCGCCCGCCACATCGTTGATCATCAATCGATCAAAATCAAACCGGCCATCGTGAATCCGGACAGCAAGATCAACACTTTCAGCTTCCATATCCTCATACTGAACCGGCCCGGCTCTAAAGCCAATATCAAGCGCTTGCCCATCAAGCGATGCAAAGCTATCCCCACCCGCGAAAAAGCCAACAAATGCCTGTAATGCATTGCTATCAACCGAGCCACCCTGCAGCCGCAGCGTGATCGCCGGTTCAGCCGGGCCTGCCACCTGCCGCAGGAATGTTCCTTTCAGCGTTGTCTGTCCAATTCCAATTTCAAGGTCGTCAATGCTCTGCATACCCTCACGCAAATTGACCTTGCCTGAAAAACCTACACTATCGAGCTTGCGAATGGATTCATCGACAGTTTCACTTAGCCATGCCGAAAGCCCCGAAGGTTGACGGGAAGCCACCAGCATATCGCCTTCAAAACCGAAATCGCGCCCGACCGAAAGTCGCCCCTTAGCCTCAATTTTTGTGCGTCCCGGAAGATCGGCTTCAAACTGGCGGATATTCCAGCCATTGCCATCAGGCTCCGCACTGATCGTGACCGAACGAATTGTTGTACCACCAGCAATCACCGCCGGCAGACGCAAATCCACATTGCCTGGCATTCCGGGTATCGGCAATTGCTCGAGCATACGGCGCAACGTTGCGAGACGCGCGCCTTCAGGAACAGACACCGGTTTCTGATCCTGTGCCGTTTCGGCGGAACCCCAGAAAATCTGCTGACCGTCAGCACTGATTTCAAAATGCGGTGTATCGCCGTAATTGATCAATGCTTTGCCGTTCACCACATAAGGGTTAGCAGCAGGCCCCTGTTCCATGCGAAATTCACTCGCATCGAAACGGCTCTTATTCGCATCGAATTTACCGCTAACGCGAAGATCACTGAAAAATGGCTTCTCGATAGGAGCTTTCTGGTTCTGGGCCGCCGACCCCATCGCGTCAGAAGAGCGTAGCGAGAAATTCCCGGCGTAATTCAACCGGCCATCATCAAGCGTGATATCACCATCAGTTTCAAACGTTGCAGGTACGGCTTCAGGCGAAATACGTGCGCGCAGGCGCAATGAACCATCTGGCTTTGCCTCGCCGCTGTTGAGATCAAGAGCAAGCTTTTGCCCCTCAATAACAAGCGCGCCACTAGCATTCCAGGGACCAGCAAGACTGTTGGCCGACAGTACAGCATTAATCGCAGTCGCCTCATGTGAACGACCGCTGGCTCTGTCCACCAGTGTCGCCTTGCCATCTGTGATCGAAAGACGTTCTACCTTGATCTTCGCTGGATCAAGCGGTGTCGAGGGACGAATTGCCCAATCAACCTTGCCATCCTTATCAAGCGAAATAGTTGCCTGCGGACGTTCCACGCGCATATCGAAAATCAGCAACTGACCACGCAGAAACGGCATCAGTTCTGCATCCATCGAGAAGGTATCGACTGTCATTACCGGATGGTCGTTATCCGCCCCCACTCGCACGTCCGAGAAAGCCACCGACGGAAACGGCAGCAGGCGCGCACTGACATCACCTGTGACATGAACGGGGCGGCCAAGAATCTGGCTCGCTTCGCGTTCGAACTCGGCACGATAGCCGCTCCAGTCGACAAACGGCGGCACGACGAGCGCTGCAGTCAAAAGCAGCACCAGCAATCCACCCACGATGACGAATATGCGGCCCAAACCAAGCTCCGATAGAATGCTTAATGCTCGCCGCATGAAACAAAGGGTGAATCACGCGGTCTTTATCGGTGCAACATAACGGCATCGTTCCGGCGATAACAAGGCAAATTGCCTTTCGCCCAAGCGATTCACGGCTGATTCATGGGTGATATTGAATCTCCTTATCAAAAAGACGATTCAAAATGCTAATTTGAATCAGGAAATCAGGATTTTTCCGGGGTTCATAATGTTGTCCGGATCGATCGCTTTCTTGATTATTCGCATATAATCAGTCGCCTCACCAAGCTCCATCGCAAGATATTTCATCTTGCCTTGTCCGATGCCATGCTCACCCGTACAGGTGCCTTCCATGGCAATTGCCCGCCGGACCAGACGATCCATGAAATCTTCCGCACGCTCCATCTCCGATGCATCATCGGTATCGAGCAGAAGCAGTAAATGGAAGTTGCCATCACCAACATGGCCAACGATGGGCGCAATCAGCGCGCTTTCAGCCAGATCTTTTTCAGTCTCCGCAATACAGTCGGCAAGCCGCGAAATCGGCACGCAGACATCAGTTGAGACACCTTTGGCGCCCGTGCGCAGAAGGAAGGACGCAAGATAAGCATCATGCCGCGCACGCCAGAGCCGGTCCCGTTCTTCCGGATCATTGGTCCAGCGGAATTCTCCCCCACCATTTTCAGCAGCAATCTCGCCAAAAATTTCGGCCTGTTCGGCAACGCCGGTTTCCGTGCCGTGGAACTCGACAAACAAATATGGCTGCGCCACATAGGGAAGCTTTGAATGCAGGATCAGCGCTTCCATCTGGAGCTTGTTGACAAGCTCGATGCGCGCAACCGGAACGCCCATCTGGATGGTTTCAATCACCGCGCGGCAGGCCGATTCAACATCCGGGAACGGACAGATCCCGCCCGATACAGCCTGCGGAATCCCCTGAAGCTTCAGGGTTAGCTCGGTTATGATACCGAGCGTCCCTTCCGAGCCGATCAGAAGTCGTGTCAGATCGTAACCTGCAGCTGTCTTCTTCACGCGTTTGGATGTTTCAATCAGGCGACCATCCGGCATTACGGCTTTGAGGGCCAGCACATTTTCGCGCATGGTGCCATAGCGCACCGCATTCGTGCCTGACGCACGCGTCGAGGCCATGCCGCCAAGTGTCGCGTTCGCACCCGGATCAATCGGGAAGAAAAGCCCGGTATCGCGCAGATATTCGTTGAGTTCGCGACGTGTCACCCCCGGCTCAATGACACAATCCAGGTCTTCCGCATGAACGGCCAGAACGCGGTTCATCTGCGTGAGATCAATCGATACACCGCCCGCGGGCGCATTCACCTGACCTTCAAGCGAGGAACCGGCCCCAAACGCGATGACCGGAACCTTATGCTCGGCACAGATGCGGACGACATCCTGCACGTCCTGCGTATTATGCGCAAAAATGACAATGTCGGGGGCCTGCGTCGGCACATAGGTTGTGGTGTGGCCATGCTGATCACGGATTGCCTGCCCCGTCTGGGCACGCTCACCAAAACGCTGTTTCAGGATTGCAACTGCAGTAGCAATACCCTGCTCATTACGCTGAAGGGCAACCACATTCTGAAGCGACATTGTTCATTCTCCGTATTTCAAATTATGCAGCGGTCAAAGCCAGCGCGATGGGATCCTGCCCCAGATGTTCAGCAATGGCACGCACAACCAGATTGTGATCCTCCCGTTGAGGAAGACCGGAAACAATTGCCGTTCCAATTACGCCTGCACCCGCAACATTGATCGGGAAACCACCGCCTGCGAGAGCATAATCGGCAACATCAAGCGCCTTATGGGCCGCAAACATTTTGTCGTCGCGGTTCTGTTCGAGAACAAGCCGATAGCTCGACGCGTGAAACCGGCGCACGACATTGAATTTGCGACGCAGCCATTCGCTGTTGTCCATAGTGGTTCCGGCGGTAGATGCAAAGAACAGACGGCGATCCCAAAGCGATATATCAATGGCAACTGAAAGCTTCTGCTTCACCGCGAGATCACGGATGCGCTGGCCAAGAGAAAATGCATCATTTTCGTTAAAAGACGTGAAGATCAACGCCTGTTCCTGCCGGATAATCTGCTTGATATCATCGCTCTGCGCCATGATCCATTTTCTCCCCAAGACTATTATTCTGTTCTTTTGCGCCCTCATTCACATGATTGCAACCGTTGAACCGCGCCACCAACTTGATTGATCAGACACAAGCGGCTAGTGGAATTGCATGGCTCAGAACACCAATATTGATGTACCCGTAAAAAGCGACCACATACCGCAATTTGTGGAAACCGCAGTTTTCAAACGCGACGTGTTTTCCGAAACACGTGCTGGCTATTTTGTCGGCGATACCGATACACGAATTATACGTCGCGTGGTGAGCGCAGCACCTTGGTGGTCAAAGCCGCTGGCGTGGATTCTGGCGCGGCGTGAAATCCGTGGCCTGAAAAAAGTTCGCGGTATCGAAGGTGTTCCACAGCTTCTTTATACTGACCGCGACGGCCTGTATCGTTCATGGACAGAAGGCACACCGCTGCATCTTGCGCGGCCTTCCGATCCCAAATGGTATCGCACGGCCCACCGCATTCTGCGCGATATGCGCCGCATGGGCGTTACGCATAACGATCTTGCCAAACCGCAGAACTGGCTGATGACACCGGAAGGAGAAGCCGCCGTTATCGACTTCCAGCTGGCAAGCGTGCATCGTCGTCGTGGTGCCTTCTATCGCCTGCTGGCCTATGAAGACTTCCGCCATCTCATCAAGCAGAAGCGCGCTTTTGCGCCAGACCTGATGACGCCAACAGAAAAGCGCATTCTGGCGCGTCGTTCGTTGCCTTCGCGCATCTGGCTTGCGACCGGAAAAAAGGTCTATAACTTCATAACCCGCGGCATTTTCAATTGGTCAGATGGTGAAGGCACGGGCGACCGTATCGACAATGAAGGCCCAACCATCATGGCAGCCCTCAAGTCTGATCCGCGCGTCAAAGACGTGGCACTTGCACTATACTCGCTGCCTGCGAAAGGCGTTGGCCTTTATGCTTTCGTTGAAACACTCGATGCGGACGAAAAAAGCTTGCGCACACGCCTCAAGGGGCAGAAACTTGAACTCATACAGCCCGTTGTGCATCTGCCGCGACGTGATGACGGCACGATCCGTGACGATATCCTTCGTCTGATCGCCATGAACCAGATGACAGAGCTTGACGATCTACTGAGCCGCGAACCGGAAATGCGCAGTTTGGTTGAAAGCCTCGCTTCGCAACGCCTCAATTTCACGGACCGTCGCGTCACGCAGCTTGAGTAATTTCACGCTTTCGCTGGTTTTTGATCCGCGAATCACTACATTCGGTAGCAATGTCTGATTTTCCCGATGATATGCCGTTTTTCGGCGACGACACACCGGCTGACCGCGCGCCTGCGGCAGGTGGAATTGCCGCACGCGCCATGGCAGCGCGTAATCAACAACGTGGCGAACCCGATTATCTATTGGGGCTGAACCCTGAACAGCGTCAAGCCGTTCTGACCACGGAAGGTCCGGTTCTTGTTCTCGCCGGTGCAGGCACGGGCAAGACCCGCGTTCTTACCACCCGTATTGCGCATATTTTGACAACCGGCCGCGCCTATCCGAGCCAAATTCTCGCAGTGACCTTTACCAACAAGGCCGCCCGCGAAATGAAGGAGCGTATCGGCCATCTGGTTGGCGGCGCAGTTGAAGGTATGCCCTGGCTCGGAACGTTCCACTCCATCGGGGTGAAATTGCTGCGTAAACACGCTGAGTTGGTAAACCTCACGTCTGACTTCACCATTCTGGATACGGATGATGTAATCCGGCTGATCAAGCAACTTATTCAGGCCGAAGGTCTGGATGACAAGCGCTGGCCTGCCCGTACATTCGCCAACATGATTGACGGCTGGAAGAACAAGGCCTTTGGTCCTGCCGATATTCCGGAAGGCGATGCGCGTTCATTTGGCAACGGCAAAGGCCGTGAACTTTATCACGCCTATCAGGAACGCTTGCGCACGCTCAACGCCTGTGACTTCGGCGATCTGCTGCTGCATCCGATCCGCATCTTCCGCAATCATCCGGATATTCTGCGCGAGTATCACGCCAAATTCCGTTACATTCTGGTCGACGAGTATCAGGATACGAACACCGCACAATATTTGTGGCTACGCCTTCTGGCTCAGAGACCGAAGACAAAAACAGCACCAGCAACAACACAAACCGACAATGCACCTCTACAGCCCGCTAGGGCGTCCGATCCAATGCGAGGCCCTCGCGGAGCCGGTGAGCAAAGCGAACTCGGCGCGAGCGAAAATAGAGTTAACTTGTGTTGTGTAGGCGATGACGATCAGTCGATTTACGGCTGGCGCGGTGCAGAAGTGGATAACATCCTCCGCTTTGAGAAGGATTTTCCGGGTGCGGTCGTCATCAAGCTTGAGCGGAACTATCGCTCGACGGCGCATATTCTCGGTACTGCAGCACATCTGATTGCGCATAATGAAGGTCGCCTTGGCAAAACGCTTTTCACTGAAGCGCCAAACCCAGATGATCCAAAAGTCAAAATCCACGCTGCATGGGATTCAGAAGAAGAAGCCCGCGCCGTTGGCGAGGCAATTGAACAGGCGCAGCGTCAGGGACATTTGCTCAACAATATGGCGATCCTCGTGCGCGCATCCTTCCAGATGCGTGAGTTCGAAGATCGTTTCGTAACGCTCGGCCTCAATTACCGCGTCATCGGTGGTCCACGCTTCTATGAACGTCTCGAAATCCGCGATGCCATGGCCTATCTGCGCGTTGTTGCACAACCAGCCGACGATCTGGCACTTGAGCGCATCATCAACACGCCGAAGCGTGGGCTTGGTGAAGCGGCCATCCGTCAGGTGCATGATTATGCCCGCGCACGCGATATTTCGATGTTTGCTGCGGCCTGCGATCTCGTTGAAACCGAAGAACTGAAGCCAAAGCCGCGTTCGGCACTGCGCGAAGTGGTCGACAACTTCCGTCGCTGGCAGTCACTCCTCGACAACACGCCACACACAGAACTCGCCGAAACCATTCTCGACGAGTCGGGCTATACAGCCATGTGGCAGAATGACAAATCGGCAGAAGCGCCGGGCCGTCTCGAAAACCTCAAGGAACTTATCCGCTCCATGGAGGAATATGAGAGCCTGCGCGGCTTCCTTGAGCACGTTGCGCTCGTCATGGATGCCGAGAAAAATGAGGATATGGATGCCGTCAACATCATGACGCTCCATTCCGCAAAGGGTCTGGAATTTGAAACTGTCTTCCTGCCCGGCTGGGAAGAAGGTCTGTTCCCGCATCAGCGTGCGCTGGATGAAGGCGGACGCTCGGGTCTGGAAGAAGAACGCCGCCTCGCTTATGTCGGCGTGACGCGCGCCAAAAAGAACCTCCATATCTGGTTCGTCTCCAATCGCCGCATCCATGGCATGTGGCAATCGACCATTCCGTCTCGCTTTCTGGAAGAACTTCCCGAGACGCATATCGAAGTTGCTGAAATGGAGGGCAATTACGGCGGGTACGGCAATAGCGGCTATGGGCAGTCCCGCTTCGACAAGGCAGATCCTTTCCAGAACTCCTATTCGACGCCGGGTTGGCAGCGGGCCCAGCAGAACCGTTCGGATGCCACGCGCAACAATTGGGGCTCGCGCTCCGGTGCCAATGTTGAACGCATTGGCTATGGCGAAACGGATTCAGGCTTTGGTGCTGGTCGTGGTTCCATCAAGGGACGCACGATTGACGGTGAACTGGTTGCAAAATCGGTTGCTGACAAACCATCAGACTTCTTCGTCGGCGACCGTGTTTTCCATATCAAGTTCGGCAATGGAACCATCGCGTCGATCGATGGAAACAAGCTGACCATCGACTTCGACAAGGCCGGACAAAAGCGCGTTCTCGACAGCTTCGTTCAGCGCGCATAGATCATGAAAACTAAATAAGCCGGAGATTACTCCGGCTTTCCTTTCTCCCATGTTACGTCACCCTTGAACAGCGGAACGGTGGACAGCGATGTCTTGGCTGAACCATCCTGAACCTGTGTGGCATGAGCAAGATAGAGCAGCGTATTGTTCTTCTGGTCATAGATGCGGGTGATGACCAGCTTCTTCCAGATCAGGCTTGTGCGTTCCGAGAAAACCCGCTCTCCGCCTTTGCCTAACTTGATATCGCCAATGGTGATCGGGCCAGACTGCTCGCAGGAAATCGAAGCATTGGACGGGTTTTCAAACCAGTTGCCTTTTTGCAATCGGTCAATCATGCCGCGAGAAAATGATGCCAGATAACAGGTAACGCCCTGCACCTTTGGGTCCTGCACAGCATCAATCACGATGTCATTGCCCAACCAGTCCACACCAACCTGACCGACTTCCTCGGCAGAAACGGCAGCCGATGCGCCAATCAACAGCATTGGTGCAACAAGCAATCCGGCGAGCTTATTCAATTTGGGCATAGCAAATCTCCAGCGATTTTGATGGAAAAATGGAGAAGCAAATCGGGCTTTGCAAGGATCGGGATGCCTAAACACCCCATTTTTCCAGAAAGTTTTCAATTTCAAGCGTCTGAATGTCGGGGACAGCTTCATAAAGCTTCTCCACTGGCCAATCCCACCAGTTGAGCGCAAGCAATTTTTCAATGATTTTGTCATCAAAGCGCTTGCGAATGATCCGTGCCGGAACACCGCCCACGACATGATATGGCGCGACGTCTTTCGTCACCACGGCATTTGCGCCTATCACCGCGCCATGGCCGATGGTGACGCCCGGTGTAATCACCGCGCCATGGCCGATCCATACATCATTGCCAATGGTGACACGCTTGGCCTGACGCCGCGCACGAAACTCTCCATCCACACCCATATAGCGAAAATATTCGTTCGGCCGGTAGCTCACCTTATGGGTGGTCAAGCGTTCCATCGGGTGTTCAAGCGCGTTTATCCTCACATTGGCCGCGATAGAGCAAAACTTGCCGATCTCAGCATAAATGCCTTCGCCATTGCGCTCGAAATAGGTGAAGTCGCCCACCGTCACTTCACGCAAGATTACGCGTTCGCCGATGTCGGCATAGCGTCCCAGCTTACTGGATTTGAGCTGCGCGGTCGAATGAATGCGCGGCTCACTATTCTGGAAACGAAGGTCTTCACCCTGCGTCATTTCAAAACTTTCTGAAATCTTTGCACTCTGCTAGACTGAAACTGCAGTTTCAAAATTGCCTGCGGCAGTTCGTCAGTGCTTGCATATAAGCGCTTTCCTGTCACAGATCGATGTAAATTCAGAATAGCGTGCTTATGTGCGATAAATAAAAAACAAAATTCAAGGCTGACTGGACATGAAAAAATTCCTGCCCATCTTCATCTTCGCCTTCATCATCGTCATTATCGGTGCTGCTGGCTTCAATCTGATCCGTGACCGCAATTCAGCAGACCAGCCATTTGGCGGTTCGTTCAATCTGGTGTCGATGGATGGGGAACCATTTACCGAAAAAGATCTGCGCGAAACACCTTCCCTTGTGTTCTTTGGTTTCACCCATTGCCCTGATGTCTGCCCGACCACGCTTTATGAACTGGATGGCTATCTGAAACAGCTCGGCCCGGAAGCTGCTGATATCAAAGCTTATTTTATTTCGGTCGATCCTGAGCGCGATACGCAGGACATTATGAAAACCTATGTCAGCAACGTATCCGACCGTATCATTGGCGTCACCGGAACGCCGACAAACATTGCCGAAATGGTTAAGTCTTACCACATCTATGCCAAAAAGGTTCTGACTGAAGACGGCGAATATACCATGGATCACACGGCGTCTGTTTTCCTTCTCGATAAGGGAGGACGCTTCCGTGGAACCATTGCCTATCAGGAGAATGCAGATACTGCTCTGGAAAAGTTGAAGAATCTGGCCAAAGGTCGCACAAACGGGTAAACAAAGCTTCCAATTCGATTTGAGAGCTTTTTATCCATGCCCCAATCACGACTCTTCTTTTCGGCAGACAAGACGGAAGCCGAACGAATCTACGACATCCTCGAACGTGAACTCGAGGATGACGGTTTCCCGATCGCGATCACCGAGATTGATGAAGACCGCCAGATATTCGAAGTTTCCGTCTATACCGAAGATGGGGCGGAAGAACTTGCGGCACGCATCGATTCCCTCGTTGGTGAAGGTAAGTTCGAAACAGAACAGCTGCCGGATATTGATTGGGTCACACATTCGCTCGAAGGATTGAAGCCTGTTCGTGCGGGCCGCTTCTTTGTGCATGGATCGCATGATCGCGACAAACTGCAATCCGGTGACATTCCGATCTTGATTGACGCAGGCTTGGCTTTTGGCACTGGCCATCACGGCACCACCTCCGGCTGCCTTGAAATGATTGAAGAAGTGGTTGAGCGCGAGCATCCGACCAACGCACTTGATCTCGGCACCGGCAGTGCCGTTCTTGCGATTGCTATTGCAAAACTTGCTCCAATCCCGGTTCTTGCTACTGATATTGACCCAATTGCAGTCACTGTTGCCGCTGAAAACACAGTTCTCAATGGCGTAAGTGAACATGTTATCACCGCGACTGCGGAAGGTTTCGACCACCCGATTTTCCGTTCCTACACGCCGTTTGATCTGATCGTTGCCAATATTCTGGCCAATCCGCTGATCGAACTTGCCCCGTCGCTGAAATCGCATCTGGCTCCGAGCGGTTCCATCATCCTGTCCGGTATTCTCGACAGCCAGCATGACATGGTTCTTGCCGCCTATCAGGCGCAAGGTTTAACGCATATCAAAACGCTGCATCGGTCAGGCTGGGTGACAATTCATCTGAAATAATGCGGTTTTCCTTATTCATTGCGAGTTACGCTCATGGCTTTTCAGACTTTTGATGTGACCACCGATCCGGCCAATGGTGCACCCCGCGTAGCTTTGCTGCGCGAAAAGCTTGCTGAACAGGGGCTGGACGGCTTTCTCGTGCCGCGTGCCGATGAGCATCAAGGCGAATATGTACCGCCCCGCGCCCAGCGCCTTGGTTGGCTGACAGGCTTTACCGGCTCGGCAGGAGCAGCCCTTATCCTGAAAGATAAGGCTTATATTTTCATCGACGGTCGTTATGAATTGCAGGTCCGCAATCAAACAGATGGCAACGTGTTTTCTTATGAAAGCCTCGTCACCAATCCACCTGCAAGCTGGCTCGCAGACAACGGCCATGGCCTGACAATTGGATTCGATCCATGGCTGCATACGATTTCCGAAGCGAGCGCCCTGCGCGAGGCTCTGGAAAATCAGGGTGGCAAGCTGGTGCCGGTGGCGCATAATCTGGTGGATCTCATCTGGAAAGAGCAGCCAGAGGCGCCCCTTGCGCCGGTTACTATTCAGCCTGCCCGTTTCTCGGGTCAAGAAGCTGAAGACAAGATCAGGGAAATGCAAAAGGCGGTAGCCGTAGCGGGCGCAAGCGCAACCGTTCTGACGGACCCTTCATCGGTTGCCTGGGTGTTCAACATCCGCGGCAAGGATGTATCGAATACGCCTCTGCCATTGAGCTTTGCAATCATTCCTGCAGAAGGGGAGCCGGAACTCTTCATGGATGAGCGCAAGCTTGCCATTGAACCGCGCGCCTATCTCACGCAGCTTGCCAAACTCTGTGAACCAGCCAAACTTGAAGGCCACTTGAGCGCACGCGCGGCAAAAGGCGAAACCATTCTTCTCGACCCGGCACTGGCCGCCGAAAAACTCCGCCTCGCAGTCGATGCCGCTGGCGGCCATGTGATCCATGGTAAAGACCCTGCCCGCTTGCCTCGAGCAATCAAGAACAAGGCCGAGCTTGACGGTTCCCGTGGAGCACATGAGCGAGACGGCGTGGCCATGGTCAACTTTCTATCCTGGCTCGATGGACAAAAGCCCGGCACGGTTGATGAAATCTCGGCTGCGCAAAAGCTGGAGCAAAGCCGCGAAAAGGCTGGTCGCGATTTTCAGATGCCACTCGAAGACATTTCGTTTGATTCGATTTCCGGTGCGGGCCCAGACGGTGCCATCATCCATTACCGCGTCAACACTGATACAAACCGCAAACTCAACGACGGTGAGCTTTATCTGATCGATTCCGGAGCCCAGTATCGCGATGGCACGACAGACATCACGCGCACCGTTGCTGTCGGCACAATTGCACCGGAAACGATCCGCTCGTTCACGCTCGTTTTGAAAGGCATGATTGCCATCACGACCGCCCGTTTCCCGAAAGGCACACGCGGACAGGATATCGATGTGCTGGCCAGGATTGCGCTTTGGAAACAAGGTTTCGACTATGCGCACGGCACCGGCCATGGTGTTGGCAGTTATCTTTCGGTTCATGAAGGCCCGCAGAGCATTTCCAAGAAAGGCGTGCAGGAACTTTTGCCCGGAATGATTCTTTCCAACGAACCCGGCTATTACAAGCCGGGCGCTTACGGCATCCGCATTGAAAACCTGATCATCGTGAAGGAAGCTGAAATCCCGGCTGGCGGCGAGTTACCAATGATGGGCTTTGAAACGCTCACATTCTGTCCGATAGACCGCCGCCTGATCGACAAATCACTGCTCACTCATGAAGAGCTTGATTGGCTGAACGCCTATCATGATAGCGTACGTGAAAAGCTGATCGGCCATCTTGATAGTGCACAGGCAAAATGGCTGGAAGCAGCAACCGCTCCGCTTTAACTTTTTTAACGCGCAGCTTATCCGAAAACCGTTTCACACTTTTCGGGTTGCGCTTTAAGCCGGAAAGAAATGGCGCAGCACGATCAACAGTGCTGCGCCTGCAAAGAACATGGTCATCATGCTGACGCGAAGCGAAAGCAACACGCAGAAGACCAAAACTAGCATTTCGCGCCAGCCATGATCCGAAGCGGGTGCAGCTACAATTGCGGTAAGCACTGCTGCAGGCACGGCATTAAGTGCTGCTTCAACCCGATAATGAACGCGCTCAAATCGCGATAAAATAAGATGCCCGCCGACGCGGGTGAGATAGGTGCAAACGGCACCGGCTAGGATGATCCAGATCGTTGTGGACACGTCTTAGGCCTCCCCTGTTTGCGGCTTTGCCAGGCCCGCTGCAAGCACAACGCCACCTATCGCACCCAATGTCACATGCCACGGCGAGCCAACAAACTTATAGGCGGCGACCGCACAAATCGCGCTGACGATTACTACCGGCCACCAATGCTCGCGATGGCGAAAACTCATCACCATGCCAAGAAAATAGATTGGCAGCAGGAAGTCGATACCGAGCGCATAGGGATCGGAGATCAGATTGCCGAACAGCGCACCGATAAGCGTCTCAAGAATCCAGCAGATATAGATCGTGATGCCCAAGCCCATATACCAGGCAAAGCTGATTTTTCGGCCCGCCTCAGCACGAATTTCAACTTCCGCATATTGCGGGTCAACAAGCAGAAAGAAAGCCGTAGCCTTCTGCAGGAATGTAAAATGGCGGATTCGTCGGCCTACGGTTGCCGAATAAAGAACATGGCGAAAATTGACCGCGAAAATTGAAACAACAATCATCCATGGCGCGATATTCTGGCCGAAAAGATCCAGCCCGACCATCTGGCTGGCCCCTGCGTAGATCATGCCACTCATAAAAACGGCTTCACTGATGGACAGGCCGTTATCGATTGCTACAGCACCGAACAACAGGCCAAATGGCGCGCCTGCTGCCACGATAGGCACACCGCGTTTCGAACCTATCCAGAAATCATGACGCACTGATGCCGGTGCTGGCCGAAAACCCTGATCCACGAAAATCACTCCTCACCCTACCAAAACGCAAAGTTTAAATGCCTTGGGTTTTGGTAGAGCCCGTGTGGCGACTCAACCTCTTTTAAAGCGCGATGCGTAACCATCTCAACGCCATAGCATGAGAGCGTGCTTAAGAAATTTTGGGCCAAGTTGAAATAAGCTTTCGATAAAAATCATACTATTAGAAAGCATTCGCAACATTTCAGCATCACTGATAAAAACCAGTGATGCATTGATGTGTTATTCTGATGTTTGCGGCACTGTGCCTTCGATCTTCTTGATCCATTCAATCAGTGGGCGCGTCTGCTCGGCAAACTTTACAAGCCGATCAGCCAAGTCAGAACGGGTGATGCTCTCGGGATCGATTTCGAGGCGGACAGCAAAATGCCGGTTACGAATAGCTTCCAGAAGGTCTTCATCGGTTACAGCCTCAAAACCGCGCGGCGTGCGCTTCAACCGATCATTGTCGCTGATCTTCAAACCATTTTTCTTGAGCTTTGCCACAACCGCACGATACTCTTCCGGCCTTTCGACAATCGCTTCGCGGATGGCTTGCAGAAGTTCTTTCTTTGGACCCCACCATGCCACACCGGCATAGCAATCACGCACGCCCGGCAGACCGATACAAACATAGAAGCAGCCACTTTCATCCCACTTGGTGCCGGAGTTCGACAAAAGCGCCGACAGATGACGGTTATAAGGGGCCTTGTCGTGAGAGAAGCGCGTGTCCCGCTTGATACGGAACTGCGATTTCACCCGATCACCCTTAAACGGCAATCCGGCCTTCTCAAATCGTGCAGTTAGTTCTTCAACCAGATCGCCAAGCGGTTCTTTCAGATGCGCCTCAAACAGGTCCTTATTTTCAACAAACCATTCACGGTTCTGATGAAAATCGAGCGCTTTCAAAAACGGAATTGCCTTGTCGCCAAAACCCTTGAACGGTGACATCAGCCCTCTCCGACCAGTTGCAACCAGGCATCCTCATCAATAACTTCGATGCCAAGCTCCGATGCTTTCGCAAGCTTCGACCCGGCCCCCGGCCCCGCCACAACAAGGTCAGTCTTCTTGGAAACCGAACCCGCAGTCTTGGCGCCATGGCGCTCAGCCATAGCTTTGGCCTCATCACGCGACATGCGTTCAAGGCTTCCCGTGAACACCACCGTCTTGCCTTCGACCGGAGAGCCGGTTGCCACCCGCGCCACTTCATCGAGTGGCGTCACTTCGGCAAGAAGCGCATCCAGCACTTGCACATTATGCGGCTCGGCATAAAAATCGACCACAGCTTCCGCAACAATGCCACCAATGCCTTCAACAGCAATCAGATCCTGCCATGCTTCATTGCCTTTATCGCTGCGCTCACCCTCTTTTGGAGGAACCGCCGTTGTCGCAGCTTCCGCGAACTTTTCATAGGTGAGATACGCCCTGGCAAACCGCTTGGCGTTTACTTCGCCGACATGGCGAATACCAAGTCCGAACAAAAAGCGATGTAGCGCAATCTCGCGCCGGTCATTGATTGCGTCATAGAGTTTCTTCACGGAAGTCGCACCAAAGCCCTCAATATTCTCGAGCTTCTTGAGTGGTGAACCCGCCTGTCGCTTCTGCAGCGTAAATATATCCGCAGGTGATTTGATTTTCAGACTGTCATCTTCAGCATGGAAGAAGAATTCGACCTGCTTTTCGCCAAGTCCTTCAATATCAAACGCGTTGCGCGATACGAAATGACGAATGCGCTCCACCGCCTGTGCAGCACACGTCAGACCGCCCGTGCAGCGATAGACCGCCTCGCCTTCTTCACGCACGGCATGACTGCCACAGACCGGACATTTATGCGGGAAATGGAACGGCACTGCATCAGAGTCACGCTTTTCCAGCACCACGTCGACAATCTGCGGAATCACATCGCCGGCGCGCTGCACGATCACCGTATCGCCGATACGAATATCGTGATCATCCTCACGGATGCGTTCACCCTTGAGGCCAATGCCCTTGATATAATCTTCGTTATGCAGCGTGGCATTGGTGACAACCACGCCACCCACAGTAATCGGCTCAAGACGTGCAACCGGCGTCAGTGCACCCGTTCGCCCAACTTGAATGTCAATATCACGCAGAATGGTCGTTGCCTGTTCTGCCGGGAACTTGTGCGCAATGGCCCAACGCGGGCTACGTGACCGAAATCCAAGCCGAGTTTGCAGATCGAGCCGATCAACCTTGTAAACAACGCCGTCAATGTCGTAATCGAGCTTTGCACGCTCAAGACCAATCGCGCGATAATGCGCAATCAGCTCATCTGCGCTCTGCAAACGTTTCGTGAGCGGATTGACGGGGAACCCCCATTTGGCAAAAACCTCGATCATGCCATGCTGTGTATCAGATGGCATTTCCGACATCTCACCCCAGGCATAAGCAAAGAACCTGAGCTTGCGGCTGGCCGTCACTTTCGCATCAAGCTGTCTTAGGGAGCCTGCTGCGGTATTACGTAGGTTGACATAGGTCTGCTTGCCTTCAGCAGCCATCTGCTCGTTGAGTGCGAGGAAGTCGCTCTTGGCCATATAGACCTCGCCGCGCACTTCGACGACCGCTGGAACGCCCGTAGGAAGCTTATTTGGAATTTCGCTGATGGTGCGAATGTTGGCGGTTACATTTTCGCCCGTCGTGCCATCACCGCGTGTCGCGGCACTGACGAGAACGCCGTTTTCATAACGGATCGACATGGAAAGCCCATCAATCTTGGGTTCAGCCGTGAAAGCAATAGAATTATCCGGCAATTGTCCGAGGAAGCGGTAAACGCTGCCGACAAAATCTTGTACGTCTTCATCCGAGAACGCGTTGCCGAGCGAAAGCATCGGACGTGCGTGGACAACCTGTGCAAATTTGGAAACCGGTGCTGAACCTACCCGCACAGAAGGACTGTCGCCCCGCACCAGATGCGGAAAACGCTCTTCAATGGCATCATTGCGCCGTTTCAGTGCATCATAGTCCGCGTCGGAAATCTCCGGCCGATCATTGGCATGATAAAGCTCGTCATGATGAGCAATTTCACGTGCCAGCCGCTCCAGTTCCGCTGCGGCTTCGAGGTCGGTCAATTTTTCAACGGAAATATCGGACATATGCGTGGCAAAACCTGCTGATTCAATTTTGCCCAACATAACCAAGAAATTGCGCCGCGCCTACAGCCACGCTTGGTTACGAACATGTGCTCACCCTGACACCGTGCTGTCAGGAGACAAGCGAACTGTTCTCAGCCAGCAAACGCTCGGCTGCGGCACGCGCTTCATCGGTAATGCTGGCTCCGGCCAGCATACGCGCAATTTCTTCCTGCCGCTCATCCACACCAATCGAACGGATCGATGTGGACATACGATCTTCATTGGTTGCGGATTTTGCAATCAGGAAATGGGTCGATGCGCGCGCTGCCACTTGCGGGGCATGCGTGACCGAAAGAACCTGCACCCGCGATGAAAGACGCGCCAAGCGCTGCCCAATCGCATCGGCAACTGCACCGCCCACACCCGTATCAATTTCGTCAAACACAAGCGTCGGGGCCGAACCGCGATCGGCCAAAGCCACCTTCAGCGCCAGCAGGAAGCGCGAAAGCTCGCCACCAGAGGCAACTTTCATCATCGGACCCGCACGCGTGCCCGGATTGGTGCGAACCCAGTATTCGACCGTATCAATGCCTTCCGCAGCCCGCGCCTTGGTATCAGTCGTCATTTCCACGATGAACTCGGCGCGCTCCAGCTTCAACGCCGGAAGCTCGGCCATAACGGCGGCTTTCAGATGATCCGCTGTGTCCTTGCGACGCTCTGACAACACCTTCGCAGCAGCATCATAGGCTGCACGCGTTTCTGTGGCTTGTGCCTCCAGCTGAATCAGTTTTTCTGCACCGGCGTCAAGATCAACGAGATCGGCATCCATCTTATCGCGCAGTGCAGGCAGGGCTTCAACCGCCACAGAATATTTGCGGGCGGCGGCTCTGAGCGCAAATAGCCGTTCTTCGACCTGTTCAAGTACCCGAGGATCAAAATCGATTTCTCGCATGGCATATTCAATACCATCCTGCGCCAACGCCAAACTATTAAGCGCTTCGTCAATCGCTTTGCAAACCGGCTCCAGCAGATGCGGCGCTTCCGGAATTTTACGCTCCAGACGGCGCACAAGGCTTGCAAGTGTCGGCACCGGCGAACCATTGCCCGACAGAAGTTCGCCTGCCTCGTTCACATCACCTGCGATCTTCTCCGATTTCATCATGACAGCGCGGCGTTCGGCAAGTTCGTCTTCCTCGCCTGCCTGCGGATCGAGCTTGGTCAGTTCTTCCACGGAAGAACGTAGATAATCGCCTTCGCGCTCAGCCTGCTCAACCCGTGCCCTATGCTTCGACAACGCGCTTTCAGCATCGCGCCACGCCTTATAACGCTCGCGAACTGTTGTGGCTTCGGGATCGAGACCACCAAACGCATCCAGCAATGTACGGTGAAGATTGGTATCGATCAGTGCGCGATCATCATGCTGACCGTGAATTTCTACGAGGCGTTTGCCCAGTTCACGCAGCAGCGCAACGCTTGCCGCCTGATCATTGATGAAAACGCGCGTGCGCCCGTCGCCCATCTGAAGGCGACGCAGGATGACGTCGCCGTCATCGTCAAAACCATTTTCGCTAAGAAATTTGCGTGCTGGATGACCACCCGGCACATCAAATACCGCCGTCACCTGACCCTGATCAGCCCCATGGCGAACCAGAGAGGCATCGCCGCGGGCGCCAAGCGCCAGCGACAACGAATCAAGCAAAATAGATTTACCGGCGCCGGTCTCGCCCGTAAGCACGGACAAGCCGGTCTTGAACTCGATGTCGAGCCTTTCAATCAGAACAATATCGCGGATCGACAGGTGCGACAGCATGTCGGTATCAGCTTATTTGCCGCCCGTGATCAGCGATGAAGCCTTTGCCAACCATGAACCACCATTTTCACGTGGCTCAAGGCCACCGCTCTGGAGAAGCTTGTAGCTGTCCTTATACCAGCGGCTGTCTGGGAAATTCTTGCCAAGCACCGAAGCCGCCATCTGAGCTTCAGACGTCAGACCAAGTGCATAATAGGCTTCGACCAGACGGGCGAGTGCTTCTTCAACCTGACGAGTGTTGGAATATTCTTCAACAACCAGACGGAAACGCTTGATCGCGGCCAAATATTCCTTGCGCTCAAGATAATAGCGACCGACTTGCATTTCCTTACCAGCGAGCTGATCGCGGGCAACGCGGATCTTGGTCTTTGCATCTTCGACATATTCGGAGTTCGGAAAGCGATCGACCACTTCCTGCATCGCAGCAATCGCGCGACGGCTGGCCGCCTGATCGCGGGTCACGTCAGGAATCTGACGGAAATAGCTCAGACCGATGATGTAATAAGCATAAGCCGATTCAGGCGAAGTCGGGTAAAGCGTGTTGTAACGCTTCGCCATATTGACTGCTTCTTCGTAATTACCCTGACGATAATTGGTGAAGGCCGCCATAACCAACGACTTTCGTGCCCATTCAGTATAGGGATGCTGGCGGTCTACAGCAGCAAACTTCTTTGCAGCCTCACCAAGACGACCTGCATCGAGGTTCGCAAGACCTTCATTGTAAAGCTTATCCGCCGGATCAATCGTCTCAACATACTTGGTCAGATCGATGTCGTCGTTCTTGCTGGCACATCCCGCAAGCGGAACAAAAACGGCAAGAGCACTGACAATCAGCGCGGTCTTCGTCTTCACCGGGAAATTCGAACTCGTCATGCGGTCTCCGGCCATCTGGCAACGTCTTTTCTGTAAGGAACCAAGCGAACAGATTGATCCGCGCTTGTTTCCATCCATCCCAATACATCAACAATAGCGCACAGGTAAACATAACCGGCGCTGTTTTGGCCGTTCATAAACCACATGCTGGCGTAATCGGCAATCGTCTAGCTGATCAATCGCCAGAAAATGGCATTATTGGAACGGCCTAAGGCACTATCTTTGCAAACCAATCGCTACAACCTCACCGATCAGGCAGGTCTGGCTGTCGCTTCACATCGAATATACCGACTCATCGCAAACAAGAACCGGCGATCACGGCCCAATTATGACCACAAATGCTAAGCCCCTCGCAACGCACACTTAAAGCGCCCAGGGGGCGGAAATATTTGGGCGCACAGCAACCATATCTGAATTGTCAGAATTCCGGAGAACACCACTCGCTTCGACGATATCGTAATTCGACTTATCCGCGAGAAGTGCTTTGACCGTTTCAGCGTTCAGCCTGTGTCCACCACGATAGGACCGGAAACGACCGATAAACGGCAAACCGGCGAGTGCCAGATCGCCTACCGCATCCAGAGTCTTATGGCGCACAAACTCATCTTGGAAACGCAGACCACCCGGATTGATCACCGAATTATCGTCACCGATGACAAGCGAATTATCAAGGGATGAACCGAGTGCAAGACCAGCCGCCCACAATCGTTCAACGTCTTTCATGAAGCCGAAAGTGCGAGCGGTCGAAATATCCTTGCGGAACGTCTCTTCATCGATGTCATTCGCATATTTCTGACGTCCAATCAGCGGGCACTCAAAGTCGATTTCGACTTCATAACGGGTGCCCGAATAGGGCTGAAACTCGCCCCATGATCCGCCCGCTTCCACACGCACCGTTTTAAGAATGCGGATGAAACGACGTTTGGCATCCTGAATGACGATACCGGCTTCATCAAACCCATCAATAAAACGCGCAGAAGTACCATCAAGAATAGGAACCTCGGGACCTTCAACCTCTACAATAAGATTGTCGATACCGAGAGCGGCAATCGCGGCCATCAGATGTTCGACTGTATTGATTCGAGATTCTTGCGGACCAAGAGCTGTGCAAAGATCGGTGGCGCCAATTTCTGACGCATGAGCACGCGTGTCCGGTGCATTCTTGACATCAGATCGGCGAAAAATAATTCCCGTATTGGCATCGGCAGGCGAGAACGTGATCGACGCGTCCGTACCGCCATGAACCCCTACACCCGACAATGTGAAAACACGGCCGATTGTCTTTTGATAAACGCTCAAAACCAGTCCAATCTCTTTTGTATCAAAGCTCGATGCAGCGTCCGGTCACCGCCCTGTTTGAAACATCCATGTGGTCAAAATCCACGTAACACTTACTTTTCATGCCTCCTAGACAAAAGAAATATGGCAAAATTAGCATTCGTTACCCAGAAATCCGCTCACACACATGAGCGCCCGGCTATAAATAATAAGTGCTGAGAACCAATCAAAATCACGCTTTCTTACAAAACATAACGATACAAACAAAAAAGCCGCAGGTATTACCCTGCGGCTTTTAAATTCAAAAATTCGTTGCCGATCAGTTCGACTGACGGCGCAGGAACGCAGGAATTTCGAGCTGATCTTCTTCCGAAGCCGCACGCGGCTGTGGACGACCCTGATCATCAAGCTGGCCGCGACGTGGAGCATAGATTGAGGAATCCTGCTGCATTGGGCGGCGCTGTTCCGGCTGACGCATCGCAGGTTCACGATGCTGCGCTGGTTCCAGACGAGCTGCTGGCTGCTCTTCTTCACGACGAGTGAGACCACGTGTCAGGCGGGAAAGCAGACCCATTGGACCACGTTCTTCCTGAGCAGGCTGCTGTGGCGCTGCGCGGCGTGCATTGATTTCAGCCTGAGCAACTGGCGGAAAATCCGAAACAGCTGGCATGCGTGGAGCAGGACGTGGCTGGGGAGCCGGTTCTGCATGCATCTGCTGTGGCTGCTGGTAAGCATGCGGCTGCATTGCCTGAGCAGTTGCCTGATTGCTGTGCATCTGCGGCTGCGGAGCCACGGGACGAGCAACAGGTGCACGTTCGAAGCTGTCAGCAGCAGGAGCCTGGAAAATGCGGCTCTGTGGGCGGAATTCTGGAGCAATCGAAGCGGCCGGAGCGGCAGCGGCGGCTGGTATTTCAGACTCGACCGACTGAGCAACCGGGGCAGGCTGTTCAACGTGACGCGGCTGTTCAACAACCGGAGGACGCAAAGCGCCATGCGGAGCCATTGGCTTTGCCTGCTGGGCGACGGGCTTTACCGGCTGGCGAAATTCCAGCGGCGCAGGCGCCGCGTCTCCGATCTTTTTGTCGATGCCGGTCGCGACAACGGATACACGGATAACACCTTCAAGACCTTCGTCGAAGGTAGCACCGAGGATAATGTTGGCTTCCGGATCAACTTCTTCACGGATACGCGTTGCAGCTTCATCAACTTCGAAGAGTGTCATATCGCGACCACCCGTGATCGAAATCAGGAGACCCTTGGCGCCGCGCATCGAAGTTTCGTCGAGCAGCGGATTGGCAATTGCAGCTTCCGCGGCAGCCATTGCACGGCCTTCGCCCGAAGCTTCACCAGTGCCCATCATGGCCTTGCCCATTTCGCGCATAACCGAGCGAACGTCGGCGAAGTCGAGGTTGATGAGGCCTTCCTTGACCATCAGATCGGTGATGCAGGCAACACCCGAATAGAGCACCTGGTCAGCCATTGCGAAGGCATCGGCGAAGGTGGTCTTGTCGTTGGCAATGCGGAAGAGGTTCTGGTTTGGAATGACGATAAGCGTATCGACGTTCTTCTGCAGTTCTTCAATTCCAAGCTCAGCCGTCTTCATGCGGCGAGCACCTTCGAAATGGAAAGGCTTTGTTACAACGCCAACGGTGAGGATACCGCGTTCACGTGCTGCGCGTGCCACAACAGGAGCAGCACCCGTACCGGTGCCGCCGCCCATGCCGGCAGTAACGAAGCACATGTGTGTGCCGTTGAGGTGATCAACGATTTCGTCAATGCACTCTTCAGCAGCAGCACGACCGACTTCCGGCTGCGAACCAGCGCCGAGACCTTCGGTGACCGCAGCGCCGAGCTGGATCATGCGCTCCGACTTTGACATGGTCAAAGCCTGCGCGTCAGTGTTGGCGACAACAAAATCCACGCCGCGCAAACCGGCATTGATCATGTTGTTGACCGCGTTGCCGCCGCCGCCACCGACACCGAATACGGTGATGCGAGGCTTCAGCTCGGTAATGTCCGGCTTTTGCAGATTAATTGTCATGGTTCTCGTTCCTCTTAAGCCTCTCACCGCTTCGCCGCTGCGGTGCTAATTGGTTATTACGCTGATGGTTACGCCCACATCACGCAATCAAATCACTCAATGTGTACTCAAAAACTCTCTCTCAGCCATTGGCTGACACGTTGAATTCGCCCGCCCGTACCAGTCATAAGACCGGAGGACGCTGCTTTCACGGACCGCTCTTCAATACCCGCCACCTGAGGGTAGATCAGAAGACCAACGGTCGCGGAGAAAGCCGCCCCCTTCGCCGCCTCAGGCAGTCCTGCTATTCCTAGAGGACGCCCAATTCGTACATTTCTTGCAAGAATCCGTCTGGCAGCTTCTGGCATTCCCGGCAGCTGACTTGCGCCACCTGTCAGAACAACGCGCTTGCCAACGATATGTCCGAGGCCCGACTGGTTCAGCCTGTCGCGAACCAGTTCTAATGTCTCTTCCACACGTGCACGGATGATCCGCGTCAGCACTGAACGCGGATATTGATTGGGAACATCACGCTCGTCATCGCCAATTGGCGGGACCGAAATGAGGTCACGGTCGTCAGCTGCACTTGGCAGCGCCGAGCCAAACATGACCTTGAGGCGTTCAGCATCTTCCATACGGGTTGAGAAGCCGCGCGCTACATCCATCGTGACGTGTGTGCCGCCGATGGCAACAGCATCAGCGTGAATAAACTTGCCTTCTGAGAAGACAGAAATCGTGGTCGTGCCCCCGCCCATATCGATACAGGCCGCACCCATTTCAGCTTCATCACCGACGAGAGCAGCAAGCCCGCTCGCATAGGGTGTCGCAACGATTGCTTCGACCGACAAATGGCAGCGATTGACGCAAAGTTCCAGATTGCGAAGCGGAGCGGCATCAGCGGTCAACACATGCATGTCGACGCCAAGGCTGTCACCCAGCATGCCAAGCGGATCGCGAATACCGCGCTCGCCGTCAAGCGTATAGCCAACGGGCAGGGAATGTACGAGGTGGCGTTCAGCAGCAAGTGCCTGCTTTGCGCCCGCCGCCAGTACGCGGCGAATATCTGTCTGTTCAACCTCATGACCGCCGAGATTGACGCTTGCGGTGAAGGTTTCGCTCTTGAGACGACCTGCCGAAATATTAACGATCAGACTATCAACCGTCAGCCCGGCCATGCGCTCGGCAGCATCGACCGCAAGACGGATCGACTGTTCAGCAGCATCAAGATCGATGATGACGCCGGACTTCACACCACGCGAACGCTGGTGGCCAATGCCCAACACCTCCATGCGGTGCGTACGGCCCGGAAGAAGCGCGCCAGCTTCATGCGGACGCAAACGTGCGATGACGCAGGAAACCTTGCTTGAACCCACATCCAGAACTGTCAGCAGGCGCACCTTGCGCCCTGCATTTCCAGCTTGAGATGAACCTTTTCCGCCAAGAATACTCATACGCGCTTCCCCGTGCGGGCTAGTTCTTTTTTACGATCAGCCAGAAACTTTTCACGCTGCTCCATACCGCTCGCAGTCAATTGTACCGTAACACGGTCATCAAGCCGCATATCAACCGCAGTGATATCGCGAGACAGGAGATGCTTTTCGCTATCCAGATGCTCGACTTCGGCAAGCGCCTTCATCGGATCATTTTCCGGCAGCATGATGCGAACGCCATTTTCCAGCAGAATATCCCAGCGACGGTCAGCCACGCGAATATAGGCGCGAACCTTGCCAGCCAGTGCAGGATATGCAGCAACTTCATCCACGAAGCCCTTAACACGCTTTTCAGCCCCCTCACCCACAACGAGCGGGAGAGCGTTGTAACGACCTGGACGGAAGGGGACGATGGTATCACCCGCAGAATCAATCAGCGAAAGCTCCTGTCCATTCTGCCAGACGGCGAATGCCTTGCGCTCTTGGAGAGAAACCAGCAGTGTACCGGGATAAACTTTGCGCACTTCGACGCTTTCAACCCAAGGCAGCTTGCCGATAGCCTGACGCGCAGCCTCAGCACTTAAGCCAACGAGCGATGTTTCACCATCCAGCTCAAGCTGGCCGAGAATATCAATATCGGAGGTCTCGTTGTTACCAACGACCTTCACGTCTTCAATTGCAAACCCCAGCGTCGAAGCAGTCGCCTTGACCATGTTTTCTGAATGGCCACCAAGAACCATACCGTAAACGCCGGTTGCACCGAGAAAGCCGAGCATACCAATCGTGCCAGCATAGCGCGGAACGTTGATATTGCCCTGAAACAGACGAACGGCGAAGCGAAACGGCTTGCGCAAAAAGCGCGGCAGAACAAAGGCCGCACCCGATGCATCCCGCACCGCGCTCGAACGCCTGTATTCATGAGATCTGCCGTTCAACGCAAACAAGACGCGTCCTCCACCATCCAACTCAATAATTCACCAAAAGAGATACCTGCCGCCTTTGCGATATCAGGTACAAGCGATGTAGGAGTCATTCCTGGCTGAGTGTTAACTTCCAGCCAGATAACTTCGCCTTCTTCGGAAAAACGGTCATCGAAACGGAAGTCTGATCTGCTTACGCCCCGACACCCGATTGCCCGATGCGCCGTAAGGGCCATTGTTTGTATTTTTTGGTAAATATTTGGTAAAATTTTTGCCGGACAGACGTGAGTTGATGCACCAGGCACGTATTTTGAATCAAAATCGTAGAACTGATGCCCCACCGGAATGATCTCACACACATCCATTGCGCGATCACCGATAACCGCACAGGTCAACTCGCGACCAGCAATGTATTTTTCGACAAGAACATCTGCCCCATAATTCCATTCGCTCGAACTGATGATTTGCGGTGGATGGGTCTGATCTTCCTGCACGATAACGACGCCAAAGCTCGACCCCTCACGCACCGGCTTCACCACATAAGGCGGCTGCATCGGATGTTCGTTACCGATTTCAAAGCGGTTCATCAGGCGCGAAGGCGCAACAGCAACACCCGCAGCAGCCGCAACCTTCTTGGCGCGATCCTTATCCATGGCAAGCGCTGAAGCCAGCACACCGGAATGGGTATACGGGATCTGGAGATATTCGAGCACACCCTGAATGGCACCATCTTCGCCGAACGGACCATGCAATGCATTAAACGCCACATCAGGCTTCAGCTCAGCAAGAACCTGCGCAACATTGCGATCAACATCGATGCGCGTCACGCGATAGCCGCGCTCTTCAAGGGCCTGCGCACAGGCAGCACCGGACGAGAGACTGACCGGGCGCTCCGATGAGAAGCCACCCATCAAAACGGCAACATGCTTTCCAGCCTTCTGTCCAGCCATGTCAGTCATCCCCTCTGCGCATCCCCTGCGCTCGAATCAAAAATAGAATCTGGATAGTCCGGCGACACAATCCGCAGACACCCAAGTCAGGAAAACCCTGACGAATCAAATCACTGTACGGTTAACCATAAAGAATCAGAGAGTTGATTCCGTGGCAAGCCCCTATCAAAAGGGGAGCGACTTGCGGAACGCTTATTAAGCGCAAAAAAGCCCGGAATTTCAGTGGGAAATCCGGGCTTCTTAAAATTAGACTTTTTGCAAGAATTCTTTCACTTCTTCCCCTTCGCGGAACAAGCCAAGCCGCTTGATCTCCCAATGAAGGCGAATACCTGAATTCTCATAAACTTTAGCGCGAACAGTTTCGCCGAGCGTTTCAAGATCATGGCCGGTCGCATTTCCGGTATTGATCATGAAATTACAATGCATCTCAGACATCTGTGCGCCACCAACACGCAGACCACGGCAACCAGCCTTGTCGATTTCTTTCCACGCAGATGTGCCTTCAGGATTCTTGAAGGTTGAGCCGCCGGTTTTTTCGCGCACAGGCTGGACCGTTTCGCGGTGATTCTGCACCTCGTCCATGGCTTTGCGAATTTCTTCACGGTCACCGGGAATACCTTCGAACAGAGCCGAGGTGAAAATCAGATCAGGCGACGCTGAGGAATGCCGATAGGCATAACCCATATCCGCATTGGACAGGATATGCATATCACCTTTGCGATCAAGCGCACGCACTTCAACAACACGCTCACGCGTTTCAACACCGTTGGCACCGGCATTCATCCGCAACGCGCCACCAATGCCGCCAGGGATACCGTGGTAGAAGTGAAAACCAGCAAGACCCGCCTCAAGTGCTGCCGCAGCCACACGCTTGTCCGGCGTCGCAGTCCCTGCTCTGAGCCGGGTTTCCGAAACACGCTCAACTTCGCCAAAGCCCTTGGCCGACAGCCGGACAACAAAGCCCGGAATACCGCCATCACGAACCAGAAGGTTGGAGCCGATACCTACAACCAGAAGAGGAATTTCTTCCGGCACAGCTTTCAAGAATGCCGACAAATCTTCCTCATCAGCAGGCTGGAACAGAACCTGAGCGGGGCCACCGGCACGGAACCATGTAATCTTGTCCATGCCAGTATCCGGCATCATGCGGCCGCGAAGACCGGAAAGCCTGCCATCAAGCTTCTTGAGAAGCGCTTCGCCGCTTTCCATCACTTTGCACCCTGCTCAGCCAGTTCTTTCGGCAACGCATAAGCCCACTGCGTGATATTGCCTGCACCGAGGCAAACCACGAAATCACCGGGCTCTGCAATAGATGCCACCAACGGCGCCAGTGCTTCAGGACCAGTAGCATAACGTGCATCGCGATGACCTGCAGTCTTGATGCGTGAAACAAGCGCTTCCGAGTTCACGCCGTCAATCGGGTCTTCACCAGCTGTGTAGACTGGCGTAACTATAACCGTATCAGCATCGTTAAAACACGCTGCAAATTCATCAAACAGGCTATGCAGACGCGTATAGCGATGCGGCTGAACAATACCGATCACTCGACCCTGGGTTGCTTCGCGCGCAGCTTTCAGAACAGCGCGGATTTCGACCGGATGATGGCCATAGTCATCGAAAATTTCGACGCCATTCCAGGAGCCGGTATGAGTGAAGCGACGCTTGACGCCACCGAACGCACCCAAACCACGACGAATATCGTCGGCTGAAATACCGAGTTCGTTTGCGACTGCAATCGCTGCCGTTGCATTCGAAACATTGTGCATGCCAGGCATTGGCAAGCGAAGATCCTTGATCTCAACCGTTTCGCCCTTGCGGGAGCGAATGAGCACGTCAAACAGGCTCGCAGCACCATCCATGCGATGATTAACGAAGCGGACATCGGCCTGCGGGTTCTGACCATAGGTGATGATGCGACGATCTTCGATACGGCTTACCAGAGCCTGTACTTCAGGATGGTCCAGACACATCACGCCAAAACCATAGAACGGCACGTTCTCGACAAACTGCGCAAAAGCTGCGCGTACATTGTCGAAATTGCCGTAGTGATCCAGATGTTCCGGATCGATGTTGGTAACAACCGCAATATCGGCTGGCAATTTCAGGAAGGTACCGTCGCTCTCATCGGCTTCAACGACCATCCAGTCACCGTCACCCATACGGGCATTGGTGCCATAAGCATTGATAATCCCGCCATTGATGACGGTGGGGTCGAGATGACCTGCATCAAGCAGAGCCGCAACCATTGATGTGGTCGTGGTTTTGCCATGCGTGCCGCCAATGGCAACCGCACGACGAAAGCGCATCAGCTCGGCCAACATCTCAGCACGACGAACAATCGGCAAAAGCTTTTCGCGAGCGGCAGCCAATTCCGGGTTAGTCTTCTTGATGGCGGTTGAAACGACGATGACTTCGGCGTCGCCAAGGTTCTCGGCCTTGTGACCGACGAAAACCTCAATGCCCTTCTCGCGCAGACGCTGCACATTGGCGCTGTCCGACTGATCGGAACCCTGAACCTTATAGCCAAGATTGTGCAGCACTTCCGCGATACCGCTCATGCCAATGCCGCCAATCCCGATAAAATGGACAAGCCCGATATTGAGCGGCATCTTCATGGCCGAGTTCCTTCTTTCAATTCCTGAACTGATTTTCCTGCTGCAATAGCCTCTGCAAAATCGGCAAGCAACTGCGCGGCATCAGGCTTGCCAACGCTTTTCGCGGCTTTTGCCTGTTGCTCAAGCCTTTCTGGTTCATTGATCGCGGCAAGAATGATGCTGGCCAGACGTTCTGGCGTGAGTTCAGCCTGCCGAACCACATCGCAGCCCCCTGCTGCAGCAAGGGCCGCCGCATTCGCTGCCTGATCATGATCAAGCGCATGTGGGAATGGAACCAGCATGGCGGGACGGCCAATTGCCGCAATTTCCGAAACAGTCGAAGCACCGGAACGCGAAATCACAAAATGGGCGTCGGCAATACGGGCTGGCATATCGTTAAAGAACGGTGCGACATCCGCTGGGATCTTGAGCTTCTGATATGCGGCACGCACGGCAGCTTCATCCTCTTTACGCGCCTGCTGTGTAATCAGCAGCCTTGCGCGTTCGTTCTCAGGCAAAAGCGCAATCGCTTCTGGGATCGCATTTGAGAAAAACTGCGCGCCCTGACTGCCACCAAATACCAGAAGGCGAAAACGCTGCCCCTCTTTGGCTGGTTTATACGACGTGTTGGCAGCTGCAAGCACAGGCGGGCGTACCGGATTGCCCGTTGTAATGATCTTGTCGGCGTAAGCACCGCTTGTCTCTGGAAGGAAACCACCAGCAATCGCTTTTACACGACCGGCCAGCCCCTTATTGGCGCGCCCCATGACAGCGTTTTGCTCATGTACCAGTGTGGGAATGCCCATATTGCTCGCAGCATAAAGTGGCGGTAGCGTTGGATAGCCGCCAAAACCGGCGACGAGCTTCGGCTTCAAGCGACGAAACAGTTTGCGGCTGTCGAGATTGCCCTGCCAGAGCGACCACAAAGTACGCGCCAGCGCAACCGGATTGCGCCCGGCAATGGTCGCGGAGCGGATCACATGCACATGGTCTTCTGCAAACGCACCAGCAAAACGCTGTGCGCGTGCATCGGTTGCCAAATGCACATCCCAGCCACGAGACTTCAGTTCATGTGCCAGCGCCTCGGCTGGAAACAGATGGCCACCCGTACCCCCGGCGGCCAATACGATTACGCCTTTGCCCATAGTCCCCTCACAAAACTGGAATGCGCTCGCCCATGCCAACCGTATGCGTCATGCGCGCTTCGGGGCGACGGCGGGTCAGTGCCAGCAGAATGCCCATGGTGATCGCAATAGCAACGAGCGAAGATCCCCCATAGGAAATAAACGGCAAGGTCATACCCTTGGCAGGCATCAGATGCAGATTAACCGCCATGTTGATGATTGACTGGAAGCCAAACAGGATAACGATGCCGGAAACAGCCAGACGCGTGAAAGCATCACGCTCACGCAGCGCAATCGAAAGTCCACGAATGACGATAAAAGCGAACAGCGCCATGATGATCATGCAAAGAATGATGCCATATTCTTCGGCGGCGACGGAAAAGATAAAGTCGGTATGGCTGTCGGGGATGATACGCTTGACAGTGCCTTCGCCCGGACCTTGACCAAACCAGCCTCCGCGCAGAATTGCTTCACGCCCCGCATCCACCTGGAATGTATCGCCCTCGCCGGTCAAAAAGCGGTTCACACGGCCCGCAACGTGATCAAGTGTCATATAGGCACCGAACGCACCCACAACCGCGATACCGCCGAGGCACAAAATCCAGAACATCGGCAGGCCAGCAAGGAAGAACATCGCGCCCCATGTGCCGGTTGTCAGCATGGTCTGACCGAAGTCCGGCTGCAACATCAGCAATCCTGCAGTAACGCAGAACAGTGCCATGGCCAGAAAATAACCCGGCATCTGGCCACCGCGCTCACGCTCAGAGAAAAGCCATGCGCAGATGACCACAAAGGCCGGCTTCATGAACTCGGAAGGCTGAATAGAGACGCCTGCGAGGCTGACCCAGCGGCGTGCGCCCTTGATCTCGATACCAATGAAAAGCGCTGCCGCCATAAGAAACAGGGAGGCGCAAAGCAGAATCAGGGCAAAGCGCCTGATCTGGCGTGGTGATAGGAACGAAACACCGATCATCACGGCAACAGCCGGGATCATAAAAAAGGTCTGGCGTTCCACAAAATGAAAGCTGTCAAGGCCAATGCGCTGCGCAACCGCGGGGCTCGCCGCAAAGGACAACAACACCCCAAGCCCCATCAGGGCCAGACATGCAGCCAGAAAGTAACGGTCGATTGTCCACCACCAATTGGCGACAGCACCACGGTCAACGCGACTTACCATCAGCTTTTCCCTCCGATTGGCTCAATACCCGGGAGCGCAAGCACGGCGTTACGGAATGCATCGCCGCGTTTTTCAAAATTCTGGAACTGGTCAAAACTCGCACAGGCTGGCGAAAGCAGAACCACCGGTTCTGCTGCTGCGTCATTGCCTGCATCACGTGCAGCATGTTCAACTGCGACAGCCAGCGTGTCGGAAATCTCGAATGTCACAGCATCACCCAGCGTCGCAGCAAATTGCGCCGCAGCTTCACCAATCAGATAGGCTTTGGTAATGCGCGGGAAGAACTCTGACAAAGCACTGATACCGCCAGCCTTGGGCACGCCGCCAGCGATCCAGTAAATGTGGTTGGCGAAAGACGACAGTGCAGGCGCAGTTGCTTCAGCATTGGTCGCTTTGGAATCATTAACGAACAGCACCTTGCCGCGATGCCCCACCTGTTCCATGCGATGTGCAAGACCGGGAAAGCTTTTGAGGCCTGCGCGAATTTCTTCAATCGAAAGGCCAACTGATACACAGGCTAAGATTGCCGCCAAAGCGTTCTGCGCATTATGCGCGCCGCGCAAGGAACCAATGCCGTCGAGTGATGCTAGTTCTTCAACATTGCCATTCTTTGCAGAGTAAAGCTGTGCACCTTCCGCGAAAGCACCGTTCTCAAGGCGCCTGTCCTTGGAAATACGTTCGACTTTAACGCCCGTACTTTCAAGGCGATCTCCAATACTTGCGCAAAATTCATCGTCAACACCAACGATTGCAACGCCGCTTTTCGCAACCAGCCGCTCTTTAATGGCGGCATAGTTTTCCATGGAACCGTGGCGATCAAGATGATCAGGCGTAAGATTGAGAAGGATACCAGCCGTAGGATTAAGCGAAGGCGCCAGATCAATCTGGTAAGACGAGCACTCGACCACATAAAAACGGTCTGGTGCGGGCGCTTCCAATGTGAGGATCGCAGTGCCGATATTACCGCCGAGCTGCATGTCACGGCCCGAAGCCTTGATGATATGCGCAATCAGCGCGGTCGTTGTGGATTTGCCGTTGGTGCCGGTGATCGCGATAAATGGGCAATCCGGTGCAATATGATTGCGTTCACGCACAAAAAGCTCGACGTCGCCGATAATCTCGACACCGCTCGCGTGCGCGAGATCAACGCTCCAGTGTGGCTTGGGATGCGTTAGCGGCACGCCGGGCGAAAGCACAAAGGCAGCGAACTGTGACCAGTCCGCCTGCCTCAAATCGCCAGTTGCTATACCCGCGCTCTGTGCGCGGGCAACACTGTCGGGATTATCATCCCAGGCAATGATCTTCGCTCCACCGGCAACGATAGCTTTGGCGGTAGCGATGCCCGACCCGCCCAATCCGAAGAGGGCTACAGTCTTATCTTTAAGGGCGGTGATCGGGATCATTCTGCTTGCCTTATCTCAGCTTCAATGTGGAAAGACCGATCATGGCGAGGATAATAGCCACGATCCAAAAACGGATCACGACCTGACTCTCGGTCCAGCCTTTCTTTTCAAAATGGTGATGAATCGGTGCCATCAGGAACACGCGCTTGCCGGTAAGCTTGAACGAGCCAACCTGAATGATCACCGAAAGCGCTTCCATGACGAACAGGCCGCCTATGATCGCAAGAACGATTTCGTGCTTGGTGGCAACAGCCACAGTACCAAGCATACCGCCCAACGCCAGCGAGCCAGTGTCCCCCATGAAGATTGCAGCGGGGGGGGCGTTGAACCATAGGAAGCCAAGCCCTGCACCGATAACAGCGCCCAGAACCACGGCCAGTTCACCCGTACCCGGCACAAAATGGATTTGCAGGTAATCGGCAAAGATCGCGTTACCCGAAAGATAGGCAATGAAACCGAAAGAGGCCGCAGCAACCATCACAGGCACAATCGCCAGACCATCCAGACCGTCGGTCAGGTTCACGGCATTGCCAGCACCAACCATCACAAAGGCTGCCAGCGGAATGAAGAGCCAACCGAGATTTAAGACAAACTGTTTTACGAATGGAAACGTGAGCGAAGACGAGAACGGCTCCTGACCGGCGCGCATGATGATGAAGGCTGCAACGGCCGCAATCAGAAATTCGATGCCCAAACGGGATTTGCCGGAAAAACCTTTGTCCGACTGTTTTGTGACCTTGAGATAGTCGTCGTAAAAACCGATGGCACCAAAACCGACCGTGACCATCAGCACAACCCAGACATAAACGCTGGAAAGATTTGCCCAGAAGAAACAGGACACGAGAATGCCTGTCATGATCATCAGACCGCCCATGGTGGGCGTACCAGCTTTCTTGAAGTGGGTCTGAGGGCCATCCGCACGGATCGGCTGACCTTTTCCCTGCCGTGCACGGAGCGAATTGATGATCGCAGGACCAAACAGGAAAACGATCAGTGCCGACGTAATCATCGCGCCGCCGGTGCGGAACGTGATGTAGCGAAACACGTTAAACGGTGTCACATGATCGGCAAAAACTGCAAGAAGCATCAACATACGGAGAAAAATCCCTCAAACACGCCTATTCGGCAGGCACCACCGGCGGAAACTGGTTTGTCAGCGCCTTGACGATCTTGGAGAAGCCTATTCCTTTGGAAGATTTCACCATGACAACATCGCCGGGACGCACTGTTTTCATCACCAACGGCAATAATTCATCGGTGCTCTGCCTGTATTCGACGTGAATTTCAACTGGCAAGGCATTTTTCAGCACCGACATTTCACGTCCGCCGATATAAAGCACGTTCACTCCCGCATCCACGATTGGACGTGCAAGGTCAGCATGGAGCTTGCCGGACTGACGGCCAAGCTCCAACATATCACCTAAAACTGCGATACGGCGACCACGCGGGCCTTCCGGCGGCGTTGCGTGAAGCAGCGCCAGCGACGCACGCATCGAGGTAGGGTTTGCATTGTAGCTTTCATCGATCAGGGTGAAGGAACCACCATCCGGATGTTCGAGCACATGACGCGCACCGCGTCCGCCTTCAGCTGTCAGCGTTGCCATAGCGATGACAACCTTTGCCATGTCTGCACCAACGAGATGGGCCGCGCCGAGAACTGCGAGCATGTTCTGCACGATATGGCGTCCCGGCATACCGACTTTTACAACGGCTTCCTCGTTACCGATCTTAACGGTCATGCATGAGCATGTCGGATGCATCTTCACTTCGCGCAGAAGATAGTCAGATTGGGCGTTTTCGCCGAAAGTGACTATATGCTCAATACCTGCCTTTTCAGCCAGCCCTTCAAGCTGCTTGAAACGCTTGTCATCGCGATTGAGGAGCGCATAACCACCCGGCACAACACCTTCAAAAATCTCGGCTTTTGCCACTGCAATCTCTTCGAGATTGGCAAAATGACCAAGATGTGCCGGAGCAATCAGCGTGATGAGCGCCACATGTGGGCGCACCATCTTCACCAGCGGGCGAATTTCGCCATGGTGATTCATGCCGATTTCGAACACACCATAATCGGTATCGACCGGCATACGGGCGAGAGTCAGTGGCACGCCCCAGTGATTATTGAATGAAGCAACAGACGCATGGACCTTGCCTGAATCGGCCAGCACATGACGCAGCGCTTCCTTGGTCGTCGTTTTCCCAACAGAGCCGGTAACAGCAATGATCTGGGCTTTGGAGCGGTCGCGTGAAGCAATGCCAAGCTTGGTCAAGGCTTCAAGCACGTCTTCAACGACGATCATCGGAACCTTGAGATGACCCAGTGCCGGAAGACGGGATTCGTTGATCACCAGAAGCCCAGCACCGGCAGCCATCGCTGCCGTTGCAAAATCATGTCCGTCAAACAGATCGCCCTTGATCGCAAAGAAGGCTTCGCCCTCTTTCAGCGTGCGGCTATCGATAGAAATCCCAGTGATACCCGCAGGCAAAGTACCGAAAGGCCGACCTTCCATGGCCTCCACCATATCGGCAGATGTCCAAAGCCAGTCACTCATCCCTTACGCTCCTCAAGACGCGCTGCCAATGCAGCCGCCACTTCCGTATGATCCGAGAACGGCAGCGTTATGTCGCCGACGATCTGACCTTCTTCGTGTCCCTTGCCCGCAACAACCAGTGTGTCGCCCGGCATCATCATGGAAACAGCCGTAAAGATCGCCTCACGACGGTCGCCGATTTCGGTGGCCCCGGGGGCTGCGGCCATGATCTCAGATCGGATTTGTGCTGGCACTTCCGAGCGTGGGTTGTCGTCGGTGACAATCGCCACATCAGCGAGACGCGCAGCAATTTCCCCCATGATCGGGCGCTTGCCCTTGTCACGATCACCGCCGCAGCCAAACACCACGATCACACGTCCGGTTGTAAATGGGCGCACGGAAGTAAGAACGTTTTCAAGTGCTTCCGGCTTATGCGCATAATCGACATAAGCAGGAGCGCCCTCTTCCGTAGCTCCCACCAGATCAAGACGGCCCGGTGCACCTTTAAGACGCTCAAGCGCACGCATCGCAGCCGCAGCCGGAACGCCCGTCACCATCGCAAGTCCTGCCGACACAAGTGCATTGGCAACCTGGAAGTCACCAGCCAGCGGCAGCTCGATTTCAAAGATTTCGTCGGCAATGCGCACTTCGATGTGCTGGCGGAAACGTTCGTGCTCAACACGCTTGATGGTGATGAAATCACCTTTGCGGCCAACAGTCTTAACATCACAACCTGCGGCCTTTGCAGCTTCAATCGCCTGTGGCGAGAACGGATCGTCAGCAAAGATGATTGCGGGCGCACCTTTTGGGAGCAGCGTATCAAACAAGCGCATCTTGGCGTGCAGGTATTCTTCGATTGTCGCGTGATAATCCATGTGATCGCGACCGAGATTGGTGAACGCGCCTGCGGCAAGCTTCACACCATCAAGTCGGCGCTGATCGAGACCATGGGACGATGCTTCCATCGCGGCATGGGTCACACCTTCATCGGCAAGCTCTGCGAGCACGCGATGCAACTCAACCGGGTCAGGTGTCGTCAACGAATTATAATCGCTTCGGGTTGGCGAGAAAACGCCAGTGGTTCCGATATTGGCTGCAGGAAAACCTGCATAAGCCCATATCTGGCGGGTAAAGGACGCCACCGAAGTCTTGCCGCTGGTGCCGGTAACGGCGACCATGACTTCAGGCTGTTTGCCATAAAACTGCGCACTTGCAACGGCAAGCGCATGACGAGGATCATCAACATGCAGCACAGGCACGCTGGCATTGTTGATAACAGTGCCCTTACCGGCAATGATGGCAGAAGCACCACGCTTTACTGCATCTGCGGCATAATCAGCACCATCAGCCTTTACACCCTTCAGAGCGGCAAAGAGAAAACCTTTTTCAACTTTCCGAGAATCCGAAGTCACGCCCGTAATTTCGACATCTCCTGCCGAACCAGAGGTAAGTTCCTTAAAAAGTGTAATGTCTTTCAACTTCATGGTCATACCAGTTCCAGTTACAGTGTGCAGGCGATCACGCGTTACATGCAATCAAGCAAATCAGTCGTTTGCAGAATCAGCAGAAGCAATCTCCGATTCTGCTGGCGCAAATTCCTGTTTAAAATCGGGCTTAACTCCCAAAAAAGTTGCAGAGCGACGAATAATGTCCGCAACCATAGGCGCGGCATTGAGACCAGCGGTTGCGCTGTACTTGCCTTCTTCAGGTTTTGGTTCATCGATAATCGTCAGCACAACATAGGTTGGATCATCCATCGGGAAGGATGCGAGAAAGGCGTTGAAGCGCACGTCTTTTGAATAGCGTCCGTGGACAACCTTTTCAGCCGTACCCGTCTTGCCACCCACGCGATAACCCTGAACCGTTGCACGCTTGCCCGAGCCTCCCGGCGCAGTCGCATTCAGACGATAGAGATAACGCATATCAGCAGAAACCTGAGGATGAATAACTTGCTGCGCTACCTGATCGGCCTCCGCCTGCGTACGAGCGAGGAAAGTCGGCTCAATCAGCTTGCCGCCATTCATCAATGCCGCTGCACCCACCGCCGTCTGCAACGGCGTCGTCATCATACCGTGACCAAACGAAATGGTCATCGAATGCACTTTTTTCCATACGCGCGGCTCGACCGGACGTGCGACTTCCGGCAACTCGGTCTGCATACGATCAAGAAGACCAAGCTTTTTCAAGAATGCGCGATGGCCTTCGATACCAACCACATTGGCTTCATGACCCGAACCAATATTGGACGAGAAGATAAACACTTCAGGCAGTGTCAGCACACGGCCTTTACCGTGGAAGTCGCGGATCGTCTGACGACCAATGACCAGCGGACGCGAGGCATCGATCTTCGAATTCAGCGTGAACTTACCTGAATCAAGCGCCATAGCAGTGGTAAAGCTCTTGATCGTCGAGCCCATTTCATAGGTGCCCGCCGACATACGGTTCAGGCGATCCTTATCAAGCGCATTGACGGGATTGTTCGGATCAAAGTCCGGCACCGAAGCCATAGCTATAACTTCGCCGGTCTTCACGTTAAGAACCACGGCACCCGCAGCAATTGCACGATAGCGTTCTACGGCCTTCACCAGCACGTCACGCATGATGTGCTGGACGCGAATATCAATGGAAAGCTTGACTGGTTCCAATGACTGCGCCGTCGCCATCCCCGCAGCGCGAAGATCGCTCAGCCCCTGACTGTCAATAAACTTCTCCATCCCGGCAATGCCCTGATTGTCGACATTGACGAGGCCAAGAATATGCGATGCAGTCGGACCACCTGGGTAGAAACGGCGCTTTTCGGTACGAAAGCCGATGCCGGGCACACCCAGAGCCATGATCTGGCTCTGCTGACGCGGCGTCAAACCACGTTTCACCCAGACGAAGCCGGCGCCACTCTTCAACCGACGATAAGTGGCTTCCCAATCGAGATCGGGAATGACTGTTGAAAGCAACTCAATGGTCTCATCAGGATCAACGATCTTCCGTGGCTCAGCAAAAAGCGAGGCGGTCTTGATGTCAGTGGCCAGAATTTCGCCATTGCGATCCAGAATATCCGGTCGTGACGCAAGCTGATGCACGGCAGGACCATTTGAATCGTCATCATTGCCGCCAATCATGCCGAAATAGACAAGCTTGCCACCAATGACACCGTAAATGCCGACGAAGCAGGCAATTGCCATCCACAAACGGTTGCGTGCACGATTACCGTGCTTTTTGCGTGAGCCTACAAAAGCCATATTGCCGGCCAGCTTTTCATTGCCAGCCGGCTCCAAACCGTCATTGGTGTTTCGTTTGTTCTTTTTGGAAAATCCGAGCTTCAGCCGCATGTTCAGTGCCTCGCCCCATTCTTCTTGACACTTCCGGTGGTGGTAGCGTCTGGCTCCAGAACGCCGCTTGCGACCAACTCGTCGCTGCCGGAAATCAGTTTCTGAATATCATCCATCTGTCGTTCCGGAATATCTTCAACACCCATCGCAAGCTGTTGGGCTTCGATTGGCTGCAATTTGAGTTCATCAGCATAAACACCCACAAGGCTCTGCAAGCGCCCCGGCTGGTTCATCAATGCCCAATCAGCGCGCAGAAGTGTGATCGTGTCCTTTTCGGCATCGATCTGGCGCTTCAGCTTGGAAATAACTGCAATCTGCCTCTCCGCATCATATTTGATGGTATAGGTGATTGTTGCCGCCACCAGCATTGCCGCAATCATGATGAGTTCAAAGGTACGCAGCACTCGTTCAACTCCGGGACAGTTCATGCGTTTCGGGGAGCTTCGGCAACCCGAACAGCGAAAGATCATCTTCAAGAGGTGGATTTTCAGTCCTTAAACCCGCACGCAGTTTTGCGGAACGGGCGCGAGGATTACGCTCTTCTTCTTCAGCACTCGGTCCAACCGCGCCCTTAACCGCTGCCGTAAAGCTTGCAAGCCTTACATGGGTTTCCGGCAAATGTCGTGAACCCGCACTGCCGCCAGCACGATCCGCAAAGTAGCGCTTGACCATACGATCTTCGAGGGAATGGAAGGTCACGACGACCAGACGGCCACCCGGCTTCAGAATACGTTCGGCTGCGAGCAATGCCCGCGCCAGTTCACCCAGCTCATCGTTCACGTAGATACGCAGCGCCTGAAACACGCGCGTTGCCGGATGAATAGGTACTTTTGGATTACGCCCGACCAGCGATTCAATCGCGTTCGCCAGATCAAGCGTACGGGTGAAAGGCTGCGCTTCACGGCGTTTTTCAATCATGCGCGCAATGCGTCCGGCATGACGTTCTTCACCCAGAAAATTAAAGATGCGAGCGAGATCACCCATCTTCAACCGGTTCACGACTTCGGCAGCACTTGGACCCTTACGAGACATGCGCATATCGAGAGGACCATCTTTCTGGAAGGAAAAGCCGCGTTCTGCCTCATCGATCTGCATTGACGAGACACCGATATCGAGTACGACACCATCGACCTTCGCGCCATCTCCCAACACCTGTTCAACAGCCACATCCAGCTTGGAAAACTGGCTTTCAACAAGGTCAAGTCTGCCATCGAACTGCTTTACAATGCCTTGTCCGGCAGAAATGGCAGTCGGGTCACGATCAATCGCGATGACGTTTGCGCCCTCTTCCAGAATACGGCGCGTATACCCACCAGCGCCGAATGTGCCATCGACGATTACTTTGCCGTTTTCAGGTTTCAGTGCATCAATCACTTCGGAAATAAGCACCGGAACGTGACGGACCTGAGCCCCTTCGGCTTGAGATTGGTCTCTGCCGAGGCTAGCCATCATCCCGATCCTTTCCCGGGATCACGTCCCGCTATCCTGTGTTTTGCTTTGGATTCCGACCAATTTCAGACGCACTGCGATTTGACGGATTCGTTCAAACAGTTATCGGATATTAAGCTTAATGAACCGTTAGCCTTTGAAGTTGCCGCTGATAAATCACCACCCTATACAAAAGTTTTTGCAGCGGCTTTTTCGTCACTCAAAAAGCAAAAGCAGTTCATGCAAACCGCGATGAATTCGCTCAATTTCCAGACGAAACAATCACATCCATATGAAAAGCATTAATTTTAATGCCATTGACGATAATGCGGCCCCCTCCCATTATCTGCAAATCGTTCGCAATTGTAATTGATGGCTTAAGCATGGCGTTTAAGAAGACCCACCGGGTAACATAACCACCCGCACCGCAAGAGGATTCATTTGCAGCTTGGCGCTGCCATTATCCTCGTGTTGAACATGAAACTCATCTGCAACGTGTTCACAGGCGTACCGATTGAGACGGTACAGCGGTCTTCCCACCAGGAAAGCCGCCGCTTTTTTATTTGACTGCTGAATTGCCACCATCAGCATAAAGTGCTGAACCAGAAACAAAGCTCGCCATTGGCCCCGCCAGAAAAAGTGCAGCCTGGGCAATTTCTTCAGGCTGGGCAATCCGTTTCATTGCGTGGAGGCCTGCAGCCCATTCTTTCTGAGCATCACTGCCTGCCATCGGTGTATCGACACCGCCCGGCAAAAGCGCATTTGCTCTGATGCCTTGCGCGCCATAGTCTGCGGTGATGCCTTTTACCAATCCCATCAACCCAGCCTTTGCGGCACCATAGAGTGACATTCCTGGAATGCCGACGCTGGTGCCAACAAAAGTTGATGTGAAAATGATCGAACCACCGCCGGACTTGAGCATTAAGGGTATCTGCGATTTTGCGCCGAGAAATGCCGATGTCAGATTACCGGCAATCACATTGTTCCAATCACCAAGGCTTGCATCTGTCACCGGCACAATGGGTCCGACGGTGCCAGCATTGTTAAAAGCAACATCAAGACGACCGAATTCATGACGAGCAACGGCTATGAGCTTCTCATGTGTTTCACTTTGTGAAGCGTCTCCAGCCACATAATGCGCCTCGCCGCCAAGCCCTATAACAGCTTCCGAGACCGCCTCCAACGCCACCTCATTGCGGGCATTTAAAACAACGGCAGCACCCTGCGCGGCAAACAGCATTGCCGTAGCACGCCCTATTCCCGACGATGCACCGATAATGATTGCGACCTTACCTTTTAAACTCGACATGGAAACCTCCTTGGTTGGGAAGTTCCGCAATAGATATGCACCACGAACACAACTATCCGTTTCCTGCGATCAAACAGAAATGTCGATTAGCCGATGCGGAGAAGTAAAAATGTCAGTCGGTCTGTAAGCCGGGTTCTGTATGGCTGGACTTGCGTCCAACGTGGCAGCCATTCATCTGGGACGGATGTCGCCACCCGCCTCTTGCAACCCACCCGGACGGCTGATCCGGAAACTGATTGCCGGTTCCTGCGAACCGGCGCGCCGTC
Source organism: Ochrobactrum sp. Marseille-Q0166 (assembly GCF_014397025.1). Taxonomy (NCBI): domain Bacteria; kingdom Pseudomonadati; phylum Pseudomonadota; class Alphaproteobacteria; order Hyphomicrobiales; family Brucellaceae; genus Ochrobactrum; species Ochrobactrum sp. Marseille-Q0166. The sequence goes on along the minus strand of NZ_JACJUO010000001.1, from coordinate 1,181,629 downwards.
CCTATTCGGTTTTGCTCCCAATGGGGTTTACCGTGCCGCCTGTGTTGCCACCGACGCGGTGGGCTCTTACCCCACCCTTTCACCCTTACCCCGTCATCCCTGCCGCTCAGCAGAGCAGTACGGAAGACGGGGCGGTTTACTTTCTGTGGCACTATCCCTGGGGTCACCCCCGCCGGGCGTTACCCGGCATCGTGTTTCCATGGAGCCCGGACTTTCCTCACCCGCCGCCTTTCGGCATATGACAAGCGCGGCTGCCCGACCGACTGACGGGCGCGTATATAACACGATCAAGCCAAGTAGGAACCGTGTTTTGAAAAAATCTATACACAACGGAAAAGCCGGCAGCGAAACCGCTGCCGGCTTTTCGTTCACGCCATCGGTTTGGAACACTACGCAACCGACAACATAAACCCAGAGCACATCCTGAAAAAGCGAAACAGCTTTCAGGATAGGCGTCACAACAAATATTAGAGGCCAGCCATGTAGGCCTTAACCGAACTGCAATATTTTGCAGAGGTTGGATTCATGCGCTTTGCACCATGGCCAGCATTATACTTGAGGATCGTGCCGCAGGTGCTACCACCGCCAAGCTTCTGTGCCATGGCAAGGTATTTCATACCGAACTGAATGTTGGTGGAAGGCTCATAAAGTCCCTTGGCAGAGCCGGAATAACCGAGGCTGCGCGCTGTCGAAAGCTTGATCTGCATGAGGCCAATTTCACCGGCCTTGCCGCGAACATTTGGCTGGAAATTGCTTTCGTGACGGACAACCGCATGGGCCAGCGAAGAAGGCACGCCGTAGGTTGCTGCATAACGATTTATGATCTGGGAGTAGCCGGTGCCGCTCTTCACGACCTTTGATGTCTCAACGCGGGACTTGGACCGCTTCGCGCTCTTTTCCGTTGGTGCGGCGCGCTTTGTGATGACCGAAGCCTTCTTCGCGGTTTGCTTGCGTTCTGTCTGGGCTGAGCGTGATGACTGTTCAGACTTGTTGGTTTCAGCAGCCTTGTTCTGGGAACGCGCCTTCAGAAGATCCGCCAGATTCGTTGGTTCGTTGACTGGCGCACTCATTGCAGAATTAAGGCCAAAAGAACTCATGGCGCCAATGAGGGCGCATACAACAACAAATTTTACTTTCATAACCTACCGTCTTGGATCGTTTTTTTATGGGGCTATGCTGATCTTGGGGGCAGCAGAGCCGTTTGAATTATGATCCCGCATGACTGGCCTAAACCCGCCCGTCGTCGCTGGGAATGGCAGATCATTTGCTGGGGAAATGCAGCCGAAGATTGGTTGAGGAAGTAAAATAGTCTTACAGGTTGTAATAAGGGCTGTCACATTTCGTGAAGCACGCCATGGTGGAAAAACACCTTCGCCAAGAGATGTAATCGATCTAATTTGATGAAATTACTACAGAAATATGAAGGAGCAAGCGCTCACGCTTAAGCATGGAATCTCACCCTTAAGCGGTAACATTTTGTAGGGAAAAAATCAGCCGGTATAGGGTATCTATAGTAGATACATCCGCAACACCATCCACATTTTGTGTCCGAAAATGCCGCTGAAACGCCTTAATCACGGTCTCGGTGGCCTCATCATACACGCCGTTGATCTCGATTTTGTAGCCATAAAGAGCAAGCATGGATTGCAAAGCCTCGACGGGTTGCCCTTGCTCGCCACGCGCGAGAAAGCGTCCACCACGGATGGCCGTCGGTTCAATGTGATGGGCTATCCCTGCCTCATGCAACCGCTTCCAGGGGAAATTGTGCCCCGGATCGGTCTTGCGGTCAGGCGCTATGTCTGAATGTGCAAGAACATTTTCCGGGCGGATTTCATATCGCTCACAAATGCTCCGGCAAAGCGCGATAACGGCATCAATCTGCCGGTCGGCGAAAGGTGGATAGTTTTCCAGCTCTCCGGGATTGACGATCTCGATCCCGATTGATGCCGAATTGATATCGGTTTCACCCTTCCAGAAGCTCTTTCCTGCGTGCCATGCGCGCGCCTTTTCAGACACCATCTGCACGACACGCCCATCTTCATGAACCAGATAATGTGCAGACACTTCCATCTCAGGCGACTTGAGAACGTCGAGAGCCTCCTGAGCGGTCGCAAGGCCCGTATAATGCAGGATCAGGTAGGTCGGTGTCTTGCCATCCTTACGAATGCCGAAGTTTGGCGACGCATCAATCGAGGCTGCTGGGTAGTCCGGCTCATCCAAAGTAAGTGCTGCGAGTAATTCGGCTTCTGATACGTCTACGCTGCTCATGCGGCTTCCAACTGTTTTTCTACGCTTGCCCAGGCCGCATTGATGGCAGCAAGGCGGGTATTTGCAATCTTGATAAATTCCAGCGGAAGACCTTCCGCAACAAGCCGGTCGGGGTGATGTTCTTTCACCAGAGCACGATAGCGCTTGCGCGCGTCTTCAAACGAAACGCCGCGCGTCAGTCCGAGAATGGCATAAGGATCACCCTCACCATGATTGACGTGACGAAGGGCAATGCGCTCGAAACCTTCTTCATCAAAACCGAAGATTTCGGCAACGCTTGAAAGGAACGCCATTTCCTTTTCATGCACATAGCCGTCGGCGGTTGCGATATGAAATAAACCGTCAAGAATATCTTCGAGCAGATGGCAATTATCATCGCCTTCACGACAGAGGCCCGCAAGCTGACGCGCATAGCTTTCGTAACCTGCGACGTCCTGCTGGGCTAGATTATAGAGCCGAACGACATGAGCATGTTCTTCTGGTGGAACAGAAAAAATATTTTGAAACGCCCGGAACTCGTCCTGAGTAACAACACCATCGGCTTTGGCCATTTTTGCCGAAAGCGCGATCATCGCGATGGAAAAAGCGACACGTCTGCGCGTATCCGCATCGCCTTCAAAAACCGTTCGTACAGCTTCAATCACGCTTGAAATAGCGTTAAGCGTAACCGAGGTGAAGAATTCACCAATTTGAACCCAAATCGACATGAATCATTTCTATAGAATTCCGCAAAGGCTGGAAACAACAACTCACGACAATGGGCGAAAAAACAATTATTTAGAAAAATACCATCGTCTATGAAGACAATTATTGCGTGATCTGACGGGTCGCAAATGACTGCTGTGCAGCACTTGCCGCAGCATCACCGGCAGCCTGTGCTTGTTGTTCATTCTGTCCAACGGATTTCGCGGCAGCTTCAGCATTTTTACGTGCGCGTTCAACGGCTGCGGCCTGCTGCTCAGGCGTCAGGACGCCGGAATTATCTTGCATTGCCTTGATAAGATCAGGGCCAGTCTGCTCTTCTTGAACAGGGGTCGACGTTGTTTGCTCTGTCTGAACCGGAGCAGCGGCCTGTTCGTCCTCTCCTCTGCCGCAAGCGGCAAGGGCTAACAGAACAACAGCGGAAATCAGAAACAGAAAATTACGGCTCATGGCAAAAGCCATAACCGAAGAGAGCCTGCGTTTGAACCGAGAAAACGCAGTAACTTCATCTTTGTTTTCAATAATCGAAGAATGGATCATTAATTCTGCTCCTTTCGGGGCAAATGGCGGCCTGCAAAGCGGACCGCCATTATCAGATCGCCAGTAAATATCACCGGCATTAATAACTTACTAACTCAGAGTTAGTTTGCCGGAGGTGTACCTGTCCCCGGTGTAGCTGGTGCTGGAGCAGGTGTTGACGGCGTTGTGGTAGTGTCATTGGTAGACGGTGATGCAGGTGCCGGGGCTGCTGCTGGCGGTGGAGATTCAGACGCCTTATTCGCATCCTTCGAATTGTCGCTGCAGGCTGCCAGTCCGAGCAACGATACGGCAGCAACCGCACTTACCAGAAACTTTTTCATAATGGCTCTCCTTCCCTAAAAATCAGCGCTGCGGGGATTTAGCCAACGCTGCTTTGGTTTTCCGTGTGTGATCGGTCTATCCGATCAATCACCTACGAAGACAGTCGCCACATCGCTCTTTAGTCCCCAGCGAAGCTTTTCGACGATGCCAACGTCACAACCAAAAACGGCGAGCTCGTGGAAAGGTTCTCTCAATTAGTCTTACCGCTCGTAACAAAGCGCCATAATAACAAAGTTTTAAGCATGATTTTTGCACAAAACTGCCGTGACATCTCTGTCAATTGGAGATTTTAAGGTGCGCATCTTGCACGATACGGCCCGCAATCCGAGATGCGCACAGGTGATGCAGGAAGATATGAAAGTCCACATGGTGGCGCTGAACATTCAGCCTGGCCATCCTATCGTAACCATCCGCGCTGGATAAATGCCAACTGTTTTCACCCAATTTATTTCCCGCAAACCTTGCACTCCAGCTGATGACGTCAGCACCGGGATCGCGTAATTCTTGTTGAAATTGATTCGCGACACCGGAACCTCTGTATGAAACGTATGGCCAACCGCAGCATTCTAGCCCTTGGCATGATACTTCTGGCCGGCTGCACCACAGTCGACTACGATTTCGCCGATGTTAAAAAGTCTGGCAATTCGATGCAGCAGATGGCGCGCCCGACAGGAGCCGTCAACGCACCGCGGTTCGGCGATCGAAAACCGTTTGAATGGACAGGTCGCACACCATGGCATTACCCAATCCATGGAACGGATGTTTCAAAATATCAGGTCGATGTTGACTGGAATGCGGTACGCCGCAGCGGCATTTCGTTTGTCTTCATCAAGGCAACAGAAGGCGGCGACCGTTTCGATGATCGTTTCACAGAACATTGGAACGGTGCAAAACAGGCTGGCATTCCGCGCAGCGCCTATCACTTCTATTATTTCTGCCGCCCGGCGATTGAGCAGGCTCGCTGGTACATTCAGAATGTCCCGCGCGATCCGAACGCGCTGCCTCCTGTCCTCGATATGGAATGGAATGCACATTCGCCAAGTTGTAAGCTGAGGCCAAATGCTGTCGTAGTACGCAAGGAGATGAAGATTTTCCTTGATGCGGTCGAAAAGCATTATGGCAAACGACCTATCATCTACACCACGGTCGATTTCTTTGATGAAAATGACCTCAACCAGATGCGTGAATATCCGTTCTGGCTGCGATCCACGGCGGGTCATCCGACAGAGAAATATGGGCCGCATCCGTGGACCTTCTGGCAATATACAGGTACGGGCACTATTCCGGGCATCAAAGGCGACGCAGACATCAATGTGTTTGCGGGCAGTGCCAGCGCCTGGAAAAAGTGGCTGGAAAGCAACAAGGTCCGCTAACTCTGCATCAAATGACAACTCACGCTAAGTTTTGCTTCATTTCCATGACGTGATGGGGCACTAGATCGTTGTGCGTCCGGTTGGACACACAAAGGACGCTCTCTACTCTTGAGCCAAGCATCGAACTTTCCAAAAATCGATTTCGGTTTTTGAGCCGATGCTTTAGCTTGAAAAATAAATGGAGAAGTTCTTTCTCTTTTAATTGTGAGTTCTCTCGATGAAACTTATCGCTTCAGTGATGGTTGCCGCTTTACTGGCATCAACTGCAATTTCTCCCGCTCTCGCCTCTCCGGGTCCCGATGCCGCAACCAACGCGGCCAATCTGCCCAAACCGGAATGCGAGATCGATTACGGTCAGTGGATGGATAATCTGACCAAGGAAGCACGCGAAGCAGGCGTAGGTGAAAAGGGCATTGCGGAACTGCACAAGGCCTCGCTTGAGCAGAAAGTTCTCGACCGCGACCGCAAACAGACGGTCTTCAACCTGACATTCACCGAATTCTCCAAGCGCCTGATTTCCGAAGCGCGGCTGAAGAACGGCCAGAGCAACCTCGTCAAATATGCCGACGTGTTCAAGAAGGTGGAAGACACTTACGGCGTACCGGGTCCGGTGCTTGCTGCCTTCTGGGGGCTGGAAACCGATTACGGCGCCATTCAGGGTGATTTCGATACGCTGAACGCGCTTGTGACACTTTCCTACGACTGCCGCCGCCCAGAGCTCTTCCGTCCGCAGTTGATTGCCCTTCTCAAACTTTTCGATACCGGTGTTGTCGATGCGGCAACCACAGGCGCATGGGCTGGCGAAATCGGCATGATGCAGCTTCTGCCGAAAGATTATCTTGAGCGCGGCGTTGACGGCGACGGAGACGGCAAGGTCGACCTCAAGAACAGCGTGCCCGACGCGATGATGACTGCAGGCCGCATGATTTCCGAACTCGGCTGGAAGCGTGGCGAGCCTTGGCTCGAAGAAGTGCGCATCACCAAAGACCTTCCATGGGAAGAATCCATCCGAACCAATCGCAAACCGCATTCCTGGTGGGCCGAACAGGGGGTTGTCGGTCTCAATGGACCGCTTGGCCCTGATAATGGTGATGCATCGCTGCTGCTGCCGCTGGGCCGCAAGGGACCAGCATTCCTGTCTTATGCAAACTTCGATGTTTTCGTGGAATGGAACAAGTCGATTGTTTATGCGACAACCGCTGCTTATTTCGCCACACGCCTCGCAGGAGCTCCAGCCTTCAATCCCGGCAATCCTGATCAGGGTTTGACGCAGGAACAGATGAAGGAGCTACAGACCAAGCTTCAGGCTCGTGGCTATGATATGGGCAAGATTGATGGCGTCTTCGGCATACTGACCCGCGACGCAGTCCGCACCGAACAACTGCGTCTTGGAATGCCCGCTGATTCCTGGCCAACTCCAGAGCTGCTTGAAAAGCTCTGACGGAGAAGAAATTAAAGGCGCGGATTAACCCGCGCCTTTTTAGTATGAGAGTATTTCCAGCAAAAGTGAGACCCGATTTTGCGTCTGGAAATGCGTAAAAACAAATAGATAGAGTGGTTTCAATGATGCCGGATTAGTTGGTACCGCTCTCTCGTTGCAAGTGATCTCGCCATGCTTTCGACCCTGATCGTCGTCCTGCCCGTATTCGCCCTGATCTTCTCAGGCTGGCTCGCGTTCAAGCTAAAAATATTGGGCCCCCATGCGATTGCGGAGCTAAACCGCTTTGTCGTCTATCTCGCGCTGCCAGCGCTGCTGTTCGACATCATGGCCAACACGCATGGTAGCGAGCTTTGGCAACCGGGCTTCATCGCCGTGTTTCTGCTCAGTAGTGCCATCGCCTTTGCACTCCCCTTCATTATCCGCCTGCGCGGCAAGCAACCACTCGCAGACAGTGCCATCGATGGGCTTAACGCAGCCTATCCCAATACGGGCTATATGGGGATTCCACTTTCGATGATTGCATTTGGTTCAGGCGTTCTCGCTGCAACCACCATCACCATCATCATCACCGTTTGTGTAACCTTTGCTTTTGCCATTGTTCTGATTGAGATCGGCCTGCAAACCGAGAAGAAGCCACTTCATCTCGGCTGGAAAGTTACGCGTTCGCTGATCCGCAATCCGCTGCTCGTCGCACCATTTTTCGGAATGCTGGTGGCTGTAACCGGTTTCACCATTCCTGTACCTGCTGAAACCTTCCTGAAGATGTTGGGCGGTGCCGCCTCCCCCTGTGCACTGGTTGCACTTGGGCTTTTTCTTGCGCAGCCGCGAAAGATTGAGCGCGAAAGCGTCAACGCCATCGCCTTTCTTGTTTCGGTCAAGCTCATTGTCATGCCGCTCGCAACATGGCTGCTTGCAGTCTATGTGTTTAAACTGCCGTCACATCTGGCACAAAGCGCGACCTTGCTCGCTGCGTTGCCCGCTGGCACCGGACCTTTTATGCTCGCCGAACATTATCGTCGGGAAGCTGCAATAACGTCGAATGTAATCCTCTATTCAACAACGATTTCGGTCGTGACTCTGTCGGTGTTTCTCGCTTTTATCCGATAAAACACTTCCAGATTGTGTCAAACCGACCTTAAAATTGGCTGTTTCGTGGCATTTTCATGAAATGTGAACAAAATTATACAGTTAAAAATTTCAACAACTTAGGTGGTAAACAGAAGGTTTTTTCCACGATCACCGTATATTGCAGCAAGAAATCTTCTTTTGTTCGAAGCCTTTTGCGCTTAGATTCCAACTCTCTACCAGCGCGCATTCGGCCTCGTCGGATGCATAAAAGGAGACAGAGCAATGGGACTTACGCGATCTTTGAATGTCCTCATGATCTGTGCAGCATTTGCATTTGTTGCAGCGTTGATAGCAGGCGTTATTCCGTGATTGGGATAGCCTAAGCCATTAGACGGCATCGGTTTTTGAGGATGAACCGACCCGTTTCAGAAGCAATTCCAGTAAGAGTGTGAAGCAGCTTTATGAAGGAATTGCGAATAAGAAGCAAAAGAAAGCCCGGTTTCAGACCGGGCTTTTTCATTTCAGGCGACTTCTAACTGGACTTCAGTTTTAGGCCGGATACCAATCATGTGGCAGATAGCGTAAGGAAGATCGGCTCTGTTCATGGTATAGAAATGGAAATCCTGCACGCCGCGTTCTATCAGATCCATGACCTGTTCGGCGGCAATAGCTGCGGCAACAAGCTGATGCGTCTGCGGGTCGTTATCCAGCCCGTCAAAGCGCTCTGCCAGCCACGCCGGGATATGCGTTGCTGAACGCGCGCAGAAATTGCGAACCTGCTTGAAATTATGCACTGGCAGAACGCCCGGAACAATCGGGATATAGATGCCCGCACGGCGCACACGCTCGACATAACGCTCATAGAGATCATTATCGAAGAAGAACTGCGTGATGGCGCGCGTTGCACCATTATCGACCTTGCGCTTGAGCATATCGATATCGGTCGCAAAGTCCGGACTTTCAGGATGCTTTTCCGGATAGGCCGAAACGGAGATATCGAAGTCCGCAAGCTTGCGCAGACCACCGACGAGCTCAGCGCCATTCTGATAACCGCCCGGCGTCGGCACATATTTCTCGCCAATACCGGCAGCCGGATCACCACGCAGCGCTACGAAGCGCTTGACGCCAAGCGCTGCAAACTCCTGTGCGACGCGATCAACTTCCTCACTGGTCGCATCAACACAGGTGAGATGCGCAGCAGGCTCGATATCTGTTTCCTTCAGAATACGCGCAACCGTGCGGATCGTGCGTTCACGCGTGGAGCCACCCGCACCATAGGTCACGGAGACAAATTCCGGCTTAAGCGGCGCAAGCCGCGTTACCGTCTCCCACAGGCGCTGTTCCATTTCTTCCGACTTGGGCGGGAAGAACTCGAACGAAACCCGGGTGGTCTGGCCGATATCTGATCGGCGGGAAAGACCATAGAAACCCATCAAACTGTCTCCGTCATGCTTTCATTGCGCGAAACCTGATCAGCAATCAGCACACGCGGATCACGGGCAAGCCAGAGCTTTACCGTCAATCCGTCATCGCCATTGGCAACCTTCGGCCCCAATTCAGTCGTTGTGGCGGGCTCAAGCCCTGTTTCTTTCAACCAGCCAAGCATCTGCTCATCGCTGAAACCAAGCCTCAAATGCGCGTGTTCTTCGCGCAGAAACTCAAGTTTATGGGGTGCAAAGTCGACAATCAGCAACCGTCCGCCCGGGCGCAGCGCACGCGCTGCCTCGCGAATGGCAGCCTGCGGATCATCAAGAAAATGCAGAACCTGATGAATGGTTACGAGATCGAAATTCTCGCGTTCGACTGGCAGCGCATAAACATCGCCCTGCCGCACCTGTGCATTGTTCACCGTTGCAAGGTCGAGATTGGCACGTGCCACGGCAAGCATGTCGCGATTGATGTCAATGCCAAGGCCACGCGCATAAAGCGGTGAAAACAGTTCCAGCAACCGACCCGTGCCGGTGCCTACATCAAGCATGGCCTGAAATGGCTTATCACCGACAATAGTCTTGAGTGCTGCTTCCACCGCATTTTCAGACACATGAAGCTTGCGGATTTCATCCCAGCTACCGGCATTGGCACTGAAATAGGCCGCAGCCTTTTCCTGCCGACTGGATTTGACCTGCGAAAGCCGCTCCAGATCGCGCTCAAGCAGCGCATCGGCGCTATCAAGCTTCGACAGTAGATTACGCGCAACCTCGCCGCAAAGCGCATTATCCGACAGGCGGAAATAGGCCCAGGCACCCTCCTGATAACGGTCGATCAGATCGGCTTCACCAAGCAGCTTGAGATGGCGCGACACACGCGGCTGCGACTGGCCAAGAATTGTGGTCAGGTCCGATACGGTCAAATCGCCTCCGGAAAGAAGCGCAAGGATGCGCAAGCGACTTGGCTCAGCCACTGCTTTTAAAACATCCACCATCTGATCAAGCTGCAAACGCAATTCGCAAACTCCACACTCTAAAACATATAAAGATATGTTTATGTGAAATGCGATCAAGGCGCAAGCGCTTTTCGCATCCCCATGCACAGCAAAACTGTCACGCGATTTGAGTATCGGTTTGAGGAGGCTATTAGCTGGGTTATGATTATAACGAATCTCGCTGAAAGCCGAAAAGGATGACAGCCATGGGTGCAAGCACAGAACGCCAGAAGGCAGTTGCAAAATCACTTACGCTTTTGCTTCCTGCGGTTCCCTATTCGGATTCAGAACCAATCCGTGCCGCAGCCCTTGCGCCTCATATGAAAGCGCTGCCACCATCGGTGGCGGTATGGCTTGCAACGGTCGCGCATGTCCGCCATGCACATACAGACTACGACACCCTTCGCGATGATGGATATGACAAGGATTCAGCACGTTTTTTCGTGCTTGATGACATAAACAAAAAGCTGACAGAATGGCGCGCCACACGTCTCGTCACCGCGGATGATGACGAGAAGGTAGAAATGTAAACGCCGCCCGAAGGCGGCGTCTAAGATGTTTACATATCAGTGGGTTCCGTGGCCCTGCAAATAACCGTGCTTGCGCGGATCAGGCATCACCAGACCGACGATGAACACAATCACCATCATAATGGTCACGTACCAGAAGAACCCGCTTTCAAAGCCGACCTTCTTGAACCACAGCGCCACATATTCGGCAGTACCACCGAAGATCGCATTGGCAATCGCGTAGGAAAAGCCAACGCCCAAAGCACGCACTTCAGCCGGGAACAGTTCCGATTTCACAATACCGCCAATCGACGTGTACATGCTCACGATTGCCGAAGCGATGGCAATATAGACAAATGCCATTGTCGGACTCTGGACAGAGCCAAGAACTGTAAGCAACGGAATGGTCGTCAACACCGATACACCGCCAAAGGCGATCATCATCGGTTTGCGGCCAACCTTATCGGAAATATAGCCAAACAGCGGCTGCATAAGCATGAATGCGAACAGTGCAACCGTCATGACCTCGCTGGCTGTTTCCTTGTTCATGCCAGCCGTATTGACCAGATATTTCTGCATATAGGTCGTGAACGTATAGAAGGTCAGCGACCCCCCAGCCGTAAAGCCGACAACCACCAGAAACGCCTTGCGGTGATGTTTCCAGATCGTCGCAAAACTACCTGCAGATTTGCTGTTGCGCGACTCCTCAGTCGAGGTTTCATGCAGCGTGCGGCGCAGATAAAGCGCAACAATTGCAGCCAGACCACCGATGGCAAACGGGATGCGCCAGCCCCATTCATGCAACTGCTGAGACGTCAGGAAGAACTGCAGAATAACCAGCACTAGAACGGCCAATAGTTGGCCGCCGATCAGCGTCACATACTGGAACGACGAGAAGAAACCACGACGCCCGGCAAGAGCGACTTCACTCATGTAAGTGGCAGTAGTGCCATATTCCCCGCCAACCGACAGGCCCTGCAAAAGACGGACCAGAAGAAGAAGAAATGGCGCCCAAAGTCCGATCGTTTCATAGGTCGGCAGGATCGCAATAGCAAAAGAGCCAAGGCACATCATACTGACCGAAATCAGCATGGAGGTGCGGCGACCTAGTCTGTCGGCGAGGCGTCCAAACAGCCAACCGCCAATCGGACGCATAAGGAAACCGGCCGCAAAGATTGCCGCTGCATTTAACAGCTGACTTGTCTGATCTTCTGCCGGGAAAAACTGTGATGCGAAGTAAAGAGCACCGAAGGAATAGACATAAAAGTCATACCATTCGACGAGATTGCCGGAGGCGCTCGCAATGATCGCATATATCCGGCGGCGCGTATCGTGAGCGTCATGTTTCTCTTCGATCTCGCCATTCGCATCGCTGTGCATTTCTGCATTGCTCATTCTGAAACTCCCGATAGCAGTCGCAAAAGGAAAACGACTGCATGATCACTCGCTTTGCTGGGAGGGAGCAAAACCAGTAATCGTTGATCTCATAATCAATATATTCGGCAGGTTGGCCAAGCTTCAGGCTTCAGTCTGCAAGTGTCCTTGGTTCAACCACAAAACTTGACAGTCCCTGAAACTAACCTGACGCAACATCCTTGGAAAAAAGATGTCGTCTCTCCCAATCAAGCGATCCCTGCAGGCATCAAAAATTGTTTGGAATTACCTCTGATGTCACAAAACCATAGGAACAATATCGTTTGTATGCAATCTATTATCATGCACTACTATTGGATTAGAAACCCTTGAGGGGACGATTAACCATTTGAAATTTAACTATTTTACCAGGCGAGCGATTTTCACGCCCGGTAAAATTTTTGTGAAAGAGGGTGTCGGCAACAGGTTCTAGAAGAGTAGCTAAGGCATTTTCTTATTTTCTGGCAACGATGAAAATTCTTGGGAAGCGCAACAACACCCGGCCGTCATTCAGCGTTGGATAGAGGTCATGAAGACGCGATTTGTAGGCTTTCAAAAATTCGCGCTGTTCGTCATCATCCAGCGGCTCAAGAAATGGGCGCAGACCCGTTGATTTCACCCACTCAATGATAGCATCGACGCCGGCCAGCTGATGATTGTAGATCGTGTGCCATATATCGACGCGGGACGCATGATCAATCAGAGCGTTATAATAATCGGCAACAGGCGGCAGAGGGCCCCTGCCCATATGGCCAATCTTAGCCGCAAACGGCTGCGACCTTGCCACTTCGCGCATCACTACATGGGTTGGCTCTGACATATTATCCGGCATTTGTACGGCCAGATAAGCGCCAGCCGAAAGAAGGGATAGGAGCCTTTGCATCTGTTGCCTATGATCAGCAACCCACTGAAAAACCGCATTGGAAAACAGCACGTCCGTTTCAGTATCTGGCTCAAACTTCGACAGATCGCCCAAAGAAAAATCGACCCGGGGCAAGCGCTGTTTTGCTTTCTCGATCATGTCCGGCGATGAGTCGAAGCCTGCCACGTGCGCATCTGGCCAGCGCCTGACCAGAAGTTCGGTGGAGTTTCCGGGACCGCAACCAATATCGACCACTTTGCGCGGGCTATCGATTTTTATCTGTGCCAGAAGGTCAGCCGCCGGGCGACTGCGTTCCTCTTCAAACTTGAGATATTGCTTTGCAGACCAGTCTTTCACGGGAGGCTCCATAAAATGAAAAAGGCCGGTGCGATGCACCGGCCTTTGATTTCTTAGCGCGTCAGCGGCTTGTAGGTTACCCGCTTTGGATTGACGCTTTCAGGTCCAAGACGACGAACCTTGTCGGCTTCATAGTCCTCGAAGTTACCTTCGAACCATTCGACATGGCTGTCGCCTTCAAAGGCGAGGATGTGCGTCGCAAGACGATCAAGGAACATACGATCGTGGGAGATGATAACAGCGCAGCCAGCATATTTTTCGAGCGCATCTTCGAGCGCTGCCAGCGTTTCGGTATCAAGATCGTTGGTCGGTTCGTCGAGAAGCAGAACGTTACCGCCTGCCTGCAACATCTTGGCAAGATGCACGCGGTTACGCTGACCACCGGACAGATTTCCGACCTTGGCCTGCTGATCGCCGCCCTTGAAGTTGAACGCACCGCAATAGGCACGGGAGTTCATTTCAAACTTGCCGAGCTTGATAATGTCGTTGCCGCCAGAAATTTCTTCCCAGACATTCTTGTTCGGGTCGAGATGATCGCGGCTCTGGTCGACATAACCCAGATGAACGGTATCACCGATACGGATCGAACCGGAATCCGGCTTTTCCTGACCGGTAATCATCTTGAAGAGTGTCGACTTACCGGCACCGTTTGGACCGATAACACCAACAATACCACCCGGAGGCAGCTTGAAGGTCAGGTTTTCGATGAGCATACGGTCGCCAAACGACTTGGTCAGTCCCTCAGCTTCGATAACCACCTGACCAAGACGCTCGCCAGCCGGGATCAGAATCTGGGCATCGCCCGGACGTTGATTGTTGGCAGCTTCGACCAGCTGATCATAGGCCTTGATACGAGCCTTCGACTTGGACTGGCGCGCCTTGGGGCTAGCAGCAATCCACTGACGTTCGCGCTCAAGCGCCTTCTGGCGCGAATCTTCTTCGCGGCCTTCCTGAATCATGCGTTTGGACTTGGCCTCCAGATAGGCAGAGTAATTGCCTTCGTAAGGAATGCCACGACCGCGGTCGAGTTCAAGAATCCAGCCGGTAACATTGTCGAGGAAGTAGCGATCGTGCGTGATGAGGAGCACTGCGCCTTCATATTCACGTAAATGCTTTTCCAGCCAAGCAGTAGTTTCGGCATCAAGGTGGTTGGTTGGTTCGTCGAGCAGCAGCAGATCAGGCTTCGAAAGAAGCAGTTTGCAAAGCGCGACGCGCCGGCGCTCACCACCCGAAAGCTTGGTGACATCGGCATCCGCAGGCGGGCAGCGCAGAGCTTCCATCGCCATTTCAACCTGGCTGTCCAGATCCCAAAGGTTCTGGCTGTCGATGACGTCCTGAAGAGCCGCACCTTCATCTGCGGTTTCATCAGAATAGTTCATCATCAGCTCATTGTAACGGTCGAGAATAGCCGTTTTTGCAGCCACACCTTCCATCACATTACCCAGCACGTCCTTCTCAGGATCGAGATACGGTTCCTGTGCAAGATAGCCACAGGTCGCACCCTCTGCGAGCCATGCCTCACCGGTGTAATCCTTGTCGAGACCGGCCATGATCTTGAGAATTGTCGATTTACCGGCACCGTTTGGACCAAGAATGCCGATCTTCGCATCTGGATAGAATGACAGGTGAAGGTTTTCGATAACCTTCTTTGCGCCATAGGCCTTGTTCAGCCCGGACATATGATAAATGAATTGGCGTGCCATAAAGCGCGTCGTCTCCACGAGTTAGAGAGCGTGAACGGCCATTTGCCGAACCGCAAGGAAAATTTCTGCTGGGTATGTAGGCGAAATAGCGCGCGGAAGCAAATATCATCGCGCAAAGTCGACATGGAAATGTGCTTGAATAAAATGAAACCGGGCGCGGATATTTCCGTCACCCGGTTTCCCCTCTGGCCACCACTCGGGAAAGTATCCTCCCTTTCACCGAATGGCCTGCTAGTTATGCCTTAATGCCTCAAATTCACGCCTCTGAAATTCCTTTAAAACTCCGTTAGCATTCCCTGTTGAAGATAGATTTGCCTAGGATTTCACGGTTTTCAAGCAAAATTTACGCAAAAAATGCAAATGCCTAAAATTAATTCATTCAACCTCTGGATGCTCTTTTTAAGGACGCTACCAAAAGACAAATTGACTATTTGCGCGGCATAAATTCAGATGGTCGCATGTCATTTGAAACCATCAAACGCTTACCCCTCTCGGACGGAGCCGAACTGCCATACCGTCAGTCGCTAACCGTTGTGCTGGGATCACCGAAGGCTGTGGTACAAATCTGCCATGGGCTTGCAGAACATTCGGGCCGCTATGCCCGATTCGCAAAGGCACTCAATCAGGCAGGCTACCATGTCTATGCACATGATCATCGCGGGCATGGCGCAAATATAAGTCCGCATGCACCAAGAGGAATGTTTGCACAAAAAGACGGCCATAGAGTGGCCATCGCGGATATTCTGGCACTTAACCGTCTCATTCACGAAACCCATCCCAGTGTGCCTGTGGTTTTATTCGGACACTCGATGGGCGGACTTCTCGCACTCAACTATACATTTACACATTCAGATACCATTGATGCGGTCGCCGTCTGGAATGCCAATTTCAACGGCGGCATTGAAAACAGTGCCGCCATGGCGCTTCTCAAGGCTGAACGAATGTTCAAGGGCTCCGATGTTCCGAGCTCCTTCCTGCCGAAGCTCACTTTCCGCGCATGGGGCAACGCAATCCCCAACCATCGCACAGCGTTTGACTGGCTGTCGCGCGATCCGGCAGAGGTTGAAGCCTATGTAAATGATCCGCTCTGCGGCTTTGATGCGAGTGTTTCACTGTGGATCGACGTGTTTAATATGATGAAAGCTGGCGCGACCGACCGCAATTTCGCAAATATCCGCCGAAATCTACCATTTAATCTCGTCGGAGGAACTGACGACCCGGCTACAGACAAAGCGAAAGCCACGCGTAAACTGGCAGATAGAATGGAGGTTATGGGCTTCAATCAAGTGACCTGCACCATCTATCCAGGCAGCCGCCACGAAAGCCTCAATGATATTAACCGCAGTGAGGTGACACACAATTTTCTGGATTGGCTTGCTGAAGCACTTCCGTCTTCACATATCTCAGAGTAAAAGCAGCTCTCACACAAATATCTGGTCTAACTCACGATTTCTTGAAACACTTGGTTTCCCCGGCAATCAATGGTATGGAGCCCGCCTTGCGCGCCACAGGGCACCTGTACTGAGATATTAGCACCGATTTTACGGAAAATGCGCAAGGAATGAAGGAAGCTCCGCTTGGCAACACCGACGATTTCTGTGGTCATCCCCTGCCGCAATGAGGCCGACAATCTCGCTTTTCTGCTCGACGAAGTCGATGATGCCATGAAGGGCCGAGCATACGAAGTGATCGTCGTTGACGACGGCTCTACAGATTCCACCAGTGATGTTCTTGCAAGTCGCATCCATGCCGGCAAGCCGCTGCGCCATATCCGCCATGACCGCTCATCCGGCCAGAGCGCCGCTTTGCGCTCCGGCGTTTTTGCAGCGCGCGGACAGATTGTTGTGACTATGGACGGTGACGGGCAGAACAATCCTGCCTATCTGCCAGCACTTGCAGACGCCCTGATCAATGCCGGCCCTGCTTTTGGCATCGCCGCCGGTCAGCGCCTCAAGCGCACGGACACCAAGCTCAAGCAACTTTCCTCACGCTTTGCGAACAATCTGCGCGGCGCGATCCTGAAGGATAAGACCCGCGATTCCGGCTGTGGCCTTAAAGCGCTGCACACCGATCTTTTCCGTCAGTTGCCATTCTTTGACGGCTGGCATCGCTATCTGCCGGCGCTGGCCCTTCGCGAAGGCTTTGATGTCGTCCACATCGACGTCACTGATCGCGAACGTCGCCATGGAAAATCCAACTACGGCATTCTAGACCGTGGGCTGCGCGGCATTCTAGACCTTTACGGCGTCTGGTGGCTGCGCAAACGCCGCAAGGTTGTGCCCCGCGTGACGGAGATCACTCATGACTGATATTCTCGGCAGCATAGCCCAATGGCTTCATGATGTTTTTGTTGCCCAGTGGGATGGCTGGATCATTTTGGGCTTTGTTGCACAGGCATGCTTCACGATGCGCTTTGTCGTACAATGGCTTGCATCTGAAAAAGCCAAGAAAAGCGTTATGCCAGTGGCTTTCTGGTTCTTTTCGCTGATCGGCGGTGTTTTGCTGCTTATTTACGCCATCCAGCGCAAAGACCCGGTATTTATCGCCGGTCAAGGCTTTGGTCTGATCGTTTATATCCGCAATCTCTGGCTTATAGCCAATGAGAAGAGACGCGTAGCAGCGGCTGACTAAGCTGTTTTTCGCAATTCGAAAAAGCCGATCTGATGATTTCAGATCGGCTTTTTTAGCTATTGGATTCTCAGCGTTCGCCCCACTGAACGATAATCAAGTCCGGTGCCGGCCACATCGTCAGCTTTATAGACATTGCGTAGATCAATCAGCACATTGCCTTCCATCGCATCGGCAACACGTTTCAGATCAAGCGCGCGATAGGCATTCCACTCAGTCAAAAGCGCTACAACGCCTGCACCCTCCGCGGCTTCATAAGCTGAACCACACCAGATCACATCCGGCAGCACAGACTTCGCAGCATCCATAGCTTCCGGATCATGGGCGCGAACTGAGAGGCCAGCTTTCTGGATCGCTGCAATGATATCGAGCGATGGCGATTCACGAATATCATCTGTGTTCGGTTTGAAGGCGACACCAAGCACGGCAACAGTATTCGCGCCGCTTTCGCGAGCCGCTGTAACGATGCGCTCTGCCATCGACAACTTGCGCGCCTCGTTGACCGAGATCACTTCTTCAATCAGTGATTGTGGCGCATCGTATTTCTTGCCGGTCGCTGCAAAGGCGCGCGTATCTTTCGGGAAGCAGGAGCCGCCAAAACCCGGCCCTGCATGGAGGAATTTTGAACCGATGCGGTTATCCATGCCGATGGCACGGGCAACTTCCTGCACATTACCGCCGGTCTTTTCACAAAGATCGGCGACCTGATTAATAAAAGTCACTTTCATCGCAAGAAACGCATTGGCCGCATATTTAATGATTTCTGCGTTTTCCAGCGATGTGATCACCATCGGCGTTTCACGCAGATAAAGGGGACGGTAAAGCCGCTGCATCGCAGCCTTGCCATGCTCATCATCAACCCCCACAACCACTCGGTCAGGGCGCATGAAGTCTTCGATCGCCGAGCCTTCACGCAGGAACTCAGGATTTGAAACCATCGAAAACGCAACGCCCGGACGCGCTTGCGCAATACGATCGCGAATGCGCGCATTGGTGCCGACAACGACGGTCGACTTGATGACAACCACTGCGCCCGGTTTCATCGCTGCTGCAATTTCATCGGCTGCCGCCTCGATATATTGTAGGTCGGCCTCGCCATCACCACGCCGCGACGGCGTGCCAACGGCGATCAGAATGACATCGGCATCCGCGACACTTGTTGCCAGATCGGTGCTGAATTCCAGCCGTCCATCACGAATATTCCGGCCCATGAGCTCATCGAGTCCCGGCTCGAAAATCGTCACCTGGCCCGCTTCGAGCCGCTCGATGATCGACGGATTTTTGTCGACACAGGTAACGTGAAAGCCAAATTCGGCAAAACACACGCCCGAAACCAGACCCACATAGCCCGTTCCAATCATCGCCAACTTCATTACTCAGTCCTTTTTCATTTACCGCAAGTGTAATATCTGATGAGACTTAGACAGTCCTGCCAAAAATGGTGCTTTTCGAGAACCGTGACACATCGCATTTAAAGTACGATATATAGGGAGCATAAAAAGCGCCGATTGCAGACGTCCACAGCCTGAATATCCTCAGACGCAGAGCCACTTATCATAGTCAGACACCAAAAGGTGTACTGGCTTTTCATTTTCTTCAATATTGGAAAACCGCCCGATCGGTTCACGGAAAATATTGTCCGTCAGATCGTCATTGACAGTCGAAACTTCACCGATCAGCACATCGGCCCCCTCACCCCAGAATGCGTGCCAGTTGCCCGGAAGAAGCGTAACGCTTTCACCGGGCGCAAGCTTCAGATGCGCCCCGGCCTTCTGCGTCACCAGACAGCCATCGGTTGCAACGGTTACATCTGTTTCTTCATCGACACTGCCATCGGCGCGCGAATTGAAAAGCTCAAGCACCAGCGTGCCACCACCGCGATTGATGATGTCTTCTGCCTTCACCACATGACGATGCATCGGCGAAATCTGATTCTTGCGCGAGATCATGATCTTTTCGGCATAAAGCATTCCGCCACCGCGCTTGAGATCTTCGGCATTGCCGTTACGCGTGGTGAAAAGAAACAGGCCAAGATCCGCAAACTTGCCTTGGCCGTAATCGGTAATATCCCAGCCAAGGCGGCCATCGAGAATAGCTTTTGCATCGCTCGATGTGCGCTTTTTGAGCTCTTCTGGCGACCAATAAGCGAAAGGAGGCATGACGTAGCCAAAGGAACGAATAAAGGCGTCGCTCTCTCGGATAATCTCATTGATTTCTGAACGTTTCATGGCCTCTGAACCTCCCATGGAATGAAACCGAATATCTCAGGCAGCTTGGTAACTGGGTTTCTCCCATTTTGGCAATCCCGCGCACGCAACTCACACATATTTGCCGGAGGCTACACGAAAGCACGCGTGTCGTCTTTACGCGAAAGTCATGTCGCATCCCAATGCGCGTTTAGAACATTTCAATGATTGAATCATGACAACGGGAGCCAGTCTGAGCGTCGACAGATAAACAGACAAGCCATTGAGATAACGGGAAAAGCCGTGCTTCCGGAGGATTAAGGGAACACCGGATCGGGCCAAGGTCGCTGAGAGAATAGCAATAGGCCAATCCAACGACAGAACACAAAGGGTTCGAGGCTATGGACGTTCGCAACGAAATGCTGGGGCTTTTGACCGGGCGCGACCCAAATTTCAGCCTGGAGCAGAAATTTTACACTGATCCGGATTTCTACAAGCTTGATCTGGAAAACATCTTCTATCGCGACTGGCTGTTTGTCGGCCATGATTGCGAGCTGCCCAAGACTGGCTCCTATATGACCGTTCAGGTCGGCGCATACCCTGTCGTCATTGTACGCGATGCGCAGGGTGGCATCCGTGCGTTCCACAATTCCTGCCGCCATCGCGGTTCACGCATCTGCTCTGCCGAAAAAGGCACCGCGGCGAAGCTTGTCTGCCCTTATCACCAGTGGACCTATGAACTTGATGGGCGCCTCCTGTTTGCGCGTCAGGTCGGCCCGGATTTCAAACCTGCCGAATATGGTTTGAAGCAGGTTCATTGTGAAACTGTCGCCGGTTATATCTATGTCTGCCTTGCAGATGAAGCGCCCGACTTCAATGGTTTTCGCAATCTGGTCGAGCCTTATCTCGCACCGCACAATATCAAGGAAGCAAAGGTCGCCTTTGAAAGCTCGATCATCGAGAAAGGCAACTGGAAGCTCGTTTGGGAAAACAACCGCGAGTGTTATCACTGTGCAGCCAACCATCCAGAGCTTTGCCGCACCTATCCTGAAGCACCGAGCGCGACCGGCGTTCAGGGCGTCATGGAAGACCCGGAAATCAACCAGCTCTGGAAAAACTGTGCCTCGATTGGCCTTCCAGCCGAGTTTAAAATGTCGGAAGATGGCCGCTACCGCATCACCCGCATCCCGCTTTTGCGCGATGCGGTGAGTTATACCATGTCAGGCAAGCCTGCCGTCAAGAAACCTTTGAGCAACCAGGTATCAGGCAACACCAATATCGGCGCCATGCTGCTCTTCAACTACCCATCGACCTGGAACCACCTGATGGTCGATCACGCCATTTCGTTCCGCGTGCTGCCAATCAACGCTGAGGAAACCATGGTGACGACCAAGTGGCTGGTGCACAAGGATGCCGTGGAAGGTGTTGATTATGATCTGGATGAGCTGACCCATGTCTGGATTCAGACCAACGACCAGGATCGCCAGATCGTTGAAGAAAATGCGGTCGGCATTCGCTCGCCTGCCTACCAGCCCGGCCCCTATTCGGTCGAGCATGAAGGCGGCGTGATGCAATTCCTCGAATGGTACACCAATACCATCACGCCTCGCCTGAAAGGTGAGACTGCAAAGCTTAGTCGCGTCGCATAAATTAGCGCATCCAGAGCAGCGTTACGCGGTTTTCGGAAGAAGATGCGCATATAAGTGTAATACATATTGAAGAAGTGAGAAGGCCATGCAGCCTCTGAAATATCTGGACGAGATGCTGCCGTGGAACGACAGGTTGCAGATGCTGCAATGCATCTCGGCCATCGAAGAAGCGCCAGACGTTATGACCTTCTCCTTCAAAACGCTGGAGGACAACTGGTTCCGCTATACGCCGGGCCAATTCGTCACTCTTGAACTACCGATTGAACGGGCCGATGGATTGGGGCCGGTGCTGCGGACATACACGCTGTCATCAACCCCTTCCCGACCCTATCACATCTCCGTCACCGTCAAGGCGCAGAAAGACAGTATTGGCACGCGCTGGATGCTTGATCATCTTCGCCCACCAATGACCCTCAAGGCCTATGGTCCAAATGGCGACTTCTCGCTCGCCAACCATCCAAGTGAGAAATATCTCTTCATTTCAGCGGGTTCTGGAATCACGCCAATGGTTTCGATGACGCGCTGGCTGTTTGATTGCGCACCGGCAACTGATGTCGCTTTCATCAATTGCGCGCGCTCCCCTGATGACATCATCTTCCGTAAGGAGCTGGAACTGCTTTCAGGCCGCATGGAAGCCATGCGCCTTGCATTCATCGTAGAGCAATCGTCTGCCCGCCATGTCTGGCCCGGGCTGCATGGGCGAATCGACCGCGCCCGGCTTGAACTGCTGGCACCGGATTTCATGCATCGCAAAGTGTTCTGCTGCGGTCCTGAGCCCTTCATGAATGGCGTGCGTGGCCTTTTGGAGCAATCCGGCTTCAACATGGCCAATTATCATCAGGAAAGCTTCCAGCCTGCGACCGAAATCTCCGCCGTTCCAGTGCCAGCCGCTCTTGCAGTTGATGCACCGGCAGCTCCGGCAAAGCCCGCTGTCGCACCAGCCAGCGTGGTTTTCAGTCTGTCCGGCGTTGAAGTCGAATGCACCGAAAATGACACTATCCTGCTCGCGGCGCGTAATGGCGGACTCAAAATCCCGAGTGCCTGCGAATTCGGCATCTGTGGCACCTGCAAGGTCAAATGTGTCGGCGGTGAAACTGAAATGACCCACAATGGCGGCATCCGCGACGACGAGATCGCGGAAGGCTACATCCTTGCCTGTTGCAGCCGCCCGCGTGGTCGTGTCGAAATTGATGCCTGATTAAGCTTTTTTCAAAAACTCGGTGCGCAGCACGAGGCCCTTGACCTGCTTTGTGCTGCAATCAACTTCATCCGGGTTTCCTGTCAGGCGAATACCCTTGACCAACGTACCGCGCTTGAGCGTCGTTGATGTTCCCTTGACTTTCAAATCTTTGATGAGCGTAACAGAATCGCCGTCATTAAGCTGCGTTCCATTGCTGTCGCGTGTGATTTCGTCAGTCATAATCGTCCCCTTTCAAAGTCAATAAAGCCGGTCGTTAGCACCAAAGACAATGTAATACCAGAACACGGGTAATGACTGGCATCTGAACGGAACGCTGATTATAATTGCAGCAAAGTAGTCAGGAGCGCTTTATGATCGGTCATGCCCTTCTCGTCGTTGACGTGCAAAATGATTTTTGTCCAGGCGGTGCACTTGCTGTCGATAAGGGCGATGAAATTCTGCCAGTTATCAACCGGCTGATCGATGAGAATGAGCATGTCATTCTGACACAGGACTGGCACCCTGCGGGACATTCAAGTTTCGCCACGAGCCATTCTGGAAAGAAGCCTTTCGACACCATCGACATGCCCTATGGCAAGCAAACATTATGGCCAGACCACTGTGTTCAAGGCACGAACGGAGCAGAATTCCATCCGGGACTGCAATGGACACGTGCGCAGCTGGTCATACGCAAGGGCTTCCGCATCGGCGTTGATAGCTATTCTGCTTTTTATGAAAATGATCGCCAGACGCCAACGGGTCTTTCTGGATATTTGCGTGACCGCAATATCGGCTCACTAACGATCACAGGATTGGCAACTGACTTCTGCGTAGCCTATTCCGCGCTTGATGCCGTTTCACACGGCTTTGATGTGCGCGTTCGCCTCGACGCCTGTCGTGGCATCGATATAGGCGGATCGATGAATGCCATGCTTGATCAAATGCAAAAGGCGGGCGTTGAACTCATCAACGAACCCGCCCTTTCATCTCACTTCATCTGATTATTTTTCGATCTCGCCATCCGGCAGGACAACATAGATCAGCACGGCAATAATGGTGATGAAGAAACGGAAAGCGGATTCGATACCGTTCCAGGTTGACGACATCCACATGCCGAACCATTCGCCGCCAATCGACATGAAGCCCACCTGCCAGACGAGAAAGCCGAGCGAGAGACCGGCAATGGCCCATTTCTTTGAGTGATTGAAGCTCTTTGCATCACCACTCAGGCGACCGACCATAGCAAAAGCGCCAATCCAGCAGAGAATGGCTGTCAGTGTTTCAGCAGCAATGATCAGAATATAGCCAGCATTGTGCAGAGTATTGCTCTCAATAGCGCGATACTTGATCGTAGCGTCTGGAAAGATCGTATCCATCAGAAGCACATGCTGAACGAAAGCAAAATTGCTGCCGTAGTCGGTGATATTGCCAAAAGAAACGAGTGTTGCGAAGAAAGCAATTGCCGCAACGAATGCGGTTTTGCTCAAACGAGTGACGACCATGGAAGACCCCTCTCCAAAAAAGTCGTAGCCGCAGGCAGATAGGCTTGCGGCATGTGAGGATACACTCTGGCGGACCTTGCCATGAGTGATCCAACGCTTGCCAACTCTTCCGATTCGGTCAACAAAAAAGGCGGCTTTCGCCGCCTTCTTGAATGTTTATCATTATAAAACTTACTTCAGAACAGCTTCGTCGGCCTGATTTTGCCAGTCGGGGTTCTTCTTGTTGTAACGGATCGACGACATGAATGAGAGACCGATAAGAAGTGCACCGATCAGACCGGTAATGACTTCTGGGATATGGTAGAGCGTTTGCACATACATGATCACCGCCAGCACAAGTATGGCATAAAACGCGCCATGCTCCAGATAGCGATACTGGCCAAGGGTCTTGCGTTCGACCAGCATAATGGTGAGCGAACGTACATAGAACGCGCCGATACCAAGACCAATCGCGATTACGAACAGATTTGTGGTCAGCGCAAAGGCGCCTATCACCCCGTCAAAAGAGAAGCTGGCATCAAGCACTTCCAGATAAATGAACGCACCAAGACCGCCACGGTGAACCATATCCACCTGCTCCTGTGACGCATCGAGCACAGCGCCCAATCCCTCAACGGCCAGGAAGGTCAACAAACCGAACAGCGCCGCCACAAGGAAAGTATGCGAATGTTCCGCGTCAAGCTGGTAGGAGAAAAACAGGATCAGTGCGACAGCGACACCAATCTCGATTCCCTGCACGGAAGCAAACTTCGACATGCGGCTCTCGATGATTTTGACCCAATGCACGTCCTTCTCGACATCGAAGAAGTACTTCATGCCAACCATGAGCAGGAATGTACCGCCAAAGGCAGCAATCCCCGTGTGAGATTCCGCAATCACACGCGCGTATTCATCTGGCTGCCAGATCGCAAGTTTGAGCGCCGAAAGAGGATCCGTCCACATGGCAACCGCTACAATTGCGAGCGGGAAAATAATCCGCATACCAAAGACGGCAATGATGATGCCCCATGTCAGAAACCGGTGCTGCCATTTGGGCGTCATGTCGCGGAGAATACGTGCGTTTACAATCGCATTATCGAAGGAAAGCGAGATTTCCAACACGCTCAGCACGGCGCAGATAATAAACACTGAGATCATTCCGCCGAACGTGCCGGTCAGCGAATATCCGAGCCAAAGCGCACCGAAAAGCCCGATAACCGTAAAGATCGCAGGCCAAGTAAAGTATTTATAAGTGGACATCACAAACCGTATGAGAGTTATGTTCAAGATGCAGATCGGACTATTGATCTCGTAAATCACCAGACGAACGGCGCAATTGCTGCATTCTGTCTCATGTAAGAAGCCATCAAGCGGCGAACAAGCAAGAGAATGGCAAAATTGTGTTCACAAAAAAAAGCGAACCTCAAAAAAGCGTGATCCAGTTCGCCAAACTGCATGGCAGATATAATCTATGGATTTCTCCGCCAGTTACAGTACATCTTGAGTTTGGACGAAATTGCGGAGGAACAAGCCATGTTGACAGGACCACAATGCCGCGCGGCGAGAGCCCTTGTTGAGTTCTCAAGAGACCGCTTGGCTCAACTGTCTGGCGTTGATGCAGAAAAAATCGAATTTTTTGAACGGAAAATTGGCACGCCCTCCAAGGAAGAAATTCAAGCTCTGCATGACACTCTTGAGAATGTAGGCGCGCAATTCATCTGGGAGAACGGCGGAGGGCTTGGCGTACGGCTCAAATTCAATCGGTCTGAAGCAAAGCGCATTGCCAGTCTGGAAAACGAAGGTGGTACCGTAGGCTACGACGACGTCCCTTGAGATTATGGGGGCGACCAACTCGTCGTCCCCGTTTCCAACATGCCTCACCCTCAGTTCTTCTCAATGCGCGAAACGCGCATATTGCTGAACCCCGAACTACCGCTATAAAACAGGCTTATGGAGTGAGTGTTTTTGTTGCGTGATAGGCCTCTTTACATAATAAAATCCCCAAAAAGATAAAATGAAGCCAATTCAACACCAGTCGTATATGAAACTCATGCAACCTCGTGGTGCAGTTAAAAATGAACCACCGCAAACAATGCCGATTGAGTAAATCCTTGTGACAATCAAAAAATTCAGTTTATTTTCCATCGTGATTAACATATTGATGTAAATCAAACTTTTTCGTTTATACTTTAGTTTATTCTAAGTTATCACCTTGGGGGAATTGTGATGATGACGCTCAACCCACACAATAGTAAAAGGCGTTTTCCAGGTGTGAAGATGCGTAAATTTGCCTTGGCCAGCACCTTTTTACTGAGCCCGGTCGCATCAGCTATCGCTGCAGATATTGTATCGCCTGCGCCAATTCAGACAGAGTTTCAGGATCAACAGCGCTGGCGCGTCATCTTCAGCCCCTATGTATGGGGTGCGTCTCTCAAAGGTAACGCTGGACTGCTTGGCTATTCATCCAAAGTTGATGTGCCTTTTAAAGATATTTTCAGCAACCTCGATATGAGTGCCATGGGCAATCTGGAAATATCAAATGGCAAGTACGGCATTTATTTTGATGGCCAATACACCAAAACCAGCCAGGATGAGGATATTTTCAACCATCGTCTCAATCTGGATATCATTTCCAGCTCGTTTGCAGGTGGCGTTTTTTATCGGGTTTATCAGCAAGATCTCGATGGTCTAACCTATTTCGGCCGCCAGCGTGTCTTCGCTATTGAACCGACAGTGGGTGTCCGTTGGACCGAGATCAAGGCAAAACTCAATGTTGCGGGTTTAAGCGAAACACGCAAAGAAAATTGGACCGACCCATTCGTTGGCACACGTGTGATCTATGATATCGGCGAACGCTGGAACGTGTCCGCTGAGGGCGACATTGGTGGTTTTGGCGTTGGCACCAAACTGAGTGCACACGGCCAGATTTATCTCGGCTATCGGACAAAGACATTCGACGTGCCCACAATCTGGCGTGTAGGTTACCGTGCCCTGTATCAGGACTTTAATGACAATGAAGGTCGTCAAAAGTTCAAGTATGACGTGACCCAGCATGGACCGGTTGTCGGCGTTTCCTTCGTCTTCTAGGATGAGGACTGGCTCAAATCCATGCGATTAGAGCTGCGACGAGCAATCAAGCAGAGTGTGTCTGAGGACGGAATGCGATTGACTCAAATTTATTCGACACAATCGCACTGCCCCTTTGGTTAGAGCGCGTCGCGAAAAGTGTGAAACGCCTAGGCGGGGAAATCAGTCCACTCGATTGATTTCTCATTCCGTTGCGATCAGATAAAGATTTTCGCTAAAACAATGGTTTAGAGCGACGATCCGATCCGATCAGGTTGCCACTCGGAGCAAAACATATCAGCAACCCTTTTTTAAGCTTGCAAGATTTATTGTGATAGCCCCAAATAAATCAGGCAAACCTAATCGGCTCAAAATATTGTTTTATATGATATTCTGTTGCCTTGCGTGTATGCCTGGTTCAGTGAGTTAACAGGCGCACCATGGCATTTATTTTTGAGCTATCAGTTTATGTTTCTTTTTTGGCATTCACGCTATTTGGGCTATGCATATATTGTATCGGTTATTCAGCTCTACACATTCTCTCACATCACGCTAAAAACGATATTCTTTCGGTGCCAATTGGTGCTTTTGTGAGCACAATCGCAACTGCCTGGGCTTTGTCACTCGGCTTTGTTGCAGCCGACATATGGGCTGCGAATTCGAAAGCGGATCAAGCAACGAGCGAAGAGAGATCATCAATCTCACGACTTATTGGCGCGGCGAGTCCCGAGATTCTCCATGCACCCGAACTAGCGGCGACATTAATCGAATACAGGCAAGCTGTCGTCAAAGATGAGTGGGAAAACAACAGCAATATCGAACCAGCGCACTCCGTTGAAGTCGCTTTACAAAATATCCGGCGTGAGATTGTGGACCTTGCCAAGACGAGCGTTCCCACCCCAATCATCTCCCAACTTGTCCATGATTTTGACGAGCTTCAGGATGCACGCAACACGCGCCTCTCAGTAGGAGCGACCTCCGTCGACATGTATAAATGGTACTTGTTGATGGCGCTCACGGTGTTAACCGTCATAACCATCGCATCAACTCATGCAGACCGCGCACGCGCAGGGGTTAAAGCGATCATTATCTACTCCATAACGGCTGCGTTTTGCCTGTGGATTTTGGCCATTCATGCAAACCCTTATCAAGGTATTGAGCGCCTTGAGCCATCACAGCTATTCACCAATCAAAAGCACGGGCAATCGACTCTATGAGGCTGTTTCTTGGAACCATCGGGGTAGTTGCGTTCTTCTCGACAATATCGGGCGTTCAAGCGCAAACATTCAGAATCTGCCATGGCTATGACTGTTATTATCAAACCAAACTGACCTTAACCACGCAGGATTTGCATCGCATCGAAAATACGATGCGCAAAGGCAGTCGATCAGCGGCAGAAGAGCGCGCGGCTCTAAGGAGGGCAATCGCCTATTTTGAAGAACGCGGTACAGCCATGATCGGTGTGCGCGACAAGCCCCGTATGCAGTTCGGCAAAGCACGCATCAAAGGGCAGATGGATTGCGTGGATGAATCAACCAATACTGATAATTTTGTCCGTTTCCTTCATGGAAAAGGTTGGCTCAAACATCATCAGCCCACACGAAAAACTACGCGCGGGAGCTTTTTCGACGGTCGCTACCCCCATTGGACTGCAGTGATCACCGCAGATGACGGCGAGCGCTGGGCGGTTGACTCGTGGTACGAAGCCGGCGGCGGTGCGCCTGATATAATGCCTTTGAAAGAATGGAAACGTCGCGGGTATAATGGAGAACGATAAGTCAATCGAAACTATCTTTTCCAGGACCGGTCCACGACCGCCCAAATCCATATCGTGTAGCCACATGACTGGTTTACCGTTAGAGTTATCGAAATACGAATAGACGCGTTCACTGAGAAAAGTCGAAAGCGTTTTGATTGAAGTCAATCTTCAGCCATTGCAACCATAGGGGGCCACTCATGGCATTTCTGAAGAAATCTCTAGCTGCCGCATGCACAAGCCTGCTTGTCACTACCAGTATGCTCGTCGCGCCCGTGGCCGAAGCCTGCACACGTGTGGTTTACCTTGGTGCAAACGATCACGTGATCACAGCCCGCTCGATGGATTGGAAGGTTGACGTCGGAACCAATCTTTGGATTTTCCCGCGCGGCATGGAGAGAACGGGCGAAACGGGTCCAGATTCTATCAAATGGACATCGAAATATGGCAGCGTGATTGCCTCGGGCTACGACATTTCAACCACAGACGGCATGAATGAAGCAGGACTGGTAGCTAATGTTCTTTGGCTGGTTGAGTCTGAATATCCGAAGTTCGATGGCACAGGCCCCGGGCTTTCGATTGCGGCATGGGCGCAGTATGTTCTGGATAATTTCGCAACAGTCGATGAAGCGGTTGAAGCACTCAGCAAAAACCCGTTCACCATCGTAACGGACGCCGTACCCGGCGAAAGCCGTCTTGCAACACTTCATCTTTCGATTTCAGATCCTAGCGGTGACAGTGCCATATTTGAATATATCGATGGCAAGCAGGTTATTCATCATAGCCCGACATATCAAGTGATGACCAATTCACCGACCTTCGACCAACAGCTTGCGCTGCATTCTTATTGGGAACAGATCGGCGGAACGGTTATGCTGCCGGGTACAAACCGCGCATCAGACCGTTTCACACGCGCCGCCTTCTATATCAATGCCATTCCCAAATCCGAAGACCCGCGCGAATCCATAGCCAGCGTGTTTGGCGTCATTCGCAATGCGTCCGTTCCTTTTGGCATCACGACGCCCGATCAGCCGAACATTTCTTCAACACGCTGGCGCACAGTGTCTGACCAGAAAGAGAAGCTTTATTTCTTTGAATCTGCACTGACCCCGAATATTTTCTGGGTAGATCTCAAAACTATAGATTTCTCGGTCGAAACAGGAAAAGTCCAGAAACTTGATCTGGGGCCTGATCAGAAGAACATCTTCTCCGGCGTCGTAAATAAGGATTTCAAGGAAGCTAAACCATTCAAATTCTTAGGGATTTAATCGGGACTATACAAAAACCCTCTTCCTTTATGAAGAAAATCTGAACCAATCGCCTGCTGATGCATTGTCTAAGTACAACAAACCAGAACGGAGGAAATCCAATGGACTGGAATCGCGTAGAAGGCAATTGGAAGCAGGCTAAAGGCAAGATCAAAGAGCAGTGGGGCAAGCTCACTGATGACGATCTCGAGCAGATCAATGGTCGCCGTGAGCAATTGGAAGGCAAGATCCAGGAGCGTTATGGGATCGCCAAGGATCGTGCAAAGTCCGATATTGATGACTGGTATAAGAACCAGCAGTGGCTTTCCTGAGTCCCCAAAAAAGCCCCGCATGAAGCGGGGCTTTTTTATCAGCTCAACAGCGATCGACACGCTGGAGCGATGAGGACAACCCCATAAGGGAAAACGTATAACGGGTCTGGGTGCCCCGTGCAGATGTCGCCTGCACATTAACTGAACGGCCGGAACGCATAGCGCTGATGATGCGCGCTTCGTCACCTTGGTTTTGTGCCCAAGCTCGATTGCCTTCGCTGAAGAAGGGATATGAAGTACCATCGATCACGACTTTAACGGGGCTATTGGCTTTGAGTTGATACCCCATCACAAGTTGCGGGCTGAAGCTTCCGCCTGATTTAGAAATAATGATAAAATTATCGCCGTGCTGGACACCAGCCGGAAGAAAACTCGACGGCACTGTCAAAGCATAGCATTTGTTACCGGGCAACTGCGTGTTCTGATAAACGCCCCAGTCCCTGAATTCGCCAATATGGCTTGTCTTAGCCGAAGCCGCGAGAGAACTCGCCACCAACCCTGCAAGCGCCAACGCAACAGTGGTTGTTTTTCTAGTCATTGCCTGAGACCTCCATAATGATATTCACGACACATGAAAAATTGTTTCATTACGTTACTATTTCTTTAACAACTCCTAAAAATTTGTTGATGGGAAAAAGTCGGCAGCAATACCTTCGTCCGCCGAACGGCTAAGCAGCGAAAAATAATGCAAACTCGCTATCACGGGCTGTCGCTTCGATTCCCAATTATATTCGAGGGCTTTTGTTTGACCAAACTGTTGTCTCGCCATAGAAGCAATGAAAAATGGTGGTTAAATGAAGTGCTATCTAATAAATCTCGATCGCTCGGTAGATCGCCTTGCTCTCATGCAGCAGCAGATGCACGCGCTGGGATTGGATTTAGTCAGAGTGCCTGCTGTCCAAGTGGGCCAGTTTTCACCAGATATTGCTTCTCCAGCACTTTATGCTGGGGAAGTCGCCTGTTTCCTAAGCCATCGGAAATGCTGGCAGTTAGTAGCGCAAGGTGAAGATGAGTTTGCAGCTATTTTTGAGGATGATGTCCAGCTTTCGCCGAAGTCTCACGCTTTCTTAAGCAGCACAGACTGGATTCCGTCAAATGCCGATCTCGTCAAAATCGAAACGTTCATGCAGCCAGTTTTCCTTCGCAGAAAAGGAGCCCGCAAGGCTTTTGATCGTGAAGTCAGGATTCTTGCATCGTGGCATGCTGCAAGCGCCGGTTATATAATATCAAAGAAAACGGCGGCTAGTTTACTGGAATCAACGAACTCATATTTAGAGCATCCCGTAGACTACTTGCTGTTCGACTGGGATTTGGGGATATTACAAAACGGCGGCGTTTATCAGCTTGATCCGGCAATTTGCATTCAGTTTGACAGGCTACCATCCTATGACAAACCAATAAGCCCTACAATTGAACGGCGCGAAGGCGGTGCCGCAAAGAGAATAAAGGGCAACCTCACAACAACACAAAAAGTGCGCCGTGAAATTTTTAGATTAATGAAACGCGTTTATCATTTTCTGTCTCGCCGAAACGGGATTATTTGCAAAATAAATACTGTCAAAATGAAGTAATACCAGATTTTTTCTGAAATTTAATTTCAGATTTGGAATTTTATAAATTTATAACTTCACAATGGCTTTATTAGTACTTTTTATCTGTAAGTATTATGCGAAAACCCAAAACCCGCTGACAACGAACATTTTATGATAACATAAATATGGAAAATGGTGGGCCCGGAGGGACTCGAACCCCCAACCAAGCGGTTATGAGCCGCCGGCTCTGACCAATTGAGCTACAGGCCCACGCAACACTGCAACTACCTCAAAGAAACATGGGACACAAGCTGTCAATTGCACAAGTTGCCCTAATACGCACATATTCGATTGCCAATCATGCAGCACAAGGCGAAACTGGTTTCAATTGAAACAGTAGATTGCAACTCAACCAAGGATCAAGTCAGATGATCTGCTTTTTTGTTTTAGAGGAAACTTAAATAAACGAACAACAAAGCACAAAGCCTATCGCAAACAATGCTTTGTAAAAGCTGCCTCAATATTCTCTACAGGAGATCTTATGAAAAACCGCGCTACCACCCTTCTTGCCACATCTCTTACGGCAATCATGCTTGCAGGCGCCGTTACACTGCCAGCCAAAGCGCAGGAGAATCAGATGACGAAGCAGCCCGCACGTATTGCTGTTACCGGCGAAGGCAAGATGACCTCTACGCCTGATATGGCTATTCTGAACCTCACCGTCCTGCGTGACGCGGAAACCGCGCGCGAAGCCATGACCGCTAATAACGAGGCTATGGCAAAAGTGCTCGACGCCATGAAGAAGGCTGGTGTTGAAGAACGCGACCTTCAGACAAGCGGCATCAACATTCAGCCCCGTTATGTCTACCCAGATGACAAGAATGGGCTGAAAGAACCAAAGATCAGCGGTTACAGCGTCTCGAACAGCCTGACTGTCCGCGTGCGCGACCTGGCAAAAGTAGGCAATGTTCTGGATGAATCGGTAACGCTCGGCGTCAATCAAGGCGGCGATCTGACCTTCGTCAATGACGATCCGGCCTCAACGATCAACGAAGCGCGCAAACGGGCGGTCGCCGATGCCATTGCCAAGGCAAAGACCCTTGCCGATGCAGCAGGTGTTGGCCTTGGCCGTGTCGTTGAAATCAACGAGCAGAATCGCGGATATATGCCTATGCCGATCGCACGTCAGGCGAAAATGATGACCGCTGCGGCCCAAGAAGATTCAGTTCCTGTTGCAGCAGGTGAAAACAGCTACAATGTTTCTGTCAACGTTGTTTTCGAGATCAAAGAATGAAGAAAGGGCGCTGAAGCGCCCTTTCTTCATTCTTCAAACAAAAAATCCAGCCTGAGCTTCAGGCTGGATTTTTTGTTTGTTGTAATGTTTTAGCGGATGACAGGACAACCGCGTACATTGGCGAAGACCACGCCGGTTGGACGACCATAGCGGAAGCCACGAACCTGAACCGACTTTCCGTGATAGGCGACGCGTGCATTACGAATACCCATGCGATGCGCTTTCATCTTGGCATTCTCGGCCGAGCAGGCCGGGCCACGATAGGCTGGACGTCCATGATGGCGATTGCCGCGATGATCAATCTTAATCACAGGCGACTGTTCGGATGCGGCAAAAGCAGGGGCGGAAGAAGGCGAAGCAGCATTTGCAGAAGCACCAGCTGAAAAGACGGCAGCAAGACCAATTGCAGCAGAGAAAACAAGCGACTTGAACGACATTGCAGACATCTTAAAATCCTTTCAAACTTTTATCAGGTGATCCCCACCTGAGACATCCGATATTTAATCCATGAAAGATGAACGGAAAGCCAAGCCCCTATTCACATCGCGTTCAGCTTGGTAAACATCATAAAACGCAGC
The DNA here is from genome assembly GCF_014397025.1 of Ochrobactrum sp. Marseille-Q0166. NCBI lineage: Bacteria > Pseudomonadati > Pseudomonadota > Alphaproteobacteria > Hyphomicrobiales > Brucellaceae > Ochrobactrum > Ochrobactrum sp. Marseille-Q0166. The sequence continues at coordinate 1,147,721 of NZ_JACJUO010000001.1, read as the reverse complement.
CACTCTTGAAATTGAATATAATTTATATAAATCAAAGACTTACCTTTAACCTGTATGTAAACAGACAGATAAGCACTTAAATATTAAACTTAATTAATGTGCAGAAGCCGTCGTTCAGCCAAGTGGCACCATGTGCTGAATATACTCTTCTTCATCTGCCAGCTCATGATCAAATGCGGTGATCTTGCCACGAACAGAAACACCTGCTTCATAGATCGTATCCGGCGATCCGGAAACCAGTGGATGCCACCAGTAGAGATCAGCCCCCTCTGCAACAAGACGGTAGGCACAAGTCGCAGGCAGCCAATTGACCTCATGGACGATCTCAGGCGTCAGAAACACGCAGTCAGGCACCGTCTTGCGGCGGTTCGGATAATCGCTGCACTTGCAGCTATCCTTGTCCAGCAGCGTACAGGCAACCGTTGTCCAATAGACTTCCTCGGTATCGTCATCGAGTAATTTGTGCAGGCAGCATTGACCACAACCATCGCACAGGCTTTCCCATTCCTGTCGGTTGAGTTCTTCAAGAGATTTGGTCTGCCAGAAAGGTTTCTTATCCATGAGGCTGCATATAGAGCATTTGCAACAAAAGTGCGTAGTGGTTTTGCCTTGAATAGCGTGGGCAAATCGCCGCCCTTTCCTCTTGAACGAAAAGCGCTGCTGCATTACACAATGCTCATCATCCTTTTGATCGTAAGCGTCTTACGTTAAGCAACGCATCAAGTCTGCCGGGAACGGCTATTTGCTTTGATGTTAGGTTGCGCGTTCCCCGCATAATATTCAGGAATACATATGTCTCAGTTTAACGGGTCACGCCGCAGAAAACTGCCAGCGCGTTATGCATCTATTGTGATGCCTTTTATTCTCTCAATCATGATGACCTTTGTTGTCTCGCTGATTGCAACTACCAAAAGCCTCGGCTTTGCCCATCCTGATCTCGTTTATAGCTGGATGACCTCCTGGGCACTTTCGTGGGCAATTGCCTTCCCCGTCCTTCTCGCTATTCTGCCTGTAGTTCGAAAAATGGTCACCTTCGTCTGCCATCCGCATTAGGGCGCATCCCGAAAAGGGTGAAACTAAATAACCAGAGCAAACAAAAAAAGCCGCGCAAATAGAGTGCGCGGCTTTTTCAATTCTGTTGCAGATAGCTTAGCGGAAAATCGCTTCGCCCTGCTCATCGATAATCTGACGGCCCTTATTGAGCGAAATGCTGGCAGCATCTTCAATGCCGGGGCACCGATCCGCACGCACAAAGCGATGCTCTTTTAGCTCACCATCAATCGTTTTCGATATCACACCACAAACCTGATACTGACCACCTTCATTGTAAGGTGTTGCAATAATCAGGAAATCTTTGTGTTCAAGGCGTCCAGCTTCCTTTGGTGCCGCCGGCGTTTCTTCCGCTGAGCCGCCGCCAAAGAGGCGTTTCAAAAAGGACATAACATTCCCTCTCTTTTATAAAAATCGCCCGAAACCATATCCGGTATCGGGCGAAAAAGACTTAGCTGTCGAGGAACGAACGCAGCTTACGCGAACGGCTCGGATGCTTGAGCTTGCGCAGTGCCTTCGCTTCAATCTGACGGATACGTTCGCGCGTAACAGAGAACTGCTGGCCAACTTCTTCAAGCGTATGGTCGGTGTTCATGCCGATACCAAAACGCATACGCAACACGCGTTCTTCGCGTGGCGTCAGCGAAGCGAGAACACGGGTCGTCGTATCGCGAAGATTTGCCTGAATGGCTGCATCAATTGGCAGCAGCGCGTTCTTGTCTTCGATGAAATCACCCAAGTGCGAATCTTCTTCGTCACCAACCGGCGTTTCAAGCGAGATCGGCTCTTTGGCGATTTTGAGAACCTTGCGTACTTTTTCAAGCGGCATGGCCAGCTTTTCAGCCAATTCTTCCGGCGTTGGTTCACGACCGATTTCATGCAGCATCTGGCGCGATGTACGAACGATCTTGTTGATCGTTTCAATCATATGCACCGGAATACGAATGGTACGCGCCTGATCGGCAATCGAGCGGGTGATTGCCTGACGAATCCACCATGTCGCATAGGTCGAAAACTTATACCCACGGCGATATTCGAACTTATCGACCGCCTTCATCAGACCGATATTGCCTTCCTGAATAAGATCAAGGAACTGAAGGCCACGGTTGGTGTATTTCTTGGCAATCGAGATAACAAGGCGAAGGTTGGCTTCAACCATTTCCTTCTTGGCGATGGTTGCTTCGCGTTCGCCCTTCTGCACCTGATTGACGATGCGACGGAATTCGCCGATCGAAATCGCAGTTTCAGTGGCCAGCATCTGAATTTCCGAACGCAGACGATCAATTGCACGCTCTTCTTTGGTGGCAAAATCTTTCCAGCCACGCGCCGACAACGTAGACACGCGCTCGACCCAGTTCGGATCAAGTTCGTTACCCTGATATTCTTTCAGAAAGTCTTCGCGACGCACGCCAAAGGATTCAGCCAGTCGCAGCAACTTGCCTTCGTTCTGAACAAGGCGCTTGTTAATGTCGTAAAGCTGCTCAACCAGCTGCTCGATACGGTTCTGGTTCAGCGAAAGCGACTTGACCGCCTTAATCAGCTGATCTTTCAGCTCCTTGTAGCGACGCTCCTGGCTGGATGACAGATCAGCCGAAGCCGCGAGACGGCTTTCAACCTGCTGGTCCTGCAACTTGCGCAGCTTGCGGTATGTGTCGGCGATCAGATCGAGCGTTTCCATAACCTGTGGGCGCAATTCGGCTTCCATGGCCGCCAGCGACAGATTGGCTTCGTCCTCGTCCTCTTCTTCCTCTTCCGCAGGCATGTCGCCGCCGACATTCGTAATGTCGTCGTCATCGCGCGAACGGCGCGGTGCCTTGTCATCGCGTGGCTTTTCTTCTTCCACGCGCTCAACAATCGGTGCCTGCTTGGCTTCAGGGCCGGCATAGGTGGTTTCGAGATCGATAATTTCGCGCAGAAGAATGTTGGCTTCATTCAACTGTTCACGCCAGATGATAATCGCCTGGAATGTCAGCGGGCTTTCGCAAAGCCCTGCAATCATCGTTTCACGACCGGCTTCGATGCGCTTTGCGATGGCGATTTCGCCTTCACGCGACAAAAGCTCGACGGAACCCATTTCGCGCAGATACATGCGCACAGGATCATCGGTACGGTCGGTTGGTTCTTTTTTGGTGGTGGTGGCAGCAACGGCAGTGCCGGTCGCTTCGACCAGATCGCCGCCTTCTTCCTGCTCATCATCGTTGTTGTCATCACGATCAGCTTCCTGCTCATCGTCTTCTACAACATTGATGCCCATGTCCGATAGCATAGCCATCGTATCTTCGATCTGCTCAGATGTCACTTCTTCCGAAGGAAGCACAGCATTCAACTCGTCCATCGTGACGTAGCCGCGCTTCTTCGCAACCTTGATCATCTTCTTGACAGCATCGTCAGAAAGGTCGAGAAGCGGCCCGTCGGTCGCACCTTCGCGCTCGACTTCGGCTTCTTCGTTTTCCTTAGCCTTCGTTGCCATATTGCTCGTCTCCAGGCGACACCAGTCGCTTCTAAGATATATAGAGTGGCCAAACGGTTTTGCGAGAGCGCCGTTTAACTGTTGATTCTGCGAATAGCTGATTTCACGTTAATGCCGAATTAACCCTGCGGTCATTAACGAGCCCTGGCGTCTCCAAAATCCTGTGGGTTGATCCGGGAAAAATGGTCGCCTTAAAGGCCCGTCCCGCTCTTCAAATAGTGCCCGTCCAGGGTGATTTCAGAAGTCCGCTCAGGGAATTTTGATCAATATCAGTTCTTTAAATCCTTACTCGAACTGTCGTGATTCCGTCATTTGTGCCGCACGTCAAGAGCGACTCACCTGATTCGGGTCTAAAAAGCGAATCATTTATTGTCGCGGCCCAATATCCGCGCTTTTCCGGGGCATGCTCAAGGAAGAGCGGCCCGCCCACGCACTTTAATAAGCAAGCATTTTAGAGTGATTCGACGATAGCAGAATTACGAACCACCGGATGCACGCCCTGAAGAAAGACCAAAGCCATCGATGAGAGCTTCAGTTGCCTCTGCCTGAGCAATTTGCTTTTGAATGTCGATGAGCCGAGCAAAGACTTCGCCTGTTTCGTCCGTATCAAGCAATGACTCCACTGCGCGCAACTCCCTATGTAGGGTGCGCGCGCGCTGATGCAAGTGAAGCGCCTGTTTTAAAGCTTCGCGCACATCGTCTTCTGCAGCACTGGCCGTTGCCGTCCATTCCCGCGTTCGGCGAACAACTGCTTCGAGGGTTTCAATCAGTTCACCATGTCCCGCCGCGACCAGCGCTTTGCGCATGGCATAGCCATCTTCGACATGATCGGATGCCAGGACATCAAGCATTGCGAGATGCAAGACCTTCAGCGCGTCATACTCCAGATCAAGAGCAGACATCGTTTCGAAGTCATCTTCAATGAGGCGCGGGTGATTGAGCAACATCAACACGATTGCTGTTTCACGCAAAGGTGCATTGCGACCTTTGACCATATTCGACCGCGTGAGGCTGTCTGAGAAAGCAAGACGTCCGCCGAACGCAGCACTGCTGCGACCTTGCTGTGCAGAACGACCTTTGCCTTTATCGCGGTTAAATGCATTCCCGTTATTATTTTGCCGCCGCTGCCCAAAAAATGCCTGCGCTCTATCACGCATTTCCTGGCTGTAATGACGCCGAATGTCCTCATTTGCGATGCGGTTGGTAATTTCACGCAAGCGGGATTCAAGCTCTGCACGACGCTCCGGCGTATCAAAAACACCGCTCGCCGTTTCACGCGTCCAGACCATATCGACCAGCGGCTTTGCATCCCGCAAAACAGCATAGAACGCAGACGGACCTTCCGCCTTGACCAGATCATCCGGGTCCTGTCCTTCCGGCAGCATGGCAAAGCGTAGAGATTTTCCTGGCTGCAAGCTCGGAAGGCCAAGATCAGCCGCACGATGCGCTGCCCGCAGGCCTGCACCGTCTCCGTCAAAACACAGGATCGGTTCGGGGCTGATGCGCCAAAGCAGTTCGAGCTGTTCCTCGGTCAGCGCCGTCCCAAGTGGCGCCACCGCCTGATGGATGCCGGCCTGTGCAAGCGCAATCACATCCATATAGCCTTCAACCGCAATGATCGGCTTTGCTTCTTCGCCACCCTGCGGCTGGCAAGCCTTTCGCGCGCGCAAACCGTTATAGAGTATGCGCCCCTTGTGAAAAAGCTCCGTCTCTGGCGAGTTCAGATATTTCGCTGGCGCATCGGCAGAAAGTGCGCGTCCACCAAACGCGATAATCCGCCCGCGCAAATCTTCAATCGGGAACATGATCCGGTCGCGGAAACGGTCGTAAGAGACAGCAATACCTTCGCCATGCACCACAAGACCACAGGCCTCAATCTGATCTTTAGCCACCCCTTTGGACGCCAAAAACTCTTTCAAAGCATTGCGTGACTCGGGTGCATAGCCAATCCGGAATGTCTGTTGCGTTGCGCTGGAAAGCCCGCGATCCCGCAAATAGGCACGCGCTTTCGCCCCGACCGCAACCTGTAACTGACTTTCAAAAAACTGAGCGGCAAGCTCCATAACATCGAACAGCGTCGCCCGTTGGGCTTCACGCTTTTCCATTTCAGGATCACGTTCAGGCATCGGGACGCCTGCCATATCAGCCACGCGTTCAACGGCTTCAGGGAAACTTGCCCCCTCAAGCTCGGTGAGAAACTTAAAGTGATCTCCCGTTACGCCGCAACCAAAGCAATGGTAACGGCCCTTGCGATCTTCGCAGTGAAAGCTCGGTGTCTTCTCGCCATGAAAAGGGCAGCAGCCCCAGAAATCACCTTTGGGTGGATTGCTCTTTTTGCGATCAAACGAGACGCGCGTTCCGATCAGCGTCGAGATCGGAACGCGATCTCTGATCTCATCAAGGAATGACGGCGGAAAACGCATTACAATTGTCTCTTTCGGGTCAGCAAACTGTGCAGTCTATAACCTATATAGGCGCGTGCGCTGACGCAGTCCATCGCCCACACCAAACGCTCCCCGTTAATCACATGCTGCGCACCGCAAGTTCGCCTTCTCGATTTGTCATAAAACTGTCATATATCCTTCACAAGAGCAAAGGGCACCTTGATTTTGAGGGCGTTCAGGGCCATATTCTTCGCCTTATATGATTAGCCGGAACATATTTTTTGTCTTTTTGTTGCGTAGACTTAATTGAAATATTGGTTCCCCCAACTCCAACCTGAAAGGAGCAACCATGAACGGTTCTCTTGTTCTTTTGCATCTTGCTGGTGCTGTTGCCCTGCTTCTGTGGGCGACACGCATGGTGCGAACAGGTGTGGAGCGTGCCTATGGTGATCGCTTGCGCCGGCGGTTGCGCAACCAGATGCAAAATCCACTGCTGTCCATCGCCTTTGGCCTGGCGCTTGCAATAGCACTGCAGAGCTCAACGGCAGTAACATTGCTGGTTGGCTCTTTCGTTGGGTCAGGGATTGTCAGTGGTGTCGCCGGCTTGATGGCGGTACGCGGCGGCGAGCTTGGCTCAGCGCTAGTTGTCAAAATTCTCAGCTACGACCTGACCTTGCTCGTACCGCTTTGCCTTGTCTCTGGCACGGCCATTTTCATGACCACAGAGCGCCGCGACTGGCGACAGATTGGACGCATTCTGGTCGGTATCGGCTTGCTCATTATGTCATTGGAAATGACAGGACATGCAACGGAGCCACTGCGTCAAAGCGAGCTTCTGCCCGTCATCGTCGATTACCTTTCCGGTGATCCTGTGACCGCCTATCTGCTGGCAGCGCTTATGACATGGCTGTTTCATTCGAGCATTGCCGCCGTCATTCTGCTCACCACCTTCGCCTCACGCGGCTTGATCACGCCGGAACTTGCGGTGGTTATGGTGCTGGGCGTCAACCTCGGTTCATCGATCATTGCGCCTATCCTTACACGCCACGCACCGCCAGAAACACGGGTTGTGCCGCTAGGCAATCTGCTGATGCGCGGCGCAGGCTCGCTGGTCATGCTCATCCTGTTTGAGACCTTCAAGCCATCGATTGCTTTCCTTGGTGGCGATGCGGTTTCGCAGGTGGTTAACGCGCATATTCTGTTCAACGTCATTGTGATGATTGCAGGCATACCTTTGTCAGGTTTGGTTCTGCGGGCAACAGAAGCGCTGGTGCATCTCAACGCTGACAAAAACGCCCCTGCCCAACCGCTTGAGGTGGAAGAATATAGCGCGCTTGATACTGCGGTTCTGGACCGTCCCTCGCAGGCGCTTGCCAACGCAACGCGTGAGGTTGTCGGCGTCTGCGACACGATCGAAGTGATGCTGCGCCGGATCATCGATCTCTATGAAAAGCCCGATCAGGCGCGTATCCATGAACTGGCAGCACTTGATGATCGAGTGGACAAGAAACATGCTGCGATCAAACTTTACCTGACCAAGCTCGCCAGCAAAGACCTCGATGAATTTGAGGCGCTGCGGATGCAGGAACTGATGGGCGCTTGCGTGAAGCTTGAACAGGTTGGCGACATTATTGTCCGCAACATGCTCGCTCATGTTCAGAAGAAGATGGACCACAATCTTGAATTTACCGAGGAAGGCTGGAAGGAACTGAGCCATTTCCACGCCATGGTGCTTGCGAATGCACACATGGCTTTTAACGTGATCGTTTCGCGTGACGGGCATACGGCACGTCAACTGGTGCAGGAAAAGGACAATCTGCGCGATCTCGAAAAGCAGACCAGTATGCGCCACTTCTCGCGGCTTCGTGACGGCTCAACACGTAGCATCGAAACCAGCACGATCCACCTCGATACAATCCGCGATCTGAAGCAGATCAACTCACTTCTGGCTTCCATGGCCTATCCAGTTCTTGAAGAACAGGGATTGCTCGGCACCACACGCTTGAAAAGCGCAAAGCCAGCTTAGCCTTCAGTTTTCAAAAGGACGCGGAAGTATCCCGATTTCTTACCATACCGCGATACTTCCGCCCCTAAAATTACAACTGATTAACAGAAACTCCAAACAGCAATTTGTGCACCTAAACAAGCGCCAGGAGCACCTTCATCTCCTGCCATAGAAGTTTCACAAAACTCCTTCCTCATCTCCAGGGCAGCTTCACATTTTGAACTCTCAGCTGATGCAGTGCCAATCATTGTTGTACCAACTACAAAAATTGTTAGTAGAAAATTAGTAGCTTTATTCATAAAAACACTTTCTTACAAAAAATAAATACAATATTAAAAAAACAAAAAAATAATTCAATGTAAACGACAATTTTTAGCAATTAATTTATTGGAGGGCATAAATAAATCTAACCCTCCAATAAAAGACCCTTTAAAGACAAACTTACTTAAATATACAAGCCGCTATTGAAGCAAAGACTTCACCAAGGCGCTTGCCTTCGTGAAATCCATCTGGCCTGCATAGCGTTCTTTAAGTGCCGCCATGACCTTGCCCATATCGCGCAAGCCGCTCGCGCCAATATCAGCAATAACCGCTTCACAAGCCGCTTTAGCTTCATCATCGCTCATTTGAACCGGCAGAAAATCGCTAATGACCGCAATTTCGGCACGCTCACCTTCAGCCAATTCGATGCGATTGCCCTCTTCATAGATGCGAGCAGACTCTTCGCGCTGCTTGACCATCTTACCGAGAATGCCAAGCAACTCTTCGTCGCCAACGGGATCTTTTCCCGCACCGCGATTAGCAATATCGCGATCTTTGACTGCAGCCATGATCAGGCGGAGCGTCGCCAAGCGAAGCTTGTCCTGAGCCTTCATAGCATCGGTCATTGCCTGAGAAATCTCCTGGCGCAACATATCTTTCTCCTAATATTTGTAAAATGTTCAATTAGAACCGCTTCTAGTCTAAAAGCTGGTCCATAAGCAATCGCACGCATGTTCCGGGATGAATGAATAGCCCGATCTCAAGATTTCCTTAAAAGCTTGCGTTCAGACGTTGACCCAGCGCCCAAGTTTCTCTATGGCTCAAAGCTTAGCAGGACATCGGCATGTGCTCACGGCGGAAAGTCAATTTTCCGCTGCTTTTTGGCGCATATATGGCTCTCAAAGCTTCGTTTTTCAAGTTGCTCGCATTGAGCGGTTGACACACGGAAGCATGCCGCATGACTGATAAATTGAAAACGCGCACCAGACGGCAGCGCGAAACCACGCAGGAGTGCACGCCATGACCGAAGCCCCATCGAAAACAGCACCCTGGACAATTGCCAAGCGAACCGCCGTTCTCGTTCTTGCTGACGGCACCGTCATTGAAGGCCAGGGCGTCGGTGCAACCGGCGCGGTTGAAGCGGAAGTCGTTTTCAACACAGCCCTCACCGGCTATGAAGAAATCCTGACCGATCCTTCCTATGCAGGTCAGATCGTTACGTTCACTTTCCCCCATATCGGCAATGTTGGTGCCAATGCAGAAGATGTTGAGGATCTGAATCCAGCCAATCGTCATGGTGCAGTCGGCGCGATCTTCAAGGCCGACATTACCACGCCATCCAATTTCCGTGCGTCCGAACATCTTGATGCATGGCTGAAAAGCCGTGGCATCATCGCTCTCACCGGTATCGATACACGCGCCCTCACCTCGCTCATTCGTGAGCGTGGCGCGCAAAATGCCGTCATCGCGCATGATCCCGAAGGCAAGTTTGACATCGATGCGCTGAAAGCCCGTGCCGCCGGATGGAGCGGACTTGAAAACCTCGATCTCGCAAAGGACGTCACCATTGGCCAGAGTCAGACATGGGACCAGACACCGTGGACCCTCGGTGCAGGCTATGGCGAACAGGCCGATGCGCACTATCACGTGGTCGCCCTCGACTTTGGTGTGAAGCGCAACATTCTGCGCCTGCTTTCAGGCCTCGGCGCGAAAGTGACTGTGCTGCCTGCAACAGCAACGGCAGAAGATGTGCTGGCCTATAATCCAGATGGTATCTTCCTCTCGAACGGCCCTGGCGATCCGGCTGCAACCGGGAGCTATGCCGTGCCAACCATTCAGAAGCTGGTTGATAGCGAGTTGCCGGTTTTCGGTATTTGCCTCGGCCACCAGATGCTCGCATTGGCACTTGGAGCCAAGACCGAAAAAATGCATCAGGGCCATCACGGCGCAAACCATCCGGTAAAAGACTACACCACCGGCAAGGTTGAAATCGTATCGATGAACCACGGCTTTGCAGTTGATTCCGACAGCCTGCCTGATCATGTCGAAGAAACCCATGTTTCGCTGTTTGACGGCACCAATTGCGGCCTGCGCGTTATCGGCAAGCCGGTCTTCTCCGTACAGCATCACCCGGAAGCCTCTCCTGGCCCACAGGACAGCCACTATCTTTTCCGCCGGTTCATCAATCTGATCCGCGAGAAGAAGGGCGAAGCGCTCCTGCCGGAACGTGAAGAAGCTGCATGAATCAACTCTTGAGATTTATGCATTAAGACTTTGTCAGGAAACGAAAAAGCCGGGATCATATCCCGGCTTTTCTTTGTATATATCGAATTCAGCGATCAAATATCGCCGCTGAATGTATCGCAGGATTCAAGCTTTCCGCTATCAAAGCCACGCTGAAACCATTTTGCGCGCTGTGCAGACGTGCCGTGATTGAAGCTTTCCGGTACCACATAACCTTGTGAGCGCTTTTGCAATGTATCGTCACCAATCTGATGTGCGGCATTGATCGCTTCTTGAAGGTCACCCGCCTCCAGAATACCCTTCTGGTCAGTGTAATAGCCCCACACACCTGCAAAGCAATCTGCCTGTAATTCAACACGCACCGACATCTGGTTGGCCTGTGCTTCATTCATTTGCTGACGCATCTGATTAAAGCGCGGCAGAATACCAAGCAGGTTCTGTACATGGTGCCCGACCTCATGCGCAATCACATAAGCATTTGCGAAATCGCCCGACGCACCAAACTTGGTTGCGAGTTCGTTGAAGAATGTCAGATCGAGATAGAGCTTGCGATCACCGGGACAGTAGAACGGCCCTGATGCGGATGAAGCCATACCACAAGCCGACTGCACACCATTGGAGAAGATGACCATTGTCGGTGGTGAATAGGTTTGTCCGCGTGCCTGAAAAATGCCGTTCCAGACATCTTCCGTCTCGGCGAGAATAGTACGGGCAAATTGCGTTGCCTCGTCATTGGCAGCTTTGCCGCCATTGCTCTGCTGCGATGTTTGCGTTGATTGAATACTGCCGTCACCAAACAAAAACGGCAGCGGATCGATACCGATGGCCCGCAGCACGAAGAACATCACAACAAGAATGAGAATACCGGAGATACCACCGCCGCGTATAATGCGGAATCCCGGTCCACCACCCATACCGCCGCCGCGAAAACCACCGCCCAAGCCGCCGCTTTGCTGTCCACGTACATCTTCGACATTATCGCTTTGTCTACGGCCTTGCCAACGCATGGACCAACTCCCCTTCACCGTGCCGCTCAATCACCAAACCGCACACTTTATTGCACGCAATTGTCACACAAACTGTTGTCACAGCAACATAAAAAGTAAATGGCAAAGCCAATCACAAACCAACAATTGAATGTAACACAAAATAGTAAGTTACACCGCGTAGGAGAATTTTGGCAAATGCCCACATTTTCTTTGTAATAAGGGCATTTGTGGGGTTCCGCTTTGGGTTATCATTGCATATAAGGCCCACTTAGCCCACAGAATACACCTCTGCCAACCCGCCGGAAAACCGTGCGGGCTTTTCTGGCAGGCTAAGAACAAGGAAAAAGCCCCCATGCCGAAACGTACAGATATCAAGTCGATCCTGATCATCGGCGCGGGGCCAATTGTTATCGGTCAGGCTTGCGAATTTGATTATTCCGGCACGCAGGCCTGTAAGGCTTTGAAAGAGGAAGGCTACCGCATCATCCTCGTCAATTCCAATCCGGCCACCATCATGACCGACCCGGATCTGGCAGACGCAACTTACATCGAACCAATTACCCCGGAAGTTGTTGCGAAGATCATCGCGAAGGAACGCCCGGATGCGCTTCTTCCAACGATGGGTGGTCAGACTGCACTCAACACTGCGTTGTCGCTCCGCCGCATGGGCGTTCTCGAGCGTTACAATGTCGAGATGATCGGTGCGAATGCAGAAGCCATCGACAAGGCGGAGGACCGTGCCCTGTTCCGCGAAGCTATGGACAAGATCGGCCTTGATACGCCAAATTCCATGCTCGCCAACGCGACGGAAATCAAAGACGAAGACCGCAAACTGCACGAAGCCAAACGCAAGGAAGTCAAGGCACAGTATTCGGGCGATGAGCTCGATAAGGCACTCGACAAGCTCGAAACCGAATGGCAGCTCGGCGAAGTTGAACGCAAACAGCGCTATATGAGCCATGCGCTTGCCAAAGCTGCACAGGCTCTGGATTTTGTGGGTCTTCCAGCCATTATCCGCCCAAGCTTTACGCTCGGCGGCACCGGCGGCGGCATCGCCTATAACCGTCAGGAATTTTTCGAGATCATCGAACGCGGTCTGGATGCATCGCCAACGACCGAAGTGCTGATCGAAGAGTCGGTTCTCGGCTGGAAAGAATATGAAATGGAAGTCGTCCGCGACAAAGCGGATAACTGCATCATCATCTGCTCGATCGAAAACCTCGATCCGATGGGCGTGCATACTGGTGACTCTATCACAGTAGCTCCTGCACTGACGCTCACCGACAAAGAATACCAGATCATGCGTAACGCCTCGATTGCGGTGCTCCGCGAAATCGGCGTTGAAACCGGCGGCTCGAACGTCCAGTTTGCGATCAATCCGGCCAACGGCCGTATGATCGTCATCGAAATGAACCCACGCGTCTCGCGTTCATCGGCACTCGCTTCCAAGGCCACCGGCTTCCCGATTGCCAAGGTCGCGGCCAAGCTCGCGGTCGGCTACACACTGGACGAACTCGACAACGACATCACTGGCGGCGCAACGCCTGCCTCATTCGAACCATCGATTGACTATGTTGTCACCAAAATCCCGCGCTTCGCCTTTGAAAAATTCCCTGGCTCGTCGCCAATCCTGACGACGGCTATGAAGTCCGTGGGTGAAGTTATGGCTATCGGCCGTACTTTCCAGGAGAGCTTGCAGAAGGCGCTTCGCGGCCTTGAAACAGGTCTGACCGGCCTCGATGAAATCTCGATCCCCAACATTGAAGAAGGTGACGAGAAAAACGCGATCCGCGCCGCTATCGGCACACCAACGCCAGACCGCCTGCGCATGGTGGCACAGGCCATGCGCCTTGGCCTCAGCACGGAGCAGATACACGACGTATCGAAGATCGATCCATGGTTCCTTGAGCAGATGGAAGAGATCGTCAACACGGAAGCGCGCATCCGTGAACATGGCCTGCCACAGGACGCAGAAAACCTGCGCAAGCTTAAGTCCATGGGCTTCTCCGATGCACGCCTTGCAGGCTTGATCGGCAAGGATGCCGAAGACGTCGCAAAGCTGCGCAATGAACTTGACGTTCATCCGGTCTTTAAGCGCATTGATACATGTGCTGCGGAATTCGCATCACCAACAGCATACATGTATTCGACTTATGAAACGCCTTTTGTCGGCCAGCCACGCTCGGAAGCTGAGGTTTCGGATCGCAAGAAGGTGGTGATTCTGGGTGGCGGTCCAAACCGTATTGGTCAGGGCATCGAGTTCGATTATTGCTGCTGCCATGCAGCCTTCGCGCTCAATGACGCCGATTATGAAGCCATCATGATCAACTGTAACCCGGAAACCGTATCGACCGATTACGACACTCCCGACCGCCTCTATTTCGAACCGCTGACTGCCGAAGACGTTCTGGAAATCCTGCGCGTTGAGCAGGAAAAAGGCACACTTCATGGCGTGATCGTACAGTTTGGTGGCCAGACGCCGCTCAAGCTTGCGAACGCACTCGAGAAGGCCGGCATTCCAATTCTCGGCACTTCACCGGATGCTATTGATCTCGCCGAAGATCGTGACCGCTTCCAGAAGCTATTGATCAAGCTGGGTCTCAATCAGCCAAAGAACGGCATCGCCTATTCGGTTGAACAGGCTCGCCTGATCGTAGCCGATCTTGGCTTCCCGCTGGTTGTTCGTCCGTCCTATGTTCTGGGTGGTCGCGCCATGCAGATCATTCACGACGAACGCGGTTTGCAGACCTATCTCCTCGACACCGTTCCAGAATTGGTGCCTGAAGACATCAAGGCCAAATATCCGAATGACAAGACTGGCCAGATCAACACGCTTCTCGGCAAGAACCCCCTTCTTTTCGATACCTACCTGACACAGGCTATCGAAGTAGACGTTGATTGCCTTTGCGACGGCAAGGACAGCTTTGTCTCCGGCATCATGGAGCATATCGAAGAGGCTGGTATCCATTCGGGTGACTCCGCATGTTCCCTGCCAGTCCACACGCTTTCGAAAGAAATCGTCGCTGAACTGGAACGCCAGACAGCATTGCTTGCCAAGGCGCTCAATGTTGGCGGCCTGATGAACGTACAATTTGCCATCAAGAACGATGAAATCTTCATTCTTGAAGTCAATCCACGCGCATCGCGTACTGTCCCATTCGTGGCCAAGACAATCGGTACACCAATTGCCAAGGTTGCAGCCCGCATCATGGCTGGTGAAAGCCTCAACGACGCAATCAACGCCTATGGCGGCAAGCCACAGCCGAATGCCCGCCCGCACATCGCGGTCAAGGAAGCTGTGTTCCCGTTTGCCCGTTTCCCCGGCGTTGACACGCTGCTCGGACCGGAAATGCGTTCGACCGGCGAAGTCATGGGCCTCGATTATGATTACGCTCTCGCTTTTGCCAAAGCTCAGCTTGGCGCTGGCGTTGAACTTCCACGTGAAGGTACGGTTTTCGTATCGGTTCGCGATGAAGACAAGGAGCGTGTGCTTGGTCCAGTGCGCAAACTGGCAGGCATTGGTTTCAAGGTCATGGCAACGGGCGGCACCCAGCAGTTCCTCGTTGCAAATGGTGTAGAAGCGACCAAGATCAACAAGGTTATCGAGGGCCGTCCACACGTTGAAGACGCGATCCGTAACCGTCAGATCCACCTGGTGTTCAACACAACCGATAGCGCGAGTGCCGTATCCGATAGCAAGTCGATCCGTCGTGCAACGCTGATGCAGAAACTGCCTTACTACACCACCATGGCAGGTGCAGAGGCCGCTGCCGAAGCTATTGCAGCGCTGAAGGCTGGTTCCATGGAAGTTCGTCCGCTGCAAGACTACTTCCGCGCATAAGCATTTATAGACGTAGAAAAAGGCCGCAGATGAAAATCTGCGGCCTTTTATCGTAAGATAATTTAGGCTCAAGCGCCATTACAGCGCACTTCGATCTGATTGGATCAGATCGAAGCTCTAAATGATTGGGCCCTGCCCCTGAAAAATCTACGTTTGATGAGGTAGTCGCAGCGGATCCGCGTGAAAGTCCATCTCCAAATGAAGATGGCGTGCGAACAGGCCATCATGCCCGAGACCTTTTCCAATATGAATAACGCAAGCATTCTGTAAAGGACCGGTCAGGATAGAATAAGCGCGTTTACGCGCATCCTCGTCCATTCCGTCCAGTGTACCGTCAATCACCACCCAGCTTGGATTTTGCAGGACAAGTCGCGCTAAAGCGAGGCTCTGTTGCTCGTCAGCCGTCAACGTACGGTCCCAGCGCAAAACCCGATCGATCTGTGGCTCCAGTCGCTCAAGACCCGCGAATTTAAGAATTTCAAGCACCTGCTTTTTGGAGAAATCAGCAGCATTGAGGGGATACACCACGGCATCATGAAGACTGCCCGGCGGAATATAGGGCGCATGCGGAATGAAAACGACACGATCGCCCGCAGGCAGGCCGATGCGCCCACTCCCCCAAGGCCATAGCCCCGCCACAGCACGAAACAAAAGACTGCGCTCCGATTCCGTTGCACCGGTCACGATCAGACGTTCACTGGTATGGAGGACGACATTTTTTTCTACAAGATTGAGACAGCCATCAGGCGCTGAAATCGACAGATCATCGATTGTCAGTTGTTCGGCTTCATTGGTTTCAATGCTGATCTGACGATCAAGATGACCGATCTCATCCATGCGCATGATTGCTTGACGAAAGCTCGCAACCCGCAACAACGTTGCACGCCAATCGGCAATGGCACCAAAATTATCGACGAACCAGCGCAACGAATTATGCACCTGCGTGAAGGCACCGACGGCCATCATCAATCCGCCGAAGGTCAGCCCGCCCGAAAAATAAACCGGCGCGGCAACCAGAATTGGTGCAACAATGGTGAACCAGCCATAGCCAGCCGTTACCCATGTGAGATTGGTTGTGGCAATGACAATCCGCTTGATCGCACTTAACACGGCATCAAGATCGCGATCCAGCCTGCGACGCTCATCCGCTTCGCCACGGGCTAGCGTCACAGCATCGATATGCTCATTGACGCGCATCAGCGAAAAGCGAAAATCCGCTTCACGCGCATAGCGATTGGCATTGTGATTGACAAGGCTGCGACCCACAAACCAGGAAAGCAGCGATGCAGATCCGGCATAAAATACCGCCGCCCAAACCATATAGCCGGGTATCGAGAAGCTATAGCCCCAGATATGAAAAACAAAACCGCTGGAAAGCGACCATAAAACGCCAACGAAGCTGACAAGAATGACCGTTGATTGCAACAGGTTGATACCAAGATCACTGGTCGTTTCAGCCAGATGCCGCGCATCTTCCTGAAGCCGTTGATCGGGATTGACGCCAATCTCACCCGCTTTCGCCAGCCGAAATGCCCGACCGGGTTTCAGCCACTCCCCCACCAGATCACGCGCCAGCCCGTCACGCAGCTTCAGCTTGAACATCTGGTTCAGCCAGGTCTGCGAAACATTGAGGATGAGGATGGATCCCGCAATCGCAAAGAAGATTAATAGCTGATGAAAGAAGGCGCTCAGATTGCGATCTGAAAGTGCATTATAGAAAGGAACGTTCCAACGGTTGATAGCAACCTGTCCAACAGCAATCAGCACAATCAGAACAAAAATGCCGGTTCCCAAAGCAATCAGCTGGTTTCGCACCGGCGAGACCCAGAACGCGCTCATCATCATGCGAACTTGTGAGAAAAGATCGCTGCCGTCCATCTGGTCGCTCTCCGACCGCTTCTGGACAATAGGGTCACGCGATTGCGGCTTATCCTGCTTAGACTGAGACACCAGGCTTCCTAACCAAACTTTGCAGAGATGCACTTTTTCTGGCAAAAAATCTGGGTTTCAAGATCAGACTTTCTCCAATTGGTTTTATCCAATTCCAGTGCGCCTCTATAGCAATTTTTTCAAACTTTTGCGTGATGCTTTGAGCTCTCAAGCGTAACCACACTTAAAACAACTTGCGAAAGCGATGCCTGTTCGAACGAGAGCCAGCGAAAACAATGCATCGCTCTGCTATGCGAATAGAAAAAACAAATACAAAAATACGCCTTTAGAGATAGCAAAGCCTGTCTTGTGCTGGTCAAAATTGTCACATATAGTCGAGCAATCGATTTTTCGGTCAAGTGACTTTGAGACCCGCCCGGCCTGCCGTGCTTCCTAACGATCTCCTGTCCATAAATTCGATCCACAGGGACGTGTGCGAAGCATACGGACTAACGACTACTAATGTTACAAAGGAATTTCCCATGGCTACGGGAACAGTTAAGTGGTTCAACACGACCAAGGGCTTCGGCTTCATTCAGCCTGATCAGGGCGGCACGGACATTTTCGTTCACATCTCCGCTGTTCAGCGCGCTGGTCTGGCCACACTCGATGAAGGCCAGAAGATTTCTTACGAAATCGTCGAAGACCGTCGTTCGGGTCGTTCGTCTGCAGACAACCTCGTCGCAGCATAAGTTTTGCCTCTGAGGCAGAGAAAAGGCGGGGCCCTCCCCGCCTTTTTCTTTATCCAAAACGTGCCTACGAAGCGTTTGATCGTGCTTTCCGATAAAGACATGCAGGATAACGCCTTATCAAGGCAGCCAATCTATCGGAACATGGCCCGCATCGGCAGCAACACGCACAAGCCATGATTGGATCGCCGGATAGGCGTCCATATTGAAACCGCCGCGATGTGCTTCGTGCGTATAGGCGTAAAGCGAAATATCAGCCACAGTCAGGTGATCGCCGACCAAAAAGGGCGTCTTCTTCAGCTGCTCTTCCATAACGCCGAGCGCCTTGTTTCCACCTGTAAGCGTCGATGCCAGACGTTCAGGCGTCGCGTCACGGGCACGCTCCGGATAGACCATCAAGGCGCGGCGCACCGCAATATAAGGTTCATGGCTATATTGCTCAAAGAACAGCCACTGATAAACCAGCGCCCGCTCATACGCATCTTTCGGCAGATAGGACGTTCCTTCAGCCAGATGGAGAAGCATGGCGTTCGATTCGGCAAGGAAACGGCCATCTTCCAATTCCAGCAAGGGAACCTTGCCGTTAGGGTTTTTTGCCAGATATTCAGGCTTTCGCGTCGAACCGTCGATGGATGAAACACTGACATGCTTGAACGGCTTACCAAGTTTGGCCAGCAAAAGCCGTGGCTTATAGGAATTTCCGGAATCTGGCTGTGAATAGATCGTGAGCATCTTCTTCTCCTGTAGCGGAATAAAATGTCCATCAGATTGAGAGCTGTCCAATCAGTTTCTTTGAACGAATAGGTGCGTATCTCTGATGGATCACAACTTTTCGGCAACACAATCGCGCGAGCAGTCGGAATTTCTTGCGAAACCGCAAAGCTTCTGTTGCGATTCGTTTGCCAATGCGACATAGAAAACCCGCAAGACCGGACCATGCCCGGTGCCGGTTATCTGATCCTGCCATCTATGGAGATCTATCATGGCATTTCTCGCCGACGCCCTTTCCCGTGTAAAGCCATCTGCAACCATCGCGGTCAGCCAGAAAGCACGTGAACTGAAAGCCAAGGGCAAGGACGTGATTGGTCTTGGTGCGGGTGAACCCGATTTTGATACACCAGACAATATCAAGCAGGCCGCCATTGACGCGATCAATCGCGGCGAAACCAAGTACACACCGGTTGCTGGTATTCCTGAGCTGCGTCAGGCCATCGTTGCCAAGTTCAAGCGCGAAAATGGTCTCGACTACAAGCCAGAACAGGTTATCGTCGGCACCGGCGGCAAACAAATCCTGTTCAATGCTTTGATGGCGACCCTGAACCCGGGCGATGAAGTGATCGTGCCCGCTCCATACTGGGTGAGCTACCCGGAAATGGTTGCGATCAACGGCGGCACACCGGTTTTCGTCGACACAAAAATCGAAGACAACTTCAAGCTGACAGCCCGCGACCTTGAAAAAGCGATCACGCCAAAAACCAAGTGGCTGATCTTCAACTCGCCATCGAACCCAACCGGCTCTGCATACACCGAAGCAGAGCTGAAGGCCCTGACAGAAGTTCTCGTTCGTCATCCCCATGTCTGGATCCTGACCGACGACATGTATGAGCACCTCGTCTATGGCGATTTCGTTTTCACGACGCCTGCGCAGATCGAGCCTTCGCTTTATGATCGCACGCTCACAATGAATGGCGTCTCTAAGGCTTATTCGATGACCGGCTGGCGCATTGGTTACGCCGCAGGTCCACTGCAGCTTATCAAAGCTATGGATATGGTTCAGGGTCAACAGACCTCCGGCGCTTGCTCCATCGCTCAGTGGGCCGCTGTTGAAGCGCTCAATGGCACGCAGGACTTCATTCCGGAAAACAAAAAGATCTTCCAGGCACGCCGTGATCTGGTCGTATCAATGCTCAACCAGGCAAACGGCATTCACTGCCCGACGCCGGAAGGTGCATTCTACGTCTACCCATCCTGTGCTGGTCTGATCGGCAAAAAGACCGAAGCTGGCAAGGTTATCGAAACAGACGAAGACTTCGTAACAGAATTGCTTGAAGCAGAAGGCGTCGCAGTTGTTCACGGTTCGGCGTTCGGCCTTGGACCAAAC
The DNA here is from genome assembly GCF_014397025.1 of Ochrobactrum sp. Marseille-Q0166. Classification (NCBI taxonomy): domain Bacteria; kingdom Pseudomonadati; phylum Pseudomonadota; class Alphaproteobacteria; order Hyphomicrobiales; family Brucellaceae; genus Ochrobactrum; species Ochrobactrum sp. Marseille-Q0166. The sequence continues at coordinate 1,127,758 of NZ_JACJUO010000001.1, read as the reverse complement.
TTCCGCATTTCTTATGCGACATCCGAAGAACTGCTCGAAGAAGCCTGCTCGCGCATTCAGCGCTTCTGCGCAAGCCTGCGCTAAGCACTGAATCATACAGCAACGAAGGGGCCGAAAGGCCCCTTTTTCGTATCTGCATCGCATGAAAAATCATATGACCCGGCACAAAGCCAAAAAAAAAGCCAGACAAATGTCTGGCTTTGAGTTTTGAAGGTGCCATTGAGGCAAACCTCCAGAGGGGAACACTCAGCGCGCGCAAATGGGAGGAGGAAACGCAGCGCTGAGATGACCTTTATATGCCTTGTGATTATTGTTTTTGCAACTCAACTTTATCGCAAAACAGCCATGCATTTTTTGCATAGCTGTAACTTGAGATATAATTCATAAAAATCAACATCTTACTCATTAACCACGCGGAAGACTTTCTTCACCATCACTTAATGAGCCGCCTAAACGAGAGGCACATCGCCAATCTTGATGCCCATTATAATGGCAAGCGACCTCAACCGGCCAGCAAATCAGCTCATCAGTCTTCTGTCATTAAACAATCATTCAGCTGAAACAAATTTGTCATGTGATACTCCTAGAAGGCATCTGGATCGCATTCCGAAAAGTGTGAAACGGCTTTCGGATAAAGATGCGCGTCTAACAAGAAATTAGAGTGCGGTTCTGATTTAATCAGCTCGTAACGCGCTCTGGAAATCGCAGCCTTATTCATTTCATCGCGCTGCAGGGAGCCTATCTTGCTGATCATCCAGATTACCGACACGCATCTCAGTCCGACCAAGTCGCATTTCAACAGCAACTGGTCTCCTCTCGTTGACTGGATAGCGGATCAGAAGCCGGATCTCATCATCCATACAGGCGATTTCACAATAGACGGCGCTGGCGGCGAGGATGATCTGATCTTCTGTCATGAGCTGTTAGCCGATCTTCCGGCCCCCACGCTCTGCCTTCCGGGCAATCACGACATTGGTCATCTACCTGCAAGCCGTCAGCCGGTTGATGGCAAACGCCTGCAACGCTGGCGGACGCATTTTGGCCCGGAATTCTGGTCGCTGAATTTCGGACAATGGCTGCTCATTGGTCTCAATAGCCTCATTCTTGGTAGTGGCACACCGCTCGAGGAAGAGCAGTTTCACTGGCTGGAACGGACATTGAACGAAGGTGAAGGCCGACCGGTTGCCGTTTTCGCGCACAAGCCCTTGTTTATCGACGCGCTTGAGGAAGGAGACACCGGCCTATGGGGTGTCCCACCCATACCACGTCAACGCCTGTCTGACCTCTTTGCACGTCATAATGTGCAGCTTCATGCCAGTGGTCACCTGCATAGAGCATGGTCAGGGGAAGCGAACGGAACCCGCTATATATGGGCGCCTTCGGCAGGCTTCGTCGCCCATGCAATTGATCGCGAGCTGCCAGGTGAGCGCATTGTCGGGGCTGTAATTCATGATCTTGATAATGCGGCACTCAGTGAGATCGTTGAGATCGATAGCCTGACGCATCATGTGATTGATGAGGTGATGCATGAGGTTTATCCGTACAATCTCAAACGGGATGCACATCAGTCTAAAACTGTTGCATAGCAAAAGGCCGCGTAATTAATCCTACGCGGCCTTTATTTAATTTCTGACACAAATCAGAACGTCCAGTTTCTCGCCTTCGAGAACAGGAAGTCGCGGAAGGCATGAAGCTTGGCCGAGTTCTTCAAAGCTTCTGGATAACAGAAGAATGTATCGAAGGACGGGATTTCCTCAAGCTCCGGCAGAAGCTGTACCAGACCCGATTCCTTATCGGCCATATAGTCCGGCAGAACTGCAATCCCGACGCCACGCTGCACAGCCCGACGGATCGACAGGAGATTGTTCACCTGCAAGACCGGAATACGCGAGCTGCCGTCTGTTCGCCCGGCAACTTCAAGCCAGTTAAGCCCCGTCAGATAGCTTGGTGCAGGCTCACCGAAGGTCACAACGCGATGCTGGTCAATCTCTTCGATGGAACTCAGCTTTCCATGCTTGGAAACATACCCTGCCGACGCATAGACATGCATATGCACTGTAAACAGACGACGTTGAATGAGGTCAGGCTGCTGCGGCTGACGCAAACGGATTGCACAATCCGCATGACGCATAGTCAGATCCAGCTCTTCATTATCAAGGATAAGCTGTAACTGAATATCAGGATACAGTTCAACAAACTCCTGAATACGCTCAATCAGCCAACCCGAACCAAGACCGACAGTTGTTGTGACACGCAGACGTCCCGTCGGTTTCTCCTTGCTTTCAGCAAGCTTGGACCGGACATTTTCAAGCTTCATCAACACGTCATGAGCGGTACGGTAGAGTGTTTCACCCTGCTCCGTCAGGATCAAACCGCGCGCGTGGCGATGAAACAGCGGAACGCCGACATCCTGCTCCAACGCGCTGACTTGCCGCGAAATAGCTGATTGCGACAGATGCAATGTCTGCGCGGCATGGGTAAAGGACCCCGCCTCTGCGGCAGCGTGGAAGATGCGCAGTTTATCCCAGTCGAGTGGTGCGACCACCTTCTCCCCCTCTCGTTACTCCGCAGCTTCGTGCAGCGGTTCTTGTGCAGCCAACCAGCGCTCGGATTCAAGCGCCGCCATGCAGCCCATACCAGCGGCAGTCACTGCCTGCCGGTAAATATCGTCAGTCACGTCACCAGCGGCGAAAATACCGGGAACATCCGTGGCTGTTGAATCAGGCGCAGTCCAAAGATAGCCGTTGGGCTTCTGCTTGAGTTTGCCCTCGAACAAAGAAACTGCCGGTGCATGACCGATGGCGATGAAAACGCCCTGCGCTTCGTGCACGTGTGTCTCGCCCGTAACGATATTCTTGAGGCGTACGCCTGTGACCGTCGCGCCCATTGGCGGCTTGGCTTCAGTACCGACGATTTCGTCAATCACACTGTTCCAGACGACCTTGACGTTTTCACGGTTGAGCAGACGGTCCTGCATGATTTTTTCCGCACGGAAACCTTCGCGGCGATGAACAACCGTTACACTCTTTGCGATATGCGAGAGGTAAAGTGCTTCTTCGACAGCCGTATTACCGCCGCCCACAACAACCACATCCTTGCCACGATAGAAGAAGCCGTCACAGGTTGCACAGGCAGAAACGCCGCCGCCCATGAATGTCTGCTCACTCTCGAGGCCCAGCCACTTGGCCTGCGCACCCGTGGCAATAATCAGCGCATCGCAGGTATAAACTGTCCCGCCATCCCCAATCAGGCGGAAAGGGCGAGACTTTGTGTCAACTTCGGTGATGATGTCATAAAGAATTTCAGCGCCGACATTTTCAGCCTGCTTTGCCATCTGGTCCATCATCCACGGACCCTGCACAGGTTCGGCATAGCCGGGATAGTTTTCAACGTCCGTCGTGATCATTAACTGACCACCCTGCTGCAAACCGGTAATGATAATTGGCTTGAGCATTGCACGCGCCGCATAAATCGCCGCCGTATAACCTGCCGGACCTGAGCCGATGATAATGACGGGCGCATGACGCTGTGACATGGGTAGTTCTCCGGTCCCAAAAATCGATTTGATTTGCAGGCAATGGCTCAACAGAATCGCTCCCGCACTCAATTAAGCCATTGCCCTGATATTAAGGCCAAGGTAGGTCCGTGAACCTGCCATTGCAAGGCAAGACCGGGATTTGAGCAACAATCCCCAATATCTTGTCGTCTTTGAGAGGAGCTTTGGATCACACCCGCATTGCAGCGGACAGGCTCCCGCGTTAAACACTCAGAAAACGAAGCTATTTTTGCAAAACGCTGGAGTCGGCAACCATTTATAAGACAGTCGCCAATATCTGTGCGCGCTTCGGCCTCGTGATGGCTGTGGCCATGCTGCTTCCTGCGGCCATCGACCTGCGCGATGGAAGCGACGACTGGCTGATTTTCGTGCGCTCTGCGGCTGCTACCGGTGCCTTATCGCTGCTTATTTTGCTTGCAACACAAAACCAGAATACACGTTTTACGCCGCGCCTGGGCTTTCTGCTAACCGCCTGTCTGTGGCTGACGGCAAGCTTTCTTGGCTCAATTCCGCTCTATTTCTCGCATTTGCCGATCAGTTATGCGACGGCCTTTTTTGAAAGCATGTCAGGGGTAACATCGACAGGTGCAACCGCCCTGATTGGTCTTGACGATATGCAGCGCGGTATTTTGTTATGGCGCTCTCTTCTTTGCTGGATCGGGGGCGTCGGCTTCATCGGTTTGGCGCTCTTGATGTTGCCGTCGCTGCGTGCCGGTGGCCTCGCACTTTTTCATATGGAAAACTCCGATAAGTCGGAAAAGATCCTGCCGCGAATGAACCAGATCGCGCTTGGTATCATCATCGCTTATCTAAGCCTGACAGCTGCCTGTATGATTGCCTATTTTGCCGTTGGGATGAGCATTTTTGATGCCGTCAATCATGGGCTGGCGACTGTCGCGACTGCCGGCTTCTCTACGCATGATAATTCCTTCGCCTATTATGAAGGCAACCGGATGCTGCTGGTGGTTTCGACTGTTTTCATGATTCTTTCGGCCTTGCCGTTCATTCTCTACATCAAAGCATTCATGCCCCGCCGTACCGAGCTGCTAAACGACCCGCAAGTGAAGCTCTTCTTCACGATTGTCATCGGTTTCAGCTTCATTCTGGCGGTTGTTCTGCGCCTTGGAACACATATCCCCTTTGGCGATGCGTTGATTGCAGCATCGTTCCACTTTGTTTCGGTCATCACCACGACCGGCTTCACCACGGAAGATTACTCGCTATGGGGCCCGCCAGCGATCGGCATCTTCTTCCTCGCGTGCTTTCTTGGCGGTTGCGCAGGATCGACCTCGGGCGGCATCAAAATGAACCGCCTGATTATCCTTTGGAATCTGACGCGCGCCAATCTCGCTCGCCTTGTCATGCCACATGCGGTCATAAAAATTCGATACGGTTCCTCGGAAGTATCAGGGGAAATAGCGCAAAATGTTTTGCTCTATCTTTTTCTCTACATCGCATCGCTGATCATCGGCGCGGTTCTGCTGGCTTCCCTCGGCCTGGACTTTGTATCGGCCTTCACGGGCGCGCTGACCGCACTCTCCAATGTCGGGCCCGGATTTGGCGATATTATTGGCCCTGTCGGCAACTTCTCAACCATCCATGATCCGGCACTTTGGGTGCTTTCTTTCCTCATGCTGGTAGGCCGTCTTGAACTTATCACCATCTTTATCCTGTTCACACGGACGTTCTGGATGCGCTAACGACGCTTTAAACGGTTTACATCCTGTGATTTCTTTTGGTATGAGCAGGAATACATTGCGCTACGAAGGCGCTGAGTGTTTTATAATTACAATTGACTGAAATTTCCTTGCGCGGAGTTTTATATGCCTATCAAGGCTGATCTGGATGATATCGATTGGAAAATCCTTCGGGAGCTCCAGAATGACGGGCGCATCACCAATGTCGAACTCGCTGAGCGGGTCGGAATTTCAGCTCCTCCGTGTCTGCGTCGCGTGCGCAAACTAGAGGAAAGTGGCGTCATTCGCGGCTATCGCGCCATCCTTAACGGCAATGCACTCGGTCAGGATCTGGTCGCTTTTTGTTCGGTTGGTCTCCATCGTCAGGCTGACGCTGATCTCAAGGCATTTGCAGAGAAAACGAAGCAGTGGCCGCTGGTACGCCGCGCATGGATGGTGTCGGGCGAATCTGACTTCCTGCTGCATTGCGTTGCGCGCGACCTCAACACGTTCCAGACTTTCGTTATCGAAGAGCTGACGGCAGCACCGAATGTGGATTCGGTCCGCACGGCACTGACTATTCGTCCGGTTAAGGACGAACCGCTTATGATTCTCTGATCGGTTAAACATTCCATAAGAGAGCGATAGCATCCCGGTGCAGTCGCTCTTTTTATTTGGACAGCAAATCAGCTGTTAAAGACGCGCTCATAAAGGGCGCTGATAGCACCCGCTTCTTTTTCAAGAGGAAAAGCCTCATGCACATGGGCAAGCGCATTTTCACCATGACGCTGGGCCATGACAGGGTCGGCAAGATAAGGCTCAATAGCATCACGCAAGGCATTGCCATCACCGGCTGCAACGAAGCTGCCAGTACCGTCCACGATCATCTCGGCATAGGCGCCGGCATCGCTCGCAACCACTGCGGTTTTTGAAGCCATGGCTTCAAGCGGCGTCAGGCCAAAGCCTTCATTGCGCGAAGGAGCCACGTAAAGCGTAAGACGCCGATACCAGATGCGCACATCCGGCACTTCGCCAAGAATACGGATACGGTCCGCAAGTCCCGCTGCTGCAATGCGCGCTTTCAAACCATCTTCGAATGTCTGATGTTCAGCGGTCGTGCGACCCGTTATAATTGCCGTCCATTCTGGATATTTCGGCAAAAGCGCAATCATCGCATCGACGAACAAATCAGTGCCTTTGGAATGGCGCACCCGGCCAAAACAGCCAATCGCATATTTACCCGGCAACCCCGATGCGCTGAACTGGTCATCATCGCCGACAGGCGGATGAAACCGTTTGAGATCAACACCATGCATAATCACATCATGCGGCACTTCAAGAAAGCTTCCGGAGCGGCCACTGGTGGCGATCACCGCATTCATACGGCGGATCAGCCATTTTGTGAAAGGCTTATGATGACGCTGTGCGGCTGAAGTGAACACCAGTCGCAGTTTCATACGCAAAACATCGCGCATGAATATGCCAGCCAGCATTTCGATATTGCGACGTGCATGCCAGATACGGAAACGTCGCTTCGCAGGCTTTTTCCAAAACGAGAAAAGGGCTGACCAATCAAGATGCGGAAGACTGTCAGGAAGGCCCGGTCCCATTGTCGCAATACCCAATCCATTTGCGCGCTGCAAAGGGATCAGCTGTACGATGGTTGAAGTCACGCCCGAAAGGCGGCGCTTGAAATTAGGCGCGACGACCTCAACCTCATCAACGGGAACCGTCACTTCAGTCATTAGACAAACTTGAAGCCGACAATCTCATAGGAACGCGAACCGCCCGGTGCGTTGACTTCAATCGTATCGCCTTCGCCCTTGCCGATCAGCGCACGTGCAATTGGCGAAGAAATCGAAATGCGACCTTCCTTCACGTTGGCTTCCTGATCGCCAACAATCTGATAGACCTTTTCTTCTTCCGTATCTTCATCGATCAAAGTCACGGTAGCGCCAAACTTGATTTTGTCGCCGGAAAGCTTGGTAACATCGATCACTTCGGCGCGGCCAACAAGTTCTTCAAGCTCGTTGATTCGGCCTTCATTGAGGCTCTGGGCCTCTTTTGCAGCATGATATTCCGCATTTTCAGAAAGATCGCCATGGGCGCGCGCTTCAGCAATAGCCTCAATAATCCGAGGACGTTCAACTTGTTGACGTGTGCGCAGTTCTTCCTTGAGGTTTTCGAAACCGCGAGGGGTCATCGGGAACTTTTCCATACCCAGTCCAGTCCTTTCCATCGCCCGTAGCACCGCCTTCCGGGATTAGGTGCAACGGCAGTTTGATTGCCCGCCTGATCTTGTCCCACAAAGTGTTTCAAGATCACCGTCCGACAGATGAAATCACCCACCGGAACACAAAAAGAAAACGGTCACCGAAGCAATCGCTTCGGAACCGTTAAAAGAGATGTCAGTGAAACTATAGCATTTTCGCGGATCATTTCACGAACAAAAATTTCAGCCTGTTAATTATGCATAAGAAAAGCCCTATTTTGCTTGAACGGGCCAGCTTGCAGGCCACTTTTCAGGACCACCGGCATAATTGCCGTCACAATCGCCTTTAGACCGCTCTTCAACGAGGACAAAGCGAACCTTGCCTTCCTCATCGTCTGTGGCTTTCCAGACATCATAGGTTCCACAATCGCCAATGCCTCGGCCTTTAAAAAAGGCTGTCAGGCTCTTGCTGCCCTGCGACCAGTCGATGTTCCAAGCATCATCAACGGTGGTCGGGCCTTCATCCGAAATGGTCGGCAACGAAATCGGAACCACCTTGTCGCCAGACTGGCTGTAGAAGACATAAGACTGGTTATAAGCCCCCGGCGAGCCGCATGGCATTGCTAAGAGATTCAATCCTTCGGCAATTTTTGCATTAAACCCGCCACCATTCTGAAAAGAATCTCCGCTATCCGGACCACAGGTCGAATCCTCTCCGCTGAAATCTTTGCGAATGGCCTCAGGCAATTCATTGATAGACGAAATGAGAGAGACATCCGATGCTTGCGGTGCGGGCTTGTTACCCTTCGCCTGCAATGCTGCAACCGTGCCATTAAGCGACTGCTGCTCGTCCATATAGATCAACCCGCCAACGAAGCCGGAAAGCGAATAGGTATAGGTTTTGCCATTATATTGCAGGGTCAATTTATGACCTGCTCTCATGGCATCAATGAGTTTTTTAACGTCTGCGGGATTTTCATAATAGCCTTGACCATCATCGAGCTTGATTGCCGCGAGGTCAAAAGAGATCACCGGCTTACCATCCACAGCAACAGCAAGCTTGCCTGTTTTGGCCGCCGTATCAAAGCCGGACAGACGTAACACGGGCTGCGCATTTACTGCACTGCTACGATAGAGACTGAATGATAGCGGCCCATCTCCGGCGCTCTTGAGCGCAAGTGTACAATTGGAAGCGAAGTCGCACTGAACCCAGCTATCGCGAATTTCCTTAAAAGCCGCTGAAGCCGGCCCCGAACTGACTACAGTCGCCGCAAGAACAGCGCCTGCCAGAATTGCTTTATGGCTGCTGGTAAAAAAGAACATGTAGCCCCTTCTGAAGACGTTGTAATTGCACAAGACAAGGAATCCCTTGCCGCGGTTATTAACTAATGATTATAGCATAGCCGCGAAGGGATCAGGCGCCAAGCCATTGCCCTTATCTCTTATTACGGGGCCATAATGACACGCGTTCAGGCAAATTTACTTCTTCTTTTGGCGGGTGTTATTTGGGGGATGGGGTTTGTTGCGCAATCGACGGCCATGGCAAGCATTGGCCCGTTCCTGTTTATCGGGGTTCGTTCGGCAATCGCTGCTGTCACTGTTCTGCCGTGGTCTATTGCGGAAGGCAGGCGCTCTGCACATAAGCTCAAAAACTCGAACTATCTTTATTTCATGCTTGTAGGTTCGATGCTGTTCATCGGTCTGGCCCTGCAGCAGATTGGATTGATCACCACATCAGTCACGAATGCCGGTTTTCTGACGGGCCTTTATGTCGTGATGGTGCCTGTGCTCGGTGTGATCATATTTCGCAGCTGGCCGCATCCCATTGTCTGGCCAAGCGCAGTGGCGTGTCTCGCGGGCATATTTCTGCTCTCAGGCGGCACTTTGAGTGCGCTTAAACAAGGCGACTGGCTGATTATTATCGGCGCCCTATTCTGGGCAATGCAGGTTGTTTTGATCAGCCGCGCCAACCGTGCAGGACGCCCCATCACATTGAGCTGTGTGCAGTTTGCGACAGCCGCTGTTGCAGGGTTGGCGATTGCTGTGAGTATCGAAAACATCAACTGGAATCTGATCCTGCTCACCTGGAAAGAACTGCTTTTTACCGGTGTCTTTTCCTCAGGCGTGGCCTTCACATTGCAGGCTATCGGCCAGCGCTACACGACATCCGCACAGGCAGCGATATTCCTTTCATCCGAAGCAATCTTCGCCGCCATGTTTGGTGCAATATTCCTGGGCGACCGCCTGACATTTATCGGCTTTATCGGCTGCGGCCTGTTGTTTACCGCGATGATGGCGGTGGAATTGGTTCCAATGTTGTGGAAACGCAGAGCAGAACCAATTCCGGCAGCGGCAGAGTAGCATTTCCAGCAAACGTGCGAAGCGGTTTTGCGTAGGATAATGCTCAAAATAAAGACTCTACCCTCGGAAAATCAGTGACGCACCACCTGCAATCAACGCAAAGCCAAGCACGTGATTCCATGTAAAGGCTTCTTTGAGATAAAAAATTGAGAACAAGCTGAAGATCACCAGTGTGATGACTTCCTGCATGGTTTTCAGCTGCGCGGCGGAATAGACTTCGTGGCCAATACGATTTGCGGGCACGGCAAGAAAATATTCAAACAGCGCGATACCCCAGCTGACAAAAATCACCGTTATCAGCGGTGTACTCGTAAATTTCAAATGCCCGTACCAGGCAAAGGTCATGAATACATTTGAGCCAATCAAAAGCAGGATCGGCAGAACGCTTGGCGAAATGAGTGCTAACATGGAAAGAACTTTGGGGACCGGAAGGATCATGTCGCGGTCTGGCCCTCAACCGCAACGAACTACTAGCAGATATTGATGGAGATTTCGCCAATCTTATGACCATCCATTGCCCGAAATCCGCCACAGCCCTTAACAGAACCACTGACTGTTCGTTTACGCTTATGGGCTAATATGCGGTTAAACCAGTACCAAACTGAAAGGCATGGACATGAGTTTCGCGTTGTCCAACCGCTTTCATCGCTATACATTACCAGCGGGCCTTGCATTGCTGACGCTCGTTGCCGGTTGTTCAGGTGATCGCCCGCAACGACCACAAGCTGCGATTGGCAATGCAGATGTGATTGTACCCCCGCAACCCGCGCATGAGCCACGCGTCGTTGGCCTCGCGGAGGAGATCGAAAACAATGCGAATGGGGTAACCGCACAAAGCCAGCCTCATTATGCTGGCGATTATGGTTTCACTGCACCTGTAGAAAATCCGGTCAGCACGGTGGAAAACATTTATGCGATGTCCAACGGTGAAATGGCCTGTCGCACACGCCTCAAACGTCTTGGTGTTGTCTTTACCGAAAAATCACCGATCAATCAGGGTGGAAGTTGCCGCATCGACAACCCGATAGAGGTGCGTGGTTTCAATAGTGGCGCCATTGCCTTCAAACCGGCAGCGACGCTGAACTGCGAAGTGACCGAAGCGTTTGCGCGTTGGATCAAAGGAGATCTGCAACCATCGGCGCGTCTGCGCTATCTGTCCGGGATCAATACCATTCATAACGCAGGCGGTTATTCCTGCCGAACAATGAATCATCGTCGCGGCGCAAAAATGTCTGAGCATTCCCGCGGTAATGCCATCGATGTCACGAAGATTGTGCTCAACAACGGCAAGAGCATCACGGTGCGCAAACCCGGCTTCTTCGCTTTCCGCGAAAAGGGTTTGCTCAACAGCGTCCGGTCCGATGCCTGTTCTTATTTCACAACAGTTCTCGGCCCCGGCTACAACCGCGAACATGCCGACCACTTTCATTTCGACCTGATGCAGCGCCGCAGCGGCTATCGTGCTTGCAAATAATGAAGGCCCGGACTTGTCCGGGCCATTCAACATTATTCCGAGGGAACCGGTGTCGGCTGACCACTCTTATCGAGTGCGACCATGACAAATTCCCCATGGGTTACCAGATCCATCTCCTCAGCGAGATAGCGCTGTGCCCAGGCTTCAACACGCAGTGTAATCGACGTGCGGCCAACGCGTATAATCTCGGTATAGACGCACAGAACATCACCGATCTTGACCGGCTTTGCGAAAGACATTTCACGCACCGCAGCGGTGACAACACGGCCTTTGGCACGTTCTGCCGCCCGAATACCACTTGCAGTATCCATCTGCGCCATGACCCAGCCACCAAAAATATCCCCTGCCGAGTTGGTATCTTTGGGCATGGCCTGCGTGCGTACAGTGAGCATGCCCTTCGGCGCGTTCAAATCACTCATCAATATTTCCTTCGATCATCTGAAAAGAGTCGCGCAGAGTATGCGGCAAGCAGCGAACAAGGAAAAGTGCGACATGCGCACCGCAGCCATGCAATACTGCTCTGAAAAATAAAAATATAATAAAATTGAAAATATTAATCATCATACTGAAACAAATTTGATTCATTAAAGTAAAAATAATAAATATGGAATACCGTAGTCTTATATACAAATATAAGGACATTCAAATGAAAGCAATAATAACATCTTCTATTGTTGCATTAACACTTTTATTTGCAAGCAATGCCGAGGCCGCCAATGGCCTGGCGACCGCGACTATAAATCTTAGAACCGGTCCCGGCACACAATATCCCTCGATGGGGCGCATCCCCAATGGCGTCGTGTTGAATGTGGCGGGTTGCACCAACGGATATGGCTGGTGCCGCGTCAATTATCGCGGCCTCGACGGCTGGGCATCCTCTCGCTATATCGCCGTGCAAACGGGTAACAATTACACGACGAACGACAATTTCGCTCCAACAGCCGCAGCCATTGGCATTCCACTCATTGCAGGATTGGTGATCGGCTCAGCGATCAATAACAATAACCGTTGGGATGACGGCCCAGGATGGGGGCCGCGCCCTTATCGCCCAGGCTGGGGCCCCGGAACTTACGGCCCCGGTCCCGGTTGGCGCGGGCCATCTCAATGGGGCCCACCACGCCCACATTGGGGTGATCGTCCGGGCTGGAGCGACCATCCTGGCTATCACCCGAACTTCTATGGTCCGGGCGATCGCTGGCGTCCACGTGGCCCTCGGTGATTACACTTCCTGACAGCCTGATGTCAGGAGGCACATAGAATTACAATGCGGCGTACCGGATTTGCTCCATATTTGATCCGGGCGCCCTTTTCATTTGTGCTGTGAAATTCCATATTACCCGCATGGCTTCCTCAAAAGACAAATACACTCAGGATTCGCATGACGAAGCGCGCGGCTTTAGTGAAGTGCCGCAGCGCGATCTGTCAGGCACACCATTTTCTGGCTCAATCTCCGATTGGGCAAAAGACATTGGCGAAGAGGCTGACAAGCCTCAGCCAAAAGCCAAGGCTGCAAAGCCTGCGAAAGCACCGAAAAAGGTGCCTGAGCGCAGTAAGGAATCATCGCGAAGCGCAAGAGGAACATCCATTGGCGGTGCAGCCTCCGCAAAGGAACGCGCCGCCGCCGGTCTCAACCCTGTAGCTGGTCTCGATATAAGCCTTGAAGATGCTACCGCACTGAACCCGACGGGTGCCACTGCGACCGTCAAGGCACTGTCAGACCTGATTGAATCCGGTAATCCGCTGTTCAAGAATGGTGAGCTTTGGACACCGCACCGCCCTGCCCGGCCACCGAAATCAGAAGGTGGCATTGCAATCCAGATGGAATCGAGCTTCGAGCCGTCGGGCGATCAGCCAACGGCCATTCGTGATCTGATCAGCGGCCTGGAAGATCAGGACCGCACGCAGGTTCTGCTCGGCGTCACCGGCTCTGGTAAAACCTTCACCATGGCGAAGGTCATTCAGGAAACACAACGTCCCGCACTGATTCTCGCGCCAAACAAGACGCTTGCTGCGCAGCTTTATGGCGAGTTCAAAAACTTCTTCCCGAACAATGCCGTCGAATATTTCGTTTCCTACTACGATTACTATCAGCCTGAAGCCTATGTGGCACGGTCCGATACCTATATCGAAAAAGAATCGACCGTAAACGAACAGATCGACCGGATGCGCCATGCGGCAACGCGTGCGCTGATCGAGCGTGATGATGTTATCATCGTGGCATCCGTTTCCTGCATTTACGGTATCGGTTCGGTCGAAACCTATACGGCTATGACATTCGAGATGAAGATCGGCGACCGGCTCGACCAGCGCCAGCTTCTCGCCGATCTCGTGGCCCAACAATATAAGCGACAGGACATCAACTTCGTGCGCGGCTCGTTCCGCGTCCGCGGCGATACAATTGAAATCTTCCCGGCTCACCTGGAAGACCGTGCATGGCGTATCTCGCTGTTTGGCGATGAAATCGAAAGCATCGCCGAATTTGACCCTCTGACCGCACAGAAAACCGGCGATCTGCAGTCGGTCAAGATTTACGCGAATTCGCACTATGTCACACCGCGACCAACGCTCAATCAGGCGATCAAGTCGATTCAGGAAGAGTTGCAGCACCGCCTTGCGGAATTGACCCGGGCCGGTCGTCTGCTGGAAGCGCAGCGCCTTGAGCAACGCACGAATTTCGACCTTGAAATGCTCGAAGCAACCGGTGTGTGTAACGGCATTGAAAACTATTCGCGCTATCTGACAGGACGCAAACCGGGCGAACCGCCACCGACGCTTTTCGAATATATCCCCGACAATGCGCTGGTCTTCCTCGACGAAAGCCATGTTACAGTTCCGCAGATTGGTGGCATGTATCGCGGCGACTTCAGGCGTAAAGCGACGCTGGCCGAATATGGCTTCCGCCTGCCATCCTGCATGGACAACCGCCCGCTGCGTTTTGAGGAATGGGACGCCATGCGTCCGCAGACTATCGCGGTTTCGGCAACGCCCGGCAAATGGGAAATGGAAGAAGCGGGTGGCGTTTTCGCCGAACAGGTTATTCGGCCCACCGGCCTGATCGACCCACCGGTTGAAGTACGTCCGGCTAAAAATCAGGTCGATGACGTATTGGGAGAAATCCGTGAAACGTCACGCAAGGGCTATCGCACACTCTGCACCGTGCTGACAAAGCGCATGGCTGAAGACCTCACTGAATATCTGCACGAACAGGGTGTGCGGGTGCGCTACATGCACTCGGATATCGACACACTGGAGCGTATCGAGATCATCCGCGATCTGCGCCTTGGCGCGTTCGATGTGCTGGTGGGGATCAACCTGCTGCGCGAGGGTCTCGATATTCCCGAATGTGGTTTCGTCGCCATTCTCGATGCGGACAAGGAAGGTTTCCTGCGCTCGGAAACGTCACTTGTCCAGACCATCGGTCGTGCCGCGCGTAACGTGGATGGCAAGGTTATTCTCTATGCCGACAACATTACCGGCTCAATGCAGCGCGCGATGGACGAAACCAACCGCCGGCGCGAAAAGCAGGAAGCTTACAATCGTGAGCATGGCATCACGCCTGCTTCGGTAAAGAAGAATATCTCGGACATTCTCAATTCGGTTTACGAACAGGATCACGTCCGCGCCGACATTTCCGGCTTTGCCGAAGAAGGTGCGATGATGGGCAACAATCTCGCCGCCCATCTTGAACATCTCGAAAAGCAAATGCGCGATGCCGCAGCCGATCTTGACTTTGAAAAGGCGGCACGCCTTCGTGATGAGGTCAAGCGCCTGCGCGAAATGGAACTGGCGATTGCCGACGACCCGATGGCGCGGGAAGTGGAGCTTGAGAGCCCTGTAACCGGACGAACCAAGGGGCGCCATAACGCTGGTCGCAAGATGCACCGGACTGTTGATGACGAGCCGAAAAAGTCGCTGTTCGCCAAGCCTTCGCTCGACAATATGGGACCGGGCACCGACATGGCCAAACCACTGTTCCGCAAGAACACGCTGGATGAGATGACCGTCAAGCGGACGGAAAAGCCAGCGGGTGCGGATGATGCTCTGATCCGCCGCGAACGTTCAGGTGTCGGTTCGTATGAAGATCCGGCTGAAACCGCCCGCAAAAAGCGTCGCCCCGGCAAGACTGGCCGACCGGGGCGGTAATGCCGCAAAGCTGGAAGGTTGGTTACCAGCCTTCCAGCACGATCTTGCCTTTGGCCTTGCCACTTTCAAGCACAGCATGGGCAGCTTTCAGATTGCTCGCATTGATCGGTGACAGCACTTCCGTAACCGTCGTTTTGATCTTGCCTTCATCAATCAGCTTCGCAACTTCATTCAGAAGCTTGCCCTGCTCATCCATATCGGCTGTTTCAAAAACCGGGCGTGTGAACATCATCTCCCAATGCACCGACACTGATTTGCGTTTCAGCGGTGCCACATCAAATGTATCATAGTCATCAATCAATCCGAACCGCCCCTGCGGAGCTATCAGCGCAACAATATCTTTGAAATGATCAATCGTCTGCGTCGTTGAGAAGACAAAGGCAGGTGCGCCAATCCCCAAAGCCTCGACCTCATTTGCAAGAGGTTTGCTGTGGTCAACAACATAATGCGCGCCGAGCTGCTTAACCCAATCCTGTGTTTCAGGGCGTGATGCCGTCGCAATAACGGTCAGATCCGTCAGCGCACGGAGAAGCTGGATAGCGATAGACCCAACTCCGCCTGCTCCGCCGACAATGAGCACTGCATTGGCAGCTCCCGGCACGGGTTTTCGAACGTCGAGCCTGTCGAAAAGCATTTCCCACGCAGTAATTGATGTCAACGGCAGGCCCGCTGCCTGACTGTTCGACAACGCCTTCGGAGGGGTTCCGACAATGCGCTCATCAACCAGATTAAATTCGCTGTTCGCACCCTGACGGATAAAGGAACCGGCATACCAGACCTTATCGCCAATCTTGAAATTCTGAACCGCTTCCCCGGTGTCAACAACAGTACCTACAGCGTCCCAACCCAGCACTTTCCACGTACCAGGCTCCGGTGAAACACCTTTGCGGATTTTGTAATCGACCGGATTAACGGCAATGGCCTCGACCTGCACCAGCAGATCACGGCCTTTCGCAACAGGCTTGTCCAGCTCGACATCTAGCAGCGAATCCGCACGCTCCAGCTTTCCGGCAGTTTGATAGGCAACAGCTTTCATAATCTTCGCTCCATTTGCTATGGATCAAATATTAGACTACTATCGGAAAATGAAAATACGCACAAAAATCGCACATAGTGTCAATTTACGTACCTAGTATACAAAGGTTACTTCAATGACCAAAGCCAAGCATTCCCGCTTTGATTGCAGTCCCGGCTGTGCAGTTGAAGCTGCCATCAGCCTTATCGACGGTAAATGGAAGAGTGTTGTGCTGTTTCATCTTCTGGATGGAACGTTGCGGTTCAATGAACTTAGGCGCCAGATACCGGGCGTTACGCAACGTATGCTGACCAACCAACTGCGAGAGCTGGAAGAAGACGGCCTCATAGAACGCAAAGTCTATGCACAGGTTCCTCCAAAGGTGGAGTATAGCCTGTCTCCGCTTGGCCGCAGTATTGAACCGATCCTGCTCGCACTCAAAGAGTGGGGCGACGCCAATATCGACCGCTTCAGTAAGCCGCGCGCTGCATAAAAAAGAGCGGCTCATGAAAGCCGCTCCTAAAGGTTTGATGTCTTACCGACACTGACCGCCGCCGGTAACACGGTAGCCAGCGCGCTCCGCTTCACACCGGTTCGGGAATGTCTGTGTAGCATTCCCTCTGCGCGCACAAACCGGCATATACTCTCTCGTACAGGCACCAGCGCCCGGAGCCGGGCGTCCCGGCCTGTTACCCTGATGCGGTGGGCGACCCGGGCGTTCTCCCCCCCAGCCAGAGCCAGGCCCCGGTCTCGAACTACACTGTCCATTTCCGACAATACGATAGCCGTCGGCACGCGCCTGGCATGCGTTACCAAATGTCTTGCGTGAAGAACCGCGTTCGCCGCAAACCGGCGCGTAAATCATTGGACACACTTGCGGTTGCGATGGCCCCGGTCGCACCGGCGGGCGATAATCCGGGCCGCCTTCCGCGACGCAACCGGCAAGAAACATGGCCCCCGCCAGGACGCTCAATCGGCTGATTCTGTTAAGAAGCATTGCACTCTCCTCTCCTGATAACTGCTTAAATGGCACAGCACCATGAAAGAACAAGGATATATTAGTGGTATATCGCCGTCAGCCCGTGAAAGTCATATCGACAAGTCAAAAACTTCCTTTACTCTGTTTGTAGCTTTCGGGGATCAATGGCGGAAAGGCTGCATGAAGCGTTCGCATCTGATTATGGCAACTGTCGCAATTTTCCAGCTTCTTTGCTGGCCGGGCGCTATCAGATCTGCTTTTGCTGAAAATGGAGGGCAAACCGAAATCTACGGCCCATCCATGCCTCCCAAGAAAGAGGAACCCACAGTCACGCGTATCTGTGAACTGATTGAAGCGAACGCTGAGGATCGCGGCATTCCAAAGGACTTCTTTGCACGGCTGATCTGGAAAGAAAGTCGCTTTGACCATCAGGCTGTCAGCCCGGTTGGCGCACAGGGCATTGCACAGTTCATGCCCTATACAGCCAAAGAGCGCGGCCTTGCCGACCCATTCGACATTGAACAGGCCATTCCCGCATCGGCAGGCTTTCTAAGTGAGCTGAAGGGCGCTTTCGGCAACTGGGGCCTTGCAGCCGCCGCATATAATGCGGGACCGGGCCGCGTTTCCAACTGGATACGCTCCGGTGGCTTTCTACCACTGGAAACTGAAGATTACGTGCTGGATCTAACTGGCGCACCTGCGGATAATTTCGCTGCCGGAAACGAAATTACCAACCGGCCACTGGATGCAAAACTAAGTTTTTCCGAGGCATGTAAGCGCCTGCCGATTATCCGCACTGCAACAATACCGATGTCGCAGATCAAGCCGAAGCCTTGGGGCATTCAGGTCGCTGGCAATTTCCGACGCAGTGTCGCAGCCAATCAGTGGAGCCGGCTGCGTAAACAGTTCCCCTCCGTGCTGGCTGGACACAACCCGGTCATAAGCCGGGTGCGGACTCCAATTGCCCGCCGTGGCATTTACGCAGTACGTATCGGTGCCGACAGTCGCCCCGAAGCGGATAACATTTGTACTAAACTGCGCGCGGCGGGTGGCGCATGCATAGTTTTGCGCAATAAATAAGCATTTTTGTATACTATACCATAGTATGAGGCGATATATTGCCTTAAGCTTATGCTGTTTTGTATAAATCAGCAGTAAGCTGGCAATTTTTTGTAAAAAATAACAACAATACCGTTCCAAATATAACCAATGTCATATTTGGTAAAAAATTTGCTTGCCAAACAACGCATCTTAGATCAGTCTTCGCATGTCCGGGCAATTTGAGTACAACGGAAGACTGGAAGAACGGCGTGCCGGAACCGCTAGAAGTTCCGGGTTGGGGATTAGTCTCCGGCAATGATCGGTTCCTTTCCCAAGTCGATAACTGCCTGCATGACCCTCTGCCGGGTGTGTGGTGCGTTCGGCAGAAGTTGTAATTCCACCGTCTCTAACAAAGCGGTGGCGCCAAGGAAAAGGAACGGATCCCATGGCACAGACCGGACAGGTCAAATTCTTCAACTCCGAAAAAGGTTTCGGATTTATCAAGCCTGATGATGGTGGCGCAGACATTTTCGTACATATTTCTGCTGTACAAGCTTCAGGTCTGGCAGGACTCGCTGATAATCAGAAGGTTTCTTATGAAACTGAACCGGATCGTCGCGGTAAGGGTCCTAAGGCCGTAAACATTTCGGTCACGGACTGACACCGGGATTTTACTGATAAAGAATTTGATCCCCGGCTAACGCCGGGGTTTTTTCGTTTTATGAGCAGCAGTAGCTTGACGAAACGCCCTATCATGCGTGCACACCGCCTGAAACAAGCGCGAAATATTACCGCCATTGCTTTTAATTTACCGGACTATTCCGCTTTCGGTGATGTCCTCACCATTGTTCAGCCTCCATTCATGTCCAAACTATTAACTTGTTATTCATGATTGAAGCAGTGCGCCTGACCGGCCCTGCATATCGAAGAAATTGCAGTTGTGCCTCTGAAGGAGCGGACAATGAACAAACTACTTAAATCAGCTATCCTGGCCGTTGCTTCTATAGCAGCAGTCGCAGCTCCACTCGCATCTGCTTCCGCAGACTCGTGGGGTCGTGGCGGATGGAACCGTGGTGGATGGGATCGCGGTGGCGACTGGAACCGTGGCGGATGGGATCGTCCGTACCACCGTCATCGCGACCGCTCCGGCGACGCTGTTGCTGCGGGCGTTATTGGTCTTGCAGCTGGAGCGCTTATCGGCAGCGCCTTGAGCCAGCCGCAGCCGACCTATGTGCAGCCAGCACCGGTTTACGCACCGCCACCACCACCACCGGCCTATTATCCGGCACCGCCTGCCCGCAGTGTGCAATATCGCGTGGGTTATGAGCCATGGAGCCGTGGCTGGTATCAGTATTGCTCAGACCGTTACCGGTCTTTCAACCCAAGCACCGGAACCTATCGCGGCTATGATGGCCGGGATCACTTCTGTTCAGCAAACTGACCAAGTAACCAGACAAAAAAGCCGCCCAAGAGGGCGGCTTTTTTTCAACTTCAGGCATAGCCTATATTGTTCAGAAATGGATTGTTGCGGCGCTCATCGCCGAAACGTCCTCCCGGACCATGACCGCACAGAAAACCAATATCGTCGCCAAGAGGCAGAAGCTTTTCCTTGATGGAGCGAATAAGTGCCTCATGATCACCGCCCGGCAAATCGGTACGGCCAATTGATCCGTTAAACAAGACATCGCCGACAATCGCAAAATGCGCTTCCGGATTGTAAAAAACGACATGGCCCGGTGCATGGCCCGGACAATGCATAACTTCAAATTCGTGACCGGAAACGGTGACTTTATCACCTTCTTCCAGCCAGCGATCCGGCGTTATGTTCCGCACCCCCTCGCTCAATCCGTATTTCAGTCCGGTTGTCACCAGATTATTGAGGATAAATTCATCATCTTTATGCGGTCCGATAACATCGACACCAAGCTCATCTCTCAGTTCTGACGCCCCGCCTGCATGGTCGATATGTCCGTGCGTAATCCAGATCGCTTCGACTTTAATATTCTGCGATGCAATCGCTTCCTTGATACGCTCGAGGTCACCGCCCGGATCGATCACAACTCCCTTTTTGGTCTCACCATCAAAAAGGATTGTGCAATTCTGCTGAAATGGCGTCACCGGAACGATGATTGCCTGCAACTGTCCCATCAAAAACTCCATTCAGTCAGCATGTTTAGAAATAACCGTCTCTCATGAGATAATGCAGCACATCACGCTTTCAAAGCCTTAAAATAAAACGGGCAGCCCTAAGCTACCCGTTTCCCCTCTCACAGAAAATAAACCGGTTGTTGTCAGCACAACCGAGCTGTTGACTGTTAAGCCTTACTGGCGAGAGAGTTCTTGATCAGACCAACGATTGCTGTGAGAACGAGACCGCCCACACCACCACCTGCTACTTGACCGATCACACCGTTAAGAAGAGAATCCAGTCCGCCACCGGATAGCATCGGCAGAAGCTGGCCGAGAATGACACCACCAATGCCGCCAGCAACTGTATTACCGGCAGTACCGAGGCTCAGGTTTTTGACGGCACCGGCAATATTGCCACCGACCGCACCCGAAACAAGCTGAAGAATGATAGGCAGTAGAGATTCCATAAGCGTCACCCCATCTAAAGTTAAAGCCGGCATAAAATGAGTCCGACTGGAAAAATCTTGGACTGAAACTTGCGAATGTCAAACAATAAGCATCAATATAGAAAAAAAGCGGCCCTAACGGCCGCCTTTTCTGTTTAAAACAATATTACTCCGCGGCGATGCGCTTGGGCTGCACTTCATTACCATAGTCTTGCATAAGCAAGCTTGTAATTTCGCCAGGCGTAAATTTGTATTTGCCAATTTCAGAAACCGGAGTCACTTCAGCGGCCGTTCCACACAGGAAACATTCGCTGAAATCTGCCAATTCTTCAGGCATGATGACACGTTCCACAATTTCCAGCCCACGACGCTTGGCAAGATCAATAATCGTGCGACGTGTAATACCGTCAAGGAAGCAGTCCGGCTTTGGCGTATGCAGCGCACCATCCTTCACGAAAAAGACATTGGCGCCAGTCGCTTCAGCAACCTGCCCGCGCCAATCCAGCATCAGCGCATCCGCATAACCTTTAGCTTCTGCGGCATGCTTGGAAATGGTGCAGATCATATAAAGACCGGCAGCTTTCGAGCGCGATGGCGCCGTGCGCGGGTCCGGGCGGCAATATTCAGCGATATCGAGGCGAATGCCCTTCATCTTTTCTTCCGGCGAGAAATAGCTTGGCCACTGCCAGATCGCGATTGCCAGATGAATGCGATTGTTCTGTGCGGAAACGCCGAGCGACTCCGAGCCGCGCCATGCGATCGGGCGCACGTAAGCATCTTCAAAACCCTGCTTCTTCAACAACTCGCGACAAGCATCGTCAATTTCTTCAACACTGTAAGGAATTTCAAAGCCAAGAATTCGGGCAGATTCATGCAGCCGCTCGGTATGTTCGGTGAGCTTGAAAATTTCGCCGCCATAAGCGCGCTCACCCTCAAAAACCGCACTTGCATAGTGCAGTCCATGGGTCAGCACATGTACCTTCGCATCCTTCCAGGCGACAAATTCGCCGTCCTGCCAGATAAATCCTTCGCGTTGATCGAATGGTATCGCAGCCATTTTAGCTTCCTCAAAGTTGGGCTTGGCTTTTCTGCCCGCCCGTTTGGTCCGATTGGACCTTCCCTAGTCTTTCCTCGCCATTTAAATCGATATAACTGGTGAGATAGACATATTTTTTCTTCAACAACACTGGTATTTCGCCACCAGATAAGCTTGAGGTCAGCGCAAACAATTGTGCTGAAATCAGGTAGATAAAGCATGGTGAACAAAGATATTTCCGGTCATGGCGGAAAATAACACTCGCTATTACGTGTTGCGGTCCTTATGGGACAGCCTGACATAGCAAACCGTGTAATTATCTCTCCTCCAACATGCAGTCGCGCAAACTTTATTCCAAAAAAACCGGTCTGCACTTACCAAAAATTATCTTGGCGATTGAGTTATGTCAACAATGCTGACATATTTATCGCAACAGGATGGAGCCTCAATGTGATTTCGATTAACGACGTGAACTATATCAGCGATCCTCTGACGTGTCGGGAGGCTGACGATCTAAACGTCATTGAACTGCTGTTCTTCTCTTATCGTGATTTCACCGCCGATCCAGACCTGATCCTTGAAAAGATCGGATTTGGCCGAGCCCATCACCGTGTGCTGTATTTTATCAATCGCAAGCCGGGAATGACAGTTGCCGAACTGCTGGAAGTTCTGCGCATTACCAAGCAAAGCCTCTCGCGCGTTCTCAAGCAACTCATCGATACAGGACATGTCGTGCAGACAACCGGTTTGGATGACCGCCGCCATCGCAAACTTTACCCAACGAAATCAGGACGAGAACTGACACTTGCGCTTGCTTTGCCACAGTCGCGCCGCATCGCACGGGCATTGGAAGAATCGGGAACGGCAGAGCGAGAAATTATTGAGCGGTTTCTGTATAATATGGTCAATCCTGAACGCCGCGCCCAGATTGACGATTTTGCAGCTACCGAAACGGCCTGCGAATTGTCCTAAAATGATGCTGCGGAAAAATTGCCTCCGTGGGGAAATCAATTCACTGGACTGATTTCTATTTTCGCTACGATTCGATATCGATATGCATAAGAACAAACAAATAGGGTAAACGAGGTGGATAGAATTATCCACGATACGTTTCCGCCTCAACTTGTTAAAGCTGGGGGCCAACAGATAACAATACCAGGGTCACATAGACGTGCCGTCTTGCAGTAGTTAAGATGCAACAAATGGTAATATGAACAGGATGGGATCAAGCGGCGCCATGACTGTAGATGAAAAGAACCTTTCGGATGACGCACCTCATCTTCTTGTTGTCGATGATGACACCCGAATCCGAAGCCTTCTGTCGCAATATCTGACGACAAGCGGTTTCCGCGTCACGATGGCAGGAAGCGCTGCGGAAGCGCGACGTAAGCTTGAAGGCATAGACTTTGATCTTCTGATCCTCGACGTCATGATGCCGGGAGAAACCGGCGTCTCATTGACCAAATCGCTGCGTGAGCAGAAGAGCGTTCCTATCCTGATGCTGACCGCGCTGTCTGAAACCGATAGCCGTATCGATGGTCTTGCAGCGGGTGCTGACGATTACCTGCCAAAGCCTTTTGATCCACGCGAATTGGTCCTTCGCATCAATAATATTCTTCGTCGCGGATCGGCACCCGCGCAACCAAAGATCGAACAAATCGTTTTTGGCCCATATACCTTCTTCATCCCGCGGCGCGAGTTGAAAAAAGGAAGCGAAACAATCAAGCTCACAGACCGTGAACAGGACATCATGACGATTTTCGCCGAACGGGCTGGTGATACCATTCCGCGCCATGAGTTGACAGGGCAGGATGGCGATGTCGGTGAGCGCACGATTGACGTGCAGATTAACCGTTTGCGTCGTAAAATCGAACAGGATCCGGCCAACCCTGTATGGCTGCAAACCGTTCGTGGCATCGGCTACAAATTGAGCATCGAATAGAGAGCGGAGCGTCGCAAATTTCAGAGCGGGACCGAAAACATAAATTAGCAGAAGCGTCTGGAGTATTCTGAGACGATGACGTCCCTCTGGAAAACCCTATCGCGTTGGTTTGCGCGCCGTATGCCCAAAGGGCTTTATGCACGCTCGCTCATTATCATCATTGCACCGATGGTGTTGCTGCAATCCGTGATTGCCTACGTGTTCATGGAGCGTCATTGGCAGATGGTGACGGAGCGACTCTCAACCGCCGTTGTCCGAGATATTTCCGCAATTATCGACATTCTGGAAACCTATCCGCAGGAACCCGGATATGACAATCTGATCCGTATTTCTCAACAGCGTCTGGGGCTGAATATTTCAATTCTCCCCCCGGACCCGCTGCCACCGCCGGGACCAAAGCCATTCTTCGCCATTCTCGATTACTTCTTGAGTGAAGAGATCACCCGCCAGATCAATCGCCCTTTCTGGGTCGATACGGTGGGTGACTCTGACCTGATTGAAATCCGCATCAAGCTTGATGACAAAGTGCTACGCGTTTTCGCACGCCGCAGTCAGGCCTATGCATCCAACACCGGTATTTTCCTGACCTGGATGATCGGTACAGCGCTGGTGTTGCTGATCATCGCGATTGCCTTCCTGCGCAACCAGATCAAACCGATCCAACAGCTTTCTCAGGCCGCCGAGAGCTTTGGCAAAGGCCGCCCCATGCCGGAAGGCTTCCGTCCGACCGGCGCGGAGGAAGTGCGTCGTGCAGGTATCGCTTTCATTCAGATGCGCTCACGCATTGAACGCCAGATCGAACAGCGCACGGCCATGCTTTCAGGCGTCAGTCACGATCTGCGCACCATCCTGACACG
The DNA here is from genome assembly GCF_014397025.1 of Ochrobactrum sp. Marseille-Q0166. Lineage (NCBI taxonomy): Bacteria > Pseudomonadati > Pseudomonadota > Alphaproteobacteria > Hyphomicrobiales > Brucellaceae > Ochrobactrum > Ochrobactrum sp. Marseille-Q0166. Next base: position 1,102,890 of record NZ_JACJUO010000001.1, on the reverse strand, counting down.
CTTCAAGCTGCAACTGGCGCTCACCGGCAATGCGATAGACACCGAACCGCTTAATCAGGATATTGCCGACATGCAGACCATGCTTGAAGGCTATTTGGCATTTGCACGCGGTGAAGGTGCCGAAGAAGCGGCAACTTATGATATTCGCCTGCTTTGCGACAAGCTTGCCAATGAAGCGCGACTGCGCGAACGCGGATTTCATTATTCGATTGAAGGTGACAGCGAAGTCAATGTGCGCCCCAATGCCTTTTCACGTCTTGTCAGCAATCTTGTCTCGAATGCTTTCCGTCATGCGCAGAATGTCGAACTTGCGGTCACCCATGATGACGGCTGGTTGAAAATTGTCGTGGATGATGATGGTCCGGGCATCCCCGAAGATCGCCGTGAAGATGTGTTCAAACCTTTTGTACGCCTTGATGAAGCCCGCACGCAGGATTCAGGCGGTACAGGTGGCCTTGGCCTCGCCATTGCACGCGACATCGCCAGAAGTCATGGCGGCGATATCGAACTCGAAAATGCACCCAAGGGTGGCCTGAGAGCGATTATCCGGATACCCGCCTAAACCTTGTTTAGAGCTTGTGCCACGACATAACCAAGCGCCGTTGCTGCAAAACATGCAGCCAGCGAGATACCGACATTCAACAAGGCACGTCCGGGCATTCCCGAACGCAACAGATCAACAGTCTGCATACTGAATGAGGAAAAGGTGGTAAAACCACCGCAGACACCAACCAGAAAAGCCACACGCCAGATTTCGGGCAGCTCAAAACGGCTTGATGCAACAGTCAGCGCGCCGAAAAGCGCAATCGCAAACGAGCCGATGATATTGACGACGATGGTGCTCCACGGCAAATCTCGACTGATCGGTGCCAGCCAGAGCGAAAACCAGTAACGCAGGACGCTTCCCAGCGCCCCACCAACAGCGACGAAAATCGTTGCCTGCATCTGTTCCAATCCAGTCTTCTTGAATGCGTTAAAAACCGCATCCTACAAGATCAGAATAATTTGACGCCGTCTTGAACTTTTTTATCGATTGCGGCGAGAACGACATCGCCATTTTCATCAGGAAAGCCGAGTGTGAGCACCTCGGACATAAAAGGTCCTATTTGGCGCGGCGGGAAATTAACCACAGCCATGATCTGTCGACCAACAAGATCCTCCGGCTGATAGTGCTTTGTAATTTGCGCAGACGACTTCTTGGTACCGATTTTGTCGCCAAAATCGATCTTCAGCTTGAAAGCTGGCTTGCGTGCCTCCGGGAATGGCACAGCCTCAACGATGGTTCCGGTGCGGATGTCGACCTTCTCGAAATCAGTCCAGCTTATCGTTTCAGTTTCGCTCATCTCAATCCCCCGAAAGTAAAATCCCGGCGAACCCTGCCGGGACTGAATTTATGCGCGTCCAACCGTTTCGAACAAAACGCTGTCCAAAGATTCGCGCGCGCTCACACCAGACCACACGACAAATTGAAATGCCTGAAAATAGCTTTCACAAGCCTCCAACGCTGCAGAAAGCAATACTTCCACCTGACGGCTCGTCGGCTCTGCGCCGCCCGCAAGCAGCAGCGACTGGCGATACATGATCGCGCCTTCCTGCTGCCAGAGATCAAAATGGCCCATCAGAAGCTTTTCATTGATGAGCGACAGCAACCGCATCACTTCATTGACACGAGGTTCAGCAACCTTGATGTCAAAGGCACAGGCCAGATGCAGCGCTTCAAAGTCCTCCATCCACGAGAACGAGATATGGTAGTCGGTCCAGTTACCCGCTACCGAAATTGCGATTTCGTCGTCGCCAGTCCGCTCGAACGTCCAGTCGTTTGAATTCGCAACATGCTCGATCACATCCACCGGATGTGCTTCGCGTGCAAATTCAAGCTCAAGAAGGCTCATGTCCGTTTCCTGTTCTGCGAAGCGTTCGTCAAAACACTTCCAAATTCCCGGCGCGCAAGTAATTGCTCGCCCGCACCTTTACCCGCACAAGACTAAGTGCAGAAAAAAGGCACGAATTGATCGGTCGAGGAATCGACATGCTTCGACAACATGCAACGCCTCAATGGTACACGCACATACGCAACTGATACTGGAAAGCAGCCTGAAGACGCGAAAAACAAAACTACAGCCCCTCGCCGCTGCCTACATGACCACATTACGAATCATGTAGTGTTTTCAGTCTATTGATGCTGAATCTGAACGCCAGCCCCTTTTCTGAAAAGAGGCATTAAAGCATGTGGAAATATGACGGGAATACGTCGGAACCCTTGCCTTAAGCGACTCTAAGACAAGGGTTTTTGGCACTTAGGGCCTGTTAATAAAAAATTATGAATTATCTTTGGATTTCGATGCCTGAGCAGTGCTTTTCGCGGTTTTTGCAGTCGAATCAACTTCAAACTTAGCAAGACGCGCTTCAAGTGCTTCGATTTTTACAAGCAGGGCGGCATTTTCAGCACGTGCTTTTATGGCCATTTCACGCACCGCTTCAAAGTCTTCGCGCTGCACTACATCAAGCGTGTTGAGCACGCGTTCGCTCTGTGAGCGTAAAGCTGTCTCGACTTCGCGGCGCACGCCTTGCGCAGCACCTGCCGCATCAGTCACAAGCTTGGCGAGTTCATCGAGAACCCGGTTTGATCCGCTGGTCATGGCAATCTTTCCTATCTTCGATACGGTCTTGTTGAAAACCTGATTTTGAAATAGGGCCGTCTCGGTTCTGATGCAAGTGAAGCTGTAGAAACGTGATAGCTTGACCACTCGGATATCGTCGCGCATCTTCCGCCGGAAAATGGAGTTTTATATTATGGAGACTTTGCAGTCTGCCTCTGGCCTCGCCTTTCCGGATATCGATCCGATCATCTTTTCAATCGGTCCGTTTGCCGTGCACTGGTATGGTCTTGGCTATGTCATCGGCATCATGTTTGCGTGGTGGTATGGAAAGAAATTGCTGCGCAATCATCGTCTCTGGGCTGACAACCAGCCCCCGATGCAGCCCGAAGCGCTTGATGACTTTGTCATCTGGGCGGCACTCGGCGTCGTACTTGGCGGGCGTCTGGGTTATGTCCTCTTCTACAACTCCGCCTATTACTTTTCCAATCCGCTGATGATTCCGGCGGTTTGGGATGGCGGCATGTCATTTCACGGCGGCATTATTGGAACGACAATTGCGATGATCTGGTTTGCGCGCTCGCGCGGCTTCAAGGTCTGGAGCATGTTCGATGTGGTTGCGGCAGGCGTACCGGTAGGGTTAGGCGTCGTTCGTGTTGCGAACTTCATCAATGACGAACTCTGGGGCCGCGTCAGCGATGTCGCATGGGCCGTGCGCTTTCCGAATGGCGGCGGCCTACCGCGCCATCCAAGCCAGCTCTACGAAGCATTTCTGGAAGGATTGGTACTGTTCTTCATTCTCTTCCTGCTGGTGTGGTTTGGCAAAAAACTCAAAGCCCCCGGTTTTATCGCTGGCACATTCGTCCTTGGTTATGGTCTCAGCCGTATCATCGTCGAATTCTTCCGTGAACCGGACGCGCAGCTTGGCTATCTTTTCGGCGGCTGGCTGACCATGGGAATGATCCTTTCCCTTCCAATGGTACTCATCGGCCTTTGGGCAATGTGGCGCGCCAACCGGGCAGCAGCAAGCAATGCCTGAGGCAACCCTGAAAGAGCGGCTGAAGCGACTGATCGGCACAACAGGGCCGATCAGCATTGCTGATTACATGGCTGCCTGCCTTGGTGATCGGGAACAGGGTTACTATACGACACGCGAACCTTTCGGGCGCGACGGTGATTTCATCACCGCTCCTGAAGTCAGTCAGATGTTCGGCGAACTCATCGGCATCTGGTGTATCGGCGTTTGGGATGTCCTCGGCCGTCCCGATAACGCTGTGCTCTGCGAAATTGGTCCCGGCCGTGGCACATTGATGAGCGACATGCTGCGCACGATTGCCAAGCTTGCGCCGCAAATGGCCGCTTCACTTCGTGTCGCGATGGTCGAGACCAGCCCGCGCCTTATTGAAAAGCAGAAAGAGAAGCTTTCAGCTTTCGATTATTCTATCGGGTGGTTTGAACGCTTTGCGGATATCCCGGACGGCCCGTTGATCCTCGTTTCCAACGAATTGTTCGACGCAATCCCGATCAGGCAATTTGTGAAAACCGATGGCCGCTTTGTCGAACGTATGGTTGGATTGAATGAACAGGATGAATTCCAGTTTGGAAGCGGCGCAGGCGGCATAGATATAGCCCTGCTGCCCGAAGGCCATCAGGCAGCACCCGACGGCACGATCTTTGAAGCGGCACCTGCCCGCACCGCCCTGATGCAGGAAATTGCGCAGCGCATCGTTGCAACGCGTGGTGCAGCACTTTCCATCGATTATGGTCATCTGCAATCGGGCTTCGGCGACACGCTGCAAGCCATGCTGAAGCATACCTATGATGATGTATTTGCTCATCCCGGTGAAGCTGACCTGACAACCCACGTCGATTTCGAAATGCTGGAGAAAACAGCACGCAGTTGCGGCTGCCAGACCGTAACCATGACGCAAGGCGATTTTCTTTTGGGCCTGGGACTTATCGACCGTGCCGGGCGCCTGGGTGCCGGGCGCGACGAAGCTTTCCAGAATAAAATCCGCGAAGACGTCGAGCGTTTGGCGGCGCCGGACCAGATGGGGACTTTGTTCAAGGTGCTCGCCATAAGCGATCAAAAGACAACCACATTTCCATTCGATACGGCTTAAAAAAAGGAACCGTCAAAAAGCTACAATTGACAAGCCAATCTGCCTCCCCCACCATCCAGCCGTTTTAAAAGAGAAAATCCATGATTGATAAGCCGCAACCGCTTCGCTCCTCCCTGCTGGAAGGCCCTGCCGGATCAAACGGCAAGCGCATTGCGCATGGTTTTTTCACCCGCAAAGGCGGCGTCTCAGATGGCATTTATGCAGGTCTCAACGTCGGCAGCGGCTCAAATGACGTGCCGGAACTGGTGAGCGAGAATCGCCGCCGCGTCGCCGAGACACTTGGTGTCGCACCCGACCGTCTGATGACCGTGCATCAGGTTCATTCGCCAGACGTGGTTTACGTCACAGAGCCATTGAGCACACCACGCCCGAAGGCCGATGCCATGGTGACAAATGTTGCGGGCATTGCGATTGGCGCACTGTCGGCCGATTGCGGCCCGGTGTTGTTTGCTGATCATGAGGCAGGTGTCATCGGTTCAGCCCATGCAGGTTGGCGCGGTGCCTTTACAGGCGTGCTTGAAAATACCATTGAAGCGATGATCGAGCTTGGTGCAAAACGCGAGAATATTATTGCCGTTCTTGGACCGACAATCGGCCCGGATAATTATGAAGTCGGTCCCGAATTCTATTCCGAATTCACTGGCAAAGACCCATCATACGCCAAATATTTTGAGCCTTCTGACAAGGAAGGTCACAAGCTTTTCGATCTATGGACCTTTATCACCGACCGATTGACCAGCGCAGGCGTTAAGGCTGACGCACTGCGTCAGTGCACCTATGCCGATGAAGACCAGTTCTATTCCTATCGGCGCACAACACATCGCAATGAGCCGGATTACGGTCGCCAGATCGCAGCAATCGCCATTATAGAAGATTAAGGAGAACCGCATGGCCCTTCACTTCGAGCCGGAAGAATTCGCAGCACGTCGCGACCGTCTGATCTTGAAGATGGAGGAAGAGAAACTGGATGCCTTGCTGCTTTTTGCGCAGGAAAGCATGTACTGGCTGACCGGCTATGACACGTTTGGCTTTTGCTTTTTCCAGTGTCTCGTCGTCAAAGCTGACGGTTCAACCGTGCTGATGACGCGCTCTGCCGATCTAAGGCAAGCGCGGCATACGTCCAACATCGAGAATATCGTTGTCTGGACTGATCGTGAAAACGCAAATCCGGCAATCGATCTGCGCAACATTCTCACCGAGCTTGATCTGCTCGGCACACGCATCGGTATCGAATACCAAACCCATGGTCTGACCGGTGCCAATGCCCGAAAACTCGATGAACAGTTGCAGAGCTTCGCCAAGCTCTATGATGCATCGGGTATGGTCGACAGTCTGCGCCTTCTCAAAAGCCCCGCTGAAATTGCTTTCACCAAGCGTGCCGCAGAACTCAGCGATGACGCGCTTGATGCTGCTCTGAAACTGGTCAAGGCCGGCGCAAGCGAAGCTGATATTCTCGCGGCCATGATGGCCGCCAATTTTGCAGGCGATGGCGACTATCCGGCCAATGAATATATTATCGGCTCGGGTGCCGATGCTCTCCTCTGCCGTTACAAAGCGGGTCGCCGCACGCTTTCCAAAAACGACCAGCTCACCCTCGAATGGTCGGGGGTTTATCGCCATTATCATGCACCGATGATGCGCACGCTCATCATTGGCAAGCCAAGACCTGAACATCAAAAGCTTTATGACGCCGCACGCGAAGCCCTGGAAGCAGTTGAAGAAGCCATGACACCAGCCTCGACGTTTGGCGATGTATTTGACGCACACTTGCGCACGATGGAGGCGCACGGCCTCACGCGACACAGGCTCAATGCCTGTGGTTATTCTGTGGGAGCACGTTTCTCACCCTCCTGGATGGATCCACAAATGTTCTATTCCGGCAACCCGGAAAGCATCCAGCCGGATATGACACTCTTTGCGCACATGATCATCATGGATTCCGACACGGAAACAGCGATGACACTGGGGCAGACATATCTCACCACGAATGGCGCTGCCGTGCCATTGTCCCGCCATTCTCTTGATATGCCCATCGCTCTCCAGATATAATTGCCAAGTATCGCACAATCGGCGATAAATTCGACTGGCGCAGAAATGGTCTGCACTTTCAGGAGCATGAAGCCGAACATGAACAAGGCACATCTTTCCATGATGCTGTTGCTTGCTGGACTGCTTGCCGCCTGCAACAGCACCGAATCCGCGCTCAATGTGCAGGGAGCAGGTCAGCAACCCGGGCAAACAGCGGCGCCAACTGCCGCCCAGCCTGCGACAAGCCAGCCTGCGACGGCTCAACCTGCGACACCAGCCGCAAGAACAGCATCGCTGAAGCCGGGCAAGCTTTACATTGCTCCCATTATTGGCGCACCTGTCAACGTCGTAACTCCGCTTACCCATCGCCTCAATGACGATGCTCGTGCAAAGGGCGTTGAACTTTCAGGCAACAGTGGCACCGATGCAGCCTATGTCATGAAAGGCTATTTCTCGGTTCTGTCCGAAGACAATCAGACAACCGTCCTTTATGTCTGGGACGTTATGGATGCCAAGGGCAATCGGCTGCATCGCATCCAGGGGCAGGAAAAAGTGCCGGGAGCTGCGGCAGACTCATGGAGCATCGTTCCGCCTTCTGCCATGCAATCGATCGCCGACAAGACCATGCAGGAATATTCGAGCTGGCTTGCGGCAAATCGCGCATGAGAAAGCATTTATGCGGCAAAAGACTGAAATCTTTTGCTGAATCATGGCGCTAGCACTGTGGGAAAGCACTTTGCGAAGGCTTTTTACTGTAATTATGGCCTGACAGCACTTGCAATGACGGTGACTCTTTGCAATAGGCCGCTCATTCGAGAAAACCTTGAAAGCTGCGACACTTGTCACCTTGTGAAAGAGTACGCGGCTTTAAAGTTTTTAAAGAATGATCAAGCGAAATCGAATTTATTTTGGCTTCGCCTGAAATCAGGAATTACGTCCGTTTCACGGACTTTTTGCAACAGAACGTAACTGCTCCGGCTTCAGAGGCAAAAAGAATGAAACTATTCGCAGGCAACTCCAACCGGGTTCTTGCCGAATCCGTGGCTAAACATCTCGACATTCCGCTTGGCAAGGCGACTGTTCGCCGTTTCGCCGATCAGGAAATCTTCGTCGAGATTCAGGAAAACGTGCGCGGCGAAGACGTATTCGTTCTGCAATCGACCTCCTACCCCGCCAACGACAATCTGATGGAACTGCTGATCATGATCGACGCCTTCCGTCGTTCGTCAGCACGCCGCATCACTGCCGTGCTTCCTTATTTCGGCTACGCCCGTCAGGATCGTAAGCCCGGCCCACGCACGCCGATTTCGGCAAAGCTTGTTGCCAACCTCATCACCGAAGCCGGTGCAAACCGCGTTCTGACGCTTGATCTTCATGCTGGTCAGATTCAGGGCTTCTTCGATATTCCAACCGACAACCTCTATGCGGTTCCGGTTATCGCCCGCGATGTGAAGGCCAACTATCCGACCGGCAATTGCATGGTCGTATCACCCGACGTTGGCGGTGTGGTTCGCGCTCGCTCCCTTGCAAAGCGCATCGATGCGCAGCTCGCAATCGTTGACAAGCGTCGTGAACGTCCGGGTGAATCGGAAGTCATGAACGTCATCGGCGATGTCACCGGCAAAGATTGCCTGCTGTTTGACGACATCGTTGATTCCGGCGGCACGCTCTGCAATGCGGCGGAAGCGCTGCTTTCCAAGGGCGCAAACAGCGTCACCGCTTACATCACGCATGGCGTTCTGTCGGGTGGCGCTGTTGCGCGTATCGCTTCCTCGAAGCTGAAAGAACTGGTTATCACCGATTCGATCCAGCCAACGACCGCGATCAACGATGCACCGAATATCCGCGTCCTGTCGATCTCCAGCCTGATTGGTGAAGCGATTGCACGTACTGCGGCCGAAGAGTCGGTTTCAAGCCTGTTCGACTAATCTAATGACGATGCCCAGACATGCCGCAAGCAAGAGCACCAGCGGCATGTTGAGTTTCAAGACGACAAGCAATAATGCCGCCGCGCCTGCAATCAGGACGGCGGCATTGTCTATTGTGCTGACATCTGGCAGCGGCAACGTAAAGGGACCGATCGGCACTTGCCCAACCGTTGCAAACAGGACGTGCAGTGAGAACCAGAGCGCGAGACTGGCAATCACGCCAACCACCGCCGCGGTAATCCCGCCAAGCATGGCGGACAGCCAGCGCAGCTGACGCAGGCGCTCTACAAAAGGTGCTCCCGCCAGTATCCAGAGAAAACACGGCACAAAAGTAAACCAGAGCGCAATCAGCCCGCCCACAAGCCCGCCGACCAGTGGCGGCAGGCCTGACAGATTGGCTGCACCCACAAAGCCAACAAAGACCAACACTAATATCAGCGGCCCCGGTGTGGTTTCTGCCAGTCCCAGCCCAGTGAGCATTTCTCCGGGTTTCATCCAGCCGAAATGTTCGACAGCCTGCTGCGCTGTATAGGACAGCGCCGCATAGGCGCCGCCAAACGTGACAGCTGCCAGCTTTGAAAAGAACGCGGCCTCAGCTGTAAATACATGTTGCCCACCAAAGATCAGATATAGCGCAATGAGTGGAACCAGCCACAGGCCACCCCAGATCAAGGTTTGCAGCGAAAACTCCCGAAATGCATTGGGAGCGGCATGTGTAACGGCAGTTGCCACACCAGGACCTTGCATGCAATGACGCAAACCGCCAGCGATGGCTGCAAGCAGCACCACAATCGGAAACGGCAGCTTCAAAAGCGCAATCGCAACAAAAGCGGCAATCGCAATCAGATAGGAAAAGCCGGAAGCAAGCGTGCGCTTTGCCATCCGGTAAAGCGCTTCAAATACCACAGCCAGCACTGCAGCCTTGAGACCAAACAACAGACCAGCAACAATATCAACATGGCCAAAGGCAACGTAAAGCGCCGACAGAGCCAGCATCACGCTCGCACCGGGCAAAACAAACAAAAGCCCTGCCAGCAAGCCACCGCGCCAGCCTTTGATAGCCCAGCCCGCATAGGTCGCAAGTTGCATGGCTTCCGGCCCTGGCAATAACATGCAGAAATTCAGCGCATGGATCAGCCGCTCCTGATCCATCCAGCGTTTTTCATCAACCAGCACGCGTTGCAACATAGCAATCTGCGCAGCTGGCCCGCCAAACGACAAAAGCCCGACCTTGCCAAAGGTAATAAACAGTTCACGGTAGTCCGGCTGCGGCGCTGTTGTCATTCTTGCTCTCTGTAATGATCCTGCAAGCAGTTGCTGAGGATCATTACAGGTTCATGACACTTTGCACAGAAGTGCTTTATTCAGCGGCAGTCGCTTCCTCCGCCTGATCATCGGGAGCGTTTGGATCGCCCGGAGCCGTCTCGCATTCGAGATCCGGGAAATTCACAATGCGCAAACCTTTGAAATCATTGCGAACGACCAGCAATCCACGCTCTTCGAAATAGGTCAGCAATCGCCGGGCACGGCTTAGCGAATGCGTGCCATAAGCCCGTGCCAGTGCCACGTCCGAAGGGCACGTGGCGCCCGTCACGGCCGCCTGTGCGACAATCAGAAACACGCCCTGCACATCATCAGTGAGACTTTCTGAGAGCGCCAATGCCTTCTGCCATGTTTCACCAGTTGCGACATCGCTTTCAATGCTTGCCTGAGCCACGGCTAATCGACGGCGGAAAGCAGGCAGAGCCAGCGGTTCACCCGGCACGCGATGAATGCGGCAACGCACCAGAAAATCCTGATAAAGCACCGCGACTGAGCGGAAAGATGCTTCAGGATCGTCAACGATCTCGCGCATCACCTTCTCAAGCAGACTGTCCCGCTCGGCTTCCACAATGCCGGGAAACAATGGTGCTTCAACAGGTTCCGCTTCCGGCTTTGGCTTTGCCACCTGCGCCAGAATTTCTGCCGTTGATGGCGGGGGCGGCGGTGGTGGCGTACGACGGACAACAGTGCGAATTTCTTCAGGTGCTGGCGTAAAAATCAGATCGCGCGCGTCTTGCGGTGCATCGGGCAACGGCATCAGCTTGGGTGATGACGAGCGTGCCGAGGTTTCCACCTTGCCGATTTTGATGGGCAGCGGACGGCGTGACAAGGCAGGTCCAAGTGCAATGAAATGGCCGCGTTGCAGGTCACGGAACATTTCCGCCTGCTTGCGTTCCATCCCCAGAAGATCGGAGGCACGCGCCATATCGATATCAAGGAAAGTCCGGCCCATCAGAAAGTTCGATGCTTCGGCAGCAACATTCTTGGCGAGCTTTGCAAGGCGCTGCGTGGCAATCACTCCGGCCAGCCCGCGCTTGCGGCCACGGCACATCAGGTTCGTCATCGCACCCAGCGAGAGCTTGCGAGCTTCATCCGACACTTCGCCAGCGGCAGCGGGTGCAAAGAGCTGCGCTTCATCAACCACCACCAGCATCGGGTACCAATAGTCGCGCTCTGCATCAAACAGGCCACCAAGAAAAGCCGCCGCAGCACGCATCTGCTGCTCGACATCCAGCCCTTCGAGATTGAGCACGACCGACACGCGGTGCTGGCGAATGCGGCTTGCAATGCGGGTGAGTTCGGATTCCGATCGTGCAGCATCGACCACCACATGCCCATAAAGATCGGCAAGCGTTACGAAATCGCCTTCAGGGTCAATGATGCACTGCTGCACCCATTGTGCGCTCTGCTCAAGCAGGCGGCGCAGCAGATGTGATTTGCCGGAACCGGAATTGCCCTGCACGAGAAGGCGTGTTGCGAGAAGCTCTTCAAGATCAAGCATGGCCTGCTTGCCACCACCAAGCGCCACTGCCGAGGCAGAACCACTTCCAGCAACAGAACCCATGTCGATACCGACCTGCATCTCGTTTCCTTTGTTTAGAGCATAATCCGACCAGAGCGGAGCGAAGATCAATAGGATTATGCTTCACGTAAAAGAGCCAGCGCGCTGATCTGATTTAATCAGTTCAAAACGCGCTCTAGTGAATCTTGTGACGACTCGGCGGACATAGCCCACGATCAATCTGCCATGCGCTTAACATTTTTGACGCAGCCAATGCCACCCGTTAAGACAAAAGCCCACAGAAGCTGTGGAACGCCTTGCATGAAAAGTCCCTTTGCTCTATAGCACCGCCATCCGCGTAGACACCCTTGGAGGCAACGCGGGATGAAGCGGTCCGGCCATTCACCCTGTGAACGGCATGTCGGGCTGTTTCATGTTGTTCGTTGTTGCATGATCCCGAAAAGTGGAAACCGGTTTTCGGACTAGATCATGTGCAGATAAAACAGCGCACAACACTCCAGTAACTTTGAAAGGAAATGCCATGAGCGATTCTTACGTGCTCAAGGCCGATCTGCGTACACGGGTTGGTAAGGGGTCCTCCCGCGAACTTCGTCGCAACGGCCAGATTCCAGCAGTCATCTATGGTGACAAGCAGGAACCAATTTCGATTGCTGTCTCGTACAAGGAAATCTTCTACAAGATCCATGGCGGCGGCTTCAAAACCACTGTTGCTACGATTGAAGTAGACGGCAAGAAGATTCAGGTTCTCCCTAAAGACTACCAGCTCGATCCAGTCCGCGACTTCCCTCAGCATGTCGACTTCCTCCGCGTTTCCGCGAAGTCGGTTGTCCATGTTAACGTTCCTGTTCACTTCAAGAACGAAGAAGCAGCACCTGGCATCAAGAAGGGCGGCGTTCTCAACATCGTTCGTCACGATGTTGAACTGATCGTTCCAGCAAACGCTATCCCTGATGCTCTCGAAGTCGATCTGACCGGCCTTGAGCTTGGTGACTCGGTTCACATTTCGGCTATCAAGCTGCCGAAGGGTGCAACACCTGCAATTCAGGATCGCGACTTCACGATCGCTACCATTGCGACACCAGCCGGCCTCAAGTCGGAAGAAAACGCAGAAGGCGAAGCTGCGGACGGCGAATAATCGCTTGTCCCATAAGAGGGTCAGACAACCATGCTGCTCATCGCAGGACTTGGCAATCCCGGCCCTCAATATGCGCATAACCGTCACAATATCGGTTTTATGGCGGTGGATGAAATATTCCGCCGCCATCGCTTTTCCAATTGGCAGAAGAAGTTCAAGGCCGAGATCGCCGATGGTGTGATCGACGGCGAGAAAGTCCTTCTCATCAAGCCAATGACTTTCATGAACAATTCCGGCCAGTCGATTGGCGAAGCCATGCGCTTCTACAAGCTGACATCTGCCGATCTCGTCGTGATCTATGATGAGCTTGACCTTGCGCCTGCAAAACTGCGCATCAAGACAGGTGGCAGCTCCGGCGGCCATAACGGCATCAAGTCCATCGATGCCCATGTGCAGACTTTCGAAGGCGGCAAAGACTATCGCCGTATGCGCCTTGGCATTGGACATCCCGGTGCAAAAGAACTTGTCCACAATCATGTTCTGGGCAACTTCGCCAAAGTCGATAATGAATGGCTTGATAAGCTTTTTGGAGCGATCGCCGATAATGTCGGCCTGCTCGCCCAAAAAGAAGACAACAGCTTCATGAACCGTGTTGCAATTGTCATGGGTGACGGCAATCAGCGTCCCAACGGCTTCAAGGCGGACCCGAGCCAGCTGGAAAAAGCGCCCGCCAAGGCACAAAGTCATATTCGTCAGGCGCGTCAAAACGCAGCCAAACCAAACATTCCGGCGAGTGGTCCGATGGCTGAGATGCTGAAAAAGCTCTTGGGCAAGAAGGATTAGTCCGCGACAATGACGCGGCACTCTTGACGCTCTACACTCCCATGTCGCATAGCGACACCAGCTTTATCCAAGTCGCATAGCGGCATTAATTCTATTCTAGTCTGACAGGTAAGATCATGGGTTTCAAATGCGGCATCGTCGGCCTGCCTAATGTCGGCAAGTCCACGCTTTTCAACGCGCTGACCAAGACTGCGGCAGCACAGGCTGCAAACTATCCCTTCTGCACCATCGAGCCGAATACCGGCGAAGTGGCTGTTCCCGATCCTCGCCAGAGCAGCATTGCAAAAATTGCAGGTTCGAAGGAAATTATCCCGACCCGCATCAACTTTGTCGATATTGCTGGTCTCGTGCGCGGTGCATCCAAAGGCGAAGGTCTGGGTAATCAGTTCCTCGCGAATATCCGTGAAGTCGATGCGATCGTGCATGTTCTTCGTTGTTTTGAAGACGACGACATCACCCATGTCGAAGGCCGCATCGATCCTGTATCTGACGCTGAAACCGTTGAAACGGAGCTGATGCTGTCGGACCTCGAAAGCATTGAGCGCCGCATCGTTCAGATCCGCAAGCGCGCGGCCTCCAAGGACAAGGAAGCAACCACGGTTCTGCCGGTGATGGAGCAGGCACTCGAACTGCTGCAAAACGGTAAACCGGTTCGCCTGATGCTCAAAGACATTGCACCAGATGATCTGCTGATCCTCAAGGGCCTGAATCTGCTCACCTCGAAACCAGTGCTTTATGTCTGCAACGTCGCTGAAAGCGACGCTGCCAATGGCAATGAGCATAGCGCAGCTGTTGCGAAGATGGCTGCTGAACAAGGTGCTGAAAGCGTCATTATTTCCGCCGCCATTGAAGCTGAAGTTGCCCAGCTTGCAGACGAAGAAGCCAAGGAATATCTCGACGCCATGGGCTTAGAGGAACCCGGCCTCGACCGCCTCATCCGTGCGGGCTACAAGCTGCTCGACCTCATCACCTATTTCACGGCTGGCCCCAAGGAAACGCGCGCCTGGACTATCCGTCGCGGAACCAAGGCTCCGGGCGCTGCCGGTGTGATCCATACGGATTTCGAGCGTGGCTTCATTCGCGCACAGACCATCGCCTATGAAGACTATGTCAAATTCAATGGTGAAGTCGGCGCCAAGGAAGCCGGCAAAGCGCGAGACGAAGGCAAAGAATACATCGTCCATGACGGCGATGTGATGCTGTTCCGCTTCAATACCTGATACGATCAGGCCACCGTGAAAACGGTGGCCTTTTTTCTAACCGTGTCTCTCAAAAGTCGAACCTTTGTTGAGGGCACGTGCAGGCAAAGAAACAGGGCGGCATTTGCCGCTCTGGTGGGAGGAGAGCAGATTGACCGATAAGACACCCAAATATGCTTATGAAGATTTCACGCAAGGACTGAAGCTTCCCTTCGGACCACGTACCATCACCAAAGAAGAGATTATCGAATTCGCGCGCGAGTTCGACCCGCAGCCCTTTCACCTGGACGAAGAAGCGGGCAAGGCAAGCGTTCTAAGCGGGTTGGCGGCTTCGGGCTGGCATACGGTGTCACTTTTCATGCGCATGATCTGGGATGCCTATCTTAAGGATTCGACGTCTCAGGGCAGCCCCGGTATTGAATTCAACCGCTGGAAACGCCCGGTGCTGGCAGGCGATACGTTAAGCGGTTCTTCGACCGTACTTGACCGTCGTCGCTCCAAATCCATGCCGCATGTGGGCTTTCTCACTGTGCATAATGAGATCGTCAATCAGCGTGGCGAGGTTGTTTGTGAATTGCAACACACGGCCATGGTCGGCCTTCGCAATCCTGAGCGCGATGGAGACGAAGCATGAGCTTTATTGAAGAACATCTCGGTGAGGAGCGGACCATCGGCAGCTATACATTTACCGCCGAAGAAATCATCCACTTCGCTTCAAAATTCGACCCGCAGCCATTTCATCTGGATGCGCGAGCCGCGAAAAACAGCGTTCTGGGCGGTCTTTGTGCGTCGGGCTGGCACACCACCGCAGTCTTTATGAAGCTGAATGTGGCGTCCATCGTTGAGGCAACCAAAGACGCTATCAGCCGTGGCGAAGTTCCGCCGACATTTGGCCCTTCACCCGGCTTTGAGAACCTCAAATGGATCCGCCCGGTCTATGCTGGTGATACGATCACCTATAAGCGCACCGTCCATGCGATCCGGCCTCTCGGCTCGCGTCCCGGCTGGTCAATGCTGAGTATGAGCAGCACCGCTTATAACCAGAATGGCGACAAGGTTTTATCCTTTGACAACGCCGCCATGGTGAAGCTTCCATAAAGCTGCTCAATCTTATCGGGCTTATCGAGGCCAGTCTGCAAAGATTGCTTCTCTCGCCGCTCTCGATGCGGCGAGACGTTTACGTCCGTTTTCGAGCACCAGAGCATCTGCTTGATCAGGGGTTCCTGAATTGAAAGGCGGCGCAGGCGCGTATTCGAGCGTTAGCTGAACTGTTCCCGCTTCCTGCCTGCCAAACACCTCCTCGAGTATGGTCAAGCCGAAATCAATACCAGATGTAACACCTCCCGCAGTAATGACCTTACCATCCCGAACAACACGCGCACTTGTCGGTATGGCACCAACGACTTCCAAAAAGTCCATCGCATTCCAATGCGTTGTCGCCTTTTTGCCTTTCAACAGCCCTGCAGCACCCAACACAAGCGCACCGGTGCAAACAGATGTGATATACTGAACCCGATCTGCTTGTAGGCGTACAAAATCCAGCACAACATCGTCGGTCAGCAAGGCGTTAACCCCACCGCCCGGAATACAAATGACATCCAGAGGTGGACAATCATCAAAGGTAGCAGTCGGTACAAATGTGAGTCCCGATGAAGAATAGACCGGATTGCGATCTTTCCAGATAAGATGAACTTCACTTTCAGCCGCCGACGAAAAAACCTCATAAGGTCCTGTCAGATCAAGCTGTTGAATACCCGGAAAAACTAAAAGGCCAAAAGAAAACGCCACCGACTTATTCCCCTTCAGAAAATCAATCGCCTTCAAATTCCACAAGTGTACGAACCGGCACGCCGAGCGCTTCGAGTTTCTTGCGCCCACCAAGGTCCGGCAGATCAATGATAAAGCAAGCCGCGACGATATTGGCTCCCATCTGGAGAAGCAGCTTGGCTGCGGCTTCCGCCGTACCACCGGTTGCAATCAGATCATCAACCAGAATAATGCGCTCGCCTTTCTCGATGGCATCGCGGTGCATTTCCATTTCATCAATGCCATATTCAAGGCTGTAGGCAATGCGAACGGTATCCCGCGGCAGCTTGCCCTTCTTGCGGATCGGTACAAAGCCAGCCGAAAGCTGATGTGCAATTGCGCCGCCAAGAATGAAGCCACGCGCTTCGATACCCGCAACCTTATCGACCTTGTTTCCAGCATAAGGATATACCAGCTCATCTACGGCACGGCGGAATGCCTGCGCATCGCCCATAAGCGTCGTGACATCACGGAACTGAACACCGGGTTTCGGATAATCAGGAATCGTTCTGATCGCGTCCTTCAAAGTGGCTTTGAAACCAGATTCCATTTTCAGTCCTTTCAGAGGGGTAGCGAAGTATGCTTGCGCGGGTGCGGCAGAGGCAAAACCAGTTTTCTCGTAATCACTTCAATCACGATACGCGCAGCGCGCCAAGCCGCTTCGTGCGGTTTTGAGCAACTTGTGATGCTGCTCCAGAAAAAAGGGCGCCTCACGGCGCCCTTCTCAACAATCTGATTAGTCAATCAATGTTTTACATTCGACCAGATCGAACGCTTGGCGATGTAAACAAGGCCAGCAAACAGCACCAGGAAGATAATGACACGGAAGCCCAGCTTCTTGCGTTCTTCCAGATGCGGTTCCGCAGACCACATCAGGAATGCTGAAACGTCCCGCGCATATTGATCCACCGTCTGCGGCGAACCATCATCGTAAGTCACCTGATCGTCGCTCAATGGCTTGGCCATTGCCAATGACTTGCCCGCGATGAAATACGGGTTGTAATGCGTGCCTTCAGGAATATGCATGCCCGCTGGCGGCTGCTCGTCATAGCCAGTTAGAAGCGAGTGAATATAATCCGGGCCTGCTTCGGCATATTGTGTAAATATATCGAAGATAAAGGTCGGAAAACCACGTTCGACCGCTCTGGCCTTGGCGATCAGCGAGAAGTCTGGCGGCGCTGCACCATTATTGGCAGCAGCGGCGGCATTCACATTCGGAAATGGCGATGGGAAATGATCCGTCGCAATCGCCTTACGGGTGAACATTTCACCGTCCGCGTTCGGGCCATCTGTGACTTCATATTCGGCAGCAAAAGCCTTCACCTGATCCGGCGAATAGCCAAGAGCTTCCAGATTACGGAAAGCCACCAGATTCATCGAATGGCAGGCAGAACAGACTTCCTTATAGACCTTGAGCCCACGCTGAAGCTGTCCCTTGTCGTAAGTACCAAATGGTCCCGAGAAGCTCCAGTTCTCCTGCTTCGGATGATGGATCGGATAATGTTCTGGCTCACCCTCACCACCGCCGGCGGCAAAAGCTCCTCCCATCGTCACACCGAGCGCTACCAGCGGAGCAATACCGAACGCAGCGAAACTCTTGAGGATGTTTTTCATTTTTACGTCCTTCATCTCGCGCTTCAGCCGTTGATTTCCACTGGAGCAATCTCGGCCTTGCCTTCGTTCTTCTCCAGAACCGCTTCCGTGATCGAATTCGGAAGGCGCTTCGGTGTTTCAATCAGACCCAGAATTGGCATGATGACGATAAAGAACGCGAAGTAGTAGAGCGTGCCGAACTGCGCCATCATCGTGTAAACACCTTCCGCCGGACGCGATCCCAACCAGCCAAGGAAGATTGCATTGATGACAAACAGCCAGAAGAACAGCTTGAACCATGGACGATAAACAGCCGAGCGAACCTTCGATGTATCAAGCCATGGCACGACAAACAGGATCGCAATCGAGCCAAACATTACCAGAACGCCGCCAAGCTTCGAGTCGATCGGACCGATGTTGAAGGTGATCGCACGCAACATCGCGTAGAACGGCAGGAAGTACCATTCAGGAACGATGTGGGCAGGCGTTTTCAGAGAGTCGGCCTGAATGTAGTTGTCCGGGTGGCCGAGAAAGTTCGGCATGTAGAACACAAAATAAGCGAAGAAGACGAAGAAGACGAGCGCACCAAATGCATCCTTGATGGTCGCATAAGGCGTGAACGGCAGCGTATCGGTCTTCGACTTTACCTCAATGCCGGTTGGATTGGTCTGCCCTGTCACATGCAGCGCCCACACGTGCAGGATAACGACGCCCACAATCATAAACGGCAGCAGATAATGCAGCGAGAAGAAGCGGTTAAGCGTTGGATTATCGACCGCGAAGCCGCCGAGAAGCAATTGCTGGATCGGCTCGCCAATCACCGGAAAGGCTGTAAAGAAGCCCGTGATAACCGTCGCGCCCCAGAAGGACATCTGGCCCCATGGCAGCACATAGCCCATGAAGGCAGTTGCCATCATGAGAAGGAAAATCACAACACCGAGAATCCACAAAAGCTCACGAGGCGCCTTGTAGGAACCGTAATAAAGGCCGCGTGCGATGTGCAGATACACGGCAATAAAGAAGAAGGAAGCACCGTTTGCGTGCATATATCGCAGCAGCCAGCCAGAATTGACATCGCGCATGATCTTTTCGACCGAGTTAAACGCAATCGTCGTTTCGGCTGCATAATGCATCGCCAGAACGATGCCGGTAATGATCTGCGCAATGAGCATAAAACTCAGGATGCCACCGAACGTATACATATAGTTCAGGTTACGCGGCGTCGGATAGGCAACAAAGGAATCATAGACAAGGCGCGGCAAAGGCAGCCGCTCATCGACCCATTTTTCGATGCCGGTCGAGGGCGTATATGTGGAGTGTCCACCACTCATGTTTTCTCTCCCCAAGATCTGTCTTAGCCGATCCTGATGACCGTATCGGAAGTGAATGCGTATTCCGGAATATACATGTTTTCCGGCGCTGGACCGCTGCGGATGCGCCCGGCGGTGTCATAGGTCGAGCCATGGCATGGGCAGAACCAGCCACCGAATGACCCGGACTCACCAAGCGGCACACAGCCAAGATGGGTGCAAACACCGACCATAACGATCCAGTTTTCCTTGCCCTCACCCGCCGAACGCGCGACATCCGTCGCTTCTGCATCCAATGGAAGATTGGCATTACGCGCAGCAATGTCTTTGAGATCGCTCAAGGCAGTCACCTTCGCGTCTTCAACTTCCTTGGCTGTACGATTGCGAATGAAAATCGGCTTGCCGCGCCACTTGACGGTCATTGATGCACCTTCTTCAAGGGAAGAAACATCAACTTCGATAGACGCTGCAGCGAGTGTCGAGGCGTCAGGACGCATCTGGTCGATAAACGGCCATGCGAAACCACCGACAGCAACGACACCGGCCATTCCCGTCGCAATATACAGAAAATCACGCCGTGTCGGCTCAGCCGTGTCGTGTTCGCTCACGTGCCAATTCCTTTTTAACCTGGATATCCAATTGAAAACTCCCCTCGTCTGCCATGCGCTTGCGCAAACGCATTTCCGCCCTTTGCGCTCACACGCAAATGGCAGTTCCACAAGTGCTTGCAGAACGAAATTCCCTCCATCTCGACATTTAGGTGTAGGCAGGTTGAAAAGTCTTGTCCAGACGCCAAACCCTTAGGACGGCACCATGTCGCAGGGTGTTTAATTGGCACACACAAAATTGCCACCAAGCAAAAAGCCCCGTTCAAATTCCCCGGAATGCGGAGGTTTTTGTGGTGATGAGAATATCAAAAACTAATGGTCTACGCCCAGAAAACCGCCGGATTGCCGCTCCCAGAGGCGGGCATAAATCCCGCCCCGCGCAACAAGCTCATCATGGGTGCCTTCTTCAGCGATACGGCCCTTATCCATCACAATCAAACGATCCAACGCCGCGATCGTTGATAGCCGATGCGCAATAGCAATGACCGTCTTGCCGTCCATAAGCTGACGCAGGTTCTCCTGAATGGAAGCTTCCACCTCTGAGTCGAGCGCAGACGTTGCCTCATCCAGAATAAGGATGGGAGCATTTTTAAGAATGGCGCGCGCTATCGCAATGCGCTGGCGCTGACCACCCGAAAGTTTCACACCGCGCTCACCCACAAAAGCATCGAAGGATTTGCGCCCGTTGAAATCTTCAAGTCTTGTGATGAACTCTTCCGCCTCGGCCTGTCGCACGGCCTCAGCAAGATCTCCTTCGTCAGCATCATCACGCGCCAACATGATGTTATCACGCAACGAGCGGTGCAGGAGCGCAGTCTCCTGACTGACAACTGCAAAGGCACGCCGGAGCGAAGCTTGCGTGACGTCACGCACATCCTGCCCATCGACAAGAATAGCCCCCTTCTCGACGTCATAGAGTCGAAGGATCAAATTCACCAGCGTGGTTTTCCCAGCGCCAGAGTGGCCAACCAGCCCTATCCGCTCGCCACCATTGACGGTAAAGTTGATATCATCGAGGACGCCTCCCGCCTTTCCATAATGGAAAGTCACATTCTGAATGTCGATACGGGCGTCCTTGATCTGGAGCACTTTGGCGTCACGCTTGTCTTCAAGACCAAGTGGCGCAGACAAAAGCTTCATAGAATTCTCAATGAGACCAAGCTGGCGCAGCATACCGTTCAACTGCATCATAAGGCGTCCGAGCAGCATGTTAAGACGCAGAACCAAGCCAAGCGTGAATGACACCTGACCAACTGTGATTGCATCTTTCGTCCACAAATCAATGGTGATGATGGCAACCGTCACAATCATCACACCCGAAAGCGCTGTCATCGCAAGACGCACACCCGTGAGCGAGCGCATGAATGGAAACATCGCCGCAAGATAACGATTGAAGCCGTCACGCATATAGCGTTCGTCATCATCAGGAGTGTTAAGCTTGATCGTCTGAATATTGGAGTAGCTGTCAACGATCCGGCCATTGATCATGGAACCCGCTTCGGCAGACGCCTCCGCATTCTTCCGGATTCGAGGCAGATAATGCCGTGCGATCAGACCAAAAGCTACGATCCAGACAATGACAGCTGCCGCAAGCCGCCTGTCAAGCTGACCAACCAGAACCAGTGTGGTGATGCTGTAGATCGCCATGAACCAGACGACCTGAATAAGGCTTTCAATCAGATCACCGGCAGCCTGTCCTGCCTGCCAGACCTTGGTGGCAATGCGTCCTGCAAAGTCATTCTGAAAGAATGCATAGGACTGCCGCTGGACATAGGAGTTCGCCTGCCAGCGGATCATATTATAGAAACCCGGCGAAAGTGTCTGGCCTTCCAGCAGAGTGTTTAATGCCGTCACGACAAAGCGGATGACAAGAACGGTAATCCCCATGAACAACAGCTCGGGACCCGCATCTTTAAACAATGCCGACCAGCTTCTTTCAACGCCAGAGCGACCTGCCTGATCAAGGATATCGACCAACCTGCCGGTGAAGTAAAAAAGCCCTGCTTCCACAAGAGGCAACAGGCCGCCAACAGCCAGCGAGGCTGCAAGCGGCCATTTGGCCTGACGTGCATAATGCCAAAGGAAGGCAAGCGTCGTTGAAGGCGGCCTGAGATTGTCCGGTTCGCGGAAGGGATTAACCCAACGCTCGAACAGGCTGTAAACCGCTTTCATCAATGGCATATTCCTTAGTTTACCAGACCGGATTCACTCTGCTCGTCAAAACCAAGGAAACCACCCGACTGACGTGCCCATAGTCCGGCATAAATGCCGCCAAGCGCAACAAGTTCCTCATGCGTCCCGTCTTCGACTACTTTTCCCTTATCCATCACAACGAGACGATCAAGGGCAGCAATCGTCGAAAGGCGATGCGCAATCGCGATAACGGTCTTGCCTTCCATCAGTGTGTTGAGGCTGTCTTGAATGGCAGCCTCCACTTCCGAGTCGAGTGCAGAGGTCGCTTCATCCAGAATAAGAATTGGCGCATCTTTGAGCATCACGCGCGCAATCGCGATACGCTGCCGCTGACCGCCGGAAAGCTTGACACCACGCTCGCCGACATGTGCATCCAGACCGCGGCGGCCTTTAGCATCGGTGAGCTGCGGAATGAACTGATCTGCCTCAGCGAGGCGTATTGCGCGCTCAACCATTTCATCGGTTGCATCCGGACGACCATACATGATGTTCTCACGCACCGAACGATGCAGCAAAGATGTATCCTGCGTGACCATGCCAATGCTGGCGCGAAGGGAATCCTGCGTAACTTTTGAAATATCCTGCCCGTCGATCAGGATACGACCCTTTTCAAGATCATAGAAACGCAGCAGCAGATTGACCAGCGTAGATTTACCCGCACCGGAACGCCCGACGAGACCGATCTTCTGTCCGGCCTTGATATCCAGCGAGAGGCCTTCGATAACCCCCTTACCCTTGCCGTAATGGAAACCGATCTTGTCAAAATCCAACGCACCGTTCGTCACTTTCAGCGCAGGTGCATTTGGAACATCCACCACATCATGGGCGCGTGAGATCGTGGTAATGCCGTCTTCCACCGTGCCGATATTCTCAAACAGCGCCGACATTTCCCACATGATCCATTGCGACATGCCGTTGAGCCGCAGCACAAGGCCGATACCGACTGCAACTGCACCCACAGAAATCGCATCGTTCATCCACAGGCTGATACCAATGGCACCCACTGAAAACAGCAATATGCAATTCGAAATATAGAGCGTGAAATGGAACATGGTGACCATACGCATCTGACCATGCACCGTGCTCAGGAAGCCATCGAGACTTTCTTTGACATAGGCTTCCTCGCGGCTTGAATGCGAGAATAGCTTGACGGTCGCGATGTTGGTATAGCTGTCGACAATGCGTCCCGTCATCAGAGATCGTGCATCCGCTTGCTTTTCCGAAATCACCCGCAAACGCGGAATGAAAAAACGCAGCAGAAGGATGTAGACGAGCAACCACACCGCAAACGGGATCATCAGTACAATATCCGCCGAGGCTGCAATAAATAGCGTACCGGCAAAATAGACGATGACATAATTGAGCACATCGAGCAGCTTCATGACCGTTTCGCGCACGGCAAGAGAGGTCTGCATCAGCTTGGTTGAAATACGCCCGGCAAATTCGTCCTGAAAGAACGACATGGACTGACGGATCAGATAGCGATGCATCAGCCAGCGTACCCGCATCGGATAGTTACCGAGCAAGGTTTGATGAATAAGCAGAGAATGGATAAGCACCACTCCGGGCAGGCCCACCAGCACGACACCTGCAATGAGTGAAAGCCGCCAACCTTCATTGCTCAGAAAGGTCTCGCGTGACTGATTTGAAAGCCAGTCAACGATATTGCCCATAAAGGCGAACAACGACACTTCGATAATAGCAATCAGTGTCGTGAAGATTGCCATGCCGATAATCCATGGCCATGCCCCACGAGTATAATACAGACAAAAGGCGACCAGTCCGCGCGGCGGTTTGTGTGGTGCTTCTTCGGGATAAGCTTCGAGTCGTTTTTCAAACCATGTAAACATGGTGCTCCTTTTACGGCGGCCTTATAAAACTGCCAAGATGAGACGGGAACAAAAACAGAATATTTTCGCGATCAGTCACGAAGCATGTTTCTGCCCGCTATCTTAAGGCAGAGATGTGTTGATGCGAGAGCAGGAGCCGGTCACGAGGCTTGCGGCCAGCGGATTTGTGGGCTACCCGCCTTATATGGATTTGCGCATCGCCCTCTATCAGCCCGATATTCCCGGCAATACGGGAACCATTCTGCGCATGGCCGCCTGCCTTGGCTTTGCAGTGGACCTCATCGAACCTGCGGGCTTCGATGTCTCCGACCGCTCATTGAAGCGCGCGGGCATGGACTATCTCGAACAGGCGGCCCTCACCCGTCATGCCGACTGGCAGCACTTCAACGACTGGCGCCTGCAGGCAGGCAAACGGATCGTTCTGCTTTCGACCAAAGCCGCGATCCCCTACACGGAATATCAGTTTCAGGAGAATGATATTCTGCTGTTCGGACGAGAGTCTTCAGGCGTTCCTGACAGCATTCAGGACATCGCCGATGCACGTCTGATTATACCTATGGTACCGGGTGCACGCTCCCTCAATCTTGCGGTTTCTGTTGCGATTACAGCGGGTGAAGCTATGCGCCAGAGAAATAAGGAAAACGATTCCGTTTCAAACGCATAAGCGAACAAGCGGAATCAGTTCCCGAACAAGATTTATCCAACCGTTAAAAGGTCCCTCCCCTATGAAGTCATCGTTCCGCACTTCTGTTCTTACAGCCTTGTTGCTTGGCACTGCATTTGCTGCTCCTGCATTTGCACAAGCTGCTGAAACCATCGCGCCGAAGGTTATGGTCATCACCATGTTCGGTGAGGAAGCAAAGCCTTGGCTGGAAGGTGAGAAATTTACGCAGAAGCTGAAACTTGCAGGTCTGAGCCCTGAATATCCTGAAATCGATTGCACGGCTGAAGGCCTCTGCCACATGACCACGGCAATGGGTTTTGCCAATGCTGCCAGTGCAGTCTCGGCCATGGCGTTGAGCGAGAAGCTTGACCTCAAGCACACCTATTTCCTCATCGCCGGTATTGCAGGCGTTGATCCAAAGCACGGCACACTTGGTTCGGCACATTGGGCCAAATATGCAATTGATGCCAACCTCAACCATCGCATCGATATTCGCGAAGCACCTGAAGGCTGGGCAACCGACTTCTTCGGTCTTGGTGCATCCAAGCCCGGCGAAAAGCCAAAATGGGCAGCAGGCACGGAAGTCTTTGAACTGAACGGTAAGCTTGCTGACTACGCGCTTGAAACCACTAAAGACATTGAGCTTCTCGACAGTGACGATGCAAAGGAATATCGCAAGCATTACAGCGAAGAGGCAGCGATAAGCGCCCCGATGGTTACAATCTGCGACACCGCATCAGCCGACACATACTGGCATGGAACAAAGCTCGGTGAAGCCATGGAACAGTGGGCAAAACTCCTGACCGATGGAAAGGCCGATTACTGCACGTCGCAGATGGAAGACAATGCAACGCTGACCGCGCTTAAGCGTGCGGCCGACGCAGGCAAGCTTGATTTTAATCGCGTTGCGTTGCTGCGTACGTCCTCCAACTTCGACCGCCAGGGCAAAGATCAGACGGCGGCAGAATCCCTTGCTGCGAAGTCGGGTGGTTTCGCGCTGGCAACAACCAACGCATATCGCGTCGGCAAAACCTACGCCGACAGCATCATTAACGATTGGAAGTCTTGGGAACAAGCACCTCAGACAGAAGTGAAATAAAACCGTAATGCTATAACGCCCCAAAAACAAAATGCCCTCCGACAAAATCGGAGGACATTTTTGCAAATAGCAAATTTGAATCTGGGATCAGTAACTTAAAGCCTATTGTTGAATCAGATATCTAATCCGATGATGGCAACCGGCGCATCGTAAATTCGATCACATCGTCGGGCCGTTCACACCAGCTTTCGATTTCTGTCCAATATGCGGCCTTTGGGAAAGTATCGAACCACTCGCGCGCCTTGTCACGCGCGGCTTGACGCGGAAGGGCAAACGTCTCTCGGACGAAACCATCCCGTGGAAGCCTGCTTTTATTTGCACGGCCTTTTTCGAGCTGCTTGCGTAGCCCCTCGAGCGGGGGCTTTGCAAGTGGCGGTTTGGGCGGTGATGCGGTCATGCAATTGCCTCCCGATACTCAGAATTAAAAATCCCTTGGCATCTAAGATAGGGAAGCTAAGACTTCCTGACGAGTCTTTTCTTGGGGAGAGAAATTTCCCCCTGCACCTCGTGTCGTCTTCACGCTTTGCGAGGCTGCCGGACTTTGCTAATGCATAAGCACGAATTTATTCCGATACATTGCGTGAGAGGATACCAGAAATGCAACGCGACGAAATTCCGGCAATCATCCCGCACGATATCGAAGACAAAAAGCTGGTCGCTCAAAATTGGTTCGAGGAACTGCGTGACCGTATTTGCACGAGTTTCGAACAGCTCGAAGATGAGTTGCAGGGCCAGCTTTCCGATCAGGAGCCAGGACGCTTCGTACGCACCCCTTGGCAGAAGGATGAAGGCAAAGGCGGTGGCGGCGTCATGTCCATCATGCATGGTCGCGTGTTTGAAAAAGTCGGTGTGCATGTCTCGACCGTTCATGGCGAATTTTCGCCTGAGTTCCGCAAACAGATACCCGGCGCTGAAGAAGATCCGCGTTATTGGGCCAGCGGCATTTCATTGATCGCTCATCCGCAGAACCCGAATGTTCCAGCCGTCCACATGAACACCCGCATGGTCGTAACCACACGCCAGTGGTTCGGCGGCGGTGCCGATCTGACGCCGGTACTGGACCGTCGCCGCACGCAGGAAGACCCGGATACGCTTGCCTTCCACAAGGCGTTCCGCTTCATCTGCGATAAGCACAAGGATATTGTCGATTATCAGCGCCTGAAAGAGTGGTGCGACGAATATTTCTATCTGCCACACCGCAATGAAGCGCGCGGCATCGGCGGCATCTTCTATGACTGGCTGCATTCAACCGAAGAACAGGGCGGATGGGACAAGGATTTTGCCTTCACGCGCGATGTTGGCCGTGGTTTTTCGGTTGTCTACCCGCATCTGGTTCGCCAGAATTTTAACAAGGACTGGACGCCGGGGGATCGTGAAGAACAGCTGATCCGTCGCGGACGCTATGTCGAATTCAACCTGCTTTATGATCGTGGCACGATCTTCGGCCTTAAGACCGGCGGCAATGTGAATTCCATTCTCTCGTCCATGCCGCCTGTTGTGAAGTGGCCGTAACAGGTGGAATGAAGCAGACAAAAGGGCGGGAATTTCCCGCCCTTTTTTATACATCGAACGCTGCGTGAAAGGTCACTTCACCGGATGGCATATCACCCTTCATCAAAAGACATTGGAAATACTCGGCTCCAACGCCCTTAAGCTTCAGCCGCTGGTCAGCTTTGAAACCAAACCGGTGATAATAGGCGGGGTCCCCAACCAAAGCACAGCCGTAAGCTCCATCTTTCTTCAGCCGCTTCAGACCTTCACAGATAAGCGCACGACCAATCCCCTCGCCTTGCTTTTCCGGCTGCACTGATACCGGCCCAACCCCGTACCAGCCACAATCAGCGCCATCGATGAGAACCGGTGAGAATGCCACATGCCCGATAACGGTGTCCCCCTCTTCGGCAACCAGCGATAAGGTCAAAGCCGATGCGTCACGAAGAGCATCAATGATTTCCGCCTCTTTCTGAGTACTATACGGCATCGTTTGAAATGCCTCAGCAGTCACATTCCGGATCGAGGAAAAATCCTTCGGCTGTTCTTCACGGATATGCATTGAGCACCCCCTTACCGGTTGTTGGCTTGAGCGCGGACGTTGATGCGTCCTTTGAGCGAAATGCGGTAGGCACTTCCTGCGCGCGATTCGATCAGCCGTTTTCGCCGCAATTGCTGGAAAACAGCCATCGTGCAATCGGAAAGCACATAGCCTTCACGCGTGTAGCATTCGATTTCGAAGATACGTCCGTCTTCGCGCAGATGACGAATGTAACCGCCCTGCGCCAGCACGTGAAGCACGCGCTGTTCAATACGTGAGATATTCATTGTTGTTATGCCTGGATGGAAACCACGACGAACATCAGCACACGTGGACAGCCAATGCCTGTCCACGGCCAATGCCATTTCCGTCCCTGAACATCTGCGCTGTAACAACTGCGCAGTTACCGTTCGGAACGATCAGAGGCGTCCTGCAATCTCCGGCATCAACAATTCCTTCTAAAGCGCATCCCGAAAAGTGGAAACCGGTTTTCGGAACACGAAGCGCGACCCCATTCGCCGGGGCATAGACAACTGGAGGGAAAAGCCCTCCAGACGATTATTTAAGAACGGCGTAGTTCAAAGTCAAATCGCTCAGGCTTTTGGCTGATTGCGAAGCTGTTCGGCTTGCGCATAAAACTTCTTTTCCCACTCATTGTGGTTATCCAGCCCTTCCTTGATAAAGGGCGTGAAGATAGCGAGGTTCATCAGCGCCCAATTGACAAAACGGGCCGGGAACTTCAGCGGCTTCACGAAATCGACAAACAGCACCACACGCGTATGCTCGGTGTGGTTCCATGCTTCATGCTCATAGGCATCGTCAAAAATCAGAACCTTGCCTTCCTGCCAATGGCAAACCTGCTTATCCACGCGGATCGCAAGCTTGTCGGCAGGCTCCGGCACGATCATGCCCATATGCAGACGCAACACGCCATTATAAGGACCGCGATGCGGCGGCAGGTGCTTGCCCGGCTCGAAGATTGAGAACATGGCAGTCGTCAGACCCGGAATATGCTGCACCGCATTCCACGTGTTGGGACAGGCCTTGATGTTCTGTTCCGACTTCACCCCAAAGCCCAGCAGGAAGAATGTCTTCCAGTGATTATCGGTCGAGATCGTCTTCACGTCTGACGAAATGTCCTGAAACGAAGGCAGTTCGCTCTGACGCAGCAGCACCTTTTCAAGCTCTTTGCGAATAGCCGGATAGGCTTTCTCAACCTCTGCCGCCCACGGGAACGTGGCATTGTCATAAACAGGCGGATTGCCGAGCTTCGCATATTTGAGATTAAGTCGCTCTGCCCATGCAACGATCCCCATGAAGAAACGCGTGACGGCACCCGGACGCTCCATAGGAGCGATGCCATCAGTGCCAAAACTCTGCTTGGGATCAGAGCTGGCATTTTGCGAAGTCGATGTATCAGTGTTGGACATTCCGCGACTCTTTCAAAACAAAACTAAAAAATTCCACCGTAACTTAATGAATCCATAGCTGAATTTTGCAAGCTATCAGCTGTTCATTTTATTGCGATCAAGTTTGTCCAGAAGCGCCTCGCGGTCAAGACTAAAACCGGAGTCAATCCATAGAGTTTCGAGGTCGCGCAACATTTCGCCAAGCCCCGGCCCCTTCTCAAGCCCGAGCGCCAGAAGATCTCCGCCTGTCACCGGAAAGACCAGCGGTTCATATTTTTCCACCGCATCAAGAAGTCTGGAATAGGCGCCGGCGCGGATCATTGCTTCATCACTGGCAGCGGCTTCCTGTCGTGCAGACGCATAGGCCAGACGAATACGGTCCGCGACCGCCTGCGAACTGCCGCGATAAATGAGCTTCTTCAACGCCTGTTCAGACGTTTCAGACCTGATGACATCAGCCCGCGCCCAGGCTTCAAGCCGTGCGCGCTCGGCATTGGACATTTTCAGCCGCTTGCCAAGTTCACTCATACGGGCAGCATCGGGTGGCACGATGCTTTCAAGACGCAAAAGCGCATCCACCTGCCAATTGAGATCGGCTTCGGTGCGAACAAGCCCGTGAATGGCATCAATGCCCCATTTTTCGCTTTCAGGCAGAATAATATTCAGCACACCGGACTGACGCATCCACAGCATCGCACGCGAAGGATCAGGCGCAGACAGCAGCTTTTTGAGTTCCGACCAGACGCGCTCGGCTGAAAGCTGGTTCAGTCCGTCTTTCAGACGTGCGCTTGCCCGCAATCCATCGGCTTCGGGCCGACCCGTGCCATACCAGGCGAAGAAGCGGAAGAAGCGCAGAATGCGCAGGTAATCCTCGCGGATACGCTGTTCCGCATCGCCGATGAAGCGCAGCGTCTTGGTTTCAATATCAGCAAGACCGCCCACATAATCGATCACATTGCCATCGGCAGTCGCATAAAGCGCATTGATGGTGAAATCACGCCGCTCGGCATCCGCCTTCCAGTCAGTCCCAAAAGCAACCTTGGCATGACGGCCATCGGTCTCGATATCCTTGCGCAAGGTTGTGACTTCAAAAGGCTGCCCCTGCACCACAACCGTAATCGTGCCATGCTCGATTCCGGTCGGCACCGGCTTGAAGCCCGCCTCTTTGGCAAGCCGAACCGTTTCTTGCGGCAAATGCGTGGTCGCCAGATCGACATCGCTGACTTTCGTGCCAAGCAAGGTATTGCGAACCGCACCGCCCACCACTCGCACTTCACCGCCATCGCGGTTGAGCGCTGCAAAAAGCGACTGCAATGGTTTGGAGCGAAGCCAGTTGGCCTGATCTGAAATATTCACTGTATCGCTCAACGGTAGAGCCTTTCATAAAGTCCGCGAATAATGCCTGCGGTCACGCCCCAGATAAATCTCTCGTGATAGGGCATCGCGTAATAAAAACGTTCTGTACCATTGAACAGCCTGCTTTCGCGCCGGTGATTGTCCGGGTTCATCAGGAAGGACAAAGGCACTTCAAAAATATCCGCAACCTCGTCAGGGTTTGGATGCACATCGAATGGCGTGTTGACGACCGCCAGAACCGGCGTAATCGAAAACCCGCTGCCAGTCAGATATCGCGGCATGGCTCCAAGAATTTCAGCGCGTTCCGACACAAGGCCTATTTCTTCATTGGCTTCACGCAAGGCGGCATTTTCCGCCGTCCCATCCTCCGGGTCGATTGCACCGCCCGGAAAGGCGATCTGGCCTGAATGCTTGCGCAATGTGTCCGTGCGCCGCGTCAGCAACAGGGTTGCTTCAGAGCCCCGATCAACAACCGGCACCAGCACCGCAGCATCACGCATCTTCGCCGTCACCATGGCTTGCGTGAATTCAGGATTAAGCGAATGGTCGCCGGTCAGATCATCATGATCAGGCTGCCATCGCCGGACCCGCTCGGCAAAATCGCTGGCTGAAAATCGGACGTTTGGATGTAATGCACTGTCCATTATTTAAGCGAAGCCTCAAGAGCTTCCGCCGGCATGATCGGGAAAACTGTACCGCCAGAGCGTATTGCAAACATCATAACGCCATTCACTTCGATTTCTTCACCCAATGCCACAAGATCATACATCACGGAACGCGCAACCAGCGCCTCAAGCCGTCCACGCACATTGATATAGGGCTTCAAGCCGCCGCTTTCATCCTCAACGACAAAGCGTAACGGATGCTGAGCATCCACCTCCACCACATCACCGACATTGGTGCGGAAGGTCAGTTTCCGATCATCTCCCTCTCCCGAAGCCTGCATTTCAACGGCTATGAAATGCGCGTCTTCGACGCTGATTTCAATCTTTTCCACCGGCGTTACGAGATAGGTTTTGCCGTCTTCATCCTTGCGCAAAACCGTTGAAAAAAGGCGTACAAGCTGTTTACGCCCGATGGGTGTGCCCATGTAAAACCATGTTCCATCGGCCTTGATCTCAATATCAAGCGCACCACAAAACTCCGGATTCCAACGCTCTACCGGCGGGATTGCGCGTTCTTGCGTGGCTGGTCCGCTTTGCGCATCCGCATGGGCACGCGCAATCAGGGCCTCCAGTCCGCCCATTCCTTCAATAACAGGTTTTGCGCCTTGCAGCGTTTCGTTCCCTTCAGGGGTGCTTTTTATCATCCGACTCGGTTATCCCTGTCTGAATGTGAATTTAACTCTTAGAGCGCATCCCGAAAAGTGCGAAGCGGTTTTCGGAGCAAGAAGCGCGTAAAAACAAATTGATAGAGCATTTCCAATCAATCAATCGAAACAGGAAATGCTCTAAAGTCATGAAATAGTCACCGTTTCACGGCTTGTCAGCATATATAGTGATTTAATCGATCACATGCAGGTGCGGATATTTTTGCGAGGTCCTTATGAGTGTTGTTGTTACGCCCGACGCCGCCAATCCCGATCAGATCATTGCCGAAGCTGAACGCGCGCTTGCAGATATTGCGCGGATCAAGGAAAGCATCGGCACCGTTATCTTCGGGCAGGAGAGCGTCATTGAGCGTACGCTTGTAGCGGTTCTGGCTGGCGGTCATGCGCTGCTCGTTGGTCTTCCCGGACTTGCCAAGACAAAACTGGTCGAAACCCTGGGCACCGTACTTGGCCTTTCGGGCCAGCGTATCCAGTTCACGCCCGATCTTATGCCATCCGACATCATCGGTTCGGAAGTAATGGAACAGGATGCCGATGGTCGGCGTTCTTTCCGCTACCTCAAAGGCCCGATCTTTGCCCAGCTTCTGATGGCCGACGAAATCAACCGTGCCTCGCCACGCACGCAGTCAGCCCTTTTGCAGGCCATGCAGGAATATCACGTCACCGTCGCCGGTCAGCGTTATGACCTTCCGGCACCGTTCCATGTGCTTGCAACACAAAACCCGCTGGAACAGGAAGGCACCTATCCGCTGCCGGAAGCCCAGCTCGACCGCTTCCTTATGCAGATCGATATTCTCTATCCGGAACTCGACGCCGAACGCCGTATCCTTCTGGAAACCACCGGCGTCGCGGAAGCAAAGGCCTATGAAATCATCGATGCCGAACGTCTGCGCCAGATGCAGACGCTGGTGCGCCGGATGCCTGTTTCCGAAAGCGTCGTTGATGCGATTCTCAAGCTGGTTCGTTCGGCACGACCTGACGCTGATAATGAACATGCGAAAAAACACATCGCTTGGGGTCCGGGCCCACGTGCCAGTCAGGCGCTGATGCTCTGCGCCCGTGCGCGCGCACTTTATGAAGGTCGCCTTGCCCCATCGGTTGACGATGTCAAAGCACTGGCCGAGCCGGTCCTGCAACACCGTATGGCGCTCAATTTCGCAGCGCGCGCCGATGGTATGCATGTTCGTGACGTCATTGCCAATCTGGTGAAGGCAGCAGCCTGATGGCAGTTGGCGCACAGGTTTCAGCGACAGACCGCAAGGATACGCTCGCTCGTGCTCGGGCGCGAGCCGCAAGCATTCCCGATCTGCTGGTCGAGGCCCGGCGCGTCGTCAACACCGTCATGAATGGTTGGCATGGACGGCGCAAACGTGGCCCCGGAGAAAACTTCTGGCAGTTCCGTCCCTATGTCGAAGGCGACGCAATGGCGCGCATCGACTGGCGACGTTCAGCCCGCGACGACCATACCTATGTCCGCGACCGGGAATGGGAATCGGCCCATACAGTCTGGCTGTGGTGCGATTTCTCGCAATCCATGCTCTACCGCTCCAATCTGACGCCAATCTCCAAGGAAGCACGCGCACTGGTCCTGACGCTGGCTATGGCGGAGCTGCTCTCAAGATCAGGCGAACGCATCGCCTTTCCGGCTGTGCTGCCACCTTTCGCAGCCCGCAATGGTGCCGAACGCCTAGCAGGCGCCCTGATGGGTACAATGATGCATGAAGCATCCGAAAGCGCTCTGCCCGACATCAACCAGATCCGCCGTTTTTCCGAAGTGGTGCTTGTTTCAGACTTCCTGCATCCGTTTGACGAATTGACCGATTTGCTCGATCAACTTGCGCGTCGCGGCGTCCGTGCGCATCTTGTTGAAGTGGCAGATCCTGCAGAAGAAACGTTCCCCTATGCGGGACGCACAGAGTTTCGCGACCCTGAGACAGGCAGCACTCTTGTTGCCGGTCGCGCAGAAACCTACGCCGAGGACTACCGGCGCTTATATATCGCGCGGCGGGAAACATTGTCAGATTTCTGCAAACGACTTGGCTGGAGCTATACGGTGCATCGTACAGATCGACCAGCGACCGAAGCACTATCACGATTGCACAGTTCTTTAAGCGTATCCTCTCTTGGTGGAGCACGCGCATGAATTTTCTGCCTCTCGCCTTTGGATCACCGTTGATCCTCGCAGGCCTTCTCGCCTTGCCGGTTATCTGGTGGTTGCTGCGTATGACGCCACCGCGCCCGCAGGAAGAGAGCTTCCCGCCTTTGCGTATTCTGGCTCAGGTTTTCAAACGCGAGGAAGTGCCGTCAAAAAGCCCCTGGTGGATGACGCTGCTACGCCTGTTGATCGCAGCACTGGTTATTCTGGCTCTGGCCTCTCCCGTCTGGAACCCGCGCGCCACCGCGATTGCAGGCAATGAGCCACTGGCCATCATGATCGATAACGGCTGGGCTTCGGCTGAAGACTGGTCGCAACGTGTGGCTGCTGCGGAAAAGCTCATTGCAGATAGCGATGAAACCAACACGCAGATTTATATCATCGGCACCGCAGAACCTGCCAATGCTGCAATCGGGCCTTATGATCGTACTGGGGCAACCGAACGTTTGCAGGCGCTGCAGGCACGCCCGCTTCCTGTGGATCGCAAAGCAGCCACCGAACGCCTCTCTTCAGCCTTGCCGGAAGGCGTAAAAATACGCCTCGCTTTCCTGAATGACGGCCTCGCTGGCGCCAACGACAATGAGAGTTTTGAAGCGCTGGACAAGACCGGCCATCTGGGTTCAATCCTCTGGTATAAGGCGAGCCTCGGTCGCACCTTTGCCCTCACCGGCATCGACAACAAAGCCGACAGTCTCAATGCCGTTGCAATCCGCCCGGAAGGGGTACAGGCACCGCGCTCGTTGACTGCCGCAGCCTATGACGACAAGGGACGCCGCATTGCCGAAGCACCGCTTACCTTTGCACTTGGCAGCGTCGAGGGTTCAGCACATTTCAATCTGCCGGTGGAATTGCGCAATGATTTCCGACTGATCCGCGTTGATGGCGTTGAGCAGGCGGCCGCAACCCATCTCATCGATGCGGGGTCAGAGCGCCGTACCATCGGGCTTCTTGCAAGTGGTGATGGCGATCTCGCCCAGCCACTGCTGTCACCGCTGCATTATATTTCGCGCGCCCTTTCCCCTTACGCAAATCTGGTTGAGCCGCGCTCTGCCGATCTGCTGCAATCCGTACCGGAATTGCTCGATGGCAAGCCTTCCATGCTCATCATGGCCGACATTGGCACGATGCCCCAGCCGGTCATCGAACAGCTTTCAAAATGGGTGGAAGATGGCGGCACGCTTGTGCGTTTTGCCGGGCCACGCCTTGCTGGTGCAAGTGACAATGACCCGTTGCTTCCTGTCAAGCTGCGTAAAGGCGAACGTGCTTTGGGTGGTACGCTGTCATGGTCGGAACCGCAAAAACTCCGTACCTTTCCGCAGCAAGGCCCATTTGCTGGTCTGACTATTCCCGACGATGTGAATGTCTCGCGACAGGTGCTGGCGGAACCGTCTTTCGATCTCAACGACAAGAGCTATGCCGTACTTGCCGACGGCACCCCGCTCGTGACCGGGGAAAGACGCGGACGCGGCAATATCGTACTGTTCCATATTTCTCCTGACGCAACATGGTCGACGCTGCCTATTTCCGGCTCATTTGTCGACATGCTTCGCCGCATCGTTTCATTGTCCAACCGCGCAGGCGGTCAGGATAATCAGGACGCTGTATCGCTGCCGCCGTTCCAGCTTCTTTCCGCTTCTGGAGCGCTTGTGCCGCCGACATCGGAAGCCAAGCCTTTGATCGTTGAGAAAAACGAGCAGGCTCGTGTCAGCATCAACACGCCGCCCGGTTTTTACGGCAATGAGGATGGCTTGAAAGCACTCAATATTTTTGAAGGCGACAACATCAGATTGCAGCCAATCGAACAGCCGACATTTTCCACGGGCGTCACCGAAGCATCCTACACGTCGGATGAGTCGATCTCACTCGCAGGACCATTTCTGGGCTTCGCCGCAATACTGCTGGCTCTCGATACATTGCTGATGCTCTGGCTGCGCGGTGCCTTCCGCCGTCGCATGAAGACACGCGCTACGGCAGCAAGCATCGCTCTGCTGCTGGCAGGTGGAGTGGCATTCAATTTCGCCCCTGCCATGCTCAATCATGCGCGAGCGCAAGAGAAACAACAGACACACGACGACAGCAAGCCCGGCGATGAAGCGATCATCAACTCGGTTTCGCAAACGCATCTTGCCTATATCATCACCGGCAATGCCGAGACCGACGATATCAGCAAGGCCGGTCTGCGGGGACTGACGTTTGCCTTGGGCGACAAGACAGCGCTTGAGCCGGGCGACCCGATCGGCGTTGATCCTGCCAAGGATGAACTTAATTTCTATCCGCTGATTTACTGGCCGATTGATCCGAATGCAGCCATGCCAAGCGCTGAGGCGATTGCCAGGGTCGATGCCTATATGCAGCAAGGCGGAACCGTGCTTTTTGATACGCGCGACCAGCTTCAGGCAGGCGCAAGCCTTGATGCATCTGCGTCGCCTGCAAATCAGCGGCTACGTGCGATCCTCGACAACATGAACGTGCCGCCTCTGGAACCTGTTCCCAGCGACCATGTCCTGACCAAGTCCTTTTTCATCATGCCGGATTTTCCGGGTCGCTATGAAGGAAGTCCGCTCTGGGTCGAAGCCACAACACCCAACAATGCCACACAGGATCGCCCCGTGCGCACCGGCGATGGTGTGACACCCATCATGATCACCGCAAATGATTTTGCGGGTGCATGGGCGGTGGATGAACAGGGCAATCCTCTACTGCCAACCGTGCCAAATGACCCAATGCAGCGCATCTATGCCATCCGTGGCGGTGTCAACATCGTGATGTATATGCTCACCGGCAATTACAAATCCGATCAGGTCCACGTCCCGGCCCTGCTGGAACGGTTGGGGAATTAAAGCATGGCTCGAAAAAGCGAAAACCGGTTTTCCAGTAGAAGACACGCGGAAAGGAGGTCGGCATGAATATTGAATTCGAACCGCTCCTCTCGCGCCCGTGGCTCATTGCTGTCCTGGTGCCCTTGACACTTCTTGTTCTGGCAACAATCGCGCTTCGTATGCGAGGCGGCCTTATCCGTTTAATCGCCGCTTGCGCTGTCGCATTGGCCCTGTTCAATCCGGTTATCATCAATGAAGAGCGCGAAGCTTTAAAGAGTGTCGTGGCTGTTGTGGTTGATCGCAGCCAGAGCCAGCAGCTGGGCGGGCGCAGCAGCGACACGGATGCGGCTCTCAAAGCCGTTCAGGACCAGTTGGCGACAATGCCGCAGTTTGAAACGCGGGTCGTTGAAGCCGGCAAGCCTGATGACAATGAAGACGGCTATGCAACGCGCCTGTTTGGTCCGCTGGCACGCACGCTTCTCGATGTGCCGCCATCGCGTGTTGCTGGCGCAATCATGATCACCGACGGTCAGGTCCATGATGTCCCGGCCAACGAGAATGCACTTGGTTTCAACGCGCCGGTGCATGGTCTTATCACCGGAAAGCCCGACGAATTTGACCGCCGTATCAAATTCAACAAGGCGCCGCGCTATGGCATCAGCGGCAAGCCGCTGGAAATGTCCTTTACGGTGATGGACGAAGGCAAAAGCCTCGGAAATCCTGCACAGGTTCAGATCAGGGTGAATGGCGAGGTCGTCAGCGAGGAAGAAGCTCAGGTTGGACAGGAAACAACCACCAGCATCAACCTGCCCCGCGCTGGCGTGAATATCGTCGAGATAACAACGCCTGCTTTGCCGGGCGAAGTGACGGATTCCAATAACCGCGCAGTCGCAACCATTGACGGAATTCGCGAAAACCTGCGTGTGCTGCTGGTTTCCGGCGAACCACATAATGGCGAACGCACATGGCGCAATCTGCTGAAATCCGACGCCGCCGTGGATCTCGTCCATTTCACGATTTTGCGCCCACCTGAAAAACAGGACGGAACACCGATCAACGAGCTGTCGCTGATTGCGTTTCCGACGCGCGAACTCTTTGTCGACAAGGTCAATGAGTTCGATCTCATTATCCTTGATCGCTACCAGCACCGTGACGTGCTGCCGCTGCTCTATTACGATTATATCGCGCAATATGTAGAAAATGGCGGCGCACTGCTGATTGCAGCTGGCCCTGAATATGCAGGCGATATGTCAATTGCCCGCACGCCGCTTTATAGCGCGCTGCCAGCCATGCCGACCGGAACGATCACCGAAAAGGCTTTTTATCCGCGTCTGACTGACCTTGGCAAACGCCATCCGGTAACGCGCGGCCTTGATGGAGCGGAACAGGAGCCACCACATTGGAGCCGCTGGTTCCGTACCATCGATATTGGTCAGCCGCAGGGCGAAACCGTGATGAGCGGTGCCGATGGCAAGCCGCTGCTGGTGCTCAATCGCGTCGGCAAGGGTCGGGTTGGCATGTTCCTTTCTGATCAGGGCTGGCTTTGGGCACGTGGTTTTGAAGGCGGAGGTCCATACGCCTCGCTTTATCGCCGCATCGCCCACTGGCTGATGCAGGAACCGGAACTGGAAGAAGAAGCACTGACTGCAAGCGGCAATGGTCGCACCCTTTCAATCCGGCGTCAGACGATGGGTGAGAATCCGGGTGTTGCCACGGTCACCTCACCATCCGGTGAGGAGTTACAGGTCAATCTTGCACAGGGCAAACCCGGTCTCTTCGAAGGTTCGCTACAAAGTGATGAAATCGGTATTTTCCGCGTGAAGAATGGCGATCTGGAAACACTTGCGCATGTCGGCCCTGTCGATGCGCCGGAATTTGCAGACAGCATTTCGACAGTGGATCGCCTGAAGCCACTGGCTGACGCGACGGGCGGCTCAGTTCATCGTGTTCACGAAAGTGCCGATAGCTCGGTTGCAATTCCGGCAATCACTGCCGTTGCAGCCAATCGTGCAGCCGCAGGCAATGGCTGGATTGGTCTGCGCGAAACGACCGATACTGAGCTTAAAAGCGTCAATCGTCTGCCGTTGTTCTCTGGATTGTTTGCGCTGGCCGCCCTGCTCTTTGTCTTCGGCGGCATGTGGTATCGCGAAGGGCGGTAAACCGCCCCTCGCTTCCCCTCTTTTTAACTCTTAAACTCTGTTCGCGTGACGCACGATCCCGGTTGCGCCGTTCAGCGCATCAGGTGCAAGCTCGCAGGCAAGCATCCGGCGCGGATCAACAGGTGCTGGCATGATCATGAAGCCCGGCTGCACCATCTTGAAGCCGAAAGGCGCATAATAAGGCTCGTCACCCACCAGAACGATGAGCGTGTGACCAGCACTCTTGGCGGCTTCGATCGACATCCGCATCAAGGTGCCGCCGATGCCGCGCTTCTTCCATTCCGGCCTTACAGCGAGTGGTCCCAGCAGCAAAGCCGGTTTCTTGCC
The DNA here is from genome assembly GCF_014397025.1 of Ochrobactrum sp. Marseille-Q0166. Taxonomy (NCBI): domain Bacteria; kingdom Pseudomonadati; phylum Pseudomonadota; class Alphaproteobacteria; order Hyphomicrobiales; family Brucellaceae; genus Ochrobactrum; species Ochrobactrum sp. Marseille-Q0166. The sequence continues at coordinate 1,063,542 of NZ_JACJUO010000001.1, read as the reverse complement.
GACCATAACAGGCGTCTGCCGTACCGATCCGACAACGATCCCGCCCATCAATGCGACGAAGGAAAGGCTCAGATCGTGAGGGCCACCTTCACGAATGAAATGTGCTGCCTTGGTAAAACGCGCAGGACCGAAGGCCTCGGCATTGATGGCTTCGATTTCGATGTCGTGCGCCGGGTTTTCCTGCGCGTATGTCAGTTCAAGCTGCTGCATGGGGCTTTGATCGCAAGTGGAGATGTCGGTGACCGTTCGATGGTCAATGGAAGGCTGACCACGCATTTTGCGCAGTCCAGATTTCATCGTCGGAGGATGAAAAGCATTTCCATGACATAGTTCTCCTGATTGGTCGGAATTATCCAACCGCGAATTGGAAGCTGCGTAACACCAAATTGGAAAGAGGTAAAATGATTTCTTTCAAAATGGCGGCGCAAATTTATCTTTTTGGCAACGTTACGCACTGTTCACGGCTTGGGAGGATGCAAATTGGCAGCTTTCGCACTATTTAAAAGCATAATCCGACCGGAGCGGAGCGAGGATCGATAAGATTATGCTTCAAGTAAAAGAAGTTAGAAGCGTTTCGATCTGATTACGTCAGATTGAAGCGCTTCTGACGGTCAAAAGGAGAATTCACATGGGACTTCTGGTCGATGGCAAGTGGCACGATGTCTGGTACGACACCAAAAGCACGCAAGGCCGCTTTGAACGTTCAAAATCGCAGTTTCGTAACTGGGTCACAAAGGACGGCAGCGCAGGCCCAACCGGCAAAGAGGGCTTCAAGGCTGAAGCAGGCCGTTATCACCTCTATGTGTCCTATGCCTGCCCATGGGCACATCGTACGCTGATATTCCGGGCTTTGAAGAAACTTGAAGATGTCATCTCGGTCTCGGTTGTCGATTACCTCATGGTAGAGGAAGGCTGGACCTTCTACGGCACAACCGGCAGCACGGGGGATGCTCTCTATAATTCAAAGCGTCTGCACGAGATTTATACCCGCGCCGATCCGACCTATTCCGGTCGCGTGACCGTACCGGTTCTCTGGGACAAACAGCGCGAGACGATTGTTTCAAATGAGTCATCTGAGATTATCAGAATGCTCAATTCGGCTTTCGATGCGTTTGGCGATACATCGCTCGACCTGTACCCTGAAGCCCTTCGCGGCGAGATAGATGCACTCAATGAGTTTGTCTATCCAAACATCAATAATGGTGTTTACCGGGCCGGCTTCGCAACGTCTCAGGACGCTTATGATGAAGCTTTTGGACAGGTCTTCGCAGCGCTCGATACGCTTGAGCAAAAGCTTTCGCAACAGCGCTATCTGGCAGGCTCCAGCCTGACGGAAGCTGATTGGCGGCTTTTCACCACGTTGCTGCGCTTTGACCCGGTCTATGTCGGTCATTTCAAATGCAACCTGCGACGCATCGCAGACTACCCAAATCTCTGGAACTATACGCGCGAGCTTTATCAGGTGCCGGGCGTGGCTTCGACCGTCAATATGGAACATATCAAGGGGCATTATTATTGCAGCCACAAGATGATCAACCCAACAGGCATCGTGCCGCTTGGACCGGAGATCGACTTTTCTGCACCACATGACAGGGACCGCTTCGAAAACTGATGCTTTTCCGCAACAGTAACGTCTGAACTTCAGTCGCTTTCAATAAGTTGCGCGGCTCATTGATCCAAATCAATGGGCCGCATTGTTGTGCAGTCCAAATTGCGCACATCGCTACACAAGACTTTTAGGAGAGACTGATGAACCGCTTTGCCAAAGGGCTTATGGCCGCAACTGCGCTGACACTCACCGCGCCGGCGGCATTTGCTGCTGACGCGATTGTTGCTCAGCCAGCGACCGAGATTGTTGCAGTGCCACAAGCTTTGACGCCATGGCAGATTCGCGTACGCGCTCTCGGCGTCATTGCCGAGAACAAAGGCTATGTGAATGAGGTTCCAGATTCGGGTCTCGATTACTCCAAGTCGATCACGCCGGAACTTGATATCACCTACTACTTCACCGACAATCTGGCCGCTGAACTCATCCTCGGCACAACCTACGCCAATATCAATGGCACTGGCTCGATTGAAGGTCTGGGCAAGGTCGGCAAGGTATGGATGTTGCCTCCAACGCTCACCATGCAATATCACTTCACCAATTTCGGTGCCTTCAAGCCTTATGTCGGTGCGGGCGTGAACTACACAATTTTCTATAATCAGGATGCAGCAGGCGTTGATTATCTGAAAGTGAAGAACACGTTTGGCGGCGCGCTTCAGGTCGGCTTCGACTACATGATCGACGAACATTGGGGTATCAACTTCGACGTGAAGAAGCTGTTCCTCGAACCAAAGTTCGACGCAACATTGGCTGACGGTGTCACGCAGGTCAGCGGTAAGGCCAAGCTCAACCCTTGGCTGATCGGCACCGGTATCACCTACCGCTTCTAAGAATAAAGTAAGGGCGCGAAAGCGCCCTTTTCTTTTACCAATTTGGCAGTGGTTCGAGGCCGTGAAGCGCTTCCTGCAAGCGGCGCTTGGTTGAAGGCGTCGTCCCTTCAGGCAGGTTATCGAGTGTAAAAAAGCCAGCCTCCGCGATCTCCCTGTCGCGCTGTTTCGGCTCTTTCTGTTCAAAAGCCCGGCAGACATACAGCGCCACATGATCCCGCTTTGAGGCGTGAGCATTTTTGTAAAGCGCGAAAAGCTCGGGCCGTCCGGTGAGGAAAATATTACCTTCCTCACGCAATTCCTTTTCAAGAGCCTGTCCGAATGTCTCTCCACTATCCACGCCACCGCCGGGCAATTGCCAGCCGGGCACGTAAGTATGTTTTACCAGAAAAACCGAGTTTCTCTGCTCGTCAATTACAATTGCCCTGACACCAAGGGTCATTGGGCGCCGCAATAGAAAATAAGTATGAAATAAAAAATGGCGGAAGCGCATACCGTCGACCCTGAACAATTTTCCTTGCAACATCATTGTTACAGGCTCATCGATAAAAAGTCGCTAAACACGGTTTCGATTTAAAAAATAATACAGTACACCGAGACTATGTTTCGCCTCGCCCATATTTCCGACATCCACCTGTCGCCACTGCCCCGTATTCGCTATCGCGAATTGGCATCGAAACGTATCACAGGTTACATCAACTGGCTGCGTAATCGTAAAAACGCCATGCACGGCACAGTACTGGACAATCTGATTGCTGATATGCTCGCACAGAAGCCCGATCATATCGCGGTCACGGGCGATCTGGTGAACCTTGCGCTCAACCTGGAAATAGACATCGCCCATGACTGGCTGTTGAAGCTTGGTGATCCACACAATGTATCTGTCGTTCCCGGCAATCACGATGCCTATGTCCCCGGTGCGCTGGATAAATCCTGCCGCAAATGGGAACCATGGATGCGTGGCGATGGCATCAATAACCACGGCAAGCGGCCCCAGTTTCCTTATATGCGGGAGCGCGGGCCGGTTGCGATGATCGGTGTATCATCTGCACGCGCGACAGCACCCTTCATGGCCAGTGGCGATTTTAGATCTGCGCAGGCCAAACGCCTTGCCATGGCGCTCGATGAAGCCCGCGCACGCGGACTTTTTCGCGTTGTGATGATCCACCATCCGCCGATCCATGGTGCTACGCCCACGCATAAGCGGCTCTATGGTATTCGCAGGTTTCAGAAAGTCATAGCCAAGCATGGCGCCGAACTGGTCATCCATGGCCACACGCATCTGGCAACACGCTATGATATTGACGGACTGCACGGAAAAGCGCCGGTAATCTGCGTACCGTCTGCCAGCCAGAATTTCGGCGGGCATAAGCCGCCAGCACGCTACAACATCTTCAACATCGACCGGAAGCCGAAGGGCGGCTGGTTATGCCATTGGGAACAGCATGGCATTGAAGATGAGAGCGAACGCATCATCAAGATTTCTGAGCAGAAATTATATTAAGGCGTATCTCAAAGCTACTTACTAAATTTTGAGATACGCCAATGCTCAGGCGATTAAGCCAAATTTCTATTAGCTCTTCTGGAAAGAGATATTGCAATTTTTACGCTGCGACGCACGCTCTACTGCGATCATCTCACCCTTTAGCCGCGCTACTTCAGCAGCCTTTTTGCCATCACCTTCGTTCAAGAAGAGAACCGGCCAAAACAACACAAGCCCAACGCCAGTTTTAATAGCATCTGTGTTTGCTGCTTTATTCTGACGCTTTATAGCGTCAGATGCACTGACAGAAAGGCGCACTGCTTCTTCTCTCAAAGCAGAACAGGATAGATTTTCGTAATTCGATGATGATGCGTATCCCGGTTCGATCTTGTTCGCACGCGACGCACATCCAGCGATTACTGATAAAGAAATTGCACATAATAATAATTTTTTCATTAAACACCATAAAATTTAAATAAATGCCGCTCCCGTAGAAATTATAAATATGAAAATTTAAAGGCGAAGATTTAACTTAAAAATTAGTAAGCAATTTAATTCTAAATAAATACTGTTAAAACAAATAAAAAAAGACGGCATTTCTGCCGCCTTTTTATTTTTATGTTACTTGCCGATTACGCGATTGGCCGCTGAAACAATCGCTTCAAGCGAGGCGCTCACTATGTTGTCGTTGATACCGACGCCGAACAATTTACCGTCCGGATAGGCGACTTCAACATAAGAAATGGCGGCTGCGTCCGAACCCTGCTTGAGCGAATGTTCGGAGTAATCGATAACCGACATCTTCACGCCGAGATATTTCGACAGCGCATCGATGAAGCCATCAATCGGGCCTGTGCCCTTGCCCTCAATATTCTTCGTCACACCGTTATCGGTGATTTCAGCGGTCAGAATACGACGACCCTTCTGTTCCGGATCAGGATATGTGTGGTGATCCACGAACTTGATACGGCCTTCCGCCTGCTCGACATAGAGCTTCTGGAACTCTTCATGAATGCGCTTGGATGGCAGTTCTTTACCTTCATCATCCGTGATGTTCTGGATGATTTCGCGGAACTCAACCTGCAGATTGCGGGGCAGATTCAGACCGTAATCGGCCTGCAGGATATAGGCGATACCACCCTTGCCCGACTGCGAATTGATACGGATGATCGCCTCGTAAGAGCGACCGACATCCTGCGGATCGATTGGTAGATAAGGCACTTCCCACACTGGCGAATTGGCGGTCTTGCGAACCTTCATACCCTTGTTGATCGCATCCTGATGCGAACCGGAGAAAGCCGTATAAACCAGCTCACCCACATAAGGATGACGCTCTGCAATCTTCAGCTGGTTCGAATATTCATAGACATCCTTCATGCGATTGATGTCCGTGCAATCGAGCTTTGGATCGATGCCCTGCGTGTACATGTTGAGTGCCAGCGTGACCACATCGACGTTGCCGGTGCGCTCGCCATTGCCAAACAGCGTGCCTTCAACACGGTCAGCACCCGCCATCAACCCCAGTTCGGTTGCAGCAATGCCCGTGCCACGATCATTGTGTGGATGCAGCGAAATAATCAGGTTTTCGCGATTGTCGAGATTACGGCACATCCATTCGATCTGGTCGGCATAAACATTTGGCGTGTTCATTTCAACGGTGGATGGCAGGTTGAGGATCAGCTTGTGCTCTGCTGTCGGCTTGACGATTTCCGTCACCGCATTGCAGATTTCCAGCGCCACTTCCAGCTCAGTACCGGTGAAGCTTTCTGGAGAATATTGGAAGCGGTAACCACCGCCTGCCTTGGAAGCCATGTCCATGATCATCTTTGCGGCATCGGTCGCAATCTGCTTGATGCCCTTGACGTCCTTGTTGAAAACAACACGACGCTGCAATTCACTGGTCGAATTGTAGAAGTGGATGATCGGGGTCTTCGCACCTTCCAGTGCTTCAAAAGTGCGCGTGATCAGCTCAGGACGGCACTGCACCAGCACCTGCAGATCAACGTCGTCAGGCGTGTCGCCCTGCTCGATGGCCCAGCGGCAGAAGTCGAAATCAGTCTGCGAAGCCGATGGGAAACCGATTTCGATTTCCGGGAAACCCATATCGACCAGCAGGCGGAACATGCGCTCCTTACGGTCATGGCCCATTGGGTCGATCAGCGCCTGATTGCCGTCGCGCAAATCGACCGAACACCAGATCGGCGCTTTTTCGATGCGCTTTGCAGGCCATGTGCGGTCGTCGAGCTTTGGGTAGGGAAACGGTGAATATTTGACTGCCGCGTCTGGCATACCTTTATGCTTAACTGCGGAATTCGGCGTGTTTACGTTCTGATTCATGGTCATCTCATCCTCCCGGCGTACTGAGCAGTTCTTTACTGCTGTAACAACACGGATATCTCTTCTTAAAATTCAAATACTGATTTTGAGAAAGGAGCATGCGTCAGCGGGACTGTCATCGACCGCCGGACGCTCCTTTCAACGAGCCCGGCGATCGCCGCTAAGGCCGAGGGTAAGAAGCGAGTTTAGAACGCAAACGTTCACGCGCGCGCTGGAAGCGGCTGCGTAATGTTCCATAGATGTTGCGTTTTTCATAACCATGGAGACGCTTTTACACGTGAGGTTTGAAACGTGCAAGCTGCTAATTTGTCTTATGCAAAGGGGACCGAGCTCGTGCCAATCGGCAGTTTTGCCTCATCTTCCGGCTCGACATGGATCACGACACGTGCGCTGTCGATCTGCTCTTTCAAGGCATCTTCGATTCGGTCACAGATGATATGTGCGTCGCCGACGCTCATATCTGCGGCCACAACCAGATGAAACTCGATGAAGGTCACACTGCCTGCGATGCGGGTCTTGAGATCATGAACCTCAATGGCGCCACCGGCATTCGCTGAAATCACATCACGAATCCGCATTTCCTCCGCAGGCTCGACGCCGATATCCATCAAGCCCTGTACGGATTTATTGATAACGCCCCAGCCCTGCCAGAGAATGTTGATGGCAACCAGAATTGCAAGCAGCGGGTCAAGGATTGCCCAGCCTGTAACGACGGCTCCAACAAGGCCGACCAGAACACCAACCGAGGTAAACACGTCAGTCATGATGTGCTGACCATCGGCTTCCAGCGCCGGTGAACGCGCACTGCGGCCTGTGCGAATGAGCAGCATGGCCCAGAAGGCATTGATCGCGGCAGCGCCCATATTAATCGCAAGGCCAAGCCACGGCTCTTCCATATGGTGCGGCGCCTGCAAAGCTGACCACGCTTCTTTGGCAATCAAAAGTGCTGCAATCGTAATCAGCACACCTTCGACGACCGCTGAGATATACTCGGCCTTGTGATGTCCAAAAGGATGATTGCCGTCTGCAGGCTTATGACTGACACTGATTGCCCACCACGCACCGAAGGCTGCAATAACATTGACGATGGATTCCAGAGCATCCGAATAAAGCGCCACAGAGCCGGTCAGCGCATAGGCCAGATACTTCAACCCCATCACGCCCAGCGCAACAGGAATGGACCAAGCGGCGAGCCGCCGAACTTTTACATTCGCGTTCATCATGAACCTTCAGATACTTTAATTCTTATCCCGACAAGCGGGTTCAGGCTAACGAGAAGCCTATTGCGCATTCACTCCGGCAAAGCCGGCAAGCAGCATTTCGATGGGCGTTCTATAGCGCATAAAATCAAGAATTCGAAACCCTGATTTTTCACTTCCCGCATTTAATTTTCTCTTGCGAATGCAATGCATTACAGTTGCAAATGGTTCGCTAAAGCAGCTCTGAAAAACCATGATTTTATAAGGCCATAAATACAAAACCGGCCGCAGCTTTCACCACGGCCGGCTTTTTGTTTTGCAACTCAGAAACGCAGTTAGTAGTTGCTGCGGCGCGCTTTGTGCTTGCCTGCCAGATGCGTTACGACATTTTCGATCATCCGCATCCCCGCATTATGACCAAGCGTCATAATGGATTCGGGGTGAAACTGAACGGCTGCCACTGGTTCTTTCTTATGTTCAAAAGCCATGATGACACCGTCTTCCGTTTCCGCCGTTACCAGAAAATCATCCGGCAGTCGTTCAGGGTCGGCAAAGATCGAGTGGTAGCGACCTACCGTTACTTCCTTGGGCAAACCGGAGAAGATGCGTTCAGGTTTTGAAACCCGGATGCGCGACGGCTTGCCATGCATCGGAATGCGCAGCTGACGCAGCGTACCGCCATAGGCTTCTGCAAGCGCCTGAAGGCCAAGGCAGACACCGAAGATCGGCAGCTGACGCTTACGCGCCTTGTCGATGGTTGCCTTGCAATCAAAATCCTGTGGCGTGCCCGGTCCGGGCGACAGCACGACAAGATCAGGGTTGATGCGGTCAAACACGTCTTCGGCGACCGGCGAGCGAACAGTCGCAACCGTTGCCCCCGTCTGACGGAAGTAGTTGGCAAGTGTGTGCACGAAGGAATCTTCATGATCGACCAGCAGGATCGAAATTCCCTCGCCCACCTTTGCGGCAACGCGTTCTTCAGCAACCTGATTGCTCTTCTGTGCTTCACGCACAGCAGCGATCATCGCAGAGGCCTTCAATTCAGTTTCGGCTTCTTCTTCTTCAGGATTGGAATCAAACAACAGTGTCGCACCCGCACGGATCTCGGCCACACCATCCTTGACGCGGATCGTACGCAATGTGAGGCCGGTATTCATATCGCCGTTAAAGTGCATCATGCCGACAGCACCGCCATACCATGCACGCGGGCTGCGCTCGTTTTCCTCGAGGAAGCGCATGGCCCAAAGTTTTGGCGCACCGGTTACAGTCACAGCCCAGGCATGGCTGAGGAAGCCGTCAAAAGCATCCATCCCGTCACGCAAACGGCCTTCAATATGGTCAACTGTGTGGATCAGACGCGAATACATTTCGATCTGACGACGACCGATCACCCGCACCGAACCCGGTTCACAGACCCGGCTTTTATCGTTGCGATCAACATCCGAACACATGGTCAGCTCGGACTCGTCCTTCTTGGAATTGAGCAGTTTCAGAATCTGCTCGGAATCCGAAATCGCATCTTCACCGCGCTTGATCGTACCGGAAATCGGGCAGGTCTCGATCCGGCGACCATTGACACGCACGAACATTTCCGGCGAAGCCCCCACCAGATATTCATTCTCTCCCAGATTGATGAAAAATGAATAAGGCGACGGATTGATCGACTTCAGCCGACGGAAGATTTCCGAAGGCGCCGTGTGGCAACGCTCGTAGAAAGTCTGGCCAGGCACGACTTCAAACAGATCGCCACGCCTGAAGCTTTCTTTTGCACGTTCAACCAGCTTGGCATATTCGCCCGGATTGTGATCGCCGCGCGGCAGATCACGCTCGGCAGGTTTGAATGGCTGCACCGGCGTCGCGCGCGCAAGATCATGCGTTGAGGAGCCGCCGCAGATGAATTCATAGCGATCCACCCATGCGCGTGCCGAGTAGTGATCGGCCACGAAGATTTCATCCGGGATGAAAAGCACCAGATCGCGCTGATCGTCCGGGCGCTTCAGCTTGTACTGGATTGGATCGAACTGGAAGGCGAGATCATAGCCGAATGCGCCGTAAAGGCCGAGATTTGCATCTTCTTCGGAGAAGAAAAGGCCGACAATCGCGCGCAGCACGGTAAAGACCGATGGCATGCGGGAGCGTTCTTCTTCGGTGAATGTGCCGGTAGGTTCAGCAATCGTCAGCTCGATCCGATCTTCATCGGCCTTATCGACCTTGACTTCACCAAGTGCCTGTACCGTCTTGAGGATCGGGCGCAGCAGGATCACGCCGCGCTTGTTCAGCGCTTCAATACGCATCTGGCGCGCACGTGATGTGATGACCACTGGCGGATCAACAATTGCCGTGTCCCATCGCGTATAGCGACCCGGATATTCGTAATTGGAAGAAAAGACCGCGCCCCGCCGCTCATTCAGAGCATCGATATAAGTCTCGATGGCTCCCTTATAAGCAGTCAGATGGCGCACACGTTCGACAACAATGCCGCCCGCAGTCTCGTGCCTGAATATCTCGCTATCCGCAATCTTCGCATTCATGACTGGCAATTCCCAAGTGTTATTCGTTATCGAGCACTTCCAAGACCCGGTCTTATTCAAACAGCCAAACAAAAAGGCCGCCCGGATAATCCCAGCGGCCTGTTTCTGAAACGCAAATGCACAAACGCCTGCGTGGCCGCTTTTAGCGAGCCCACCACCAGATTTTTGTATCAATGCGCGAAATGTTCATGGCGATACTGTTAGCCTTCCCTTGCATCGCTTGCAACTGGAAAATTCAAACAACACAAAAGCAGAAGAAACCCACTCGAAACAATCGACATAAAGAAAATCCGGACCCAGTGAAGAGGCCGGATTTCCCCTTGCCTTTAATGAAGGCAATGCAGTTGGAAAGTAGCAGGTACGCTTTCCACTGATCAGAACGGGCAGAGCCCAAAGTACGAAATGTATAAGAATAATATGACTTTCAGTATGCATAAACACTACCATGAATGGTATTTAGTTTGCAACTATAAAGTGTATATGCTGCTATTTTCCAAACGCCAGAGGGAGCATTATCGAGACGATCTCAAGCTGTTAATCTTATCGCAGCACAACCCTGGGTTTTTAAAACTATATTGTATGAGAAAGTTTGTATGACCGATTAAGCATTTTTGCCTTGCGCCCAGGCAGGTTTTCAGATTCATTTCGGTCGCAGATCATTTGCAAGCAAACAAAAAGAACCGCACACGCAGGCGGTCAAATGGGGACATCAATGAAGAATCTCGATGTGATGGACAGGAGCATTCTGTCTGCGCTTCAGGAAAATGGCCGACTTACCAATACTGAACTGGCTGATCGTATCAATCTTTCCCAGACAGCGACGGCTGAACGCGTGAAACGCCTCACGCGCGAAGGTTATATTCTTGGCTATTCAGCGCACCTGTCGCCGAAAATGCTTGACCGCTCCATGCTCGTTTTCATCGAAATCAAGCTGGACCGCACCACACCGGAAGTTTTTGACACCTTCGCCACATTCACACGAAGCAATCCCGATATTATGGAATGCCATATGGTGGCGGGTGGCTTCGATTATCTGATCAAGGCGCGTGTCACGGATATGGATCACTATCGGCGTTTTCTCTCCGAAGCCCTGCTTTCGCTTCCCGGCGTGCGTGAATCTCACACTTACGCAGTGATGGAGGAAGTGAAAGAGACGTCGCATATCGCGGTTTAGAGCACATCTTCATCCGATCATATCGGGATCAGAAATCAGTCCAGTGGACGATTTCCCCGCTTAGACATTACTAACTTTTGCGATGCGCTCCAGCGCCGGTTTTTAGCCCAGCGCCAATCAAATCTTACAAAAATTGTTTCGACATATTGCCAGAGTCATTATGCGGGTATATACCCGCATAATGACAAATTCCTGCATATGTATTCATTTGCGTCAGGCAGCCCGAAAAACCTCGGCGATTTATGACGAGGCATTGGCACCGCTTGGCATTAGCGTAGCGCAGTTCAGCCTGTTGCGAAAAATCTCGCGCGCGACAACGATCTCGCTCACTGAACTGGCCCGCATTGCCGAGTTGGATCGGTCGACCATGGGACGCAATGCAAAGGTCTTGCAGAAATTGGGCTTGATTGAACCAGCGTCCAGTGACGATCACCGCGAAACCACGATAACACTGAGCAATGAGGGCCATAGGCTGGTCAAACAGGGTGAACCATTGTGGGATCAGGCACAAAGCGAAATAGAAGCGCGGCTTGGCCACAAGGGTGTCGAACAATTGCGGGCGCTTCTTGATGCATTGTGATGATTGCAGAGCGCGCCTTGACTGAAAACAATGATTGAAACTTGCAGCAACGTTAAATAGCGGACGGTTTCGTCTTCCAGTGTATTGCTGGACGAAATTCAGCCGAAACAGAAAGTGTCGAAGATGATCTCATCCCGCCTAGCCAGCTTTCTTGCACAAAGAAACATCCATTATGGATGGGTCATTGCTGGGATCACCTTCCTGACGATGCTGGCAACAGCCGCTGCCATGGGCTCGGCAGGCATATTGATTGAGCCGCTTCAAAGCGAGTTCGGCTGGAGCAATGCCGATATTTCCTTCGCTATGGCGTTGCGTCTTGTGCTGTTTGGTTTGATGGGGCCGTTTGCGGCTGCATTCATGAACCAGTTCGGCCTGCGCCGGGTGGTCATGGCGGCACTCATCATGATTTCACTCGGGCTTTTGGGCTCGATCTTCATGACCGAGCAATGGCAGATGGTAGCACTCTGGGGCGTCGTGATCGGCCTTGGCACTGGCATGACAGCTCTTGTACTTGGCGCTACGGTTGCTGCACGCTGGTTTGAAAAGCGCCGTGGTCTGGTCGTCGGCATGATGACCGCCAGCAACGCAACCGGTCAGCTTATTTTCATGCCAATTCTTGCAAGCGTGAGCCAAAATATCGGCTGGCGCACATCACTTACAATTGTGATTTCATTTCTGGTCGCAGCACTCATTCTGGTGCTGATGCTGATGCGTGACAAACCATCAGATCTCGGCCTCAAACCCTATGGCCGCACAGCGCCCATGCCCGCCCCTGAACCAAAGAAGCAGTTTGGCGCTATGCTGCTCTCTCCTCTGGTGACATTGCGTGAAGCATCTTCAACAACGACTTTCTGGGTCTTGTTCCTCACATTTTTTGTCTGCGGTTTCTCGACCAACGGCCTTATCCAGACCCACTGGATTGCACTTTGCGGCGACTACGGCATCGTGCCCGTGGGCGCAGCCGGTATTCTCGCTGTCATCGGCGCTTTCGATCTGATTGGCACGATAGCGTCCGGCTGGCTTACCGACCGCTATGACAATCGCTGGCTTCTGTTCTGGTTCTATGCGCTGCGCGGCCTTTCGCTGATTTATCTCACATTCACCGATTTTTCGATTTATGAACTCGCACTCTTTGCCGTCTTCTATGGTCTTGATTGGGTCGCAACCGTGCCCCCAACGGTAAAGCTTGCAGCAGAGAAATTCGGCCCCGAAAAAGCCGGGATGGTTTTTGGCTGGATCTTTACCGGGCATCAGGTGGGCGCTGCCGCGGCCGCAGCCTTTGCGGGCTTTGTTCGCACCGATTATGACAGCTATACACCCGCGCTCATTCTGGCCGGTGCCATGTGCTTTGCGGCGGCCGCGATGGTGTTCCTGATCAACCGCCCAAAATTGCAATCAGCGTTTCAAGCTTCATAAATAAGCATCGCCCCAATCAGCGCGACGGCCCCAACGGAAGAACTCGCCGTCGCGCTTGGTCAAAAGCCTCTCTTCGGCGGAGCCGTCATCTTTGCAAAGCTTCATCGAAACCTTGCCACCGCCGACACGCGTCGGCGCAATCACGCGCGCGGAAACGGCAAGTGATGGATCACGTGTCGCCGCGAGATAGATGAATTTCTCATCTTCCCAGGGCACTTCGGCATCTTTGGTCAGACGGTGAATTCGCGAACGCGCAACACGCCGCGAAAAATGGCACCAGTCAGGTGCTGCAATCGGACAATCAAGTTGATGTGGGCACGGAGCCACGATATGCGCACCCTGCGCGATCAACGCGGTGCGCGCATCCAGAATACGCTGCCAGCCAGCAGGTGTTCCCGGCTCCACAATCACAAACATATGCTGCGTGTGCGTCCAGAGCTTTTCGACCAGCGCCTTGCGATCAGGTGGCGCCAACTCGTCGAGAACATAGGCAATGGTTACCAGATCAGCCTTTGGAAGGTCGATCTTTTCCTTGACCAGATCCCCTGCACGCCACTCCGTCTTAAGGCTGATATTTGTTGCAAGAGCGCTTCCGACCGAACGGATTGCAGGACTTGCTTCGATCATTGTAGCTGCCTGCAAATCAGGCCAGCAATCGCTGGCTGCCCACAGTGCAGTCCCCGGCCCGCATCCGACGTCAAGCAGCGTGTGAGGCACAAAATCAGGACAAACTTCCGCAACGTTCTCCAAGCTTGTACGAACGGCAGCATAGGTTGCTGGCAGCCGTGCAGCCAGATAGGCTTTGGCAGCCAGTTCATCCGAAATATGCAACCGTCCATCGCGCGTTTCAGCACGATAACGCTGCGATAAAATATCGGAGGCGCGTTTCAGATCAGTCAATGCCATGCCCTCAAGCGCAGCATCGACTGCCTGACGCAGTCGTGATGGCAATTCCATTCTAACTTAACGCTCCAGAACCTGCTTGATATCCACCAGATTGGACCGCACACGCAGGATATAAAAGCCCATCGTTGTCAGATGTGATGGCGTAAACCAAGCATCCGGGCTGCCGTTGGAAACGATAAATGGCTGCATATCGAGCGCCGAACGCAACTGCCGCTCCATTTCATCCCAGACGCCATCGAGATGCTTTTCTGCAAGCACACCACGGAAATCCGAATGGGCCGCACGCAGCAGACCATAATAGGCATAGAGCTGGCCATACGCGAACCAGAAACGGTCATCCGCACGTGTATCAAACCAACCTGCATGGTAATTCTCGGCGCGATCCTTCAGGATTGCAGACGTCGAACCAAGATCACTGGCTATACGATCAACAAACTGAATCAGGTTATCTGCACGCGCATCGAATGTTGCATGGCAGTTTTCCAGACGCGTATTGAACGAGCGCAGATCCTTGATCGCTGAACGATAATAGCTTGGCGTCGGGGTCTTTGGACCAAACGGACTGAGACCGAAATACCAGGCATCTTCTGCAAACTGGAGATTACCACGCGCCTTTTGCAAATCGCTGTCGATCTGCGAGGTACCGCGCAGACGGCCGATATTGTCCACCAGTTCAATTGCCGTGCGTCGCACAGCGGCGTTGATTCCGCGCTGGAACGATGCTTTGTTATCGAGAAACGGCGTGCGATCCCAGTCCATGCCAAAAAAGCCAAGCTTGTAGAGCAGCATGGACGAAATCCACGCATTCTGATTCACATTGAAATCAGTGAGATCAGCGGCAACTTCTGCAATGGCAGATGGCGAACACTTTCGTGCAGTCGAAGGAATTTGCGCGGCCTGCATAGGTTGCGTCTCAGTCTCCTGCTGCGTTGTCGTATCGGCATTGCCGGCAACAGGTGTAGTGTCAGTCCCGCTTGCACTGTTGTCAGAAGGAGTAGACGTTGCGGCCAACGGCGCAACAGGCGCGGTCGACACTTGCTCACCCGGCGTCACGGCATCCTGATAGCTATATTTGGCCGGATAGTCAGGATTGAAGTTGGTCCAGACCTGCGTCTGCCAGATAAAATAGGCATAAAGCCCACCAAAACCGATCACGAATACCGCAACGACAACTTTCCACAAATTTCCCAATTTGAGAAAAAGCCGCCACAAAGCACGAACTGGTACTGCGATTAATCTGGCCAATGCCGCGATAAAACGGCCAAGGAAGGAGAAGACGCCCCGAACTGCATTCCACACTGTATCAAGTCCTTCCTGTTGCCTGCCATCACAGGCTCTCTGACACGTTTACCTTACCGGCGGTGGCGCACTAAAAATGCAGCCCAGCACCGGCCAGCATGCGCTGACAAGTTTATCTTCTTCAAATAGAGTGTAGCTGGCTTTTCGACAACCATAGACCAGCATCTCACCGACATTATCGAAGCTTTTCCTGTTGCGAGGGTTGAAACGAGACAAGCTGTGGGTAACATGGCGCCACTTCACCCTGCTTCGGCCAGAACGCTTTATGCGCCGAACTTTTTGCCTGTCGGTCCAGAAAAACGAGTACAACGCCCCCGAAAGTCGCAATCAGAAATATTTTCGCCGCAATGGTACTTGATCGGCGAAATCTTTGGTGTTTGCTAAAAGCTGGAACCGGAAAAACAATCAACCGTCAAAACGGCCCGGTTAATGGAGAGA
The DNA here is from genome assembly GCF_014397025.1 of Ochrobactrum sp. Marseille-Q0166. Lineage (NCBI taxonomy): Bacteria > Pseudomonadati > Pseudomonadota > Alphaproteobacteria > Hyphomicrobiales > Brucellaceae > Ochrobactrum > Ochrobactrum sp. Marseille-Q0166. The sequence goes on along the minus strand of NZ_JACJUO010000001.1, from coordinate 1,047,746 downwards.
AAAATGAAGTCCACATCGACGCCTGCGCTGAAAAGTGCCCTGAAAATGCTGGCTGTTACCACGGCCATCTTTGTCATTCCAGCCGCGGCACAGGCTGCCGAGGCAGAGAGCTGCTCGACCGTTCGCTTCTCCGATGTCGGTTGGACCGACATCACCTCGACGACTGCTGTGGCTACAGAGATACTCAAGGGCCTTGGCTACAAGACCGACATCAAGGTTCTCTCCGTTCCCGTAACTTATGCGTCGCTTAGCAAGAAAGACATCGATGTGTTCCTCGGCTATTGGAACCCGTCCATGAGCGCTGATCTCAAGCCTTATCTGGATGACAAGAGCGTGGAAACACTGCGCACCAATCTGACAGGCGCAAAATATACGCTGGCTGTGCCGAAATATGCGTATGACGAAGGGCTGAAAGATTTTAAAGATATCGCGACTTTCAAGGATAAGCTCGGCGGCAAGATTTACGGCATAGAGCCAGGCAATGACGGCAACCGCCTGATCCTCGACATGATTACTAAGGATGCGTTTGGCCTCAAGTCGTTTGAGCTGGCGGAATCGTCTGAACAGGGAATGCTCGCGCAGGTCGCCCGCAGCATTAAGAGCAAAGACCCGGTCGTCTTCCTCGCATGGGAGCCGCATCCGATGAACAAGCGTTTTGAAATCGCCTACCTCACCGGCGGTGATGATTTCTTCGGCCCCAACCTTGGTGGCGCAACGGTCGAAACCAATGTCCGCGCAGGCTATGCGCAGGAATGCCCAAATGTTGGCAAATTCCTGACCAATCTCGAATTCCAGCTTGAAATGGAAAATGAGATCATGGGCAAGATTCTGGATGACGGCGAAGAACCTGCGAAAGCGGCAACAGCTTGGCTCAAGGCAAATCCTGCCGCCCTCGATAAATGGCTGGACGGCGTGACAACCGTTGACGGCAAGGAAGGTCTGCCAGCTGTGAAAGCGACACTCGGCCTGTAATTCTTCCAGCACAGAGGCCGCGGGACACCGCGGCCTGCTCTTTTGTATTTTATTGAGAACAGAAAAAGCACGCAGCAGGAGACAGAATCGTTGAACTGGCTGACGGACTATAAAATTCCGGTCGGGCCCACCGCAAAGTCGGTGGTCGACTGGCTTACGACCCATTGGGGGCTTTTCTTCGACACTCTTGCAGCGATTATGCAGGGCCTGATTGATGGCCTTTTATATCTCTTGCAACTTCCACATCCGCTTATTCTGATCGCAATTTTTGCGGTCGTCGCGTGGTTGATACAGCGTCGTATTTCGGTCGTCCTGCTTACCATTTTGGGCTTTCTGTTCATCATTAACCAAGGTTATTGGGACCCGACGCTCAAGACACTCACTCTCGTTCTCTCGTCGTGCTTTGTCTGCATGGCAATTGGCGTTCCTTTAGGTATCGCAGCAGCCCATCGTCCGAAACTATACGCGGTGATGCGTCCAATTCTCGATCTGATGCAAACGCTGCCGACATTCGTTTATCTGATCCCGGCGATCGTCTTCTTTGGTATCGGCATGGTGCCAGGTCTCCTGGCGACGGTAATCTTCGTCATACCGGCTCCTATTCGCCTAACCCAGCTTGGTATTTCCTCCACACCGTCCTCGCTTGTTGAAGCGGGTGAAGCTTTCGGAGCTTCACGGTCACAACTGCTTTGGAAGGTTGAGCTGCCTTATGCGATGCCGCAGATTTTGGCGGGACTCACGCAGACAATCATGCTGTCCTTGTCGATGGTGGTGATTGCCGCACTTGTGGGCGCGGACGGCCTCGGGGTGCCAGTGGTTCGTGGCCTGAACTCCGTCAATATTTCGCTCGGTTTCGAAGCAGGCTTCATCATCGTCGTGGTTGCGATTGTACTGGACCGCATTTTCCGCGCTGTGCGAGACCAATAGGAGACCGGCCATGACGATCATTGCTGTAGAAGATGTCAGCATCATTTTTGGCAAAAATGTCGATAGCGCGCTGGAACTGGCTGATCGCGGAGCATCGCGCTCGGAGATTCAGGCTGAGACCGATCTCGTTCTGGGGGTCCATGATTGCTCGCTCAACATTCACGAAGGCGAGATTCTTGTCCTGATGGGACTATCCGGCTCTGGAAAATCGACGCTTCTGCGCGCCATCAATCGTCTCAATCCGATTTCGCGTGGCCGCGTTCTGATCCGCGATGGCGAACGCACGATTGACGTCGGTAAAGCCGACCGCAAAACACTGCGGCATCTGCGAACTGAACTCGTTTCCATGGTGTTCCAGCAGTTTGGTCTTTTGCCATGGCGCTCGGTTGAAGAAAACGTCGCCTTTGGCTTGGAAATATCCGGCATGGGCAAGCATGAACGGCTAAACCACGCCCGTGATCAGCTTGAACTCGTCGGTTTGCAGGACTGGGCCACACGCAAGGTGAGTGAACTTTCAGGCGGCATGCAGCAGCGTGTTGGACTTGCCCGCGCCTTTGCAACAGGCGCACCAATCCTGTTGATGGATGAACCTTTTTCCGCACTCGATCCGCTGATACGAACCCGCCTGCAGGACGAGCTTCTCACCTTCCAATCACGGCTCAGAAAAACCATCGTATTCGTCAGCCACGATCTTGATGAAGCGATGAAGATCGGCAATCGCATCGCCATTTTGGAAGGTGGGCGCATTATCCAGTGCGGAACACCACAGGAAATCCTCCTGCAACCCGCCAATCAGTATGTGACGGATTTTGTCGCCCACATGAACCCGCTCGGTGTCTTGCAAGCGGGCGACATCATGACCCCGTTTGACCGCACCGCTGCCCCTCGCCCCTTTGCAGCGACAACACGCCGTGAAACGCTCGTGCGCGATCTGATGAATGCAGTTGCCGACAGCAGCGGCGATGTGGGCATCGTCGAAAACGGAGCCATCATCGGCAAAATCAATGCCGACGACATTGTGCGCGCACTCGCTTGGCACCAGCAACGTGCAACAAGCTGATGCCTATAAAAACGCCGCCTCAAGGGCGGCGTTTTTTTTCAGTCGAGAAAAACTTTATGCCTGCGCAGCCTGACGTGCCGCTGCACGCGCTTCAACGCGGGCACGGATCGCATCCACATCCGCACGCGGTGTGGCCGAAAATAGCTTCTTCGTGTAGTCATGCTGCGGATTGTTGAAAACGTCATCGCGTGAACCGTATTCAACAACCTCGCCGAAATACATCACCATCACATCATCAGCGATATAGCGCACGACCGAAAGATCGTGACTGATGAAGACATAGGTCAGACCGAATTCTTCCTGCAAATCCGCAAGAATGTTAAGCACCTGTGCCTGCACAGAAAGGTCGAGCGCTGAAACCGGCTCATCGAGAATGAGCAGCTTCGGATTGAGCATCAATGCGCGTGCAATCGCAATACGCTGCCGCTGCCCGCCTGAGAACATGTGCGGATAGCGGTTGAAATGCTCTTTACCAAGTCCAACCTTGAGCAGCATTTCCATCGCTTTTTCGCGGCGTTCAGCGGCTGTCATATTGGTGTTGAGCAACAAAGGCTCAGCCAGCACATCGCCGATCTTCTGACGCGGATTGAGCGAGCCGTAAGGGTTCTGGAACACGATCTGCACCTTCTGGCGCATTTCAGGTGTCAGACCATCACGTGCAATATTCACATCCTGCCCGCCGATCAGCAATTCGCCGGATGTCTGCGGATCGATCATGGTGAGGATGCGGGCAAGCGTTGACTTGCCACAACCTGATTCACCGACGATTGCCAGCGTCTTGCCCTTTTCAAGCTTGAAGCTCACACCCTTGACGGCATGAACGACCTTTGGCTTGCCAAAAAGACCACCGCCAACATGGTAATCGCGCTTGATGTCGCGCGCTTCGAGAACTATCTCGCTCATCACGCTTCTCCTGCGGATTTATCTGAAAAGACGAAATCGGAAACCGTTGGCAGACGATCACCCGTAGCATTTTCCGGCAGAGCCGAAAGAAGCGCACGCGTATAAGGATGTTTTGGTTCGGTAAACAACGACAAGACGTCCGAATCTTCCATCTTGTGACCCTTATACTGAACGATCACACGATCAGCCGTTTCCGCAACGACACCCATATCATGGGTAATCATGATAAGACCCATGCCGTGTTCGACCTGAAGACGCATCAGCAGATCGAGGATCTGCTTCTGGATCGTCACATCAAGCGCGGTTGTCGGCTCATCGGCAATCAGCAGCTTGGGGTTACACGCAATGGCGATCGCAATCATCACACGCTGACACTGACCGCCCGACATCTGATGCGGGAAGCTGGACAAGCGTTCAGCCGCATCGCGGATGCCGACGAGTTCCAGCAGTTCAATCGCACGGGCACGGCTTGCGGAACCCTTAAGTCCCAGATGGCGCTTAAGCACTTCTTCAAGCTGATAGCCAACGGTGAAACACGGATTGAGACTTGCAACCGGCTCCTGAAAGATCATGGAAATGTCGCGTCCGATGATCTTGCGGCGTTCCTTGTCGGACATGCCTTGCAAGTCCTGCCCGTCAAACGTCATGCTATCAGCGGTAACCGTGGCAGTCTTCGGCAACAGTCCCATAACGGCAAGCATACCGACCGACTTGCCAGAGCCAGACTCACCGACAATCGCGAGCACTTCGCCCTTGTCCACTGAGATATCGATGCCATCGACCGCTTTAAAAGGGCCTGTCGATGTATCGAACGAAACCGTGAGGTTCTTGATTTCAAGCAAAGCCATCGATCAGCTCCTCTTCAGTTTCGGATCAAGCGCATCACGCAGACCATCGCCGACCAGATTGATGGCAAGAACTGTGATCAGGATTGCAAGACCCGGGAAGGTCACGATCCACCATGCGCTCAGAATGAATTCTCGTGCTTCAGCAAGCATGGTACCCCATTCCGGTGTCGGTGGCTGCGCACCCATGCCAAGAAAGCCAAGCGCGGCAACGTCGAGAATGGCGTTGGAAAACGACATGGTTGCCTGGACCACCAGCGGAGCGAGGCAGTTTGGCAGGATCGTCTTGAACATCAGACGGAACTTGCTCGCGCCAGCCAGACGCGAAGCGGTTACATACTCCCGCTCTTTTTCAGCCATTACCGCCGCACGCGTCAGGCGCGAAAAGTGCGGAAGCAGAACAAGCGTAATCGCAAGAACCGCATTGATCAGGCCCGGTCCGAGAATAGCAACAAGAACCAGTGCCAGCAGCAGCGACGGAAATGCCAGAATGACATCCATGATACGCATGAAGATCGTATCAATGCCACCGCCGAAATAACCCGAAATAACGCCAATCGTGATGCCAAGGCACATCGAAATAACAACGATAACAAAGCCCACGAGCAGCGAATATTGCGCACCGTAAATCAGGCGGGACAGAATATCACGGCCAACCGCATCCGTTCCCAAGATGAACTGCGTGCTGCCCCCCTGCTGCCAGAACGGAGGCACCTTCACGAAATCACGATATTGCTCGATAGGATTATGCGGTGCAATGAGCGGCGCAAAAATCGCCACCAGAATGATCGCAAGAAATACAAAAAGACCGATGACAGCGCCGCGATTGACGCTGAAATAAAACCAGAAATCCTTCAAAGCCCGGAGTTTCCCGACTTCATTGGCGGCTTCCGGCTGAATGGCTGAGTGTGTCATGATACCCTCACTTGTGCCGGATGCGCGGATTGATCAAGCCGTAAAGCAGATCAACGATCAGATTGACGACCATGATAATGAACGCAATGATCAGCAATCCGCTCTGAACGACCGGATAGTCGCGGCGCGAAATAGAATCGAGCATCCACTTGCCAATACCCGGCCATGAGAAGATCGTTTCCGTCAGGATAGCACCGGCCATAAGCACACCGACCTGAAGACCGATGGTCGTGATCACCGGGATCATCGCATTGCGCAGCGCATGAAGACCAATGACACGACGGAGCGGTAAGCCCTTGGCCCGTGCGGTGCGCACATAATCTTCGCCGAGCACTTCAAGCATGGCCGAACGCGTCTGACGAGCGATCACCGCAAGCGGAATCGTCGCCAGCACAATGGTCGGCAGGATCAGATGCGACAAGGCGGAAGAAAACGCGCCTTTCTGACCAGATAACAGACTGTCGATCAGCATGAAGCCTGTCACTGGCGGGAAGTAATAAAGCAACGATATACGGCCTGAAACAGGCGTGAGTTGCATAATGCCCGAGAACAGAATGATCAGCAGCAAGGCCCACCAGAAAATCGGCATGGAATAGCCAACCAGTGAGATGCCCATCAGTCCCTGATCAAACCAGGAGCCGCGCTTTACAGCAGCAATAACACCTGCGGGGATGCCGACAAGAATAGCCAGAATGATTGCACAGAATGCCAGTTCAACCGTTGCCGGGAACAGAGCAAAAAATTCGTCGATAACTGGCTTTTTGGTTACCAGCGACTGACCGAAATCGCCGTGCAGAAGATTTCCCACATAATGGAGGTACTGCTCCCACAATGGACGGTCAAAGCCGAGCTGGGCCAGCAATTGTGCATGGCGCTCAGGACTGACGCCGCGTTCGCCCGCCATCAGAAGAACGGGGTCTCCCGGCAGCACGCGCACAAAGGCGAAAGCGACAATCGTGATGCCGATAAAAGTCGGTATCAGATAGAGGAGTTTGTTTAATATAAAACGAAACATATAAAAACTCCGACCGGGTGCGGAGGAAACCTCCACACCCGGCCGCTGGTGTTGTCGGGATTTTACTCGCTAATATCGACTTCTTCGAAGCGATAGTCACCAAGCGGGCTCTGCTTGAAGCCCGTTACCTTGGCCGACATCGGCACAAAAACGGTCGAGTGAGCAATCGTGTTCCAAGGAGCCTGCTCCTTGAAGATCACCTGTGCTTCTTCGTAAAGCTTGACGCGTTCGTCATGGCTTGTCGAAACCTTGGCCTTCTGGATCAGGTCTTCGAATGGCTGGTAGCACCACTGTGCGCGGTTGTTCGAACCAACGCCTGCGCAGCCCAGAAGCGTGCCGAGGAAGTTGTCCGGATCACCATTGTCACCGGTCCAGCCGAGAATGACTGCACCGTCGCGGTCCTTTTCGCCCGACTTCTTGAGGTACTCACCCCATTCCATCGAAACGATTTCAGCGTTTACACCAACCTTGGCAAGATCTGACTGCATCAGTTCAGCCGTACGACGTGCATTGGGCATGTAAGGACGGCTGACAGGCATTGCCCACAGCTTCATCTTCAGATCCTTGACGCCAGCAGCTTCGAGAGCTGCTTTGGCTGCTTCCGGATCGTACTTGTCGTCTTCGATCTTGTCGTTGTAGCTCCACATTGTCGGTGGAATCGGGTTCTTTGCAACCTGACCCTGACCTTCATAAACGCCATCGACAATCGCCTGCTTGTTAACAGCCTGATTGAGTGCCTTGCGAACTTCCGGCTTATCGAATGGCGCCTTGAGCGTATTATAAGCGAAATACGCAACATTCAGGCCAGCCTGTTCGTCAACCTTGAGGTTGGAATCGGCCTGAAGACCCTTAATGTCAGCTGGTGCCGGGTAAGACATCAGGTGGCATTCACCAGCCTTGAGCTTCTGTGCGCGCACAGCCGGGTCAGTGGTGATTGCAAAAACCAGATCGTCGATCTTCGGCTTGTCACCCCAATAGTCCGGGTTGGCCTTGAAGCGAACAACTGCGTCTTTCTGGTAAGCAACGAACTGGAAAGGACCTGTACCAACCGGGAACTGGTTAAGATCGGACTGCTTGCCATCCGCTGCGAGCTTGTCGGTGTATTCCTTCGAAATGATCGAAGCGAAAGGCATCGAAATATTTGCGAGGAATGCAGCTTCTGGGCGGGTCAGAATGAACTTGACGGTATTATCGTCAATCTTCTGGATTTCCTTGATCAGCGAACCCATTTCCATGGAATCGAAATATTCATAGGAAATGCCCGACGTATATTCGTGCCATGGGTTTTCCTTGTTGCCCATGCGATCAAACGAGAAGATCACATCGTCGGCGTTGAAATCACGGCTTGGCGTGAAATTGTCGCTCGAATGGAACTTGACGCCGGTGCGAAGCTTGAAGGTGTATTCCTTACCATCGTCTGAAACGGTCCAGCTTTCAGCAAGACCCGGGACAACTTCCGTTGTGCCATTTTTAAATTCTGCAAGGCGGTTGTAAACCGGATGCGCGGACGCATCAAACGTGTCACCACCGGTATAAGCTGCAGGATCAAAACCCTCAGGCGATGCTGGCGAACAATAGACAAAGGTCTTTGCCGAGGCCGCGCCGCTCATCAAAGCGACAACTGCCGTAGCAGCAAGAAGTGTTTTATAGAATTTCATTTAGTGCCCGCCTCCACGGAAATATTATTGCGCGCACCCTAAGCACGCAATTGGCGCTTATCGAAACGTGTGACGCATAACAATGCAAGTGCAATTTTTAGAATCTGGTCATATTCTCAACGGATATCCTGACATTTTTTTAGTTTTTTATTCCATTAAAAATAATGTTTCTAGAAAATTGCGCTAAGAGGCGCCTAATTATAATATTATTTGCAGATAATCTGCTGCCGCGTTTTTGGCTCTCAGCTCCCTAAGATTAAAAAAGACTTGCTCTGAAAACTCCCGCTTACGCGAACAGACCAAATGTCACTACATGCGCAGATGAAGGACCACGTTAGAAACTTCGCTCTCCCGCAGACGAGTTCAAAAAACAACTCAAAAATGTCCATTCACTAACGCAAAATAGCCCCCTGAAACAAATAACCATATTTTTTGGGACAAAAACCCTATATTTTTATGCTGGAACATATAAGCAAGCTCTTTTAAATTTTAGCATATAGTATTAATTTTTTTACGCCCGCTCAAAAATGAAGCCGGGCGATTTTAACCTTATGCTGTCTTACGGGGGTATGACTGCAAATGTCTAACGAAAATAATTTTTTTGATTTAGTTGAAAATGTTGATTCCGCAGCGGATTTTTTGTCCGCATTAGCAAATAACAAGAGGCTCCTCATTCTTTGTAAATTACTAAATAATGAGATGTCTGTTGGCGCACTTGCAAAAGCAATCGATCTCAGTCAATCCGCTTTATCACAACATCTTGCGAAGCTGAGAGCGCTTGATCTGGTATCAACACGACGCGATGCGCAGACTATTTATTATATTGTTTCATCACCACATATCGAGTTGATGTTGTCTACACTTTCAAGTCTCTATATGAGTCCAACTCCGCGTCGACGCGAAATGGCGGCGGTGCTACATCAGTAACCACATATCATGAGGCATAAGTCGTGCGATGAAGGAGCAAACCACCCGATCGCACGACTTTGTCGTCGAAATTGCTGACTCAAACGATCAGCGCCTTGCAGCGTACAAAAATATCCGGGAAAAAGATCTGGTCGGGCGGCAACAGCGCTTTATCGCTGAGGGAAAAGTCGTCCTCAATGTTCTTTTTTCGGAAGCCACACGCTTTGAAACGGAATCCCTTCTCATTCTGGAAAACCGTCTGAATGGCCTGCAAGACCAGCTTGCACATTTACCATCCGGCGTAGAAGTCTATTCCGTGCCGCAATCGGTCATTGATGAGGTCGCGGGCTTTCATGTCCATCGTGGCATCCTTGCTGTCGGCCGACGCAAACCACAGCCAGAACTCGCAGACGTGATCACACGATTGCCTGAAACCGCTCTCGTGGTTGTTTTGTGCGGGATTTCCAATCACGACAATGTTGGATCGATCTTTCGCAATGCGGCAGCTTTTGAAGCCGATTGTGTATTTATGGATAAAACATGCTGCGACCCGCTTTACCGAAAAGCCATCCGCGTTTCTGTCGGCGCGACACTGAAAGTCCCGTATTTTCACGGTTCAAACATCGAGACGATTGTGGCAGAACTTCAAGCAGCCGAATTTAACATATTGGCTCTCAGTCCCTCATCAGAACTAAATATCTATCAAGCAGCACGCAATAAGCGTCAGGCGCTGCTATTAGGGACTGAAGGCGAAGGGCTTCCAGCGCATCTGCTCACACAACTCACCGGAGCGCGCATTCCCATGTCATCGCAGTTTGATAGCCTCAATGTCGCTACGGCATCGGGCATTGCGCTATCCCGTTTCAGTAAGTTTAACGGATGACAAAAAAGCCTCCAGCACAGGCTGAAGGCTTTCTCTATACTTATTCTTAATGGTGCGCTGTCTCAAGCCACCGAAGCGCTGGCAGCGCCAGTGACGAGGCGGCGCAGCATTTCTTCAGCGCGTGGTTCGCGTTCGGAACGCGCAATAAACCCGCCACCGAAAACACGAGCCGTATTGCTGTTATCAGAATAAAGCACACAGGCCTGTCCCGGTGCGATACCACTTTCGCCATCGACCAGCTCTACCCATGTTTTGCCGTCAGCATGATGCAGAACAGCTGGACGTGGCGGACGCGTTGAGCGAACCTTGGCAAACACTTCGACGCCGCCTTCCGGCAGCGCATCAAGCGCTTGATCGCCGAGCCAGTTCACATCACGTAAAAATACCTTATGCGTTTCAAGCGCTTCGCGTGGTCCAACAATAACCCGTGTATTGGCAGCATCAAGATGCACAACATAAAGAGGATCGCCTGTGGCCACGCCAATCCCGCGGCGCTGACCAACGGTGTAATGGACAATGCCGTCATGACGTCCAAGAACACGCCCGTCAATATGAACAATATCACCCGGTGTTGCCGCTTCCGGCTTCAGCTTGGAAATAATGTCGGTATATTTTCCCTGCGGAACAAAGCAGATGTCCTGACTGTCCTGCTTTTTGGCAACAGTCAGTCCCATTTCTTCCGCGATCTCACGCACGCGCGCCTTTGGCAGATGCCCAAGCGGAAAACGCAGATAGTCCATCTGTTCCTGCGTGGTCGCAAACAGGAAATAGCTCTGATCGCGATCAGAATCCTCCGGGCGGAACATGGCGCGATGTTCGCCATTCAAACCACTGCGGATATAATGACCAGTCGCCAGCGCATCAGCGCCCAATTCCCGCGCCGTCTGCAAAAGATCAGCAAACTTGACGGTCTGATTACACGACACACAAGGAATCGGCGTTTCGCCGCTGACATAAGAATTTGCAAAAGTGTCGATCACAGCTTCGCGGAATCGTGCTTCGTAATCGAGAACGTAATGCGGAATGCCCAGGCTTTCCGAAACGCGGCGGGCGTCTTCGATGTCCTGACCCGCGCAGCATGAACCGGCGCGATGCACTGCCGCACCGTGGTCATAAAGCTGTAGCGTCACGCCAACAACATCATAGCCCTCACGTTTGAGGATGCCGGCCACAACAGAGGAATCGACGCCACCAGACATGGCGACGACAACGCGCGTGTCTTCCGGCTTTCCCGGCAGATCGAGGCTGTTCAGGCTCATGATTGAATCCAGCTTCCGGGCATAGCCCTGCTTCTCAAAGTTTAGATTTGCGCCCTATATAGGTCACACAATGGGTATTTGCCAAGATGTCGCAGCAAAAACATCGCTCATTTTGCAGCAATTGCGCCACAATTTCGCGTGAGATAATAAAAAAAATGCCCGGAGATCCGGGTTTTTTTATGACTTCCTCTCTAAATAAGGCATTTTTTTGCAAGTGTTACCAGATAGTTACCGCCTGTTTAGGTAATTCTTAAAGCTGTGCGGTTAGTCTCGGTCTCGATTAGGTCCTTGAGTGTTGTGTAGAGAGTACAATGACCGATCTGACAAGACCGCGTATAAAGTATGTTATCGGTCCCGATGGCAGCCCGCTGACCATCGCCGACCTCCCCCCCGCCAGTACACGGCGCTGGGTCATTCGCCGAAAGGCTGAAGTTGTTGCTGCTGTTCGCGGCGGGCTTCTCAGCCTGGAGGAGGCATGCCAGCGTTATACATTGACGGTGGAGGAATTTCTGGGATGGCAGTCCTCAATCGACGAGCATGGTCTCGCCGGTCTCAGGACGACCCGTATCCAGCAATATAGACACTAAACTCTTGCTGTCTCTTTGAGACAGGAAGATACAAAATCAAACCCCGGCCGGTTCACTGGCCGGGGTTTTTCTTTTATCGAGCTGAACTATATTCAGGCTTAAGGCACGCACATCAGAGAGGCTTGATATGGTCGGAAATATCGAAATCAAGAAATTCGACTCAGCTGAAAATGGCCGATACTTCGTCAGAATTGATGGTGATGAAGCAGAAATGACTTATACGAAATTAGGCCCGGCGCTGATTTCCATTGACCACACATTTGTACCCGACTCGATGCGCGGTAAAGGCGTTGCACAGGCGCTTGCGCTTCATGCAGTCGAAGATGCCCGTAAGGTCGGATGGAAGATTATACCGCGATGCAGTTTCATGCAGGTGCAGGTGAAACGCCATACCGAATGGTCGGATGTTATTTCAGAGGCTAACGCGTAGAGCGTACGTGTTCTGCGTGTATTGATCTGGTCCCGGTCGTTTCACTCTTTTCGGGATCCGTTCTCGCGCAGCTCACGAATTCGGCTTGCGAGACTTTTGGGGCGAGAGGCACTGTTTTTTGTTTCTTCCGCTTCAAGCAGCTTATGAATAGGTGAAGAATCGCCTTCATGCATTGCCGTTGCTGCGACCACCTTCGCTGCAAGGACGGACATTTCTTCTCGCAGCATGGCATTTTCTTTGAGAATGTCACCTGATGCGGTGCTCACTGATGAGCCAATGCGAGCATGGCGCTCGAGCCTTTCCTGCGCATCAGAAAAATCGGCAATCAATTTATCGAGCTTCTGCTGCAATTCTGTATTACGGCGCTTCTCAGTTTTGAGTTCAGTCTGTGCGGCAGTCAATTGCGTCGAAACCTCATTATAGCGGACAGATGCATCTTTACGTTCACGCCGCAATTCACTCATCTCATTTGCCAGACGGCCGTAGTCGGCCTCCTTGGCACTTAACTCGATACGAAGCGTATCGGCTAGTTCCTGAAGAGATGAAAGGTGTTTTTTAAGCCGATCCACTTCAGCTGCAACAATTTCCGCTTTTTCCGCAAAATTATCGCGCTCGTTTGTGATCTCTTCAATCAGCTTGTCACGCGCCCCAAGCATTTCCCGAAGCGCAGTCATGTCGGTCTCTAATGTCGAATACTGCTTCAGGTCGTCATGCAGCTGCCCAAGCCTGATAAGCTGCGCAGATGTCTTTTCGCGTTCAAGTTTCAGCCGTTGCTCAAGCCGGCTTGTATTAACGGCATGTTCTGCACGCAGCCCATCTCGATCAGCCCTGATTTCGGCGAGCGTTATCGGAAGTTCAGCTTGAACCTGTCGACGCGCCAGAAAAAAAGCACGGCGCCAGACCGTTGGCCCAAGCAGAACCACGACGAAAACCGCCACAAGCACGCCAAGTATGAAAATGAGCGCAGATTGAATCACAGCTTTTTCACGTTAGAGCACATCCCGAAAAGTGTGAAACGGTTTTCGGGATGTGCGTTTAAAAGAAAGCGCCAGCCATAGCGATGACGGGCACTCGTTGATCGTCAGGATCAAAATGGGTTCCAGGTCGGCGAAGCGGAAAGCTTCAAGTAACCGATATTGACACCCAGTCGTGCACCGACCCCCGTACGGATGGGGACCAGCATGATGTTCTGGCGTTTAAGCACATTAAAGCCCACGCCAGCGATAACATAAGCTGAGCCTGCAACGCCGGCATAACGGCCATAAAGGCTCTGAATGTCGTCGAGATTGTAAACAAGCATCATAACGCGCGAGCCCTGCCCGCCGAAATCCCAGCCGAGCGATGGGCCCTGCCAGAATGTACGATGATCCCCGGCATTCTTTGTATAAAGCGTGCCCTCCCCGTAGGTCAGTCCGCCAATAAATGCGCCAGAGCCTTCTTCGCCGAGAATATACCCATTAGGGAGGCCAAAGCTCTGAAATGCTTTTTCGACAGCACTGGCGATACCGCCAGACGTGGAGCCAAAAAATCTGTGCCCGGAATCAACGATTTCCTGAGACGAATATGTGTTGCTGCTTTGTGCCAGCGCATTGTGCGGCACCGCGATGATGGAGATCAGAAAAGCCGCAATAAACGCTAAACTATATGCCGCGTTGCGGAGCCTGATCTGCGACAGGGACGGTATGGCCATTTATAATTCCTTTTGCCTACCAGCTTCTCTGTCTGACGCCCTGTTAAAAGCTTTGGATGCGCTTCTTATGAACGCTTTCACCGAATCGCGCTCATTCTAACCGCGAAATTCTTGTCTAATTCTTTATGTGCTGAAATTGGCTTTAGAATGGCGGCAAAAACAGCTTTCTTGCGGCAACAGGACGTCGCGTGTATCCAGATTCTCAAGGTTCCCGATGGTGATTCGTCGGGGTTTATGCTCATCAACTGATTGCCGCCTGATATTCGACCAAAGGTCGACCAGCAGAGCCGGTTCGCGCCTGGAGAAAACACCATGCCATTGCCCGTCACCCTTTCCGCGCTCGATCTTGGTGCGCTTCTGTGCAGCCGGATCTGTCATGATATCATCTCACCGGTCGGCGCCATCAACAATGGTCTCGAGCTGCTCGAAGAAGGCGGCGCAGATGAGGATGCGATGGCGCTTATCAAATCAAGCGCCCGTAATGCCTCGGCGCGGCTCCAGTTCGCCCGCATCGCATTTGGTGCTGCCGGTTCCGCAGGCGTGCAAATCGATACCGGCGATGCTCAGCACGTCGCGACACAATATTTCGCGAATGAAAAGCCCGAATTGACATGGGAAGGCGCACGCGTTCTCCTGCCTAAGAACAAGGTGAAGCTTCTGCTCAATATGCTTCTGATCGGCAATGCCGCTATCCCGCGTGGTGGTTCGCTGGCTGTACGATTGGAAAATGGCGATACTGATCCGCGTTTCGTCGTCACCGTGAAGGGGCGTATGCTGCGTGTCCCGCCGAAATTCCTTGAACTTCATTCAGGAGCAGAGCCGGAAGAGCCCATCGATGCGCATTCGGTGCAGCCATACTACACGCTGCTGCTTGCGGAAGAAGCAGGTATGACCATCTCTATCCATGCAACGGCAGAAGATATCGTCTTCTCAGCCGAATAAGATCACATCGGCAGATAAACAAAAAAGCGCAGCGTAAGCTGCGCTTTTTTGTTGGTTCAGCAAACATCCTGAAAACTGCGCAACAGCGTTCGGAAAAGATACGCATAAAACAAAGCCCCGCTTGAGCGGGGCCTTATTGAAGAGCAATTCAAACTGCTTATGCGATCTCGCGCAATTCACTGCCATCTGGCTCACGCAGCACATAGCCGCGACCCCAAACGGTTTCGATGTAGCTCTGGCTGCCAGAGACGGCATCGAGCTTCTTGCGCAATTTGCAGATAAACACGTCGATGATTTTGAGCTCAGGCTCGTCCATACCGCCGTAAAGGTGGTTAAGGAACATTTCCTTGGTGAGCGTCGTACCCTTACGAAGCGAAAGAAGCTCAAGCATCTGATATTCTTTGCCGGTCAGGTGAACGCGCTGGCCGCCAACTTCAACGGTTTTCGCGTCGAGGTTAACAATCAGATCGCCAGTGGTGATAACCGACTGGGCATGCCCCTTGGAACGACGAACGATGGCATGAATGCGGGCGATCAGCTCGTCCTTGTGGAACGGCTTCGTCATATAGTCGTCTGCGCCGAAGCCCAGTCCGCGAACCTTGTCCTCAATACCAGCCATGCCGGAAAGAATGAGGATTGGCGTCTTGACCTTTGAAAGGCGCAAGGTACGCAGAACTTCATAACCGGACATATCCGGCAAGTTCAGGTCCAGCAAGATGATGTCATAATCATAAAGCTTGCCGAGATCGATGCCTTCTTCACCCAGATCGGTGGTGTAAACATTGAAGCTCTCGGACTTAAGCATTAGTTCAATGCTTTGTGCGATAGCACTGTCGTCTTCAATCAAAAGGACGCGCATATCTTATCCCCTTTCCGCCGCTGACCAGTTTTCCCTCACGGCAGCTGACGGAACTGTCGTTGCCTGAATATGAAGGTGCCTGCAAATGGTTAACAAAATATGATTCCGGTTGGCAAGCCTAATTCTTAACGTATGAGAAAAAAACCATATCCAACTGAATCATAAGCAATTCTTGTACTCACTCGATACTCATGAATCACATTAAGAAAATGTCTTAAGTGATTCATTTGACTCTAGCTTTCACCTGTTACTCAAAAACCACACCATATTTACCGAGCCTTAATTCCTAATGCGTATGATTAACGTTGCCGGTAAAGGAATGGTTACCAAAAGGGCGAAATCTTAACTTTTTGTTTCGCTTATTGAGGCTGTTCTTAAAATTGGTGGCAGAGCCGAAGCCCTGAAAAGCCAGGCAATGCAACGGATTTCACGGCATAATGCGGGAAAATCGCTCGCATATATGCCTGTTAATAAAGTCGGGGGGAACGCCCCAACATTTAGAAAGCTGGTTGGTGTTCAAGGAGTATTGCGTATGAAGCCACGTGAAAGCCTCGTCAGGCTGAAATTGTTCCAGGTGAAGGAAAAGCGCCGTCAACTGGGTCAACTTGATCTGATGATGGGTGAGTTCGAACGAATGGCCGGAGAACTCGACGCCCAAATTCTGTCGGAAGAAAAGAAGGCAGGCATCACTGACATCAATCATTTCGCCTATCCGACCTTTGCGAAGGCTGCACGTCAGCGTCGCGACAATCTTTTTGGTTCGATTCGCGATCTGATGCAGCAGAAAGAAGCCGCCGAAGCAGAACTGGTTGTCGCCGAGGCGGACCTCGCCAAAGCAGAAGCGCTGGAAGAACGTGACGGCGTCAAGGCACCCCGCGAAATCGTCGAGCGCCCGCTCAACCATCGTCGTGCGATGATTGGCTAATATCAAACCCCTATGAGGCCGACTCATGGAGCTTTGGTTAAGTCCATTTGGGGATTGAACTTTTTCAAGGCGTAATGCGTTAGCATCTTGAGCCGTCTTGGATAAAAGACAGCCGAAATTCATTTGAAAGGCCCGGCTTTCCGAGAGGAGGCCGCGCCTTTTCTATTTTTAAAGCGTTAGCAGATAGTCCTCGAAGCGCTGCCCCTTCTGATGTCGAAACACCCGGCCGGCCGCTTCGACCTTACTGATCCGGTCGAGACGGAAATTTCTGAAATCGTTACGGTTTTCACACCATCCGGTCAAAAGCCAGACGGCATCAAACATGGTTAGTCCAAGCGGCCTCACGCTTCGTTCGGTCGTTTTATCCCGCAAGTCCTTATATTCCAGTTTGACAACCACACGATCACGAACCGCGCGCCGCAAAAATGAGAGATGCAGGTTAGCCTTGCTGTTTTCCTCGGTCATTTTCGATACAGCTCTCAGCGGCAGGGTTTTATAGCGGTCACCTGCTTCGGCCTGCATCGTTGAACTGATTTTCCCCGAGACGCGTTGGGCTGCCGCGCTAAGATCACCATCACCGCGCGCCATAACCAGTCTGACACCAAGCATGATGGCTTCCAGCTCATCCGCATCAAAGTGAAGCGGCGGCAGAAAGTACCCCTTCTCAAGCTGATAGCCCAATCCCGCTTCGCCTCTGACCGGCGCACCCATTGCGGCCAGCGTCGCCATATCCCGGTAAATCGTGCGCGGTGACACTTCCAGCATGGCAGCAAGTGCCTCCGCCGAAACAGGCATGGAAGCGGAACGAAGTCTATCGAGCAGAGAAAAGAGGCGCAGTGTTTTCATGCGCCAAGCCTATAGCACACCCCTGACAAAAACTGTCAGGGGTTTCGTGTATGTGCAACACGCCAAACACACAGGAGTTTTTTTCGTGAACGCACCATACTTCGAAATCGTCACCTACAAGGTCAATGACATAACCAGCGCCGACAAAGAGCGCGCGCGTGCACGTGAACAAATCAGCGCCCTTCCTGGCTTCATCGCCTGGATGCCATTTACCGGCACAACGGATGCAGATGATCGGGTTGATCTTGTTTCGTGGTTAACGCTGGATGATGCGCAGGCCGCAGCAAAACTCGTTGGCACGGCACCTGAATTTGCCGCCTTTAGAGCAACCTTGAAACAGATGGTTTCGATAGGCCATTACAAAGCCATGACGCCGCCGCAGATGGCCTCATCAGGCAACGGCTTAGAGCTCGGGCACTTCCGATTGAAATCGGGTGCAGACGAACAAGCCATGCGAGACGCCTATACAGCGATGGTGAGCAACCACCTTTCGCTTCAAGCGGGTTGGCAAGCACAGCACCTCGTTAAGCTCGCGGATGGAACATTTGTTGATCTGGCCTTCGCCGACAACCAGACCACCGCAAGCGAAATCTGCGCAAACTGGCACGGTAATGCGGACTGCGATGCATTTCTGTCTTTGATCGAACCTGTCAGCATGGAATTCGGAACCATCCTCTGATGGCATCCGCCGCGAGAGTTTCTTCTCGCGGCATATATGCCCCAGGGAAAAACGCGTTTGCATTCTCACCTTTACTGGTTGTAGGGAAAAAGCGCGATGCAAAAACCCGTTCTCCCCGGGCACGAAAAGACCCGCGATAAATATACGGTCAGTCATATCCCAAAGCCAGTCCAATGGGGCTTGCTGCTGATAGCATCTGCCTTTTTCATCTTTATCGGCGAATGGCTGGGGCTGCCGGCTGCGTTTCTTCTCGGCGCGATGCTTGGAGCGATTACGCTGGCGTCACGCGAAAGCGCGATTAAGGTTCACAAGCATTTCTCGCTTCTTGCACAGGCAATTGTCGGTCTTTTGATCGCGCGTGCCATGACGGCTGAATTCTTCAGCAATATGGGACAACATCTGCCGATCATCCTGTTTTCGACAGGCTTTACGCTGCTCGCCAGCACTACAATCGGTTATTCTCTGGCCCGTTTCCGCGTTCTGCCTGGGACAACCGCCGTCTGGGGTGTTTCGCCGGGAGCTGCAACGGCAATCGTGCTTATGGCCGAATCCTTCGGGTCTGATGCACGGCTGATCGCCTTCATGCAATATTTGCGTGTGGTGCTGGTGGCAACGACCGCTTCGCTTGTGGTCATGTTTACCGCCGATATCAAAACGGTTGCTCCCGCCGCCGTAGAGTGGTTTCCTGCAATTCACTGGAACACACTCGGCCCGACACTCGCCTTGATCGTCTGCGGTGCTTATCTCGGCCAAATATCACGCATTCCAACCGGATCAATGCTCGTGCCACTCGCGCTTGGTGCCTTGTTGCAAGATTTGGGCCTGATGGTGATTGATCTGCCGCCATGGTTGCTGGCAGGAAGCTATATCTCCATTGGCTGGCGCATAGGTCTTGGCTTTACGCGCACAATCATTGCACACGCAGCACGCGCCTTCCCTGCAGTGCTTGGGTCAACCCTTGTTCTGATAGCCGTCTGCGGATTGTTCGGCATGGCACTTGGGCATGTGCTGGACCTTGATCCCCTCACCGCTTACCTCGCCACCAGTCCCGGTGGTGCAGACACCGTGGCCATTATTGCAGCATCGAGCAATGTTGACCTGCCGTTTATCATCGCCATGCAAACCAGCCGCTTTTTCATCGTGCTGCTTGCTGGTCCGGCAATTGCCCGTTTCGTTGCTTCCCGCATTGCGAAACGGCAAAGCACTTCCAGCAAAACTGCGTAGCGCCTTTGCGTAGAATAGTGCGAAAAAACCATTAGAGCGGCGTGTGCCCTGTTGGAGACCCAAAGGACACTCCAATAGAAAAACCCGGCTTGCGCCGGGCTTTTCTCAATCCCTGATAAATCAGGCTTATTTGCCGTGGAAACCACGGATCGCACCAATGATCTTGTCCTGATCTTCTTCCGAAAGATAAGGATGCATCGGCAGGCTGAGGATGCGTTCAGGCAGCGCCTCCGAAACAGGCAGGCCGCCCGGTGCGACCGGATAATGCTTGTACGCTGTCTGCAGATGCAGCGGCTTCACATAGTAGATGACCGACGGAACGCCAGATGCCTGAAGATGCGCCTTCAAACCATCACGGTTTTCACTTTCAATCGAATACTGTGCCCAGGCCGAACGGTTGCCAGCAGGCAGACCCGGAACCTTGACCACATCCTTGAGCAACTCATTGTAGCGCTTGGCAATACGGTCGCGCGCTTCCACTTCGTCTTCAAGGATCGCCAACTTTTCCAGCAAAATAGCGGCCTGAATGGTATCGAGACGCGAATTGATGCCAATACGAACATTGTCATACTGCGTTTCGCCCTTGCCGTGGAACAGCACCGAGCGCAGCGTGTCAGCCAGTTCGGCGTCATTGGTGAACATTGCACCACCATCGCCATAGCAGCCGAGCGGCTTGGCAGGATAGAAGCTCGTCGCACCGACATGTCCGAAAGCACCGCACATGACATTGTCGCGCTTGCCGCCAATCGACTGTGCAGCATCTTCGATCACAAACAGGCCTTCGCGATCAGCAACTGCAGTGATGCGGTTGTAATCGGCAGCAAGACCGAACAGATCAACGGGAATGATTGCCTTTGGCTCAAGACGGCCTTCCTTGCGCACAGCTGCAATGGCGGCTTCAAGCTGCTCCACATTCATGTTGTATGTGTCAGCATCGACATCGACGAAAACCGGCTCTGCGCCGACAAGGGCAACAACTTCAGCGGTTGCAGCGAACGTGAACGACGGAACGAAAACCGCATGGCCCGGGCCGATGCCGCGCGCCATCAAAGGCATCTGAAGCGCATCGGTGCCGTTGGCGCAGGCAATCACATGTTCCACGCCCAGATACTCACCCAGCTTCTTTTCAAATTCCGCCACTTCAGGACCGAGAATATAACGGCCTTCCGCAACAACCTTGGAAACGGCGGCATTAAGACGGTCTTCGATACGCGCGCGTTGCGCTCCAAGATCAATGAACTGCATGTTGGCTCCAATTTATCTGGTTTGCTGAGAATGCTCAGCGAATCCACGACAATTCTCTTATTCCTTCACGCCCCGCTCTGCCATGGGTGGAGCGTTCAAAGTTTTGCTATTCCCGTAACACCGCTTGACAGAGTTTTCCGTCAAAGGCGCATTATCTGGAATGATTAACCGATCCTTCGGTCAGAATACGCAATACGTTGATCGCTTCCTGCCCATCGGTGCGCGGGTTTTCGCGCGTTTCGATACAGTGCAGGAAATGCTGCAATTCACGCGTCAGCGGCATCCCTTCTTCGACGGGAATATAAACCGGATCGACCGATTTGAACGCCCACTGATCGTTCTCGCGCCAGACTTCGTGCTTGTAGAATGCAAGCTTGCGATCCCAGGGCTCGGCATCGTCAAAGACCAGCATACCCTTGGTTCCGGTCACACTCAGACGACGCTCGCGATAAGAATTCATTCGGGAAGCGAAGAGATGTCCGCGAATGCCGCTCGGAAATTCGAGATGTACATGCGCAAAATCGCTGATCTTGTCGATGATCGCTGTACCTTCGCCGCGAACTGCCGAGGGTTCTTCGCCGGTGATGGCAAGGATCATCGAAAGGTCGTGGGGGGCGAGATCCCAGAGCGCATCGAACTTGTCATGGAACTTGCCGAAACCGACACGGTGCGAATGTACATAGCGAACATCGCCAATCTCACCGCTTTTCACCATATCGAGCAGCTTTTCAAACGCTGGATGGAAGCGCAGAATGTGCCCGACCATGAAAACGCGACCATTTTCGCGTGCGGCTGCAACCTCTGCTTCCGCGTCAGTAACTTCCAGGGCGATCGGCTTTTCAACCAGAACGTCTTTGCCATTCTTCACGGCTCTGATCGCATATTGCGCATGAAACTGCGCAGGCAGCGCCAAAACGATGCCATCAATATCAGGATGCGAGAAGAGTTCATCGACCGGAATGTTGGGAACACCGAACTCAGAAGCGAATCGTTCCGCGTTCTGTGGATTGGCGTCAGAAACACCCTGAAGCACACCGAGGCTCTTCAAGGTACGAATATGGTTGCCGCCCCAATAGCCACAACCCAAAACCGCAATACGAGGTGCCATAAACTTAAGCCTTTGCTTTCCGCTAGTTACTTATCTACGCAAAACGTGGAAAACAAGACGAAAGCTATGCGAAGAGTGCTTGACAGGGTTTCATTCCCCACATATACCGCCGCCATTCCTTGCAAGAACACAGTTCTGGAAACGCTGGAAACGGCGCTGTAAACTGTTTCACTGCAATGTGTGGCGGAGTAGCTCAGTAGGTTAGAGCAGAGGAATCATAATCCTTGTGTCGGCGGTTCGAATCCGTCCTCCGCTACCAACTTTCCCCTGCGAAATATCGCCGCTATGAGAAAAGTTTAATCTCAATATAGCAATCGCACTATTATAACTCTCAACGAGAGTTCTGAGTTGGTGGTATGATTTATCTAAATTTTGTTTTCCTCATCCTTCATCTGGTGTCTGTTATAACCGGCGTCGCCGCGGGTATTCTCTGGATGCGATCTGCAGGTGTTGACGTACCTGCGATTAAACCATCGAGAAAGCTGCGAAAGCCCGACGGGACAGTATCTGAAGAATGGGTCAATGAGGTCGCAACGAACCTCGATTCGCATCATAAAGGCTGGGTGAAGGCAACGCAGTTCAACAAAGCCGCAGCGACCGCAGCGGCTATTGCTGCCTTGGCACAAGCCGCTGTTTATGTTCTCAACATCGTACAAAATCTGATGTCGCTATAAATAGCCCGCTGATTTGCAGGTTCATCTTCGCAGCAGCGCAACATTGTGGAGCCGAAATGAAAGCACTGATCATATTCATTACGTGGATTTTCGGCCTAGCTTGCGGTCTGTCACTCGCAAGCTGGATGATGGCAAATGAACGCATCGGCGACGCCATCGTGATGCTCTACACGTCGAGCATTTTCGCTGTGGTTGCCTTTATCGCCCTCGTTTATCTGGTTATTCGCCACGAGTGGAAGAATAGATAATCTTAGTTTGGCGTCGCTTTCCTTATCGCTCTCGAAGAGCCTCGCTTGCTCTGTTCAATGGCTTAACCAGATAATCAAAGACCGTCTTGCTTCCAGTGTGAATGTCTACTGTCGCCACCATGCCGGGAACGATCGGAAAGCGTTGCTCGTTCTTGTTTAGAAGCGCGTCTTTTTCGGTCTTAATGAAAACGCGGTAGTAATAGTTCTCAGGCTTGGTCTCGTCTTGGATCGTATCTGCGGAAATGCTGACTACCTTCCCTTCGAGGCCACCGTAGATTGAATAATCATAAGCCGTAATCTTAACAGTCGCACGCTGATCTGGATGAATATATGCAATGTCCCGTGGCGAAATGCGCGTCTCTATCAGCAATTGTTCATCCAGCGGCACAATCACCATCAGTTTACCATTCGGCGGCACAACGCCTCCAATAGTGGCCACTTCAATATTCTTGACGATACCGCGTACCGGTGAGCGTAATGTTAGACGCGTGAGGGCATCGGTACGGCCTCGAATGACAGATGAAAGCGATTCAACTTCCGCATTTGCTTTGGCAAGCTCTTCACGCGCCTGAACAATGTAATCCGACCGAATCTCTGTTTCCTTGAGCTGCAATTCGACAAGCTGCCGCTTCAAACGAATAACTTCAACATTGCTGGCTGCGCCCATTTTCGTCAGCGACTGACTGATGTTCAATTCATCCTGAACCAACTGCTTGGATTCTGTGATCCAAGACAAAGCCTCCATAAGACTTTGTTTGCGTGCTTCGAACAATTGTATTTCTGAGGCCTTAAGCAAGGGAAACCCATCAAGCTCAGGTGAGAACTTCAATTCGGCCTGACTAACTTCTGCACTCAGCCGTGCTGAGCTTGCAAGAGCGGCCCGATATTTTGCTGCGCTCTCCTGCACGCTGGACTCGGTAACCGTCGGATCAAGTTGGGCCAATATCTGCCCCGGCTCTACAACATCGTCCTGACGCACCATGAGACTTGCGACAACACCACCTTCAAGTGATTGAATAACCTGCTCTTGCGATGTCGGCACAACCTTGCCAGTCCCGTTGGAAACTTCGTCCAACAAGGCAAGATAAGACCACACCACAAGAACAATGAAAAAGACGAACACCAGCCTGACAAAACGCTTCTTTTTCTTGAGGCGCTGCCCTTGCTCACTTCCAGTGACCCAGGCACCAAAGTCTCCGCCGATGGCTGACATGCTGTATCTCCCGCATCACGCCTGCTTAGGTGCTTCTACCTTGCTCATGCCGAGCAGGGTTTGCAATCCCCGTTCCTTGCCGTCATCAAGTGCCACCTGACCGTTCTCAATCACGATCATTCGTTGAACCAGCTCAAGCACCCGCATGCGATGCGTTGCGATAACAACAGTGCGACCAGCGCTCCATTTTGCAAACTGCGCTATGAAATGGCGTTCAGTTGCTTCATCCATTGATGAGGTTGGCTCATCAAGCAACACAACGGAAGGATCGCGAATAAGAAGACGCGCCAGCAAAATTGCCTGCTTTTGCCCGCCGGAAAGCCCACCACCGCCTTCCTGCACCACATGCTCCAACCCTTTTTGCAGTCCGCGAACAAAGGCATCCGCGCCCACCATGGCCAATACCCGCTGAATTTCAGCGTCAGAAGCATCAGGCGCACCCATCGTGATGTTGTCGCGCAACGAGCCAAAAAACAGGCGTGAATTTTGCGTCAATAAGCCGATATCTCGCCTCACATCAGCAGGATCGATCTGCGACAAAGCCAAATCATCAAGCAAAACCTCCCCTTCAGAAGGCTCCATCAACCCTGACAGTGCAAGCAATAGAGTTGACTTGCCAGCACCATTGCGCCCCAAAACGGCGATGCGTTCACCGGACGAAATCTTCATATCTTTGACCAGAAGTACGGGGGCTAACTTTTCGTCACCATACCGATAGACTGCGGCCTTCAGCTTATAGGATCCGTCAATTTTTGGGCAATGAATGCGGGTCTCACTTTCCGGGTGATCGACCGGCATTTTCATAAGCTGGTCCAGGCCCTTCTTCGCAATGCGCGCATGTTGTAAGCGACCCATGATTTGCGACAATTGTCCCATGGGTGCCAGCATACGAGAGCCGAGGATCGAAGCGCCCACAAGCGCACCCGTCGTCATGTCACCTTCAATGATTAGCGGCGCACCGACAAAAACTGTAAGCGCATAAACACCCCCCTGTACATTCTGTGTCCATACACTCAGGCTGTTTGTAAGCGAGCGCAGCCTGATCTGCGCTTCACCTGTGACCGCATTAAAATGGTTCCACTGCTGCTGAAAGTGATCTTCAGCTTGTAGCGACTTGATGTCTTCGATGCCTTGCACCGTTTCTACAAGCATTGCATTGCGCAAGGATGCCTCACGCATCGCTTCATTGGCATATTTGCGTAGGCGTCTTTGTAAGAAGAGTCCAGGCAAGATGAGCAGGACGAGCGCACCAAGCGGTATAAAAACCAAGGGCCCGACGAGTAGCCAATAAATGAGCAAAAACAACAGGAAGAACGGCAAGTCGGCCAGCGCTGCTACCGTTGTTGAAGTCAGCAACTCCCGAACCTGATCAATATCGCGCAACTGTGCGATAAACGAACCCGTCGAGGTTGGGCGCGCCTGATTTCTAACTCGCAGCGCGTGTCCAAAAACGACATCAGACATCTGTAGATCTGTTTGCTTACCCAGCACATCGATGATGCCCATACGGGCACGCCGCATCAGAAAATCGAAGAGTATGGCCAGCAGAACACCGCTGAATAATACGTAAAGCGTATTAAATGACTGCGCTGGCACCACTCTATCATAAACCTGCATAGAGAATAAAATCCCTGCCAGGCCGAGTGTGTTAGCAACCAGCGAAGCAATGAGAACATGCCCATAAGAGCCAAGGTCGCGAAATAAAATTCGACGTAGCCAGTTCTCTTCATAAGGCTGGATATAGGCATCTACACGCGCATCAGGCACTGTTTTGGATGGGCGCGCCAGAACGACTTCTTTAGTTTCCGCCAACAGCTCTTGCAGTTGAAAAGGTTGCTCCAGCCCTTTCTCTCCACTGAGCCATACGCTGGCATCTCCATTTTTAGATATCGTACGAACGACGGCAAGCTGGCCGTTACTAAGCGCCAAAATAAACGGCACATGCCATGTCGAAAGGGTAATTTTCTGCGAATCAACTAATCTGATACCCAATCCCATATGTCGCGCCATTGCACGTATGCGCATTGCGTTATCAGTATTCTGATCTGCAGCAGCAGCAAGCTTTGTACCTTGTACCGAAATCGGTATCCGATAATGCTTTGCTATAATGTGCAGGGCCTCAAGCCACTCCTCCCGTTTAAAGTCCTCAGCCGCTTCAAGCGCTTGCTGACCACTTATCAATGCTGCATCAAGTGGCGTTTCTAGGGTTGAATGTGTGTCATTTGGCTTCATTGAGCTGTCCACCTTCCCGTCAGCATTGCTGTATGAAGACCAAAGCTCTGCCGCATCTTGCCTGAGCTATAGAGGCAATTCAGATTGAGCCGACGAATATCGTGAACTGTATTTGCGCTTTGAAAACGTGCTTCATGCAGTTCCTGCTCAGCATTGAGCAAGTCCAGCAAAGTGCGAGTACCCAGCTCAACATATTGCTCGCGATAAAGGTCACGCGTTTTGACCATCATTTCTGCGCGAAGCTCTAACGACCCCATCAAGCGGCTCAAGGTGCCAATTTGGCTTCGCGATTCCAGTAGGTTTCGCTCCATATCGACGCGTGCTGTACTGATTGCCGCTTCCGCAGATTGAAGCCCATAAATGGCTGCACGCTTTCGCGCGCGTGTCTGCCCACCATTATAGAGGCTGGATGACACGTTGACGCCCAAGGAATATTCCGGCTGACGGTCGTTGCTGGTGGTGTTATCGCGCGACGCGTTAAGGTCGTAGCCCGTCGAAGCTTCAAGCGAAACGGTGGGAAAGGCTTCTGCTTTGCTAGCAGCGAGCTGTGCCTTTGCTTCTTCCTTTTCGGCTTTCGCCTGAAGCATAGCGGGCACTTCCTCCCAGTCAGGCACAGCCACATCGCATGACTTGCCAAGCCATGTGGGCACTTCATTCGTTGGGTTTGGCTTGCTGCCACCAATCAAAGCGGCTAGTGCAACTTCCCAGCGATTGAGCTCAGACTGATATTGCCATTGCGTCGCTAAAGCAGATTCGACACGTGCATCCGCCTGCACCTTGTCGGACATGGTACTCGCACCTTTGTCCGTCCTCTCTTTAACAAGCGCTGAAATACGCTTTACGCCTTCAACTTGTTGCTGCGCAACGACCGAAAGTTTGCGATAGCGCTGCACTTCAATAAGGGCGTTCGCGGTATCGCGTGACAGGTTATCGACGGCCAGAAGCAGTCGTGCGTGATAAATTGCTTTCCCTGCCCGCTCGGCATCAACCGAGCTTGCAACTTTTCCAAAGTCATAAAGCAATTGCGATGCACCAACATTAAACTGCGGGCGCCAACCTTCACGGTTATTGCTTTGGTAGCCAGAATTCACTCCAGCATTGAGCTTGGGGTAATATCCAGCCTGCGCTACACGTATTCTCTCATCGGCTTGATAGATTCTGCCTGTCGCTTCTTCCACAACGGGATGCCAATTCACGGCCCGCCGGACCGCGGCTTCCATGGTCAGGGAACCGTGATCCGACGTCTTGGGAGTGACAGAAGCTGTCACATTGACCCTGTCAACAGCAGGCACGGGGGTGGAACCCGCCATCGACAGGGGCCGAGGGGCCTCGGAATTCTTCGTTTGCTTGAGCGTTTTTTCGCCCAAAGCGAGATTGTCAGCAGACATCTGGCACGCAGCCAAAAGGCATGAAGTAATTGATATTGCAGCGAAACGTCTTAAAATCCGGATTTTTCGCATCTATTATCCATTATGACAGGCCAACAAACCGGAATCTGTCCTTTGAACCTTCGCCACCGATTAAGTCAGTGGCGAAGGGTGAAAGCTGACGCATCAGACCGAATGCGTGGTATTGAGGTCATCCTCTTGTAAGAGTGGATCGGGGACAAGATGAGACAATGGATCATCCGAAAGGATCGGATCTGCGGAAGTAGCTGAGCCATTCGTTATCGATGCGGAGACGAAGCTTTCCTCATCAGAGGTTTCGTCTTCGCCAAATGGCAGTGTCACTTCGCCGATTCCATCATCCAAAAGCAGAGCTTCCGTCAGATTATGCTCGGAACTGTCCTGATCATCAGTGTTTGCATCATTCGGATCAGAATGATCTCCCAGTGGTATGACGTCGCTTGCAGCATACTCTGCGCCAGTTGCATCACCGACAACATCTTCAGAGAGGCTCATCCGAGATATCATCAGGCCTTCTTCAAGATTGATCGTCAGCTCTGCTGTAGATTCATGACCGTTTGGCAGCACGATCTTATAAGTGAACGTGTCAGACTCCTCACGATCCGCATAGGCCAGATTAGAGTGCGGCTGATACTTGTACTCACCATTGCTGTAGATAGTCAGATCGCCATAAACGCCTTCAATAATTGTCCCAGCAGCACTGATTGTTACAAAGCCACTCGTACCCTCAACCTGCAACTTAGCAGAAAGAGGCAAATTACCGTCATTTTCAAACAGATTGCCTTCGACACCAGGATTGTTCTGAATGACGTGCAGATCTGTGTAGATAACCTTGACATCTGTTACCGTATTGACCGATCCCGCCAAGCCACTCAGCGTGGTGTGAACGCGATACTGTCCAGCTGGCAGATCGAGGCTGCCAATATCGATGGTCTTAATCGTACCCAGCAAACCGACGGTCATCTGGAAGGATTCAGGCGTACCGACATTCTGCCAGGAACCCCCAACCAGTCGCTGCAGACCAACGGTACCCGTCGCAGCGGCCGCAAGATTGACCGAAACGGTAATGGTACCAAAGGCATCCATATTGCTGCCGATAGTGAATGGGGTACTGTCTCCTTGCCCTCCTCCTAAGAGCGCACTGACGGTTTGCGTATAATTGTGGAAATTATTATTCACCACATTTGTCCAGGCGATACCTGCACCGTTGACATCATCTGTAGCAGCGAAGTCGTAAGTTGCATCTTCTCCAAAGTTGTCGTCATTCCAGACAAGACCTTGACCATCACTGTTAATTCTGATGTTCAATTCAGCTGTCGTACTTGTCTGAGTCAGCGGATCGTATTTCGTGTAGGTAAACTGATCCACCTTGCCGATGTTCGCGAGAGTTGCATTCGGCGTGTAGGTATAGGAACCATCCTGATGGATGATGAGCGTACCGTACAGACCATCAATCGTCGTACCCTGCGCGCCCGCAACAACCGCATGTGGAGTACCACCCACGGAAACATTGGTCACAATATGATCAGCATCCACTGATCCACCGTCATTGGTCAGAATGTTACCCTGAATGGCGGAGACCTGAACACCTGCCGGTTCTTGGTAATTGAGGTCAGTTCCCGATACCTGCAAGTTACCCAGCAAACCAACGCTAACGGTGTTTTGTACCGCTGCAAAAGCTCGATAGGTTCCCTCACCCAAAAGCGCACTGGCTTCTGCACGATTGCCAAGCAATGTAAGCGAGAGCAACGTCGCATCACCACTTCCGTCTACTGAAGACCACGTACCATCTGGCATCAGTTTCTGGATAATGATCGATGTGCCACCGGCCAAATCCAAACCTACAGCTTGCGAATAACTAAGCTGCAAATTCTGCTGGTGTCCCTGAGCAACAGTGAAATCAACCGAGTTAACACTGAGCACACGCAGATCAAGCCCAAGAAGCCCAATGAGAGCCAGATAGGAAGCACCCGGATAACTAACTGGTGTCTCTGTAGGCTGTACGACCACGCCCGCGGTAACATTATCATCAACCGGTATTGTGCTATCTGGATCAATTATCGGCGCAGTTGCAGAACCCGGCTCTGATACATTTTCAGCCGCATCCTCAAGTGTAACAGAAAGCTGCCCACCGTCGCGCTGTGGAGGAACAAGACCAACTTGGAAATTACCATCAGGTCCAACAGTTCCTTCCCCGACAATATTGTCATCAGAGTCCCGGATAACAACTTTGGTATCTGGCTCACCCTTACCATTAATCGTGCCACCATCAGGTGTGACGGTAATATCTGTTGGTGCCAGAGGCGCCAGAGTATCAGGTACCGTGGCTGAGCTTGCCTCGGACTCATTGCCCGCAGCATCCTCGAGCGTGACCAGGACATTCTGTCCGTTGCTGCGTTCAAGAGTGAAGTTGGCAGTACCCTCATCTGAGAGAGCAACAGTACCAATGATCCCACCGATAGAGTTATAGATCGTCGCAGTCGTATTTGGCTCACCAGTTATCGTGAGTGTACGACCATCTTGACCGACAGTGACGCCTGGAGCATCTGGCGATTCCGTATCTGCGTCGGCATCGGCATCGGCGTCAGCATCGGCATCAGCGTCAGCATCCGCATCCGCATCGGCATCAGCGTCAGCATCCGCATCCGCATCCGCATCCGCATCGGCGTCGGCGTCGGCATCTGCGTCAGCGTCAGCATCAGCATCCGCGTCAGCATCGGCGTCGGCATCAGCATCCGCATCCGCATCGGCGTCGGCGTCGGCATCGGCATCAGCATCTGCGTCAGCATCAGCATCAGCATCCGCGTCGGCATCTGCGTCAGCATCTGCATCTGCGTCAGCATCAGCGTCAGCATCCGCATCCGCATCCGCATCCGCATCGGCGTCGGCGTCGGCATCTGCGTCAGCGTCAGCATCAGCATCAGCATCTGCGTCAGCATCAGCATCAGCATCCGCGTCGGCATCTGCGTCAGCATCTGCATCTGCGTCAGCATCAGCGTCGGCATCAGCATCGGCATCTGCGTCAGCATCTGCATCTGCGTCAGCATCAGCGTCGGCATCAGCATCTGCGTCGGCATCCGCATCGGCATCCGCGTCAGCGTCAGCATCGGCGTCAGCATCAGCGTCGGCATCCGCGTCAGCGTCAGCATCAGCATCGGCATCTGCGTCAGCATCTGCATCTGCGTCAGCATCCGCATCCGCATCGGCGTCGGCGTCGGCATCTGCGTCAGCGTCAGCATCAGCATCAGCATCCGCGTCAGCATCGGCGTCGGCATCTGCGTCAGCATCAGCATCGGCATCCGCGTCAGCATCGGCGTCAGCATCAGCGTCGGCATCCGCGTCAGCGTCAGCATCGGCATCAGCATCAGCATCGGCATCAGCATCTGCATCCGCGTCAGCGTCAGCATCAGCATCTGCGTCAGCATCAGCGTCGGCATCAGCGTCGGCGTCGGCGTCGGCATCAGCATCCGCATCTGCGTCAGCATCTGCGTCGGCATCCGCATCGGCATCTGCGTCAGCGTCCGCGTCTGCATCACCATCATCAATAATAGGAGCAGTTATGAGGCCCGGCCCAGATACATTTTCTGCGGCGTCTTCAAGAGTAACAGAAAGCTCTCCACCTTCAGTCTGTGCGGGATTTAATGTAATCTCAAATTCACCATCGTCGCCAACAAGGCCTTCGCCAATGATATTTTCATTGGAATCACGCACTATTACCTTTGCGCCAACCTCGCCCTTACCAGTGAGTGTCGTTCCATCAGAGCTCACACTCAAGTCGATTGGCGCGGCAGGAGCGAGCGTATCAGGCAATTCAACAAGCTGTTCTTCCGACTCGTTACCCGCATCATCCGTCAGCGTGACAGTCACATTCTGACCATCGCTTGGATCAAGCGTAAACGTCGCAGTCCCTTCGTCCGAAATAACAACGCTGCCAAGGACCCCTCCATCCGGGCCACGGATCGTCGCTGTCGAACCCGGCTCGCCCGTGATCGTCAGCGTTAAGCCATCCTCATCAACAGTAACCGTCGCAGCATCCGGTGCAAGCGTATCCGGAACGGCTATAGATGTTTCTACCGACTCGTTACCCGCATCATCCGTCAGCGTGACAGTCACATTCTGACCATCGCTTGGATCAAGCGTAAACGTCGCAGTCCCTTCGTCCGAAATAACAACGCTGCCAAGGACCCCTCCATCCGGGCCACGGATCGTTGCTGTCGAACCCGGCTCGCCCGTGATCGTCAGCGTTAAGCCATCCTCATCAACAGCAACCGTCGCAGCATCCGGTGCAAGCGTATCCGGAACAACTATAGATGTTTCTTCCGACTCGTTACCCGCATCATCCGTCAGCGTGACAGTCACATTCTGACCATCGCTTGGATCAAGCGTAAACGTCGCAGTCCCTTCGTCCGAAATAACAACGCTGCCAAGGACCCCTCCATCCGGGCCACGGATCGTCGCTGTCGAACCCGGCTCGCCCGTGATCGTCAGCGTTAAGCCATCCTCATCAACAGCAACCGTCGCAGCATCCGGTGCAAGCGTATCCGGAACAGCTATAGATGTTTCTACCGACTCGTTACCCGCATCATCCGTCAGCGTGACAGTCACATTCTGACCATCGCTTGGATCAAGCGTAAACGTCGCAGTCCCTTCGTCCGAAATAACAACGCTGCCAAGGACCCCTCCATCCGGGCCACGGATCGTCGCTGTCGAACCCGGCTCGCCCGTGATCGTCAGCGTTAAGCCATCCTCATCAACAGCAACCGTCGCAGCATCCGGTGCAAGCGTATCCGGAACAACTATAGATGTTTCTTCCGACTCGTTACCCGCATCATCCGTCAGCGTGACAGTCACATTCTGACCATCGCTTGGATCAAGCGTAAACGTCGCAGTCCCTTCGTCCGAAATAACAACGCTGCCAAGGACCCCTCCATCCGGGCCACGGATCGTCGCTGTCGAACCCGGCTCGCCCGTGATCGTCAGCGTTCGACCATCTGTTCCAAGCGTCACTTCGGGAGCATCTGGAGCATCCGCATCTGCGTCAGCGTCTGCATCTGCATCGGCATCCGCATCAGCATCCGCATCAGCGTCTGCATCAGCATCTGCATCGGCATCCGCATCTGCGTCAGCGTCTGCATCGGCATCCGCATCAGCGTCTGCATCAGCATCAGCATCCGCATCAGCGTCAGCGTCTGCATCAGCATCAGCATCTGCATCGGCATCCGCATCTGCGTCAGCGTCTGCATCGGCATCCGCATCAGCGTCTGCATCAGCATCTGCATCTGCATCGGCATCCGCATCAGCGTCTGCATCAGCATCGGCATCCGCGTCTGCATCAGCATCAGCATCTGCATCTGCATCGGCATCCGCGTCTGCATCAGTATCATCGTCATGATCCCGGGAAGACGCGCCTATCGCTCCGCCTATCGCGCCCAAGCCAGCCAAACCTAACAAAATCGGCCCCAGATCGCCGCCGCCTGCAAGCTGATCTACACCCTGAATTTCCGAAAAATTAAAATCGGCAAGCCCATCACTATGATGGCCGGCCCATAGCTTACCGTTTCCATCTTCAAAGACGAGATCGCTGTCTTGGCCATTATTATAGTGGGCATAATAGTTAACAATGCGAATTGCTTCGCCATTATGCAGTCTAATGAGGAGATCGTCACCTATTCGTTGATATTCCGAAACAGATTTCGGATCCATGTAAATTTTTACGATGCTTGGAGCAGATAAAACAATATTATTTCCAGATATAGTTCGCGAACTACCACTCGCTTTATTCGTGACAACTGCAACCATGACTCTCTCCTCAATTCGCGAATGAGTTTCGAGGGTCAATGACTATCGATTTCAGGCACTTATGAAATAAGATCAGCTGACATGGTCATTACAAAAGAAAATCATCTAAAAAATTTATACAGAACAGTCCGCAGCAAGAAATATTCATTTCCGCGAAATATGTCAGAAATCTGCATTTCATAATATATGCTGAATCGATCCCCCTCAAAAACGATGACTACCCATCATGAGATTTCTTGATCGGAATTATTTTGTCTATGCTGATATCGACCATCTTAGGCTGATAATTACAAAATTTCTAATAAAGTTATTTTTGAATTATTAAATCCTGCGTTCTTTTTTTCTGAATGACGCTGGACTTGTTCCGATTATACGCCCGAAAAAGCGCGTTAGATGAACCTGATCCGCAAAGCCACACTCGTGCGCAATCTCTGCTATCGACATATGCGTTTCCATCAAGAGGTGACGCGCTCGCTCCACTCTGCGTTTAATAATGTACTGATGAAGGGTGACATTGGTTGCTCGCTTGAACAATCTTGCAAATTGAGCCGCCCCGACGCCCGCAGTTTCAGCTAATCGTTCAATTACAATCCGCCTATGAAGATTTTCATCAATAAAATTGAATGTCCTTTGAAGAACAGGGACCGACAATCCCGCATCCATATTCAGATCTTTAGAAGTGCTCTCGGAGTATTTCGATACAACGCGCGCCACTAAAACACGAACTATATATTGCGCTTCCATACAAGAGAACCTTCCTCCAACATATAGTATATCTATCAATGATTTTATTATATTCTCAATAAAATCATCAAACAAAAAAATAAAATTATCTAGACGCAATATACTACTAGTATAAGAAGAAAACTCTATTATGACATCATTAAATAAATTTTTAGATATATAAATGTTTATGAATTCAACAGGATCTTTAATATTTACTTCAATTGGAGCTCCTGGAGGAAGAATAATTATTGCTCCAGGCTCAAGAACTATTTCCGATAGCTCGCCATCCACCTCCCACCTTGCACGTGACTGTCCCTTAAGAACCATGGAAATAAGCAGCGAATCAACGGAAGAAAATGAGGAACTAAAAGGCTGCACTCTCACGATCGAGGCATATAGGTTCGTCCATCCACTTTCCAAGCTTGTCTTTGTTATTTCAATAGCTTCGATGGAACTTATATTATGAAATGGAACCAAATCTGCTGTAGAATTTGGCATACACACCCCCATATCATGTATACGTTGTATTTATATAATTTAATAATATTTAAAAAAAATCAAATGCATTCGGATACTCTACGAATAGCATCCAAAAGAATTAATCTGAATAAAACCTAATTTAAAGAAACCTATCTATTTAGAAAAATTTAATACGAAATGTAAAAAATATCATTTTAAATATGCACACTTCTATGTCTTAATAGCTGTATAAATTTTTTAATATAAAAGAATAATCAATTGGTTAGAGCTATAATTTAATTTGAGATCATTCTAATAGATAAACTCATCATCCCGTGGCGTTTGCGGTCAAGCTGCTCTGGCATCAGAGAAACTGCAGGACTATATCAAGCACGAAGGCACTATTTGCCTCACAAATCAAACCGGCAAAGAAAATGACTGTTCTTATCAATCAGCCTCATCCCTCCATCGACAAGGCGTCCATCAAGCAGCTGGTGGATACATTTTATGGGCGTGCGCGCGAGGACGCGGTCATAGGCCCAATCTTCACGCAAGCCGTTGCAGATTGGAATCACCATCTTGATCAGATCACGGAATTCTGGTCATCGGTCATTCTGAAAACCGGCAGCTACGAAGGCCGTCCCATGCCGCCGCATCTGCGGCTTGGCTTGAGAGGCGATCATTTCGACCG
Source organism: Ochrobactrum sp. Marseille-Q0166 (assembly GCF_014397025.1). Lineage (NCBI taxonomy): Bacteria > Pseudomonadati > Pseudomonadota > Alphaproteobacteria > Hyphomicrobiales > Brucellaceae > Ochrobactrum > Ochrobactrum sp. Marseille-Q0166. The sequence continues at coordinate 1,012,420 of NZ_JACJUO010000001.1, read as the reverse complement.
GTGGCTGGAGCTGTTTGAACAGACGGCACGCGAGATTTTTCCGCCCGAGGGCGCCATTGTTTTTATTGATCGCGCCCGGCGCATCGCCGATAGTTTTGAAATGGCAATTGCAACACATGGCGGCAAGATTTCCGCCCCCCGCCATTCGCGTAAACCATTATAAAAACGCCTGCCACTCATTGAGCAGCAGGCGTTTCATTTTTATGCGGCAGGCTTGGACTTTTCTGCTGCAAGTTGCTGCTTGTGTCGCAGCAACATGCCGTAAAGATCGCGTGGCTCATCCGGGTCTGCCAGAAGATCAAGCTCTTCATAAAAGCCCGTATCCTGAAGCTTGTCGCGAACATAACGCAGAGCCGAAAAGTCTTCGGTTGCAAAACCCACCGAATCGAACAGCGTAATCTGACGCGCATCCTTGCGACCTTCAGTCTTGCCGGTAATCACTTCCCACAATTCATGAACGGGATAATCTTCCGGAAGCTGCTGGATTTCGCCTTCGATGCGGGTCTGCGGTGGATATTCGACGAAGATGTCCGAGCGGCGGAGAATATCGCCGTGCAGTTCTGTCTTGCCGGGGCAATCGCCGCCAACCGCATTGATATGCACGCCCGCGCCAACCATGTTGTCGGTCAGGATCGTTGCATTGAGCTTGTCGGCAGTAACCGTCGTGATGATATCCGCACCCTCGACCACTTCTTCGACATTCTTGCAGATCACAATGTCAAAGCCTGCGCCTTCAAGATTGCGCACGCATTTTTCAGAAGCAGTTTGGTCAATATCGTATAGACGCAGCTTGTCGATACCGAGAATTGCCTTGAATGCCAGAGCCTGAAATTCACTCTGTGCGCCATTGCCGATAATCGCCATCGTGCGTGCATTCTTTGGTGCAAGATGCTTGGCGGCAACGGCCGAAGTTGCAGCCGTGCGCAGCGCCGTCAGAATGGTCATTTCGGTCAGAAGCATCGGATAGCCACTGCCAACATCTGAAAGAACGCCAAATGCCGTAACGGTCTGCAGTCCATCGCGCGTATTCTTCGGATGACCGTTGACATATTTGAAGCCGTACATCGTACCGTCGCTTGTCGGCATCAGTTCGATCACGCCTTCATCGGAATGCGAAGCCACACGCGGCGTCTTGTCGAAGCGCTCCCAGCGGCGGAAATCCTCTTCCAGATAATCGGCAAGCTCCTTGAGGAAGGTCTCGACGCCGACGGATAGCACCAGCTTCATCATATGATCGACACTGACGAAGGGGACGATATTAAGGTTCGGTTGGGTCATGATTACTCCTCAAGCATGTCGCGGAAAAGCAGATATGATTTTCCGTCAAACACATGTTTTAAAACAAAGACTAAAGCGCCTCCCGAAAACCTCGGTGCCGCTACCTGGGTTCAATAATTGATGGTCGGTCTATCCATGACGCTGCGCCCCAAAAGGCTCGCCATCAGGTCAACCATCACGGTTGCAGTGCGTCCGCGTTCATCGAGAAACGGGTTAAGTTCAACCAGATCGAGGCTTGTCACGAGATCGCTGTCATGCAGCATTTCCATGATGAGATGTGCTTCACGGAAGGTCGCTCCGCCCGGAACCGTGGTGCCGACTGCTGGCGCAATCGACGGCTCAAGGAAATCAACATCAAGGCTCACATGCAGAAGGCCGTTTTCGTCCTTCACACGCTGGAGAAAGCGGCGCAGCAGCGCTGCCACACCATGCTCATCGATAAGGCGCATATCAAAGACAGACACCGCAGTTTTCTGGATCGCATCGCGTTCAGCCGGATCAACACTGCGAATACCCATCATGCAGACATTGGCGGGATCGATCGGCGCTGCCAATGCCGGGAAATAGCCTTCAAACCCCTTCTGGCCCGTGTAATAGGCCACAGGCGTACCATGCAGATTGCCGCTGCCCGTTGTTTCCAGCGTATGGAAATCCGTATGGGCATCAAGCCAGAGCACAAATTGCTTACGACCTTTTTCAGCTGCGCGGCGTGCAATGCCGGGAACAGTGCCTGCTGCAAGCAGATGATCGCCACCAAGGAAGATCGGGAAACCTTCTTCACTCTCACGATAAGCGGCTTCACTGATCGCTTCGATCCAGGCGACAGCCTGCGGCAAAGCCTTGATCGCAGGATTGGGGTGGGTCAGCGGGCGCAACTTAGCCGGTGCCAGATTGCCGAGATCCGTATACGCGTGGCCAAGTTCGCGAATTGCATCCGCGATGCCAGCGGCGCGATAACCATCGGGCCCCATATTGCAACCCAGACGTCCCGTACCTTCCTGAACCGGCAATCCCAAAATCTTGCAATGCATAAAGTGCTACTCCTGAGAAATTATTGTCTTAGATTGACCATTTAAGCTTGGCGAAGTGAAGCAACCGGATTGGCAATTTTAACGGTTTGGTTTATCAGAATGTCGGATTGGCTTTTCAAAATGGAGAAAACATGGACGATCTGGATGAAAAGCTTATCACGCTTTTACGTCACAATGGCCGACGCAGCATATCGGATGTTGCGATTGATCTCGGCGTTTCGCGCGCGACCGTCCGTTCGCGCATGGAACGTCTGGAACAATCTGGCGACATCATCGGCTATACGGTGATCCTGCGCTCTGACGCAGTTGATCTGCCGGTGCGCGGTATCATGATGATCGAAATCGAAGGCCATGTCGCCGACCGGGTGGTCAAGGCGCTCGGCGGTTTCTCCGAAATTTCAGCCATCCACACCACAAATGGTCGTTTCGATCTGGTGGTGGAACTGGGTGCCGCAACGCTGACCGATTTTGATGCCGTGCTGCGCCGCATCCGACTTGTGCCGGGGATCAAGGCCAGCGAAACCAATCTGCTGTTGGCAACACCGCGCTCAACGCGCGCACGTCTGTAATAAAAAAGCCCGGCTCATGGCCGGGCTTTTTATTTATGAGTAAGTGCCGGAATTAAAAAGCGGCAGGCCTTGGCGAAAATGGTGATTTTCGAGTACCGAAGCGGAGTGTACTTTTGGGTACATGAGCATCGGAACGCAGACAAATTGCCATTTGCAGACCGGCATGGCGGCTTTTTTCACTTCTATCAGGCGAGGGTTGGATAATCCGTGTAACCCTTGGCGCCGCCGCCATACATATGTTGCTGATCCAGCTCATTGAGCGGCGCATTTTCTTTCAAACGACGCACGAGATCAGGATTGGAGATGAATGGCTTGCCGAAGGCAACCACATCGGCACGGCCGCTTTCAATTTCCTGTTCAGCAAGGTCGCGATCATAGCCATTATTGACCATCCAGGCCGCTTTGCCACCGGCATCGCGATAAACCTGCTTGAGACGCGCATAATCAAATGGCTGCGGACCCTGCTGGAAATCGCGTGGACCGCCGGTCGCGCCTTCGATGATGTGAATATATGCAAGACCGTAAGAGGCAAGCTTTTCGAGCACATAGTCAAACAGCGGCTGTGGATCCGGATCCGATGCGTCATTGGCAGGCGTGACCGGCGAAAGACGAATACCAACCTTGCCCGGTGCAACCGACTTGGTAATCGCATCCACCACTTCAAACAAAAAGCGCGCGCGGTTTTCGATGGAGCCGCCATATTCGTCAGTGCGGTGGTTGCTGCCTGAACGCAGGAACTGATCGATCAGATAGCCGTTTGCCGCGTGAATTTCGACGCCGTCAAACCCGGCTACCTCCACAGCATTCTTTGCAGCCTTGGCATAGGTGGCCGCGATTTCCGGCAGCTCGCTCTTTTCAAGTGCGCGTGGCTCCGAGGTTGGCGCAAATTCGCCGGTGCCGTCGGGATGCACGAGATAGGTCTTCGACTTGGCGGTGATGGCCGAAGGTGCGACAGGCTTGCCGCCATTTGGCTGCAGGCTGTTGTGCGAAATACGACCCACATGCCACATCTGCACGACGATCTTGCCGCCTGCGCTGTGAACCGCATCAGTTACGCGCTTCCAGCCGGCAAGCTGCTCATCGGAGTAAAGGCCCGGCACATCGGCATAGCCCTGCCCCTGATGGCTGATCGGCGTTGCCTCGGTGATGATGAGACCAGCACTTGCGCGCTGTTCATAATAGGTGACGTTGAGGTCGTTTGGCACAGCGCGGGGCGAGCGATTGCGCGTCAGCGGTGCCATAACGATGCGGTTGGCAAGCTTGATATCGCCGACTGTGACTGGATCGAACAATGTGGCCATAGATACATTCCTTCAAATGGGAAAGATTGGGCAAATGGGAAAGATTGGATTAAAGATCGGACAGTGATTTGAGCAAGGCGGCAATCGCCGCCTCATCGCGCTTGTAGAAGGTCCATTGGCCGACGCGGTGAGGCGTAATCAGCCCCGCTTTCGTCAGCACGGACAAATGAGCCGAAACGGTGGACTGGGAGAGGCCGCACCGCTCGAACTGACCGGCGCACACACCCATCTCCAGGGGCATGTGCTGCGCGGAGAAATGCTTCTCCGGCTGCTTGAGCCAGCTTAAAATGTCGAGTCGAACTGGATGGCCAAGCACCTTGAGTATCTCGTCCAACGGCATAGCCAATGAAGCAGACTGTGCTACAGATTGAATGTCCGACATCACGGTCACCTCGCTGATCTTCCTTCATATCGTCATTTCACGATATATGTATCGCTCAAATCCGATTTAAAAAGGTCCATGCCGTTCACATGCGCGTGAATGGCAATCATCGCTGTTTTCCTGTGGACCACTATATCGGCCTTGATTGCGTCAAACGGGCATCCGACTATGTTCGCCGTAAAGATTTGAGATTGGAATGAATATGGCCAACGATATTAAGCGCATTGCCGGGATTATAGCGCTCGAGATCAATGCAAAGCCCGAACAGGCAATCGCCGCTATTGGCTTGCTGGACGAAGGCTCAACCGTGCCATTCGTCGCCCGTTATCGCAAGGAAGTCACCGGCGGCCTTGATGATACGCAACTGCGCCAGCTTTCAGAGCGCCTCGCCTACTTGCGCGAACTCGAAGCACGCCGCAGCTCCATTCTCGAATCGATCCGCGGCCAGAACAAGCTCACACCGGAACTGGAACTGAAAATCGCAGGTGTCCAGACCAAGGCCGAGCTTGAAGACCTTTATCTTCCCTACAAGCCCAAGCGCCGCACCAAAGCGCAGATCGCCCGCGAACGCGGTCTTGGACCGCTTGCCGAAGCGATTCTCGCCGACCGCAGACTGGTCCCCACAGAAATTGCTGCGCAATATGTCACCGGAGATGTTGCCGATGTGAAGGCAGCCCTTGATGGCGCGCGCGACATCATCGCTGAAGGCTTTGCAGAAAATGCCGAACTGATCGGCAATCTTCGCAACTATCTCAAAGAACGCGCCGTTCTACGCTCGCGCGTTGTCGATGGCAAACAGGAGGCAGGCGCAAAATTCTCCGATTATTTTGACCATTCCGAACGCTGGGCAAACGTTGCAGGCCACCGCGCTCTGGCCATGCTGCGCGGTCGCAATGAGGATTTTCTGTCTCTCGACATTGAAATCGACGCCGATGATACCTCGCCTGTCAAACCCGTCGAACGCAAAATTGCAGCAGCCTATAATATCGGCGCAACGCTTCCCGGCGACCGCTGGCTGATGGAAGTTGCAGGCTGGGCATGGCGCGTCAAGCTCTCGCTCTCCTTGTCACTCGACCTCATGCGCGACCTGCGTGAACGCGCCGAGGAAGAAGCGATCAACGTCTTCGCCCGCAATCTCAAGGACCTGCTATTGGCGGCGCCTGCCGGTTCGCGCGCCACCATGGGCCTTGATCCGGGCATCCGCACCGGCGTCAAGGTCGCAATCGTCGATGGCACCGGCAAACTGCTCGACACAACAACGGTTTATCCGTTTCCGCCAAAGAACGATGTTCGCGGCACCCAGGCCGAACTTGCAAGCCTGATCCGCAAACACAAGATCGAGCTGATAGCGATTGGCAACGGCACAGGCAGCCGCGAAACCGAACGTCTTGTCGTGGATATGCTCAACGACATGCCAGCGCCAAAGCCGCTCAAAGTCATCGTGTCGGAAGCAGGTGCATCAGTCTATTCCGCATCCGAAGCCGCAGCCACCGAATTTCCGCAGCTCGACGTATCGCTGCGCGGTGCCGTTTCCATCGCCCGCCGCCTGCAGGACCCGCTGGCAGAACTCGTCAAGATCGAACCGAAGTCCATCGGCGTTGGCCAGTATCAGCATGATGTCGATCAGTCGCGTCTGGCGCGTTCGCTCGATGCAGTGGTCGAAGATGCAGTGAACGCTGTCGGCGTTGATCTCAACACGGCATCCGCCTCACTGCTGGCGCGCGTATCGGGTCTGGGAAAGTCTTTGGCCGAAGCAATTGTTGCGCATCGCGACGACGCCGGTGCTTTCAAGAACCGCAAGGAACTTCTGAAAGTCGCCCGCCTCGGCAACCGCGCTTTTGAACAATGCGCAGGCTTTCTGCGTATCGCTAACGGCACCGAGCCACTTGATGCGTCCTCCGTTCACCCGGAAGCCTATGGTGTTGCCAAGAAGATCGTTGCCGCCTGCGGCCGCGATGTGCGCAGCCTCATGGGTGATAGCGCAGCACTTAAAAGCCTCGATCCGCGCGTCTTTGTCGATGAGCGTTTTGGTCTGCCAACCGTGCGCGACATTATTGCCGAGCTGGACAAGCCGGGCCGCGATCCGCGCCCTGAGTTCAAGACCGCAACCTTCGCCGATGGCATCGATGACATCAAGGACCTGAAATCCGGCATGATGCTGGAAGGCACAGTCACAAACGTTGCTGCCTTTGGTGCCTTCGTCGATATCGGTGTGCATCAGGACGGGCTTGTCCATGTTTCGCAGCTTGCCGATAAATTTGTCAAAGACCCGCATGAAGTGGTCAAGGCTGGCGATGTGGTGAAGGTGCGCGTGACGGAAGTGGATGTGCCACGCAAGCGCATCGGCCTTACAATGCGCAAGGACGGCGGCGATGCTCCTGCCCCGCGCAACAATGCGCAGCGCGACACGAAACCTGCACAGAAGCAGAACTTTGCCCCGCGCAAACCGGAACAACCATCAACCGGCGGTTTCGGCGCAGCCCTTCTGGAAGCGATGAAGAAGAAATAAGAATAAGGGCGGCTCGCAGAGCGCATCCCGAAAAGTGTGAAACGGTTTTCGGGATGCGCGTTAAAACAGACTTTTAGAGAGCCGTTTTCACATTCAGATCTTGTTGCCGATTGGAAAGCCGGTTGAGACTTTTCTCACCGGTATCTCATCGGTTGGAATGATCCAGCCACCGCGAATAGCAACGCGAACCTCATCGCCTTCTTCCAGTCTTACCGGATCGCGCACTTCAAAATGCAGGTGAATATCCGGCTTGGTGAGCGGATGTGCCTCGATGCGCGAACCGCCACCGCGATAGACTGAACGCTTGACCCGCACGGGGATGCCACCGGCCTCGGTCAATACCAGATCTTCTGCGCGAACGCAGAGTTGCGCATGGGCACGCGGCACTTCGATGCCGGAACAGCGCACCTCTGCGCGGCTTCCCAGCACCAGCGCCTCGCAATGTCCCGCTTTCGCAAAGGACACAACCTCTGCAGGCAGAACCATGCCGTGCGCAATGAAGGAAGCGACCATTTCGCTGGCCGGTTCTTCGTAAAGCTTGCGCGGCGTATCAAACTGCTGAAGCTTGCCGTGATCAAGAACCGCAATCCGGTCAGCAAGCGCCATGGCCTCGGCCTGATCATGCGTGATGTAGATAATCGTCGTACCGGTGCGCTTGTGGAAAGCCGCAAATTCGTCTTCCATTGAAGCACGCAAATGCACGTCGAGATTGGCAAGCGGTTCGTCAAACAAGACCAGCGAAGGGGCTGCTACCAGACAACGGGCCAAAGCCACGCGCTGCCGCTGACCACCCGAAAGATTGGCCGGACGACGATCACCGAAACCATCCAGATCGACCAGAGCCAGTGCTTCTTTGACGCGGGACTCGCGCTCAGCTTTGGCAACCTTCGCCACCCGCAGGCTATAGCCGACATTTTCGGCAACCGTCATATGCGGCCAGAGCGCATAATTCTGGAAGACGATACCGACCTGTCGCTTTTCCGGTGGCACGCTGCCGTCAACATGGGAAACACGGCTGTCACCAATGTGGATTTCGCCGCCGTCAACATCTTCAAAGCCTGCAATCATCCGCAGCAGCGTGGTCTTGCCGCAGCCGGATGGTCCGAGAATGGCAACGAACTCGCCGTCCTTCACATCGAGAGACACTTCAGACAGGGCCTGAAATTCGTTGAAAACTTTGGAAACAGAAGCGATTTTCAGTCGCGCCATGGCAGCACCCCGTTTGGAAGACGCCGCGCAAACAGATTTGTTGCAAGCATCAGTATGAATGTTACCGCAACGGCCAGAATGGATATGGCAGCCGCATAGGCGGAATCGCCCGCCTGTTCAAAAGAAAACATCACCACGCCCAGCGTTTCCGATCCCGACGCCCAGAGAAGCGCTGAAACCGTCAGCTCGCAGAATGCGGTCATGAAAATGAGCACGCCGCCTGCAAGCGTCGCTGGTGCGACCAGAGGAAATATAATGGTCCTGAGCCGATAGAAAAGGCCAGCGCCTGCAATTCGCGCGGCTTCTTCCAGCGCACGGTCAATCTGATGCAGACCAGCAACCGTTGGCCGCAGCGCCAGCACGAAGAAGCGTGCGAGATAAGCAAACAAGATGATCCAGAGCGTATTATAGAGGCTGACACCCACCACTGGCAGCGGTTTTAAGAACATCAGCAGACAGGCGATGGCCAGCACGACACCCGGTAACGCATAGGGCATCTCGGCAGCAAAATTGAGGATCGGCGTCCAGCGCCGTTTGCGCCATGCGAGCATATAGGCAAGCGGAACCGCAATCACCACCGCAAAACCCGCCGTCACAACCGAAAGCAGAATGCTGTTGCCAAAAGCGCGGGCCGAACCGCTGTGTTCAAGCATGACAAAGCGGAAATTTTCAAGCGTGGCCGTCGCAAATGTAAGCGGCACGCCATATGCTGGAACCAGTGCTGAAAGCGTCAGGCCAATGAGCGGCAGAAACAATACGATTACGATCAACAGCCATGCTGCCAGTTCCGCCCAAAGGCGCCATACGCCAAGCGAAAAAGGTGCTGCGGGAAGTGACGTCGAAACAATGCGGAAATCGCGGCGGCGAGAGGCATAATCCTGCGCAGCAATTCCTGCCATGGCGATCAGACCAATCAGCACTGAAAGCACTGCAACACTGGAGAGAACAGCCGGCCCTCCGCCAGCAAGACGCTGATAAATCAGCGTTGGCAGAACGAGATAATTCGATGGAATCCCCAGGAAGGCGGGGATACCAAAATTGCCAACGCACGATACGAAAGCCAAGGCGGCAGCACCGATGATCGATGGCGTCATCAGCGGCAGAATAATGGTGCGCAGAACGGTCCATTTGCTGGCACCGGCACTCAGACCTGCTTCCACCAGTTCGCGCGGGAGTTTGCGCAGGCCCGCCCTTACGATCAGAAAGACCAGCGGCCCATATTGTACGCCGAGCAGAAAGATAATGCCCCAGACGGAATAAAGCGGATTGCGGCTTCCCAGTGGCGGCGCCATGCCGATGATCTTGAGGAATTGACTGGAAGGTCCGAAAAGCTGGAGCCAGGCCAAGGCTGTTACCTGTGGGGCGATCAGTAGCGGCGTTACGTAAAAAAGCACAAAGACATTGCGCCCGCGCATGTCCGTGAGGCCAACGAGCAATGCCGCCACAATGCCAAACACCAGCGCCAGCAGCGTACCGCCAATACCGATCTGCAGGGAATGCCATGTGGCAATCCATGTCGAGCGACTGCTAAGCGTTTCTGACAGAACGGATGTCGAAAACTGTCCTTGTGGCGCAACAAGCTCAACAAGCAATCGCGCCATCGGAAGCAGCGACAAAACCGCAACAATCAACGTTACACCAACAATCAGGGCCGTATCACGGCCCTGAATATCTCGGAAAATCTGCATTTTAGACTTTATCCGCCAAACAGTTCGGAGAACTGCTTCTTGTCGCCATCAGTCTGATCGAGAACCTTCTGGGTGTCGATAGACATGATGTTGATCTTGGTGCCTTCCGGCAGCCATGCAGGGTGGCCGACACCTTGCTTGGCAGGCAGATAGCCCTGCTCAAGGGCCAGCTTCTGGCCGTCATCCGACAGGATAAAATCAACGAACTTCTTGGCGCCATCCACGTTCTTGGCGGTCGCCATGATCGCAACCGGTTCAGTCACGGCAGGCACACCTTCCGACGGGAACACGAATTCGATCGGCGAACCCTTGGCCTTGGCATTGAGCGCCATGAAGTCAACCAGAATGCCATATGGCTTTTCACCGCTCGCAACAGATTTAAGCACGGCGCCATTGCCTTTGACACTGGCCAGTTCATTGGTCTTGAGGTTCTTGAAATAATCCCAGCCGAGATCTTTGTTGAGAGCGAAACCGCTTAAGAGATAGGCCGCAGCACCCGAGTAAAGCGGGTTGGGCATCACAACCTGACCCTTATACTCGGTCTTGGTAAGATCGGACCAATGCTCCGGCTTCTCAGCCGCACCCGTGTTATAAGCAATCCCTGTGGTGATCAGCTTGGAGCCGAAATAGGTCTTGTCGGTGTCATAGCTATCCGCAGCAAAACCATCGACTTTGGCGTCCGTGTAAGCGAGCAGACGCTTGTCCTTCTTGAGACCTTCCATCGTTACCGCATCCGCGATCAGCAACACGTCAGGCTGTGGCGCGCCAGCCGAAAACTCGGCGGCAAGCTTGGTAAGGAGTTCACTCGTCCCCGAACGGAAAATCTGCACATCCGTATCCGGGTTGGCCTTGCGGAAAGCTTCAACCGTCTTGGCTGCATCAGCTTCCGGCTGCGAGGTGTAAAGCGTCAACGTGTCGGCCTGTGCGACAGCCATGGACAGAGCAAGAAGAGCTGGAATGGCCGTAGCCCGCTTCAACATCTTGGTCATGGAGTTTACTCCTCGAATTTCTGTGTGGTTTTCAGCAGCATGAGCTGCCGCTCCAGCGTGATTGCGCTGCATACGAGCTGAAATGGCGCAGATACTGTCATATCGAGAAGCGCGATCATTCCTGTTCATGACTCACCTGTCAAACAAGCCTCTAAAACATCTGCTTACAAATCGGAACTGATTTCAGAAAGCAAAATGCCCCGAGAGCGCCGTGCGTTCTTATGAACGCACAAAGGTCGCTCTCATGATTTCAATTTGCGCATCGTGCTTTACGAAAATCGAAACCGATTTTCGCGCAGATGCGCGGCAGATTTTTGATCCGCAGAAGGGCATTGATCATCTGATCATTTGCCTTCCGCATCTCTTCCACTCTGGAAGCGATGCGGATGCCATAAACGGCTTAGGCTTCAATTATATGACAGTCTCAAATAATTATCTCAGCGGCGTGCGCAACCTGTGCGCCTGCTTCATAATAGGCTTCGCGCAGACCACGAAAACTCTGTTCCTTCGGATCACTGACCGGCAGCGGCAGATCGGCCTCATTAATCTCGCCTGAAACCAGCTTCGCAAGATGCTTGCCAAACACTGTTCCGGGCGCGATGCCGCGTCCGTTATAGCCGGAGAAGCCTACGACATTGCGTGCGAGGCGATGGAACTTCGGCAGACTGTCATTTGTCATGCCGATCTTGCCAAACCATTCCGATTCGAATTCCACGTCACCGATTTGTGGGAAGAGACGCTTGAGCGACTTTTTTGCCCATGCTTTGTGCACACTCGCACCCGTGTTGCGCAGCGCACCGACGCTACCGAACACCAGACGGCCTTGTTGGTCAAAGCGGAAAGACGACAGAACTTCCTTCGTGTCCCACACACCCTGACGTTCCGGCAGAATGCTCTTTCGCAAATTGTCTGAAAGCGGCTTTGTCGCCATGTTGAAATAAGGCAGATGCACAAGCTCAGCGCGCACTTCCGACCATGGCACATTGGTATAGGCGTTGGTCGCAACCACGATCCAATCGGCCGTAACCGTGCCGGAAGCAGTCTTGACCACCCATTTTCCGTTTTGTTCGCTGGCGCCGATCACAGGGCTTTGCGTGAAGATCCGGGCACCGGCAGCAATGGCTGCATGGGCCAGACCGCGCACATAGGCAAGCGGCTGAATGGTGCCCGCGCGCAGATCAAGCAGCGATCCTGAATAGGCCTTGGTCCCGACCTTGGCTTCGGTTTCCCTGGCATCAAGCAGCTTCACATTGGCACCGCGCCGCGCCCACTGCTCATAGCGTTCTTCGAGTTCCTTGAGACCCTTTTTTCCGACAGCGCAATGCAGTGTACCCTGCTTTTCAACTTCACAGGAAATCTTGTGTTTTTCGATGATTTCAAAAACCAGCTTCGGCGCATTGCCGAGGACGTCGAGCAGGCGGTCACCATATTGCTGACCAAGCACGCCCGGCAGATCATCCGGCATGACCCACATGCCAGCATTGACAAGGCCAACATTGCGGCCCGAACCACCATAGCCGATTTCGATGCCTTCCAGCACGACAGCGTTGGTGCCTTTCTCAGCCAGATGCAAAGCCGTCGAAAGGCCGGTAAATCCGCCGCCCACGATCACCACATCGGCAGACAGGTCACCATTCAGCGACGTGGTCTTCGGTGCGGCAGGAGCGGTCTTTTCCCAAAGGCCATGTGAGCGAGGATCGTTCAACATTCAAGACAACCATTTCGTATAATGAAAAACCGGCGACTATTGCCGTCCTGGCTATTTCACGCTGTGGAAGTCGCAAAGACAGCAATATTTGCGCAACAATTCATGCCGGTTCGGAATGACCTATACTAAAGAACGACATTCCCCACCTGTCCTGCGATCCACTGACAGAACACCTGTGTCAACGGGTTCTCAAGCTTGCCTTCCGGAACCACCAGATAATAATCATTCTCGGTCCGCATTGGCTGCTCGAAAAGCATGACCAGTTCGCCGTTACGCAATTCCTGCTCGATCAGATAAAGCGGCAGCAATGCAAAGCCAAGGCCGGCGAGAGCGGCCCCGATCACCATCGAAAACTGATCAAAACGGTGGCCACGATAGGCCGATTTGCCCTCGACGCCACAGCTTTCAAACCATTGCGCCCACATTTTAGGCCTGGTCGCCAGATGCAGCAGCGGCTCATTCTCCAGCTCTTCCGGGGTTGCCGGATGGCGCGTTTTCAGAAGGCGCGGGCTTGCCACCGGCACAATCACCTCTGAGCACAGGAAGGTGCAGGTCGCATGCGCCCAGACGGGCTGGCCATAATGGATGGCAAGATCGAAAGGCTGTTCTTCAAAGTCGAACACGCCGGACCGCGACGCGACATTGATGGCAATGCCCGGATGCTTTTCGACGAAATCGGGAATACGCGGCATCAGCCAGCGCGTGCCGAATGTCGGCAGGGTGGCCACGCTGAACGAGGATGTCGATTGCGCCGACGCCATGGCGCGCAACATCGTATCCTCAGTCTGGTTGAGCAGACGCCGCACTTCCGGCAAGAATTTTCGCCCTGCATCAGAGAGCAGAATGCGCTGGCGAATGCGCTCAAACAGCAATACACCGAGCTGGCTTTCCAGATCCTTGATCTGCCGACTGACAGCGCTCTGCGTGAGGTTAAGTTCGTTGGCAGCCTGCGTGAAACTGCCATGGCGGGCCGCACATTCAAACGCTTGCAGCGTGGCGATGTCGGGGATCAGTCTCCTGCTAAGCTTCATTCCAATCTCGCATTAACATAGTTGCGTTCGTCGCGATCATAACGGCAAAACCGCTGATATGATACATTTTCATCATAATCGCGGTATGTTTTTTATTATCCCGCATACCAGTTAAGCAGACGATCCAACTTCTACGGAAGCTCTTGCAATGAACGCGCAGAAATTCGTTTCACCGGACGCCATTCGCTCAGCCTTTTCGGCAGCCATGTCGGCCATGTATAAGGAAGAAGTGCCTGCTTATGGCACATTGATGGAACTCGTCTCCGATGTGAACGCAAAAGTTCTCGCAGACGACAAGCATCTGCATGAGCGTCTGACGGAAACAGATTCGCTCGAACGCATTTCCGAAGAACGTCACGGTGCCATTCGTTTGGGCACAGCCGCTGAGCTATCCATGATGCGCCGCGTTTTCTCGGTCATGGGCATGTTCCCGGTTGGTTATTACGATTTGAGTGCCGCTGGCGTACCAGTGCATTCCACCGCCTTCCGCCCGATCGACGATAGCGCGCTCAAGCACAATCCGTTCCGCGTTTTCACCTCGCTCCTGCGTCTTGATCTGATCGCCGACGCGAAGCTGCGCGAAGAATCGGAAGAAGTTCTCGCGAAGCGTAACATCTTCACGCCGGGCGCAATCGCGCTTGTCGAGAAAGCCGAAGCCAATGGCGGCCTTGATGAAGCTGACGCGAAAACCTTCGTTGCAGAAGTGCTCGAAACCTTCCGCTGGCACGATCATGCCAATGTCAGCGCCGAGCTTTACCATCGCCTCCACGATGCCCATCGCCTGATCGCCGACGTTGTTTCCTTCAAGGGTCCGCACATCAACCATCTGACACCACGCACGCTCGACATCGACGCCGTGCAGGCTCAAATGCCGGATCGCGGCATTAATCCGAAAGCTGTTGTCGAAGGTCCACCAACCCGCAAATGCCCGATCCTTCTGCGCCAGACCTCTTTCAAGGCGCTGGAAGAAGAAGTTTCGTTCGTTAGCGCAGACGGTACCTGGACCCCGGGCTCCCACACGGCCCGTTTCGGTGAAATCGAACAGCGTGGCGTCGCTCTCACACCAAAGGGCCGTGCGCTTTACGACAAGCTGCTCAATGACACCCGCGCAGTTGCGCGCCCGGCACCGGATGGTTCGAATTCGGCTGAATATGTGAAGGCGCTGAGTGACACCTTTGCCGCTTTCCCTGACACATGGGCAGGTATTCGCGAAGAAGGCCTTGGCTATTTCGCCTATTCGGTCAAGGACGCCGCACGTCTTGCAGCTTTCAAACCTGATACCCATATTGAAACTCTGATCGAAGGTGGCGCTGTCCAGTTCGATCCAATTACCTATGAAGACTTCCTGCCGGTCAGTGCCGCTGGAATTTTCCAGTCGAACCTTGGCGATGACGAAACGCAGGATTTTGTGGAAAGCCCGAACCAGAAGCGTTTCGAGGAAGACCTTGGTGCAAAGGTTCTTAATGAATTCGAGCATTATGCTCGCATCGAACGCGAATCCATCGAAGCTGTACAGGCCCGCTTGAGCGGCCTTGAAGCAGCAGAATAATTAAGCAGGCTAAGAGGATAAATATGAACACCGCTGTTAAAAAACTCGACGTGAAAAAAGAAGCCGCTGAGCTGCTTTCCAAGCTTGGCGTTGATGCAGCACTTTACACGTCGGGCGACCTCGCTGGTTTCAGCCCGGTCTCCGGTGAACAGATCGCTTCGGTCAAGACCCACAGCAAGGACGATGCAGTCAAGATCATCGACAAGGCTGATGAAGCATTCCGCGCATGGCGCACTGTTCCAGCTCCAAAGCGCGGCGAACTCATCCGTCTCCTGGGTGAAGAACTCCGCGCTTCCAAGGAAGATCTTGGCCGCCTCGTTTCGCTCGAAGCTGGCAAGATCCCTTCAGAAGGCCTCGGCGAAGTGCAGGAAATGATCGACATCTGCGATTTCGCAGTCGGTCTGTCGCGTCAGCTCTACGGTCTCACCATCGCAACCGAACGCGCTGGCCATCGCATGATGGAAACCTGGCATCCGCTTGGCGTTGTCGGCGTTATCTCGGCCTTCAACTTCCCTGTTGCCGTCTGGTCGTGGAATGCTGCACTTGCCATCGTTTGCGGCAACTCGGTTGTCTGGAAGCCTTCGGAAAAGACCCTGCTCACCGCTCTTGCCTGCGACGCGATCTTCCAGCGCGCCCTGAAGCGCTTTGGCGAAGCGCCAGAAGGTCTTGCGCTGCTGCTGCTTGGCGACCGTGAAGTTGGTGAAGTCCTCGTTGACAGCCCGAAGGTTCCAGTTGTTTCGGCAACCGGCTCGACCCGCATGGGCCGCGAAGTTGGTCCACGGCTTGCAAAGCGTTTCGCACGTGCAATCCTCGAACTCGGCGGCAACAATGCCGGTATCGTCTGCCCATCGGCAGATCTCGACATGGCACTGCGCGCAATCGCTTTCGGTGCAATGGGCACCGCTGGTCAGCGTTGCACCACGCTGCGTCGTCTGTTCGTGCATGAAAGCGTTTACGATGCACTCGTCCCACGTCTGCAGAAGGCATATGCCAGCGTTACCGTTGGTTCGCCACTTGAAACGACAGCTCTGGTTG
Organism: Ochrobactrum sp. Marseille-Q0166; assembly: GCF_014397025.1. NCBI lineage: Bacteria > Pseudomonadati > Pseudomonadota > Alphaproteobacteria > Hyphomicrobiales > Brucellaceae > Ochrobactrum > Ochrobactrum sp. Marseille-Q0166. The sequence continues at coordinate 996,141 of NZ_JACJUO010000001.1, read as the reverse complement.
GTCCATTGATCGACAAGATTGCTTTCGACAACATGCAGAAGGCACTTAAGGAAGCAGCCGCTCACGGCGGCAAGGTACAGGGCGGCGAACGCGTCGAAACTGGCCATGAAAACGCTTACTATGTGCGTCCGGCTATCGTTGAAATGCCAAAGCAGGAAGGCCCGGTTCTCGAAGAAACCTTCGCACCGATCCTTTACGTCATGAAGTATTCCGACTTCGACGACGTGCTGGCGAGCCACAACGAGGTTGGCGCAGGCCTGTCCTCGTCGATCTTCACACTCAACCTGCAGGAAGCAGAGCGCTTCCTTTCGGTTGAAGGTTCGGATTGCGGCATTGCAAACGTCAATATCGGTACTTCGGGTGCTGAAATCGGCGGCGCATTCGGCGGCGAAAAGGAAACCGGTGGCGGCCGTGAATCGGGTTCGGATGCGTGGAAGGGCTATATGCGCCGCGCAACCAACACCATCAACTACTCGAAGGCTCTGCCGCTGGCACAGGGCGTTTCCTTCGACATCGACTAATCGATCTGATTTAAGATCAAAAGAAAACCCCGCTTTTAGCGGGGTTTTTTATTGGCACAACGCATCGACAGATTGAGATTTTCGCAATGACGTGGCGAAAATGGTGATCTTTCGAGAACCGGAGCGGAGTGTACTTAAGGTACATGAGCACCGGAAGCGCAGAAAGGCGCCATTTGCAGACCGTCAGTGCGACAATATCGGCGGTCGATCAGCCCATGCGCTCAGATGCGAACGACCCTGGCGACGCAGGAAATACGACGGTGCGATTGCCGTTGAGGAATGAACGGTGGTGAATATGCGCGTGAACAGCGCGTGCCAGAACCTGTGCTTCCACATCACGGCCAATCGACACATAATCCGCCGCACTCTGCGCGTGCGTCACACGCGCAACATCCTGTTCAATGATCGGACCTTCATCGAGATCAGCGGTCACATAATGTGCGGTCGCGCCAATCAGCTTCACACCGCGCTCATAGGCCTGCTTGTAAGGGTTTGCCCCCTTAAATGATGGCAGGAACGAGTGATGAATATTGATGATCCGGCCTGACATTTTCTGGCAAAGTGAATCAGACAGAACCTGCATATAGCGCGCAAGAACCACCAGCTCAGTGCCCGTATTCTCGACGATATCCAGAAGACGCTGTTCGGCTTCCGGCTTATTGGCCTTGGTTACAGCGATATGATGGAACGGAATGTCGTGATTGACGACGACCTTCTGATAATCGAAGTGGTTTGACACCACGCCAACGATATCGATTGGCAAAGCGCCGATTTTCCAGCGATAGAGAAGATCGTTCAGGCAATGGCCAAAACGCGACACCATCAGCAATGTCTTTGTGCGATGGGCATTGTCGTGGAAATCGAAATCCATCTCAAAAGGTGCAGCAACAGCCGCAAATCCATCGCGCAAAACTTCGAGCGCGACACCCTCTTCAGAAATGAAGCTGACGCGCATAAAGAAGCGACCGGTATCCAGATCGTCGAACTGGGCACTGTCGATGATATTGCACCCTTTACCCGAAAGATAACCCGAAATGGCGGCAACAATACCGCGGGTGGATTTGCACGTGACGGTCAGGACAAAGTTATGCATCGGACTTCCTTTAAAGCATTTTCGAGCCAAAACTGCGGAGCAATTTTGCGTCGAATAATGCGTAATACTAATCGATAGAGCAGTTCTGACGTTTCCAATAACCGGAACAGATCTATCGTGCAGGCGCAGCTACATCGCAATTTTTTACTCTACGATCCAGCGCCAGCCATGCCAGAATGCGTAATGCACTGACCGGATTGCGCTATCAAGTCGATAATGCGTGAAGGATCAAAGAACTCGAATTAAACCGTCGACGTCACCTTGTTCAAATGACGGGGCTTATCGGGATCGTAGCCCTTGCGGCGCGTGACAGTTTCGATGATCCGATAATAGTTGATAAGCGAAACGAGCGGGTCGAGATGGCCGTTGCCGGTGCTGGCAGACGGCACCCTATGGCCTGGCACCGAAGCATCACCAAACGAGACAAGGTTTGCGCCGAACGATCCAAGCCTGCCCAGTGCCTGAATGCTTGTTTCAAGCGCCTCATCCTGCGGAATGAACGACAGAATTGGGAAGCCGGTTTCCACCAGCCGCATCGGTCCATGCATCAGCTCGGCAAGCGAGAATGCTTCCGCATGAATATTGGCGGTTTCCTTGGCCTTGAGTGCAGCTTCAAGGGAAATGGCATAGGCCGTGCCACGTCCGCCAGTGAACAGCGACTTTGCCTCAACCAACAGGTCTTCCACCACTTCGCGGTCGTCCGGCTTTGTAGCAGCCAAGGCTTCCGGCAAGCGCCTCAAACCATCTTTCAGCCGCACGTCGTTGCTTGCGGCAGCCACCACGCCTGAAAGTGCAGCAGCTGATGCAATGAAGGACTTGGTGGCGGCAACGCTTTTCTCTTCGCCGGCATGAAGGGCGAGCACAATGTCGGCACCCTTCGCAAGCGGACTATCGGTCACGTTAACAACGGCAACCGTCACGGCCCCACCCCGTTTTGCTGCATCCTGCACCGCGATAATGTCCGGGCTTGCACCCGATTGCGACACGGTGAAATGCAGACCACCCTCGAGTTTCAGCTTCGCGCCATAAACGGAAGCCACCGATGGTCCGATAGAGGCAACTGGAATGCCGGTGGCGATCTCCATCAGATATTTGAAAAAGGTCGCCGCATGATCGGACGAACCACGCGCAGCGGTGGTAATCACTGTGGGTGACTTTTCAAACAGCCGACCGATTTCAGCAAACGCTCCGGCTTCTGCTGCAAGAAGTTTCGCCACGACAGACGGCGCCTGTTCGGTTTCCTGCAACATAAGCGACGGAGCAGTTTGCATGTTCATTCTCCAAAAAAAGAAAAGTCTGCACGAAGCATTTCCAGCAAAGGTGCTTCGGCTAATGCGCAAAGCAAGAATTAGCAGACCTTCTTCATATCAATGTTGCGGTTGTGGCTCCACCGTCGCTTGCGTGTTTTTCGCGTCCGGTTCCTTGATACGGAACCAGGCAACATACAGCGCTGGCAAAAACAGAAGCGTAATCGCCGTACCGGCAATGATGCCGCCCATCATGGCATAGGCCATCGGTCCCCAGAACACCTCCCGCGCGATCGGGATCAATGCCAGACTTGCAGCCGCAGCGGTCAATGCGATGGGCCGCATGCGATGCTGGCTTGCCTGCACAACCGAATCCCATGGATGCATGCCCTCACTGATATGTTCTTCCACCTGCACGATCAGAATAACCGAGTTACGGATAAGAATGCCGATCAGCGCCAGCACGCCGAGGATTGCAACAAAACCAAGCGGCTTCCCGCTTGGAAGCAGCGCCGCAACCACACCGATCAGCCCCAAAGGTGCGACAGCGACCACGAGAAACAGACGCTGGAAGCTCTGCAATTGCAGCATCAGAACAGTTGCCATGACAAACAGCATCAGCGGCACCACGGCGGCGATAGGCCCCTGACTCTTGCCGCTTTCCTCAACCGTACCGGCTGTCACGATAGAATAACCTGCTGGCAGATTTTCGATGAAAGTTTTCACCGAAGGCTCTAATTCGCTCACAATCGTATCGGGCATCGTGTTGTCGTTGATACCCGCCGCGACCGTAATGGTCGGAATACGCGAGCGGCGATAGACCACCGGCTGCTCCAACTCGTAGCGGAAATTCGCAATCGCTGCGAGCGGCACGGAACTGCCGTTGCCAGTCGCGATTTGCAGGCTCTGAAGCGTGTCGATGGAATCGCGCTCATGCTTTTGCGCGCGCACGATGACGTCGATGAGATAGATCGAATCGCGCACCTGCGTAATGGGAATACCACCCACAATACCATTGAGCGTCGTGGCAATATCCTTGGATGAAATGCCAAGCTTACGCGCCTTGTCCTGCATCACATCAACACGAATAACCCTCCCCGGTTCGTTCCAGTTATAGCTGACAACGCCCAACCGCTTGTCGGCGCTCATGAGACCTGCAAAATCCTGAGCGATCCCGCGCAACTCCTGAATATCAGGCCCGGAAATACGATATTGCACGGGGCGGCCAACCGGCGGTCCCAGTTCGAGGAATTTTACAAACGTATCGGTGCCGACATAATCCCTGCGCAGAACTTCATCGAATTTCGCTTTGAGACGGTCACGCGCCTCAACGTCCTTGGCAACGACGACCATCTGCCCGAAATACGGGTTGGCCGGCTGCACATCGAAAGACAGAATAAAGCGGATTGCACTCTGTCCAATATAAGTGCTCCAGTGGTCAATGTCGGGATTATCCTTGAGCATTGTCTGCTCAAACCGTTCCATCTGCTCTCTTGTGTCGGCAATCGAACTGTTTTGTGGCAATGTCCAGTCAATCACCAGTTCCGGGCGATCCGATTCCGGGAAGAACTGGCGCTCAATGAAGCCCATTCCGAAAACCGAGACCACAAACAATGCAATTGTTGTGATGATTGTAATCCACTTGTGACGCATGGCCAGAAGCAGCGTGTTCGAGAAAGCCTGGAAAAAACGGCCGCGTTTTTCCTCATGGTGTTTCATCTTTTTGGGCAGCACCGTGACGCCCAAAAGGGGAGCAAACAACACTGCTACCACCCATGAAACGATCAGCGAGACCGCTATAACCACAAAAAGCGTGTAGGTATATTCGCCCGCCTGACTGGAATTGAGACCGATCGGAATAAAGCCCGCGATGGTTACGAGCGTCCCCGTTAACATCGGGAATGCCGTGTGCGAATAAACGTAGGTTGCGGCCTTGTGAATGGGATCACCATGTTCAAGCCGGGCGACCATCATTTCGACGGCAATCATCGCATCATCGACCAGAAGGCCGAGCGAGATGATCAATGCCCCCAAAGACACGCGTTGCAGCGAAATATCCATCAGTGACATGACGAGAAATGTGATGGCCAAAACCAGCGGGATTGACAGCGAAACCACAAATCCAGCCCGTAAACCAAGACTGATAAAGCTCACGGCAAGAACAATGACCACCGCTTCAAACAGCGCTTTGGTAAAGCCTGACACCGCGTCCTGAACGACTTCCGGCTGATCCGCAACCTTGAAAACATTGACCCCAACCGGCAGTTCGGCCGTCACCTTCTGCATCATGGCATCCAGCTTTTCGCCAAATTCCAGCAGATTGCCATTCGGCTTCATACCGATACCAAGCCCGATCGCATCCACCCCATTGACGCGGAAAATAGTCGAAGGAGGATCAACATAACCGCGCGTAATCGTTGCAACATCCGACAGGCGGAAAAAGCGGTCATTGACGCGCAGATTAACCGCGCGAAGATCGTCTTCAGAATCAAACTGCCCGCTCACCCGCACGCTGATGCGCTCTGGTCCAGCCTGCACGACACCAGAGGGCGTGATCGCGTTCTGATCCTGAAGTGCCTTCAGAATAGCCTGCTGATCAAGCCCAAGAGCCGCCACCTGCCGCGTTGAGAATTCAAGATAGATCGCCTCATCCTGTGCACCGATAAGCTCCACTTTGCCGGCACTTGGAATCGTCAGAATTTTGGCGCGCACTGCCTCGGCATAGTCGCGCAACTGACGCATCGACAGGCCATCCGATGTGAAGGCAAAAATATTGCCGAAAACATCCCCGAATTTATCGTTATAATACGGCCCATAAACACCTTCGGGCAGGTTCGGCTTAATGTCATCAAGCATGTGCCGGACGTCAGACCACGCCTTTGTCACCTGTTCCTTGCGCACCGTATCTTTTAGAAACACGAACACAACCGACTTGCCGGGCGTGGTTACGCTGCGCGTATAATCAAGCGTATCAAGCTCTTCGAGCTTCTTTTCAAGCCGGTCGGTGACTTGATTCATCGTTTCATCAATGGACGCACCGGGCCAGCTTGCCTGAACCACCATCGTCTTTACCGTGAATTCCGGGTCTTCCGCACGGCCAAGGTCGAGATAGGACACAAACCCGGCCACCAGAAACACCAGCATGAAATACCAAACGAGCGAACGATGGTTCAAAGCCCAGTCAGAAAGATTGAAACCCTTTTTCACAGGCTGCTTCCCTTCGCATCCAGTCGAACTTTCTGGCCTTCTTCAAGCTCGTTCACACCCGCCGTCGCCACATAGCTTCCCACCTCAACATTGTTGGCTAGAAAGCTGTCACTACGGCGTTCAACGACCTGAATATCGTGAAGGCGTACAGTTTGTGTTTTGGGGTCGATAACCCATATCGCGGTTTTGCCGTCTTTTTCCAACAAGGCCTGCATCGGCAGGATGACATGATCTTTTTGCGCGCGTAAGCGACCGGCACGGATGGTGGCACCAAGTCGAAAGCCTTCGGGCGGGTTCTCAAGCGCAATTCGAACGCGACGTGTGCGGGTCTGCGCGTCCGCTTGTGGGGCAACTTCCCGCACCGTACCTTGTCCTGTTACGCTCGGGTCTGCCTGAAGCTGAACATGAAAGGGTGTTCCTGCGACAAAATAGTCCGTCATATTATCAGGAATATCGAGAACGGCTTCGCGGATGTCAGGACGAGCAATCGTCATGACAACCTGCCCAGCCGCCACAACCTGACCGACTTCAGCATGGGTAGCCGAAATAACACCATCGAAATCTGAACTTAAAACAGCATAACCACGTTGGTCCTGCGCCTTTCGCAACCCGGCCTGTGCTTTTTCAAGCCCGGCCTGTGCACTGTCACGCGCCTGTTTTGCGGCATCGTAATCAGCTTGCGAGATATTGCTGCCTTTGAGCAGAATATTAAGACGCTCTTCACTGGCTGCAGCATTGGCAAACTGCGCCTGTGCGCTTGCAAGATCCGCTTTTGCTGACTGCACCGAAAGATCAAGCGCGGAGGGATCCAGCATTGCAACCGTCTCACCTTTCTTGACGAGATCTCCCACGATAACCGGGCGCGCGATCAGTCTCCCCAAGACTCGAAAAGCAAGATCGGTGGAGTAACGGGGCTCAATAGTACCTGCAAAACTGGTTTGAACAGCGGTTTTTGGCGTGGCAATTGTATAAAGCACGGGGCGAGCGGGCTCAGTCTCAGCCGATTTGCTCTCGTCTTGACCACACCCTGAAACAGCGGCAAGCACTGCAACCAAGGCAACCGGACCCAGAGTTTTCTTCAGCAGTTTCATTTTGCGCCGGCCTCTTGATAAGCTTGCGTAATTTGCGTTTGCGCACCTGCGCGCAGCATTTGCGCACCCTTTGTCACCACAAGATCACCGGCACTCAGACCGGAAGTAACGATGACGCGCTCTTTTTCGAATGCAAGCACCTGAACCGGCACCAGCATTGCAAGCTTCGTATCTTTGGCGACCTTCCAGACGGCCGTCTTTCCCGAATCGGAGGTGAGCGCACTCCATGGAAGGACAAAAACCTTCTGGCCACCCATGTGAACGGTACCGGTAACAATCGCGCCAAGCGCCATCTGCGGTGGCACTTCCGAAATACCGACCTTCACGCGTACAGTACCAGTCTTCGCATCAACCACGGGCGAGATTTCACGAATGCTTCCCTCAGCCTTGATATCTTCATCGGAAAGCAGACCGAGTGTAACGCCCATGCCTATTTTCGCATGATTGACCAATGTTTCCTGTACATCGAAAATGGCATCACGTGCACCATCTTCCGCAATCGAGAACGCCGTCTGTGCCGCCTGTACAACCTGACCAGTTTCGACATTCCGCGCCGTCACAACACCCGCGACCGGGGCGCGAAGCTCGGTATAAGACAGTTCATCCCGTGCATTGCTCAGCTGGCTTTCAGCATTGGAAACGGTGCTTTGCGCGGTACGTAAAATCTGTTGTGCCTGATCGAACTGACTGCGCGTGGTGAACCCCTGATCAAGCAAAGCCTGTTGTCGTTTGAAACTTGCCTCGGCCTGCACGAGCTGGGCGCGCGCCGCATCCAGCGATGCCTGCGCAACCCGCATATTGGCCTGCTGCTCCGCATTATCAATGCGTGCAAGCAATTCCCCTTTATTGACATGCTGGCCAATTTCGACAAGGCGTTCAACAACTTGGCCATTCACACGGAAAGATATGTTGACAAGCGAGCGGGCTGCGATAGCCCCCGATAGTGTCAGTTGCGGCTGGTAATCGACCAGCTCGCTTTCAATAACGGCAACCGGAATCGTGCCGCTCATTTCGGCATAGGCAGCCGATCCAGCCATCACCACTGCAGAACCTATCAAAAAAGCCGTCGCAAATAGTCTAAAACGAGCCTGTCTTATCTGCATAAGAGGAGGAATTTTAATAGCCATTCGAACGGTTCTCGCCTGTTTCTACGGCGCGTACAATGCTATTAAACGTGCGCTAAGAAAAGCGCGCCTTATAAACATCATTAACTGCCATTTCTGAATTTCACGGAATATCGGAAGCGCCTGACAACAAAACAAGGCGCAGATTAAATTATCTGCGAGTATCCTCAACAAGTTCAATTCCGGCACTATTGAGATCATACCATTTGCGCTGGGTCCGCTCATCGCTTTTGCGAATATCAATATAACCGCCTTCTGCACTCAAAGCCGCAATTTCCCGCAACACGAGCGCATGAGCAACGCCCAATATTCTTGCAAAACTTCGACTGTCCGACGCGGCACCCAGCACCAATGCGGCAATAATCCCGGCACCCAGCCGCGAGACCTTTCCCGATTGAGCCTCAAGCGCATCGACCAGCGTCAGATAATCGGCTTCCAGCGTCACGCGCTCAAAGCCTGCACCGGACGAAACGATACGATAATCGATTTTGATGTCGGTGTATCGCTGCCTTCACCAGCGCTGCCAAGCGGCACGAGAACATTCATCTCTGGATAGTAGCCAGCAATGCAACCACGTGGAATATCGTAAGGCACAAAACGGAAGTCACGAGCGACACGTTCAATACCATCATTGAATTCGCCGACAATATCCGCACGATCCCCGGCCTCGACACCAATATCCGACATATCGGCGGGATTCATGAAAACGACCTGACGCTCGCCATAGACGCCGCGATAGCGATCATCCATGCCATAAATCGTTGTATTGTACTGATCATGGCTGCGGAAAGTCTGCAACACGTAACGTCCGGGCTTGCCGCGGGCCTGCTGATGTTCAATTGCGTCAGGCAGTGCCCCTGTCCAGAATGTCGCCTTGCCTTTCGGCGTGCGCCATTCGAGTTCACGTGCCGAATTGCGCAGATGAAACCCGCGCGGCACCCGCACACGCGTGTTAAAATCGTAGAAATCCGGCAAAACCCGCGCGATATGATCACGAATGATATCGTAATCATCGGCCAATGCCAGCCAGTTGACCGGCTTTGGACCGAGTGTCGCATTTGCCATACGCGCGATGATTGAAACTTCCGAGCGAAGCAACGGCGAGGCAGGCTTATTGATGCCGCCAGACCCATGCACCATGCTCATCGAATCCTCAACCGTCACAATCTGTGCCACGCCTTTGGAATTGAGATCGATCTCTGTGCGCCCAAGGCAGGGAAGGATGAAAGAATCCTGACCCGGTACAAGATGGGAATGGTTGAGTTTGGTCGCGATGTGTACGGTCAGCCTTTGACCGGATAAAGCCTTGGCGATCATCGGGCTGTCAGGCGTCGCGCGCGCAAAATTTCCGCCAAGACCGATAAAGGCTTTCGCCGAACCATCGAGCATGGCGCCAATCGCGCCCAACACATTATGCCCTGGGGTGCGCGGAGCATCGAAACCAAATTCTTTTTCCAGCGCATCCAGAAAGGTTGCTGAAGGCTTTTCATTAATACCGACCGTGCGATCACCCTGCACATTGGAATGGCCGCGAACCGGACAAAGCCCCGCGCCTTGCTTGCCGATATTACCGCGTAGCAGCATGAAATTGGTGATTTCACGGATCATGATCACGGAATGACGATGCTGCGTGATGCCCATCGCCCATGTACAGATGACCCGTCCCGCATTCATATAAATGCGCGCCGCATGTTCAAGCGACTCACGTAAAAGCCCCGATTGATCTTCGATCTCTTCCCATGTCGTAGCGTCAACGGCTTTGCGATAAGCTTCAAGCTCAACCGTGTGCTCAGCCAGAAATTCGCGGTCCAGAACCGACGGCTCGCCGGCTGCGAGTGCGATATCATCGGCGGCAAACACAGCCTTTGCCATCCCGCGAAACGCTGCCAGATCACCGCCAAGGCGCGGCTGATAATAATCGCTGGCGATTGCTTCGCTTCCGCCATGCATCATTTCGAGCTTGTTCTGAGGATCGGAAAAGCGTTCAAGGCCGCGCTCACGCACCGGATTGAAAACCACGATTTTCGCCCCGCGTTCAGCGGCGCGGCGAAGGTCGCCCAGCATACGCGGATGGTTGGTTCCGGGGTTTTGACCAACGACAAAAATGGCGTCCGCGTGCTCGAAATCCTCGAGCAAAACGGTTCCCTTGCCGACACCGACCGACTGCGTCAGAGCCACACCGCTGGCTTCATGACACATGTTCGAGCAATCAGGAAAATTATTGGTGCCATAAGCACGCACAAACAGCTGATAGAGGAAAGCGGCTTCATTGGAGGCGCGACCCGATGTATAAAACTCGACACGGTCCGGCGTATCGAACCCTTTCAGAATCTCGCCGATAACCGCAAAAGCCTCATCCCAATCGACGGCCTCATATTTATCGGTCGCGGCATTGTAGCGCATTGGATGTGTGAGGCGACCAGTATTCTCCAGCGCGTAATCCGTCCATGAGCGCAGTTCGGAAACTGTATGCTCGGTAAAAAACTTCGGCGTCGTGCGTCGATCCGTTGCTTCCCAGGCGACAGCTTTCACACCGTTTTCGCAAAACTCGAAAGAAGAACCATGCTCAGGATCTCCCCAGGCACAGCCGGGGCAATCGAAACCGTCGGGCTGATTGGCTTTGAGCAGCGTCCGCGCACCCGTCAGTGGCGCACCGCTAGCCAGCAACTGCTTGCCACAGCTTTTCAACGCGCCCCATCCACCCGCAGCACTCGACTTTTTGCCGATAAATCCAGTGTCGTGAGTTTTGCTCATTTTGCTATCCTCGACTGCGCAGCCTTTCAGCCCAACCATTTATACGCAACGATACCACTTTCTCAGGCTATTGATCTTCAATATGCGTCTAAAGTAGCCGTTAATCGTCACAAAGTCCCGTTCACTTCATAGCATATGACATCAACATTTCGGTCACAAAACCACCGGATAGTATAGTTGGAAGTGACATACGATCAAATTACCGCGAGTGATGAGCCGCCAACCATCGGATAGCTCTTGATTTCAACAAAACAATCCTTCATGCGATTGGTAAAGAAAACTGACCACGAAGGGTGGGAGAATGCCCAAAATCGTCGAAATCGCTGACCTGAAGCGATTGGCCAAACGCCGTGTCCCGAAGATGTTCTTCGACTATGCGGATTCCGGTGCCTGGACGGAATCGACTTATCGCGCCAATGAAAGCGATTTCTCCAAAATCAAGCTGCGCCAGCGCGTTCTGGTCGATATGACCAATCGCTCGCTGGAAACGACGATGGTCGGCCAAAAGGTTTCGATGCCTGTGGCCCTCGCCCCGACGGGCCTCACGGGCATGCAACATGCAGACGGTGAAATGCTGGCTGCACAGGCTGCCGAAGCCGCCGGAGTTCCGTTCACTCTTTCAACCATGAGCATCTGTTCAATCGAAGACGTGGCGTCTGTGACAAAGAAGCCATTCTGGTTCCAGCTCTATGTGATGAAAGACCGCGAATTCGTAAAGAGCCTGATCAGTCGTGCCAAGGCGGCAGGCTGTTCAGCTCTCGTGCTGACACTTGATCTGCAAATTCTCGGGCAGCGGCACAAAGATTTACGCAACGGACTTTCGGCCCCGCCAAAATTCACTCCAAAGCACATCTGGCAGATGGCCACGCGTCCGGGCTGGTGCCTTGGAATGCTCGGCACTCAGCGTCGCACCTTCCGCAATATTGCGGGTCACGCAAAAAACGTGACCGACCTGTCCTCCCTTTCTGCATGGACCGCAGAACAGTTCGATCCACAGCTCAACTGGCACGACGTGGCATGGATCAAGGAACAATGGGGCGGCAAGCTGATCCTCAAGGGCATCCTTGACGAAGAAGATGCGCAGATGGCAGCGAAAACCGGTGCCGATGCGATTATCGTATCCAACCACGGCGGGCGCCAGCTGGATGGTGCGGTCTCCTCCATCTCCATGCTCAAGCCAATTGTCGATGCCGTTGGCGACAAAATCGAAGTCCATATGGATGGCGGTGTCCGGTCGGGACAAGACGTGCTGAAAGCGCGCGCGCTGGGTGCGCAGGGCGTATTCATCGGCCGTCCGTTCCTATACGGACTTGGCGCCATGGGTAAGGAAGGCGTTACACTCGCACTTGAGATCATCCGCAAAGAACTCGACATCACGATGGCTCTCTGTGGCAAGCGCAACATTAACGATATCGACCAGTCCGTCATACAGTCAATCGATTTCAAGTAAAGATTGCAGAACCCGGCTCAGGCCGGGTTTTTCTTTCCCGGTTAGACGACACTTCTCAAGATAAATACTACCGCAAGTTTAGTGCTCGCTAATAAGAAGTAACGATAGCTTAAGCATATTCATTTACCATCTTTTTCGAACGGTTCGGGAACCGCAATTATTTCGGTTGGAGTTGGGTAGATGAAATATGTTTCCGCTATAGCGCTCATGACATGCAGCATGTTGATCGGTGCAAACGGAGCGCATGCAGCTGACATTGTTTATGAAGAGCCGCCCGTGGTGACTCCTGCGCCTCTAGCCGCCTCCGGCTGGTATATTCGTGGCGATATTGGCTATAATTTCAAAAACAAGACGGATGGGAATTGGGCTTTTTGGAATCAATTTGATCCACCCTATCGCGGCATTGACGACACATTGAAATATGACGAATTCAAGCTGAAAGGTGGCGCATCCTACGGCGTTGGCGTCGGCTATCGTTTCAACGAAATGTTCCGCACAGATGCGACACTGGATTTCTTCCGCGCCAATATTAATGGCCGGACAAATTGCACCAGTTATGTAAAGAGCGCCCACGGCCTCAACCCGGTCGAAGATAATTGCCATTATGAAGACGCTTCAACGGCAAATATCTGGACGGCAATGGCCAATGCCTATGTCGATCTGCCAAAAGTCGGAGCGGTCACGCCTTATCTTGGTGCCGGTCTGGGTGCAGCCTATGTAAAATACGGCAATTGGGACACGCGCCAGGTCTGCTCCGGTGTCACAACTCGCGATTGCGATTACCAGTCAGACAAAAGCGGCCTCGACAGCTGGCGTTTTGCCATGGGCCTGATGGCTGGTGTGAGCTACGACCTCACCGAGCAGCTGAAATTTGACCTGGGCTATCGTTATCTGCGTATCAACGGTGGCAAGGCCTATGGTTATGACGCTGCTGATCGCAGCACAAACCCCTACGGCAGCGCTGAAGGTCCGGGCGCAACAGGCGCACAGGCCAAGGACAACGGCTTTAACATCCATACCGTCCGCGCCGGTCTTCGTTACGAATTCCGCTAGAGCGTATCCCGAAAAGTGCGAAGCGGTTTTCGGAACAAGATGTGCGTAAAAACAAATAGATAGAGCATTTCCAATGACTCAATCTAAACAGGAAATGCTCTAGGACTGCTCCTGTTATGACAATAAAAGTCCGGTCAATTGCCGGGCTTTTTTCTATGCGCGCGGCGGCGGTGCTTTCGAGAGCAGCACGGTTCTGATTGCAAAGCTCGAATGAATCCGCGCGACGCCCGGCAACCGCGACAGAATCTCCTTATGGATGATTTCATAGGAAGCGGCATTCTCCGCCTCAACCCGCAGAATATAATCCGCATCGCCGGTCATCAGGTAACATTCCTGTACTTCCGGATGGCGCCGCACCGCCTCTTCAAAGCGGTTGAGATATTCTTCCGTCTGCCGGTCCAGTGTGATGCGAACAATCGCCACCAGCCGCTCATCCCCGCCGGAAGATCCAACAATCGCCGTATATCCGCGAATAACACCACTTTCTTCGAGAATCTGTACGCGCCTGAGACAGGCCGACTGTGAAAGCCCCACCTCGGCTGCGAGTTGGCTATTCGTCATCCGGCCATCGCGCCGCAGCGAACGGATGATATTGCGGTCTATGCTGTCCAGTGTCGCCATGAATATTCTTCGAATGATGAGCTAATAAGTGCGTAAATCATGCTAAAATTCGCATAATCTACGACAAAATGCAAAAACATTCGAATAGTCTTCGACTATCATGATCGCTATTACCTTGGGAGCAAGAAATAGCGATCCGCCAATCGCCGAAGTCTGCCCCAAAGTAATGTGCTTTTGGGAGGAAGCGGATTAAATTCCAAGCATCCCACCAACAAACCGAGTGCGCTGGAAATGACCGATATGTCGATGCATTTTTCTCAAACTGAACAAGACCTCGCCGCAGGCGGTGTTCTGACCATCGACCTCGAAGCGCTGCGCCACAATTATGCGACCATCGCAAAGCGCATCGCACCAACCCGCGCAGCCGCTGTTGTGAAAGCTGATTCTTACGGTCTTGGAGCAAACCGTGTCGCACCGGCTTTTTATGAAGCCGGCTGCCGCGATTTCTTCGTGGCCCATCTTGGTGAAGCAATTACGCTTCGCCCTTTTCTCAATCCTGATGCGACGCTTTATGTGCTCAACGGCCTTCAGCCCGGCACGGAAGCTGCCTGCGCACGCGAAAAAGTCCTGCCTGTTCTCAACTCGCTGGAGCAGATTGAGAACTGGTCGGCACTTGCTGCAAGCCTGAATGAAAAACTGCCCGCGCTTCTGCAGATCGATACCGGCATGTCGCGCCTTGGCCTGTCGGCCAAAGAACTTGATCAACTGGTCGACGACCAGCACCTGCTTGACCATATCGATATCAAATTTGTCATCAGCCATCTGGCGAGTGGTGATGAGCCGGAAAATCCTGCCAATGCCCGCCAGCTCGCGGCCATGAATGCAGCGCTCGCACGTTTGCCAAAACTGCCTGTGGCATTTTCAAATTCCGGCGGCTGCTTTCTCGAAAACACTTACCACTACAATCTCGCACGTCCGGGCGTGGCTCTTTATGGCGTTGGCCCGGAGATTGGCGAGAACCCCATCAAGCCGGTGCTGGAACTCTCCGCGCGCGTCATTCAGGTGCGCGATATCGATAAGGGGGCAGCTGTCGGCTATGGCGGTACGTTCGTCGCAAGAAAACCCATGCGGATTGCAACCATCGCTGTCGGATATGCCGATGGCTGGTTCCGCGCTTTGAGCAATAAGGGTTCCGCTTTTTACGGTGATACGCGTCTGCCGATTGTCGGCCGTGTGTCGATGGATTCGATCACGCTTGATGTGACGGCCCTGCCGGAAGGCACGCTTAAACTCGGCAGTCTGGTTGAACTTGTGGGCCCACACCAGCGGCTCGAAGATGTGGCACGTGATTGCGAAACCATCCCCTATGAAATCCTGACTTCGTTGGGCCACCGCTATGCGCGTGTTTACGTGGATGGCCAAACATCAAAAGAAAAAGCATAAACAGAGGCGAACATGCAGATCACCATTCTCGGCAGCGGCGTCATTGGCGTCACCACGGCATATTATCTGGCCAAGCTCGGCCACGAAGTTACTGTCGTCGATCGTGAAGAAGGCCCCGCTCTTGAAACAAGCTTCGCCAATGCCGGACAGGTGTCCCCCGGCTATGCGTCACCTTGGGCTGCCCCCGGCATTCCATTGAAAGCCGCCAAATGGCTGTTTCAGAAACATGCACCGCTGGTTCTGCGCCTGACCACTGATCCGAAACAGTATAGCTGGCTGCTGCAAATGCTCGCCAACTGCACCGAGAGCCGCTACAAGATCAATAAGACCCGTATGGTTCGGGTGGCCGAATATAGCCGCGATTGCCTTGTCGCGTTGCGCGAAGAAACCGGCATTCAGTATGACCAGCGCACACAGGGCACTTTGCAGCTGTTCCGAGAACAGTATCAGCTCGACGGCATCGGCAAGGATATTGAAGTTCTTCGTCAGGATGGCGTGCCGTTTGAAGTGCTTGATCGCGAAGATTGCGTGCGGGTCGAGCCCGCTCTGGCGCGCGCCAGAGACAAGTTCGTAGGCGGCCTGCGCCTGCCGCATGATGAAACCGGCGACTGTTTCAAATTCACCAATGAACTGGCGAAAATCGCCGAAGGTCTCGGCGTCAAGTTCCGCTTCGGCGTTGATATCAAATCGCTTCTGCTGACAGGTGGAAAAGTCTCCGGCGTTGAGACGTCGGAAGGCGTCTTGACGGCTGATCGCTATGTCGTGGCTCTCGGCAGCTACACGCCCGCTCTGGTCAAGTCGCTTGGCCTGAACGCTCCGATCTATCCGGTGAAAGGCTATTCGATCACCGCCCCGATCATTAATGAAGAACTGGCGCCGGTCTCGACCGTGCTTGATGAAAGTTACAAGATTGCCATTACCCGTCTTGGCGACCGCATCCGTGTGGGCGGAATGGCCGAAGTCTCCGGCTTCACCAAGGACCTGCCGGCTGCACGTCGCGCAACGCTTGATCTGTCGGTGAGCGATTTGTTCCCGGGCGGCGATCTCAAGGCTGCAACCTTCTGGTCGGGCCTGCGCCCAATGACGCCGGATTCAACGCCGATCATCGGCGCAACCCGCTACGACAATGTGTTTATCAATGCGGGCCACGGCACACTTGGCTGGACCATGGGTCCCGGCTCCGGCAAACTGCTCGCAGACCTTATCTCTGGCAATAAGCCAGACATTCAGGCCGACGATTTAAGCATCGCCCGCTACTCATAAGCTTAACGCTATCAAAAACTTGGTGGTGTGCAGGCGCTCACCACCTCGCAGGCAACAGGCCCCACGCACTTGAACCGATGCGGCAGCTTGCTGGAGAAATAATAGGCATCGCCCGGCCCAAGGATTCGGCGCTCGCTGCCGACCGTCACCTCGATGCGACCGGAAATGACGATGCCCCCCTCCTCGCCTTCATGCATCAGCAGAACCTTGCCGGTGTCCGATCCCGGCTCGTAGCGCTCTTTGAGAATTTGCAGCGAACGCGCAAAGAGGTGATCGCCGACCTGCCGATAGGAAATCGGCCCCTTGCCAATCTCCACCAGCTCATCCGCCTGATAGAAGACCTTGTGCGGTGCATCCGGCTCCAGAGCAAAAAACTCGGCCATGCCGATAGGAATTCCATCCAGAATGCGCTTTAATGCACCCACCGAAGGATTGGACTGATTGGCTTCGATCAGCGATATGGTGGAATTGGTCACGCCAGCACGTTTTGCAAGCTCTCGCTGAGACAGATTCTGCCGCATGCGCACATAGCGAAGCCTGCCTCCGATATCGATGCTCATCGACGGTTCCCCTTATTGTTTATGATGTTCGATATATCACAAACTTCTGTTTCAAAGCACATAATTTCAATGGCTTAAATTTTTCAAGAAAAGGACTTGTTGCCTTCGATAATGCATGGCCTTTATTCTTCAGAGCCTTATTCAAAATGCGGCATGTGCGCACGAAAATGGTGGTTTTCGAGTACCGGAGCGCAGTGTACTTAAATGTGCATGAGCACCGGACGCAGGACATTCGCATTTGCAGCCGATCAGGGCGGCTTTTGGAACAGGCTATCAAATAGGAGGTCGGAATGCTAAACAATACCAACGCGCCAAGTCTTGATAATTTCTGGATGCCATTTACGGCGAACCGCCAATTCAAGGCCGCCCCGCGCCTGCTCGCAAGCGCTTCGGGCATGTATTACACAGATGTTGACGGCAATCAGGTTCTGGATGGCACGGCTGGCCTTTGGTGCTGCAATGCCGGTCATGGCCGCAAGCAGATCACGCAGGCCGTTGAGCGCCAGATTTCCACCATGGATTTCGCGCCGACTTTCCAGATGGGCCACAACGTCGCTTTCGACTTTGCTGAAAAGCTCGCAGCCATTGCGCCCGGTGGCCCGGATGCCAAACTTGATCGCGTGTTCTTCACCAATTCCGGCTCGGAATCGGTCGATACCGCTCTCAAGATCGCCATCGCCTATCAGCGCGCCATTGGCCAGGGCACCCGTACCCTCGTGATCGGTCGCGAAAAAGGTTATCACGGCGTCGGCTTCGGCGGCATTTCTGTCGGTGGCCTCGTCAACAACCGCCGCGTTTTCCCGCAGATCCCGGCCGACCACATGCGCCATACGCTCGATATTGGCCGCAATGCATTCTCCAAAGGCTTGCCGGAATACGGCATTGAACTCGCCGACGATCTGGAGCGTCTGGTTCAGCTGCACGGCGCAGAAAAGATTGCCGCTGTCATCGTCGAGCCAATGTCCGGTTCCGCCGGTGTCGTTCTGCCACCAAAGGGCTATCTCGAACGTATCCGCGCGACCGCTGACAAGCACGGCATTCTGGTGATCTATGACGAAGTTATCACCGGCTTCGGACGTCTCGGCACTCCATTTGCGGTCGATTATTTCGGCGTGAAGCCTGATCTCGTTACCGTCGCCAAGGGCCTGACCAACGGTGCAATCCCGATGGGTGCTGTCTTTGCAAGCCGAAGCGTGTATGACGCGCTGATGACCGGCCCGGAAAACGCCATCGAACTTTTCCATGGTTACACCTATTCCGGCCATCCGGTTGCCTGTGCCGCCGGTCTTGCGACGCTTGAAATCTACGCCGAAGAAGATCTTCTGACCCGCGGCGCAGAACTGGCCGAATATTGGCAGAACGCACTTCACTCGCTGAAGGGCGCTCCAAATGTTATCGACATCCGTAACCTCGGACTCGTTGGTGCAATCGAACTGTCGTCACGCGAAGGCGCCATCGGTGCACGCGCCTATGACGTCTTTGTTGATTGCTTCAAGAAGGGTCTCCTGATCCGCGTCACCGGCGATGTGATCGCCCTTTCGCCACCACTTATCGTGGAGAAGGAACAGATCGACACCATCGTTTCCATGATCGGAGATGCGCTGAAACGCGCGGCCTGATCACCACCCAGGTCAGCTGCAAGTTGGCCGCCGCTTTCCCCTGCGGCGGCTTTTTTTGTGAATCGCATTCTCTGGAATCTCGCGCAAAGGATTCTGCGCATTATCATTTTAGCGGCCGCTACGCGCGAAGCCACCAAAAGCGTAATAACGTTACATTACATCGCTAAATTCAGCTCTGCGACGGTGTAAACTTCGCCACAAGTGCATGACTATCGCCCGGATAAGTGAAACGCACATGCGTCACTGGTTGATCGGCATTCCATGTCTGGCGCTCAACAACAAGACAGGGGGAACCGGCAGGTACGCCAAGTGTTGCAGCATTTTCTTCGGTTGAGACAACCGCGCGGATGGAATGCTGCGCATTGCTCCACGGCACGCATGAAACGAGCCACGGACCGGGTGACTGCTCGGCAAAATCGGTCTCTGCTGCGCCTGGCACAGCATCAAGACTGATAATGCGTTCTTCCAGCGCAAAGACCCGCTTTCCAGCATAATGACGGCAGACAAGTTCGACCAGCGGCGTGTGTCGCGGCATGTCGATATGGCGCGCATCGGCAGGGCCGCTCAACCGCTCATTTCGTTTCAGCAGCTCAAACCGATAAGGCTGCCCAAGCGCTGCAACCTCATCGCGGATATCATGGATTTCAAGAATCGCGGCTTGCGACTGCGGGAAGGAAACAAAGCTGCCAGAACGGCGCTTACGCTCAATCAGACCGGCTTTTGCCAGCTGCGTCAGCGCCTTGTTCACGGTCATGCGTGAGCAATTATAATACGCGGTCAGCTCGTGTTCAAACGGGATGCGATGACCGGGCTGCCATTCGCCGGAAATAATGCGCGTTTCAATATCATCCAGAATACGCTGATGCAGCGACATTGTAGTTTCGCCGTGTCTGGATGAAATATCGTGCACGTCCCGCTCGCCTCACTTAATTATTGCAGCAATTCTCCGATCACTCTCTGGAAAGCACGCTCTGCCGCATCGCGCAAGCGGTGATGTCCGCCCTCCACCTGTTTCACGCCGCGCACCCACACATCGTATGCACGCGCGCGACCGGCAAAAATCCAGCCATCGAGAACCGCATCCTCTTTTGCATGCGGCAGACGCTCAACATCAAGCGATACAAAATCTGCCGAAGCACCCGGTTTCAAACCATCGCCTTCGCAACCCATAGCAATATTGCCGCCGGTCAATGCACCATCAAACAAAGCTCGTCCGGTCGAGCCTTCATTTTTCGCCAGCACATTGCGCGCACGATGCAGCAAACGCTGCGAATATTCATATTGCCGCAACTCATCGCCAATACCGATCAACACGTTGGAGTCAGACCCAACACCGAACCTGCCACCATTGGCCTCAAAAACTGTGGCGTTGAATGTGCCGTCGCCAAGATTGGCTTCCGTGACCGGGCATAGACCGGCAATCGCACCCGTTTTCGCCATGCGCACAGTTTCCGTGTCACGCATATGCGTTGCATGAATAAGGCACCAGCGCGACGATAATTCCTGATGGTCAAGCAGCCATTCGACAGGTCGCTGCCCAAACCACGCAATGCAGTCCTCCACTTCCTTGACCTGTTCGGCAATGTGAATATGCACTGGCGCGTCGGGCAAAAGCTTTGCTGCAAAAGTCAGCTCATCCGGGGTGACAGCACGCAGACTGTGCGGCGCCACGCCAAGCACGGCACCATCAAAACCGGAAAGCGCCCTCTCGCAACCCTCGATCAAACGGGCAAAGCCAGCTTCATCATTGATAAAACGACGCTGGCCTTCATTGGGTTCGGCCCCGCCAAAGCCTGAATGCGCGTAAAGCACCGGCAACAGGGTTAAGCCAATGCCAGCACTTTGCGCTGCCGAGACAATGCGATCCGCCATTTCCGAGATATTGCTATATGGCGTGCCGTCGCGATCATGATGCAGATAGTGAAACTCGCCGACGCGGGTAAAACCCGCTTCCAGCATATCGACATAAAGCCGCAATGCGACCGCTTCCGCCTGTTCAGGCGTCATGGTCAGGGCGAACTTATACATGATCTCGCGCCAGCTCCAGAAGCTGTCAGCCGATGGTCCGCGCTGTTCAGCAAGGCCAGCCATGCCATATTGAAACGCGTGACTGTGCAGATTTGGCATTCCGGCTACGATAACCTTATGGCGCTCGTCACCCAGCTGCGCTTCAACGCCAGTTTCCACAGAAGCAATTTTTCCCTGCGCCAGACCAAGCCGCACATCCTCTGCCCAGCCGGTTTGCAAAAGTGCTTGTTCAGCATGAATAAATTGCGTTCTGGCGGCTGTCGCTGACATCTTGCTCGTTCCTCTTTTCGCCCTGTTTGCAGCATCACTTTTCAACAGATTACATGCGGATGCATTTTTCTATTGGCGGTTCCGTTAATATGTATATACATTATATCAAAACAGGGGAAGCGAGAAAACGCTCATGACACAGAAATCCAACTTCGTCCTGACCAATGCACGCATTGCCACGCTCAACGAGCAGGCAGAGGGGCTTGGCCTGATCGAAGCCGCGGCAATTGCCATCCAACACGGCAAAATCGCTTATGTCGGCGCAGAAATTGATCTTCCCGCAGACTATGCTTCGTATGACAAAATCGACTGTGAAAACCGGCTGATCACACCGGGACTCATCGACTGCCACACGCATCTGGTCCACGCAGGCAATCGTGCACATGAATTTGAACTGCGCCTGAATGGTGCCACTTACGAAGAAGTTGCCCGTGCGGGCGGTGGCATTGTTTCGTCGGTCAAAAACCTGCGCGCGGCCAGCGAAGATGATCTGGTCCGTGAAACCCTGCCCCGCCTCGATGCGCTGATTGCTGAAGGTGTCACCACGGTTGAAGTCAAATCGGGTTATGGTCTCGATACAGACAGCGAAGCAAAATCATTGCGTGCGGCTCGCCGTCTTGGGCATGAACGCGATGTCGCCATTCGCACCACATTTCTGGGCGCGCATGCCCTGCCGCCGGAAATGAATGGCGACAAAACGGCTTTCATCGACAAGATCGTCAACGAAATGCTGCCTGCTATTGCGAGCGAAAATCTCGCCGATGCGGTGGACGGGTTCTGCGAAGGCATCGCCTTCCTGCCGGATGAAATCGCCCGCGTTTTCGATGCTGCAAAGGCGCATGGCCTTCAGGTCAAACTCCACGCAGACCAGCTTTCCAATCTGCATGGTGCAGCTCTTGCAGCGTCCTACGACGCGCTTTCCGCCGATCATCTCGAATATACCGATGCTGACGGCGCGCAAGCCATGGCAAAAGCCGGAACTGTCGCGGTTCTGCTTCCCGGCGCTTATTATTTCATCCGCGAAACGCAAAAACCGCCGGTCGATCTTTTCCGTGCGGCCGGCACAAAGATGGCGCTGGCCACCGACAACAATCCCGGCACTTCGCCGCTGACCTCGCTTCTGCTCACCATGAATATGGGGGCAACGCTGTTTCGTATGACAGTCGATGAATGCATTGCAGGCGTCACCCGCGAAGCAGCCCGTGCTCTTGGCATTCTCGATCAGACCGGCACGCTGGAGGTCGGCAAGGATGCCGATCTTGCCATCTGGAGCGTCGAGCGTCCGGCAGAGCTTGTTTACCGCATTGGCTTCAACCCGCTGTGGAAGCGGGTTTTCAAAGGCCGCTATCAGTAATTTTCAATGGAGCTTTCCATGTCCCTCGTTCTTCATCCCGGCAACGTTTCGCTTGGCGTACTTGAACAAATCTATCGCGGCAATCTCGCCGCCCGGATTGATCCGTCTTTCCATGCAGGCGTCGAGAAGGCTGCGGCACGCATCGCCGAAATCGCCGCGGGCGATGCTCCGGTTTATGGTATCAACACCGGCTTTGGTAAGCTCGCCTCAATCCGCATTGCACCGGAAGACGTCGCAACACTTCAGCGCAATCTCATTCTGTCGCATTGCTGCGGCGTGGGTGAGCCGTTGAGCGAAGACATCGTGCGCCTCATCATGGCGCTCAAGCTCATTTCGCTTGGCTGTGGCGCATCGGGTGTGCGGCTCGAACTCGTCACCCTTATCGAAGCCATGCTTGAAAAAGGCGTGATCCCGATGATTCCAGCCAAGGGTTCGGTTGGCGCTTCGGGCGATCTCGCACCGCTCGCGCATATGGCAGCGGCGATGATCGGCGAAGGCGAAGCCTTCTATCAGGGCGAACGTATGCCATCAGCAAGGGCCCTCGAACAAGCAGGTCTGAAGCCTGTCGTTCTGGCCGCGAAGGAAGGTCTGGCACTCATCAACGGCACACAGACCTCGACGGCACTGGCATTGGCCGGCCTGTTCCGCGCGCATCGCGCCTTGCAGGCAGCCCTTATCACCGGCGCGCTTTCGACCGATGCGGCAATGGGTTCAACCGCCCCGTTCCATCCCGATATCCATACCCTGCGCGGCCATCAGGGCCAGATCGATACGGCCGCAGCACTGCGCAATCTTTTGTCTGGTTCGGTCATTCGTGAGAGCCACCTTGAAGGCGACCAGCGCGTGCAGGACCCTTATTGCATCCGCTGTCAGCCACAGGTGGATGGTGCAGCCCTCGATATTCTGCGCCAAGCTGCCCGCACACTTGAAATCGAAGCAAACGCCGTGACCGACAATCCGCTGGTTCTCTCAGACAACAGTGTGGTTTCGGGCGGCAATTTCCACGCAGAACCGGTTGCTTTCGCCGCCGACCAGATCGCACTTGCTGTCTGCGAAATCGGCGCAATTGCCCAGCGCCGCATTGCGCTTCTGGTTGATCCGGCCCTTTCCTTCGGCCTGCCAGCCTTCCTTGCCAAGAAGCCCGGCCTCAATTCGGGTCTGATGATTGCCGAAGTCACATCGGCAGCACTCATGAGCGAAAACAAGCAGATGGCGCATCCGGCATCGGTTGATTCCACGCCAACCTCCGCCAATCAGGAAGATCATGTGTCCATGGCCTGCCACGGTGCCCGCCGCCTGTTGCAGATGACGGAAAACCTCAATGCTATCATCGGCATTGAAGCTCTGACCGGCGCACTCGGCGTCGAATTGCGCGGGCCCCTTGAAACCAGCCCTGAACTGAAAAACGCCATCGCCGTTCTGCGTGCAAAAGTGCCGACGCTGGAAATTGATCGCTACATGGCCAACGATTTGGCAAGCGCAAGCCAAATCATTGCCGACGGCTCGTTCACCGCCAGCATCAGCGCCAATATCCTGCCTGCACTGGAGGCGTGATATGAGTGCATTTGAAGTCCATCAAGGTTCATCACCCGTCATTCTCGGCCTGCCCCATACCGGCACCGATGTGCCGGAAGACATATGGGCGCGGCTCAATGACAATGGCCGCATTCTTGCCGACACCGACTGGCATATCCATCAGCTCTATGACGGACTTCTGGACAATGTCACGACCGTCCGCGCCACCTTTCATCGCTATTGCATCGATGCCAATCGCGATCCGGCAGGCGTCAGCCTCTATCCGGGCCAGAACACGACAACGCTGATCCCGGAAACCGATTTCGACGGTATTGCTATCTGGAAAGACGGCGAAGCGCCGAACAAAGCCGACATTGCCGACCGCATCGGCCGTTTTCACAAGCCGTATCACGAGGCTTTGGCCTCCGAAATCGAACGGGTGAAAGCAACCCACGGCGTAGCAATCCTTTATGACTGCCACTCCATCCGTTCGCATATCCCGTTCCTGTTTGAAGGCAAGCTGCCCGATTTCAACATCGGCACAGACCTCGGCAAGACTTGCGCACCGGAAATTGAAACCGCAGCCGTGGAAGTGACCCAAAACGCCACCGGCTACACGTCTATCCTCAATGGCCGTTTTAAGGGCGGCTGGACGACCCGTCATTACGGCAGGCCCGAAACCGGTATCCACGCCATCCAGATGGAACTGGCGCAATCCACGCATCTGGCGACCGAGGCCGTCCCTTTTGCATATGACGAAGCCAAGGCTGAACCTCTGCGCGCCCATCTCAAAAACCTATTGCAGCGTCTCGAACAGATCGCTTCCACTCTATAAAAAGGGGAAATCATGACCAACCCACGTCATAATGAACGCGACATACGCGCTCCACGCGGCACAGAACTCAATGCCAAGAGCTGGCTCACCGAAGCCCCTCTGCGCATGTTGATGAACAATCTCGATCCCGACGTTGCCGAGCGCCCGCATGAGCTGGTTGTCTATGGCGGCATTGGTCGCGCAGCCCGCACATGGGACGATTTCGACCGCATCGTTGCAACACTGAAGACGCTCAACGACGACGAAACCCTGCTGGTGCAGTCGGGCAAGCCGGTCGGCGTGTTCCGCACCCACAAGGATGCCCCGCGCGTTCTGATCGCCAATTCCAACCTCGTACCACATTGGGCAACCTGGGACCATTTCAACGAACTGGATAAGAAAGGTCTCGCCATGTACGGCCAGATGACCGCCGGTTCGTGGATTTACATTGGTGCACAGGGCATTGTTCAGGGCACCTACGAAACCTTTGTGGAAGCCGGTCGCCAGCATTATGACGGTAACCTCAAAGGTAAGTGGATTCTGACCGGCGGTCTGGGCGGCATGGGCGGTGCACAGCCGCTTGCGGCGGTCATGGCTGGCGCTTGCTGTTTGGCCGTTGAATGCGACGAAACCCGCGCCGACTTCCGCCTGCGTACTCGTTATGTCGATGAAAAGACCCACAGCCTCGATGAAGCTCTCGCCAAGATCGACGAATGGACCAAGGCAGGCGAAGCCAAATCCATTGCGCTGATCGGCAATGCTGCTGAAATATTCCCGGAACTCGTCAAACGTGGCGTGCGCCCTGACATCGTGACCGACCAGACCTCGGCACATGATCCGGTGCATGGTTATCTGCCAATCGGCTGGAGCGTTGCTGAATGGCGCGCCAAGCAGGAGAGCGACCCGAAAGGCGTAGCCAAAGCTGCCCGCGCTTCGATGAAGGTGCAAGTTCAGGCCATGCTCGATTTCTGGAATGCTGGCATTCCAACGGTGGATTACGGCAACAATATCCGCCAGATGGCGCTTGAAGAAGGTCTAAAAGACGCCTTTGCCTTCCCGGGTTTCGTGCCTGCCTATATCCGTCCGCTGTTCTGCCGCGGCATTGGGCCTTTCCGCTGGGCGGCGCTCTCGGGTGATCCGGAAGATATCGCAAAGACCGACGCCAAGGTGAAGGAACTGCTGCCGGACAACAAGCACCTGCACAACTGGCTCGACATGGCGAAGGAACGCATCGCGTTTCAGGGCCTGCCAGCGCGCATTTGCTGGGTTGGCCTCGGTGATCGTCACCGCCTCGGCCTCGCTTTCAACGAAATGGTCCGCAATGGCGAACTGAAAGCACCAATCGTCATTGGCCGCGATCACCTCGATTCAGGCTCGGTTGCTTCGCCGAACCGCGAAACCGAAGCCATGAAGGACGGCTCGGACGCCGTATCCGACTGGCCGCTGCTCAATGCGCTGCTCAACACGGCATCGGGCGCAACTTGGGTCTCGCTCCATCATGGCGGCGGCGTCGGCATGGGCTTCTCCCAGCATTCGGGCATGGTCATCTGTTGTGACGGTTCGGAAGATGCCGATCAGCGCATCGCTCGTGTGCTGTGGAACGATCCGGCCACCGGCGTCATGCGTCATGCCGATGCGGGCTATGAAGAAGCGCTCGATTGGGCAAAGCAGCAGGGTCTGCGCCTGCCTGCGATCCTCGGAAATTAATCCATGAAAGTGTTGCGCAACGCCGACCACAAACGCATGCCATGGAAAAACGGCGGCGGTGTTACTGTCGAAATTGCCATTCATCCAAAAGAAGCGTCAGTCGATAATTTCGACTGGCGCATTTCCACAGCAACCGTTGCCAATGATGGCGCCTTCTCGGTATTCGCCGGAATTGATCGCACATTGTCGGTACTGCAAGGCAACGGCATTCTTCTCGATGTTGAAGGTGTGGAAACCACCCTCACCCGCGAGACAGCACCCTTTGCTTTCGCCGCCGATGCCAGCTCTGGCGCCCGTCTCATCGACGGAAGAATAACCGATCTCAACGTCATGACGCGACGCGGGCGCTTCACACATCACGTGGAGCGCATCGCCATTGATGATTCGCAAATCATTGCGCCAGAAGACAGCACCATGCTCATTTTCTGTGCAGAAGGTAATTTTGATCTGAAAACAGCCAACGGAATCGCGCAGATAGGCCCACAAGATTGTCTGATCCTGTCGAAAAATGAGCGGGTTTCTTTAGAACTGATTGGCAAGGGAATAGTGTACTATATTTCGATTATAGACGTATAATCAAAGATATAGACATATCCAGACGCAAACCGGACGCCAAGAATTCTTTCGTGACCTCTCTGGACAGAAATCTCCGTCCTGCTAATTTGTCCGAAACAATATGTATATGCTTAAAACACTATAAAAGGGGTACTCGCATATGAAAAAATCCTGGCTGGTTGGTGCTGCTTTTACCGCCCTCGCCTTTGCTTCCACGGCTCAGGCAGAAACAAATGTCTCTATCGGCTTTTCCGGTTGGACAGGCTTTGGCCCTCTGACGCTCGCCAAGGAAGCGGGTATCTTCAAAAAGAACGGCCTCAATGTAACGCTCAATAAAATCCCGCAGGCGAGCCGCCACCTGGCGCTGGCATCGGGCGATATCCAGTGCGCTGCAACCACGGTTGAAACATGGATTATCTGGAACTCCGCTGGCGTGAAGTCCAAACAGATTTTCCAGATGGACAAATCTTACGGCGCTGACGGCATTGCCGTTCGCGGAGACGTCAATTCCTTCGCCGATCTTAAAGGCAAAACCGTTGCCGCTTCCGCACCCGGTACATCGCCTTACTTCTTCCTGGCCTATATGCTGGCCAAAAACGGCATGACAACCAAAGACGTGAAGATCGTCAACATGGAACCAGGACCTGCCGCACAGGCATTCGTTGCAGGCCAGAATGATGCGGCCATGACCTACGAGCCATATCTCTCGACAGTCCGCGCTGCACCAGACAAAGGCAAAATCCTTGCGACGACGCTGGAATATCCAGCCGTGATGGACACGGTCGGCTGCACACCGGATTTTCTAGAAAAGAATCCTGAAGCTGCAAAGGCACTCGCCACCAGCTATTTTGAAGCGCTTGAAATGATCGCAGCGGATCCGGCCAAGTCATATGAAATCATGGGCAAGGACGTGAAGCAGTCGGGTGAAGAGTTCGGCAAATCGGCTTCGCATCTGCGCTGGCAGGACAAGGCAGCCAACCAGAAATTCTTTGAAGGTGAATTCAAGGAATTCTCGGAAGAGGCTGCCCAGCTACTGCTTGACGCCGGCGTGATCAAGAACAAGCCAAACCTCGACGAGATTGTCGATATCAGCTTTATCAAGTAAGTCACATCGCAATGCAGGCTCGGACAGCAATGTCCGGGTCTGTTTGATTTCCGTCCCTTCCTGAGGGGCACGCTCGGACTTAACGGATACGTTTATGCAGCCTATGCAACCAATCGGAAACGGCGCCCGGATTTTTCTCGGAATTCTGTTTTTCGTGTTTTTCTTCGCTTTCTGGGGCGTTGCGACGCTCGGAGGGTTTGTCTCCCCCACCTTTCTCGCCGATCCGATCACGATGGTTCACGATGGATATGACCTCATCGTCAATCAGGGTTTCATGTCCGACATCGGCATGACTGTCTGGCGCGTGCTTGGTGGCTTCATCATGGCCAGCATTGTTGCGATTCCGCTTGGTATTGCCATGGGCGCCTATAAACCCATCGAAGCGCTGCTCGAACCTTTCGTTTCCTTCGCCCGTTATTTGCCCGCATCCGCTTTCGTACCGCTTCTCATTCTATGGTCAGGCATTGGCGAAACGCAGAAGCTGCTCGTCATTTTTATTGGCGCAGTCTTTCAGCTCATTCTGATGATCGCCGTCATTGTTTCCGGCACACGCCGCGATCTGGTTGAGGCAGCCTATACGTTGGGCGCAAAGGACCGTGGTGTTATTCGCCGTGTGCTCGTACCTTCAAGCGCCCCTGATATTGCCGAAACACTGCGTCTCGTGCTGGGCTGGGCCTGGACCTACGTAATCGTCGCAGAACTGATCGGTGCATCATCAGGCATCGGTTACATGATCATCAACTCGCAGGCGCTGATGGCCACCGGACAAATCATTTTTGGTATTATCGTCATCGGTGTTATCGGCCTGATTTCTGATCTTGCCTTCAAATACATCAACCGCTGGCTCTTTGCGTGGAGGTTTGCGTAATGGTCACGACAACCGAACAGGAACTCGTCGTTCAAGGCGTAAGCCGCACCTTTCCGGGTGTGCACGGTGGCCAGCCGACACTTGCCTTGCAGCCGACGGATTTGATCATTCCCAAAAATGATTTCGTCACCATTCTCGGCCCTTCCGGCTGCGGCAAGTCCACACTTCTGCGTATCATTGCCGGTCTCGACAAGCCAAGCACCGGCACAGTCACACTGGAAGGCCAACCGGTCAAGGGACCGGGTGCCGATCGCGGCATGGTTTTCCAGTCCTACACCCTGTTTCCATGGCTGACCGTCCGGCAGAATGTCGGTTTCGGTCTGCGCGAAAAAGGCATGCCGGAAAATCAGGCGCGCGAAATCGTTGACAGTTATATCGACAAGGTTGGCCTGCGCGGGTTTGAAAACCACTGGCCGAAGCAGCTTTCGGGCGGGATGCAGCAGCGCACGGCAATTGCTCGTGCGCTTGCCAACGATCCAAAGATCCTGCTGCTCGACGAACCGTTCGGTGCACTCGACAATCAGACCCGCGGCCTGATGCAGGAACTGCTGCTCGGCATCTGGGAACGTGAGCAGAAGACTGTGATCTTCGTCACCCATGATATTGAAGAAGCCATCTTCATGGCCACCCGCGTGGTCACGATGACGGCCCGTCCCGGCAAGATCAAATCGATCACCCCGGTCGATATCGCGCATCCGCGCTCTTATCAGGTCAAGGCCAGCCCGGAATTTTCGGAACTGCGCCTGAAACTCACCGAAGAAATCCGCAGCGAAGCAATCACCGCCGCAAAGCAGGCTGCCTGAAAAATATTGTTCCCTCTTATTAGATGGTATCTTAATAAAAGGCTGCGATGTTCTTCGCAGCTTTTTCTTTTTAGCGCTTTGGTTATGCGCTTTTTTCAGGACTTCCCACAATGGCCGTTTCAGCAGAACTTGAAGACCGCATCGTTTACGTGAATGGCGAATATGTGAGCGCACGTGATGCAAAAATCTCGATCTTTGATCGTGGTTTTCTCTTTGGTGACGGAATTTATGAAGTAACCGCCGTGCTTGACGGCAAGCTGATCGATAGTGAGCCACATATGAAGCGCCTGCGTCGCTCGACGGGCGAAATCGGTATTCCGATGCCCATGAGCGAAGAGGAAATCATCGAAATCGAGCGCGAACTGATCCGTCGCAACAATCTGACAGAGGGACTGGTCTATTTGCAAGTGACACGCGGCGATGGTCGCGACCGTGATTTTGTCGCCAAAGGCCTCAAGCCATCGGTGGTTTTGTTTACGCAGGTCAAAGCCCTTGCCAACCGGCCAGAAGTCGCATCAGGCATTCGCGTGCTGTCACTTGATGATCTGCGCTGGAAACGCCGCGACATCAAGACCGTCTGTCTTTTGCCACAGGCTCTCGCCAAGGAAATCGCCAAGAATGCCGGTTGCGATGAAGCCTGGATGATCGAGGACGGATTTGTAACCGAAGGTGCATCCTCCACCGGCTACATCGTCACGCAGGATGATGTTATCGTCACCCGTGCCAACAGCAATGCCGTCCTGCCGGGCTGCACGCGCCTTTCGCTGTTGCAGCTCATTGCCGAGACCGGGATGAAACTCGAAGAACGCCCTTTCACGATTGACGAGGCCTATTCTGCGAAGGAAGCTTTCATGACAAGTGCGGGCACTTTCGTAACGCCGATTTCGTTTATCGACGACAAGCCTATTGGTGGCGGCAAGCCCGGTCCTGTCGCTCTCAAGCTGCGCGAGATTTATCTCGATCACGCACGCCGCACAGCGATTTGAAAACAGATCGGGCCGGAACAGAGTTCCGGCCCGACCCGCCCCCGCCTCCCTCTCCCAAAAGGGCGGAGCAAAAGCGCGAAAACGCGCTTTTTGTGAGCATTTCATCGTAAAAAGCGATGTTCAAAATGTGAATGTCATGGCAAACCGATGTTCAGAACAAGGCTTTTTCGTGGCAAGGTGCCCATTTAGCGGCGCTGGTTATAGACGTCGATGCAGACCGCGCCCAGAAGAACGATCCCTTTAATGACCTGCTGATAGTCGATACCGATACCGAGAATCGACATGCCGTTATTCATCACGCCCATGATGAGCGCACCTATAACTGCACCCGTTACACGTCCCACGCCGCCATAGGCCGATGCGCCACCGATGAAACAGGCGGCAATCACATCAAGCTCAAAACCAAGGCCGGCCTTTGGTGTCGCCGTGTTAAGACGTGCTGCAAAAACCAGACCGGCAAGGGCTGCCAGCACACCCATATTGACGAATGCGAGGAAGGTCAGCCGCTCGGTTTTAACACCCGAAAGCTTCGCTGCATGGCGGTTGCCGCCGACAGCATAAATCTGGCGACCGATAACGGTCCGATTGGTCAGGAAAGCATAGGCTGCGATCAGAACAGCCATGATAATCAGCACATTAGGCATACCGCGATGCGATGCAATCAACAGCGCAAGATAAGCAATACCGGCAAAAAGCAGGATGTTTTTGATAACGAAAAGACCAAACGGTTCTGTTTCCACCTCATGCGCAATGTGACGCGCACGTGAGCGCGTATTCTGCCAGACGATGAAGCCTGCAAGAATAACGCCAAGGATCAGCGACGTCATATAGATGCCGCCTGTCGCACCAATGAACTCAGGGATAAAGCCTGACGAGAGCTTCTGAAATACCGGCGGGAATGGCCCCACCGACTGCCCGCCGAGCACCGCCAGCATGAGGCCCTTGAAGACCAGCATTCCGGCAAGGGTGACGATGAAGGAAGGGATATTGAAATATGCGACCCAGAAACCCTGCATCGCACCAATAATACCCCCTGCAATCAGGCACAGAATAGCGGCAATCGGAAACGGAATTCCCCATCTGACCATCATCACAGCAGCCAGCGCGCCGATGAAACCGCAAACCGATCCGACCGACAAATCAATGTGCCCGGTGACAATAATCAGCAGCATTCCAAGCGCCATAATGACGATATAACTGTTTTGCAACACGAGGTTCGTGAGGTTCAGCGGCTTCATCAGCACGCCACCCGTCATGATCTGAAAGAAGATCATGATCGCGATGAGCGAAAGCAACATTCCTGATTCACGCAGATTGTTTTTGAGATAACGCCCGATACCGCTTGGCGCTTTCTGACCGCTCTGAATTACGTTCTCGCTCATTATTGTTTTCCCTTGTTCCGCATGATGGCACGCATTATGTTTTCCTGCGTCGCTTCTTCGCCTGACACTTCGCCGACGAAAGCTCCCTCATGCATGACGACTATGCGGTCGCAGATCCCGATCAGCTCGGGCATTTCGGATGAAATGACGACAACGCCCTTGCCGCTGTCAGCCAGTGAATTGATGATTGTATAAATGTCGTATTTCGCACCCACATCGATACCGCGCGTCGGCTCATCCAGAATGAGCACATCCGGTCCGGTGAACAGCCATTTCGACAGAACCACTTTCTGCTGATTGCCACCTGAAAGCGTTCCGGTTTCCTGATAGACATTGTGGCAACGAATGCTCATCTGAGAGCGATAGTCGTTCGCGACCTTCATTTCACGAATACTGTCGATCACACCCTTCGGGCTGACGCCGCGCAAATGGGCAAGTGATATGTTGCGCGAGATATTCTCGCCAAGAACAAGACCCAGCTTTTTGCGGTCCTCGGTCACATAGGCGAGCCCGGATTTGATGGCGCGGGCGACATTGGAAATATCCACCGGCTTGCCATGCATACGCACATCGCCGGAAATATTCGTACCCCAGGAACGCCCGAACAGGCTCATGGCGAATTCGGTACGACCAGCACCCATAAGGCCGGCAATACCAACGATTTCGCCAGCTTTCACATCGAACGACACGTTTTTAACTGAGTGTCGCTCCGGGTGCAGCGGATGATAAACGGACCAGTTCTCGACTTCGAAAATCACTTCACCGATCTTCGGATCGCGCTTTGGATAGCGGCTTTCGAGATCGCGATCGACCATTTTGCGGATGATGTCGTCTTCTTCGACCTCGCCCTCATGGCAATCCAGCGTCGCAACCGCGCGTCCATCGCGCAGCACGGTGATCTTGTCAGCCACTTCGCGAATTTCATTGAGCTTATGCGAGATCAGGATGGAGGTAATGCCCTGCGCACGGAATTCTTTGAGCAGCGCCAAAAGCGCCGCACTGTCGGTTTCATTCAGACTTGCCGTTGGTTCGTCAAGAATGAGCAGGCGCACCCGCTTCGAAAGCGCTTTGGCGATTTCGACGAGCTGCTGTTTGCCCACGCCAATATCTGTCACCAGCGTATCGGGCGATTCCGTGAGGCCAACTTTCTTGAGCAGAACCTTTGTCCGCTGATAAACCTCGCTGCGATCAATCACACCGTAAGAGCCGGGCGGATTAACGAGAAAAATGTTCTCGGCAATCGACATCAAAGGCACCAACGCCAGTTCCTGATGAATGATGACGATCCCGAGCGCTTCGGAATCGTTGATGTCGCGAAAATGCCGCTCCTCCCCGTCGAAGAAGATCGAACCGTCATAACTGCCGGACGGATAAACACCCGACAGAACTTTCATCAGCGTGGATTTGCCTGCACCATTTTCGCCGACAAATGCGTGAATTTCTCCGGGCATCACCGTGAAATTGACGTCGCTCAGCGCCTTCACGACACCGAAGGATTTGCTGATGCCGCGCATTTCAAGCAGCGGCTGAACCACGCTATGTGGTCCTTCGCTGCCTGTTCCTTGCGTGACAGGATTGGCTACATTCATCGCTCGCTCCCATAACAAACCTGCTATGCCCCAGTTTTTCACTGCAGCGCCGCTCAAATAGACAACGCTGTCAATCTTTCAGCCTAGCCCAGTCCGGGGACTGGGCAGCGTGGGGATGGCATTAAGGCAGGCTCGCCGGACGCGCATTCATAAGCGCATCTTATTCCGAAAACCGTTTTACACTTTTCGGGATGCGCATTCAAAAGCGCGTCCGGCTACAAAATTTACTTGATCTGGTCTTCTTTGTAGTAACCGCTGTCGACCAGAACTTCCTTCCAGTTCGACTTATCGACGATCACCGGCTTGAGCAGATAAGACGGCACGACCTTGACGCCATTATCATAGGTCTTGGTGTCGTTCACTTCCGGCTCTTTTCCGCTCATCGCAGCGTCAACCATATCAACGGTGACCTTGGCGAGTTCGCGGGTATCCTTGAAGATGGTCGAATTCTGTTCGCCAGCAAGGATCGACTTGACCGATGGCACTTCCGCATCCTGCCCGGAAACGATCGGCATTGGCATATCGCCGCTGCCGTAGCCTACGCCCTTGAGCGACGACAGAATGCCTATGGAAATACCATCATATGGTGACAGAACAGCGTCGAGCTTCTTGTCGGAATAGAAAGCCGAGAGGATCGAATCCATACGTGCCTGAGCGGTTGCCCCATCCCAGCGCAGCGTCGCTACCTTGTCCATACCGGTCTGGCCGCTGCCTACAACAAGCTTGCCGCTGTCGATGTAAGGCTGAAGAACGGACATTGCGCCATTATAGAAGAAATAGGCGTTGTTATCGTCAGGCGAGCCGCCGAACAATTCGATATAGAACGGACCTTCCTTGTTCTTGAGATCAAGAGCCTTTTCAATCGACTGTGCCTGCAAAACACCAACCTGGAAATTGTCGAAAGTCGCATAATAGGACACATTTGGCGTATCGCGGATCAGGCGGTCATAGGCAATAACCTTGATGCCTGCATCATTGGCTTTGGCCAGAACATCGGAAAGCGTGGTGCCGTCGATCGATGCCACAACCAGAACCTTGGCGCCCTTGGTGACCATGTTTTCGATCTGCGCCAGCTGGTTCGGAACATCGTCTTCCGCATATTGAAGATCGGTTTTATAACCGCGCTCCTGAAGCACCTTCACCATATTGTCGCCATCGGCAATCCAGCGCGCCGATGACTTGGTTGGCATTGCTACGCCGACGAGGCCCTTGTCCTCGGCTTGTGCAAAGCCCGTAAAGGCAAATGCAGCTAATGCTGCCGCCAGTGTGAATGATTTTATGCCTGCCATTGTTTCACTCCCATCGTAGGACAGGCTCTTTAAGCCTGCCGTTCTCCCAAAATTTCCGCCCCCGCCGTTAGGCCCTGCGGAATTCCTCCAAAAGACAAGTCGTCCAGCAAAGGTCTTAATAAGCCTCAGCCCGCGATCCTGTCCCATGCCTCAACCGTACGCCGTGCGCGTTCACGCACATCGGCAACCGGCAAACCAGCCTTGTAAAGACTGGAACCAAGCCCGAAGCAGCTCACTCCCGCTGCCCGATACGTCGCAAAATCAGTTTCCGAGACACCACCCACGGCGCCCACCGGAATATCCTTTGGCAAGACCGCACAAATGGCCTTGATGCCATCAGCCCCCAGCACACTCGCCGGGAAAAACTTGAGCGCCGATGCACCTGTATGAATGGCGCTGAAAGCCTCAGTCGGCGTGAACACGCCAGGCATCGTCACCATGCCATAATGGGTCGCACGGCGAATGACATCCGGCTCGACATTGGGGCTGACGAGAAGCCTGCCGCCAACATCATGAAGTCGGTCCACATTCTCGACCGACAGCACGGTCCCGGCACCAATCAGCACATTGGCGGGCGCGAGTTTCGCAGCCTTTTCAATGGAGACAAACGGCTCAGGCGAATTGAGCGGAATTTCAATCGCCTCAAAACCCATCTCGATCAGAGCAGATACAATGGCTTCCGTTTCTTCTGGCCGAATGCCGCGCAGGATTGCCACCAGCGGATAGCGAAGCTTCGGCCATGCGATACGTTCGCTCATTGCGCGCCTCCCGCAAATGCATGACGGGCTGCCATGAACAGGCCATCGCGCACCAGCTCATCGGCTTCGATGCGCACCACTGTCACACCGGCAATCTGAAGTGCAGCCGCATAAAGCGCACCCATCATGCCGTCGGAAAGCAGGAGAACCTCGCTTGGTTTACCAAACAATGTGCGGCCACCGGCAACTTCCAGCCCAATCAACAGCCCCGAAAGGCGTGCAAGCTGATCCGTCGGCTTATAGTCATGCACCAGCCAGCCAGCGCGCACCGTAAAGAGCGCATTGGCGATAAGCTCAGGTGTCTCAAGCGAAGCTTTGACACCAGCCGCAAAGGCAGCACTCTTCGGGTCAACCGGTCCCGCTCCTTCAAGTGCACCGGCGAGAACCGACTTGTCTTTCAGGAGTGCGAACAATTCACCCGTCATGAAAGAGCGGTAATCGTTAAGCTTGCCGTCTGCGATATGCACCCACTTCGCGTGAGTGCCGGGCATCACCACCACAGCATCACGCGTGCCGCGATGCACCAGCCCAAGCAGCTTGGTTTCCTCGCCCCGCATGACGTCTGGCGCATTCTCGCTGCGTCGCGCAACACCCGGCAGCATGATGACATGGCGTTTTGCAGGCACCCGAACCGCAGCCGCGACCACTCCTTCAAGCCCGGCAGGCAGGCTCATATAGGGTGCTTCGATCCAGCCGGTCCGCGAACCGGCCATGCCGCAGATGACCACCGGCAGATCATCCGGCGCACCCACGCAGACAAGATGCCGTTCGAGCAGCGCCTCAAAACCCGTTTCATTTGCGGAGATCAACCCGTCGTCGCCACGGCTTTCCTTGAGCACATTGCCATCAACATCCAGCGTCCAGAGGCGGAACCGGGTTGTTCCCCAGTCCGCAACTGCAACAAATGGTATCTTTGCGCCGGACATTGATGCCCCAGACATTAATGGTTGTCTCGCGGCAGGCCACGCGTATGCGCAATGTCCTGATACTTGACCGCGTTTTCGAGAACCGCACCGGTTTCCATCTGCCCCACAACCGCGCGCTGGATTTCCTGCCACGGCGTCTGGCTTTCCGGATATTTGTAACCGCCAGCTGCTTCCAAAGCCTTGCGGCGTTCTGCCAGTTCGTCGTCGGAGATCAGAATATCCGCCGTACCGCGACCGATATCGATGCGGACGCGATCACCCGTTTTGAGAATGGCAAGGCCACCGCCGGCAGCTGCTTCCGGCGACGCGTTGAGGATCGACGGCGAACCGGAAGTACCCGACTGGCGACCGTCGCCTATGCAAGGCAGCGAACTGATGCCCTTCTTCAAGAGATAGTCCGGCGCGCGCATGTTCACGACTTCTGCGGCACCCGGATAGCCGATTGGCCCTGCACCACGCATGAAAAGCACAGTATGCTCATCGATTTCCAGCGACGGGTCGTCGATGCGGTGATGATAATCTTCCGGGCCGTCGAACACGACCGCCTTGCCTTCAAAGGCATTCGGGTCTTTCTCGTCCGTCAGATAGCGTTTGCGGAATTCTTCCGAAATAACGCTCAATTTCATGATCGCCGACGAGAAGAGATTGCCGCGCAGCACGCGGAAACCGGCATGCTTCTTCAACGGCTCATCATAGGTCTTGATGACATTGCTGTCTTCAATTGTCGCATTCCTGCAGTTTTCACCGATCGTCTTGCCGTTGACAGTGATCGCATCCTCATGAATGAGGCCCTGTCCCATCAGCTGATTGACAACTGCCGGCACGCCGCCCGCATGGTAGTAATCTTCGCCAAGATATTCGCCCGCTGGCTGGAGATTGACCAGAAGCGGAATTTCCTCGCCATATTTCTGCCAGTCATCGACAGTCAGCTCCACCCCGACATGACGTGCCAATGCATTCAAATGGATCGGCGCATTGGTCGAACCGCCAATCGCAGAATTGACACGGATCGCATTGATGAATGCTTCCTTGGTCATGACATCGGAAGGCTTGAGGTCTTCATAGACCATTTCCACAATGCGGCGACCGGTCAGATAAGCCACTTCCTGACGGTCACGATAAGGCGCTGGAATTGCCGCCGAACCCGGCAGCTGCATTCCGAGTGCTTCGGCAAGCGAATTCATCGTCGTTGCCGTACCCATCGTGTTGCAATAACCGGTCGAAGGTGCCGAAGAAGCAACCAGCTTGATAAAGCCCGCATAGTCGATCTCACCCTTGGCCAGCAACTCGCGCGCCTTCCAGACGATCGTGCCCGAACCCGTGCGTTCGCCACGGAACCAGCCATTGAGCATCGGACCAACCG
Source organism: Ochrobactrum sp. Marseille-Q0166 (assembly GCF_014397025.1). Lineage (NCBI taxonomy): Bacteria > Pseudomonadati > Pseudomonadota > Alphaproteobacteria > Hyphomicrobiales > Brucellaceae > Ochrobactrum > Ochrobactrum sp. Marseille-Q0166. The sequence goes on along the minus strand of NZ_JACJUO010000001.1, from coordinate 957,843 downwards.
ACAGCGCAATCGCAGGAATATTGACGGTTGCAGCAGCCATCAGACAGGCAGGCGTGGTTTTGTCGCAACCAATCGTCAGCACAACGCCATCGAGCGGATAGCCATAAAGCACTTCGACAAGGCCGAGATAAGCAAGGTTGCGATCAAGGCCCGCCGTCGGACGTTTGCCGGTTTCCTGGATCGGATGAACCGGAAATTCGATCACGATACCGCCCGCTTCACGCACACCTTCACGCACGCGATTGGCCAGTTCAAGATGGTGGCGGTTACACGGTGAAAGGTCAGAGCCCGTCTGTGCAATGCCGATAATTGGTCGACCGGATTGCAGCTCTTCCTGACTGAGACCGTAATTCATGTAGCGCTCAAGATAGAGCGCGGTCATATCGACATTGTCCGGATTATCGAACCATGCGCGTGAACGGAACTTTGGCGTCTGAGGTGTAACGGGCTTATTCATTTCAATGTCCTGCGTGGGTAAGAGACCGCCCCGCGGCCTCATTTCCTAATCTTCAAAAGCTTCAACCACATGCCGCTGTCCCAGAAGGAAGGCATCGGCAACATGGGTCAGAGGTGCCAGGTCAACATCGCTCTGCCCTTCGCCAACCAGCTTCACAAAATTCTGGTAAAGACGCTGATATTCACGATCAGGCTCGGCCATTTTCTCCGTGCCTGCGATGGTCAACCGGCTACCGCCATGGCTCAACAGCAGCGTGCCTTTATCGGTCTCGACACGAATATCCCATGTCTGCGGGCCGGTCTGGCGCCAGTCGAGTTCAAAGGAAACAGGCACGCCGCTTTCCGTCTCAAACGCGAGATCGGCAGCAATCGGCGCTGCCCGATTTTCAGGGAAATAAAGGTCGGACTTGGTGAGAAAAAACCGTTCCGGCAAAATATGTGTGACGATTGAGAGCGCATTGATACCCGGATCGAACACACCAAGGCCACCCGGCTCCCATATCCACTGCTGGCCGGGATGCCAGTGGCGCACATCCTCTTTCCACGATACAGCAACAGACTTGATTACAGCATCTTTCAGAAATTCGCGGGCCGGTTCAACGGCTGCGGCTTCGCGCGAATGCCAGGTCGCATAAAGCGTAACCCCCTGCTTTTCAGCAAAACGTGTCAGCGCCTGCACTTCCGAAATCGTCGCACCCGGAGGCTTCTCCAGCATCACATGCTTGGCTGCCTTAAGTGCTGCATAAGCCTGATTGAAACGCCCCTGCGGCGGCGTGCACAGCGACACCGCATCGATTGCGACATCACTCGCCAGCAGCTGTTCGATATCATGAAACGATGCAAGACCATCGAGGCCCGCATTGCGGCTGGCAATGGCTTTAAGCTCAATGCCATCAATGGCTTCGATGGATGGCAGATGCTGATCGCGGGCAATCTTGCCAAGACCAACAATTGCCAGATTGATATTAGACGCGATTGCCATTTCAGAGCGCCTTTACAGCAACATCTTCGGCTGCTGCCTGATTAAGCCTGTTGACAAGCGGATAACGGAAAGGCTTTGCCGAAATTTCGAACTGGTCGCCATTTTCCGTCTTCACACCTTCCGAGAAAGACAATGTTGCCGTGCCGAAGAAATGCACATGAATATCGCCCGGACGACGGAACAGCGCATATTTGAAATGATGATGTTCCAGATTGGCGATGGTGTGCGACATGTTCGCTTCGCCCGACAGGAATGGCTTTTCAAAGATTATCTGATCACCGCGACGAATACGCGAAACGCCTTCGACATGATCGGGCAGATCGCCAACATAAAGCTCTGCGCCCAGCGATGCCTGACGCAGCTTGGAATGCGCCAGCCAGAGATAATTCTGCTTTTCCGTCACATGATCAGAAAATTCGTTGGCAAGACAGAAGCCGAGGCGGAACGGCGTACCATCCGGGCCGATCAGATAGATGCCTGCGAGTTCAGGCTCTTCACCGCCATCTTCGGCAAAAGATGGAGAGACCAACTCACCACCGGTTTCAACCAGCGCCGAACCATCGCCTTTGTAGAACCACTCCGGCTGAACGCCGGTTTCGCCCGGCTTCGGTTTACCGCCTTCAACACCCATCAGAAACATGCGCATGGAGTCAGTCGGTTTTTCAGCAGCCTGTGCGGCCTTGTGCATCTTGTCGCGACCATCGGCAGAACCAAGATGTGTAAGGCCCGTACCTGCAACAATCAGATGCGCAGGATCTTCATGGGTAATCGGCAGACCAACGCGGCCACTTGCGAGCGCTGCATCAATATCAACAGCCTCGCCCTGACCATTGCGCTCAACCTGTTCGGCGAGACTGATGCCTGCTGAAATTGCAGCCCATGCCAATTCATAAGTCGTAGTCACGCCATTAACGACATGTGCAGCGCCTTCATCATCGCAAGCAGCCACACGCGTTTCTCCGCGCGAATCGCGGAACTGAACCAGACGCAACATTGAACCTCCCAATTTCCGCTGATTTGTCGCGGAACATTCTATCCGACCGCTCCAAGGCATCATGTGCCAGAGTGCAGCTCCTTCTTATTAATATGACTATTTTGTCAAATACCCACTTGTCAAGCAAGGGAAGCGAAGCCCATTGCACCCGCCCGAAGCATCCCTCCATACAAAGCATACAAGATGCTGTTTTAATTATATTTTTTGTTAATATGCGCGTTTGTCGCACCCCCTATTTTCAGTTAAAATAAGAAATGCGCTTGCCATAAAGTAATATTATATGCTTCATAAACATGAAGGCTGGGAGAGCCTTTTATTGGGAGAGAATAATATGAAACGCACTCTGACGGCCCTGACGGCCGCTCTGTCTTTAGCTCTTATTTCGAGCGCATCCGCCGCCTCACTGACGGTCGGCTTTTCACAGATCGGTTCGGAATCAGGTTGGCGCGCCGCCGAAACAAGCGTAACCAAGCAGGAAGCTGAAAAGCGCGGCCATACCCTTAAGTTTGCCGACGCACAGCAGAAACAGGAAAATCAGATCAAGGCCGTTCGTGGCTTCATTGCACAGGGTGTTGATGCCATCCTGATTGCGCCAGTTGTTGCAACCGGTTGGGATGCTGTTCTGAAGGAAGCCAAGGAAGCAGAAATTCCTGTCGTGCTTCTCGACCGCCAGATTGATGCACCGGAAGACCTCTATCTCACCGCTGTCACCTCCGATCAGGTTCATGAAGGCAAGGTTGCGGGCGACTGGCTTGTGAAGGAAGTGGGCGATAAACCTTGTAACGTTGTTGAACTTCAGGGCACCACCGGCTCTTCTCCTGCGATCAACCGCAAGAAGGGCTTTGAAGAAGCGCTTGCAGGCCACGACAACATCAAGATCTCGCGCTCGCAGACCGGCGACTTCACCCGTACCAAGGGCAAGGAAGTCATGGAAAGCTTCATCAAGGCGGAAAATGGCGGCAAGGACATCTGCGCGGTCTACGCCCATAATGACGACATGGCAGTCGGTGCTATCCAGGCGATCAAGGAAGCTGGTCTCAAGCCCGGCACCGATATCAAGGTCGTTTCGATCGATGCCGTACCTGATATTTTCCAGGCAATGGCCAATGGTGAAGCCAATGCAACGGTTGAGCTGACACCAAACATGGCAGGTCCTGCTTTCGACGTCATCGAAGCACTGAAAGCCAATGGCACTGTTCCGCCAAAATGGATCCAGACCGAATCCAAGCTTTACACACAAGCTGACGATCCAAAGGCGGTTTATGAAGCCAAGAAGGGCCTCGGCTACTGATCTTCTGATTGAACTTCATGCCTTCGGGCCGCTTTAAATGCGGCCCGAAGCTGAGCATGTCGCGAGAAGTGGGAACCGCCTTCGCGTGGAAATCGGTTCACTGACTGATTATTTTTCTCGCTGCAGTTCGACAACGACATGCATGAAAATAAAACAGAGCGAGTGCCGTGGTGCATGTACATGCAACACGCTCTGGTTTTGCAATTCGCAAACGGAAGACTGCTATGGCTCACCCCGATATCGCTGCGCCAGCGACGCCAGCAACGCCACTCCTTGAAGCACGCTCAATTACCAAATCCTTTCTCGGTGTGACAGCACTCGATAACGTCGATTTTACACTCAATCGTGGTGAAATCCACGCACTGCTCGGCGAAAACGGAGCAGGAAAATCCACCCTCATCAAGATATTGACGGGCGCCTATCATGGCTTCGACGGTTCGGTTTTGCTTGATGGGCAGGCTATAGCCCCGGCCTCAGTATCAGAGGCACAGACGCTCGGCATCGGCACTGTCTATCAGGAGGTCAATCTTCTTGAAAATCTGACCGTTGCCGAGAACCTGTTTCTTGGCCGTCAGCCTGAACGTTTCGGTTTCATCGACCGTCGCCGCATGGAAAAAGATGCAGCCACTCTGCTCGCCCGTTACGGTCTCACAATCGATGTTGGCGCCCCCTTGTCGGCCTATTCGGTGGCGATCCGGCAGATCATCGCAATCGCCCGCGCCGTCGATGTTTCCGGCAAGGTGCTGGTGCTCGATGAGCCGACCGCCAGTCTCGATGCCCGCGAAGTCGAAATGCTGTTTGGCGTGCTGCGTCAGTTAAAAGCTGAAGGCCTCGGCATTATCGTCATCACGCATTTTCTGGATCAGGTCTATGCCATTGCCGATTGCGCTACCGTGCTGCGCAATGGCCGATTGGTCGGCAGCCGCAATCTCTCGGAACTGCCGCGCACCGATCTGATTTCGATGATGCTCGGACATCAGTTGCAGGAAACTGTGCGTCGTCACCTGACTGAGGAAGCAAACGATAGCGGGGCCGCCCCCATCCGCTTTTCAGGCTTTGGCAAAAAGGGAAGCGTTGCGCCTTTTGATCTCGCTATTAAACCGGGTGAAGCCGTCGGCATTGCCGGACTGCTCGGCTCTGGCCGTACAGAAACTGCGTTGCTCATGTTCGGTGTCGATCAGGCAGATAGCGGCGCACTTATGGTCGACAACAAGGAAACAAAGCTGCCATCGCCTGTTGCAGCCATTGCCGAGCGCTTTGCCTTCTGTCCCGAAGAACGCAAGACCGATGGTATCATCGGTGATTTTTCGGTCGCCGAGAATATCGCGCTCGCCATACAGGCAAAGCGTGGCTGGTCGAAGCCGATTTCTTCGCGCGAAAAAACGGCCCTCGCAGAGCGCTATATCAAGGCGCTTGATATTCGTCCGCCTGATCCGGACAAGCCGATCAAGTTTCTGTCGGGCGGCAACCAGCAGAAGGCCATTCTGGCACGCTGGCTGGTCACCGATCCGCGCCTGCTCATCCTTGACGAACCAACGCGTGGCATCGATATCGGTGCCCATGCGGAAATTCTCAAACTGATCGGCAAACTCTGCACCGAAGGCATGTCTCTGGTCATCATTTCCTCCGAATTCGAGGAGCTTGCAGCCGTGGCAAACCGCGTCGTGGTGCTCTCGGACCGCCGCCATGTGGCGGAACTCAAGGGCGAAGAAATCACCGCCGACAATATCGTGCGTGCCATCGCCGAGACCGGAAGCGAAAAGGAAGCTCTCGCATGATCGCCCGCATGGCCAAGAAACTGAAAAGACTGAGCCCCCAGCTGGCAGCCCTTGCGCTCATTCTGGTCGCCAACACCATCATCGCGCCGGGATTTTTAGGCATTTCCTTTCAGAACGGACGCCTCTACGGGAGCCTGATCGATATTCTGGTGCGCGCTGCACCTGTCGCCATTCTCGCCGTTGGCATGACATTGGTGATCGCGACACGCGGCATCGATCTGTCGGTCGGAGCGGTCATGGCAATCAGCGGAGCGACGGCTGCATCGCTCATCGTTGCCGGCTATCCACTGGCGATCGTCATTCCGGTCGCACTCGGCGTCGGTCTGATCTGCGGCTTGTGGAACGGCTTTCTTGTGGCTGTTTTCGATATCCAGCCCATCATCGCAACGCTGATATTGATGGTCGCGGGACGTGGTATCGCACAGCTTATCACCGAAGGCGCAATCCTCACCTTCAACAATGATTCCTTTGCAGCGCTTGGTTCGGGCTCCTTCCTTGGGGTGCCGATCCCGGTTCTGATCTGGATATGTGCCGGACTGGCAATCGGACTTGCCGTGCGCTCTACAGCGCTTGGCTTTCTGATTGAGGCAACAGGGATCAACCGCCGTGCCGCCATGCTGGCAGGTGTCAAAGCCCGCTTTCTCCTGTTCAGCGTCTATGCGGTTTCAGGCCTTTGTGCAGCGCTTGCCGGGCTGATCGCCACGGCCGATATTCGCGGCGCGGATGCCAACAATGCCGGTCTCTGGCTTGAACTTGACGCCATTCTGGCAGTCGTCATCGGCGGTACATCGCTCAATGGCGGGCGTTTTTCGATCATGGCGTCGCTGCTTGGCGCATTGATCATCCAGGCGATCAATACCGGCATTCTGATGGCTGGTTTTCCGCCAGAATTCAACCTCATCATCAAGGCAGGCATTATCGTGATTGTGCTGACATTCCAGTCGCCGGCAATCGTCAATTTCATCACTTTCCTGCGTGCTGAACGCAAAGGCAATAATGCCAAGACAACCCGCCAGAGCCAACAGGGAGCACGGCAATGAGAGTGCTTCGCAATCTGCCTTTCGTCACAACGGTCGCGATTTTCCTGCTTGCCTATGCGATCTGCGTGATCCAGTTTCCGAATATGCTGTCAACGCGGGTGATCGGTAATCTTCTGACGGACAATGCCTTTTTGGGAATCGCAGCCGTTGGCATGACCTTTGTGATCATCTCCGGCGGCATAGACCTTTCGGTTGGATCAGTTATCGCCTTTACCAGCGTTTTTGTGGCAGTCCTCGTCGGGCAGCTTGGCGTGCATCCGTTGATCGCCTTCGCACTCATTCTGGTGATTGCCGCAATGTTTGGCGCGTGGATGGGTATGATGATCCATTATCTCGGAATCCCGCCTTTTGTGGCAACGCTTGCTGGCATGTTTCTGGCACGCGGAGCGGCATTCCTGATCTCAACGCAGTCTGTGCCGATTTCGCATCCGTTCATCGAAACCTTACAGGGCTTTTACCTGAGGCTTCCGGGTGGCGGCAGACTGACTTTTGTCGCCATGCTGATGCTGGCAGTCTTCATCATCGGCGGCATCATCGCGCATCGCACACGCTTTGGCGCAAACATTTATGCGCTCGGCGGCAATGCGCAATCGGCAGAATTGATGGGCGTTCCCATCGGCCGCACAACAATCGGCATTTATACGATGTCAGGCGTACTTTCCGGGTTAGCTGGCATCGTCTATACGCTCTACACATCATCGGGCTATTCGCTGGCAACTGTTGGAGTGGAGCTTGACGCCATTGCATCGGTGGTCATCGGTGGCACACTTCTTACCGGCGGGGCCGGTCTGGTGGCAGGCACGTTCGTCGGTATTCTGATACAGGGACTGATACAGACCTATATCGTTTTCGATGGAACGCTGTCTTCGTGGTGGACAAAAATAGCAATCGGTATCTTGCTGTTCCTGTTCATTGCGCTACAGCGAGGACTTGTATGGTTTTCCGATATAAGACTCGCGCGTCAACGCATGAAGGAGGCCTGAATTGGGATTACTGGAAACGGCCATAACCGGACGCAAACGCCATAACAGCCACGCAGTTGTCGTGGGCGAATTGGGCCGCGGCATTGTCGCGGGCACAATTCCTGAAGGCTCCATACTTCCCGGCGATAACGAATTGTCGTTGCGCTTTGGCGTTTCCCGTACCGTTCTGCGTGAGGCGATGAAAACGCTTGGTGCAAAACGCCTCATTGAGGCCAAGGCCAAGGTTGGAACCCGCGTCTTAGGCAGCAGCTCCTGGAACTTCTTCGATCCTGATGTGCTGACATGGCGTTTTGAAGCTGGCTTTGATGAAGTATTCGTTGATCATCTGGCAGAAATGCGCATGGCGCTTGAACCCGCCGCAGCTGCCGCCGCAGCCGAACGCGCCACCAGCGAAGAACTCGTTGAGCTCTATGCTTTGGCCGCAAAATTTGACAATCCCAAGCATACGCCTGAATCCATCGCCAACGTCGACCTTGAGTTCCATCTTGCAATTGCCCGCATGTCGGGCAATCCATTCATGCGTTCTGTCAGCAGTCTGATTGAAGCAGCGCTTGCGATCTCGTTCCAGTTATCGTCTCCAGCAAGCTCCCCTGAAGGCATCGCGGAATGCGCAGCCAATCATCTGCGCATTGCGCATGCGATTGCGTCTCGCGACCGGCAAAAGGCAAGTGCTGCCATGGAAAGCGTAATCACGCTCGGCATCGAACGTATCCGCGGAGAAATCTGAGCCCTTTATCAAGGCACTTCCAGCAAAAGTGTGAAGCGGCTTCGCCCAAACATAATGCTTAAAAACAAAGAGATAGAGTGGTTCCCACGAATGCGGTTTGACCGGAACCGCTCTAGACTTTGAGATCGAACTTCGGATTGCCGCGCAACGTGTTGCTGACGGTGCAGATTTCTTCGGCCATCTCTGCAAGACGATGCTTTTCATCGTCACTCAGATCGCCGTCGAAATGAAATGTTATATCGAATCGTTCGATGCGTGACGGGCCTTCATGAGCCTTATCACCTTTCACTTCCACCCGAACATCATTAAGCTTTTCACGCAATTCGAGCTTGGTTGCAGCAATGCGTGCGCTGAGTGCCATACACGCCGCGACCGATGCATAGATCAGATCGAGCGGGTTAAAACCCGGCTGGCTGACGCTGGTTACAATGTCCACCGAGCCACCCGTCGGCGTAGTGATCGTCGGAAGCTTGCCATGGGGCATTACCGCGACTGCTCCCGTTTCGCGGGTTCTGACCTTGAGTTCATTCATGGTTGAATTCTCCTGTATTCAACATCGCGTGCAAGCCAGCAGCCGACGGTAAGCCCCGCTATAGCGCCCTTGTTGTCGCGGCGGAAAACAAGCTTCCATTCACCGGGCGACGGTGCATCCATCGAGCGCTGAACAGGCAGCAGCCAGACATCAGCCCCGACACTATAAAGCGGATACATGTCGCTCTTGCCAAGGAAGCCTTCAAACGCGCCATAAATTGCACCGCCTTCGGAAACCAAAAGCAGATCAGCATCAAGCTCGTCGCAGTGATAGTGCCCGATAATATTCTGTGTAGCTTCACCTTTGACACGGTTCATGACCAGCGAAAGGTTTTCACTTTCGCGGGCAAGCTCAATCACATCGCCCTCACGCCGAATCGTGGTCATAGCTGAGCGCGCAACGTTTGCGCTCACCACATCCATAATTTCCGGACTGGTGCCAAAACGCGCCTTCATGCGGCCAAGACCAGCATCTTCAAGACTGAGAACAAGCCCCGTCTTCTCATCGAGCCAAGAGCCAAACCATACAGCATCGGCTGCGACGCATGCGACATCGGACGATGATACACCCAAGGCAATATTCATCAGTTTAAAGGCAGCGTCGGAAGCCCCACCTTCAAAATTGAACATGGCGATCGTCGAGAGGCGTTCATCCGCACAATGCCAGCGTTGGCAGCGCCAGCCACGCAGTGCGCCGCCATGACCTGTCAGACGCTTCCCGCCCGTCTCGTGCAAGTTGAGACCGAAGCCGTAAGGTGCCACGGCACCGTCATTGAATGTTTGCGGTCCGCTCAGCCGACGATAGAGGCCCTGCTCTTCATCGCGCGTGGCATCGATAAACTGCTCCCATGCAATCATGTCATTGAGTGATGCGCAGATGCCGGCATCGCCCATCCAGTGAATGCGATTGGTTGCAGGCAGGAAGCCACGAACCGTATCACCTTCATAACCCGTACATTCATCAAACAGCGCTGTGTTGGGGATAAGCTCAGCACGCTTCATGCCAGCGGGCTTGAATATACGCTCAGACAGAAGATCGACCAGCGTGCGCCCGGTATGGGCTTCGATGAGGTCTGCCAGAATGCGGAAATTGCCGTTGCAATAAGAGTAATGTGAACCCGGTTCAAAATGTGTGGTCTTAAGGCGGCGCAGCAGACTTTGAGCCTGTGCAGGCAGAAACACACCTTCCGGATCGGCACCGCACAAGACTGTCAGCGCCCAATAATCGCGCAGGCCGGACTGGTTATTGCAGAGATGGCGAACGGCGGGACGCTCACCTTCAAATTTGTCGAGATAGGCTTCAAGTGCATCATCGAGCAGTTCCGGCTCGCCCACGGCATCAAGCAGTACAGCACAGGTAAACTGCTTGCTGACCGAACAGATCGGCATCCGCGTATCGAGCGTCATGGGCTTTCGCGTGCGAAGATCCGCAAAACCCCAGGCGTGCTGCAACACAACCTCGCCGTCCTTCAAAACGGCGACAACGCCGCCCGGACCTTTGTAATTTTGGGGAATGCGCCGAACAAAGGCTTCAAGGGCGGACGTATCAAATTTCGACATGATCGACTCGAGACTCACAAAAAATCAATGCGTGACAAGAACCATCATTTCAAACGATCAATCAAGGCCATGGCAGCATGCGGGTTGTGCGCCTTATGGCCGCTGATGACATAGAGATAGACATCGCGGGCCACATTGTCAGGGAGCGGCGGGGTGACGGTTTTGAGACTGTCCGGCACATCGTGGCCCGACGCTATCGCTTTCGCCCGCTCTGCCCAATGGTCCAGTTCACTGTCACTATAACCGAGCGTCTTGTCTTCCTGTGTACCCATGATGCGCAGATAGGCAAACGGCGCCGTCATGTCGGCAATTTCCACGAATTTGCTATCGCCCGCAATCACCACCGCAACGCCATATTCGCGCAGCAGCGCGATAAAATCCGGTGAGTTGAAACTTTCATGGCGCACTTCGACCGCATGGCGCAGATCGCGCCCATCGACGCGTTTTGGCAGAAGCTTGAGGAAAGCTTCAAAGTCGGCTGGATCGAATTTTTTCGTGCCCATGAATTGCCAGTTGATGACGCCAAGCTTGTCTTTAAGTTCAAGCAGGCCACCGGTCACGAATTTCTCGATCCCCTCGCCTGCTTCAGCCAGCACCCGCCGATTGGTCGAAAAGCGCGGTGCTTTGAGCGAAAAAACGAAGTCATCCGGCGTTTCATCATGCCACTTGGCAAAAGTCGCAGGCTTTTGCGCGCCATAATAGGTGCTGTTGATTTCGATAGAGGTCAACTTGCTCGAAGCATATTCAAGCTGGCGTTTTTTGGAGAGCTTTTCCGGATAAAAACTCTTGTCCCATCCCTCAAAAGCCCAGCCGCCAATACCCACGCGGATTTTGCCCGAATTTGTTTCTCGCATCTTATCCATACCTCAACGACATGAGTTCATAAGCGTTGCTCATCATGTTTACGCTGTATTCACAGCCTCCGCTATGCTGTTATCACTGTGCTTTACTGGAGGAGTAAACAAATGTCGGAAACAAAAGATCCGATCGTTATCGTCAGTGCGGTACGAACACCGATCGGAAGTTTTCCAGGTGCGCTCAAGGGGGAGAGTGCAACAGCACTGGGCGCAGCCACAATCAAGCAAGCCGTCCACCGGGCGAAGCTTGGCCCTGATCAGATCGACGAAGTGCTTATGGGCTGTGTCTTGCCCGCAGGGCTGGGACAGGCACCCGCACGGCAGGCGGCAATTCATGCCGGTCTCCCGCAATCTGTGCCCTGCTCGACCATCAACAAGGTTTGCGGATCGGGCATGAAAACCGTCATGCTGGGCGCCGATCTCATTTCCGCAGGAAGTGCGGACATTGTGGTTGCAGGCGGCATGGAAAGCATGACCAATTCGCCTTATCTGCTTGAAAAGGCGCGCAGTGGCTATCGCATGGGCCACGGCAAAATCTACGATCACATGTTTCTCGATGGCCTTGAAGACGCCTATGACAAAGGCCGCGCCATGGGAACATTCGCGGAGGAAACCGCCGACCAATACCAGTTCACGCGAGAGCAACAGGACGAATTTGCCCTCCGCTCACTCTCGCGTTCACTCAAAGCCACCGAAGCGGGTAATTTCGCGAATGAGCTGGTCAATGTTGCAGAGCTTGACCGCGATGAGCAGCCAACCCGCGCAAAGCCTGAAAAAATACCAAACCTCAAGCCGGCCTTCCGCGAAGGCGGCACCATTACAGCCGCCAATTCCTCATCGATTTCAGATGGTGCGGCATCGCTTACCCTGATGCGCCTGTCCAAAGCTGAAAAGCTTGGCATAGAACCTCTTGCCGTCATTCGCGGTCACGCAAGCCATGCGCAGCAGCCCTCGCTCTTCACCACGGCCCCGATTTTTGCGATGCGGAAACTCTTCGACAAAACCGGCTGGAACGCACGCGACGTTGATTTGTTTGAAATCAATGAAGCTTTCGCCGTTGTTGTTATGGCTGCAATGCAGGAACTCGACCTCCCCGCCGACAAGGTGAATATCCATGGCGGTGCCTGTGCTATGGGCCATCCGATTGGCTGCTCTGGCGCACGCATCATCGTCACGCTGCTTCATGCCATGAAGCAGAACGATCTGAAGCGTGGCATGGCTTCAGTCTGTATCGGTGGCGGCGAGGCAACTGCTATTGCAGTTGAGACAATATGAGGGGGCATTATGGATGTTGAAGGAAAAGTCGCCATCGTCAGCGGTGGTGCATCAGGTCTTGGCGCTGCAACTGCACAGGCTCTAGCAGCCAAGGGTGCGAAAGTTGCAATCCTCGATTTCAACATTGACGGTGCAAATACGGTGGCAGCTGCGATTGGCGGCATCGCCATTCAATGCGACGTGTCAGACGCTGCGAGTGCCGAAGCAGCTTTCAAGACAATCGGCGACAAGCTCGAATCACCGCGTATTCTGGTCAATTGCGCAGGCGTAGCACCAGCAAAGAAAATGCTGGCGCGTGATGGCAGCGTCATGCCGCTCGATGATTTCCGTCGCGCGGTTGAAATCAACCTGATCGGCTCGTTCAATCTGCTGCGGCTTTTTGCTGATGTCGCATCCAGAAACGAAGCGCTGCCAACGGGCGAGCGTGGCGTTGTCATTAATACGGCATCGGTTGCAGCCTTTGACGGCCAGATCGGCCAGACAGCCTATGCAGCGTCTAAAGGCGGTATCGTTGGCCTGACCCTGCCTGCTGCGCGTGAACTTGCCCCCCTCGGCATTCGGGTATGCGCCATTGCACCCGGTATTTTTGAAACCCCCATGCTCAAAGGCTTGCCGCAACCTGCACAGGATGCGTTGGGCCAGATGGTTCCTTTCCCCCCGCGTCTGGGTCGGCCAGACGAATATGCGGCACTCGCGCTGCATATTATCGAAAACAGCATGCTCAACGGCGAAACCATTCGGCTTGATGGTGCGCTGCGTATGCCTCCGAAATAGAGCGCATGCGCGCCAAAGTCGTTCAGACATTTTGAGAGTAGGGAAATGCACAAATCCACGACCAACTCCAACACACGCAATGGCGGTCAGATACTGGTGGATGCACTCGGCATTCATGGCGTCGACCGTGTTTTCTGCGTGCCCGGCGAAAGTTACCTTGCAGCGCTGGATGCGTTTCATGACGTCAGTGACCAGATCGATCTTATCGTGTGCCGTCAGGAAGGTGGGGCTGCTTATATGGCGGAAGCCTATGGCAAGCTGACCGGAAAGCCCGGCATCTGCTTCGTCACGCGCGGCCCCGGTGCTACCAATGCCTCCGTCGGCGTTCATACCGCCTTTCAGGATTCCACGCCAATGCTTCTGTTCATCGGACAGGTGGCAAGCGATCAGGTGGAACGTGAGGCATTTCAGGAAGTTGATTATCGCCGCATGTTCGGCCAGATGGCCAAATGGGTCGTTCAGATCGATGATGCCGCCCGCATACCGGAACTGGTCAGTCAGGCTTTCCATCGCGCGGTAAACGGACGCCCCGGCCCTGTGGTCATCGCCTTGCCCGAAGATATGCTGACATCACATGCAACCGTCAGCGATGCACCGGCTTACAAGCATGTCGAGATGTATCCGGGAAGCGATCAGTTACAGGACATGAAAGCGCTTCTCGAAACGGCCGAACGGCCACTTTTGATTGTCGGTGGTGGTGGCTGGAATAACCAAGCCGTTCGCGACCTGCAAACATTCGCTGAAAACATGTCGCTGCCTGTTGCAGCATCCTTCCGTTGCCAGGATATGTTCGACAATACCCATCCGCTTTACGCCGGTGAAATGGGAACATCGATCAGCCCGAAACTTGCAGCCCGGGTTAAAGACTCAGACCTTTTGCTGGTCGTGGGTGCACGCCTTGGCGAAATGACCACGCAGGGCTATGAGCTGGTCAATATCCCTGTACCAAAGCAGAAGCTGATCCACGTCCATCCCGGGGCGGAAGAACTTGGCCGCGTCTATCATGCTGATATTCCGATCAATGCCAGCATGGCCGCCTTCACCAAAGCAGCTTCCAAGCTTGAGCCTATCGCCAATCCCGGCTTCAAGGCATGGGCTGAAAGCGCAAATGCCGATTATCGCGACAATCTTAAAACGCCGACAATTCCCGGTGACGTCCAGATGGGCGAGATCATGGAATGGCTGCGCGCGCATTTAGCTGAAGACGCGATCATCACCAATGGTGCAGGCAATTATTCGGCATGGCCGCATCGCTTCTATCAATACCGTACCTATCGTAGCCAGCTGGCACCAACCAATGGCTCCATGGGTTATGGTGTTCCAGCTGCCGTCGCAGCCAAGCTGACAGCACCCGAGCGTACCGTCGTCTGTTTCGCCGGAGACGGGTGTTTTCTGATGAATGGACAGGAACTCGCAACGGCTGCCCAATATGGAGCCAATGCGATTTTCATCGTCGTCAATAACGGCATGTATGGCACGATCCGTATGCATCAGGAACGCACCTATCCGGGCCGCGTTTCCGGCACTGGCCTCGCAAATCCAGACTTTGCGGCGCTGGCACGCGCCTATGGCCTGCATGGGGAAACGGTGGAAAAAACTGCCGATTTTGCGGAAGCCTTCAAGCGATGCGAGCAATCCGGCAAACCCGGCCTCATTGAAATCCGCATCGACCCGGAAGCGCTTTCGCCCAAAATGACGCTCAGCCAGATGCGCGAACAGGGACTGGTAAAACAGCGCTAAATAAAGCGGCCCTCTCTTTATCAGAGAGGGCCGCACTGCTGGCATATGAGGCAATGGAACAAAGACGAAAATGCCCCCATTAATCTCGTCCTTTTCTCTACAAGCTTACCTGCTCATGCCAGAATTCGAAAAACTCACACAATCGCTTTCATTGGCATTTCTTTTTCATTGATCGCTTTGACCATCAATTCGACAGCAGATGAAATCGGGGCGATAATCGGCACGTCAAACATCTTCTGTAATTGTTCGGCCGCCTCCCCCAAGGGACCGCCGCCAATTACGACAGCTTCGGCTCCATCAAGCAGACAGAGTTCAACGGCATGGCCAAGCTCCTCAATCAAACGCTCTGGCTGACCCGCTATCTCTCTGGGATCCCCGGGTGTGCAACGGATACCCGTATAGAGATGGGCGAAACCCAGATATTTGGCACGGTTTGCAATTTGAACCGCCAAATCTGGCGTGACCGTAGCAACACCATATTTCCGTTGGTCAGCTGCCGCCACCAACATCGAAGCTTCACAAATCCCGATCACCGGGACATCAAGTTCGTTGCGCAAAAAATCGACACCGGGATCACCGTACGCACTGATGATGATCCCCGAACAATTGTGCTTTCCGGCTTGACCGATTTTAATAACCTGCGCTTCGGAAGCGGATAACTGTTCACCATTTACAATCATCACAGGATTAAGATTGGCTGTTTTTGCATAAAAGGCGAGTCGTTCCCCCGCTGTCTTCTGAGCAATTTCGCACATCATTCCGGTCGTTGCTTCTGAACTGTTCGGATTGATAAGCAACACACGCGGTGCTGATACTGACATTCAGACATTTTCTCCCTGATTTTTATGGAGTGCCTTTTATCTTGAGGAATATCGGCACCCCTTATTTTTGAATTTCGCCCGTGATCCTTTCTCAGGCGATCAAGATTTTTGTGTTGCAGCCTCCGCGAAATCGACAGTCTTGGTGCTATCGTCCGCAGGCAAAGTGAGGTCCTCCATATTGCGTCCGAATGTTTCAGGTCCGAGCTGAATGCAGAAAGCGAAGATTGCATACATGGAAGCCGCCAGGCCAAAGACGCCGATCATTCCGTAACCGTCAAACAGCGCACCAGCGATAATCGGAACAAAGGAACCAGCAGCCGAACCACTTGCAAGGATCAGCGCCACACCAAAACCACGGATGCGGGTTGGATAAAGTTCCGGCGCATAAATCCAGATCGATGTGTTGAGAAGCAGCACAAAGAACTGAAACAACGCGCCGAAGAGCAGGACGAGATAGAGACTTGTGCCCAGGTAGACAATTGAGAGTGCTGCCGCACATGCGCAGACGGCTCCGATTGTCAGCACCTTTTTCCGTGGGAAATAATAGCCAAAAGTTGATGCTGCAATTGCGCCCAGAACGCTGCCGCTCTGAATAACCATCGTATAAAGAAGGCTGCCAGAAAGCGTGTAGCCCATCGAGATGAATATCATCGGCATCAAGGTAAGAACGGAAAGCTGTGCGCCATAGCTCATCAGGATAGCGATTGCGACCGGAATTGTACGCCCAATGAAAGGCGCTTTGAAAAGTTCTTTCCAGCTGGATTTTGAAGCCGTATTTTGGCTCTCATCAATTTTTGACAGGTATTCTGTGACTTTCAGGTTTTTCGGACGAAGCTTGCCTGATGCGAGAATGGACAAAACTCTGTTTGCCTCACCTATTTTCCCTTGCGATGCGAGAAAGCGCGGTGTTTCAGGCACAAACCAACGGAAGAACACGACGAGAAGAGCAGGAATGGCAAGCACGCCAAACAACCAGCGCCAGTTGTTTTCCCCCGGAAAGATTGCAAATACCAAAAGACCGAATGCAGGAGCGAGGAAGTTACCAAAACCGCCTGCGCCCACATTGACGAGACCGGCAGCGGTGCCTCGGAATTTTGGCGAGCAGAATTCTGCAAGCATGGTCACAGCAGTCGAAATTTCGCCACCAACGCCGAAACCGACAATTGCGCGCGCCACACACAGCCATCCAAAACTCGGTGCCAAAGCGCACAAGGCTGATCCTAATGTGAAGAGCAGCAAGTTGAATGTGAGCATCACACGGCGACCATATCGATCACCCAATATCCCCGAAAGAAGGCGCCCAATCGCAGCACTTGCGAAGGTGATGGTGTTCAGGAAACCAATATCCGTTCCCGTCAGACCCCACTGTTCACGAAGAATCGGACCAACCAGCCCAATCGTGTTTTGCTCAAATGAGTCGAACAAACAACCGATCAGCACAAGAAGAAGAATCTTCTTATGAGTACTCGTAACACCTATACTCCCAAGTGCTTGTTCCATTTGCTTATTGGTCGCTGATGTTGCGCCAGACTGCATCATTTGTTCCCCTGCCATAGCGGTATAACCCCTTTTTATTATCGGCATGAAATTATTTTTTCATTATGAAGCCAGAGAAAATCAATTTTGACAAGAGAAATTTTATTGTTTATTTTCAGTATGTTAAGCTGCATACTTTTTGAGCAAAAAAGCTGCAAATCACTGGAAAAACTGCTAATAATTGGTGCAAATTGAAAATTGGATTTCATATAACGCCCATGAACCCAGCAGAAAGATCTTTTCTTTCCCGCGTAAGAGACGTGCTCGAGGAGCTTCCCCCAGCGGAGAAAAGGCTCGGGGAGTTTATTTGTGATTTTCCGGGAGAACTTGCGAGTTACTCTGCATCCGAGCTTGCTGCTCTCGCGCATGTATCGAATGCCACCGTAACACGTTTCGTAAGACGATTGGGCTACGAAACCTATGAAGAATCCCGCCGCCATGCCCGCGAAGAAAAGCAGACGGGATCACGACTTTTTCTTTCCAGCGCCACCAATGGCAATACTGGCCAGTCTCTTTCCTCGCATGTCAGCCAGACCATCGCCAATCTGGAAATGACGTTCAGCTCAATTCGGGACAATCAAATCGATGCCGTTGTTGATGCCATGCTGGGAGCACGAAGAACATGGATCATCGGTTTCCGCAGCAGTCATCCCTTTGCGGCCTATCTGCAATGGCAGATGATGCAAGTGGTGGATAATATTGTTGCAATTCCGGGACCCGGCCAGACAATGGGCGAGTATATTGCGAGCATCAAACCGGAAGACCTCGTGATCGTATTTGGTCTGCGAAGACGGATCGCCAAAATGGATGAGATCCTCAGCACGATTGAGAAGCGCGATGCGAAGCTACTCTATGTAACAGATGAAGGCGCTCCATTTCGGGCATCTGCACAGTGGCATTTCCAGTGTCAGACATTGGCTCCCGGCCCACTTTTCAACCACGTCTCCGTTATGGCGCTTTGTCACCTGCTTACAACGAGAGCCATTGAGAAGGTTGGTGCAAACGGGCGTAAGAGACTACGGGCGATAGAAACTTTTGGTGATGCGCTTGAAGAGCTGTAGATGAGGATTCCACTACTGAAGCAACACTTCACAAAAAAAGGCCCCGAAAAAAGTGCCTCGCTGAACAAATACAACTTTAGTTTGATGTAATACAATTTACGGTAGACATTTAGACAGGATTCGGGGATAACGCCGAAAATTGATTTCGGGGGAAATGAATTGCGAACACTGAATCTTTACATTATCGGCTTCGGCTTTAGCGCACTCGTTGTTACATGCATTTACGCAATCGGCGGCGTCCTCCTTTAGTATCGGAGAAGGCTTTCGCCGAGGAAACTTGCCGAGGCTTCACGCACTGCACCAAGCATAAAATCGCTGATCACGCGTATGCGAGGTGCTGCCATAACATCGACATGGCAATTCATCCAGTATTCACGCTCCAAATGCATTTCCTTGGGCAGAACTGGCAAGAGTTCAGAATATTGGCTAGCAATGAAAAATGGCAGCACACACAGCCCGTACCCCGTTAAAGTTGCAACCAGTTGCGCGTGAATGCTTGAACCCTGATAGTTGCAACGCTTTCCGGGCAAAATTTCGCGCATATAATCAAGGCCGGGCGTAAACACCATATCATCGATATAACCGATGAAGGGATGTTTGGTCATATCGTCATGCGTCCTGATCGGCGGATGGCAATTCAGATAATCGCGATGCCCATAGACGAACAAGCGATAGGGCGTAAGTCTTTCACTGTGATAAGGTCCGGTGCGCGGCATATGCAGCGTGATTGAAAGTTCTGCTTCGCGCCGCGATAGCGACATGATCTGCTGGATCGTCACAACCTCCACCGAGAGGCTGGGATAGGACTGTGCCAGCACCGGCAATCGTTCTGCCAGAAAGAAATTGCCAAAGCCTTCAAGCGTCGAAAGCCGCACCACACCAGACAGTGCGGAAAAACTTCCTGTTGCTTCCGTCTGGAATTTGAGCGCCTCACGCTCCATCACTTCCGCAGGTTCAACCAGTCGCTCACCCATCGGCGTCAGCAGATAGCCACGCGGATTGCGCTCAAACAGCTTGGTTGCAAGCGCCTGTTCCAGACGATCAATCCGCCGCAGAACCGTGACGTGACTGGTGCGCAATTGTCTTGCGGCCGTCGAAAGCTGGCCGGTCCGTGCAACGGCCAAAAAATATTGCAGATCATCCCATGTAAACTGCCGCATCTCTTCCTCCCAAAAGATAGCCACCACCCATTCAGCAGGTTCTGTACACTTTTGAACAGACAGTGTTCAAAAATTGTTATTCTTGTACGCATTTGTCAATGCTACCGTTCTCACGAACAGCCCGACCGGAGGATCAAAATCGGGCAGAAGCAGAGGGATGCGCAATCATGAGGAAGATTGCCAACCCGGTCTGAAAAGACTGCTTCAAAGCGCATTCCGAGAAGTGTGGAATGGTTTTCGGAAAAAGATGCGCATCAGAACAAACAATGAGAGCGCTGAACGGATCCTGACAGATCGAGACGCGCTCGAACGGAGGATACCGTTCGATTCTATCGAGACGGACACACGCTTTTTGGGAGGAGCACTGAATGAAACTTTTTGCATTTGCTACGGCTGCACTTTTTGCTGCCACCGCAATTTCATCCGCAGCGGAAATATCAGACGGCAAAGTCAAAATCGGCATTCTGAACGACCAGTCTGGCGTTTATGCTGATTTCGGCGGCAAATGGTCGTATGAGGCGGCCAAAATGGCTGCGGAGGATTTTGGCGGCACGGTGCTGGATGCGCCGATTGAAATCATCACTGCTGACCATCAGAACAAGCCGGATGTTGCGGCCAATATCGCCCGCCAGTGGTATGATACCGAACAGGTCGATGCGATCATGGAGCTGACCAGCTCTTCCGTGGGGCTCGCCGTTCAGGCACTCTCCAAAGACAAAAAGAAAATTACCATCAATACGGGTGCTGCGACATCGGAGCTTACGGGCAAGCAATGCACGCCTTACGGCTTCCATTGGGCTTATGACACCCACGCGCTGGCGGTCGGCACTGGCGGCTCGCTCGTCGAACAGGGTGGAGACACCTGGTACTTCCTGACAGCCGACTACGCCTTCGGCTACTCGCTCGAAGAGCAGACCTCGAAGTTCGTCGAATCCAAGGGCGGTAAAGTTCTTGGCTCGGTTCGTCATCCGCTGAGCAGCACCGACTACTCTTCCTTCCTGCTACAGGCACAGGCATCAGGCGCGAAAGTTGTTGGCCTTGCCAATGCCGGCCTCGACACATCCAACGCGATCAAACAGGCTGCGGAGTTCGGCATCGTTGCCGGTGGCCAGCGCCTTGCGGCATTGCTCTTCACGCTCGCGGAAGTACACGGACTTGGCCTTGATGCGGCACAAGGCCTGACGCTCACCGAAGGTTTCTATTGGGATCGCGACGACGAATCGCGTGAGTTCAGCAAGCGCTTTTTCGACCGCACTGGCCGTATGCCGAACATGATCCAGGCAGGCACTTATTCGGCAGTTCTTCAGTATTTGAAAGCCATCAAGGAAGCAGGCACCGACGAAACAGAAGCTGTCGCCAAAAAGCTTCATGAAATGCCGGTCAATGACGTCTTTGCCCGCAACGGCAAGGTCGGACCCAATGGCCGCATGATCTACGATATGTACCTGATGGAAGTGAAAAAGCCTGACGAAAGCAAGGCTCCATGGGACTACTATAAGGTGCTGGCCACCATCCCCGGCGATCAGGCTTACATGAAGCCGGAAGAAAGCGGTTGCCCACTGGTCACACAATAAGAGGCTAATGGGATGAAGACAGCAATTGAGAATGTCACGGCTCTGCGAGGAGCAGAGCCGTCTGGGATAGTTCTTTCGGCGCGTGGGCTGGGTAAGTCGTTTGGCGGTTTTCATGCGGTGAAGAATGTCGATCTCGATGTGGAGCACGCGCGTGTTCATGCGTTGATCGGGCCGAATGGTGCGGGCAAGACGACCGTTTTCAACCTGCTCACCAAATTCCTCCAGCCGACAAGCGGCGAGATTATGCTTCTTGGCGAAAACATCACCAAAACCAATCCTGCCAAAGTGGCGCGGATGGGTCTTGTGCGCTCGTTCCAGATTTCCGCAACTTTTCCGCATTTGACGGTGCTGGAAAACGTGAAGGTCGCACTTCAGCGTCCGAGTGGTCTGGCCACGCAGTTCTGGCGCTCACTATCCGCCCTTGATGCACTGGATACAAAGGCAATTGCGCTTCTTGAGCGCGTCGGCCTTGGCGATGCCCGTCATGCGCTGGCCGCCGATCTTTCCTACGGCCGCAAGCGTGCGCTTGAAATCGCCACCACACTGGCGCTCGATCCGAAAGTGCTGCTGCTCGATGAGCCAATGGCAGGTATGGGCCACGAAGACGTCCACACAATTGCAGCCCTCATCACCGACGTGGCCAAAGATCGCGCGGTGCTGATGGTCGAACACAATCTCAAGGTTGTCGCCGACATCGCTCACCAGGTCACAGTGCTGCAACGCGGCGAGATCCTCGCATCGGGCACTTATGCCACCGTCGCACAAGATGAGCGCGTCCGCACGGCTTATATGGGAACTGAACATGAATAGAGGCCAACCCCTGCTTTCGGTGCGCGGGCTCAATGCCTGGTATGGTGAAAGCCATGCGCTGCACGGCGTGGATCTTGATATCTGGCCCGGCGAAACCATCACGCTTTTAGGCCGCAACGGTGTCGGCAAGACCACCACGCTGCGTGCGATCATGGGTATCATCCGCAAGCGGACCGGTACCATCACGCTTGATGGCAAAGACGTTATGCGCGTGCCGCTGCATCGCATTGCCCGCACGGGTCTTGGCTTTGTGCCGGAAGAACGCGGGATCTTTGCAACGCTTAATGTGCATGAAAATCTGCTGCTGCCGCCGGTTGTCGGCAAAGGCAGTGGCGCCATGTCGCTCGACGAGATTTACGAACTCTTTCCCAATCTCTATGAGCGTCGCAACAGCCCCGGCACCAAGCTTTCGGGTGGCGAACAGCAGATGCTGGCCATTGCCCGTATCCTGCGCACCGGCGTGAAGGTGATGCTGCTTGATGAGCCGACAGAAGGGCTTGCACCCGTCATCATCCAGCGCATCGGCGATGTGCTGGTCGAGCTCAAGAAACGCGGCATGACCGTGCTTCTGGTCGAGCAGAACTTCCGCTTTGCCGCCAAGGTCGCGGACCGCTTTTATCTGATGGATCATGGCGTGGTGACGGAGAACTTCCCCACCACCGAGCTGCCGCAACGCATGGCAGCACTCAATGAAGCACTGGGGGTCTGAACCAATGACAATGATCTTCGGCATCCCTTTGCAGGCCTTTCTCGGGCAATTGCTCGTCGGCCTTATCAACGGGTCTTTCTATGCAATTCTGAGCCTTGGCCTCGCCATCATCTTCGGGCTTTTGCGCATCATCAATTTTGCCCATGGCGCGCAATATATGCTCGGCGCCTTTGTCGGCTATCTGCTGTTGAGCGGCCTTGGCATTGGCTATTGGCCAGCGCTTATTCTGGCTCCGCTGATCGTGGGTCTGGGCGGCGCCATCATCGAGCGCGTTGCGCTTTCAAGGCTTTATAATCTTGATCCGCTTTATGGCCTGCTGTTCACCTTTGGTCTGGCGCTCGTAATCGAAGGCACCTTCCGCTATTATTATGGCGCTGCCGGTCAGCCCTATGCGGTGCCGCCATCACTTGCGGGCGGCAATAATCTCGGCTTCATGTTCCTGCCCAACTATCGCGCATGGGTGGTGGTGGCGTCACTCGTCATCTGTATTGGCACGTGGCTTTTGATCGAGAAGACCAAGCTTGGCGCTTATTTGCGTGCTGCAACCGAAAACCCGACACTGGTCAAAGCTTTCGGCATCAATGTGCCACTGCTGCTTACCTTCACTTATGCGCTCGGTGCGGCACTTGCCGGATTTGCCGGAATTCTGGCGGCACCCATCTATCAGGTCAGCCCACTGATGGGGTCCAATATTATCATCGTGGTCTTTGCCGTGGTTGTGGTCGGCGGCATGGGTTCGATCCTTGGCGCCATCATCACCGGCTATGTGCTCGGGCTGGCTGAGGGGCTGACCAAGGTCTTCTATCCTGAAGCCTCCAGCATCGTCATCTTCGTTATCATGGCTATCGTCCTTCTGGTGCGACCCGCCGGACTGTTCGGGAAGGAGGCCTGATATGACTGATACTGTTCTTAAAGCAACAACGGCAACTCATCAGGCCAAAGCCTCAACGCTCAACAGCCTGTCGGCAGTCGTTCTGGTCATCGCCCTCATCGGCCTGATCGCAGCCCCTTTCATGGTCTACCCGATCTTCCTGATGAAGATGCTGTGCTTCGCGCTCTTTGCCTCCGCCTTCAATTTGCTGCTCGGCTATACCGGCATTCTGTCGTTTGGCCATGCAGCCTTCTTTGGCGGCGCTGCCTATGTGACGGCTCATGCGGTCAAGGTCTGGGGTGTGACGCCAGAAATCGGCATTCTGCTTGGCATGCTCACAGCCGCAGGTCTCGGCCTCATCATCGGCTATCTTGCCATCCGCCGTCAGGGTATTTATTCAACGATGATCACGCTGGCGCTTGCGCAGATGTTCTTCTTCTTCTGCCTGCAAGCAGCCTTCACCCATGGCGAAGATGGTCTTCAGGGTGTGCCACGCGGCTATCTGTTTGGCATCATCGACCTCAACCAGCAAATGAACATGTATTATCTGGTGCTGGCACTCTTCGTGATCGGGGTTTTTGCAATCTGGCGTATCATCAATTCGCCGTTCGGAATGATCCTCAAATCAGTGCGCGAAAATGAGAGCCGCGCCGTGTCACTGGGCTATTCCGTCAATCACTACAAGCTTGCAGCCTTTGTGATGTCGGCAGCGCTTGCGGGTCTTGCAGGCGGCATGAAGGCACTGGTCTTCCAGTTCGCAACATTGACCGATGTGGGCTGGCAGATGTCGGGCGAGGTGATCCTGATGACCCTGCTTGGAGGCATCGGAACGCTGATTGGACCAATCGTCGGTGCAGCCTTCGTGGTCGCTCTTCAGAACTATCTCGCAACCTCCGACTTCCCCGTCACAATCGTAACCGGCATCATCTTCATGGCCTGCGTTCTCCTCTTCCGTAAAGGAATCGTAGGCGAGTTTTATGCATCGCGGCTTGGAAAGAAATTGTTCGGATAACCGACGTTCCCGGAGCCGCACGCTCATCAGATAGCGGCTCCACCTTTTTACTGGATATGAAATCATGACCGACACCTACGATTACATCGTGGTTGGCGCGGGCACGGCAGGGTGTGCGCTTGCGAACCGGCTTTCCGCAGATAAAAACCGTTCCGTGCTGCTGCTTGAAGCAGGCGGCAAAGACAATTACGCGTGGATACATATCCCCGTCGGCTATCTCTATTGCATCGGCAATCCGCGCACCGACTGGTGCTTCACCACGGAAGCAGAACCAGGCCTGAACGGACGCTCACTCGGCTATCCGCGCGGCAAGGTGCTTGGCGGATGCTCTTCCATCAATGGCATGATCTATATGCGCGGACAGGCTCGCGATTATGATCTGTGGCGACAGGCCGGTTGCGATGGATGGGGCTGGGACGACGTGCTGCCCTTCTTCAAAAAGTCTGAAGACTATTTTGAAGGCGCAAGCGAGCTGCATGGTGCGGGTGGCGAATGGCGTGTCGAAAGTGCCCGTCTGCACTGGGACATTCTGGATGCTTTTCGTGATGCGGCCGTTGCAGCCGGGATTCCAGCAACCGACGATTTCAATCGTGGTGACAATGAAGGTGTGTCCTATTTCAAGGTCAACCAGAAGCGCGGCATTCGCTGGAATACGGCCAAGGCCTTTTTGCGACCGGCCCTTGATCGCCCGAACCTCTATGTTGAAACCGGCGCGCATGTTCGCCGCATCGAGATCGAAGAGCTGCGCGCAACCGGTGTGACTTTCGATCAGAACGGGACAACGCGAACCGTCAGGGCAAAACGCGAGATTATTCTCGCAGCCGGTTCCGTCGGCTCACCGCAAATATTGGAGCTTTCAGGTGTGGGACGCGGTGATGTGCTGCAACAGGCGGGCATTCCACTGAAACTTGAACGCAAACAGTTGGGCGAAAACCTGCAGGATCATCTGCAACTGCGCTGCGCTTATAAAGTGACCGGCATTCCAACGCTCAATGAAAAGGCGAGCAAGCTTTTTGGCAAAGCCATGATCGGCCTTGAATATTTCCTGCGTCGCTCTGGGCCCATGTCGATGGCACCCAGCCAGCTCGGTGCTTTCACCCGCTCAGACCCGTCCTATGAAACAGCCAATCTGCAATATCATGTGCAGCCATTGAGCCTTGAGAAATTCGGCGAGGCCGTCCACCCCTTCCCGGCCTTCACCGCATCGGTCTGTAATCTGCGTCCCGAGAGTCGTGGTTCGATTCATATCAAGTCCCCTGATCACCGCACCCAACCGGCCATCCGCCCGAACTATCTTTCCACGGAAACTGACCGCCGCGTTGCAGCCGACGCCATCCGCCTCACCCGCCATATTGTAGCACAGGCACCTTTGCAGAAATATCGGCCGGAAGAATTCAAGCCCGGACCAAGCTATGAAACACAGGAACAACTGGAAAAAGCAGCGGGCGATATTGGTACAACCATTTTCCATCCGGTCGGAACCTGCCGAATGGGCACCGATACAGAAGCGATCGTCGATCCGCGCCTGCGCGTAAACGGTATTGAGGGGCTGCGCGTGGCCGATGCCTCGGTCATGCCCGCAATCACCTCCGGAAACACGAACTCACCCACTTTGATGATTGCCGAGAAGGCCGCCCAGATGATTATTGCGGATAATGAAAGCATTTCCCGCAAAAGTGCGTAGCGGTTTTGCACTGGATAATGCGTAAAAATATACATAGCGGCCCCAACGATTCAATCTTTTCGGCACCGCTCTAGAACCAGATTCAGGTAAGCCGCATGAGCGGAAATGGCAATCCGCTCACGCGCCTGTGAACGCAATTTCACCATCGCTGAATCGCGTGAAGCTGAAATAATTTTTCTTGTTTATTGGAATACAAACGGGAATTATCGGCATCAAGGTGGGCAGGGGGAGAAAGATCATCTAACATGATCACTTTCCAGGACCGGCTCTCCAAAAAACTTTAGACAAGGAACATAAGAATGTCGTCAGTCCTTTCCCGCTATTCGCTAACCCGCCGCGCGGGTCTGAAAGCTGCTCTCTTCACCGTTGCAGCCCTCACCGTTGGTTTTGCAGCCGCACCAAGCCATGCAGAAGACAAGACCATCAAGGTCGGTATCATGGGCGGCGAAGATGAAGACGTCTGGAAAGTCGTTGCGGAAGAAGGCAAGAAGCACGGCCTCATCATCGAACGCGTGACCTTCAACGACTACAACCAGCCAAATGAAGCGCTGGAACGCAAGGAAATCGACGCGAACGCCTTCCAGCACAAGCCTTACCTCGACGAACAGATCAAGCAGCACGGCTACAAGATCAGCGTTGCAGGTTACACCGCTGTCTGGCCAATCGGCGTCTATTCGCGCAAGATCAAGAGCCTCGATGAACTGAAGGAAGGCGCTGTCGTCGGCGTGCCGAACGATCCTTCGAATGAAGGTCGTGCGCTCCGCGTGCTTGAAGAAAAGGGCCTCATCAAGCTGAAGCCAGAAGCTGGCATTCTCGCAACGCCAATCGATATCATTGAAAATCCCAAGAAGATCGAAATCAAGGAACTCGATGCCGGTGTTGTCGGTCGCTCGATTGATGATCTGGATGTTGCCATCGTGAACAACGACTGGGCTGGCAAGGCAGGTCTCAAGAAGGAAGAAGCCATCGGCTGGGAATCCAAGGAAAACAACCCGTACAACAACTTCATCGCGGTCCGCACCGAAGATGAAAACGCTGACTGGGTGAAGAACCTTGTTGCTTCCTTCCAGAACGACGCAGTGAAGGCTGAGCTCGACCGCGTTTACAAGGGCACAGGCATTCCAGCCTGGAACTAATTGCTATAAGTGACTGAAAGACCGCGCCGGAGAAGCATTTCCGGCGCGGCTTTTATTGACGTAAGCAAAAAAATTGCCCAAAAGCATCGGCGGCGAGCGCGAGCTCCATGGCTTAGTCAGATCCCATCTTTCCTGGAAGCCTCATCCGATTGCAGTTTGCCGCTGTTTGCAGCGGAGCATCTAACTATAGAAGAAACGACCGTGACCATTGAACAGCCAACTGCTGCATTAGCGCCCATCGTCGAAATGAAAGACGTGCGCCGAATGTTCGGCGAAACGGCTGCGATCAGCGGCGTCTCTCTTTCCGTCGCACGCGGCGAAATTCTCGGTATCATCGGCCGCAGCGGCGCCGGCAAGTCCACGCTGATCCGCTGCGTCAACGGCCTCGAAAAGCCGGACAGCGGCTCAATCCAGATTGAGGGCCGTGAAATCACCGGTCTTGGTGAAGACGCGCTGCGCCCTGTGCGCCGCCGCATCGGCATGGTGTTTCAGCACTTCAACCTCATGTCGGCAAAAACGGTGGCGCAGAACGTGGCCTTGCCGCTCAAGATTGCAGGCATGCCAAAAGCCCAACGCATCAAGCGCGTGGCAGAACTGCTTGATCTCGTCGGTCTCTCCGACAAGGCAAAGCAATATCCGGCACAGCTTTCCGGTGGGCAGAAGCAGCGTGTCGGCATTGCGCGTGCACTTGCTGCCGAACCCGCCGTGCTGCTTTCTGACGAAGCCACCTCGGCACTCGATCCTGAGACAACCCAGTCGATTCTGTCGCTGCTCAAAGACATTAACACAAAGCTTGGTCTGACAATCCTGCTTATCACCCACGAAATGGAAGTCATCCGCCGCATCGCCGATCGGGTGATCGTTCTGGATCATGGCGCAATCGCGGAAGAAGGTCCGGTCTGGAAAGTCTTCGCCAATCCGCGCTCGCCCATCACGCAAAGCATGTTGCAGGTGCTGGAGCCGGAACTGCCTGCCGTGTGGCGCGAGCGCCTCGAAAAGACCGGCGACCTTGCCATTCTCAAGGTCAAGCTTTCAGGAAACGCCGCCAAGGGCGCGTTCTTCAGCGAAGCAACACTTGCAACCGGAATTGCGCTTCAACTGATCCATGGCGGCATGGATACCATTCAGGGCGAGCCGGTTGGAACCATGTTCATTGGCCTGCCCACGCAGGACAAAGCAACATTGGGCGCCGCACTCGCCTATCTTAACACCCATGCAGACGCCACGGAGGTTCTCGGCTATGTCTCAGGCAATGCTTGATCTTCTCTGGCGCTCCTTCTGGGAGACCATCATCATGACTGGCTTTTCGAGCCTGATTTCGCTGGTTGTCGGCCTGCCGCTGGCCCTCGTCATGATTCTGACGGAACGTGGTGGTCTTGCACAAAATCTGACAATCAACACCATACTCGGTGCCATCATCAACGGTTTCCGTTCCGTGCCCTTCATCATTCTGCTGGTGGCACTCATTCCGGTGACGCGTTTTGTCGTCGGCACATCGATCGGCACATGGGCATCCATCGTGCCATTGTCGATTGCAGCCATTCCCTATTATGCACGTATCGCTGAAGTCTCATTGCGCGAAGTGGATAACGGCCTCGTGGAGGCTGCCCGTTCAATGGGCGCAAACCGCTGGACAATCGTGCGCGAAGTGCTGGTGCCCGAAGCGCTACCCGGCATTATTGCAGGCTTCACCGTCACAATCATCACACTCATTGGTGCGTCTGCGATGGCTGGTGCTATTGGTGCGGGGGGCTTGGGCGATCTGGCGATCCGCTATGGGTATCAGCGCTTTGAAACGCAGATCATGATTGCTGTGGTGATTATTCTCATCATCATGGTTTGCGGCATTCAGCTCATCGGCGACTATCTCGTTAATCGTCTCGACAAGCGCAATCTGCGTTCACGCGGCTAGAACGCAGATATGATCCAGCCGGATCAATACGCGCTTTGAACTACAGTCGCAGTGTGTTTATCGTGCCCTCTGTCGAAAGCCCGCTTCCAGTGTGTTTCCGTCAGGGTCGAAAACAAGAGCTGCGTAATACCCCATCTCTTCCGGTCCCTGATAACCAGGTGCATCACTTTCACTGCCGCCAGCGTGAACTGCTGCCCGGAAAAAAGCCTCTACATCTTCACGACTGGCCGCGGTAAACATCAAGTGAAGGTGATTGCCCGGCTTGCCGTCGGGCACGCCTGCATCCGCATTCTGCGCTTTGTGTATCCATAGAAAAGGCACAGGCGCCCTTTCGCCACCACTCACAAAGAAACCACTGTCCGAACGTGAAATAACAGCGAGCCCAAGTTTAGGCATGCAGCTTTCATAGAAAGAAAGGCTGCGGCGAAGGTCTTTGCTTTGAAAGCCGATATGATCGAAGAGCGACATAACAATGATTATATGTCGGCTTTTGATAAAGAAAAGCGGCGCTTCCTGATTTGGAGAGCGCCGCCTTCATTATTCTTGAAAAAGATGGATTAGCTGCGTGTGCGGGCAAGTCCGGATTTTGCTGGCTGATAGTTTGGATCCAGCTGCGTCGCACGCAGATAGGAATTTGCAGCTTTCGCCTTATCACCACGCTGTTCATAAACCAGCGCTTGATTGGCCCAGCTCTCAGCGATGTTTCCATCAAGCGTAATCGCCGTGTTGAAATCATCGAATGCATTGTCATAGTCACCCAGCGCCACATAAGAAATGCCGCGACCATTGTAAGGCTCAGGTGCTGTCGAATTAAGCGAAATTGCCTTGGAAAAATCCTCAATCGCCTGCTTGTGCTGCCCCTTGGACTGATAAATCAGACCGCGATTATGGTAAGCACGGCCATCAGTCGTCTGCAACGCAATAGCCTGATTGAAATCGCTTAATGCCTGATCCGCACGTCCAGCCAGACGATAGACGTTGCCACGTCCGACATAAGCCGCATCATATTGCGGGTTGATCTGGATCGCACGGCTGTAATCCTGCGCTGCCTTGCCGCTGTCACCCATATAACGATAGATCAGCGCACGGTTTGCATAGGCCTGATAGAAATTCGGGTTGAGCGCTATTGCCTGATCGAAATCACGCAGCGCTTCCTTATAACGGCGAGCCTTGCCATAAGCTGATCCGCGCACGTTGTAGGCTTCAGGATCGCGTGGGTTACTCTGGATGACGCTGGTGAGCGAGCCAATATTTTCGCTCGAGCCCTGCGCACGATCAACCGTGCTCAATGCGCTATGTGTGCTGGAACTCTGACAACCGGCAAGGCCAAGAGCCAGAACCGCCGTTGCAGCCAACAGACTATGACGGGCAACAAATTTGCCGGACGAATGCATTACCTTAAAGCGCGTTGGCAACGGCAGCGTTCCTTTCTGCGTGAGTGGAACAGAGGCGTTTATCCTCAATTTCCCTCAACTTTGTCCCCGGCTGCCTTAACAGCCATAATATTCTCATTGTGTCGTACAAAAGATGACAGCAGATAAAAGCCGCAGATCAACTCAACTGGCCAGAATTCTGCTCATCTGTCGCAACAAGCTCAACGCCACAATAAAGGTCAGTATATGGCAGTTCACTAACACTTCAAATCGGCATGTTTTATCTCGTGAAGCCAACAATGCTTAACCAAGGCTCAGACATGCAAAAACCGGCGCGAGCCATAAGCTGCACCGGCAAGCAAATGGCGCCACAAAGGCAGCGCCAATTTCAGGCTTCTTAACGAGCCGCGGTACGACCGCCGCCGATAAGGCCTTCACGCTGTGCGCGCTTACGAGCCAGCTTGCGCGAACGGCGAACGGCTTCCGCCTTTTCGCGAGCACGCTTTTCGGATGGCTTTTCATAATGGCCACGCATCTTCATTTCGCGGAAGATACCTTCGCGCTGCATCTTTTTCTTAAGAGCGCGGAGAGCCTGATCAACATTGTTATCGCGGACGAGTACCTGCACGTGTAATCCCGTATCGGTTAGAATTTCGATTTAGCCTGAGGCATTAAGGGCGTCTCTTAACGATGTTCAGCTGATAGAGTCAACTGTCTATACGCCCAAAGGCTCCCAAGCTTCGCAACATAAACGTTGCAAATTGGGGCTCGCATTACCAGATAAGCCGGCTTTTGTCCACCTCAAGATGAAACTTTGCCCCACCTTCAGCACAAATAATGACTTCACGACAAATTATAGTGACGGAATCCTGCCCGATAGGATAGAGAGCACGCGCTTTTCGCACAATTCAGCCTCATTGCTCGGCCATGAGCGACAGGCTGGTGAAACGTACCGTCTATCCCGTTCATTGATTCCTCTGTCGAGATTTATGTCTTTTCGCAAACGACTCGTTATTCAATTCACAGGCTATGAGGGCCTGCACCCCAAAGCTGTCCGCGTGCGCCATGCGCAGGCGTTGAAGGATTTTGATCGTTTGTGGCACGCAAAAACCAAAGTGCCTCCGATGAAAGATGAGTCGGATGATTGCGGAACACTCACCGCAACGACTCAGGGCAACGGCTGGCAGACCGAAACCGAATTCTGCCAGTTCGGAACAGCGGATATTTTTGACGACTACGCAGCCCGCTCGACGCCAATGCGTATGCTGACCGGCTTTCGCGCCTTCATGAATATTTTTTTCACGGGCACCCTGCTCCGCTATCTGCTGACGAGCTGGCGTTTCGTGATGTTCTTCATGTGGCCGTTTCTTTTATCCATCGTCATTATAGCAATAGCGGCCCTGATCGCCTCGGCGCCAATGCTTGCAGGTTTCCCATACTGGAACCTTGTTTGGTCCCTGCCTCTTGCCGCAGTTATCGCCACATTGCTCGTGCGCTGGCCTGGCGACCGATTCTTCATGTCCTATCTGCTTGATGACTGGTCGGCCGCCTATGACCGGATCCATAACCGCAACGATAAGCTCAAAGCACGTCGTCGCGCCTTTGCAGAAGCGCTGAAAAAGAAGATCGAAGAAAGCAATGCCGACGAGGTGATTATCGTCGCCCACAGCCTCGGCACGGTTCCCGCCGTTGAAGCGCTGGCGGATGTTCAACGCGAGCGTCCCGACCTGCTGACAAAACAGCCCGTGTCGATGCTGGCCATCGGCTCATGCCTGCTGATGATCGCACTGCATCCAAAGGCACGCGGCTTGCGCGAGGACGTGCGCGTGGTGTTCAACGAAAGTCCTGTGCTCTGGTCGGAATTTCAGGTTCTCACCGACATCATCCACTTCTATGGCTCTGATCCGGCAAAGGCGCTAAAGATCAGACCTCAGAACAGGCCGCTCATCAATCGTATCCGCTTCAAGAATGTTCATAGTGAAAACCGCTACAAGCGTTCAAAAGGCAATTTCTTCCTGATGCATCTGCTGTATATGCGCGGCGCCGAAAAGATGAACTTCTATGATTTTGGCATGTTTCTACATGGTCCGTTCTTGTTTCGTGAGCTAATGACAACGCACAACGACAAAGCCGCCCCCCTTGATGAAGAAGGACGGCTTATCAATCTGTAAGAGGTGGCGCTTCAGGTCTTTGGTGGCTCTACCACGGCAATTGTAAGCCATGTCGCAGTCAGTGCCGGTTTGACGGTGTTTTCCACTTCCAGCGTCACTTCGTAATGGTTGACCACGCGTCCCGATGGACGAATATCGGCATCGGAAAGCTTGAAACGCGCGCGCACCCGTGCACCGGTCTTGACCGGTGACATGAACCGCACTTTATCGAAGCCGTAATTAATGCCCATGGTGGCACCCTGCAACATGGGCAGTGCTTCGAATGCCAGCGTCGAAAGCAGCGACAAAGTCAGAAACCCATGCGCAATCGTACCACCAAACGGCGTTTCCTTGGCAGCGCGCTCTGGATCAACATGAATGAACTGATGATCATCCGTTGCATCCGCAAACTGATTGATCATTTCCTGCGTGACTTCGCGCCACTCGGAACATCCGATTTCTGTGCCGATCGCCTCGCGCAACTGGTCGAGCGTAATTGCGTCCTTCATGCCCTCAAACTTTCTGCTTAAACTAATAACGCCTTCTTTAACCTATAAAAAAGGTCCGGCAAATCATAACCTTACGCTGCAACGAGTATTTCACGGGCGATATCGTCCCAATGGTCGAAAACCCGGCTTGCGCCTTTGGAAGACAGGCGTTCAGAATGACCTTCATAAGTATGACCGCCGCCCGTATAGCCAAATGCCGTCATACCGGCTGCAATCGCACCTTCAACACCAAAAGGTGAATCTTCGATCACCACGCAACGCGCCGGATCAACTCCCATCTTGTCGGCTGCAAAAAGGAACAGATCAGGTGCAGGCTTGCCGCGCTTGACCATGCTCGATGAATAGACCGCATCACCGAAGTAATGGTTGATACCCGTCTTCTCCAAACTGAATGCAATGCGCTCCGGGTGAGAGGAAGACGCAACGCAACGTTTGAGCGGCAGGACTTTCAGAAAATCAGCAATACCGACAGCAGGCTCCAAATGTGCGGCAAACAGGTCTCTGGTGATCGGCCAGAATTCATCAGTGGCGCCATCCGGCAAACGATGCCCTGTCATATCTTCAATCATAAGCGCGATATCAGCGACCTTCATACCAATACCTTTGGCAACAGTACCCTCAGGCAGTACCATGCCGTGATTGGCGTAAACCTGCTCAAACGCGCGGCAGGAAAGCGGCTCACTGTCGACGAGAACACCGTCGCAATCGAAGATGACGAGGTCGAAGGGGGATGCATTGCTCATAAAGGCTCCGATAGAATGCGTATTTTGTCGCGACGATTTGAGATGCGCGTTTGTCACTGTTGATATAGAGACTCATCAACGATTGCGCATCTATAACAAGTGAAGCGTGACAAAAATTTTCGCGGAGACGATTATGACGACGAATGTGGCACTGGTTGGATTGGCGCGTGACTTGCAAGCGCGTGCTGAAACCGGAAAACCAATCCGCATCGGTCTGATCGGCGCCGGCGAAATGGGTACGGATATCGTCACACAGGTTGCCCGTATGCCCGGCATTGCAGTCGGTGCGCTTTCTGCCCGTCGTCTGCCGAACACTTTCAAGGCTGTCCGCACGGCCTATGGCGTTGATGACAATGCGCGTGAAGCCAATAGCGAAAGCGCCATGACCAGCGCCATTGAAAGCGGCAAGATCGCAGTCACCGAAGACAATGATCTGATCCTCTCAAATCCATTGGTGGACGTCATCATCGATGCAACCGGCATTCCCGAAGTCGGCGCTGAAACCGGTATCAAGGCGATTGAGCACGGCAAGCATCTTGTGATGATGAATGTTGAAGCCGATGTCACTATCGGACCTTACCTCAAGACACAGGCCGACAAGCAGGGCGTGATTTATTCGCTGGGTGCCGGCGACGAACCGTCTTCCTGCATGGAACTGATCGAGTTCGTTTCAGCGCTTGGCTATGAAGTGGTCTCGGCTGGCAAGGGTAAGAACAATCCGCTCAATTTTGATGCGATCCCGGACCACTATCAGGAAGAAGCCGACCGCCGGAACATGAATGTCCGCCTGCTGGTTGAGTTCATCGATGGTTCGAAAACCATGGTCGAGATGGCAGCAATCGCCAATGCAACCGGCCTCGTTCCTGATATTGCCGGGATGCACGGCCCCCGCGCCAGCATTGACCAGTTGAGCAGCACGCTCATCCCGCAGGCGGATGGCGGTGTTCTTAACAAAAGCGGCGTGGTTGATTATTCGATCGGCAAAGGCGTTTCTCCAGGTGTTTTCGTTGTGGCCAAGATGGACCACCCTCGCCTGAATGAGCGCCTTGAAGATCTGAAGATCGGCAAGGGCCCCTATTTCACCTTCCACCGCCCTTACCACCTCACCTCGCTTGAAGTGCCGCTGACAGTCGCACGCGCAGTCCTGTACGGCAAATCCGACATGGTGCCGCTGCCCAAGCCGGTGGCGGAAGTCTGCGCGGTAGCAAAGAAAGACCTGCAACCGGGCGATAAGCTCGACGCCATCGGTCAATATTGCTATCGTTCATGGATCATGACGACACCGGAAGCACGCGCCGCAAAAGCCATTCCTTGCGGCTTGCTGCAAAACGGTACCGTCACTGCACCAATCCGGAAAGGTGAACTCATCACCTATATCAACGCAGCACCACAGCCCGGCTCCAAGATAGCCGAACTGCGTGCGCTGCAGGATAAGATGATATACGAGGCATAATTCGACCGAAATAGAAATATGTATTACTCGTCTCGATCTTTCGAAAAAATGAAAAAAGAAACGTCAGGCTGCGCTATTGTCTGCGCTGTTTTATCGCTTAACTTGATAGTTTTTGCTTCTTCCTCATCCAAATATTTCGCTAAATATTCAGACTTGGCGATATTTTTAATCTCATCATCGCTTAACGTTGTACATTCTCGATATATTTTATTGATAAAATTATGCACATAACCAAGTTGAACCAATTCACGCTCTAACTCATCAGGCTTTTCTGCCTTCGCATACGTATTAGCAGCGTGTAGAAGAAACATAGAGCCGGGAATGGCCTGGCGTTCTTTTGCAGCGCAATAAAAATACGTTGCGGCTGACGCTGTTATACCTCCGTTAATTGCTGTAATTGGTATCGGTGAGCTTTTTATCATTGTATAAGCCATAAAGCCGGCTTGTACACTTCCACCTAAGCTATTTATAATAAGATTTATTTTTTTTACTGTTGGATATTTGATATATATGTCATTTATAGAAGCACCAAGCTCAGAGATGGAGCGTTCACTGACGGAATCCGTAAAATATATATTTGCAACTTCCGGTACGATTTCTTCTTTTTCTGGCAATGAAGAAATAATTTCCGCATTTGCATAAGAAAAACCTAAAAAATAAATAAATAAAACTAAAATAAACCGCATTAAAGCAATCCCTTTAAAATTAGAATAAAAAAACCGTATATTATTAATGCAATTTTAAACTATAAAAAAAAATTCTGTCAATATATTTTACAATAATAATTTTCTAGATATTATCCTTTATTTAAAAATTCAATATGATATCTCCGTTGGAATTACCAAATTTATAGGGGTAAAGATATATAAAAGGCGCCCTGCGATATACAGGACGCCTAATAATTATAATTTGTTATATTTTAATGGTCGAGAGCTTTGACGATACTCTCAACCATCTTCTTTGCGTCGGCAAAGAGCATCATGGTGTTGTCGCGGAAGAACAGCTCGTTTTCCACGCCCGCATAGCCTGAGCCCATACCGCGCTTGATGAACAGCACCGTACCGGCCTTGTCGACATCGAGGATCGGCATACCGAAGATCGGCGATTGCGGATCAGTCTTTGCTGCCGGATTGGTCACGTCGTTCGCACCAATCACGAAGGCAACATCAGCCGTCGCAAATTCCGAGTTGATGTCTTCAAGCTCAAACACTTCATCATAAGGCACGTTAGCTTCGGCCAACAGCACGTTCATATGACCCGGCATACGACCGGCAACAGGGTGGATCGCGTATTTCACTTCCACGCCTTCGGCTTTCAGCTTGTCGGCCATTTCACGCAGCGCGTGCTGAGCCTGTGCCACCGCCATACCGTAACCCGGCACGATGATGACCTTGGATGCATTCTTCATGATGAAGGCTGCATCGTCAGCCGAACCCTGCTTGACCGGACGCTGTTCCACTTCGCCGCTGCCCGCAGCGGCCACATCACCGCCGAAGCCACCGAGAATAACCGAGATGAACGAGCGGTTCATGCCTTTACACATGATGTAGGACAGGATCGCACCGGACGAGCCGACCAGCGCACCGGTGATGATCAGCGCCAGATTACCAAGCGTGAAACCAATGCCTGCCGCAGCCCAGCCCGAATAAGAATTGAGCATGGAAACGACAACCGGCATATCCGCGCCGCCAATCGGGATGATGATCAGCACACCAAACACCAGCGCCAGAATGACGATCAGCCAGAACACGAAATGGCTTTCGGTATTGGTCAGAACGGCAATCAGGATTACGATTGCAGCAGCAAGGGCCGCA
Organism: Ochrobactrum sp. Marseille-Q0166; assembly: GCF_014397025.1. NCBI lineage: Bacteria > Pseudomonadati > Pseudomonadota > Alphaproteobacteria > Hyphomicrobiales > Brucellaceae > Ochrobactrum > Ochrobactrum sp. Marseille-Q0166. The sequence goes on along the minus strand of NZ_JACJUO010000001.1, from coordinate 920,527 downwards.
TTGATGACATGACGCCCCGGCAGCATGATCGGCTTGCCCGACATACGGCCATCAAGCTTCAGGAATGCAATGATCGAGCCGGTAAAGGTGATTGCACCAATCGCAACACCAAGCGACATTTCGATCAGCGCCTGACCGTGGATCTGCCCCACTTCGCCAATGCCAAAGGAATGCGGTGAGTAAAGGGCAGCGGCAGCCACGAGCACGGCTGCAAGACCGATCAGCGAGTGGAAGGCAGCCACAAGCTGCGGCATGGCCGTCATCGCGATGCGGCGTGCAATCACTGCACCAATACCGCCACCAATGGCGATACCGAGGATAATCAGCACCAGACCGCCAAAGCTTGGACGTGCCAGCAGCAGCGTGGTGACGATGGAGATACCCATACCGATCATACCATAGGTATTACCCTGACGGCTGGTGGTTGGGTGCGAAAGGCCACGCAGTGCCAGAATGAACAGGACACCGGAGACGAGATAAAGGAAGGCTGCGAGATTAACGCTCATGATGGCTCAGCCCTCACTTTTCTTTTTTCTTGTACATGGCAAGCATTCGCTGGGTAACCAGAAAGCCGCCAAAGATGTTTACGCTTGCAAGGATGAGCGCGATAAAGCCGAAGCCGGTTGCCCAGCTAGAGAGCGAAAGACCGACTGCAAGAAGTGCGCCGACCACGATCACCGATGAAATAGCATTGGTGACAGCCATGAGCGGCGTATGCAGTGCAGGTGTCACTGACCAGACAACGTAATAGCCGACGAAAATCGACAGAACAAAAATCGCAAGGCGGAAGACAAACGGGTCAACGACGCCACCGGATGCAGCATGAGCGGCAGCTGCGGCTGCATCACCCAAACCGCCTGCATTTTCCGCTGCCTGCCTTACTGCATCAGCCGCCTGGTTGAGGCTCTCAAGAGCTTTTTCAAGTGCTGTATCGGACATTATGCCTCTCCTCCATCAGCGGAAGTTTTCGCAGCTTTTGCCGGTGCTTTTCGGGTTGTCTTGGCGACAGGCTTGGCCGGAGCAGATGCCACTTGCTTCGCAGTCTCTGTCTTGCCAGCAGGCGCCTTTGCCTTCGCTGCGGCTTTCGGCTTGGTAACCTTCTCAGCCACAACGGCTGGTACTGGTTCCACTTCTGCTTGAGCCTTGGCAAACGCCGGATGCACAACTTTGCCCTCGTGGGTCAGAAGCGTTGCCTTTACCAACTCTTCCTGCGGATCAAGCTTGAGAAGCTTTGCTTCCTTATCGACCAGCGTTTCGAGGAATGCGTAAAGATTGCGCGCGTAAAGCTGCGAAGCAGTCGCTGCAATCCGCCCCGGCACATTGAGGTGCCCAACGATCTTTACGCCGTTCACATCTGCAACCTGACCGGCAACCGCACCTTCAACATTGCCGCCGCGTTCAACTGCAAGATCAACCAGCACAGAACCCGGACGCATGGCTGCAACCATTTCCTTTGAAACAAGACGCGGGGCTGCACGCCCCGGAATAAGCGCGGTGGTAATGACGATATCCTGCTTGGCAATATGGTCAGCAACAAGTGCCGCCTGCTTCGCCTGATATTCCTTCGACATTTCCTTGGCATAGCCGCCGGAGGTTTCTGCCGCCTTGAATTCCTCATCCTCGACAGCGATGAACTTCGCGCCGAGCGATGCCACCTGCTCTTTGGCAGCAGGACGAACATCGGTTGCAGTCACAACCGCGCCCAGACGACGTGCGGTCGCAATCGCCTGAAGTCCGGCCACGCCTGCACCCATAACAAAGACGCGGGCTGCGGGCACTGTGCCTGCAGCCGTCATCATCATTGGCATAGCGCGGTCATAAACTTCGGCTGCATCAATCACAGCCTGATAACCGGCAAGATTGGCCTGCGACGAGAGAACATCCATCACCTGCGCGCGCGTTATGCGCGGCATGAATTCCATCGTGAAAGCGGAAATACCGGCCTTAGCCAGTGCGGCAACCGCTGCTTCCTGACCGTAAGGATCAAGCATCGCGAAAAGTGCTGCGCCCGACCTATACCCTTTGAGTTCCGCATCGTTCGGGCGTCGTACTTTCAGGATAACATCTGCCGCTTTGGCGTCAGCCGTCGATCCTATACGTGCACCAGCAGTGACAAACTCGGCATCAATGATGCGCGATTTTTCACCTGCACCTTTTTCCACCACGACATCAAAACCAAGCGCGATGAATTTCTTCACCGTCTCGGCAGATGCCGCAACGCGGGTCTCGTTGGGATCACTCTCTTTCGGAATGAATATAGTCTGGGCCAACTGGTTTCCCTTTCGTGGCTTAATCCGACCTCACAGCCGGGCACAATCCGGGCTTCCGGGAAGAAGCCCCCTTAAATGATGAAACAGACGACATGCATAAAGCCCCGGCAAGGTGCAAACTGCACCCATACCAAGGCATTCGATCAAATCATGCGGGTTAATGCTGGCTTAAATCCCTAGAGAATGAACCAGGCAGCAACGCAGATAAGAATGAAAAGAACGGTTGCGGAGAAAGCTCCACCCGCAAAGAAGCCGAACGCCATGGCAACCAGAAGCGCTACGAGCGCCACAGTTCCCCATTTAACCAGCCCCGTGAAACCGGCATAGGTTTTATCATGCTCGGAATAATCCATCGGCGCACCGAGTTCGGCCGGAGCCGTATTGTGATGTTCTGCCATTTTTAGTTCCACCCATTGAGATATTTTGCCGAAGTCTAGACAGAATATCTGCAATCTTCAATGCACATACAACATGGTTGTCAGCCGTTCTGAGCAACGTCCTGCATCCATGGCTTGAGCACCCCTCGTTCCGCATAAAGCGGCTCCAAAGCCCGAATAGCTTTAATTCTTAAAAATTACCAGACTTAATTATTTAAAGAAATTTTCAAAATAAATTTTAAAAGTAAAAGCAATTATAAGAATAAACTAAAGTTGGTGCGCTATGAGGCTCACGACCAATTCAGTGCATGGAAATGTCACCTGAAATGACCAGATATGCAAGCAAAGACACGCAGAACGGAGTTGTTCCCCGTCTGAGCGTCTTGACGCAGCAGAATTTCCGTCAAATGAATGGGTCGTGAGCTAGACACCCAATCCGGTATATTTTGCTGTCGGCAAGATCGTCAGCGGGCCGACACCATTGCCGAGATTGCCAAACATGGCACGCCGCTCATGCGGCTGTGATTTGAAGAACGGAAAGCGGACGGCGACAGCGTCGCGAATATTGCGAATAGGTGCAGCGCCGAGCCCCACCTTGATGCCATAGCCTTCATGCTCCCGCGCTTCGGCCATAACCGTCGTTCCGAAAATGCGCTTGTAAAACGCCATATGCTCGGGCTTGACCGAAGCAAGGCATTGATCCGCTTCAAAATATTCGGAAGCCATTGCAGCTATGCGCAACGTAACATAGGGAATCGCCGGATATTCGCTTAGCAAATCGGGATCAGCCGCAAAGCGCGTTGGATCGACAAAAGCCATTCCATTATTAAGCAGAGGATCAAGAATATCCGGAAAGAGCGCGTAACTTGTGCCAACCCGATGATCCGCGGTTATGTAATGAATACGCAAGGTACTCACCAACTGCCCATCAATATGGATACCGAAAACGAACGCATGACTGTCACGGTCAATATCATCGACAATCGATGGTACTTCCGCTTCATGCATCACATTCGCACTGCGGTAGGACCGATAACGCAGCCGTCCAATTTCTTCGAGATCTTCCGCATGCACAATACGGCGATATTCCACCCGATCCAAAAACTGCAAGAGCTGCCGCGCGAAATTGGATAGCGGTGGTTGCCCACCAGAGACAGCTTCATTCGTCATTCAAATAGCATCCGCACCCCGTCAAATCAGTGCGCAGAATAAGGTGCTTTATTAGTGTGTAAAGGTGAAAGATTGAGTTTTGTCACTTCTCGATGACATAAACTCTCATTCCCCCTCACCAGAACCGAAACCGAACCAGTCACAGGCGTTAGAAACCAGAAATGGCCATCTGAATGGCCATTCCTTAAATGAATTCAACCTATTCAAGCTGGCTGGCAATTGATTGAAACATATGAATCGTTTCATCTTTCATAGCAGCTCCATCCACATTGAAATTGGAATATGCTGAGGTTTTCACGATCACCACACGCTTAGCCGGGTTAACATATATAAATTGCCCATAGATACCTACGCCGACGAAATCGCCCTGGGGTTCTGCTGGTATCCACCATTGATAGCCATATCCATAGGATACTTTTCCATCAGGCAGTGGACGTCCGGGCATCAGATGCGGAGCATCTGGGGTAACCGAATCATGCACCCATTTGGCAGGTACGATTTGCTCGCCTCGGTAGCTCCGCCCACCATTCATATAAAGAAGACCGAAACGGGCAAAATCACGAAGGACAGCATTCAGACCACCAGCGGCAACGACCTCGCCTGTTGAATCCGTCAGCCAATAGGCATCTGCTTCTGCTCCAAGCTTGGACCAAAGCCGATCCTGAAAGTATTTTTGTAGCGGAACACCTGTCGCGCCTTCAAGAACCATTCCGAGAACCTGTGTGTCAGCCGAAACATACTCGTTGACCGTTCCTTGTGGGCGCTGGCTTTTCAGATGAGCGGTAAAGTCGATCACAGAACCCGTCAATATCTGGATGATATAGCGAACAATGTCTGAATTCAAATCACCATAGTCTTCGTTGAAACCAATGCCAGATGACATCTGCAGAACATTTTTGACCGTAACACCCTTATATCCACCATCCTTAAGAACCGGGGCATAATGATCAACTGTTTCATCAAGACTGATGAGACCATCATCAACAGCATTACCAATAAGAAATGATATGAACGATTTCGACAATGACATTGCAATAGACTGGGTTTGCTCGGTATTTCCACGTGCGTACTCTTCGTGGATGATCATGCCGTCTTTGAGCACAATGAAGCCTGTCGTATCGGTCTTTTTGAGAAAATCTGCGACCTCGCGCGTTTGGTCTTTGTAAACATAGGTCGCTGGCAATGGCTTATCCACCACCGGTAACGCACTCACATTGTCTGTGTGAGGCACACGAATTGAGGAATAGGTTTTATAAAGACTTCGAAAATTTTGATCAATAACATCCGGCTTGAAAGTTTTCGCATACTGATAAACTGCCCAATACTCGTGTATAGTTTTCCAAAATAATGAGGTAAAAATTCCCGCCAAGGCAAAGATAACTATAAAAGTATAAAATATTATATGAAGGCGTCTCTTCATACCAACTCCTCAATTTATATAAAATACAATATTTATATATTTTCCCATTTAGGCATGATGCGATATATCAACATCTTTCGTTGCATGATAAAAGTCACTAATATTTGTTGGCGATTTTGGCGTTATTTTTTGGACGACAGCTTCTTGGTTGTAAGTAACATCAAACGACCGTGTGGCCTGTATCATGATGTACGATGGCCCTCGCAGAAGACGTTCTGATTTCGGCAACAGGCATGGGCTTGCCAAGTAAATACCCCTGCACAAGATCTGCTCCGGCAGCCACACGAACAAGTGCAAGCTGCTCCTCGGTTTCGACTCCCTCGACTGTAACCGCCAAACCCAATTCGTGAGAAAGTTGCGTTACACCACGCAAAAGCATCAGGGATCGACGATCGGTCGTAATGTCCTGCACAAAGGATCTATCGATTTTAACTTTGGTTAGCGGCAAGCTGTTCAAATAACTCAGACTGGAATAGCCGGTCCCAAAATCATCAAGCGCGATATTAATTCCTGCATTTTTCAATCTCTGCAAAACGAGTGATGTCTGATTTCGGTCAGCAATGATTGCACTTTCAGTGACCTCTACTTCCAACTGCCTCGCTGGAAGACCAGACTTTTGCAAAGCATTGGCGATATCGCGTGTAATATCGCTATTCTTAAGATCGATAGCCGACAGGTTGACCGAAACACCGATGCGATCACCCCAGGAGGTACAGTCCAGACAAGCCTGATTGAGCATGAAGCGAGTTATTTGGGAAATAATACCGATCTCTTCTGCGAGCGGAATGAACTCCGCCGGTGGGACGGGACCCAGCTCTGAGTGCTCCCAGCGCGCGAGTGCTTCATAAGCCACAATACGCAACGACTGCGCGCTTACAATTGGTTGATAAACAACTTTAATTTCTTGGTTTTCAATAGCGAGCCGAAGATCTGCCTTTAATTTTTGCCGACCACGATACTTCGTATCCATCGCCCCGACAAAGAGCGCCCATTGTTTACCCTCTTCACTCTTGGCTTCATAAAGAGCGAGATCAGCATTCATGTGCATGCTTGCAACATCACATTTATCGATGCGTTCAGTTGCGACACCGGCACTGATCTCAATATGAATTTGATCACCATTTAGATCATAAAGGCCACTGGTCATTGAAATAACATGCTGCATGACTTCCGGTATTTCGTCGTCGCCGCGCAAGTTAAAAACAAACAGAACAAATTCATCGCCACCGAAACGCGATGCTACAAAACGCTCTGGATCGAGAGAATTCAGTCGTTGTGCGAAAAGCCGTAAAAACACATCACCGACGTGGTGCCCAAGCGTATCGTTGACGTGCTTGAAGTGATTAATATCGATGACAATCAATGCAGCAAAGCTGTCTTGCGCCTGATGCGCCCGTAAAGAGCGCACCATTGTCTCGAAATAATTCCGGTTCGCAAGACCGGTCAGACCGTCAAATCTCGCCATGTGCTGAATACGCGCCTCGGATTCCACCCGTTGCGTTACATCCTCAAACATCAGGACGACACCAGCATTTGATGTCTGATTTCCGACACACTCAATATAACGATCATCTGAAAGCTGCAGAATATCGCGTGACTTCCGCCCGGACAATAGATCCTGCATTCGCGTTCTAATGCTGTTGAGATCGTTGTGCGGAAATAAGCCCTGCTTGGCACAGTAACGAAGCAAGACTTCCAGTCTGCGACCTCTTAGTTTCGTATGTTCGGCAATCTTGAGCAGGGCTTTTGTCTTGTGATTGATCACTGCTATCCGCTGCTGGGCATCAAACATAAGCAAGCCCTGCGGCATGTTGTTGAGAGCAGCATCGAACCTCCCCGCAACGACAGAGAGGCGTCTTTTTCCCATAACTGCGGCAAACAAAAATTCTCGTAGCCCATTTGCCATCTGAATATTGGACAAGAAATAAGGGATCAATAAAAGACCGATCACAACATGAAACGGCGTGCCAGCGAGAATCAAGCCGGCTAAAACCGGGATCAATGTGCAAGCGGACATTAATATGACCGCCTTGGCAGAGGCATAGTTACGCCCGACAATTGAAACGACCGAAGCCAACAAAATGGTCAAGCTTGCCAGTTCCGCAAACGAGTCGCGCAAAACATAGCTGGAGAAAAAACATAACATCCCCAGCGTGGTGCACACCAATGATGCCCCCACCAGATATCTTGCTTCCCATTTATCCAGATCTGAATGAGATAAATGACCAAGTTTTGCCTGATCAAATTTATGCATGTCATAAAGACGACCAAGGGCCACTATTGTAAAAAAAGCTGCAAAACCCAGAAATCTCCAATCAGCCGTTTTAACATAGATCACGACACATGCTACGACATGAGCGAGCAAGCCAAACCACAATGTCGTTCGATTGCCGTAAAGCGAACGCAAAAACGACAGTCGTACGTCAATAGGCATGTCTGGTTGAAGGCTACGCCACATTTCGTTGATTACACCCCTTTTCCTAGGGGGGAATATGCCACTAATCCTTTAAAAATACCTTTCTCGAAACTAAACCACAAGCTGTTATTACAACTACCATAAGATGTAATTACATTATTATTAAGCAAACCAAGATGGCTTCAATTTGCATTTTAAAAATATACTTCGAGGCTGAACCAACCAGATGTTCATCTGTTGCTGCATGCATTTTTCATTCGGTTATGAGCTAAAAAAACGTCCCCGAAGAAATCATTTCGACGAACTACATTCTGATTTCACCTAGTTTAAAAGCTTTTTCGTTTAAAAACTCTATGAATAAAAGAAAATTCAGAGGAAAACTCTGCCTCAACTATTTCGATAAGATGAGGTTTTTTAGATTTAATGATCGCTATCGACTGTAATAACCCAGCCTATCATAGAGCGGCTGACTTCTGAAGCGTGCACAAGAACGGCGCCCTCAATATATTGCAACTCACCAGCGCACTTGATGGAATGAACACCCTAAAGATCAGCCAACAATGGCCCGGAAAGTTGGTGCTCTTTGATTCGGGTCGGAAACAACCCTGACATTATAGCATTGACCCGATGCCAACATCTTGAGCAGCAAAAGTAACCGAAACAATCACGCCCGGCATATGCTCAAATATATCGTACGTCGTATTTCCTTACACGCAAGGCACGTGCAACCCCAGCATTTTAAAAACTGCATCTATTGGACTAAAAGACTATCCGCTTCATCAAAAGCAGCGCATACTTCATCAGGTCGGGCTACATCCGTCACAAAATGTATGCTTTGTGCGTTACAGCCCATCCCGAAAAGTGAAAAATGGTTTCTTAAAAAATATTATTTTTAAAACAATGACTTATAGAAATTATCTGATCGAATGCGCTCTAAAGCTGCAACGGCTTTATGTCAAAAGAAGGAGGTAAAAAACCTCCGCGACAACACAGTATTCTGCTTGCAGATTGCGCGCCATACGATCGCGCATTAAAAAAGCAAAACCAAAGGCCCAAGCTGGATCCATTCGACCATGGCACAAAAGACCCGCCCCCTCATCGCTGTCCCTACCGATGTGAAGCCATTTGAAAACTACATTTGGCATTCAGCCCCTGAACAATATCTCGCTGCGGCCATTGACGTTGCAGAGGTTACGCCGCTTCTCGTACCAAGCTTTGGCGACAAGATCGACATTGAGGCTATTCTTGATGGCGTGGATGGCTTGCTGGTGACTGGCGCGAAATCAAACGTAAATCCAGAGCTTTATGGCGTCGAACAAAGTGCGGCTTTCGAGCCATATGATAATGCGCGCGATGCAACATCGCTCCCCCTCATCCGTGCAGCAATCAATAAAGGTATTCCCGTTCTGGCGATTTGCCGTGGTATTCAGGAACTGAACGTGGCTTTGGGTGGCACGCTGGCCACCGAAATTCAGGAACTGGAAGGCCGTATGGACCACCGGGCACCAGAGTCGGACATTCAGGCCGAACGCTTTGCCATTCAGCATGCTATCAAGATCGCACCGAACTCGTGTTTGGCGGAGATATTGAAAACCGATGACGTCAAGGTCAATTCAGTTCATCGTCAGGCCATCGATAAACTTGCCCCCGTCCTGGCTGTTGAAGCCACAGCAGAAGACGGCACGATTGAAGCCGTCTCAGTCAAAAATGCAAAGGGTTTTGTCGTCGGTGTTCAGTGGCACCCGGAATACTGGGTTCAGTCGGATGCGCCCTCACGCAAGATTTTTGAAGCCTTTGGTGAAGCTGTGCGTGCTCACAAGGCGCAGCTCACAGCATAGAGCATAATCGAACTGGAATAAAACGAGGGTTTATAAGACTATGCCTAAAATACGAAAAGCTGGAGCGCCGCTCTAATTCAGTCAGATCAGCAATCTGACCTTATCAAACCTTCTTCAAATGCACGGTTTCCGGCACGGGCGTCAGAGCTTCGCCTTTGTCGAACCATGAAATCAGGTTGTCGATGACGAGATCGGCCATATCCTGACGTGTCTTTTCCGATGCGGAGCCAATATGCGGCAACAAAACCGTATTCGGCGCATCAAGAAGCGCCTGCGGCACATTTGGCTCATTGGCAAACACATCAAGGCCAGCAGCAGCAATCGTGCCATTCTTCAGAGCAAGCGCCAAAGCATCTTCGTCAACAACAGAACCACGACCAATATTAATCAGAACGCCATCTGATCCGAGCGCGTCAAGTACGTCCGCATTGACGGCCTTTTCAGTTTCCGCGCCACCGGGTGCGACCAGAATAAGCGTATCAACCGCTTTAGCAAGCTCAAGAAGGCTTGGATAATAGGTATAATGCACATCATCGGCTTTGCGGCGGTTATGATAAGAAATCGGTAGACCAAATGCTTCAATGCGGTGCGCGACCGCTTTGCCAATACGGCCAAGGCCGAAAATGCCAACCTTGCGACCGCGCAGTGACAATTTCGAAAGCGGATACCGGCCCTGCTTAACCCACTCACCAGAACGCAAAAACTCCTGCGATTTTGACAACTCACGCACAGTATCGATCAGCAGGCCAATGGTCGTATCCGCCACTTCATCGGTCAGGACATCTGGTGTATTGGTGACCATCACGCCTTTGATTGCAGCATGCTTGGCATCAACAGCATCATAGCCAACCCCGAAATTACCAATGATTTCAAGGTTTGGCAGCGCGTCGATCAGTCCGGCATTGACTGTAGACATACTGGCGATGCCTTTAACATCTTTGGCCCAGCTTGGTTCAACCAATGTTGCATCACCTTTTGGAACGCGCTTGACCCGGAATTCGTCCGAAAGCCGCTGCACGGCATATTCGTTGAAATTGCCAAGCACCAGAATGGTCGCTTCACGTTCACTCATGCCAGCTTCCTTATGTTCATGCAGACTTCAACAAACCATCAAAGATCGTTCATTCATTGTGTTTGGGATCAGAGATTTTTAGGCTTGGATGTCGATTGCCGGATATGCAGCTCCGGCTTGATCAGTTCCTGATCGTGCGAAACCTCAACGCCATTCAGCTGATCAAGAAGAGCGCGAGCAGCACGGCGACCGACTTCGCGCTGGCCGTTCCAAACCGTCGTCAGTGCGGGCGTTGCAATGGCCGCTTCTTCCAGATCGTCATAGCCGGTGACGGAAATATCTTCGCCCGGCACAAGGCCCGCGCGCGCGATACCGTTCATCAGACCAATGGCCGACAAATCATTCCAGCATACAGCCGCCGTGGGTTTGTCTTTGAGTGCAAGAAACTGCGGCGCAACCTCAAAACCGGCCTGCTTGGTACGCGGACCTGCAATGCGCCATTCGGGTTTTACTTCGAGTCCGGCTTTCTGCATCGCCTGCAAATAGCCCTGATAACGATCACGGCCTGTTGAGGTCTGATCCGTGCCGCCGATCATGGCAATTCTGGTATGCCCGAGCGAAATCAAATGGTTGGTTGCAAGGCCGATACCATAGGCATCATCACCGCGGAAAACGGGCGCATGAACGCCTTCAACGTCACGCGCGATCAGCACAACCGGCAAGCCATTATCTTCGGCAAGTTGAATGTCCTCTGGTGGCGTACCGATGGCTGGTGACATGATGACACCATCCGCACCAAGCTGTAACAGCGTATCCATAAAGGTGCGCTGTTTTTCCAGCTGATCATAATGGTTAGACAGGATGAATGTCTGGCGCGAACGGTCCAGTTCCGTTTCAATCGACCGCAAAATCTCGGCGAAGAACGGGTTCATGATATCATGAACCACAACGCCCACAATGCCTGAGCGCGAAGTACGCAGACTAGCCGCACGCCGATTATAAATATAACCGATAGCGCGGGCATGTTCCTTGATCTTGTCACGGGTCTGGTCGGCAACAAGCGGACTGTCACGCAATGCCAGCGAAACCGTGGCCGTCGAAACACCAAGCGCATCTGCGATGGTCGATAGCTTGATTTTCTGAGCCAAATCGCCTCCCCGAAATGATCTTGCATCAATCACAACAGGAAAGGCTTCAAATCATTTCAATTAAAGAAGCGGCAATCCCATTTCAATTGGTTATGCCATTGCAATCATTGAATTGAAAGTTTTTTCAGCGCGGCTTTTATGGCCTTGCGCTCATTCCACATCTTCATCCTCAATAACTTCCTTGTCCAACGCGTCAGACATGCGGGCCGCGCCACGAGCCGTCAGGTTATTTTCCAGACGGGTGAGCATTTTGAGAAATGCCTTGCGCTCTTTTTTATCCAGGCCTTTGAGCATGTCTTTTTCAGTCTTGCGAATAGACTTCTCGATAATCTTGATCGCCTCCACGCCCTGCGGCGTAAGAAAAACATGCGATTGACGCTGATCCGTCTCTGAAGCCTTTTTTGTGACGAAGCCCTGCGTTTGCAGTCGCGTGATGGTCTTGGTAACGGTCGGCGGGCGAACACCAAGGCGCTGAGCCAGAATGCCTGGCGGCAAACCATCTTCTGATGCAAGCTGCAGCATTACCGCATCCTGACCGGCATAAAGACCCAGTTCGAGCAGACGTGTGGCAAGCACGGTTCTTGTGAGACGCGCTACCGATTGCAGCCGGTAAAGCGTCTCTGCCTTTTTGTCCTTACTCATCGCGACCTCACCATTGGCCATAAACTAATAAAGTGCAGCCTATAGCAGGATATTGTCTGCCGTATGAAGCTGCAAGCACCAGCAACAGGTTAATGTAGACATTGCAGCCACAAAGTAAATTTGCCGCAGTGAACATGAAATATCTTCGATATGTGCAGGGCGCGAATGTCGGAAACAGACAAACGGTTGCTGTTTTATTCGATCATCATTACGCTTGAGAACAATAATTTAGGCATAATCAGCATGGAGACCAGCATGACCGACCTGCGCGACCAGAACAGCAATATGATTGTCGTCCTGCCACTCGGTGCGCATGAGCAGCATGGCCCTCATCTGCCATTTGAAACAGACACGATCATCGCTGAAGGCATAGTCGCACGCGTCAACGAAGCATTGCCATCTGATCTCAACGTCAACTTTCTGCCGGCCCAGCCGGTCGGCTATTCCATTGAGCACATGGACGTCGAGGGCACCCAAAGCCTTGCTTTCTCGGAAGCCGTCAATCAATGGATCGGAATGGGTGAAAACCTTCATGCAGGTGGCATTCGCAAACTGGTGATGCTCAATGCCCACGGTGGCAACTCACCGCTGATGACCATCGTTGCGACCGAGCTTCGCACGCGCCTTGATATGCTGGCGGTGGCGACAAGCTGGACCCGTTTCGGTCTACCGGAAGGATTGATTACTCCGGAAGACAAGTCGCTCGATATTCATGGTGGATTTATCGAAACGTCGGTCATGCTCGCGCTGCGCCCTGATCTGGTTGACATGTCGAAGGCTGCAAACTTTCCGAGCAAACAGTCAGCTTTCGCAAAAGAGTTCAAATATTTACGCGCCTATGGCCCTCACGCTTTCGGCTGGAAAATGCATGATCTGAACGCTGACGGTGTGGCAGGGAATGCGGCCGCCGCAACGGCTGAAGCAGGTGAGAAAATTCTTGCACATGCTGTCGCGGGTTTCATTGACCTGCTGAAAGATGTGGACCAGTTTGACCTTAAGCGCTTTAAACCGGAAGAGATGGCAACAACGTGATTGAAGCCGATGTTATAATATAGCATTGCATATAGCATTCCCGAGCACCTTCCCCTATATGAGATACCCGATCTGACGCCTTTATGGTGCGCGTTTGCACGCGCCCAGCAAGGCCGCAACTCAAGAGGCATGAAAATGAGCCAGGCTGAAGCCCATACTGAGGATAAGTCAACCACAGACGCTGGCACAGAGGCTGGTCGTATCCCTGTTACCGTTCTGACCGGATATCTTGGATCGGGTAAAACGACGCTTCTCAACCGCATCCTCACCGAAAATCACGGCAAGCGTTATGCTGTCATTGTCAACGAATTCGGCGAAATCGGCATCGACAATGATCTGATTGTTGAGTCAGACGAAGAAATCTATGAAATGAACAATGGCTGCATCTGCTGCACCGTGCGCGGCGATTTGATTCGCGTTGTGCAGGGGTTGATGCGCCGCCCGGGCCGCTTCGATGCGATCATCGTTGAAACCACTGGCCTTGCCGATCCGGTCCCTGTTGCACAGACATTCTTCATGGATGACGATGTGCGTGCCAAAACGGTTCTTGATGCTGTTGTAGCGCTCGTTGATGCCAAGCACCTTCCGCTGCGTCTGAAAGACAGCCGCGAAGCAGAAGACCAGATTGCATTTGCCGATGTGGTGCTGATCAACAAGACCGATCTGGTGACACCGGAAGAACTGGCCAGTGTTGAAGCGACTGTTCGCGCCATTAATCCGCACGCCATCATTCACCGCACGGAACGCTCGGCAATTCCTCTGGATCGCGTGTTGAATCGCGGCGCTTTCGATCTCAAGCGTGCGCTTGAAAACGATCCGCATTTCCTCGACCATGACCATCCGGATCATGTGTGTGGCCCTGATTGTGACCACGATCACGGACATGATCATCACCATCATCATGGGCACGATCACCATCACCACCATGATCATGACCATAGCTGCGGCCCCGACTGCAACCACGACCATGGGCACGACCATCATCACCATGACCATGCCTCGCCGATTCATGATGTGACCGTTACTTCGGTGTCGTTGCGCGCTGGCGAGATCGATCCGGCTAAATTCTTCCCATGGATTCAGAATGTTACCCAGACGCAAGGTCCAAACATTTTGCGTCTCAAGGGCATCATTGCATTCAAGGACGATCCTGACCGCTATGTGGTTCAGGGCGTTCACATGATCATCGAAGGTGACCACCAGCGCGCATGGAAGCCGGAAGAAAAGCATGAAAGCCGTCTTGTCTTCATCGGACGTCAGCTTGATTCAGCTGAACTCAAAGCCGGTTTTGAAAACTGTCAATCACAGTAAAATTGGACACTGATGCCTACAGTTGCCCCACTCGACCTTGATGGTCACTGTCTCTATGCCCGTTTTATCAAGGGTATTCCCTTTTTCGCGCTGGCTGATGGTACGATCCATCGGCTGGACAATGGTCACCAGACCAGCACGGCCCATGACGGACTTCTCAGTGCAACCCTGACCTTCGACGGTAAAGCACTGCTGACCGGCGGCGAAGATGGTCGCGTTTGTCAGACTGCCACAGATGGCAGCGTCACCGAACTTGCCAAAGTTCCGCGCAAATGGATGACCGCTGTTGCAAGTGGACCAAGCGGCAGCGTCGCATTTGCGTCTGGCCGTTCGGCCTGGTTCCGCTCATCCAATGGCAAGATTGAGGAATATCAGCAGGAACGCAGCGTTGAAGGCATAGCTTTTGCGCCAAAAGGTCAGCGTCTCGCGATCGCGCGCTATAATGGCGCGACACTGATCTGGCCGGGGACCGAAGCAAAGCCTGTGGAGCTTGAGTGGAAAGGCGCCCATATCGGTGTCGTCTTCTCGCCCGACAATCGTTTTCTGATTACGTCCATGCAGGAAAATGCCCTGCATGGCTGGCGTCTGGAAGATGCCAAGCACATGCGCATGACCGGCTATCCGGCAAAGGTCAAAGACTGGTCCTGGAGTGTCAAGGCCAAGTGGCTGGCAACCTCCGGCGCACCGGCTGCGATTGTCTGGCCATTTTCGGGTAAGGATGGCCCTATGGGCAAAGCGCCGCTTGAACTGGGCTTGCGCGGCGACAGCATGGTAACATCCGTTGCCTGCCATCCGCTCGAAGAAATTGCAGCGATCGGCTATAATGACGGTATGGTGCTTCTGGTACGGTTTGCCGACCAGAAAGAAGTGCTGCTTCGTCGTGGCGGTAAAAGCGCAATCACCAGCATGGGCTGGGACGATCAGGGCACACGTCTGGCATTCGGCTCTGAAACCGGCGATTGCGGCGTGATAGACATGACGACCACCTGAACAGGCTTGTTAAGTGAAAGGCCCCGATTGGGGCCTTTTTATCACTTGGCTTTCATCGTCACGGTCGGCCCGCCATCTGGACCGAGCGAAGCGACCCACTGACTGATGGCTGAGGCATCTTTTTCACCAAGCATATGATCCGCTTCAATGGTGCGTGCATCAACCTTCGCTCCACCGGAGCGCAACAGCGCTGACAGTGCTGGTGCAAATGGCGAATAGAGCTTGTCTTCCTGACCCGTAATCGTCAGCACTCGTGTCTTACCTAGATTTGCAACCGGGACATTATCAAGAACAGGCATCGAGCGCATCAGCACTGCACGCTTGACCAGATCCGGATGCAACATCATCGTTGCCGCCAACAGATTTGCACCATTGGAATAGCCAACAAATGTCGCATGTGGCAGATCAAGGTCCTTCTCGTCAGAAAGACGGGTGAGGAACGTCACGAATGCATTGGCTTCAAGCTTCACATCTTTCTGATCGAACTTGACCGGCGTGATGCGTTTGTACCAACGCGTGCCACCATCCTGCATAACGCGCCCGCGAACACCCAGAAGTGTGGCACGCGGCCAGATTTTCGACGCCATCGGCACGAGGCTGGCTTCATTGCCGCCCGAGCCATGCAACAGAACAATCAGCTCATTGGAGGCATTCTCCGGCTTGTAGAAACGATAGATAAACCGCTTGCTACGCGAAAAATTCTGCTCCGGGGTTGTTTCGACATTCATTTTCTTTTCACGCATCGTTACGCCCTCACCGAGCCGGGGAGCGCCTGTTTCATCTTTCATCGACGCAGAAATGCCGTTCAGCGCCATGCCCTGCGATTTGCTTACAACCTTCACAGGCATAAGCTCTCCCTCTGCAAATGCAGTGGTCGTGGTTGCTGCAAGCGCCATCAGCATGGCGGCTATAAACATCTTCTTTACCATAAGCTCAACTTGCCACTTATATGTTAACGAAGGTTTTAAGGCAGCCCCCCGGGCCTGGCTAAGACCCGTGCCAGTTTGATCAATGTGGTGCTGTTAACAACACAGATTCAGCAAGAATATGACAAAAACACTAAAACTTACCGACTGTTACATTCGTGTTACAGTTAATTTATACATCAACAACACGTGAACCATAATCGAGTAGCAAAAAAATCATTCTTTTGACGTGTTTAGCGCGACAATTGGCCTGCGTGAAAAAACCAGTGGGCACAGAGGATTCCGACATGAATAGCTTCAAGCCTGGCCGTTTTTCGTCTGCCCGCCTTAATTCTGGCGATGTGACGCCAAAAAATCTTTATTTGCGTCGGCGTGATTTTTTGATTGGTGCGGGTGCAATTGCTGCGACAGGCTTTGCATCGGGTGCGGTTGCCGAGCCGCTCAAAGCCACCGCTTCCGCCTATAAAGTCGATGAGAAGCTGACGCCCAAAGATTCTGTCACGACCTATAATAATTTTTATGAATTCGGTACGGACAAGAGTGATCCTGCCGCCAACTCAGGCAGCTTCAAACCATTGCCCTGGAGATTAAAAGTCGATGGACTGGTCAAACAGCCCAAAGAATTCGACATCCGGGAACTGATCGCAAAGATGCCGCTTGAAGAGCGTATCTATCGGATGCGCTGTGTCGAAGCGTGGTCGATGGTTATTCCATGGATCGGCTTTCCCCTTGCAAGCCTGCTCAAACAGGTCGAACCGCTGGGATCAGCCAAATATATTGCGTTTACCGGTGTCGTACGGCCAGAAGAAATGCCCGGGCAAAATGGCTTGTTTCAGGCTTTGAACTGGCCCTATGTCGAAGGCTTGCGCCTTGACGAAGCGATGCATCCGCTGACGATCCTCTCGGTGGGCCTTTATGGTGAAACACTTCCCAATGCCAATGGCGCACCCATCCGGCTGGTTGCTCCGTGGAAATATGGGTTCAAGGGCATAAAATCGATCACCAGGATCAGTTTCGTGGAAAAGCAACCGCCCACATCATGGCAGCAGCAGGCCGCAAACGAATATGGCTTCTATGCCAATGTAAACCCCGACGTCGACCATCCTCGCTGGTCCCAAGCCACCGAACGCCGGATTGGCGAAGGCAGCTTTTTCAGCGCCAGTCGTCGCCCGACCTTGCCATTCAACGGTTATGGCGAAGAAGTTGCCTCGCTTTACGCGGGTATGGATTTGCGGAAAAACTACTGACATGGCGGCTCAGTCCAGATCCGCATATATCAATAAATTAAAGGTCTGGGTTCTGTATGCTCTGGGCTTTCTGCCTGCTGTCTGGGCTTTTTATCTCGGTGCAACCTACCAGCTTGGCGCCGACCCGATCAAAAGTTTCGAGCATATGCTCGGTCTCTGGGCTCTGCGCTTTCTGATCTTAACCCTTCTTATTACGCCTGTCCGCCAAATAACGGGTGTCAGCCTGTTACGCTATCGACGCGCGCTCGGGCTACTCGCCTTCTATTATGTCTTGATGCATTTCGCCGTCTATATGGTCCTGGATCAGGCACTCAACATTTCCGCATTTATCGCAGATATAATCAAAAGACCGTTCATCACCATCGGCATGGTCAGCCTCGCAGTTCTTGTGCCTTTGGCACTCACATCGAATAACTGGTCCATTCGCAAGCTGGGGCGGCGGTGGGTCGTACTCCACAAACTGGTCTATGTAGCGATTGCAGGTGGTGCGATCCATTTTCTGATGTCAGTAAAAAGTTGGCCTGCCGAGCCCGTAATATATGCGGCAATTGTCGCAATACTTCTGCTATGGCGCGTGGCATATCCACTTTTCAAAGGTAGGAAACAAATAAAACGCCGACCTGAAGTCGCGACATTGTTGAAGAAATAAGTAACGCATATCCTTCAATGAATTCTAACCTAAGAGATAAATCGACTTTCCGACAGGATAGACGATGACATAGTGCTACAAATCATGCCAGTATCGCCCCGTCTTTGATGAACGAAGCGGCAAGCGAATACGGAATATCCATGGCATCTATCCTGAAATCCAGACCCGTTCGTTTCGCAGGCAAATTCGTCTTTGTCTTGTTCGTTATAGTCTTTGCTCTCTGGTCCAGCTTTGCAATGTGGTTCCAGTTACCTTTCGGCAATGCTGTACGAGGGTCGATCATTGCTGCATGGCTGGTAATTTCACTGTGGGTCATTGCAGGTGAGCGCCAATTCTATTGCCGTCGCAAACGCCTGTTTTTCTGCCTGCTCGCTCTTGTATTTCTTGGATGGTGGGCAACCATTCGTCCATCACTCGACCGCATCTGGGCGCCGGAAGTGGCGCGTACGGTCACGGGCAAGGTGGATGGCAATCTTGTCACGCTTTATAATGTCCGCGATTTTGACTGGCGCTCGGTCAACGACTTCACACCCGTCTGGAAAGATGAAACCTATAATCTCGACAAGATAACATCCGTCGATCTTTATCTTTCTTATTGGACAGGCCCGGCAATCGCGCACACGCTCCTGTCGTTTGGCTTTGAGGACGGGCGGCACGTCGTCTTTTCCGGCGAGATCCGCAAAGAGCATCACGAATCCTACTCGCCAATTGGCGGTTTCTTCCGTGAGTTTGAACTGGCGATGATTGCGGCTGAGGAGAGCGACATTATTTTCCTGCGCACCAATGTCCGCAAGGAGGATGTCTATCGTTATGAGATTGATCTTCCGCCAGCAGCGGCGAGAGAGCTCTTTCTCTCTTACGTAGAGCAAGGTAACCAGCTCGCTCAAAAAGCCAAATTCTACAACACGGTGACGACCAACTGCACGACCATTATTTTTCAGATGGCGCGGTTTCTAGATCCCGGCATCCCCTTCGATTACCGCATTCTGCTGTCCGGTTATCTGCCCGGTTACCTTCACGATCATGGATGGCTCAAGAATGATGGCAACACCGTCGAAGAAGCCCGCCAGCGCGCATCCATTGATGCGAAAGCACAGGCAGGTGATCGCGAAGGCTATTCCGAACGCATACGCCAATAAAAAACCCCGCTTGCGCGGGGTTCTCAACCAACAACTGCAATCAATCAGATTGCAGCGGTAATGATGATTTCAACCTTGTAATCAGGGGTTGCGAGTGCCGCTTCACCGGTCGCACGCGCTGGTGTATTGGCCTTATCGACCCAGCTGTCCCAGACTGCGTTCATTTCAGCAAAATCTTTCATGTCCGCAAGCCAGATGATTGCCTGAAGAATCTTCGACTTGTCGGAACCAGCAGCTGCCAGCAGACGATCAACTTCAGCCAGAACAGCTTTGGTCTGGTCGGTCACGCTTGCACCCGGCTCGCCAACCTGGCCAGCAAGATAAACGGTATTGCCGTGAACAACGGCCTGGCTCATACGTGGTCCGACTTCGATACGACGGATGCTCATGGTGAACTCCTCTCATGACTGCTGCGGATATGCCCGCTTGTAAAAATGATGCGCACCCTTATTAGAGTGCATCCTGAAAAGTGTGAAGCGGTTTTCAGACAAGATACGCGCTAAAAACTCTGGGATGATTTAGTCTGATCAAGACCCCTCGCCGCGGTGTGCTTTGGCAATGCGTGATGAGTGCATCGTATCGAGAATTATTGCTGACCGATTGACTCTTTGTACCCCTTTCCCTATAAGCCGCACCACGTTCGCCCTTAAGGGTTAATGGATGGCTTCTGCTATCCTGCTTTATGGGAAAAGAACTCGCTCCTGTTCAATTGAGCTTGGTCCTGAAACTTGAAATTGAATTTCAGACAAGATCATGCTCGTCGAAAAGACAGAACCAAGAAGGGCCGCACACCGCGGTATTAAATAAATGAAGCGCACTTTCCAGCCATCCAATCTCGTCCGCAAGCGTCGCCACGGATTCCGTGCACGCATGGCAACAGCAGCAGGTCGTAAAGTTCTCGCCGCTCGCCGCGCACGCGGCCGCAAGCGGCTTTCCGCTTAATCTTTTCCCGCGCGACCAGCGCGGTGAATAAAGATATGAAAAAGCAGAAACAAATACTCCGCCTTCGCAAGAGAGCGGAGTTTTTGTCTGTAAGGAATGGTGAAAAACGGCGTGGTCCACTGTTTCTTTTGGAAGTCCGGCAACGGTCTGAAGAAGAATCTGCGGCTGCCAAAATTGGCGAAAAGCCCCGCGCAGGCTTCACTGTCACCAAGAAAAACGGCAATGCGGTGATACGTAATCGTATCCGTCGCAGGTTGCGAGAAGCGGTTCGTTGTCACGTGGGGAGTGACATGGCGGCCTCGACCGACTATGTGATCGTAGCACGCGAGCAAGCACTCACTGCGCCCTTTTCGCAACTGACCGCAGAACTCTCCAAACGCATTAAAGCCAAGGATGATCGGCGGGGCGAAAAGAAACGCCGAACGGAAAGACCGGAATCAGGACCCGTCGATGGAAAATAATCGTAATTTCTTCATAACCATTGCCCTGTCCATCCTCGTACTAACGCTGTGGCAAGTATTCTATCTGGGACCGAAAACGGAAGCCCAGCGGGAACAGACACGCATTGAGGAGCAGCAGCGCCAGACCCAGCAAGCCGCCCAAAGCGGCGCACAGGGTGGTGCTCAGGGCGATACTCCACAGATATCGGGCACACCCGGCACGGTTCCAGGCCAGCATGATGGTGCAGCCGCAACTGGAACGCTGACCCGTGAAGCAGCTGTTGCGCAGTCGCAGCGCGTGGATATCGATACACCTTCCCTGCGCGGTTCGATCAATCTGACCGGCGCACGCCTTGATGATCTTTTTCTCAAGAAATATCGTGAAACGGTCGATCCAAACTCACCTGAAATTGAACTGCTTGCTCCATCAGGTCTCAAGCAGGGATATTTTGTCGAACTCGGCTTTGCAGGAAATGAAGCTGTTGGTCAGGTTCCCGGCCCGAACACCGTCTGGTCGGTCGAAGGCAACAACAAGCTGACACCGTCAACACCTGTTACGCTGACCTACACCAACGACAAGAACATCACCTTCAAGCGCGTCATCTCGGTTGACGATGCTTACATGTTCGCAGTCGACGATACGATCACCAACAATACCGGTGCGCCAGTTTCGCTGGCCTCCTATGGCCGCGTAACACGCTTCAATCAGCCTGAACATGCAAGCGCAACCTATGTTCTCCATGAAGGCCTTATCGGCGTCATGGGGCAGGATGGCTTGCAGGAAATCAAATATTCCAAAGTCGAAGACGACAAGGATATTTCGTTCAAGGACGTCGTTGGCGGCTGGGTCGGTATCACCGACAAATACTGGGCAGCGACACTCGTTCCGCCCCAGACAGAAAAATTTACCGCTCGCTTCTCGCACTTCACCGATGGTCGCCCACGCTACCAGTCTGATCTTCTGAGCGCGCCGGTTACCATCGATGCCGGTCAGTCGCAGACGATCAAGAACCACGTGTTTGCCGGTGCAAAGGTTGTTCAGGACATCCAGAACTATCAGGATCGTCTTGGCATCAAGCAGTTTGACCTGCTGATCGACTGGGGCTGGTTCTACTTCATCACCAAGCCGATGTTCTACCTCATCGACTGGATCTACAAGTTCTCCGGCAATTTCGGCGTTGCTATCCTGCTCGTCACCGTTCTTCTCAAGGGCCTGTTTTTCCCGCTTGCCAACAAGTCTTACAAGTCGATGGCCCGCATGAAGCTCGTGCAGCCAAAGATGACGGAAATCCGTGAGAAATATGCGGATGACAAGATGAAGCAGCAGCAGGAGATGATGCGTCTCTACAAGGAAGAGAAGATCAATCCTCTAGCAGGCTGCTGGCCGGTACTCGTGCAGATTCCGGTATTCTTTGCGCTCTATAAGGTACTTTACGTCACCATCGAAATGCGCCATGCGCCATTCTTTGGCTGGATTCATGACCTTGCAGCACCTGATCCAACATCGATCTTCAACCTGTTTGGCCTCCTGCCTTATGCGGTTCCGGCATTCCTCATGATTGGCGCCTGGCCAATCATCATGGGCATCACCATGTTCCTGCAAATGCGCATGAACCCGACGCCTCCGGATCCAACACAGGCGATGATCTTCACCTGGATGCCGATCATCTTCACCTTCATGCTGGCATCGTTCCCGGCTGGTCTCGTGATCTACTGGGCATGGAACAACACTTTGTCGATCCTCCAGCAGGGCTTCATCATGAAGCGTCAGGGTGTGAAGATTGAACTCTTCGACAACCTGAAAGACCTCTTCAAGCGAAAGCCGAAAGAGGCCAAGAAATAAAAAGACAAAAAGCCCCGCTCAAGCGGGGCTTTTTTTGTGCGCCGCGATCCAGAACGGTTGACAATGCAGCGCGTAACCGTGATGCGTGTATTCTTTAGAGTACACGATCAGGAAGAGCCCTTTGAGCGATCAGGACAAAAAGCAGGCAGCTATCAACGCCGCTCAGGCAGCAGCAGATGCGACCCGTGCCGCCCACATGGCTTTGGTCGAAGAAGGGCGCCTGCTGTTCAAGAAGTCGTGGATCTTCATCCGTGGCGTGCCTTCAATGAAATTCCTGCCACTCGAAGGCCCTGTTGAAATAGCATTTGCCGGACGCTCCAATGTCGGCAAATCATCTCTGATCAATGCGCTGGTTGGGAAAAAAGGCCTTGCCCGCACATCCAACACCCCAGGCCGCACACAGGAACTCAACTATTTCGTTCCAGATGGTTATTCCGGTGAAGATGGCGACTTGCCGCCACTCGCACTTGTTGACATGCCCGGCTATGGCTTTGCCGAAGCACCCAAAGCCCATGTTGATGCCTGGACACGTCTTGTATTCGACTATCTTCGTGGTCGCACCACCTTGAAGCGCGTCTATGTGCTGATCGACTCGCGCCACGGCATCAAGAAGAACGATGCCGAAGTGCTTGACCTGCTCGATAAAGCAGCGGTCTCTTATCAGATCGTTCTGACCAAGATCGACAAAATCAAGGCCGCCGGCATTCCGCGTCTGATAGAAGAAACGCATAACCTTACCAGAAAGCGCGCCGCCTGTTTCCCCGGTATCATCACAACCTCTTCGGAGAAAGGCCTTGGCCTTGATGAATTGCGCGCTGCTATTGCACTGGTTGCAAAGCAGTAAACTGAGAGCGTCCATCAGCTTGGGCAAAGATCGGACTGGTTGTTCAATCCCTGATTAAGATGTTCAAATTGCGCGGTGGTTTTCGAACCATCGCGCGTGATACGCACGACATAAATACTATCGAAATCATTGCCATTCCATTTTAACACCGAGGCTTCATCGCCTCCCTCCTCCTTCAGAATATTTCTGGCAAGCTTCACGATCTGCTTGTGCTCCCAGGCAACAAGAACAGTGGATGCCTTATATTCTGATCGCTCAAGCGCATCCTGCAATTGGTCTATATCCTTATAACCAAAGCGAATATCAACAGGTATGCCGAGCTTTATGGCCATTGGTTCGACCGTGGACAGCGGGCGATTATAGGGATATTGCACACCCCGGTCTTTTTTCAATCCGGCAGGATCAGGGGCAAAGATCACATCCGGCTTGCCGAATTTTTCTTCTATGACAGCGGGCAGTTTGAGCGAGCGATTAAGTCCGCGACAATTCAATTGCCCAAGTCCCTGCTCCGGTTTTTCACCATGTCTGATCATTATAATGGTTTCTGTCGTGGGCGTCGCTTGCGCCCCGCCTATACCGGCAAGGGAAATAAGAGTTAGAAAGATCACCAGCCGCATAAGACAACTCCGTTATGGTGGAACAGTTTGGCGCACGGAATTGATTTTAATGCGGCGATTAAAATCAGCCTGATCAAATAATCGAGAACGATGGACACAAAACCGTTTTACAGGCTCGCACATATTGCTTAGAAAAGCCTGCCTCTCTTGCCCTGTCGCCAGCCATGGAGCCCGCGATGACGACTCTTGAAAATCCTGAAATGCAAGCGCAACTTCTTTCGGCAGCTCTGCCTTATATGCAGCGCTACGAAAACAAGAATGTCGTGGTGAAATATGGCGGTCACGCCATGGGAAACCCGGAACTGGGCAAGGCGTTTGCCCGCGACATTGCGCTTTTGAAGCAGTCAGGTATCAATCCAATCGTCGTTCATGGCGGCGGTCCACAGATTCAGGCGATGCTGACCAAGCTCGGCATTGAATCGCGCTTTGAAGGCGGTCTTCGCGTCACCGACGAGAAGACCGTTGAAGTGGTGGAAATGGTACTCGCCGGTTCCATCAACAAGGAAATCGTGGCTCTCATCAACGCCGAAGGCGAATGGGCAATCGGTCTTTGCGGCAAAGACGGCAACATGGTTTTCGCGCGCAAGGCACACAAAACGGTTATCGACCCGGATTCGAACATCGAGAAGGTGCTTGATCTGGGCTTTGTCGGTGAACCAGCAGAAGTTGACCGCACCCTTCTCGATCTTCTGGCGCGTTCGGAAATGATTCCTGTCATTGCACCAGTAGCACCGGGTCGCGACGGTCACACCTACAATATCAATGCCGACACCTTTGCAGGTGCCATCGCTGGTGCGCTGGCCGCAACGCGTTTACTCTTCCTCACCGACGTTCCGGGCGTTCTCGACAAGGACAAGAAGCTCATCAAGGAGCTTTCGGTTGCCGACGCCCAGGCGCTGATCCAGGACGGCACCATCTCCGGCGGCATGATCCCGAAGGTCGAAACCTGTATCGATGCAATCCGTCGCGGCGTTGAGGGCGTTGTCATTCTCAACGGCAAGACACCGCATTCCGTGCTGCTGGAGCTTTTCACCGAACACGGTGCCGGCACGCTTATCGTGCCATAATAGAAAAATGCGCACTCATTGTGCCATAATCAGTTAGCCGCCTTCGGGCGGCTTTTTATTGACCGGCCTTCGTGACATAAAGACTTATGACCAATCAACCTGATGCTCCGGCCTTTGCCCACGTCACCGACTGGGTATTCGACCTTGACAATACACTCTATCCGCACGCCGCCGACCTGTTTTCACAGATCGACGTGCGCATGACGAGCTATGTCGAGAACCTCCTGAAATTGCCGCGCGACGAAGCGCGCAAAATTCAGAAGCAGTTTTATCTGGAATATGGCACCACACTGAAGGGCCTGATGGAATGCCATAAGATCGATCCAGACGACTTTCTCAAAAAGGTTCACGACATTGATTATACGTGGCTGAAGCCTGATCCGGCTCTGGGCGAGGCAATCCGCGCCCTGCCCGGTCGCCGTTTCATCTTTACCAATGGTGATCGTGGCCATGCGGAACGTGCAGCACAGCAGCTCGGCATTCTCGATGATTTCGACGATATTTTCGACATCGTTGCAGCAGGACTGACGCCCAAACCGGAACGCGTCACTTATGATCGTTTTCTCGGAGCATTCGGCATTGATGCACAAAAGGCTGTGATGTTTGAAGATCTGGCGCGCAATCTCGTCGTGCCGAAGACATTGGGCATGAAAACCGTGCTGGTGGTTCCAAATAATTTTGAGCCAACATTCTCAGAAATATGGGAAAGTGACCCGGAATTCACTGATCAGGTCGATTATGTCACCGACAATCTGACCCAGTTTCTGGAAACCATAATTGCAGACCGATAGGCAGTTTACGGGCCTTGAAAAAAGTATCGATAAGGCGGCTCATCGCCTTCTCGACAGCTTGCCAAGGCATCGCATCAGTGATGCGCTGATTGAGTTTCTGGTTTTTGGATTGAAGCAAGCATGGGCCTGCTTGTTTGGCGGCGCGATGCTGGGTCTCATCATCCTCACACGCTGGTTCTGGCCAGACGGTGGAATTGGGGATGCTCCAGGATTTATCACCCGCTATGACTTCCTGTTTCTCTCCGCTGTTATGATCCAGCTTGGAATGCTTGTCTTTAAGCTTGAGGCTTGGGAAGAAGCCAAGGTCATCGTCATTTTCCATATTGTCGGAACGGCTATGGAAGTGTTCAAAACCCATGCCGGATCATGGATCTATCCGGAGGAAAACTTCTTCCGGATCGGTGGCGTGCCACTGTTTTCAGGCTTCATGTATGCGGCTGTCGGCTCCTATATGGCGCGTATCAACCGCATATTCGATATCAGGCTTAACCACTATCCGCCGCTCTGGACGACGATCGTGCTGGCGGCTGCGATCTATATCAATTTCTTCGCCCACCACTTCATCTGGGATATGCGCTGGGTGTTGTTTGCCGCAACCTTCGCGCTCTACTGGCGCACGACCATGCATTATCGCGTGTTTCGCTTCCGGCATAAAATGCCGCTGCTGGTCGCGTTTCTGCTTACATCACTGTTCATCTGGATCGCCGAAAACATCGGAACCTGGTCGAAAGCCTGGCTCTATCCCAACCAGCGCAATGGCTGGGAGCTGGTTTCAATGAGTAAGCTCGGCTCATGGTATCTGCTGATGATTATTTCCGTTGTGCTGGTGACACTCGTTCACCGCCCGCGGCCTTATGAGGACGGAAAACATTCAGAACCTTGAAAAGTTCCACTTCTGCATAGAGACGGCAAAAATCATAATTAAGGCCAGTCTATTACTAGTCGCATCATATGCCCCAAAACCCAAAGTGGCCACGCCAAACCACCGCCAGACGTTCCACATTTCATTTATAAATTTTTGAACTGAACCCAATGCGGAATGGATCAACTGCCAGTAATTTTCACTGGTCTTTAATAAAACCTGTTTCGAAAAAATATATAAAATCCATCGTGAGCATCCCACACTTATGGAGCCCACGATGGCATCTTTACAATCAAAGCTTATAAAAGCTCTTGATCTCGTCCCATGCTTCGTCGGCCGTTTCCACGAAGGTCAGCAACTCGATATCGGCAGGAGAAATCGTACCCTGCTCTGCCAGAAACTCGATATTGATCGCTTTGCTCCAGAAATCTTTGCCAAACAGGATGAGCGGCATCCGCTCCATACGGTCTGTCTGGATCAGGGTCATCGCTTCAAACAGCTCATCCATCGTGCCGAAGCCGCCCGGAAATACGCAGATTGCCTTCGCACGCATCAGAAAATGCATCTTGCGCAGCGCAAAATAATGGAAATTGAAGCAGAGTTCCGGCGTCACGTAACTATTGGGCGCCTGCTCATGCGGCAGCACAATATTTAAACCAATGGTTGGCGCACCGACATCCGCGGCACCGCGATTGCCCGCTTCCATCACGCCCGGACCACCCCCGGTTACGACGATGAATTCGCGATAATAGGTGGTCGCTGAATATTCGGAGCAGATGCGGGCAAATTTGCGCGCTTCTTCATAATAGCGTGCATTGGCTTCAAGATTTTTTTTCTGAACTTCGTTCTTGGCAGCCCATGCCTCTCCGCCCGGCTCTGGAATACGGGCGCCTCCAAACATGACAACCGTCGACTTGATGCCACGATCGGCAAGAATCAATTCAGGTTTGAGAAGCTCAAGCTGAAGCCGGATGGGGCGCATATCGCGCCGTGTCATAAAGTCATCGTCCATGAAGGCAAGCCGATAAGCCTCAGCCTCAGTCTGGGGAGTCTTCGGAACGGTGCGCGCCTGCTTGGCGGCTTCCTCAGAATTGGGGAAAGGCGTCCAGCCAGTCTTCTCCATCGGGTTCATGCTTGCCTGATCCTTCAATTACAATGCTATTTGATGCTTTAGCATCAATTTGGCCGCTAAATTCTTAATCTGGCACAATTGCGACCAGCTATTCGCACAATATCGCGATTGACCCATATGGTACCTTCGCTTAATCACTTCTACGATAACTGCCGACCGAAAAAGGCGGCAGCCGCTTATCCTGCCATTTTATGGAGACCGCCATATGACCAAGCCAGATTTCGCCTCCCTTGAAAAGGTCATCGAAAAGGCTTTTGACGAACGCGATGGCATCAACACGGCAACCCGCGGCGAAGTTCGCGATGCTGTTGAGCAGTCGCTGCTGATGCTCGATCGCGGTGAAGCGCGTGTGGCAGAAAAACAGGCGGACGGCAACTGGCAGGTCAATCAGTGGCTCAAAAAGGCCGTGCTGCTTTCTTTCCGTCTCAACCCAATGGAAATCATCAAGGGTGGCCCTGGCCAGTCTTCATGGTGGGACAAGGTTCCTTCCAAGTTCGACGGCTGGACTGCCAACGAATTTGAGAAAGCCGGTTTCCGGGCGGTTCCAAACTGCGTCGTCCGTCATTCCGCTTATATTGCGCCGAACGCGATCCTGATGCCATCTTTCGTCAATCTCGGCGCTTATGTCGATGAAGGCACGATGGTCGATACTTGGGTAACCGTCGGTTCTTGCGCACAGATCGGCAAGAACGTGCATCTGTCGGGGGGCGTCGGCATCGGCGGTGTTCTGGAGCCAATGCAGGCTGGCCCGACCATCATCGAAGACAACTGCTTCATCGGCGCCCGTTCGGAAGTCGTTGAGGGTTGTATCGTTCGCGAAGGTGCCGTGCTCGGTATGGGCGTGTTCATCGGCAAGTCGACCAAGATCGTCGACCGCGCAACGGGTGAAATCTTCTACGGCGAAGTACCGCCATATTCAGTCGTTGTTGCGGGCACAATGCCCGGCAAAAACGTCCCGGGTGAAAACTGGGGCCCAAGCCTTTATTGCGCCGTGATCGTCAAGCGCGTCGATGAGAAGACCCGCTCCAAGACTTCGATCAACGAGCTGCTGCGAGACTGATTTCTCCGCAAAATCAAACAAAAAAGGCGAAGCCCGAAAGCTTCGCCTTTTTTTATTTCACTGCCAGAATGATTAGTTCTGGTAGCTCGAAGGCGATGCATCGCCGAAGCGGTGTGCAGAGCCATCGCTATAGGTCTGGCTCTGGATCGAAGCCGGAGCAGTGTAGTCAACGCCCTGCGTTGCAACTGGCGTACGATCATTTGCATAAAGATCGGCAGGTGTACCAACATTTGGGTTTTCAGCAAAAGCAGCACCGGCGCTAAGGGCAACGGCTACGGCAGCAAGAGCAAACTTTTTCATTTTTATAATCCTTCTATCGCCCCTTTGGATGGCAACCTGCC
Source organism: Ochrobactrum sp. Marseille-Q0166 (assembly GCF_014397025.1). NCBI lineage: Bacteria > Pseudomonadati > Pseudomonadota > Alphaproteobacteria > Hyphomicrobiales > Brucellaceae > Ochrobactrum > Ochrobactrum sp. Marseille-Q0166. The sequence continues at coordinate 891,001 of NZ_JACJUO010000001.1, read as the reverse complement.
TTTCCCTTCGGGGACTCCGGGATGACAAGAAGCCATCCTCCGGGGAGATTCGTTAAAATCGTTGAGTATTCAAATCCGGCAGCGAGAACCTTGGGAGGCCGCACTCGCTACCTTCAAATTTTGCCATTCCGGCCTGCAATGAAACCGGGATAGCAAAGTTTTCATTCGAACTTTTAGTTCGAGAAGCTGGAAGGCGATGCATCACCGAAACGGTTTGCAGAACCATCCATATAGGTCGAGTGACCAATTGCAGCAGTTGCAGTGTGATCAACGCGCTGAGCAGCGACAGGTGTACGATCATTTGCATAAAGATCGGCAGGTGTGCCTACATTTGGGTTTTCAGCGAAAGCAGCACCAGCGCTAAGTGCGAGAGCAGCAGCAGCAAGAACAAACTTATTCATTTTCTATCTCCTTAGTCTGATGGGCGACGTTCTGTGCGTCGTCCTCATGCATCTCAAATGGGTGACAATGGGAGAAAGTTCCAGTCACGAAAATGTTTTCTTAATCACACATTCGTGCATGCAATTTTTTCAAAAACAAAGGGAAGATTGAAAAATACATATTATAAACAATATGTTAACTCATATATCTGCGTTCACAGAACTGTTATATAAGCATTTTTGTTCATTTTCACTGAACAGACTGTTTGCAATCACTGTATAAGAATTGAGAACAATGGGGCTCATTGATGACAGTTGCGTGGCTGAAAGTTTCATCCTCGACACGATGAGCAAATCAGTTTTGACGAGGTAGGAATGCCTTATCCACAATCATGGCACCGCGAAATAAATAGGGCCGCAAAATGCGGCCCTATTCACTTGCGTCAGATGATAGCTGCCTTTTTCGATGGCAACTGTCCGATATCAATTATTGGCAACCGTCATGCCTCGACCAGCAATCGACACCCACTGCCCTGAATGGGCTGGCGATTGCATCTTGACATAACGGTAGGAGGTCTTCTCCACAGGCAGCACTTCCGTGCGCATATTGTCGAGAATATAATCACCGTGATCGGTCCTTGCCGACAAGACGATATGCGCCTCGCTGCCCTGCACCATCGTGATCAGTAACTGTGAGGGGCTGATGCCACGAGCTATCAGCTTGGCGCGCTTCATCAATACATAATCTTCGCAGTCACCCTTCCCATTGCGGGGAATGGTCCAATAATCGCGCTTGCCGTAATTATCCTGATCGGAAACCGGCTTGATCGCCGCATTGACCGAAGCGTTGACGCTTTGCAGCAGCTTCATGCGATCCGGCGTCAGCTTCATCGGCGCCAAAGCACGATGAGCTCCGCAATCACGCGGGTTACGCTTGCAATAATCAAGATGGCCGTATGGAATACTGGTAATCCCGCCTGCTTCACTCCATTGAGCTGCCTTGGCCGGAACCAGCGTCGCCCCGGATAAGGCCAATATACCTGCTGCCGCAGAAATCAGTAGACGCATGACGGATTCCCATTTTTAAAAAATGTCCCTTGGAACAATTCCACGGTGACAATTCCCCAGTGACCGGTCCGTTTTCCGGATCTCGCTATCAACCTTTTTTTAACTAACGATGACAAAGCCCCTCTGGTCAAGGAAATTTCATTCCCGAATTGCAACGATCTGAGAAAAGCTATGATTTCTGCACCGCCTCGAACTTGTTTACGTAAAGAGGCGATTGCTATTTCATCTGCGAGCGTCCCAATCTAATCTCAAGCCAATACGATTCTCAGAATGAAGCTTTGACATCATGAGCCTTCCTACCAATCCCGCCGATAATCTTGCCGCTCTGATCCGCTGCCCGTCCGTAACACCCGCTGAAGGCGGCGCGCTTACGGCACTTGAAGCGATGCTGGAGCCAATGGGCTTTTCCGTTCAGCGTCCCGTCTTCACTGAAGAAGGCACGCCGGACATTGAAAACCTTTATGCACGCAAATCCGGAAATGGTGCTCATCTGATGTTCGCCGGGCATACCGATGTCGTGCCTCCGGGCAATGAGAGCGACTGGAAACATCCGCCTTTCTCTGCGGCTGTCGAAGACGGCGTCATGTATGGGCGCGGCGCGGTTGACATGAAGGGCGGTATTGCCTGCTTTGTGGCTGCTGTTGCGCGTCACATCGAAAAGCATGGCAGCCTCAAGGGCAGCGTCTCCTTCCTCATCACGGGCGATGAAGAAGGCCCGGCAATCAACGGCACCGAAAAACTTCTGCAATGGGCGAAAGACCGTGGCGAAACATGGGATGCTTCGCTTGTCGGCGAGCCAACCAATCCCGATACGCTCGGCGACATGATCAAGATCGGGCGTCGTGGCTCGATCTCCGGCACGATCACAGTTCACGGAGTGCAAGGCCATGCCGCCTATCCGCATCTGGCAGAAAATCCGGTTCGTGGCATCACCACGCTGATCGACGGCCTGCTTTATCCGGCTTTCGATGAAGGAACCGATGATTTTCAGGCCAGCAACATGGAAGTGACAACGGTTGATGTGGGCAATACGGCGACCAACGTTATTGCAAACAAGGCGACCGCTTCCTTCAATATCCGCTTTAACGATACGTGGACCGCAGATAGCCTGAAGGCCGAGATCGTCTCGCGTCTTGAAAAGGCTTCGCGCAACGACCGTCTGCGACCGGGCCGCGAAACGCCGATCAGTTATGAACTGACATGGCGCGAAAACCCGAGCCATGTGTTTCTCACCCGCGACGAGAAGCTCATCGGGACACTGACCTCTTCAGTGGAAGCCGTCACCGGCAAACGCCCGCAGCTTTCCACATCAGGCGGCACGTCGGACGCGCGTTTCATCAAGGATTATTGCCCGGTGGTGGAGTTTGGCCTTGTGGGACAGACCATGCACATGGTCGATGAACGCGTGGCCCTTGCCGACCTTGAAGGACTGACACAAATTTACGAACGTTTCATCGCTGATTTCTTCGGATAAGGGACCAATATGCCCAATCTGGATACTATTTTCAGATATTTTGCGGGCGTCTGGAAGATGATGCTTGGCCGGAAAGATGGCCTTGGATATCTCGATATCTCCACAGAAGATTTCTGGGCATCATTCTATGCAATTGTGGTCGCTCTGCCGCCGCTTCTGGCAACCTGGGTTGCCTATGCAGCCGACCTCACGGCGGGGCGCGAAGAAGCTGGCCTTCGCCTGGCCATCGTCATTCGTGCCGCAACTGTCGATATTGCTGCCTGGGTTATACCGATTGTTATCGTCGGCCTGATCGCACAACGTATCGGCATTGCAAAGCGCTATGCCGCTTATGTAATTGCAACCAACTGGGGCAGCGCACTTCTTGCATGGCTTTTCGCGCCAATCACGCTGCTACAGCTATTCTTTCCGGGGTTTCTTGATGTCGCGACGCTGTTTGCGTTCTTGCTCTTCGCCATCTCGATCATCCTGAGCTACCGGCTGACCTTCATCGTGCTGCAGCGCCCGCACGGTTATGTGGCACCGTTCTTTGCCTGCATGTTCTTCGGCTCACTGTTCATCACAGTGTTCCTGCAACAGCTTTTTGGCATCGGAATTGGCGCACAGACTTTTTAAAACGGAAACGGGTAATCAACGCCAATCAGATAAAGCCCATAGGGCGGTGCGACCTGACCGCAGGCTTTGCGATCCCTGGCCTCAAGTGCTGCCTGCAGATCATCAGCCGTCCAGCGGCCAACGCCAACTTCCATCAGGCTTCCCGCAAAGGAACGCACCTGATTATGCAGGAACGAACGTGCTGAAACCCGCATTTCGACATAGTCGCCATTGCGCGTGATATCCAGCCTGTCGAGTGTCTTCACCGGACTTTTTGCCTGACATTGCGTTGCGCGGAATGTCGTAAAATCATGCTCACCCAGAAGCCGCTTTGCAGCCTCATGCATCGCTTCGTGGTCAAGGCGTTTCTGCACCCACCAAACGCGCTGATAATCAATCGCCAGAGGCGAACGGCGGTTGTGAATGCGGTAGAGATAATGCCGGGCGCGCGCCGAGAAACGTGCATCAAAAGCATCCGTTGTCTTCTCGACATTGAGAATGCTGATACGTTCATCCGCCATGACCAAATGCGCATTGAGGGCATCGCGCACTTTCGCAGCACCCCAATCCTTGGTCAGATCGACATGAATGACCTGCGCGCTCGCATGGACGCCTGCATCGGTGCGGCCTGCCGCACTCAATGTCAGATCTTCACCACAGAATTTCTTGAAAGCCTGCTCAATCGCGTTCTGCACGGCATGGCCGTTTTCCTGCCGCTGCCAGCCGACATAGGGCGTGCCGTCATATTCGACAGTGATCTTGTAACGAGGCACCGCTCAGAGAACCTTCGTCACAGACGCTCCACGCAGAAACTCCTGCGCGGGCAAAGGCTTACCGCCTGAACGTTGTAACGTTATGAGACGCACGGCACCATCGCCGCATGCGATCGTCAGGCGATCATCAAGTACAGTGCCCGGAGCGCCGCTTCCCTCGCCCAATGTGGAGCGCTGGAGTTTGACACGTTCAACCGCACCGTTGATTTCCATCTCACACCATGCGCCTGGAAATGGCGAGATACCGCGGATCGTATTGTGCACGTCCTTTGCAGGCTTCGACCAGTCGATACGCGCTTCCGCCTTGTCGATCTTGGCGGCATAGGTCACACCTTCCTCCACCTGCGGCTGAAGTGTCAGACTTTCGCGCTCAAGCGCACCAAGCGCACGCACCATCAGGTCAGCACCGATAAGGCTCAGACGATCATGCAGCTCGCCTGCAGTCATGTCCGGCGTGATCGCAACTTTTTCGGCCATAGCGACGGGACCGGTATCAAGCCCCGCATCCATTTTCATGATCATCATGCCGGTTTCCGTGTCGCCCGACATGATGGCGCGTTGAATGGGAGCAGCCCCGCGCCAGCGCGGCAGAAGCGAGGCATGACCATTGTAACATCCAAGGCGCGGCGCATCGAGAATGGCCTGTGGCAGCAGCAGGCCATAAGCCACGACGATTGCCACATCCGCTTCCAGGCTCGCAAAAACGTCCTGCTCTTCGGCGCCTCTCAGGCTTTTCGGTGTGAAAACCGGGATGCCGAATTCCTCGGCCTTTTCATGCACCGGTGACTTGGTCAATTCCAGCCCGCGACGGCCAGCCGGACGCGGTGGCTGCGAATAAACCGCAACCACTTCATAACCTTGTCCTATGATGGCTGTGAGGATTGGCACGGAGAAATCCGGCGTCCCCATAAAGACAATCCGCATCACAAAGCCCTGTTTGACGCACGTTGACTGGCGAGCTTCTTGAACTTCTTGATGACCATATCGCGCTTGAGCTTGGAGATATGATCAATAAACAGCACGCCATTGAGATGGTCGATTTCATGCTGCAGGCAAGTCGCCATGAGCCCGTCGGCTTCCATCGACTTTTCCTTGCCGTCCGCATCGAAATAATTGACCTTGATGGTCGCAGGCCGCTCGACCTCTGCATAATAATCAGGGATCGAAAGACAGCCTTCTTCATAAACGCTGCGTTCGTCCGATGAGGCGACAATCTCCGGATTGATGAAGACATGCGGCGCCTTCGGCTCTTCTTCCTTGGCCAGATCTATGACCAGCATCCGCAGAGGCTCACCCACCTGAATAGCAGCAAGGCCGATGCCCGGTGCATCATACATGGTGTCGAGCATGTCGCCGGCAAATTTGCGCAACTGATCGTCAAAGCGCTCCACAGGCTTGGAAAGCTGGCGCAGGACGGGATCGGGAAGAATTATGAGCGGTTTAATAGACATGCGTTTCACCTAATCGCTTGCGCGATAATCGTCAATTGCAACTTGTAAAATGTTCCCGTTTTGATCTCATCAAGGCGACACGAATCAGTTAAGCTTGATGCATGGAAAACCAGAACCTCTTGAATGAACCGCTTCTGCAGCTTGGCGCAACCTCCTTCACGCTGGGAAATATCCTCCTTGCGGGCATTGTTGTGCTGGTGTTGTGCCTCGCCATTTTTCTCATTGCGGCGACGCGTTCTGCACGCCTTCGCGCGGTCGCGGAAGCGCAGGCTGAAGACCGTGCGCGCGATGCGGAATATCGCATGGCGGAGATTCTGAAAGCTCAGTCCGAAATGCAGGGCCGCATGCAGACCATGGCCGAAGTTTTCGGCTCACGGCAGGCAGAGCTCAACCAGTCTATCCGCGAACGGCTCGACGGCATGACACACCGCATCGGCCAGACCATGACGGAGCAGACCCGTTCGACCCATGAAAACCTCGCAAAGTTGCAGGAGCGTCTGGCGGTTATCGACACAGCGCAGAACAATATTCAATCGCTTGCCGGTCAGGTCGTGCAGTTGCAGGCGATCCTTGCCAACAAGCAGACGCGCGGTGCCTTTGGCCAGTCGCGCATGGAAGCGATCATTGCCGATGGTCTGCCGCAGGGCGCTTACGAGTTTCAGGCGACACTATCCAACGGAACGCGCCCTGATTGCCTTGTGAAAATGCCAAACAACGCGCCTTCACTGGTTATCGATGCGAAATTCCCGCTTGAAGCATGGAACTCCATGCGCGAAACGGAAGCGCCGGAAGCACGCAAGGCAGCCGTTGCGCAGTTCCGCCGCGATATGGAAGTGCATATCAAGGATGTTTCCGACAAATATCTGATACCCGGCGAAACGCAGGATACGGCCTTCCTGTTCGTTCCGTCGGAGTCCATTTTTGCCGATATTCATGAGCATTTTGAAGCGCTGGTCCAGCGCGCGCACCGGGCGAGGATCGTCATCGTCTCGCCATCGCTGCTGATGCTGTCCATTCAGGTTATTCAGGCGATCCTGAAAGATGCCCGAATGCGCGAACAGGCGCATGTCATTCAGGGTGAAGTGATCCGCCTGATGGAAGATGTGGGCCGCCTTGATGAGCGTGTGCGCAAGCTGCAAACCCATTTCTTGCAGGCCAACAAGGATATCGACGACATTCTGGTGTCTTCCAATAAGGTCACCAAGCGTGGCGCGAAGATCGAAGCACTGGAATTTGGTCCGGCACCGGCTGAAGAGCCGCAGCGCCCGACGCGACAGTCGGATATCGCTCCCACCCAGATGCGCCTGCGCGTGGTGGATGAGGATTAGACAGTAAATCTGACAGGTGCATCAAAAGAAACAGATGATACAGTCTTCCGGCAAATAAGTATCGGAGATTATTATGCCAAAATACAATTTATTACATAAAGAATCTGGAATGTTTTTAACTGCTGGTCTCGTCGCGATTGATTCTCTCTCACCACTTATAGGAACGAAAAACGTTCCCAATTACAACTGGACGATCAATCAAAATTTCGATGGCATTCAGCAAGGTCGCATATTTACTCATGTCGAAGGCAGCGAATACGACATTAATCTTTACAAGGAAGAAAACAAAACAATTAATGGCATAAAATATGAAGGAATAGCATGCATACGCAGCTCAATTATAATATTGAAAACAACTTTTCGTATTCTTGAATTGGATGGCGATTATTATATTTCAAATAGAGATGGTAATTTTATGACTCTAGTAAAAGAAGATGACTACTGGCAAGCATACCTATCTCCAGACTACGCAAAATGGGATTTAATTAAAGAATAATTTATTCTGTTTTCTCGATTTAAAATACAAAATTAAATAATACTCTACATTAATTAAACAAGAAAACATCACTTTTTCTACACAATATATTCAGTAAACAAAAAAGAGGTGCCCAAAGGCACCTCATTGTATTTTTAATCATCACCCATCTTGAGTGCCTGAATGAAGGCCTCTTGCGGGATTTCCACCTTACCGAACTGGCGCATGCGCTTCTTGCCTTCCTTCTGCTTGTCCAGAAGTTTGCGCTTACGCGAAATATCGCCGCCGTAACACTTGGCCGTCACGTCCTTGCGCAACGCTGAAATAGTTTCGCGCGCCACGATACGGCCGCCAATTGCCGCCTGAATTGGGATCTTGAACATATGCTGCGGGATCAGCTCTTTGAGCTTTTCGCACAACGCACGGCCACGCTTTTCAGCAGCCGAGCGGTGAACGAGCATCGAAAGCGCGTCCACAGGCTCTTCGTTCACCAGAATCGACATCTTAACCAGATCGCCCTCGCGGTAATCCGAGAGGTTATAGTCGAAGGAGGCATAGCCCTTCGAGATCGACTTCAAGCGGTCATAGAAATCGAACACGACTTCGTTGAGCGGCAGATCATAGGTGATCATCGCACGCGGACCAACATAAGTGAGATCGATCTGCAGGCCGCGACGCTCCTGACAGAGCTTCATGATCGCACCGAGATAATCATCCGGCGTCATGATGGTTGCGCGGATCCATGGCTCTTCAATCGCTTCGATCTTCACAACATCCGGCATATCAGCCGGGTTGTGCAGCTCTTTCTGCGAACCGTCCTGCATATTCAGACGATAGACAACTGAGGGTGCCGTCGTGATGAGGTCGAGATCGAACTCACGCTCAAGGCGTTCCTGAATGATTTCGAGGTGCAGGAGTCCGAGGAAGCCGCAGCGGAATCCGAAACCAAGCGCAGCAGACGTTTCCATTTCAAACGAGAACGACGCATCATTGAGACGCAGTTTGCCCATGGCAGAGCGCAGGTCTTCAAAGTCGGCAGCATCAACCGGGAACAGTCCGCAGAACACGACCGGCTGCGCAGGCTTGAAGCCGGACAGGGCCTTTTCGGTCGGGCGACGGTCTTCTGTGATGGTATCACCGACGCGCGTATCAGCCACCTCCTTGATGGAAGCGGTGATGAAGCCCAGTTCGCCCGGTCCAAGTTCATCCATCTGAACCATTTTCGGCGTAAATACGCCAGTCCGTTCAACAGGATATTTCGCGCCCGTACCCATCATGCGGATGGTCTGGCCCTTCTTCAGCACACCGTCGATAACGCGAACCAGCACGATAACGCCGAGATAGCTGTCATACCAGCTATCCACCAGCATGGCTTTCAGCGGCGCATTGCGATCACCCTCTTTCGGAGGCGGCAGCTGCTCGACGATCGCTTCGAGAACATCAGCGATGCCAAGCCCCGTCTTGGCCGAGATCATCACAGCCTTGCTGGCATCAATGCCGATTACTTCTTCGATCTGGCTCTGAACGCGCTCAGGCTCCGCTGCCGGAAGATCAACCTTGTTCAGCACCACCACGATCTCGTGGTTGTTGTCGATGGCCTGATAGACATTGGCCAGCGTCTGCGCTTCCACGCCCTGTGAGGCATCGACGACCAGAAGTGAACCTTCGCATGCAGCCAGCGAACGCGAGACTTCATAGGCGAAGTCGACATGTCCGGGGGTGTCGATAAGGTTCAGCACATAGTCCTCGCCGTTCTTCGCCTTATAGGTAAGACGAACGGTCTGGGCTTTGATGGTGATGCCGCGCTCGCGCTCGATATCCATCGAGTCGAGGACCTGGTCTTTCATCTCACGCGTGTCCAGCCCGCCCGTCAATTGAATGAGGCGGTCGGCCAGCGTCGATTTGCCGTGGTCGATATGGGCGACGATCGAAAAATTACGAATATGGTCAAGTGGTGTGCTCATGCGCGCGATTTACCAGTAAGCCGCGAAATCTCAAAGCGGTATTGCATGTTTAATACGGGAAAAGCGGCCTTTGTCGCAGTCGTGACAACAAGTCCCCTTTGCGTTGTTGCCAAAAGGCGATAAATCACCGCCAGAAAACATGCCGCAATCATCATGTCTGGCATCATATGCGGCGTTATAATCAGGCTTTCATGCAGGAGTTCAGGATGAAGACCGAACCGAACGAAGTTCACAACAGACCACAACTGGTCACCGTTTTCGGCGGCTCTGGCTTTGTTGGGCGCGCGGTCGTGGCAGCCCTCACCAAACGCGGCTACCGTGTGCGCGTTGCTGTGCGCAAGCCAGAGATCGCTTATTACATGGCGCCGCTCGGCAATGTGGGCCAGATTCAGATGGTTCAGGCTAATGTGCGGCATCGCTGGTCTGTTGAACGCGCCATCATGGGCGCCGATCATGTCGTCAATCTCGTCGGCATTCTTTCGGAAAGCGGCAAGCAGCGTTTTAACAGCGTTCAGGTGCTGGGCGCAAAGAACATTGCCGAAGCCACCAAGGCAGCAGGCCTCAAGCTGACGCATATTTCGTCGCTTGCAGCGGACGCAAAATCTCCTTCGGATTACGCACGCACCAAGGCTGAAGGCGAAAACGCCGTTCTCTCCGTTCTCCCGGATACGGTTATCCTGCGTCCATCAATTATTTTCGGTCATGAAGATCGCTTCTTCAACCGCTTCGCCAACATGGCACGCTTCTCGCCGTTCCTGCCTGTTATCGGCGGCGGTAAAACCAAGCTGCAGCCGGTCTATGTCGGCGATGTCGCGGAAGCCGTTGCACGCGCAGTCGATGGCAAGCTTGAAGCCGGTAGCGTGTATGAACTGGGCGGTCCAGACGCGCAGCCGTTCAAGAACTGGATGAAGGACATGCTCGGCGTTATCGCCCGCAAGCGCGTCATCGTGTCGATGCCTTGGTGGGTTGCTCGCCTTCAGGCATTGGTTCTTGGCCTGCTGCCAAATCCGCTGCTCACCAATGATCAGGTCACATTGCTGAAATTCGACAATGTGGTTTCAGAAAATGCCATCAAGGAAGGCCGTACGCTGCAAGGCATGGGCATCACGCCCGAAGCCGTGGATGCAATCCTTCCAGCCTATCTCTGGCGCTACCGCGTTGCCGGTCAATACACCAAGACCGGATTTGCGTGATTACAATAAAGGGGCCGAAAGGCCCCTTTTTTATCCCCAGATAAAAAGTGCTGCCATTCCAAGTGAGCCGACAATCAGACGCCACCAGGCAAACAGCTTGAAGCCATGGCGCGAGACATAATCGAGCAGATGTTTCACAACGAATACGCCCGAGATGAATGCCATAACAAAGCCGACAACAATAAGCGTCGTGTCATTCATCGACAGTGCGCTATGGCTTTTATAAAGATCGTAGGTGAAAGCACCCGCCATTGTCGGCATGGCGAGGAAGAACGAGAACTCTGCTGCCGAACGCTTGTCTGCACCGAGCAGAAGTGCGCCAACAATGGTCGAACCTGAGCGCGATACGCCGGGGATCATGGCAAGGCACTGGACAAAGCCAATCGCCAGACAGATCGGCAGCGGATAATCCATCACATCGCGATAACGCGGCTTGAGGTCCAGCTGATCCACCCAAAGCAGAATGAAACCGCCAAGGATCAGCATGATACAGACCAGCATCGGCGTTTCAAACAGCACGCTCTTGATGAAGCCGTGCGCCAATGCACCAATGACGGCTGCAGGCAGAAATGCAACCAGAATGCCCAGCACGAAACGTCTTGTCCGGGCATCGCGCGGAAAATCAGTCAGAATTTTAACAAGCTTTGCCGAATAGACGCTCAGGATCGCAAGGATTGCGCCCAGCTGAATAAGCACCTCAAAGGTCTTACCGTTCGATTCAAAACCCAGAAAATGGCCGATCAGCAACAGATGGCCTGTCGATGAAACAGGGATGAATTCCGTCAAACCTTCAACCAGACCGAGAAAAGCGGCTTCCAGAAGATTATAAATTTCCATGAAGTCAGTACCTTAGAAGGTGGCAGGATAAAAATGGCGCATCTTGACGAGCTGTTAAGCATGAAAGTGCTACACTAGGCACTCCCAGCGATTGCTTGTCTCTGCCAAGCATAGCACCTATAAACTAAACATTCCGTTGAGGTGGCTCGAATCGCCTGACAGCAGAAATAACCTGCTGCCGGTGCAAACGCCAGCCACATGTCCTCACCGGGGATCAATTAAAGCTTGTCAGTCGAGAGTACCGCGTCGATTATGCTTACGCTTTTTCATCATCCCATGTCTTCAGGCTCGCGCTATGTGCGGCTTATTCTCGGTGAATATGATGTGGAAGCCGAACTGATTGAGGAGCGCCCGTGGTCGCGCCGCAAGGAATTTCTGGCGCTGAACCCTGCTGCAACACTTCCTGTATTGTTGGCTGAACGCGATCTGCCGGTTGTTGGTGCAACCGTTATTGCGGAATATCTCGATGAAACGCGCGGCGCCTTGAAGCGCAATCGCCGCCTTTTGCCGGAAAGCCCGATGGAACGGGCAGAAGTGCGTCGTCTGGTCGATTGGTTCCTGCTCAAGCTCGAAAACGAAGTGACGCGTCATATTGCTCGCGAACGGGTCTTCAAGCTCCAGATGGCGGCTGAGATGGGTGGCAGCGCGCCGGATTCAACCGCGATCCGTGCTGCCCGCACCAATATCCGCCAGCACATGAAATATATCGACTGGCTCGCCGCTACCCGAGACTGGCTCGCAGGCAGCCTTCCAAGCTATGCGGATATGGCAGCCGCAGCCTCCATTTCTGTGCTAGACTATCTCGGCGAAATTGAATGGGGCGAGACCAAAGCCGCGCGCGACTGGTATGCTCGCATGAAATCGCGCCCGGCCTTCCGCCCGCTGCTGGCTGATCGCGTGCGCGGGCTAGCTCCAGTGGCTCATTATGGCGACCTCGACTTCTGATAAGGGACAGGCTTCGGACAAGGCTCTCAAGCTGAAACGCTTTCTGATTGAAGAAGCGAAAGCTGTCGGCTTTGATGCGGTTGCTTTCACAGGGCCGGATGCTATTCCGCACGCGCCTCAACGCTTGCGGCAATATATTGCCGATGGCCATCACGCAGATATGCTCTGGATGGAAGAGACCGAAGAGCGCAGGGCAAACCCCAGCGTTCTCTGGCCGGAAGTGCGTTCAATCATGGTGCTTGCGATGAATTACGGTCCGGATAGCAATCCGCTCAGCATTCTTGAACACAAGGACCGGGCCGCAATCTCGGTCTATGCGCAAAATCGCGATTATCACGACATCATCAAGGGCAAGCTCAAGCATGTTGCAAGCCGCTTTGCGGCACGTGCAGGGCAGGATGTAAAAGTCTTTGTCGATACCGCCCCTGTGATGGAGAAGCCGCTTGCGCAGGCTGCCGGCCTTGGCTGGCAGGGTAAACACACCAATCTGGTCAGTCGCGAACTCGGCTCGTGGCTGTTCTTAGGCTCGATCTTCACGACGGCTGAAATTCCGCCGGATGAACCGGATCGTGATCATTGCGGCTCCTGCCGCGCCTGTCTTGATGCATGCCCGACAAAGGCCTTCCCCTCGCCTTACCGGATCGATGCAGGACGCTGCATTTCCTATCTCACCATCGAGAACAAGGGCCCGATCCCGCACGAGTTTCGCAAGGCCATGGGCAACCGTATCTATGGTTGCGATGATTGCCTCTCGGTTTGCCCATGGAACAAGTTTGCGCAAGCCACCAGCGAGATCAAATTGAAAGCCCGCGATGATCTCAAGGCACCCAAGCTTGCAGATTTTCTTGCACTCGATGATCCAGCCTTCCGCACACTGTTTTCCGGTTCTCCCGTCAAACGGATCGGTCGCGACCGTTTTCTGCGCAATGTATTGATCGCAACCGGCAATTCAAAAGATCAGACGCTGGTTCCACAGGTGGAAAGCCTGCTTGAAGATCCTGCACCTGTGGTGCGTGGCGCGGCCGTCTGGGCATTGAAACAGCTCGTAAGCACAGATCGTTTCAAAATTTCACACAAACGTCTGGCCTCACGCGAAGAGGATGCTACGGTGCGCGCAGAATGGAGCTTAGAGCACCAATCTGATTGAATAAGATTGGTGCATCTCAAGCTTTTGTTTAAACGCGCATCTTTTCCGAAAACCGTTTCACACTTTCGGGATGCGCTCTGGAGGATAGCTGGAATGCGCATTTTTCTGTTTGGAGCCGGTTATTCTGCGAGAGCCTTTTCCCGCTTGATGATCGGAGAGGCGGAGCGCATCGATGGCACCACCCGTAACGAGCAGAATTTCCCCCTCCTCGAAAAATCCGGCATTGCACCGATCATCTTCGACGGTGAGACTGCCTCGAATGATCTGATCGACCGCCTCGCAAAATCAACCCATGTCGTCATATCGATTTCGCCACGCGAAAGCGGCGATCCATCGCTTGCAATTGTCGAGGAGGCTCTGCGACGCCCCGGCAACACCATTCGCTGGATCGGCTACCTGTCAACTGTGGGCGTTTATGGCGATCACGATGGCAACTGGATTGATGAAACAGCGCCTTTAGCCCCCACATCGCGCCGTTCGCTCGAGCGTGTGGAAGCGGAAAACGCGTGGGAAGCACTGAGCAAACGCCATGGCACCCCTGTCGCCCTTCTGCGTCTATCGGGCATATACGGCCCTGGCCGCAATGCTTTCGTCAATCTTGAACGCGGCACGGCGCGGCGCATCATCAAAGACGGCCAGGTTTTCAACCGTATCCATGTGGATGATATCGCCGGAAGCCTGCGTTTTCTCGCAGGCACCAATACTGGCGGAGCCTTCAACATCACCGATAACGAGCCAGCCCCGCCACAAGACGTCGTGGCTTATGCCGCAGAATTGATGGGCGTTGCCACTCCGCCTGAAATTCCATTTGAAAAAGCCGATCTCACACCGATGGGACGCTCATTCTATGGCGAAAACAAACGCGTCTCCAACCAGCGCATCAAGGCACTGGGCTATGATTTCATCTATCCTGATTATAAAGCAGCCTTCTCGGCCATGTGGCAGAACGATCATTGGCGTTAATTCATGCTGCCCAAAGGGGTAAAATGAGTGATTGATTGCCGTTTGGATGAACGCAAAGCATAATCCGCCATGTCGGCTCGAATGATTCGAGTAATATTTATTTGGACATTGCCCATGGCTACGAGATTTTTCTCCAAATTCCGGTCGCGTTTCGTCCTCGCAACCTGTCTTGCGGCGATGCTTGCGCCGGAATTCGCTTCACAGGCGCTGGCGCAGGACGCCCCTGCCAAACAGGCATTCGGCAGCAAGAAACTGCCCGTACTGGCACAAGAGCCGCAATCCATCGGCTTTTACGCAAAGGGCTGTCTTTCCGGTGGTGTTGCCCTGCCAATCGATGGCCCCAATTGGCAGGTCATGCGTCTTTCGCGCAATCGCAACTGGGGGCACCCGCGCACCATTGGTCTTCTGGAAAAGCTTTCGCGCGACGCCGCAAAAGACGGCTGGCCCGGCCTGCTGGTCGGCGATATTTCACAGCCCCGCGGCGGTCCGATGCTGACAGGCCACGCTTCGCATCAGGTGGGACTTGATGCCGATATCTGGTTGACGCCGATGCCAAAGAAGCGTTTCACCGATGCGGAACGCGAAAGTGTGTCGGCTGTATCCATGCTTAAAAAGGATTCGCTTTACGTCGATCCGAATAAATGGACCCCGGCGCGCACAGCGCTCATCAAACACGCCGCAAGCTATCCGGAAGTTGAGCGCATCTTCGTGCATCCCGGCATCAAAAAGCAGCTTTGCGATACCGTAACAGGAGATCGCAGCTGGCTTGGCAAAGTGCGCCCATATTGGGGCCATTTCTATCATTTCCACGTCAGACTCCATTGCCAGCCGGGATCACCCGATTGCAAACCGCAGCCAAAAGTTGCGGCGGGTGACGGATGCGACAAGTCGCTGGCATGGTGGTTTACGGATGAACCGTGGAAGCCTGCAAAACCATCCAAGGAGCCACCCAAAAAGCCTAAGCCGGTCATGGTTTCAGATTTGCCAAAAGCCTGCGCCGCAGTCCTGAACGGTCCGTCGCCCGATTCGATTGCAGATGTGATCTATGGTGCCAACTAAAGCGTGTATTAAAAACACGCTTTTCACTGGCTTATGGCTTCGCTATAGGTTTCAAACGATTTAGAACTCAAATGACAAGGTTATCAATCTCATGACGGAACGTCTGCGCATTGCCCTGATCGCCCATGATTTGAAGAAAGACGAGATGGTCGCCTTTGCGCAAACCCATGAGAAAGCCTTGTCTCATTATGATATTGTCGCCACCGGAACCACCGGTGGTCTTATTCAGGAGGCATGTCCCTCGCTGAACATCCATCGCGTCAAAAGCGGCCCGCTTGGCGGCGATCAG
Organism: Ochrobactrum sp. Marseille-Q0166; assembly: GCF_014397025.1. Taxonomy (NCBI): domain Bacteria; kingdom Pseudomonadati; phylum Pseudomonadota; class Alphaproteobacteria; order Hyphomicrobiales; family Brucellaceae; genus Ochrobactrum; species Ochrobactrum sp. Marseille-Q0166. The sequence goes on along the minus strand of NZ_JACJUO010000001.1, from coordinate 875,061 downwards.
CAGATCGGCGCAATGATCGCCGAAGGCACCGTGCAGGCCTTGATTTTCTTCATCGATCCGCTCTCGCCGCTTCCCCACGATGTCGATGTAAAGGCCCTCACCCGGCTTGGCAGTGTCTATGATATTCCAATGGCTCTCAATCCCGCCACGGCTGAAAAGCTGATACGCGTGCTCGACTGATAGAGCTACCCTGAACACGGCCGCAAAAAATAAGAACAATCGAAGCAGCAAGGCAGACCATGAATAACGCTGACCAGAGTTTCAAGTTTCCCGTCCTCGTCGGCGATATTGGTGGAACCAATGCGCGCTTTGCGCTTCTTGTTGATTCTCATGCAGAGCCTAAAGAATTTCCGGTCGTTCAGACCGCCAATTATGCAACGATTGACGATGCGATTGAGCAAACGGTACTCAACCACACCTCCATTCGCCCCCGCTCTGCCATTCTGGCTGTTGCTGGACCCGTTGATGATGATGAGATCGACCTTACCAATTGTGACTGGGTTGTCCGTCCAAAACAGTTGATCGCCAACCTTGGCTTTGAAGATGTCACCGTTCTCAATGACTTTGAAGCTCAGGCTCTGGCCGTTGTCTCCATCCAAAAAGAATATCTCCATCAGATTGGCGGGCATGAGGAAGAAATCATCGCAACACGCGTCGTTCTGGGGCCGGGCACGGGCTTGGGTGTCGCTGGACTTGTGCGCACTTCCAATGCATGGGTTCCTGTTCCCGGTGAAGGTGGCCACATTGATATCGGTCCGCGCAGCGAGCGCGACTATCAAATCTTCCCCCATATTGAAACCATCGAAGGGCGCGTTGCAGCTGAACAGATTCTCAGCGGACGTGGCCTGCGCAATCTTTATCTCGCAATCTGCGCCTGCGATCAGGTGCCAGCGGTTTTAGACACACCACCAGATATTACAGCAGCAGGCCTTGATGGCAGCAATCCCCAGGCTGTTGAGACGCTTGAACTCTTCGTGACCTATCTGGGTCGCATTGCGGGCGATCTGGCACTCATCTTCAAGGCACATGGTGGCGTCTATTTATCTGGCGGCATCCCGCAGCGTATTCTCTCCGCCCTTCAGCGAGGATCGTTCCGTGCAGCCTTTGAAGATAAGGCTCCTCATTCGCATTTCATGCGCGAAATCCCTGTTCGCGTCGTGGTTCACCCGCTTGCAGCTCTTAGCGGACTTTCGGCTTTTGCACGTACCCCAACACGGTTTGAAGTCACCACTCGAGGCCGCCGCTGGCGCGTTGACTAAAAGGGCTTTTATTCTCAGGCATGGTCAAGCCACAAAGATAACGTTATAGAAGCGCTGCAAACAGTCACCTATTGCAGTCTTTGGCTGCCAGATAAAAAGCACTTTGCCCGTGAGCTTATTCAAAAAGAAAAAGAAGAAGATCGATCCAAGCGAAGCCACGCGTGTCATTCGCCGCATGATGTCGGAGAATGTGCATCAATATAAAAAGAGCTATTTCATTGCGATCGCTGCCTCACTCATAGTGGGCGGTTCAAATGCTGGCTTGGCCTATATGATGAAGCCGATGATCGACAAGATTTTCTATGAACAGAAAATCGGTTTGATCTGGATTATCTGCGGTGCAATCCTCGGCATTTTCATTATGCGCGGGCTTTCAAGCTATATTCAGGCCGTAGAACTCGCCAAAATCGGCAATAATCTGGTTGCACGCTATCAGAAGCGCATCTTTGACCATCTTATGAAGCTGGGGCTGGATTTCTATAACGATACGCGCTCCGGCCATCTGGCGGCACAGATTAACCAGAATGTGAACGGCATCCGTGACCTGCTGAACATGACCATCACGTCGATCGCGCGCGATTTTGTATCGCTCATCGGTCTTGTTGGCATGATGTTTTATACCGACCCTTATATGTCGGCAGCGGTATTCCTGATCGGACCACCTTTGGTACTGGCAGTTGCCTATATCTCGCGCCGCATCCGTACCGTAACGCGTGATCTTGTGCATCTCAACTCGCACCTTCTCGGTGCCATGCAGGAATCCGTTCAGGGCATTGCCATTGTCAAAGCATTCACAATGGAAGATCAGCTACGCGGTAAGATCGATACGCTGATCGACCAGACGGAAAACCGCAGCAACAAGATCGCCCGCGTTTCTGAACGCACAACCCCTATTTCGGAAATTCTGGCGGGTTTTGCGATTGCCGGTGTGCTGGCCTACAGTGGGTATAATGCGATCCTCAACCAGCAGCCTCCCGGTTCTATGTTTGCGTTCATCACCGCACTGCTTCTGGCTTACGATCCAGCGCGCCGTCTGGCACGTTTGCAGGTTGGTCTTGAGCGCGCGCTCGTCAACGCCCGCATGATCTACGAAGTACTGGACATCGAACCCAATCAGGGTGATGCAAAAGACGCCGTACCGCTTAAAGCGGGAGCAGGTGAGATAGACTTCAGGGATGTGCATTTTTCCTATAACGAATTGACCCCGGTGCTGCACGGCATCAGCTTCAAAGCAAAGGCCGGAGAAACAACTGCGATCGTTGGCGCATCGGGTGCTGGCAAATCCACACTGATCAACCTTGTGCAGCGGTTCTACGATGTCTCCGGCGGACAGATTCTGTTCGATGGACAGGACATCGCCAAAGTCACGAAAGAGTCGCTTCGTCATTCCGTCGCCTATGTTTCGCAGCAGCCCTATCTGTTTGAAGGAACAATTGCCGATAACATCCGCTATGGACGCCCGGATGCGACGCAGGAGGAAATCATTGAAGCCGCAAAACTTGCCAACGCACATGAATTCATTTTGCAGCAGCCACACGGCTACGACACACCTGTCGGTGAAAACGGCGTAACACTCTCGGGCGGTCAGCGTCAGCGCGTTTCGATTGCCCGCGCGATTGTGCGCAACGCTCCCGTGCTGCTGCTCGATGAAGCGACTTCTGCTCTCGACAATGAGTCAGAAAAGCGTGTTCAGCAGGCCCTTGATCACATCATGCATGATCGTACCACGATTGTGATTGCACATCGGTTGTCTACGGTCGTCAATGCTGACCGCATCATCGTCATGGAAGCAGGACATGTGGTTGAAGAAGGTCGCCATAGCGACCTGATCGAGATACCGAACGGAGTCTATGCCCGCTTCTACCAGCTTCAGAGTGGTAACGACGACATTCTCATCGGGAACAATGATACAGAGGAAAAGTCCAATGGCTGAGGCTGCTGAAATCGGTCTGGTTGTCGTCGGTGCAAATGGCCGCATGGGACAGGCGCTCATCCGCGCGATCCATGCAATTGACGGCGCGTATCTGACAGGCGCTATTGCGCGTCCCGGCTCACCATTTCTTGGCAAGGATGCGGGTGAAGTTGCAGGCATCGGCAATCTTGGCGTCGCGATCACCGATGATCCGCTGCCGGTTTTTGCTAAGGCGCAGGGCGTACTTGATTTCACTACGCCAGCGACCACACTCGACTATGCAGGCCTTGCGGCACAGGCACGCATCGCGCATATCATTGGCACCACAGGACTTTCCGTCGAAGACGAAGAAAAGATCCGCGCCGCAGCGCGTCACGCCACAATCGTCAAATCCGGCAATATGAGCCTTGGTGTCAATTTGTTGTCAGGCCTTGTGAAAAAGGCTGCTCAGGCGCTCGGCCCTGAAGATTTCGACATCGAAATCCTTGAAATGCACCACAAACACAAGGTTGACGCACCCTCCGGTACAGCCCTTCTGCTCGGTGAAGCAGCGGCCCAAGGCCGCGCAATCAATCTTCTCGATAAAAGCGTACGTGTGCGCGACGGTCACACCGGCCCGCGTGAACAGGGCACCATCGGCTTTGCAACACTGCGCGGCGGCTCGGTTATCGGCGATCATGAAGTGATTCTTGCTGGCGAAGGCGAGCGCATCACCCTCGCCCATCATGCCCAGGACCGCACAATCTTTGCCCGAGGCGCGGTAAAAGCTGCCCTTTGGGCACATGGCAAGAAACCCGGTCTTTATTCTATGCTCGATGTTCTCGGGCTAAACGACTAACTGATTTTTATCCCAACGGAGTGCTGCGATGTCTCGTACCCTCGTCCTGGTCCGCCACGGCCAAAGCGAATGGAATCTGAAGAACCTTTTTACCGGCTGGCGCGATCCGGGCCTTACTGAACAGGGCCATGCCGAAGCCAAGGCTGCCGGCCAGCGTTTGAAGGCCGCTGGCCTCAAATTTGACCTCGCATACACTTCGGGTCTTTCACGTGCACAGGTCACCTGCCAACACATTCTTGACGAGCTCGGTCAGTCCGACCTCGAAACGATCCGTGATCAGGCTTTGAACGAACGCGATTACGGGGATCTTTCGGGTCTCAACAAGGACGATGCCCGCGAAAAATGGGGTGAAGAACAGGTTCACATCTGGCGCCGTTCTTACGATGTCCCTCCTCCGGGTGGCGAAAGCCTGAAGGATACGGGCGCACGCGTCTGGCCTTATTACCTGCACACCATCCAGCCACATGTACTGCGCGGTGAAACCATTCTGGTTGCTGCCCACGGCAATTCGCTGCGCGCACTCATTATGGCGCTTGATGGCCTGACACCGGAAGAGATTCTCAAGCAGGAACTCAATACCGGCGTTCCAATCATCTACAAGCTGAACGCCGATTCGACCGTCGCTTCCAAGGAAGTGCTTTCTGCATAATGATTTTTCGGGCGCGGCTCGCCTTATGCACCGCGCCCGCCCCCTGTTTACCGGCCTTTTTAACCACTCGCATCAGCAATGTGAAAAAAAGCTGATGGAAGTGTGAAATCTCGATTGACAGAGAGAGGCCGACCCCTTAGATCGGTCCTCGTCGCCCAGATGGCGGAATTGGTAGACGCACCAGCTTCAGGTGCTGGCGCTCGCAAGGGCGTGGAGGTTCGAGTCCTCTTCTGGGCACCATTCCTTAGTCTTCAGACCACTACCAAGGTCTAGAAGCATCCCAAAAAGCCCGCGCAAGCGGGCTTTTTTGTTGCCAAGTTTCCTCTCACATCCATAGTCAACCAGTGGCATCCAAACAATTTGATGGCATTATTGATGGCATTTTGCTGGAATGCCATCAAATAGAAATCGGGATGCCAACACAATGCCTTTGAACGACACACGCATAAGAGCATTAAAGCCTTCAGCCAAACCGACAAAGCACGGCGATGCAGGTGGACTTTTACTTGTCGTAAGTCCTACCGGTAGCAAGCTCTGGCGGATGGTCTATCGCTTTGAGGGAAAACAAAAGCAGCTTTCATTCGGAACATCGCCAGACGTGTCTCTTGCTGAAGCTCGCGGAGTCCGCGATGCAGCGCGTAAGATCCTCGCATCCGGAATAGATCCCTCCTCTAAAAAGAAGGAGGAGAAAGTCGCTCGTGAACGACTGATAACAGATAGCTTCACAGCATTGGCCGATGAACTACTGGACAAAAACGCGCGCGAAGGCAAATCCGCAGCAACACTTGGAAAAAAGCGCTGGCTAGTAAGCCTTGCAATAAGCGACTTGGGAGACAAACAAATAACGGAGATATCAGCAACGGATATTCTCGTACCGCTGCGCCGAGTGGAAGCACAAGGCAACTATGAAACTGCCAGACGCCTGCGTGCTGTTATAAGTCAGGTCTTTCGTTATGCAATTGCCACGGCACGAGCCGAGAATGACCCAACTTTTGGTTTAAGGGGTGCGATTATTGCACCAAAGGTCACACATCAGACTGCCGTCACAGACTGGACCGTCTTTGCCAAATTGTTACAATCGATCTGGGCTTACCAGGGGACGTTGGAAACTTGCGCTGCTCTAAAGTTAATGGCTCTACTTTATCCACGCCCCGGCGAACTCCGCCAAGCGGAATGGAATGAATTCGACCTTGATAATGCAGTTTGGATAATACCAGCTGAACGCGCAAAAATGCGACGCCCACACAAAAAGCCATTACCGCCGTTGGCCATAAAGATCTTGCGGAAGCAACACAATCACACCGGCAATCTGCGCTTGGTCTTTCCATCCAGTACATCAGTTGAACGCCCAATAAGCGAGAACACCATGAACCAAGCACTTAGGAGAATGGGATTTGGCAAGAACGACGCCACCTCGCATGGCTTTCGCGCTACCGCCTCGACACTTTTGAACGAAAGCAGTAAGTGGAGCGCTGACGCTATCGAAGCCGAATTGGCTCACATCGGTGGCAATGCAGTGCGCCGAGCCTACCACCGTGCTTCCTATTGGGATGAGCGTGTGAGAATGACGACCTGGTGGTCGGAACGAATTGCAGAAATCTTAGGTAAGTTGAACCATGCACATCAAGTTTAACGGGCAATCACGTTGGACTGTGAGATAATATTTTAGCACATTGGCGTCCATCGAAACGGATTTCGGCGGACTATAAACATTATTTACAGCTCGACAAAGTTGCACCTAGGTTGGCGCGCGTAATGACGACCATTTAGGTTGTTTCAATTTGCACCCGGAATTGGGCGTTCGTTGGCATAGATCCGAAGAGATCTTGAACCCTGTCCAACGCTTATAGCGCGTTGCCAAATTATTGCACTAGGCTCTAAAAATTATATCTTTTTCAAAGCTTTGAGCCACAATCGTGGAAAGTTATTGTTGAACGTCAACAACCGCTTCGCTATCGTCAAAGTCTGACGTTCTGAAACTCTCAGCTCAATAAGAGAGCGTTAATCAACGCCTGCCGAACTGCATATTCTGCGGAGACGCGCGTGATAAGTCTCTGCACTGTAATGATTGAAAGCATGACGTAAATGGCAATTAAAAAGACCGAACTATATTCTTCATTGTGGGCGAGCTGTGATGAGTTGCGCGGCGGCATGGATGCCTCCCAGTACAAGAACTACATCCTCACTCTACTTTTCGTAAAATATGTTTCGGACAAGTACGCCAAACAAAAATACGGCGCTATCGTGGTGCCTGCAGGCGGTTCTTTCGCGGATATGGTTGCCCAAAAAGGGCGAAAAGATATTGGCGACAAGATGAATACGATTATCGGCGAACTCGCGCGGGCCAATGACATGGCTTGGCTGTCAAACCCCGATAACGACTTCAACAATGAAGACCGCCTTGGCAAAGGCAAAGCCATGGTCGACACATTGACCAAGCTCGTCGGCATTTTTGAGAACCTGGACCTCGGCAAGAACCGCGCCGATGGTGATGACCTGCTTGGCGATGCTTACGAATATCTGATGCGCCATTTCGCAACGGAATCGGGCAAGAGCAAAGGTCAGTTCTACACCCCAGCCGAAGTGTCTCGCATTCTTTCGAAGGTCTTGGGCATCAACTCTAAGACCAGCCAGGACGAGACCGTATACGACCCCACTTGCGGTTCCGGATCGCTGCTCCTGAAGGTCAACGACGAAGCACCGAATGGCCTTTCGCTCTACGGGCAAGAAAAGGAACAAGCCACGGCAGCTTTGGCCAAGATGAACATGGTCCTGCATAACAGCCCATCGGCTGAAATCTGGCAGGATGACACGTTGTCCGCACCACACTGGAAGGACAAAGACGGCAAGCTGCGTACCTTCGATTTCGCCGTCGCTAACCCGCCATTCTCGCTCAAATCATGGAGTAACGGCTTTACTCCGTCCAATGACGAGTTTGAGCGCTTTGAATACGGCGAGCCGCCCGAAAAAAATGGCGATTACGCCTTTCTGTTGCACATCATCAAATCGCTGAAAAGCATGGGGAAAGGAGCAGTGATTTTGCCGCACGGCGTTTTGTTCCGTGGCAATGCCGAAGCCGACATTCGCCGCAACCTCATTCGCCAGGGCTATATCAAAGGCATCATCGGACTGCCTGCCAACCTCTTTTACGGCACCGGCATCCCCGCTTGCATTATCGTGATCGACAAGAGCACGGCAGGGCCGGAGCGCCCCATCTTCATGATCGATGCCAGCAAGGGTTTCGTCAAAGACGGGAACAAGAACCGCTTGCGGGCGCAGGACATTCACAAGATCGTGGACGTCTTCAACCGTCAGTATACCGTGGAACGGTATTCGCGCCTTATTCCCTATGACGAGATTGCCAAAAAGAACGATTTCAACCTCAATATCCCCCGCTATATCGATGCCAGCGAGCCGGAAGACATTCATGATCTGGACGCCCATTTGAATGGCGGCATCCCGGACCGTGATATTGAAGCGCTGAAGGCCTATTGGGATGTCTTCCCCTCGCTGCGCAAAACCCTGTTCGCCGATGGCCCGCGCCCCCGTTATGCCAAGGCTTTGGTGCAATCGCGAGCGATCAAGGCAACAATCCTCGGCCATGCTGAATTCGATGCTTTCAAAAATTCATCCCTGAAGCGCTTCCACGATTGGAAAGCAAAGCACCAGGGCCAACTGGCCGCGATCAAGGTCGGCGATAAGCCCAAAGAGCTGATCTTCGACATTTCCGAAGACTTGCTGTCGCAGTTCGACGGCGCGCCGCTGCTCAGCAAATACGACATCTATCAAATCCTGATGACCTATTGGGATGAGGTCATGCAGGACGATGTGCATATGATTGTTCAGGATGACTGGAAAATCGCCAAGACCGTCCGCCTTTTGGTGCCGATCAAGGACAAGAATGGCAAGCCCAAATATACCGAAGAGCATGATTTCGAGTTCGGTACGGCAAAAGCCAAGAAGCGCTATCGCAGCGATATAATCCCGCCATCACTGGTGATCGCGAAATATTTCGCGGACAAGCAAGCGGTGCTCGATGCCCTTCAGGCCAAACACGATAGCGCGGTGCAAGAGCTGGAAAGCTTCATCGAGGAAAATACTGGCGAAGACGGCCTGATCGAAAACGCTAAGAACGACAAAGGCGCTATCAAGCAAAAGGGCGTGAAGGACCGGATCAAGGAAACCAATGATGACGATGAGCTGGCGGCGCTGAAAAAATGTCTTTCGCTGATCACCAGCGAGGACGCGGCCAAGAAGGCGGTGAACGCCGCTAAGCTGAAGCTCGACGAGCTGGTTTTCAAAAAGATCCCAACCCTCTCAGAGGAAGAGCTGAAAGCCATCGTGGTTCACGACAAATGGTTCGGAACGGTTGAGGTGCGGATTGTCGAGGAAGTTGAGCGAATGACCCAGCAGCTTGCCAACCGCGTCAAAACACTGGAGGAGCGCTATGCCAAAACCCTGCCCGTGCTAGACAAGAACGTTCAGAAATACGCGAACCTCGTTGAAGGCCACCTCAAAAAGATGGGGCTGGCATGGTAAAGGCTGGATATAAGCAGACCGAAGTTGGTGAGATCCCAGAAGATTGGGAAGCTACTCCTTTAGGGGCATTGCTTCGAATTAAACATGGGAAGAGCCAAAAGTTGGTTGAATCTTCTGATGGAGATTATCCGATACTGGCAACCGGCGGAGAGATTGGTCGAGCAAAGGACCCCCTCTATTCAAAGCCATCTGTTCTTATCGGGAGAAAGGGAACGATTGACGTTCCTTACTATATGGACACCCCTTTTTGGACAGTAGATACGCTTTTTTATTCAGAGATTTCCTATCGAGCTGACGCTAAGTTTATGTTTTATAAATTTCAGCTCATTGATTGGTATAAATATAATGAAGCGTCCGGGGTGCCTAGCCTGAGCGCCACAACTATAGAGAAAATAATCCAAGCCACTCCTAAGGAGCGTTTTGAACAAGAAGCTATAGCTAACACCCTGTCGGATGTGGATGCGCTGATCGTTTCGCTGGAAAAGCTGATCGAGAAGAAGCGCGACATCAAGACCGCGACGATGCAGCAACTCCTCACCGGCAAAAAACGGCTGCCGGGTTTTGGCGAAGGCAAAGGCACGAAACAAAGCGAACTCGGTGAAATCCCGGAAGATTGGGACGTCCGAAAATATGGCGATACGTTTGCCTTTTTGTCGACGGCAAACAACTCTCGTGCAGACCTCAATGAAGATGGGGACGTAGAATACATCCATTACGGAGACATTCATACAAAGCTTCATTTCAATCTCGATTTGGAACGACAAACACTTCCAAAGATTGACCGCAACAAACTGCGAAATCCGGCCTTTATTGCTGACGGCGATGTCGTGATGGCTGATGCGTCAGAGGACTATGAAGGTATTGGTAAGAGTATTGAAATCTCAAACGTCGGCACTAGACGGGTCGTTTCCGGGCTCCACACGTTTCTGCTGAGAGATACGGAAAAGCGCTACGCGAATGGTTTTCGCGGCTATCTTCATTCAATTCCGGCTATCAAGTGTGCATTTGATACGCTTGCCACGGGCCTAAAGGTTTACGGTCTTTCTAAGAACAGCCTGAAAAGCGTGAGCATTCCGGTCCCGCCATTTGATGAACAAGTCGAGATCGTGAAGGTGATCTCATGCATGGACGACGAGCTTCACCTCCTTGAGGAAAAGCTCAGCAAAGCCAAAGCCATCAAGCAAGGCATGATGCAGGAATTGCTGACGGGGAGGACGCGCCTCGTATGACGATAACCCGCAGCTATTACCGGATCATGCTGGGCCGCAAAAGCGTCCATGCCAAGGAATGCCACGACGGGCAGTTCATCGGCGGCGACTGGGGTATGGATTTTGACCTGAGCAGGACACTGCCCGAGAACTGGCGCGACTTCAACAAGATGTACAACCCAGTCTTTCTAGAGCGCAATCCGGGGAAGAGTAAGGTGGCTGCAGGTCTGGCCTGCGGCATGCTCCACACCATCTGCAAGGGCATCAAGATGGGCGATTTCGTCCTCTGTCCGACCGGAACAGGAACCTACTGGGCAGGTGAGGTCGTTGGGGATTACACGTATGTACCGGGTGCGATTTTGCCCCATCGCCGTCAGGTGCGCTGGTATCCGAAGGCCATCGACCGCAGCGAACTCAGCCAGGCCTTGGTAAATTCGGCGGGCTCAATTGGCACCGTCAGCAATATCTCCAAGCATGGGGCAGAAATTGAAAGCCTGCTTGCCGGGAATGCCCTGCCAACGCTGATTTCAACGGATGAGTTGGTTGAAGACCCGTCTGTGTTCGCGCTTGAAAAGCATCTCGAAGACTTCCTTGTACAAAACTGGGCCCAGACCGAGTTGGGCAAGCGCTTTGACCTCGTTGAGGACGAGGGTGAAGTCGTCGGCCAGCAATATCCGACGGATACAGGCAACATCGATATTCTGGCGCTCAGCAAGGACAAGACCGAATATCTGGTGGTCGAGCTGAAGAAGGGCCGCGCGAGCGATGCCGTGGTCGGCCAGATTCAACGCTATATGGGCTATGTTCTGGATGACATCGCAGAACCAAATCAAGGCGTGCGCGGGGCAATTATCGCCTTGGAAGATGATTTGCGTCTGCGCCGGGCGCTGCGCGTGACCAGCAATATTGAATTTTACCGTTATTCGGTGAGCTTTAAGTTATTTAAGAGTTAGGGGGAGCTATGAGCGATGTGGGGCAGATCGAGCGCGCGACGCAGAACAGAATTGTTAAACTGTTCCGCGAGCAACTGGGATATCGCTATCTTGGCAATTGGATAGATCGCCCCGACAACAACAATGTCGAGAAAGAGATTCTGGGCGATTGGCTGCGCGGTCGCGGCGTCAGTGATGTTCTGATCACCCGCGTATTTCGCGAGCTACAGGATGCAGCCGCCCTTGGTGATGGTCGCCACCTCTATGATGCCAACAAGGATGTCTACCGCATTCTGCGCTACGGTGTGAAGGTCAAGGAAGGCGCCGGTGAGCAAAACCAGACGGTCTATTTAATCGACTGGGAAAATCCTGAAAACAACGATTTTGCCATCGCCGAAGAGGTATGTGTCAGCGGCGCGAACAAGAAGCGCCCAGACGTTGTTCTGTACGTAAACGGCATTGCGCTGGGCGTGATCGAGCTGAAGCGCTCCAGCGTTTCCGTGGCTGAAGGCATACGCCAGAACCTCGATAATCAGAAAAAGGCTTTCATCCGTAATTTCTTCACGACCATACAGCTCACCATGGCCGGAAACGATACCGAAGGGCTCAGATACGGCACCGTCGGAACCACTGAAAAACACTATTACCAGTGGAAGGAAGACGGCGAAAACCCCTACGGCTATATGCTGGATTTCCATCTCAGCCGCATATGCGAGAAGCGACGCTTTCTGGAAATCATTCACGACTTCATCGTGTTCGATACCGGCACCAAGAAGACCTGCCGTCACAACCAGTATTTTGGTGTGTCGGCAGCACATGATCATGTTCGGGATCGAAAGAGCGGTATTATCTGGCATACCCAAGGCTCAGGCAAAAGCCTGACCATGGTCTGGTTGGCCAAATGGATACGCGAGAACGTCAAGGATTCTCGCGTTGTTGTCATCACTGACAGAACGGAGCTGGATGAGCAGATCGAAGGCGTGTTCTCCGGCGTTGACGAGAAGATTTATCGCACGAAGAACGGCGAAGACCTCATTGCCACGCTGAACAACTCGACCGAATGGCTGGTCTGCTCTCTGATCCATAAGTTCGGTCGGCAGGGCGAAGAAGAGGAAACAAAGGCCACCGAAGACTTTATCAAGGAATTGAAGGCCAGCCTGCCAGCTGGTTTTACGGCGAAAGGCGAGATTTTCGTCTTCGTGGATGAATGCCACCGAACACAGTCCGGCAAGCTACACGATGCCATGAGGCTGATCCTGCCGGATGCAACTTTCATCGGTTTCACCGGCACACCTCTCCTGAAAGCGGACAAGAAGAAGAGCATCGAGGTTTTCGGCAGTTTCATCCATACCTATAAATTCGATGAAGCCGTTGAGGACGGCGTGGTGCTCGATCTTCGCTACGAAGCCAGAGACATCGACCAGTACGTTTCCTCTCAAGAAAAGATCGACAAATGGTTCGAGGCCAAGACCAAGGGCCTGTCGGACATGGCCCGCGCTCAGCTCAAGCTGAAATGGGGCACATTGAAGAAAGTCCTATCCAGCCAAGACCGGCTGGAGCAGATCGTCAATGATGTCTTGATGGACATGGAAACCAAGCCACGCCTGATGGATGGACGCGGCAATGCAATGCTGGTTTGCAGCAGCATCTATCAGGCATGCAAGGTCTACGATCTCTTCTCAAAGACCGACTTGACCGGAAAATGCGCGATCATCACCAGCTACCAGCCGTCACCCGCTGACATCAAGGGGCAGGACAGCGGTGCCGGGCTCACTGAAAAGCTCAATCAGTATGCGATCTATCGCCGGATGCTGGCCGAGTATTTCGAGAAACCAGAAGACGAAGCCATGTACATGGCCGAGGAATTCGAAAAGCAGGTGAAGAGGAAGTTCATCAAAGAGCCAGGGCAAATGCGCTTGCTCATCGTGGTGGACAAGCTACTCACCGGTTTTGATGCGCCATCGGCAACCTATCTCTATATCGACAAGGAAATGCGCGATCATGGGCTTTTTCAGGCGATTTGCCGCGTCAACCGGCTCGACGGAGAGGATAAAGAATACGGATATATCGTCGATTACAAAGACCTGTTCCACCGCCTAGAGGGCGCGATCAGTGATTACACCAGCGGCGCATTCGATGGATATGACGAAGCAGATGTCAAAGGCCTTCTTGGAGATCGCTTGGAAAAAGGCCATGACCGGCTGGAAGAGGCGAGAGAAACCGTTAAGGCGATCTGTGAGCCTGTCCTCGAGCCAAGAGGCCAAAACGAATATCGCCATTATTTCTGCGGTGATCCGGCATCGCCTGGGCAGCTTCAAGATTTTGAGGCACGACGAATTGCCTTGTATAAAGCCGTAGCTGGCCTGCTCCGCGCCTATGCTAACCTTGCCAATGAACTTGAGGATGCAGGATACAATGCGGCGGAAGCCGCGCGAATTAAGCAGGAAGTCGAGCACTTCAGTAAGGTGCGGGAAGAAATCAAGCTGGCGAGTGGCGATTACATCGACATGAAGCTTTACGAGCCAGCGATGCGCCACCTGTTGGATACTTACATCAAGGCCGAAGATAGTAAGCTTATAGCCGATTTCGAAGAGTTGGGCCTGATCGAACTTATCGTGAAACGGGGCAATGCTTCCCTTCAAGATACGCCGCTCGCGATGATGAAAAGCGAGGAATCTATGGCGGAAACCATCGAGAATAACATGCGTAAGGTTATTATCGATGAGAAGGATGTGAACCCCAAATATTACGAAAAAATGTCAGAGCTTCTAGACGCTTTGATTGAAGAGCGGCGAAAGCAGGCTTTGGATTACAAAGAGTATCTGCTGCGTGTGAAAGAGTTATCGGTGCAGGTCCTCAACCCAGGAGGGATCGATCCGAAGACCTATCCAACATCAGTGGACACGCCTGCGAAAAAGGCGCTGTATGACAATTTTGAGGCCGACGAGCTATGGGTAACCAAGGTGGATACGGCAATCAGAACCGCCAAAAAAGCTGACTGGATTGGCAACCCTCAGAAGGAACGCGAACTCGCGGGCGCAATCTACAAGGCAATCGGCGATGATGATCGTATCGAGAAAATCGTTGAACTGGTGAAGAACCAATATGAGTACAGATAGCCGGTACCTCGAAGTATCCGGACTATCCGTCGAGATCGTTCGGAAGAAAATTAAAAACCTTCATCTCGCGGTCTATCCGCCGGACGGGATGGTGAGAGTTGCAGTGCCAATGCAAACCACCAATGAAAACGTACGGCTGGCGGTCATTTCCCGGCTCGGCTGGATCAAGCGCAAACAAGCGGAGTTTGAGCGACAGCCACGGCAATCGGAACGGAAATTTGTTGCAGGCGAGAGCCACTATTTCCAAGGGCGGCGCTATGTATTGGAGGTGTCGGAACGGTTGGAAAAACCCTCAGTGGCGCTGAAAAATAACTCAAAGATTTTGCTGTCAGTTCGACCTGGTACTCCCAAAGCAGCCCGAGCAAAAATTATGGCCGATTGGTTTCGTGGCCACCTTAGGCAGCAGGTACCTGCTCTTTTGGAGAAGTGGCAACCTGTGATCGGCAGGGAGGTAAATGGCTGGCGGATTCAAAAAATGAAAACGAAATGGGGCAGCTGCAACATTTCGGAAAAGCGCATTTTGCTGAATCTGGAGTTAGCCAAAAAATCCCCCGAATGCTTGGAATACATTCTTGTTCATGAGCTGGTGCATCTGCATGAGCGCCATCACAACGAACGTTTTCGGACACTTATGGATCAATATATGCCCAAGTGGCGATCATACCGAGATTTGCTGAACAATGAGCCGCTAGCTTACGAGAATTGGGTTTATTAATTGCCCTTTCGGGGCATGCTTAACTGGATGTAGCTAACACCGGCTAGACCTTCTGTCTGCCTGTCGCTCGATACGGATCGCCGCCGTTGTTGGCCAGATCCAGATGATAGCGCCGCGCGTCCAGCAGTTCCATGAGCTTCGCCTCGTCCTGGACGCGGCACTGAAGCTTACCGCTTTCAAGTTCTTTGAAAACGATCCCATGCTGCTGGGCGAGCATTTCTATTTTCGCCCACTGGAAATTAACAATTAACGGGTTTTGCGCGATTGAGGCAGCATACCGCGCAACCCTCGGATGCTTTTCGATTTTCTCTTTGACCCGCGAGAGGTCGAGGAAGGTGATCGTGTCTTCTATAGATTGGATTTTGTTCTTGGCCGTTGCCGCCACACATGAGGTAATATCAGCAAGCTGCTGCATTTTCGCGTCGTTCAGGATATAGACATGTGCACCCGTAATCAGCACATCGAACTCATTGTCGAGCTTGAACACGGTATCTTCGATGATCGACAGCGTGTCATCTGTCATGCGGACCAAGCGGTTCTTCGCTTTCACCGTTCCCTTGAACTGTGTCGCCTTTCTCACGCCAACCATTCTGCGATTCTGATTGTCGGTGATTTCGGCGAAGTAATATTCGATATCATTCACGTGGTCCGGTAGGTTCGCGAGATCATCAAGCGCGCCTGCATCAAATAGCGTTGAAAACACGGCCATGTATTCGTTGTCACGATTGCAGTAGACGCGCCGCCGCTGCCCATAATCTTCGGAGATGTCATAGGCTTGCCAATCGCCTGGCACAGCGTTGAGCGCAGCGACGGTGCTCGCGATCATTTCTTTCAAGGCGCCTTTCAATCCGGCATCTGTCGGAACAAAATAAAGATTTCCATTACTGCGCAGTGCAATGCCGAAGTTAACGGAATCAATGTTTCCGATATCAATATCGTTCTCAATCATTTGCGGCCTTATCGAATAGTACACGTCCACCGAGGCGGTAGCCGGTGAGAGCATCGTCGTTAGGAATAAAATGCCTGCGAGAGATGACCGCATAAGTGACGAAACGGTCGCGTTTGCGGTCCTTCTCCGTAGTACCGATTTTCGCCTCTACGGTGAATATCCGGTACCCCCATATCGCGAACAACAGGTTCATGTAATGAAGTCGCATGTGCCAGAAGAGGAATATGACAAAAATGAACGCCAGGGAAACTGCGGTCAGATCGCGGATGCCATCTGTGTTTGCATCAAACAGCGGAATCAGCATTGCAAACAAATACGTAAGCAGATGTTCCCGTTGATCTTTTGCCGATGCGATATGAATTGTCTTTGTGTTTTCAGTCTTGCGAGCTTGTCTCAATAACCACCATAAGATCGCTGTCGGGAGCATAAACAGTGCCACACAGATTGGGATCCAATATTTGTCTTGAATCGCATCGACGCCGCGAATGGCCCACAGTACAAATACCGGGCTAAGACTCGACCAGACTAGAATGAATCGTGTTAGCTCAAGGCCTTCATCAGCATTTTTATTACTCATCTCTAGAGAATAGTAATTATGAGTGGTGATGACTAGGTATTCTAACGTCTAACCCTGTCACAAAAGCCGTCAGTGCGCTAGCCATCCAGCTTAACAACGAGACCGCCAATTTCTCAACCGCCGATATCAAATATTAAAGTGCGTGCTTCCAATCCAGAAAATGAATAGTTCATTTTAAATGGCTGTTTGTAGCTAGCTGGATCGATCAGTGCGGCTTTCAATTCTTCAACATCCGTAGCGCCGGTTACTCGGATGATATACTGCGTAAACAGCGCATCGGGTCGCAAGGTGAAACACCAGTGAAGTACCAGAAATCGGTGTACGTCATCATCGTCGTAGTCAAGTTCTAGATTGGCAAAACGATAGACAGGCTCGCCCAGCTTTTGTTCCAGTGCTTGTGCCACCGGTCGTATTGCCGCTCGCCAAAGCAAAAACGGTTCATACACTGTGTTTTTGCCAGCGCTATCGTATTCGTTATCCCATGAAGGCCCTGGAACAAATTCTATCATGGCTTTGGCCGGTGGAAAATCGGGCAAGGTTTCGAGAGACCAAGGGTTACCTATGTTGTCAGGGCCGGTAAACATTGGCGTTTTGATCGCGGCGGCGTTGGCCTGTTCAAAAAGATCCGTAATCTTGCTGCTAACAATCGACTTATTTCTGAGCCATACCAGAAAATCAGGCACGGGTATTGCTTCTTGCATATCCGGCTCGAGATGATGGTAGAATCGAGCCCATTTGTTCGACTTGATCTCCAGCTTCAGTTCACGCTCAAACAATTGTGCCTTCTCAAGCCATTCGTCGTGAGTTTCTTCCTGGCTACCTAGTAGCTTTTCCAATGCATCAAGCGGATGAATATAAGGAAGTCTTTGCCCAGCCGGTGGTTCAAGGAAATCAATGTTCCGATCCCAAGGCGATTTTTTAAGCGGATTACCGACGCCACGAATTGAAGCCACATGGTAGGGCTCAAGCGATGAAATAGGCAGTGCGCGCATTAAAGCGTCAATATCAACCATCTTGCCAGCTCAATCAGATAATTAAGAACAGAAGCCTGATTGAGAACATACACAGTCGAAGAGTTCCACCGAAAAAGACCATGCCAGCACTTCTGAGCAGATACGCTGCCGGCGAACCCTACGGATTAATCATCTGAGTTAACTAGTGTGCCTGCGTTACGATTATAAATTTCTTTTGCTCGTCGAAAATCCGGATCTGATTCCGCAATTTCTTTCCGCTCGAAGGCAAGATAGAGGTCAAGTTCGGAGCGATTTGTCAGAGCTCGGCGACAAAGATCATCAAGAACTTCTTCCCGTTCGCTGTCCTGCATTGACGAATAGTGTTTCCGTATAATTTCCTGCGGCGTATGACCAAGGTTGAGTTGCAGTGCGACCTCATCTTTGATCGTCATGTTGCCGCGCTTGGTTAAAAATGGGTGGAGTATCTTTCGAAAGTCATGTGAGGAGATGTTACCGCTCAAGACTTCGGCTGCCTGAGCTGCCTCTTTTATAATCCGCTGAACAGAATCTTCCGATCTCCAGCACTGCGCTGGTTCTGTTTGATTGCCTCTATAGCCGAAGCCAAGGGCATTCGGTTGAATATAGCGGTCCGGAAGAAAGAAAGGGGCATCATGATCGAAGCCATTCGATCCACGCCAATCTGCCCATGCATCAAGAGCTTCAAGAAGTCCCGAGCCAAGATCGAGGCAATAAGTTCTTATGTGCTTTCCAAGCTTCGTGTCCACCTCTCGTGGATCCTGATTGATCCACCGAGTACGGATGTTTACGTGTTTACCACGCAACGTGACCAGCGCCGCAATACGTATTCCCGTTATGATAAACATCGCCACAATTGCACGATTACGCAGCTCGACCGTATTCGCGCTGGTCATGGCTGTAAAAATGCAAAGAGCTTGGTCGAAGGTTAGACTGGTCCCCTTTACCGAACTTGCTTCGACGGCGCGCTCTCTCCGGGAAAGACTGAAATAGCCAGCGAGATCTGGATGGATTTCGACATCAGGTTGCCGTTGCAGCCAATCAAAGAATGCACGGCACCGGTCCAGCGTGTGCGAAACGGTTGAGCTGCTTAGCGCGCCTCTCCCTATAAGAAGACGACGACCACGTAGCTCTTCCTTGAACTTGCGACAATCGTCAATTGCTATCTTGCCGAATGGCTTATGATTGAGAAATGCGCTCAGTCTGGCGAGAGAACGAAGATGTTCATCTACCGTTCGCACATCTAAATTCTGATGGCTCTCAAGATAGACCGTATAATGGTAAAGCCAGCGCAAATTGAAACTGTTAGTTTCCGGCGGGACTGGCGAGCGGCTTCTCCCAATATTTCCGGGAGCGCCATCATACAATACGTCGGACGAGTCTTTAGGGGTATTGGTAGATGCAGCATAAATCTCAGGCAGAATGCTGGATTGAATGCTAGCTTGTAGCATGTTGTGGCAATCAGAGCAATTTCCTGTCACCTCGTAGCATGTTATTCCTTTCGGAAGAGCATTTATTGATCCATGCACCAGCACCACAAATTTGTTGCAGAATGAGCAGAATACCCGACCATTCTCGGGCGAGCGTCCAAATGGCCAGCGCATAATCGTAACAAAGCGACGAAGTTCATATCCAGCAAAAAGCTGGGGGCGCCTTTCGTCAATTGGCTTTAATCCACGCTTGATCCAATTCGTGATCGTGCTTTCGCCAATATGGAAACTCTGACAAACTTGTTCACGGGTATACACCCAATGACGACGTGCTTTGGTAGGATCATGGCGCCGCGACATGCTTATTTGCCTGAATGCGCGGTATTCTGGAGACGATCCAGGTAGTTATCAATTGAGTGTCGGTCCCACCGCGTTGATCCGGAGATGTGAACCGGCTTCGGAAAATCGATAGCATATTTACCTAAGCGCCAGACTTTAGAAATACTGACGCTCAGATAGCTCGCCACCTCTTTAACAGTCATAAGACGTGCGCATTGGCCGTTGATCTGGTGTTCAAACGGATACTTATCACTGTATGATTTTTGTTTACGCGGTTTAACCGCTGAAATGATCGATAAATCGTGTTTAACGGCTAATGATATTTCTTGCTTATTATTTGAATCGGATGCGCCAATTGCTGCGACTGCGATCTCGGCGGCTGTAACGGAGCCAGTCGCATCAGCTGGTTTCAGAGCTTTGCATGGTATTCGCGCTTAGCTTGCTTCAGCATAAGCATTGTGAAACCGTTCAATTTTGTTGCCCTCAGTCTTACCGAACATACGATCGGCAATCACTTCTGGACTGACAGCATCGTTACCTTGATTGATTTTCCGCATGCAGGTTTCCGCCAAACAGTTGAAGCCCTAGTTTCCTGGGCTTCATTATTCGCTACCACGGACGATAAGTGCCGCCCTTGAAAAGGCGACCTAATCGCGCGTGCCCTTGACCGGCAGCGATGCAACGAACTGGTCGAGGTCGTCACGGAGAATAAGGGTACGCTTACCAAGTTTGCGTACAGGAAGACGGCCTTCCTTGATCAGATTGTAAAGTGTGGAGCGGCCAATCCCAAGAAAGCGAGCGGTCTGCGCTATAGAAAGCGATGAATAGTCCTGCATTACATTAGCTCCATTTAATCCCAGGTAATTCCGGGGGAATACGTGGAGCCTGCCGTAGACTTGAGTGGAATCCTAATTGTGCAATTGTGCGGCGATGAATTCTTCGCTCAATTCATTGATCTTATTTTGGCGATCTGGCCTGCGCGGACCGCGTGGACCTGGCTTTTGATTGGGCACAAGTTCTTGATAAATTCGGCGAATATTGTCTCGGGGGGCGCCTGGAATACAGCGCTTAACAAGCTCAATTATCTCCCTCTGTGTGAGCGGTGCCAATTCAATTGGAGTTTCGTGCAAAATCTTCTCCATAAGACGTCGAAGTTGCGCCTGCGACACAACGCGCCCAGCCGACGGCGCTGTCGGTTTTTCCCCATCTTCCGGCCAGTTGTCCTTTATGAAGTCAGATCTAACTTGAATTTTATGATAGCCGCTCAACTGGATGCTCCGAATGGCGGCATCCCATTCGTCGTGATCATCGGTCCCGATCAGCCGGTAAAGCTGTCCACTGTCATTCGAATCTGAGGTTGCCGTTTGCGGCCAGATCCCGCTAGGTATGGGGACCAATGGACCTGGCTTGCTTTCATCCACACCTCTGATATTCGCTTCCGCTTGTTCTGCAGGCATATCAGCCAAAGTTGTTACAAGCGCCAGGGCGGCTTCATCTTCCCGTTTGTAATATTGCTCTAATGTCATTGGCTTGCCACGCATGGCAATCCATTCGATTGCAGCGCCAACGCCAATCCAAAATTTATCGAGATCCACCAGCATGATTAATGGCTGCACAATGTCACGGTCAGGTGTGTGTTGTTCTTTATAATCTCGATCCATTAGAATCGTCCTTTCCATGGCACCGGGGGAACCAGATCATTCTGGACTACGGGGGAAAGTCATGATCACGGAGAGACCGTTGATAATTGTCTTTTCCACAATTAAAACTCAGTGTGACGCGTCCACACTATTCCATCCGCTCAACTTGATGGCATTATTGATGGCATAAAAGAAAATATTCTAAATATTATTGTTATATTTCATACAGTTGGAGTTGCAATTAAAGTCCTCTTCTGGCACCATTCCTTAGTCTTCAGACCACTACCAAGGTCAGAAGCACCCCAAAAAGCCCGCGCAAGCGGGCTTTTTTGTTATCTAGTCCATATATCTTTGTGCGTAGCCATGCGCTTGAAGTCGCAGATTTCGTTGGTACGTTGATGGTACGACGTGCTTTTTTAGCCGCTTTAAAGAAAAGTGCTACCAGCAATGAAGCGTCCCGATAACCTTTTCCGAGCACAGAAATTTTTCTGAGTGAATAGCAGCAAATGCCCGTAACGAGCTCAGCGTCGCACCATGCTTTCTTGGTCGGGATCAGCTGTCCTCATCATAGGTGCTGCTGTTATCATTAAGATAGTTGTAGACTGTAGCTCGGCCCATCCCCAGCAAACGACATATGTATCCCGCCGCATTCTTGCCGCTAAACGCACCACTGTCAGCCAGTGCCTGTACAAGCTCCTTTTTCTGGGCGCGCGACAGGTCCGATATGTTGAGGCCGCGCGACGTCGTCCAGTGCTGAATGTAACTGTTGATGCGCTCGAACCAATCATCGCGAAACAGACTTTCCATCTCGCCCGGCGTGGATGGAACCGAGACGAAATTCTGCAGCGTCAGTACCATGCTTTCAAAAACAGACATGTCTGCATTGATACACAACACTCCGATTTCCTGCCCGTCGGCAGTCCTTAACACAGAGCTGATGGACTTTATCCGGCGCCCGTCCCAATTTGTTTTTGCGTAAGGACCGATCAACCGGTCTGCGGGCGTAAAATTAATCTCATCAAGATTTGACGGGTCTCCAAGTTCTCTCTTCGAGAAATTTCCAGCGATGTGAACAACTGATGCGCTAGGAAGATCGTGCAGCACGACCTCTGCAAAAGGTGCAAATAACGTCGCAATTGCCTCGCAAATAGGCACATAGGGCAACAGGTTCGGGCTTATCTCATGGCTCAAGGCGCTGTTTTCCTTAATAAACAATACCTTTGTTTCCATACTTATACTCTCAGTTGTTGCGGATTGTATACGGCCAACTTGCTCATAAATTGGACTCGACAGTCCTATTTAGATATAATAGTCTAAATTTAATCACAGGGCTTATGCAAGTTTTTCATTGGCACATCAGCTGCTCTGAATGCTTGTTGAAGCGAAAAAACAAAGGGAACAATGACAATGAAAATGTGGAAGTCAGTTTTTCTGAGTGCCATCGCAACAATGCTAGTTAGTACGTCGCTGGCCCACAGCGAAACCTTGCGTGTCGGCTTGGAATGCACCTACCCGCCGTTCAATTACCGTACAGCAGAAGGAAATCTTGAAGGCTATGATGTAGATGTTGCCAAGGGCATAGCCGAAATCACCGGCTACGAGCTTGAATATGTTTGTCAGAGCTTTGACGGACTGATCCCTGCCTTGCTGGCGAACAAGTTTGATCTGATTGTTGCTTCCATGTCGATTACCGACAAGCGCAAGCAGCAGATCGACTTTTCCATCCCCTATCGCAAGTCGGTTGGACACCTGGTGGCGCGGGCAGGAAAAGGCGCGGACATGTTTGATGCAAGCGGCCAGCCGGTTCCTGAAAAATTCAAAGGGGTGCGCATAGGTGTCGAACGCGCATCGACTTATTTCGACTGGTTCAAGGCCAAGCTGCCTGATGCCGATCTGGCCATATACGACGGCGCAGAGCCAATGTATCTCGACCTCAAAAATGGCCGTGTCGACATGATCATGACCAACCCTATGAAGGCCTATCTCTCCTTCCTCCAGGGCGAAGGTAAGGGCAAATTCGAGTTGGTTGGACCTGAAATAAATGAGCCTGAGTATTTTGGCCCGGGCGTTGGGGTAGGTTTGCGCAAAGGTGAAGATGAGTTGCGCAGCAAAATAGACGATGCCATTCGTCAACTTATTCGTGACGGCAAGCTCAAGGAATATGCCCTTAAGATATTCCCATTCCCTATTCACGATGATGCATGGGCTAACAAATAATCCGTCGACCCTGTTTTCTCAAAAAGACGGAGAAGTAAATTGGAAGCCATGAACGGCTGGTGGGATAATTATCTCTTCGCATCAATGATAATTGCGAAAGTCTTTATCTGCTCCTTGATCCTTACTGTAATCTTCGGACTGCTTGGCGCCGCCGCCAAGCTGTCATCCAGTCGAGTGCTGAACCAGATAGGCAATGTTTATACGGTGTTCTTTCGTGGCACACCTGAAATACTTGTCATTCTGCTGCTGTATTTTGGCTCGGCTGTCACACTCACGACGATTGCACGGTTTTTCAACCCGTCGATAAAGTTCGTTGATATCCCACCATTCTGGGCTGGCTCAATAGCTATAGCGCTGGTTGTGGGAGCCTATGCCACAGAGACATTCCGCGGAGCTTTCAAGAGCGTCAAGCCCGGCAGTATTGAAGCATCGCGAGCCTTGGGAATGAACGCCCTTCAGACATTTGTCTATATTCGCCTACCCGAAATGTGGCGCACGGCCTTGCCGCCCTTTGGCAATCACATGTTGTCACTTATCAAGGATACGGCGCTGATCTCGATCATCGGGCTGAACGAGACGCTTTTTGTTGCCAAACAAGCTGCTGGCGTTACTGGGAAGCCATTCACAATGTATATCGTGGTAGGGCTGATATACCTGTTCTTCTCCAGCATCATCACGCTATCGGTGAATCTGCTTGAATATTTGGCCAACCGGCATTTGCAGCGGAGACCATCATGAATATGAGTATTATTCTAGATGCGCTACCGCGTATGCTGGGCGGATTTCCAATGACATTTCAGCTGACGGTTATTTCATTGGCCACCGGAACTCTGATCGCTATCATTTTGCTTTTGATGCGGCAGAGCGGCAAATGGTGGCTGTCCTGGCCAGCGCAGCTTTACATCTATGTTTTCCGCGGCACCCCCATCCTCGTCCAGATATTTATCATCTATTATGGCCTGCCCCAATTTGATTGGATCCGTGACAGCATATTGTGGCCAATATTCAGAGATCCATTCGGCTGTGCCATTGTTGCGCTCTCGCTCAATGTTGGAGCCTATGTATCCGAAGTTTTTCGAGGCGGAGTTCTTGCTGTAGAACGCGGGCTGACCGAAGCTGGCGCTGCCCTTGGAATGAACTCGATGCATCGCTTTGTTTATATCACTGCGCCGCTCGCATTCCGAATATGTCTGCCTGCATATGGTAATGAGGTCATCAGCCTGATGAAATCAACCGCACTTGCAAGCACGATTACGCTGGTCGACATGACTGGTATCGCCCGCTCGATTGTCGCTGAAACCTTCGCGCCGTATCAAGTGTTCCTCTCGCTGGCCTGCGTTTACATCATCCTGACCTGGATATTGCAGACGGGGATCAAGCGCCTTGAGGATTATCTTGGCCGGCACATGGTGCGCTGAAGCGAAACAGTATCTTCAAGGTGACCTTTATGAATGAAGTTAAAGACACGATGATTGAACTGGTCAATGTTAGCAAGAACTTCGGCAAGTTCCATGCGCTCAAGCAGGTCAGTCTCAAGGTTCAGCGCGGCGAGAAAATTGTCATATGCGGTCCATCCGGCTCCGGCAAGTCAACGCTGATCCGCTGCATCAACCGTATGGAAGAGCATTCCAGCGGCGATATCTTCATCGACGGCCACGAGCTTACCGACAAGACCAGGGACATCAATGCAGTTCGGCGTGAAGTCGGAATGGTTTTCCAGAGCTTCAACCTGTTCCCGCACATGACGATTTTGCGCAATCTCACCATTGCCCAGCGTCTGGTCCGTAAAACGCCGATAAAACAGGCAACCGAAATCGCCATGCACTATCTGGAGCGCGTCAAGATCCCGGAACAGGCTCACAAATATCCGATCCAGCTTTCCGGTGGGCAACAACAGCGCGTGGCAATAGCGCGAGCCCTGTGCATGAAGCCGCAGATCATGCTGTTCGATGAGCCGACCTCCGCCCTTGATCCAGAAATGATATCCGAGGTGCTCGATGTGATGGTCGATCTCGCGCAGGGTGGCATGACCATGATCTGCGTGACGCATGAAATGGGCTTCGCCAAATCCGTTGCAGATAGGGTCCTGTTCATGGACCGTGGCGAACTGATTGAAGAAGCTGATCCGCAGACTTTCTTTGGCAACCCGAGGAATGAGCGTACGGCGCAGTTTCTGCGCCAGATATTGAGGCACTGACACGACGATTGATTAGGCCGCGGCCTTAAGACCGCACCTGGTCTCTACATACAATCTGGATCAGGAGGCGCACCTATCTCACCAATAGGGCGATAGGCTTCCTGCGTCCAAAATCATTCGAGGCAGCCAATGGCAAACATTTTTCAACTCGACGCAATACGCTCTGCCGTCGAAGCATCGGATCTGACGCCGCTCATTGAGGCGGGGTTCGTTGCTTATTCAGATGGAAAGGTGGTTGTTCCACCAGTGGGTGAATTGCTGTTCGAACAACCGCCAGGCGATACACACATCAAATATGGCTATATTCGCAACGATGATATCTTTGTCATCAAGATTGCATCGGGATTTTACGACAATCCGTTGCGCGGCCTGGCGTCCGGTTCGGGCCTCATGCTGGTTTTCTCACAGAAGACCGGCTTTCTTCAATCGATCCTGCTCGACGAGGGCCATCTTACCAATATCCGCACTGCGCTGGCCGGCCGTATCGCTGCGCGTTATCTTGCACCCAAAAAAATCGATGCGATCGGCGTCTATGGCACCGGCACCATGGCCCGCTTGCAGGTTACTCATCTTGCCAGCGAAACCGACTGTCGCAAGCTGGTGGTCTGGGG
Organism: Ochrobactrum sp. Marseille-Q0166; assembly: GCF_014397025.1. Lineage (NCBI taxonomy): Bacteria > Pseudomonadati > Pseudomonadota > Alphaproteobacteria > Hyphomicrobiales > Brucellaceae > Ochrobactrum > Ochrobactrum sp. Marseille-Q0166. The sequence goes on along the minus strand of NZ_JACJUO010000001.1, from coordinate 848,941 downwards.
GCGTTCTGATGATGGCCTGAGGCGTTACTGCGAAGACATGACGGCGCTTGGCTACCAAGTAACACCGACTCGCGAGAGCCACCACGTTACAGATGCCTGCAATCTGATCGTCATGACGACGCCCTCAACACAGCCCTTGGTGAGCGCAGAACAGGTGCGACCCGGGATGCATATCACAGCGGTCGGATCAGATACGCCTGAGAAGCAGGAACTTGATAGCCGGATATTCAGCCGAGCCGACATCGTTGTAGCGGACAGTATCGAGCAAAGCCGGAGCCGCGGTGAGATATTTCATGCCTTCCACGATGGCTATCTGGCCGAAAGAGATGTTCTGGAACTGGGCGATGTCATCCGAACTGGCGCGAAAGCACGCAGAAATGAAAGTGATGTCACCATCGCCGATCTCACCGGCGTCGCCGTGCAGGACATACAGATAGCCAAGGCCGTTTGCGCGCAACTCATAGCGGATCAGGCTCTGTCTCAATGACAGCCGATGCCCATCAACTAGTTAAGGAGAAATACAATGATCCAATATGTCAGTACAACAGGAGGCATCGATCCTGTCACCTTTGATGAAGCCGTCCTGCAAGGGTTTGCCGCCGATGGCGGGCTGTTTGTTCCTGATACGATCCCAGTAATCAGCCAGGAAAAACTGCAGGCTTTGTCAAAGCTCAGCTTTCAGGAGCTCGCTTTTGAACTCGTAACGCCCTATATCGACCCATCAATCATACCATCAGACGACTTGAAACGGCTGATCAATGACAGCTACCGGGACTTCCAGCATTCTGACATTGTCAAGCTTGTTCCGATCAGTGGTGATCCAGACATCCGTGTTCTGGAACTTTTCCACGGCCCGACCCAGTCTTTCAAAGACATGGCGATGGGCTTCCTCATGCAGACGATAGATTATCTTCTCGAACGGCGCCAAAAGCGGCTGAACATCGTGCTGGCGACGACCGGTGACACAGGGCCTGCAGCCGCGTGGGCAGCAGCCGGAAAACGCCATATTGACTGCTGGCCACTCTATCCACGCGGCATGATATCACGTGAACAGGAACGGCAAATGACAACGCTGCGTGCCGATAATGTGCATCCGGTCGCCGTTGAGAATTGTCCGGATGGCGGCGATGATCTCGATCTGGTCGTTGCCGAACTGTTTGGCAATGAAGAGCTGAAGCGTAGTCTCCACTTGTCGAGTGTGAACTCGATTAACTGGTGCCGGGTCATGTTCCAGACCGTGCATTATTTCTATGCCTATTTCAGAACCGTCGAGAAAGTTGGTGATCCTATCGTTTTCGCGGTACCATCGGGCGCCTTTGGCAATCTTTTCGCCGGGTTCCTTGCCAGCCGCATGGGTTTACCCGTTGCAAAATTCGTTTGTGCCAACAATGTGAATGGCGCCCTTCATTCAGCGATTTCCACAGGCGTCTTTCCACGCAACGACCTTGTGCAAACGCCCTCATCCGCAATCGATATTGTGGCACCCTATAATTTCTGGCGCTTCCTCTATTTCCAGACCAATCGCGATTCCAAGCGCATAAATCAATGGATGCACGATTTTACCAAGAACCGTAAGGTCGTGTTCGACGCCGAAACAGCAAGCAGCATTCAAGACAAATTCTTGTCCGCCTCCGTAACCGACGAGGATACGCTGACAACGATCCGTGAAGTCTATAATTCCGACAAACACTATCTCATCGACCCCCACACGGCAGTTGCGGTTGCCGCTGTGGAAGCGGTGCGGGAAGAATTGCCTTCAGGCGTCAGGATTGTATGTCTGTCAACCGCTCATCCCGCCAAATTTCCAGACGTCATGCAGCGAGCGCTCCAGCTGGATCAACTGCCAGATGCCGCTCACCATGCAACCATTGATGCGGCACGAAATTCTTGTGAGCATTTGCGCATCTGCCAGCTGGAAAATCTGAAATCAAACCTGATTGAGGAAATGGCACGTCAAACTGCGCTGCGCACGGCCTGATTTGTGGCACTGCATCGGCCAGTTAAATTATTCGGTTGCCGACGGCCCAAGTCGGCAACTGACTTTCACGCGTATCGCGTGATGATTGAATATGCCTTCAGCCTCAAACCAACCGAAAGCCGCGCGCCATGTCACAACAGTTACCAAATGAATATTCAAGCTTTGCACATGACTTGGCTGATATTGCGCGTCACATCATCCAGACTGCCGATAAACTCAATCGGCGACCGGTAGCAAAGCTGGATGCAAGCCCGGTCACACCGACAGATAGAGCCGTCGAACTGAGGTTGCGTGAGCGTATCAACGACCGTTTTCCAGGCCATGGCATACTCGGCGAGGAATTCGGGGCGGAGGGGTTGGATCGGGAGTTTGTCTGGGTTCTCGATCCTATTGATGGCACGAAGGCCTTTGTGGCCGGTCTACCCGTTTTTGGCACATTGATATCACTGGCACATGGTGGGACCCCAGTCATCGGATTGATTGACAATCCCACGACTGGAGATCGCTGGTTTGGAGTTTCAAGTGAGGCAACGACCCTCAACAATGCACCGATTATGTCTGCCTCCACGATTGCATTGGAAGAAGCATTCATGTCGACAGGCAACCCCGATGCTTTCAATCCTAGCAACAAGCCACGGTTGGAGCGCCTTCAGGAAACAACGCGTTGGTGCGTTTTTGGAGGTAGTTGCGTGTCCTATGGACGTGTCGCTGACGGCAGCCTCGATATATGCATTGATGAAGGGCTATCGCCGTTTGATTATTGCGCACTTGTCCCCGTCATTAATGGTGCCGGAGGCAGGATCACCGACTGGAATGGAGCGCCGCTGACAATCACATCTGGCAGTCAATGTGTTGCCTCGGCAAATCAGGCCTTACACGATCAGGTGCTTGCCAGTCTAGCTTGATAAGCAAATCAATTCATCGGTTATTGTGACTGTTACAGCCCTGCACCGTGATGCTGTCTACATTAGGCTCAGAACTCATTCATTTGATGGAAATGTCACCTGAATTGACCAGTTGAAGCGGGAGAGAGGGCTTTGGTATGTTCAAACATTCCATGATGCCAAGCACGCCCTCTATTTGTTTATTCCATCTCCATCGCTTGCAGAAGCTTCGAAACTGGCTATCAGCCATAGGATTGAGTTTGACTTTGATCATTATGCATTAATGAGTGATGCAACAGAAAATATACCTATTAAGTATCGTTGTAGTTCTAATATTCTTTTACATGTGATAGGCGATTCCAAAATTATCCGTCATTTTAAAAGTGTCTTGTAATTTAAAGTATAGTTTAAAAATCTTACCCATTTAATATATATTATTCATATAGCTATCGGACTTTCAACGTCTTTGTTCTGGCGTCATGCCTAAGCCTTCAGGCCCCAATCAAGGTCCTGAACAACCCAAAAAGCCCGCCTAAGCGGGCTTTTTGTTGTCATCAATCCTTCGACGTCTATGAGCAGTCAATGGGAACCAAATGATTTGATGGCACTTTGCTGCAATGCCTTTGAACGGCACACGACCCAAACAATATCCTTCGAAAAACACGAAGGGTCGTATTCAACAGTTTTAGCTTCTAAAATTCCATATCGGCCAATTGGACTGCTTAACGAATAGGCCTCCAACCGCGTTGGCTGTTTTCTTCAGAACTGACAAATATTTTCCGCAGTATGAAAAATGTTAATGTTATGCCGAGCAAGGATAGCACCGTTGCCAGCATAAAAAGGTCCATGTAACCGAACTTATCGGCCAGGTACCCTGCCACTGAAGATCCAATCAGATAAATCAACAACTCGGCACAGGCGAGAATTGTAAAATCGGTGCCCGGTTGCTCGGATGAAGAAAACTTCATGAAAAGCGAATAAATCGCCACCAGCTCCATATATCGGAGAAAGGTTTGAAACGCGGAAGCAGCCATTGCAACCTCAATACCCGGCCAAATTTCACCTGCATTGAAGGTCAGTGCTAAAAAGCAAATGCTTCGCGCCAGCCCCAGAATAATCAGCGTGGAAAAGAGCCCCGTAGCGCGGATCAATAATGCGGCCAGCACTGCACCAACCAGCCCCGCAGTTGCGGCAGATGCACCTGAAAGATAACCGATCCAGGGCAGTGGCAATCCAATATCAACGAGATAGGCCCCCTCCATGCCTCTTACCATTCCTTCGCTTGCCCGGTAGGTCAAAGCGAAGCAAAGAATGTACCAGGCATTGGGCTGTTCAAAAAAGCGCTTCAGGCTAGGCTGAGGAGCAGCCTCATTCGGTACCTTGTCCCGTCTTTCATCCATCCAAAGCGCTGCAAGCAGCGGAAGCAAGGAAAGTGCCGCCACGATAAGAATAGTCGGTCGCCAGCCAATCTTATGAAAAAGAACCAGCGCGAGCGTCCCTCCCATAATCACGCCCAGCGCCACGGCGCCTGCCTGAATTGCGTTGCCTGTCGCACGGGTTTGATCATTGAGGTGACGGACGGCAAAGCCGTCCGTTGCAATATCCTGCAAAGACGACAGAAGCGTAATACAAAAGCAGATTACGAACAAAATCCCGGCCTGTTGCGGCTCAACCAGCGCCATACTGGCAATGCCGAGAGAAACAATAATCTGCGTAACAATAACCCAGCTTCTGCGATGCCCCCATTTTTTGATTAGCGGATGACGATCGACCAAAGGCGCGATAGCGAACTTGGCAATAAGCGGGATCATCAAAAGATAAAATAATCCGATTGCCGTGCGAGAAGCGCCGGATTCGCGCATTAAAGGTGGCAAGGCCACCAGCAGTAAATAGGTCGGTATCCCTTGTGCGAGATAGAGACCACCGAGCACAGCGTAAAGGCGCGCATACGCGCCTTTCGGGTTTTCACTGGACAACATGGCTTGGTCAGACATTAGAATTTCTTGCTTACAGAAAGTGCAAAGGTGCGACCCCGGCCCTTATAGTCGAAGATTTCTTCCGGTGCCAAAGCGCTATAAAGGGCTTTGGCACGCGAACCCCATACCGTGTTGTATTCTTTATTGAGCAGGTTCAGGACACCGAAGTTAAGCGTCGTATCGATTTTCTCAACGCGATAAGAGCCCATGAGATCAAACAGCGTATATCCTTCGATCTTATATCCTGCATAATCATCGAGGTTGAAGACATGCTGCCCTTGCAGGCGAAGATTAAGCTGGTCATTCCCCCAACCGATATGGCCGCCAAGCTTGGATACGCTGGCGCTGCCGATCGTGTCCTTGACCCAATCGCCATCGTTCTTAACTTCGGTCCTCACCCACTGACCAAGCGCGCCAATGTCAAACCCATGGCTGAGCTTCATACCAGCCTTACCCTCAAAGCCATAAACGCGCCTGTCATTATTCTGCACTTCAACAGCAAGGGTTGTACGATTGAGCACAATCGATCTGTCAGAGGTAGAATAGAAACCTGCTCCCTCAAGATTGTAGGTCCCGTCATCGAGACGATAGCCAACTTCAAAAGAATTGGTCTTAATCGCTTCAAGTGCAGAGTCTGACACATTGACGCTGCTCAGCAGATTATAATGACCACCAGATAGCGCATAAACGCCATATCCGTAATATTTTGCGGGATCTGGAAGCTCGAAGCCCTGACTGAAGTTCGCATAAACCTGCTGCGTATCGGTCAAACTGTAGGTGGCGCCAGCGTTGAAAAGAAACGCGTCGTAATCAACGTCGCCGCCAGACATGGCATCCGCCGAAGAAGCCACACCGTTCAGAATAGCAATTTGCTGCGCCGCTCCGACAAAGTCGCCAACTTTGGTCTTGGTATACTGGTAACGAACGCCACCACTGAATGTCAGGCGATCAGTCGCCTTATAAGAACCTTCTACAAAACCCGCCAAATTGGTAACATCGATCTTTGGGTACAAGCCGGTGACGCCGATGGTTTCGAAATTCATCGCACCACTGCTAAGCGCTTTGCTCATATTGAAAATGTTCTGACTGGATGAAAGCGAATCTCTGTCGGCATCAATGCCGTAAGTGATGTTAAGCTTTTCTGTCGGTTGGGAGATGATTGCAGCCTTCATACCGTAATAATCGGTATCCTGAGAGCTGCCGTAGAAATAGGTCGAACTCGGGAAAGGATGAAAATTCATCTGTTCGCTGCGATAAAAGCCCTGCAACAGCAATTGCTGACCGAAAAAATCATTATCGGTATAAGTAGCATTCAGCATGGCGCGACGCGTGCGCGGATTGAAATCCGAATTGTAATCATCTCGCGTCTCGATCAGAGCCGGATTGCGTAGTCCCGCAAGGTTCTGACCAAAATAAACGCTGTAATCGGATTTCTGCTCCGAGTTGAAAAGCTGACCAGTGACTTCAAACCGGCGGTCCGGATCAATCTGGAAGCCGACGCTGCCCATGAAATCAATACGCTGATTGAAGGCCGTCGACGTTTGTGTGATGTCAGGAACGACCATAGTTCCATCCGCATCATAAAATGCGCCAGTTCGATTTCCTGCAAGCGAAAGACGGGCATCCCAGGCTTCACTGTTATAAGTGACAGCCGCTCCACCATTACGATCAAAGTCCTGGCTTGTCCTGAACCCGCTCTCTATCCCAGCTGTGACTTCGCCATGCACACCGTCCGGAGCATCTTTGCCCTTCTTTGTAATGATATTGATGATCCCGCCGGTCGCATTTCCGCCGTAGAGCGAAGTCGCGCCGGACAGAACCTCAATGCGCTCAATGTTGAACGGATCAATGGAATCAAACTGGCGGCTCAATCCACGTGCCGAATTCATGGAAATTCCGTCAATCAAGACAAGTGCAGTACGTCCACGGAGATTTTGGCCATAAGATGTGCGCGCACCCTGGCTGGCCGGATCGAAGCTAGGCACTTCCTGGGCCAGAATTTGCTGAATGGTCTCGCCTGAGCGAGCACGCATTTCGATTTGCTGGGAGTCAACAACATAAATCGTACGCGCTGTTTCAGAAATCTGTTGGCCGCCACGACTGCCAGTCACAGCAATCGTATCGAGAACCATGACACCGCTCGTCTTAGCTGAAGATTTTTCAGACTGAACCGTATCCTGGATTTTTTCCTGAGCCATAGCATTGCCGGCGATGCTCCCGATAGCAACCAGTGTGAGAAGCGAAACGCCGTGATATTTATTGTGCATTATTCTCTCCGAAGGAGCGAAGACGCATTGCTTCGCCCGTATGCGCGATTGTCAAACAAGACCTTTGCAGTCATATTTAATTAATTGACAGGAACCTTGCTTGGAGAAAAGCGAACCTGAACAGGACTCAAGTGAACCTCGAAGGCCGTACAGAGTTGAGATGACAGACGCGATTAAGCCTCAAAAACGAAAAGATATGGCTTCAAGAGTCCCAAATGATTTACAGCCCTGCCTCAAGATGCTGCGAGAGATGATGGGGACGCCGCTGATCAAGCAGGCAGATGCAGATCTAACCTCAGTACGCGGGATGTTTTGGAAACACCCCGAGCTATTTTTGACAACTATCTATTTTCCCCTCAACAGAACCTACCTATCAGCACCAGGGTCACGAGAAACTGGCATTTTAATCCTGCGTGCAATGAGTTGCCCTGTTTTGGTCGAACAAGGCAATCGCCTGATAAATCTGGCTCGAGGTGACGTTATGTTTATCCCCTCGGACGCGCCGCTTCTGCTGACACTTCCAACGGGTGGACGTCTCGATTGCGCGTATTTACCGAAGAAAACCGTTGTTCAGGATTCGCCTGACATCGAAAAAATGTTCTGGCAGACGCTTCCATTCACGCATCTGCCGTTGCAACTGCTCGTAACCTATGCCGGCTATCTACTGCAGAATGAGCATCAGAACGAGCGTGATGCATCGACAATGGTTCAGCACTTTTATCAGCTATTGCCGATGCTGGTCGATAACCTCAAGGCACGCAATAACCAGGTTTCTCCGATAAAAAGAATGGATGCAATTAAAGAACAAATCGAAGAACATATTTCGAATAGCGACTTTTCTATAATACAGCTGGCGCAATCTGAGGGCGTAACACCGCGGGCAATTCAGAAACTTTTCAAACGAGAAAACACGACCTTCTCGCGCTATCTGTTAGAGCGCAGACTTGAATTGGCGCGATCAGCGATTGTGCGTGGCGATCCATCTGGTATTGCCCAGATTGCGTACAACATTGGCTTTGACGACCCTGCTTATTTCAGCCGGGCCTTTCGAAATAAATTCGGTTTTACGCCCTCAGTCTTACGCCGTCAGGTTAGTCAGTTCTTCAAAGGCAGTGTTTGAACGGCGAACTCTGTTCGCTTTATCAATGCAGCTCAACGCTCTGCACAAAGTCAGCTGCCAGCCTCAGAAGCACTCCAAAAAGCCTGCGCAAGCAGGCTTTTTTGTTATCTGCGTTTTGCGGTCAAAGATCAGCCACTCAAACAAAATCTTATGCAGAAAATGAAAAAGGCCGGCATATTTGCCAGGCCTTTTTATGCTGCTGACGGTGCTGGTACATCCGCAGTCACCGCAACAGTTATGTCCTCATATTGAAAGCGAATGGTTAATAAAACGTTAACCCAAAAGGCTTTTGATTATTGCAAAGCTTTGGCCTTGCCACATGCAACAACTCCGCGCATCCTGCCTGTTGCCGATTGCAATTTGAGGACCGATGAGATGGAACAGCCCGCCTATGACCTTGAGTTTGGCCAGATAATTCGCTGGCTCAAAGAACACGGCCTCATTTTGCAATCAGATCTTGACGGCAATAGTGAACTCTCCACGCGTGCAGAACGCATCGGGCGCAAGCGTCGACGCGAAGCAGAACAGAAACACGAGCGGCAAGGGGCATGATAAGCCTCAAAAATAAGGACGATATGCGGGCAACGAAAAGGGCGGGGAAATGCGACACAAAACACTGCTCCAGTTTGGACGCAATGGTTGGATTTTCAGACTGTTTTTCATCTTTTCGGTCTGCGCAATATTAAGCAGCCTTCTGGTCCGGCAGGACGATGCAATTTTCTGGCGCTGGCTACATTACCTTAGTAAACCCACAGCAACATTGCTTCTGCTCTGCGCTGTCCTCAACGCACAACGTTTGGTCTCCAAAAAGTATGGATTTGGCATTGCTGCGGGGCTTTTATTCGCTGCAGCAGGCGATTTCTTTTTAATGCTTCCCGGTGACTATTTTCTACCCGGCCTCATCTGCTTTCTGATCACCCACTGCATCTACATTTATGCGCTATGCCTCAACACCCGGTTCGCAGGAAACAAACTGGTCTTTGCGATCTTGGCGTTTTTCACAATTGCTATCATAGCAAGCCTCTGGACCAGCGTACCTGATGCCATGAAAATTCCTGTCGTGATCTATGCATCAGCAATTGGCATTATGGCAGCACAGGCCTTTAGCCGTGCACTCTCAAGCCCACCTGAAACTGCCCTGCATTATAGCGGATGGCTTGCAGCGGCAGGTGGGTTGTTCTTCATGATAAGCGATACTCTGCTGGCATTTAATCGCTTCCACACGCCAGTTCCGCTCGCAGGGCTGTGGGTTTTGAGCACTTATTATGTTGCACAGTTCTTCTTTGCCCGATCAACCGAGAATTTTGCCTATGAGCGCTGAACATGAGCTGCGGACGACCTTCCATCGGCTACGACAGACTTGGCTTGACGATCGCCCCGCCTATGAGCAACGGATCGATGATCTGCGTCTGCTGCGTCAACTTCTGCATGAACGTCTGGATGAGATGGCAAAGGCCATCAGTGCCGATTTCGGCAACCGCTCCGTTCATGAAACCCTGTTGGGTGAAGCAAGTGTTGTTTTTAGTGAAATTGATGAAACGCTCCATCATTTAAAACGGTGGATGAAGCCGCAGCGGCGCAAGGCAGGCTGGAAGTTCTGGCCTGCAAAGGCAGAACTGCGTTTCGTGCCGCTTGGTGTGGTTGGTATCATTTCGCCATGGAATTATCCGGTCAATCTGGCACTTGCGCCTCTGGTAGCCGCCATCGCCGCTGGTAATCATGTTTTTCTAAAGCCATCAGAGCACACACCTCTCACATCTGAATTTCTGCAAAAGCTCCTTTCAGATGTGTTTCCACGAGACCGTGTTGCTGTTGCACTCGGTGATGCCAGCCTTTCGGCTGAGTTTTCGGCACTTCCCTTCGATCACCTGTTTTTCACCGGATCGACAGAAGTTGGGCGCAAAGTGATGAAAGCTGCCGCAGACAATCTGACACCGGTCACGTTGGAACTTGGCGGCAAATCCCCTGCCGTTATTGGAGAAAGCGCCAATCTAAAGCGTGCCGCTGCATCCATTGCCACTGGAAAATATTTCAATTCAGGCCAAACCTGCATCGCACCCGATTATGTGTTGATCCATCAAAGCAAACGCGATGCGTTTGTGACCCTGCTGCGTGATGAAACACAGAAACGCTACGCGGGCAGTTCAGCCGTCGATGATCGCACAACGATCATCAATGACGCACAATATGCGCGTCTTTCGGCATTGCTGGATGACGCAAAGAATGCAAGCGAAGGTGTTATCCCACTGCTGGATGAAGCAACGACCGCAAATCACGCACGGGTTATGACACCCGTCGCCATTCTTGAACCAGCTTCCACAAGCGTTATCATGAATGAAGAGATTTTCGGGCCCCTGCTTCCCATCATCAGCTATCGCACAATCGAAGATGCGATCTCGCGTATTCAGCAAAACGAGAGACCTTTGGCGCTCTATTGTTTCAGTGACAATACGGCGGAAATTGAAACCGTCCTGTCGCATGTGGTTGCAGGTGGTGTCTGCATCAACGACACGCTCTACCATTTTGCTTGCAGTGATCTGCCTTTTGGCGGCGTTGGTCACAGCGGTATGGGACATTACCATGGGCGCGAAGGTTTCTTGACTTTCTCGAAAGCCATGCCTGTTCTGACCAAGTATTCACCGGCGTCAACAGACTTGATTAAACCGCCCTATACTGGCCTCACGGACCGTATCATTCGCTTCATCACAAGATAGAAATGAGATATTTTCCAAACAGCAAAATGCCCTATTTATAGGGTTAGTGATCCAAACTCCGATAACGACATGAGGCGGCAACGGGTGCAAAAGAAGAAAAATCCTGGTCGGATTTCAACGAAAATACTGACTGCCATCCGCAATCGCCCCGGCTTCCGGCCACCTCACGGCGATACGCCTGAAGGCGACATCACCATTGCATCCTACAATGTGCATAAATGCATTGGTGTAGATAAAGTCTTCGACCCGCAGCGTACCGCTGATGTGATCAGCGAAATTGATGCCGATGTGATTGCCTTACAGGAGGCGGACAAACGCTTTGGTGAGCGTTCTGGCCTTCTTGATCTCGGCCTGCTTGAAAAACGCCACGGCCTCGTGCCGGTTCCCATCACCGCAACCATGCCAAAAGGCCATGGCTGGCATGGCAATGTGCTGCTATTTCGCGAAGGCGTGGTTCGCAATGTCCGGCAATTGTCGCTGCCGGGCGTAGAACCACGAGGCGCTTTGGTGGCCGACCTGCAGTTCCCATCTGGACCTTTACGTGTGATTGCCGCACATCTTGGGCTTCTCAAGCGCTCCCGCGAACAGCAGGCTGAAACTATTCTGTCCGCGTTACAGGAAGCAGACACATTACCGACTCTTTTGATCGGCGACCTCAATGAATGGCGCATTGGCAAGCGCTCCTCACTGGCTTCACTGATGCCGACCTTCAACCATGTGGCAACTGCCGTACCAAGCTTCCCGTCGCGTTTTCCTGTCTTTGCACTCGATCGCGTTCTCGGAACACCCCATAATCTGGTGACATCTGTGGAGGTTCACAACACGCCGCTGGCACGCATGGCTTCCGACCATCTCCCCATCAAAGCGCATCTTGACCTGAAGACAGCCTCGCAGATCCTCGAAGAATTCGATCCTTCCCTGCTCACCCGCAATTCCAGTTCAGGCACTTAGGCTTTAAAGATACGGCGACCCAAGCCAGATAATACGGTCAATCAGACGTTCATGGAACGGGCGATTTTTCAGTCGTGTCAGGTTCACTTCGCGGCTGGTCTCAATCGCTTTGCCAATGCGCTCTTCCACCTGCAACGCGATATCGCGATCAAGAATTTCCATATCCACTTCAAAATTCAACCGCAGCGAACGCGCATCAAGATTGGATGAGCCGACATAGGACCAAGCTCCATCGATGGTCATCAGCTTGGAGTGATTGAAAGCGCCACCAGCCCGCCAAATGCGGCAACCGCCTTTAAGCAACTGGTCAAACTGTGCCCGCATGGCGCGATCCACCAGTTTGAGATTGTTGACACCCGGCACCACAACATCAACCGCAACACCGCGCCGCGCTGCTGTGACCAGCGCGCTGATAAATTCTCGATCCGGTAGCAGATAAGGCGACATAATCAGAATATGTTCCTGAGCAATCGAGAATGCGCCCATCATCATGCGATGGTTGGTTTCAATGTTCTTGTCTGGTCCCGAGCCGACAATGCGGATCAGTTTTCCGGTCCCTGGCGGATCTTTGGGTGCAGCAATGCTCCAGGCTTCTCCGGTAAGAATCTCACCAGTTGCAAAGCGCCAATCCTCGGAAGCCACATGAAAAAGGTCCGCAATCGCCGGGCCCTCCACATGAAAATGTGTATCAAACGCAACAGCATCACCCGCAATTGCTTTCACAAAAGCGCCGCGAATATTCATACCACCCGTAAATGCCATTTTGCCGTCAACAATGAGGATTTTACGGTGCGTGCGCAGATTGGCATAAGGCAGGCGAAGGCCCATAATGATATTGCCATTAAAGACATCGACGGAAATGCCTTTTTCTTTGAGCAGACTGACAATGCTTGGAATAGAATATCGCGCGCCCACCGCGTCGACCAATACCCGCACTTCAATGCCGCGCTTAACCGCTTCACCCAGCGCATCGGCAAATTTAAGACCGATAGCATCGCGATCGAAAATATAGGTTTCAAGCAAAATGCTGCGCTCGGCACCGTTAATCGCCGCCAGCATTGCCGCATAGGCTTCATCGCCGGTTTCCAGCATTTCAATATTGTTGCCGCTGGTGAAATCATAAAGGCTGACCGTGTCGCCAAGAATTTTCATGGCGCCGAACTGCCGGCCATAAGCTGCGCGAACCCGATCATTCGTCGTGTCAAAATGGGACAAATGGTAAAGCGCGATATTTCCCATATCGCGCTGATGCTCAAGCGTGTTGCGGCGCATGCGGTTGACGCCTGCCAAAGCATAAACCACAGCTCCAACGATTGGCGAAAGCACGATGACACCGACCCAGCCCAGTGCAGTGCGAACTTCGTCCTTGGTCATGGTGGCATGAATGGCGGCAATCGCACCCAGAATAAGGGACAATACTGCAAGGATATGCGGCCAATAATGTGCAAGAATATCAAACATGAGCCAGCCCTACCCTCTAAACCAATGCGTCAGCCAACAGATATAATGGAACGGCTGATACGCCAACACTGATTTACCAAATAAACCAATATCATCGGAACTCACTGGTCAAATCCGCGATCTACTTTATATTGGCTGCGGGACTTGCAATCAGAGGGACAACTCATGGCAACAACGCAAAGTAATTTTAATCCGGCCAAACTTCCTGCGGAGCTTACGGGCAAATGGGGCTGGTTTGTCGCTCTTGGCGTGGCACTGATTATTCTCGGCGGTATCGCCTTTGGTAATCTGGTTCTGGCAACGGTCGTTTCGGTTTACTATGTCGGCATCATGATGCTGGTGGCAGGCATTATCGAAATCATCCATGCCTTTGGCGTGAAGACCTGGGGCAGCTTTTTCTTCTGGCTGCTGAGTGGTCTGCTTTATGCAGCAGCTGGTATCGTTGCTTTTACCAATCCAATTCTGGCAGCCGGCGTTCTGACATTCCTGCTTGCGGCAGCCCTTATCGGGGCCGGCCTCTTTCGTATCTGGATGGGCTTCAAGTCAAAACCAGCGGCAGGCTGGGGCTGGATTGTTGCAGCAGGTGTTATTACCGCCCTCGCCGGTCTCGTTATTGCCATTCAGTGGCCGGTCAACAGCCTGTTCATTCTGGGCCTGTTTCTGGCAATCGACCTGATCTTCCAGGGATGGTCGTTCATTGCATTCGGCCTCGGCATCAAGCGCTGAAATCCGCAACAGTCAATCTGCGAAGCGGCGTGACTCACGCCGCTTTTTCATTTCAAACACCGGGCTTGTTGAGATTTTGGCCAATGACTGCTAGATGCAGCGCAACATCTTCGCCGCGCGTGTTCTGCGCAGCCATCACTTCGCCATTACGAGTTTCTTCATGCCCGCTGATCATCCTGTTTCAAAGCGCCGTACCTTCGCGATCATCGCGCACCCGGATGCTGGTAAAACCACACTGACCGAAAAGCTGCTGCTGTTCGGCGGCGCCATCCAGCTTGCCGGTGAAGTGAAAGCCAAGAAGGATCGCATTCAGACCCGTTCCGACTGGATGAACATTGAACGCGACCGCGGTATCTCGGTCGTCACCTCGGTGATGACTTTTGAGTACAAGGACTGCATCTTCAACCTGCTCGATACGCCGGGCCACGAAGATTTTGCCGACGACACATATCGCACGCTGACCGCTGTGGATTCTGCCGTCATGGTCATCGACGCCGCAAAAGGTATCGAACCACGCACGCTGAAGCTGTTTGAAGTGTGCCGTATGCGCGATATTCCAATCGTGACCTTTGTCAACAAGATGGACCGCGAAGCGCGCGATCCACTCGAAATTCTTGACGAGATTGAGGAAAAGCTGGCGCTTGATACGGCTCCGATTACCTGGCCTATCGGTTCGGGCAAAAGCTTTGCCGGCACCTATGACCTGCACAACAACACCGTGCGTCAGAAGGATGCCGAAGAGCAGCCTACCAAGGTCAGCGGACCGGAGGAAGCAGCGAAGCTTCTGCCTGAAAACGAACGCGCAGCATGGGTTGAAAGTGTCGAACTTGCGCGCGGCGTCTGCCGCCCGTTTGACCTCGCATCTTTCCGTGAAGGCCATATGACGCCGGTCTATTTCGGTTCAGCTCTGAAAAACTACGGCGTACGCGATCTGATCGAAGCCTTCTGCGACTTCGGCCCTTCCCCACGCGACCAGCAGGCGGATAGCCGCATGGTGGGTGCCACCGAAGACAAGATGACCGGCTTCGTGTTCAAGATTCAGGCCAATATGGACCCGAACCACCGCGACCGTATTGCCTTCCTGCGCGTCTGTTCTGGCAAACTTTCACGCGGCATGAAGGCCAAGCTGGTACGTACCGGCAAGCCGATGAGCCTGTCTGCGCCACAGTTCTTCTTCGCACGCTCCCGCCAGATTGCAGACGAGGCCTTCGCGGGCGATGTCGTCGGCATCCCGAACCATGGCACATTGCGCATCGGTGACACGCTCACCGAGGGTGAAGACATCCTGTTCCGTGGCGTGCCGAACTTCGCACCGGAAATTCTGCGCCGCGTCCGTCTTGATGATGCGATGAAGGCGAAGAAGCTGCGTGAAGCCCTTCAGCAGATGGCAGAAGAAGGCGTTGTGCAGCTCTTCGTGCCGGATGATGGTTCACCGGCAATTGTCGGCGTGGTCGGTGCACTGCAAATCGACGTTCTGACTGAACGTCTCAAGATCGAATATTCGCTGCCTGTTGGCTTTGAAATGTCGCGCTTTTCGATTTGCCGCTGGATTTCGGCAGATGATCCGGCAGAACTGGACCGCTTCATTGCCTCGCATCGCGCAGATATAGCGCACGATCTTGACAATGATCCGGTATTTCTCGCGCAGAACGGCTTCTCGCTCAACTACGAAGCCGAGCGTTGGAAGGCGATCCGCTTTGCTACGATCAAGGACTATCAGGTCCGCGACAAAGCCTGATCAAATCAATTCATCCATCCGCAGATGCGTCAGCTTCTGCGGATTTCGGATCAGATAGACCGTGCGGATCAATCCGTCTTCGATCTCTATCGCAGCCACTTGCGGCAGGCCATCCGCCTCAAGGCTCATATGGCCGGGCAAGCCATCAAACAGCGCAAAATGATTGACGGCAGGCACCTTCCCAAAAGCTTTTCGAGCGATCCCTTCATAAAGCCTCATAATCTTTTCGCGGCCATATATCGGGTTGAGCGCTGCATTGCGGATACCACCACCGTCGGAATACATCACAACATCTTCAGCCAGCAGACCTTTCAGGGCGGTCATATCTCCGCTGCGTGATGCCTGAAAGAAAGCTTCCGCAATCGTGCGTCCGCGATCCTCTGGCATGTTGAAGCGCGTCTTCTCCTGTCGAACATGGCTGCGCGCGCGGCTGGCCAGTTGACGACAGGCTACAGCATCGCGATCAAGCACACGCCCAACCTCGTCAAAGCCCATATCGAACACGTCATGCAAAAGAAATGCCGCCCGCTCGAGCGGCGACAGGCGATCGAGTGCCAGCATCAGCGTCAGCGTGATGTCATCGCTGCGATCTTCATCAACCTCAACGAGCGGTTCAGGCAACCATGTCCCGGGATAGGTCTCGCGCCGCACACGGGCAGATTTCAGATGGTCGAGCGCAAGACGGCCGACCACGCGCGTAAGCCATGCCTTCGGTTCGCGGATGGTCTCCCGATCCGCAGCACTCCATCGCAGCCATGCATCCTGCACAATGTCTTCGGCTTCGGCATGGCTGCCGACCATTCGATAGGCAATGCGGATGAGTCGAGGCCGCAAGGTCTCGAACACATCCGCATCATTGACATTTGGCTCAAGTGGCAGTTGCATCGGTTTTAACCGGATGAATAAGGCGCAGGCCCACTGCAATGCGGTTCCATGCATTGATGGTGGTAATCAGCATAGTCAGATTGACGATCTCTTCGTCTGAGAAATGCGCTTTCAAAGCATCAAAATCCTTATCCGGTGCGCCAGTCTGCGCCAGCAGGGTCAGTGCCTCGGTCCATCCAAGTGCCGCCCGTTCCCGCGCATTATAAAGTGGTGATTCACGCCATGCAGCAATCAGATAGAGGCGCTCTTCGGTTTCGCCAGCCTTCCGCGCATCAGCCGTATGCATATAGATGCAATAGGCGCAGCCATTGATTTGCGAAGCGCGGATTTTCACCAGCTCATAAAGGCTATATTCAAGTCCGGATGCGGCGACGCGCTTTTCCAGCTCCACCATTGCCTGCATGATCTGCGGTGCCAAAGTGTAAGGGGCAAGTCTTTGTTCCATGATCTCTTCTCCTTGATGTTGACCCGTCTTGGTCGCTCATCATCAGGACGAGATAGCTGCATGGGAATGTGACATGCCTCGCAGAAAAAATCAGTTTTTTCTTTCGATAAGTGCGTCCGCTATTTTTTCTGCCAGCTTTTCAGCAACTTGCTCCTTGCTCATTTCCGGCCATTCTTCAATGCCCGCGTGGCTTAAGATGCGCACACGGTTGCGATCGCCGCCCATCACATCTCCAGACACATCATTGGCAACGATCCAGTCGGCACCTTTCTTGTCGAGCTTGCGAGTAGCATTGGCGAGAACATCCTGTGTTTCCGCAGCAAAGCCGACCACGAGGCCGGGACGCTTCTCGCTATGCCCAATACCGGCCAGAATATCCGGGTTCTCCACCATGCTGAGCGTTGGTGCGCCCTCGCCCGGCTTTTTCTTGATCTTCTGGTCCGCTGCATTGGCTGTCCGCCAGTCGGCAACGGCTGCAACCATCACAGCCGCATCAGCCGGAAGATGGCTTTCGACCGCCGCCTGCATTTCCCGCGCGGTTTCAACATGGGTGACGTTGACGCCCTCAGGATCGGCGATCGTGACCGGGCCGGATATCAGATGTACAGTGGCGCCCAGGCGTGCCAGGGCCGCTGCAATGGCATGGCCCTGCTTACCCGAGGAACGGTTCGCAATATAGCGCACCGGATCAATCGGCTCGTGGGTCGGGCCGGATGTCATGACGATCCCTTTGCCTGCAAGCGGCTTTGCCTGTGGTGCAAGCAGATTTTCAATTGCCGCGACAATTGTGAGCGGTTCGCTCATGCGACCTGTGCCTGCCTCTCCCCTTTCCGCCATCTCGCCCTTTTCAGGGCCAATGAAATGCACGCCATCTTTTTCCAGTGTCAGGCGATTGCGCCGCGTTGCGGCGTTGTCCCACATCGCAGGGTTCATGGCAGGTGCAATCAGCAACGGGACCTTGCGGGCGAGAAGCAAGGCACTGGCCAGATCATCGGTAATACCATTGGCCATCTTGGCCATAAGCCCGGCCGTTGCAGGTGCCACAACAATCAGATCGGCGTCACGCGCAAGGCGGATATGGCCGACATCCTGTTCGTCCTCGCGGGAAAAAAGATCCGTAAACACATGATCGGCGGACACAGTGCCGATGGTCAGCGGCGTCACAAATTGCTGCGCTCCAGCAGTCAGGACCGTGCGAACACGCGCGCCACGTTCTTTCAAACGCCGAATGAGGTCTGGTGTTTTGTAAGCTGCAATCCCGCCGCTGATGATGAGAAGAATACGCTTATCGCGCAATGAACCGGCAATCGGCGACAAAGCAGCGGCTACCGGCTTTGTCTCTTCAAGACCGCCAAGCAGAAGCCTTGCTTCTTCTTCCATGGAGCGCCCGTTTTGAGCGGCTCTCACGCGAAGCCGCTCTTTTGCAGCGTCATCAAGATTGCGGATTGTAATACTGGCCATTTGATTGCACCGGTCTAATACTGATGCAATCAATGAAATCACCATCCGAGGCAAATGTCACGAAATTCCTTATACTAAGAAGCTGAATAATGTGTCAGTTATATTCGGATAATTAAAAAAATAATCTCCCCAAAAAGGAGACAATTATGCGTTTAATATTATTTATCGCCATGGCGGCATCGACCATTATATCTATCAATGCCTCAACAGCAAAAGATATAATATCAGAATTAGATATCGCAGTTAGAAAATTAAATGCTCTATATTACAATAATACTACGTCTTGCCTTCAAGCTTCTAATAACGGACCATCTGCTGTAAATTGCTCCGGCATATTTATTCATGGTATCGAGTACACTCAGCAACATGTCTGGATACCAGACCAGAATGACCCTAGAAAAGCCGTATCTTTTTCTTACCTGAGATCAGATATACCAACAACAAATTTATATGACGGATCGGGTTTCATATACGATCAGTCAAGTCCTACGCACGAAAATAAAAAACTTCGCCTTTATTGCTTTTACCCATTCGATGCTTTCTCCGCTATGGACGGCTTTCATCCGGCCGCATCCCACGGCTGCGGCTTACCTACCACCATATACAACGATAAAACTGCTTTAGATTATGCGTCCTGTCCGCAAGCCCTCATCACAACAGCAGATCAGTGGATTGCAGAATATCTCACCGATGGCAAACCGTCAGAATTTGTTCCTGAAGGATGTTCCTTCAGCCCAAACGATGCAACGAAATTTCTACAAGTTATTGAGGTGCAAACTAAGACAGATTCAGACACTTGGAACGAACTTATCACCGAGACTTGGACAGAGCAGCAAGCTGAAAGTCTTCCCATAATAGCTTTCTTCTACATAAAAGGTGACGAAAAAAGCGAAGAAATTGCAAAAAACTATCAGACTGACTATTGTAATATGTATAAGAAGTTTTTGCCGGTTGTCAGTCTAGACCTCAGTAAAAGAACTTCAGGTGCTTTTGGTGGAAACTTTAAAGACCAGTATCCATGCTTTTAAAAAAGATTAATTAAAAAATATATCAATTAGCAATCATCGCATATTAAAATGCGATGATTGCTTTATTTTCACCCCCAAATTATTTTAATCGCTATCGCAGCCAATGAAATTGCAATCACAATCTGGGCAATGCGTCCCCAGCGCGAATGTCGCGCCTCGGCCCGACCAATGGCTTCTGCAGTCGCATCGTCAAAGCGAAGACCGTTCGCAGCCATCTCGTCAAGCGCCACGGACGCACGATCCATTCTTGCGACCAGTTCCGGCGTTTTGCGGGTGAAATGCAGCAGCGCATAGGCGCTGTCCTTGGCATCCAGCAACATGCCCTGCGGTCCAAGATTCTTGCGAATCCATCCACCCACGACCGGCTCGGCTGCTTTCCACATGTTGAAATGCGGATCGAGCGTGCGCGAAACACCTTCCACCACAACCATCGTCTTCTGTAGCATCAGCAGCTCAGGCCGTGTTTCCATGTCAAACAACTCAGTCACTTCAAACAGAAGCGTGAGCAGCTTTGCCATGGAAATGGTTTCGGCTGGTTGTCCGTGGATAGGCTCGCCAATCGCGCGGATTGCTTGCGCAAAGCTCGCCACATCGTGCTTGTGCGGAACATAACCGGCTTCAAAATGCACTTCCGCGACGCGCCGATAATCGCGTGTGATGAAGCCATAGAGAATTTCTGCAAGGAAGCGCCGTTGATCCTTGTTAAGCCGTCCGGTAATTCCAAAATCCACGGCGACAATCGTGCCTTTGGGATCAACGAACAGATTACCCGGATGCATGTCGGCGTGGAAAAACCCATCGCGCAACGTATGACGCAGGAAAGACTGGATCAGCGTTTCAGCGAGCTTCTTGAGATCGAAGCCAGCGGCTCCCAGCCCTTCAATGTCCGACATCTTGATGCCGTCGATCCATTCGAGCGTCAGGACATCGCGGCCCGTCCGCTCCCAGTCAACATCGGGAACGCGGAAACCTTCATCATCCTTGATGTTCTCGGCAATCTCGGAAAGTGCCGCTGCCTCAAGCCGCAGATCCATTTCGATACGCGTTGTCTGTTGAAGCGTTTCGACCATCTCGACAGGTCGCAAGCGGCGCGTGAAAGGCACATGCCGCTCCTGCATACGGGCGACCATGAAAAAGCTTTCAAGATCGCGCGCAAACCGCTGGCGGACACCCGGACGGATAACCTTGACGGCAACCTTGTGCGGCGCGCCATCTTTCATCACATAGGCAGGATGGACCTGCGCCATAGATGCAGCCGCAATCGGCGCATCAAAACTCACATAAAGATCATCAATCTTGCGACCGAGAGAATTCTCGACTGCCGAAACGGCGTCTGCCTGCGGGAAAAAGTCGAGCCGGTCCTGCAACAGCTCCAGATCGGCGGCAACATCCTTGCCAACAATATCCGGGCGCGTGGCCAGAAACTGTCCAAGCTTCACATAGGAGGGGCCGAGCTTGTTCATCGCACGTGAGATGCGCTCCGAGCGAGGCGCATCTTTCGCCCGCTTGCGCGCAAGAACTTTGGCAAACTTGTGCCCCAGCGCAGGCAGGCCTGCAGCTTCGTCAACCGGAAGCGAACTCAACACGCCTTCGCGTGCCATGATCCAGCCAGCACGCATCAACCGTATGGCAGCAGAAATATTGCTCATATCTGACTCAGAGCTTCCAGCCTGAATGAAGCGCTGCAATTCCACCTGTGAAATTGCGATAGCTCACGCGCTCAAAACCCGCTTCGCGGATCATGCGCGCAAAGTCTTCCTGCTTTGGGAACTTGCGGATCGATTCCACCAGATAGCTGTAGGAATCAGCATCACCCGTGATCATCTTGCCAATCTGCGGGATAGCCTTAAACGACCACTGGTCGTAAACCTTATCGAGAAGCGGCAATTCGACCTCGGAGAATTCAAGGCACAGGAACCGACCGCCCGGCTTCAACACACGATAGGCTTCGGACAGCGCCTTGTCGATATGCGGGACGTTACGGATGCCGAACGAAATTGTGTAGGCATCAAAGCTCGCATCTTCAAACGGCAGCTCTTCTGCGCTCGCTTCAACAAATTCGAGGTTTTCAGCAAGACCCTTCTTGATCGCCCGCTCGCGACCGACACCGAGCATCGAACCGTTAATGTCGAGGATCGTTACATGCGCCTGCCGCCCAGAAGCTTCTACAATACGAAATGCAATATCGCCCGTACCGCCTGCAACATCGAGCGACTTGAAGCCCGGACGCCTGGATGGCGCAAGCCAGCTGATCATCGCGTCTTTCCAGACGCGGTGCATACCAGCGGACATGAGATCGTTCATCACGTCATAACGCTTGGCGACCTTATGGAAAACGTCGTTGACCAGCCCCTGCTTTTCGCTCTCATTCACTGCCTTGAAGCCGAACGAATGCTCCATGCCACCATGTGCGCCCACGCGGTCTGCATTGCCTGTCTGCTGGCCCATAACTCACCTGCCGGTTCATGTGCGAAACGAAGCCGATCTCCGTTTTCCGTTTGCCTGATGCATATAAAGCTTGTACCGGACGATACAAGCACAGACCGCAAGCCGATACCCCTTTTGTGATCGGTACTTGCGTATCTGTGCAAAATGTTCAAAGAAATAGAAAACTGTGCGTGTGCGCCTGCCACGCGTTCTCTTCGGCCCAATTAGCCGTTAAAGTCGATAAAGATAACAAGAAAAGTGGAAACACCATGGGCGTTAATGTCGTCAGCCATCCGCTTGTCCAGCACAAGCTCACTATCATGCGCAAGCGCGAAACTTCAACCGCCAGCTTCCGCCGTCTGTTGAAAGAAATTTCGCTGCTGCTTTGCTATGAAGTGACCCGCGACCTCGAACTGACTACCATGCAGATCGAAACACCGATGATGCCCATGGAAGCTCCGACACTGGAAGGCAAGAAGCTGGTTTTCGCTTCGATTCTGCGTGCCGGTAACGGCCTGCTGGAAGGTATGCTGGATCTGGTTCCCGCCGCACGCGTGGCGCATATCGGCCTTTATCGCGATCACGATACGCTGCAGCCAATCGAATATTACTTCAAGGCTCCGGAAGATATCGTCAACCGCCTCATCATCGTGGTCGATCCAATGCTTGCAACTGGCCACTCCGCCATTGCGGCCATCGACAAGCTGAAGGAACGCGGCGCAACCAACATCAAGTTCCTTTGTCTGCTGGCAGCGCCTGAAGGCATCGAACGCTTCACCCAAGCGCACCCGGATGTTGATGTCTTCACCGCCTCAATCGACGAGAGCCTAGATGAAAAGGGCTATATTATACCGGGCCTCGGCGATGCGGGCGACCGCATGTACGGCACGAAGTAAGTTTCGAGAAAGACAGACTGATCCGCGTTCCGACCGCTCGATAATTGTTATTGTGCGGTTAGCGCGGATTTTTTCATTTTCAGCTTGAGAAAAATGGAGCAGCGCTCATGTCCACCGACGCTCGTCTGACAGAACTCGAAATTCGGGTCGTTGAACAGGAAAAAACAATTGAAGAACTATCAGCCGTTCTGGCCGAACAATGGAAAACAATTGATCAGTTGAACAAGAAACTGTCAGCCCTCACAGACCGCTTCCTGACACTTGAAGAGCAGACCGCACCGGAAATCCCGGTCACGAAGCCCCCGCACTGGTAAAATCATGATTGAAATCATTACGCTTGAAGACCACAACGATCTTGCGGCCATCTGCGCCGAATGGAACCACAAAGAGTGGGGCAAGGAAGCAGGTGCAACCGAAGAGCAAATAGCCTCGGCATTGCAAGACCTCATCCACTCGACCGATGGTCAGGCTGTTCGTGCTGCCTTGTGGAATGGCGAACTCGCAGGCTTTGTTCTGCTGATTCATAATGATCTCGACAGCCACCCTCACCTCAAGCCATGGGTTGCAAGCCTGCTCGTTGCACCGGAATTTCGTGGGCGAGGTATTGCGAAGGCGCTCATGGCTTCAATTGAAGCAGCGGCCCACGAACTCGGCTATGGTGAAGTCTATCTCTATACCGACAAGCCTGATCTTTATCGCAAAATCGCCTGGAATGATTTTGAGACACTCACCGGCGAAGATGAAGGCATGTTGATCCTTCATAAGAAGATCGCGCAGGTTTAACCGCGCGATCCATTTTCATTCTTATGTTGCCGCCGGTATCGGGCAACTCACGCCCGTTCCGCGCAAGCCGCAATAGCCATTCGGGTTCTTGGCCAGATACTGCTGATGATAATCCTCCGCATAATAGAATGTCGGAGCATCGGCGATTTCCGTTGTAATCGGGCCGAGACCACGCGCGGATAGCGCCGATTGATATGCGTCCCGGCTCTTCTCAACCGCTACGCGATCCGTATCGTCAAAAGTGTAGATCACTGAGCGATATGTTGTGCCAATATCATTGCCCTGTCGCATACCCTGTGTCGGATCATGCTCTTCCCAAAACAGCGCAAGCAGTTTATCAAGGCTCACAACCTTTGGATCGTAAACCACAAGAACAACTTCGGCATGACCGGTCAAACCCGTACAGGTTTCCTCATAGGTTGGATTGGGTGTGATCCCTCCCGCATAGCCAACGGCTGTCACATAAACGCCCGGGGCCTGCCAGAAAAGCCGCTCGGCGCCCCAGAAGCACCCCATCCCGAACATGACCTGTTTCAGGCCCTCCGGCCATGGGCCCTTCAGCGGATGTCCTGAAACAAAATGCGCAGTAGCGGTCGGGATCGGCGACGCCCTGCCCGGCAAGGCATCCGAAGGGGAAGGCATTTCAATTTTCTTGCGATAGCTGTCCAGAAAACCCATCTAACACCTCCTTATGCATGTCATGTGAGGCGGAAACCTTCACACAACATGAACAAACAAATTCATAGAGCGCCGTATAAAGGCGTATAAAGATCGCTCTCATACTCTTACAACAGAGCGTAGAAACCGAAGCAAACTGTTTAGCGTGCGGTGAATTGTAAGAAACGTTTCTCGCGGCGATGGCCGGCAACGTAAAACAATAGGGCCAACACACCGAACACGACCCAGCCCGGCTGTTCGAGAGCGGAAACGATGATTCCGTTCCAAACTCCTGCCGATATATAGTGTGTCACAAGAGCTTCTGCATCCCCCAGAATTTCAGGTGCTGCTCTCGCCCATATATCCAGAAGAGGCTTGGTAACAAATGCTGAAGCGCCCACCGAGCGCGCTCCGTCCAGAATCGCAAATATGACACCAAGCGCCAGACAAACGACAGCGAAACTACGCAAAACAAAACGGATCACGATTCTTGTCCTGTTTCTTTAGATTCCACGCCGTGAAATCCTGCCCGGCACATTATCCAGTCTATATTTCGCAACAACCCAATTATAGCATGACGTTGCGCTAAACCCAAAATGCGTAAAATCACCCATGGATCACGCAGAAATTCTCTATTTAATAACAATAACTTATAGAGATTTCAAAAAGCTTCTCTAGGACCAGAAGATTTTAATGCGGAAAAGCCAAATAAGAGTTGAACATCAGCCCATTCTGGCTATATTGCGCGCCGCAGGGGCTTTTTTGGTAGGCAACCGATACCTGATTTGAAAGCCCTTACTTGCTTGCGTAGATTCTGATCTTCAGACGATATCACAATAGCAATAGACGGAGAGGTGGCCGAGTGGTTGAAGGCGCACGCCTGGAAAGTGTGTATACGGGGAACCGTATCGCGGGTTCGAATCCCGCTCTCTCCGCCAGATAATCTCCATAAGTAATTGAATTTATTATGTTTTTATCTCAGTAAATTTATCTCTTCCCCCAAAAAATCCCCCAATGCGTTTTAGTAGGCTCAGAACCTCTTTGGAATTTGCCGGAATATTTTTGATAAACATTGATATTAAATCAAATCACCCCCCGCGCGTACTGCGCAGAAAATCATCTGCCATATGCTGGCCTATAAACTGCCTCAAAAAAACAGCAGACGATCCGCGTTTCTCCAACCCTCGCCGTTGCCATATTGATTTCCTTTAATTGCATTCAAAGCCTATAGACAGAATGACAAAGCACGGCACCAACGCACGGTACGACTAACGCGTGAAAATGGCCTGAAGGCACGAAAGAAGACCCGGTTCAAGCGAACCACCGACAGCAATCATGGTGAGCTTATCGCGCCCAATCTTGTGGATCAGGGCTTCACTTGTGGCGGACCGGATCAGAAACGGGGTGTCGATATCAGTAACATATGCACCGCAGAAGGCTGGCTATATCTGGCAATGGTTGTCGATCTTTATTCGCGTCGCATCATTGGCTGGGAAGCGCGCGATCGAATGAAAAAGGACCTTGCTATCAGCGCCCTGCAGAAGGCGATTGCAATCCGGCAACCAAAGCCGGGGTTGATCCCGCATTCGGACAGGGGAAGCCAATATGCCATTTATGAGTATCGCAAAATCCTCAAAGCGCACAGCATGCTTCCATCCATGAGCGGTAAAGGAAATTGATATGACAATGCAATGGTGGACACCGTCTTCAAGACCATCAAATCAGAACTGATCTGGCACAGTGTATTCCAGACCAGAAATGACGCAATCAAAGCAATTGGCGAATACTTTGACAGCTTCTATAATCCTGCGCGCAGACATTCTGCACTCGGGTATAAATCGCCAATGGTATTCGAGGCGAAGAACCGAAAATTGATGCACGCTAGCGGCGGAGAGCCGGGACGGGTGGATCGGGTCTGGGACACGATCCTCATGGCAAGAGGTGGCCAACCCGAAAAAGTCGCCCGCGCGATTGTGTGGCTGGCGAGTGACGAGGCCTCCTTGATTACCGGTAGATTCCTCGATGTCACCGGAGGTAAGTGAACGAAGCACCTTTGCGAATTTTGTCGAGGTATTAGGCGTTGGCCTCGACGTCAGGGACGTCAAAAAGCAGTTAGTCCCGGAGAACATCCCAAAATCGCTCACGCATAATGAACGTTCCTGATCGGAACAAAACAGTAAGGAAGTATCGCGGGCATCTGTAATTACGCCTCAACCATGGCCGTAAGTGCAGCCCGACCGATGTCTGCCGTGGCGCGAAGATCGCGCGCAGTCGCTCCGTCTTTGGCCTGAACGGCAATGCCTTGCAAGACAGCGCAGACGAAGCGCGCAGCCTCGCCACAGCGAGCTGATGGCAGCCAATGCCGAAGGTCATTCTCAAGGCGTACTGCCATATCGTGTCGGCGGATAGTAAGCTCGTCGCTCAGTCGAACGTGATCTGGGTGGCAGAAAAGCAATCCTATTGAAACCATGCATCCGCGCTCGCCCTGCTCCCCCGTCACTCTCTCGATGGCTTGGTCGAACAGATGCGAAAGGGCTTCGTCGAGGGTCAGGGCTTCGTCGTCACTACGGGAAAGCGTGAATTCTGTCGCCGCCGAGTAGCGATCCAGAGCCTCGCGATATAGCCCGGTTTTGCTTCCGAACGCGGCATAGAGACTGGGAGGCGCTATACCAATCGCTTCGGTCAGCATGGCAAGCGAAACCCCCTCATATCCGTACCTCCAGAAGAGGTGCATTGCTGTCTCAATCGCGTCGTCGCGATCAAAGCCACGAGGGCGACCACCTTTATTCGGTTCCTGTTTCATATCGATCACTAAATAACCGTTGACCGCGACAAGTCAACGAGTTTAGATATGTAGTGATCAATAAATAAGGTGTGACATGATCCTCAAAACCTATGCACGGATGTTTTCAGCAGACTGCGATGCAACGCTGGCCACCCTCGAACGGCTTCACGGTCGCAAAGCGCATGTGCGGTTTCGCTTCGGCGAATGGGATTTGGCCGGCGTTGGGGACATGTTCGTTGTCGCGGGAACGGAGGAGTCACTCGCACCAATTCGGGATAGCCACGGCCCTGTCATCGTGCGCGATATCGAGGCAATTGAAGCCGAGCTGCTTGCGTGCGGAGCAACCATCACTCAGCCGATCGTAGATGTTCCTACAGGGCGGATGCTCTATGCCCGCCACGCCGATGGCCTCCACGTCGAATATGTGGAGTGGACGGATGAGCTCGTTGAAAAATTTATCCGCAAGCCGCAACGCGGCGGACGCTTGTCATCCGAACTGTAAACGGTGCTGGCTGCCGTATGCATGCGTAATATGGCCACGAGCCACGCGAGCATGTTGCCACATCATCATCGAAGACGTGCAGCGTTAAGGTGAATGGGGTGGTGTGCCTCGGGACGAAAAATACTGCGCTGGCGTGCTTCCCAAGGCCTTCTTGAACATCGTTATGAACGCGTTGACCGACTCATATCCCAGTTCGGCGGCCACATTCTGCACCGTTTCTCCGCTCGCCAGTTCGCGCAGCGCGACGACAAGGTGGAGTTGCTGCCGCCAGCGCCCGAACGTTAGTCCCGTCTCCCGGATCAGCAGGCGGGCCAGTGACCGGTCGCTCATTGCGAGCTGCTTCGCCCAATCGCTCAATGTGCTGCGATCTGAAGGCTCGATCGTCAGAGCGTCTGCCATCTCCCGGATTTTTGGGTGGCTGGAGATTGGTAGGTTGAACCGCTCACGTGGCATCTGTGCCAGTTCATCGAGGATGACCCGCGCCATCCGGGCGGCGTGGCTGTCGGCGAGATAGTCAGCGCGCTCGCGAGCAAGCCGATCCACCATCTCCCGGATCATGGTAGACACCGCCAAGGTGCAACTGACTTCCGGTAAATTCGCCGCGTCTGGCTCGACGAACAGATAGTTAAGCCGCGCATTTGCCGTCGCTCGGGCGCTATGCGGCACACCCCCAGGTATCCAGACGCCACAACTAGGAGGCACGATCCAGATTTCGTTGCCCGCAGTGCAGGTGACGGCTCCATGTAGGGCAAGAATCAACTGGCCCTTGCGATGTACGTGCAGAGGCACTTCCGCCTCGTGATCGGCGAAATTGAGCTTGTGGGCGACCGCAGGCAGAAAGGTGAGGTCGGGATCGAAAAGGGAGACAGCAGATCGCAACAAGGACATCAGTATGGCCGTTTTTAGGTATTTTATGTCATAATATCGAATTTATTTGCTTTTGCAAATCGGTCACAACTCGCGGCATGAACACCATGCCATCCGTAAACACCCCCTCAAGCAAGACTGTTGCAGCTATTTTTGAAGCTGGAACCAGCTTCTTGCACTCACCCTCCCTGAAGGCGGATGCGGATGCGATCCTGTTTTCGGCGAAGAGTTTCTCCGCAGCAATGCTGGCTTACTACCTTTCGCTGAGTATCGGGCTTCCCAAACCGTTTTGGGCCATTGTAACTGTCTATATCGTCTCGCAGACGTCTGCCGGGGCCTCCATCAGCCGTGGTGTCTATCGCTTCGCTGGGACGCTGGCTGGTGCTATAGCAACGGTCGCGATCGTTCCTAACTTCGTGAACGATCCGTTAGTGTGCAGCATCGTGCTTGCGGGCTGGATCGGCCTTTGCCTTTTTTTCTCCCTGCTCGATCGTACACCACGCGCTTATGCCTTTGTTCTTGCCGGCTATACTGCGAGCCTGATCGGGTTCCCGAGCGTGCTTGATCCAGGCGCGGTTTTCGAGACGGCGTCGGTGCGCGTGCAGGAAATCTCGATCGGGATTCTGTGCGCAGTCATGATACATCGCTACATCCTGCCGAAACGCATGACCGGCCAGTTTACCCGCAAGCTATCGGCCACGCTGCGGGACGCCCGTCGGATGGCAGGTGATGCGCTGACTGGAACGCCCGGAGAAAGCCGTCGTGACCGTCACCAGCTTGCAGCGGACCTGCTAGCAATCCAGGGGCTTGCCACGCATCTGCCCTATGATCCGGCGCCTACACCGCCACGCCAGATACTGCAACTCATCCATGACCGGCTTGCACGCTTGCTGTGGCTCGCGACTGAGATCGAGGATCGGATTTCGGCTCTTCGTTTAGGGGACGGTAAAGTGGCTAGTGAGTTGATCGCCTTGGTCGGTGAAATCAGTGCCTGGGCCACAGACGCCGAAACGGAAGACCTGGAGGCTGCTGCAGCCCAACTCATCGCGCGCGCACGATCAATCCAGAAGCGCTTTGGCACCGACGCTACCATGCCCGGCGACAGGCTTGCGGCCAACCTCGCAGGTCATCTCGCCGAAATGGTCGGTCTGCTGCACGACTGTGACAGGCTCGGGCAGAACATCGCAGCGACCGGGCGATTGCGCGATGCCAGGTCGCTTCATGGACCGAAGCGGGCGAAGGGCTATGTCTATCACCGCGATCCCTGGGTGGCAGGGCGTACCGCACTGGGCGCGATCATCGGTATTCTCTTTGGCTGCGCCTTCTGGATCTGGGCGGCCTGGCCGGAGGGCGGAATGGCCGTATCCATTCTTGGCGTCTGCTGCACCCTGTTCGGTAATTTCGATGCGCCTGTGCCCTTTATTATCAAATATATGATCGGCTGTGTATACGGGGTTGTTATCAGCCTTATATACAGCTTCGTCATCCTGCCTCAGGTGACCGACTTTTGGGTTCTTGTCGCAGTGCTTGCGCCTGCGTTCCTGTTTGCTGGCTCTCTCCAAGCACGCCTTCCAACAACCTTCATGGCACTCGGCATCACGCTAACTATTCCGATCCTCTCGGCTCTCGGTCCTTATTACACCGGAGACTTCGCCACCTCATTCAACAGTGTGATCGCGCTGTTCGCAGCGGTCGGTTTCGGTGCGGTTAGCATGTCTCTGTTCCAGACCATGCCGGTCGATGGAGCGATCAACCGCTTGCTTCGCTTAAGCCGCCGGGATGTTGGCCGACGCGCGCTTGGCGCCGCGCCTAACGAAGCACGCTGGACAAGCCTGATGATTGATCGGACAGCCTTGCTTCTCCCAAGGTTGCGGCTGACCGGCAAAGCCTATCCCGATGTGCTCGACGATACGTTGCACCATCTTCGCATCGGGCATGTCGTCGGACAGCTTCATAAGACGATTCCACAGATCAAGGGTGAGGTCGGCGTCGAACTGAGAGAACTTCTATCAGTCATCGCCAAGCACTTCATTGGCGGGAAGCCGCCAAAAACGACGGGCCTTCTCGACCTCAATCAGCAGATTGAGTCCCTGATCGAGAAGACGGCAGATAGCCTGCTCAGGAACCGCCTGCAGATTGTAGATCTGCTCATCGACCTGCAGTTCGCGCTTGGCTCTCAAGCAGACAAGAGGATTATGGCCGATGATCGTTGATCTCGATGTCGGAGGCGTCCTGATGCCCGGCCTCGTTGCGCTCGCGTTCGTCGCGCTTATCGCCACCATGGCAGTGCTCCGGCTGCTTGCCGCCTCGGGTCTCAATCGCCTGTTTGCTTATCGGCCGCTGGTCGAACTCGCTACCTTTGTCATCATCTACGGTCTGCTCGTGCTGTACCTGCCATTGATCGGACTCCTGCCTTGAAACCTGTTTTATCCCTGCTTGGGCGCTATGTCTTGACCCTTTGCCTCGTCGCCGTCTCCGCCTTTATCGCGCTGAAGGCGTGGTACCATTACGAGCGAACGCCTTGGACCCGCGATGGCCGGGTTGGCGTCGATGTCGTACAGATCGCGCCGGAAGTCTCCGGCACGGTCAACGCAGTTCCCGTGGTTGATAACCAATATGTTCGTCGAGGTGACATCCTTTACGAGATCGATCCCGCGCGGCTGAGGCTGGCAGTGTCCCTGGCTGAGGCTGAGGTCGAAGCCAAGCGCCAGGATATGATCGTTCGTCAGGCAACGGCGCGGCGGCATAGCCAGCTCAAGGACGTTGTCTCCCAGGAGGCGGCTCAGCAATCGAACGGTGCGGCTGCGGTCGCGGGTGCTGCCTATCAGTCAGCAGTAGCGGCGCTCGATCTGGCCAAGCTCAACCTTGCGCGCTCGACTGTCCGCGCGCCGGTCGACGGTTATGTCACCAATTTAAGGCTTCGGCCGGGCGATTATGCGACGGCTGGTGTGACAAAGGTCGCTGTCCTCGACGCCGCCAGCTTCTGGATCACGGGTTATTTCGAGGAGACGAAGGTCCGACAGATCCGCGTTGGCGCGCCAGCGCGGATCATGCTGATGGGCTTTGATCAGCCCGTTACTGGACATGTCGAAAGCCTCGGACGAGGGATCGACAACAGCAACGACGCGCCCGGTCATCTCGGCCTGCCCAATGTGGCCGCGACATTTTCCTGGGTGCGGCTTGCCCAGCGCATCCCGGTGCGCATCCATATCGATCGGGTGCCTTCCGATGTCGATCTCGCGGCGGGCATGACAGCAACCGTCGAGATCATTCCTGCGGCAGGTGATGTGACCATGGGTGCGCAGCCATGAAGCGAGCGCTTGCCTTACTTTCGGCCCCGTTGCTGGCCAGTTGCATCGCCGGTCCAGCTTATCATGGACTTTCCCCCGATTTAGTGGAGAGGTTCTGACACTAATTTACGGTTTATCATCTCGAACTTGATCGGCGATTTATACCCGAGTGCAGAATGTCTGCGCGCAGGATTATAAAAGCCGTCAAAGTATTCGCCAATGGCTTTGATTGCGTCATTTCTGGTCTGGAATACACTGTGCCAGATCAGTTCTGATTTGATGGTCTTGAAGATGGTTTCCACCATTGCATTGTCATAGCAATTTCCTTTGCTGCTCATGGATGGAAGCATGCTGTGCACTTTGAGGATTTTGCGATACTCATAACTGGCATATTGGCGTCCCCTGTCCGAATGCTGGATCAACCCCGGCTTTGGTTGCCGGATTGCAATCGCCTTCTGCAGGGCCTGATGGCGAGGTCCTTTTTCATTCGATCGCGCGCTTCCCAGCCAATGATGCGACGCGAATAAAGATCGACAACCATTGCCAGATATAGCCAGCCTTCTGCGGTCCATATGTTACTGATATCGACACGCCATTTCTGATCTGGTCCGTCACAAGTGAAGTCCTGATCCACAAGATTGGGCGCGACAGGAAGAACTGGTTACGGATATGCGCCAGCACGATCATGTCCTCGAACTGGCGATGACCGGGAGCCCGCCGCTTCCAGACATGATAACCGCTGAGGCTGACGCCCGCAAAGGTGCACAAACGCGACAGAGAAATGTGGGCCTTCTCAGTATCAATGAAGGCGAATCTCATCGATTTGTCTCCCGTGCGAAGAAGGCCGTCGCTTTTCTAGCAGGTCACGTTCCTGTCGCAGAAGTTCATTCTCCTTGCGCAGCCGGGCAAGCTCCTGGCTCATGTCTCATGCGGACCAGAAAGCAGATCTTTCTCAGCAAAATCGCGCCGGCAACGGTCAAGCGTTGACTTACCAATCCCAAGGTCCGCCACAACCAACGATACCCCCGCGACCACTCGTCGTCAGAATGCGGACCGCCTTCCGTTTGAACTCGCTGTAAATTCGCGCTGCTTCAATTCTAAGTCTCCTGTCTGTTATCTCTAACAGAAGCCCTCCACTTTTGAAGGAGAAGTCCAGACAGCACCTGTTTGAAAAAGGTGATGGTACCATTTTTAACCAAAGAACGAGTGTTTCCTTGTTTAACATCCTTCATTCTGTAAATCAGTCATCGATAGAGCCAAATAATCACTCGCCTTTAAGTGACCTTAATTGATTCATTGCTTTTTCAACGAGAACGCGGGAGTCTCAAGCGTCAGCCATATATTTCTTCCGGGTCGCTGACGGGGCTGCATGGTCCATGCCCGCAATCTGAAAGGAGGACTATATGTCTTCCAATGTCCATCTCGTCGACTTCCATATCAGCAACAGAATCCTAAACAAGATGATGTTGAAAGCCGGTTACGTCACATCCAAAATGAAACCTCTTCCTGGTCCGCTATTTTGTCAATCAAGTTTGGTTTTAAGGAACTTTATGTCAGGTGTAATGCGCAACCACCAAATCGCTTCGGCACCGTTTCCGGACGATGCCTTTGGATATGGAACCCCATAGCCTAAAAATACGACGTAGAGGTGAGCAGCTGTTCTGTGCGAATGCTCACCTATAATAATTAATGTAAATGTTTGCATTCATAGAGAATAATTTAAGCTTCAATATAATTATCTTAAAATATTATTAGATATAAATTGACAATGCGATTATTTTTCTCTATTAATAAACAATCGATATTTTGTTGAAGAGTTTTTGCTTATTGCACACTTAGCACCGTGCGCTGATCGAACCCCCTTTTTAAAATTCGTATCACTTTTCGTCACGCATTCGCGTGTCGTTATTTCTAATTCTACGAAAGGGTTCATCATGAACACCGGAACAGTTAAATGGTTCAACTCCACAAAAGGCTTTGGCTTCATTCAGCCTGATAATGGCGGAGCAGACACATTTGTTCATATCTCAGCCGTTGAGCGCTCGGGTTTGTTTTCTCTCAATGAAGGCCAGAAATTGACTTACGATCTCGAACAGGATCGCAAGTCGGGTAAAATGTCGGCCTGTAACCTTCAGGCTGCTTAGCAAAGTATTCTTCTATTCTTTGACCACGGATGTACTGGCATCGGATAAGAAGATTGCTCTTGAAAGGTCGAGTGCACGCTCGGCCTTTTTTTATCTCATTTCTCAATAGTCTAGATTTTAAGGAGAGAGTTTTGAAAACTATAAATGAAAAATTATCAGATGGTTTTACATACGGCCGAAGAGCTTTGGCCCCTTCATCAGTTGCACCGCTATTGAAGCACTCCAATAGAACATTGCACAGCGAATGGTCGAAGCTGTCAAATGTCTTGCGACGGAGTGGCGGCGGCTGCTCAACAAGCCGTACACGATAAAAGAGCTTCATCTTGGAGAACGTAATCATGATTAAAGAACACACAAAAGATACACTTTTTAAACCGGCACTTTCACGGATGGAGGTGCAGAAGGCCGCAACAGATCGGAGCGCAAAGGCGATCCTGAGCCAGGAAAAGAGTTTGAAAGATGAAAAAACCCTCCGTTTGAGGGCAGCTCGCTTCGCACGCGATCAAAACGCTTAAAAAATAAGGGAAGCCCAATTGCAGGTTCTTGTCAGGGATAACAACATTGATCAGGCGCTCCGCGTCCTTAAAAAGAAAATGCAGCGTGAAGGAATATTCCGGGAATTAAAAGCACGCCGCGCATATGAAAAGCCATCTGAGCGACGTATCCGCGAAAAGGAAGCGGCAATCGGGCGAGCGAAAAAAGATGCTAAAAAGAAAGCTCAGCGTGAAGGTCTGGTACCAAAAAATAAAAGAAAACCAACCGTTCGCCCAGCATACCAAACAAGTTCACCTCAACAATACAAAGTTTCTTAACGATCCGCCGTATCAGCTATACCCTCCTCGAGCCGAACTTCGTTAGTCAATCGACTGCCAAGCCAAGCGAGTGCTCGGCAGCTCACGAATCTTGGTTACCGCTGTGCCCTGAATGTCTTTCTGGCGGCTTTAGAAACCCGATTTAGATAACCTTGAGCTTTGAAAAAACAGCAAAACCTAGAAGCAACCATATCCGCAAGATAAGTACCCCTTAAACACCGAGATTAGTATTTTAAACCGAATATTAATCTCCCACAATCCTCCGCCAGTACGTTTTAGTTGTCCTTTACTGCTAATTGGATCGATAACAAACGGCCTCAGGCGCGCGCTGCCATGCGATAAGCTGTCCTGTAAGCATCACGATCAAGCTCGCAGATTGCGCATTCTCTTTTTGCGGTAAAGCTTTTCATCAGCCTGGCTGATAACGTCTTTAAATGTCTGCTTAGGGTTACAAACAATTTTGCCGACCGAAACCGATAATGCAGCTCCCTCAGTCTTAACAGCATTTTTGAAGGATGTTCCTGCTGCTTCACTCACGCTTTGGATAAAGCCAAGCATCTCCTCCTGCGAGACCCCTGGCACGAATGCGCAGAACTCATCACCACCGATGCGCGCAATTAGACTATCTTCCGGCAAAACAGCTTCTAATGCTCTCGCAGTAGAAACTACAGCTTCATCACCCGCAAGATGGCCGAAATTGTCATTAATCACTTTCAGATAGTCAACATCTGCTATGAGAAACCATCCCCGTACCCCTATTTCCATTGCGCGCTCAAATTGTTTTATAAAGCTTCGCCTGTTCAACACACCGGTCAACGGATCTGCACTCGCAGTCCGAGCAAGCTCATTCGCCTGACGTACCAATGCACGATACGCTTCTTCTAGTCGCTCCAGTTTGCTGAACCATATCAACGCTATCGGAATGGCAATTACAAACGGCAGCAATAAACGAACAACAATCGTGATGGTGTCAGAATGCACGCCTAATACAAAGCGAATGCCAGTCGAAATCGATATGGAAATAAACGCCGCGATGATGGATACGGCAGCAGTCCGTTTCACTACTCTTCGCGATGGTAAACGCACGACGTACCCTTACGACAAATTCTTCAGATGAGACACAAAAATACAATATAACATTTTGCTTTCAGATATGCCTAATAGGGCAGCTTTACAACATGACGCGGCGATTTGGCTTCACGCACAAATTGGACGTCACATGAAATTTCAATGTGCCC
This sequence comes from Ochrobactrum sp. Marseille-Q0166, assembly GCF_014397025.1. Classification (NCBI taxonomy): domain Bacteria; kingdom Pseudomonadati; phylum Pseudomonadota; class Alphaproteobacteria; order Hyphomicrobiales; family Brucellaceae; genus Ochrobactrum; species Ochrobactrum sp. Marseille-Q0166. Next base: position 812,906 of record NZ_JACJUO010000001.1, on the reverse strand, counting down.
TAATTTGAAAGGGTCATTGGAAATTCTCTATCCTTTTGTTTTTGAGTGCATATTTTTCTGATGGCATCCCCTCAATCAATGCCAAGCTGGGCTCAGAACGGTAAGGCCTACGCAAAACACACGTGTTAACTCAGTAATTTACGTTCAATAATCGTCATATTCCTCACGTTTGGAGATTACGTTCCTTAGAAAGGCTGACCACCTTCTTAAGGTCCTCTTGTTGTCTTCTCTCCAAAATTCTTGATTGAATCATCGATGATGTCCGCGTTGCGTGCAATTCGATTCCAAAGCCAAACCATCAAACAACACATAAGCCCCCAAGCAATGACAACGTCTGAAAGAAAATGCGCTCCAAACATGACGCGATTAAGAGACGCAAATAGTAGAATGGGTACGAGAATAGTTAGGCTTATCGCGCGCCATTTTGCCGGTATCAGTACAATTATTGAAAGAGTAGCAGCAGCAGTCGCGGCTTCTCCAGAGGGAAATGAACAGTTACGGCCACATTCGGCAGCATATTGCCAAACAGGTGTAAATTCGAGCGAACCACCAAATTCGACTAAACTACGCGGACGAGCACGGCCCATGAAATTTTTGAGAATCTGTACTGTCAGAAATGGCCCGATAAGAAATGTCAGAATGACAAAAAAAGCCTTGTGAGGAGGTAAAAACTCAAACTTTCGCGGCTTAAGAGCGTAGAGAAATATTATGACAACCATCAAGACAAGCAGATAAATCATGGCCCGGCGGTTAGTGTCGCGTACTGCCAATAGGATTGGGTTCTCTGACAGAGGAAACGTATCGCCATTTGCAAAAAAGCGCGTAACCGCCAGATCGAATGAAGGAAACATAATAAAAAAGAGACTGGACACCAGAAGAACAGATACAGCATGTGTCCTCGAACGAGGCAGCCATCTGTCAGCAACGGTATCCACATGATAGGAAATATTGCTGGATTTAGGAACAAGGTTTTGCATTTCGATAGCCTTGCAAAATGAACATGGCCACGACTTGTATCCTGATTGTCAAGAAACGATGGAGGACGCATCCGTCTCTTGTCAAAATACGACAACAAATCCGAATATCTATCGGTTGGAAATTGCGTGATTATTTTTTCTCCGGCATAGCTTGTCCTGGGGCAGGTAATATAATTGGACGCGGAGCTTAAGGTGGAAAACAGCCTTATTCTAGTGGTGGAAGATGAGCCGGAAATCGCGCAAATTCTATGTGCGTATCTGGAACGGGAAGGATACCGGACGGTTCGTGCAGCCGATGGTGAAACTGCTTTACAACATCATGCACTTCTTTCACCCGACCTTGTTTTACTTGATGTCCGCCTCCCCAAAATGGATGGCTTTACGGTGCTTGGCCGCTTGCGCCAAAGTGAGAACATACCCGTCATTATGATAACGGCACTGGCAGAAGATCTGGATCGGCTGAGCGGATTGCGGTTAGGAGCAGATGATTATATCGTCAAACCGTTCAATCCTCATGAAGTTGTGGCACGGGTAAAAGCTGTGCTTCGCAGAACAAACGCTGACCAACAGGAGACGGTGCGGCGTTTCGGCAATTTTGAGGTCGATTTCAAGTCATATGCGGCATTTGTATACACGGAAGAGAAGCGCGTCACCTTGCAGCTAACCTTGAGTGAATTTCGTATTCTCGCTTACATGATCCGCCGGCCCACTCACGCCTTTGAACGCAGCGATATTCTTGACGCTTGTCTGCCGGAGAGTGAAGCACTTGCAAGGACGGTCGACACCCACATTTCAAATCTGAGGCGAAAGCTTGAAGAGCTGGGTCAAGCTGGTTTTTTCTCCGCTGTCCGAGGTATCGGTTACCGGTTCTGTGATCCAAAATGAGAATTCCAGCTCTTTCCCTCGCTACACAAACAGCTATCATTATTGCGGCTATGCTGCTTCTCAGTGTCGGCTTGGCATATTTAGGCGTTAATTGGTATTCATCCTATATTGAAGAAAGTTTGTTGCAGACACTGCCTAGCGGTGCGGCAAATGCCTATCGAGACATAAATGCGGGTATTCTTCCCGATACAGCCGGTCTTAAAGAACTATTTGAATATCTGAATAAGCTCACCGAACCTCTAGATTGGAATCTTTATGTTTCGGTTCTCCTATCTGGTTTCCTCTCGGCACTTATTTGTAGTGCGATAGGGATCTATCTGGCGAGAAAGATTGCCCAGCCACTAAAAGAATTAACAGTTGTCGCTCAGGCTTTGAAATCGGGAGATTTTTCGGTACGCATGACGAGCTCCCCCAAAAGTACGATTGAAGTGGCGAGTCTCATCGACAGCTTCAATGCACTTGCGACAAGTCTTCAGGATATGGAGAAGAGATTACAATTCAATAACATGGCCGTTGCACACGAATTACGCACTCCGCTTACAATTTTGCGTGGAACAATGCAGGGCATGGTTGATGGTATTTTTCCGCTGGAAAAGAAAGCTTTGGGAAATCTTCTTCTACAGGCGGAAGGGCTATCCAGAATTGTAGAAGACCTTCGTACTTTGTCGCTTGCTATCGGTCAGAAACTCGTAGTCCACACTGAGCGGATTGAGCTTTCTGAGTTAATTGACGGTGTTTTGCATTCTGCAAAGCCGATGTTTGATTCAAGCCATATCGAAGTCGAAACGGCATTGCAGGAAGTTTTTGTGTCAGGAGATTCTCAACGCATTCGACAAGCCATTTTGGCGCTTCTTGAGAATGCGTGCAGATATGCACAAAAGGGTGCAAATCTGCGATGTGAAATAGACAAGCTGGATGATGGTCTAGTGGCAATCCGCATTCTTGATCGTGGCCCGGGATTTCCAAAGAACATGTGCGGCGTTGAAGTGAAACCATTCTGGAGGGGAGAAGGGTCAAGATCAAGAGCCACGGGGGGAACAGGATTAGGGCTCTCTGTGGTTCAAGCGATTGCGATCGCACATGGCGGGGCGCTGGAATTGCAAAACAGGCCTGGCGGCGGTGCTTCAGTGTCAATTATTCTGCCCGGCTGGGGGCCATGACGCGGCATTCAACTCGTCGCTACGAGGATGATTGCCTGATATGACGTGAATGACATATTGATAAGTTACAATAGCTTGTAGGATAAACTATCAAATAACTGTGCCGCTTATAAGAGCCTGCCAGCCTGTATTTATTTAGATATCTTAACTCGCAGTTTTTTAAACGGGCTATTTTCGTTGTGATTTCGGTTTGGTCTGAAGATGGCAGACCTTCACGCGTTCGCCATTTCTGCCCTTGCGCCAAATACACCCTTCGTTACGGGGTTTTCCTTTGTGGAGATAAATCTCTCCGCGCTTTTTACTATTAAATGTTTGGTTGGAGAAATCATGGCCGCCGACCCGGACATTCTTGCCAAACCGCACTTCTGCATTCGCGGATGAACCAATAAGCGCAAACAGCATTAAAGCTATAGAGAATACAATCGACTTCATATTATTCACGTAAAACCTCTAAAAAAGTTAAACTAGAGATGTTTACTATAATCAATAAAACAGGCCCATTTTAGTGAGCCTATTTTATTCAAAATTACCTATCGGATTATATAGGTTATTTCACAAGTGCATCCGTCGCATCAACGACATCGAGAGCTGATATTTTATCCAGCGGTGCGACTTTCAACTCTTTCAAAGCAAAAAGACGCTGCAAATCAAACTTGATAAAATTCAATCCAGCATAAGTGCGTATATAAAACTCATTCTTGTTCAGGTCAGCAAGCGCCGTCCATGACGTATATTCTGTTTTATATTCTTCACCGTCAGCCGAAGCGCCTTCGATATCCAATCCACCTGATTGCGGCGGATCAATTGTGATCCCACGAGGACGATCAAAATTATTCATCACGTGTCCAAGTGCCCGTATCGCACTTTCAGGCTTAGGTTTTTCAGCGTATTGGGCATAATATGCTGCACGCACAAAGCGACCTACAGATGTATTGGAGGCAGGAAGACCTGCCGTAGCGATGCCTGAATCCGGCTGTGATACCTCTAAATCTCCAAACTTGCCTGTAGACTGGTCCAGATTGGTGAGGAAAGTATAATTGTTCAGATTTGTAAGGTGCCAGGTAAATTCCGGGCCATTTGTCATCACACCTACGGGGTTATCATAGACGTTCTGCTTTTCATTCGAAAATTCGATGACAATCGACTTACCAGCACTGTCATGAACGACGAAATGGAATGGCGTCTTCGCGCCATGCAGAGGCGCAAGCGATGTCAAAATCACCGTATTCTCAGCTAAGTTCGCCTTAACTTCATCGGCACTACCAAATTGTCCGAGTATCCAGGCACCCAAATCAATAGCAGCAAGCATGGATTTCGTCTTTGCAGCATTATCAGCGGGGCCAGAGGCGCCGGCATAAGCCAGCACACTGAAGGTTAAGCCCTTCTCATTGATGCCTTCAACGATTTTGAGATCGGCAACAGTTTCATTGGGAACGACGATTGCAAATATCGAATATTTCGATTCAAAATTAAGGGGATCATGTCCATCCACAGAAGATGTGAACTGATGCCCGCTTGGAATCGAGGCTACCAAATATGGCAGCTCCATCGATAATTCCATCGTTCGGCCCGCATAAACACCGGCGTTCGCATCTCGGAACAAAAGCGCAGTGCATGCGAACCACAAATCATGTGAAGACTGAAAAGTCGGCAAATCAGTAAAAAACGGCAGTATATTTGACCACAAAGACACTTTTCATCCCCTTTGATATATGACCTTTTCGAGGTCACAGCCCTAATATCCAAGAGCTATCAGCTGTGTAATTTCCATTCAAGTGATTAAGAGGCCGACGTCAGGAAAGGCATCCTTGATCGCCCCAATTATTTATAAAAATCGACTTTACGCGATAGAATATGCAAATACTCTTTCTGGAAAGAAGATCATATGCCTTGCAGTCTAGACTAGCTTTTCGTAACTGTTTTATGGGGTAGAAATCTGTCTCATATTAAACGCATATCTTACGGAGACCTATTGCGTTGTCAGGGCCGTCATTTTCTTTGTTCGGGGCATATTTTCCATCTTGGATGTTTTGTCTTCTTGTAGCGATCATCATCGCCTTATTGCTTCGCGTCATTTTTATACGCCTCGGCATTGATGACATCCTTCCGTTTCGCCTGACGGCCTATACTGCAATCGTGATAGCGATCGCCAGTAGCCTCGCGCTCTTTGTGTATGGTCGATAACATGACAAGCAACGCGTATAGCAAAAGAGAATTCAGCATCGTCGGCGTCATTCTGACAGGCATTCTGATTATCATCGCTGTGGTAATGGGTTGGCTTTATCTGCGGCAGGCACACAATAACCCGTTGTCAGATGACGCTGTCATTGGCGCCAACCTGGTTAATATTGCAGCGACGGTGCCAGGCAGGATCATCGAGATCAATGTTCAGGAAAATCAGGCTGTCAAAAAGGGTGATAAGCTCTTTTCGATTGATCCAGTGCCGCTCCGACTGCTTGTGGAACAGACAACGGCAGATCTCGCCATCGCGGAAGCCACCCTCGAGGCACAGAGACGTGCCGTCAAAGCAGAATCGCAAAATGCGTTGATTGCGGACCAGCAGATTGCACGGGCTCGCACCAATCTTGATCTTGCAGAAGCGACACTCAAGCGCCTTGAAGCGTTGAGCCCGAAAGGCTACGCTTCGCGCCAGCAGGTCGATGACGCGCGAACATTGCGCAATGATGCGCAGATCAGTCTCAGCCAGGCTATTAAACAGGCGGACGCCGCAAATACCCTCGTTGGCACGCTTGATAGCTCCGAAGCGCTCGTTCGCGCACGCCAGGCAGCCCTTGCCCTGGCACAGCACAATCTTGATAACAGCATTGTTTATGCACCGCATGATGGCCGTATCGTCGGTGTTATCAATGGCACCGGACAAATCATTGCGCCCGGCCAATCCGTTTTCACGCTGATCGACACGTCGAGCTGGTATGCTTCCGCAACATTTCCAGAAACAGAACTGGGCGCCATTAAAGTTGGAGACTGCGCGAATGTTCGCATTCTTGCCAACAGCTCTATTGTTGTGAAAGGTATTGTAGAGGGTATCGGCTGGGGTGTTTCCTCTGGAGATCTTATCAATATTCCGCGAAATCTGCCCTACGTGCCGAAGAACCTGAACTGGGTTCGCATTGCACAACGCTTCCCCGTGCGGGTGAAGCTGATCGATCCGCCCGCAGAACTGACACGTTCCGGAGCCTCAGCCGTTGTGACAGTGTTAAATGGCAAAAAGTGCTGAACATACGCTCTGGGGAGCTGTTCGCGAAACTTTAGCGGACCTCGCACCTTTTCCGGGGCGCATGGCAACGTCATGGCGCGTGGCGGCGGTTTGTGCGCTTGTTGCCGGTATTGCCATGATGTTTCACATCCCGGAATCAGCAATCAGTTGCTATCTCGTTATCTTTCTCATGAAAGCTGACGGGGCTGAGAACACCATTGTTGCCACGGCTGCAGTCTTGGCAATCACTTTGCTCGTCGCTGCTATGATCCCTGTGCTGCAATGGACGATCGAATCCGCCCTACTGCGCATTTTGGTGATGATCGCTGTTTCATTTGTGTTCATTTTCATCGGCGCGGCGAGCAAGCTTGGAGAAGGCGGCAGCATCGTCGCTCTCATCATCGCATTCATTCTTAGCCTTGTTAACGAAGTGCCGATTAATGGTGTGATTTCTTTTGCGCTCCGCTACGCATGGGAAATGGCCATTCTGCCCATGTTCGTCATTGCTGGCTTTTGTCTGTTCTTCGGACGCTGGAGTTTGACATTATTGCGCGAGGAAATGCGCGAAAGATTGCTGGTGGCAAAAGAGGCTTTGCTGCAAGAAAATGCCGAGACCACAAAGCACTTGCAGGAAAAGCTGGGCACAGCCAATGACGACGAAAACAAGCGTTCTATGCTTGTTAAAATTCTTCATCAAACAACAAGCGATAAAGCCGCGAAGATTCAGGCTGATATTCCGGCCTCTTATCAGCTGTTGTTCGCGGTCTCTGCACTTCCTGACGACACTGCTGACGATAGCAAAAAACAATACGCCCGGCACATCGATGAAATGGTTGCAGCTCTTGATAAGGGCGTAGCAATGCCATCACCTGAGATTGAGCCGCGCTCGACCGATAGTCGACAGGAAGCTGGCATCCTGCAAGCGTTGCGCAACATAGCCGGAAGCGAGAAAACAGCTTATCGTAAAGGCGCAGGCGACAGTTTTTTTGCCGCTGATGCTTTCACAAATCCGGTTTATCAGCGCTTTGCTCTTAAAACGACGCTGGCAGCGATCCTTTGCTATATGTTCTACGCTGCCATAAATTGGCAGGGCATCCATACGGCAATGGTCACGTGCTATGTCGCGTCCATGGGAACGGCAGGCGATACCATCCATAAACTAACCCTGCGCATTACGGGCTGTCTTATTGGAGCTGTGATCGGTATTGGATCACTTATCTATCTCATGCCGCAACTTGAATCCGTCGGCGGCCTGATGGTTCTTGTCTTCTTGGTCGCACTCCTCGCCGCATGGGTCACAGCAGGCAGTGAAAAAGTATCCTATGGAGGCGTCCAAATTGGTCTCGCTTTTACACTGACCGTACTTCAGGGCTTTGGACCAACAACCGATATGGATACTGCACGTGATCGCATTATCGGCATTCTGGTTGGCAATTTCGCGGTTTACATCGTCTCAACCCTTATATGGCCAGCTCCGGTCGCAGCCGTTATCCGGCAGAAACTGTCAGATATTGCAAAGAAAATCGCCCAAATTGCCGCAGCCGAACCAGAAGAACGTATGACGATGATTGCGACTGCAGCAGAAGCAGAGCGGTTGCTCGACGAGGTTCACTATTGCTTTTATCTATTGCCGTTTGAACCGGCCGGGTTGCGACCATCGGCAGAGCTTGAAAAAACCTTCACTGTTGCTGCCGATCAGCTTGCCTCACTCAATAAGGAAGTTTACTTCTCTTCTGAAGCAATTCCTGATGCTGCTGCGCGACTAAATATGCTGTCAGCGCAACTGGGAGCTGTTGGAATGCAAGGTGAAAACGTAGCGGCCGATCAGGTCTCCCCTCTTGAGGGGAAAGAAATTGCGGGGACAAAGCAGATCAACATGCATCTTACGCATCTGGAAACAGCTTTGATGGATGGTAAAGCATGAAAAGACCTGCAAATCCGCGATTTCTGATATTACCTTTTATCATTGCCCTCTCTCTCAGCGGCTGCGCAACAGATGCGCTTAAACTCGCGCCTGAAGCGGCTGATAAGCCTTGGAAAGAAACCAAAAAAGGTGACACACCACGAAACTTCGCGGGTGATGAAAAAGATTTTAGTGTTCCGGCTAATCCTGAACTGGCTCTAATTTCCAGTCCCGTTTCAGTCAATACACAGTCGGAATACAATCTGGCGCAATTGATTGATCTTGCCCAACGAAGCAACCCGGCAACGCGAAATGCATGGGAGAAAGCCCGACAAGCTGCTCTCGCTGTCGGCATGGTTGAAGCGACAATGCTGCCAATCATCACGGCCAATGTGATTGGCGGGGTTCAAAAGACCTCGACACCAGTCGATGTACCCTTGATCGGAGAACGCAACGTCAACACAACCTTAAGGGGTGTAACGCCGAACATTGCTTTGCAATGGTTGGTCTTCGACTTTGGACAACGTGCTGCCTTGGCTGACGCTGCCAAACAGGTTTCCTTTGCTGCAAATGTTACTTTTAATGGCTTGCATCAGAAGGTCATTTTTGACGTAACACGAACCTATCATGAATATAGTGCAGCGACAGCCGGTCATCGTATTGCAGAACAAACGTTGCGTAACAGCAGGGCCGTACTCGCCGCAGTTCAAGCAAAACTGAACGAAGGTCGGGCGACGACGGTTGAACTGGCGCTGGCACGTCAGCAGGTCGCACAATCGGAATTGCGCATTGTTCGCGCTCAAGGCCAACAGCAGACGGCATATCAGGCACTTCTGGCAGCCATGGGTGTCAATGCAATGTTGAAGATTAACGTTGATGCTTCAACCCAACATAAATTGCCGGGTAGTTTTGATGGCATAACGCAAGCAATGCTGGAAAAAGCGTTATCGCAGCGCCCTGATCTCATTGTCAGTTATGCTGCATTGCAAGCCAGCAAATCAGGCGTCAAAGCTGCTCAGGCCGAATTCATGCCGAAAGTGTTTGTTGCTGGCACGCTTGCATCAAGCTCAAACAGCTTCAATGCAGGTAGTTTGCCATCCATTGGCAATCAAACCTCTGGCGCAGGCATTTTGGTGGGCGCGACTGTTCCTATATTCGACGGTGGATTCAGAGCAGCACAATTGAGAAATGCACAATCCACACAAAGTGCAGCCACAGAGACGTTCCGTCGCGTACAGCTCGATGCAGTTGCTGAAATTGTTCTTGCTTCCAATGCGCTGAAAACAGCACTTGCAGCAAACAAAGCGGCAGGTGTGCTTGTGCAGACATCGGCCACAGCATTCGACGCAGCATTAGAATCTTATAAGGCCGGGCTTGGAACAGTCACACTGGTCAATGAAACAAATAATGCGTTGCTGGATGCGAAGCTAGCCCAAACAGATGCGCAGGCTGCCGCCCGTATTGCAGCGGCCAATCTGGCATTCTTTACAGGCGCTTTGACATCCAGCAAGAGCCTCTCGGGCGTGGCGAATGATTTATAAATTTCTCCCGGAGAATTTCGGGTTAAATAGGATATAAAATCAAGCTGGTGCTAAGACTTAGTCACTTAGCTTGTATTCTTTGAATTCGGGGACTGAATGTCAAAATACTGGATAGCTGCCGCGATCGCTCTGTTATTCGCAATTGCGGCCTTTGCGACCTGGTTTCTAATGCGCAAAAAGCGTGGCTGGTCCCACAGCATATCCGTTCACATCGTGTTCGTGGGGTTGATGTTCGGTTCAATTTTGACCGTCCGTCAACTCGCCTACATGCTGCTTGATGATTATCATATCACGCTCATCACCCCTGATATGGTCAAGACAGCATCTATCGTTTCAATGGCACTCCTGGCCATGCAACAGCTATTTAAGCTCATCAACCGCCTCACTCACAGTCAGATCGCGCGCGGCAATGACGTAACATCCGCACGCATGATTTCGCGCATACTTAAGCTCGCAATATTCGTTGTCATCATGCTGCTTTTCGGCGAGCACTTTGGCATTGGCTTGTCTGGATTGCTGGCTTTTGGGGGTATTGGTGGTATCGCGATTGGTGTCGCTGGAAAGGATATGCTTAGCAACCTCTTTTCAGGGGTTATGCTTTATTTCGACCGTCCCTTCAGCATCGGCGACTGGATCAGCTCACCGGATCGTGACATCGAAGGAACCGTTGTAGAAATTGGCTGGCGCCTCACCAAAATTAGGACGTTTGAGAACCGCCCACTTTATGTGCCCAATGCAGCGTTTTCCACAATCAGCGTAGTTAATCCGGGGCGTATGACCAATCGGCGGATCACGACAACAATTGGTTTGCGTTATGAAGATGCTGGCAAACTGGCGGTCGTTGTTGAAGATATTCGATCAATGTTGAAGAACAACGAAAACATTGATCAAAAACAGTCCTTGCTCGTATATTTTGATGCGTTTGCCGACTCTTCGCTTAACATAATGGTTTACTGCTTTACCAAAACGACGATCTGGGCAGACTGGCTGGCGGCACAACAGGAAATTTACCTCAAGATTATCGAAATTGTACACTCCCATGGAGCCGATTTCGCCTTCGCCAGTGAAACGCTGTATATGCAGCCCCCCGCCAGCGCAAAAGAATTACAGGAACCGGATACTGAACTAGACAAGCCTGCGTCAGCAAAACAAGGTAAAGCAGATTGAAGATGTCGCCGTCCAACACAAAGCGTGCTTATCGGCTGCATGAGGATGGCAATCTTCTTATTTCCTCGTGAGACGAATCGAAGGAGCTATTCTTCACCAGTTCAAAAGTTATGATATCTTTTGTCTATGGCCTCCAATAATTATTCCGTCGAGCACTCAACTTTTGCTCACCGACGTGCCTTTGAGCGTCGAAAAAGCCATTTCAATTGAATTGAAATCAGAACTATAGGGCTACAAGTTCTGTAGTTGGGCACCTGCCGCTTTGGTTTTTTATTTGATGTTCGCCACCTTCGGAGCGGGAACGTTACCCATGACGATGATTTCATCGTGCGTGAGAGGTAGCACCAGAAACTGTTTGAAGAAAAAACGGCTGGCCACACAAAGATAGCCAACCTTGAAGCGTGTTCCTTCTGCACGACACTAAAACCGCCATTAGCGATCATATCGCATGACGATCGCTCATCAACCTCAACATAATCATAACGCCAAACCACTGGAGCTATCGAAAACATGAATGCGTTCATTAGTGATCGTGGCCGAAAAAGGCGTGTGGACACGCACCTGCTTTTCACCGTCAACAACCGCGGTTATCTGTTCTTCACCAAGTTCGAAAACGACATGGGTTTGTGCGCCCGTTGGCTCCACCAAAATTGTTCTGCCCTCAAGGCGAATATCTCCAGCAGTTGATGAACCAATATGCTCGGGCCGAAGGCCGATCGTGACCTCCTGTCCCCGCTTAACATTCTTTTCGGACGAAATTGCTATCGCGGTGCCGTCTTTCAAACGAGCGATAGGTACATTCGCATCGGCATCAATTATCGCGGCGATCAGGTTCATCGCAGGGGAGCCAATAAAGGCAGCAACGAAAACGTTTGCCGGGGATTTATACAACTCCAAAGGCGTCCCCTGCTGTTCAATCCGCCCCTGGTTTAGAACGACAACACGATCTGCCAATGTCATTGCCTCTATCTGATCGTGGGTAACATAGATGGAAGTCGTGCCGACCTTCTGATGCAGGCTTTTTATTTCACTACGCATTTGAACGCGAAGCTTCGCGTCGAGATTTGATAATGGCTCGTCAAACAGGAAGACCGAAGGGTTACGCACAACCGCTCTTCCCATGGCAACGCGCTGACGCTGTCCTCCAGAAAGCTGTGATGGCTTTCGATCCAAAAGCTTGCTAAGGTCAAGCATACGCGCTGCCTCCCCGACCCGTTCCTCAATGACACTTTTGGGCTGCCCCGCCAATTTGAGGTTAAAGGCCATATTCTCAGCGACCGTCATATGTGGATAGAGTGCGTACGATTGAAATACCATAGCGATATTTCGCGCGCGCGGTGTCATTCCGTTAACGATCTGACCACCTATAGCGATTTCGCCGTCAGTTATTTCCTCAAGTCCGGCGACCATACGTAAAAGTGTAGATTTTCCGCAGCCTGATGGCCCGACAAGCGCAACAAACTCACCATCATTGATCGCCAAAGAAATATCCCGGATCACCTCAAGAGAAGCATAGGATTTATGAATATTTATGAGTTCTACGGAAGCCATGATTGCTTCTCCCCATCAGGATTTTACCGCGCCTGCTGTCAAACCGGCGATGATGTGTTTTTGTGCAAGGAAGAACACGATGACGGTTGGCAAAATAGTCAGAGTTATAAAAGCGAGTACGAGTTGCCATTCGGTACCGAACTCACCTCGGTAAACCATGATGCCAAGCGGCCATGGGTATTTGGATTCCGAATTGAGTAGGATGAGTGGCAAAAGATAGCTATTCCAACTGCCAACAAACGAGACAATACCCACTGTCGCCAAGATAGGGCGCGAAAGTGGCAACGAAATGTGCCAGAAAAAGCGCAGATAACCGCAACCATCAACGAATGCCGCGTGAAACAACTCTTCCGGCAAGTTTCGAAAATAATTGCGAAACAGCAATATGCTCATACCGAGACCGAATGCGACCTGCGGCAGCACAACACCCCAATAGGTATCCAGCAACCCTAGATCACGAATACGGATAAACAATGGTAGTATTGCAGTTGCGGCCGGAAACATCAGTCCGAGCAGAAAATAATTAAGCAGGAAAGACGAGCCAAAAAACTTGACATGCGCAAAGGTGAAAGCCGCCATCGCCGACACCAGCAATGTCAGGAAAACCGTTAAAACAGCGATGATCAACGAGTTGAATATTTGCAGCCAATAACGGTGCCCGAGAAGAATATCTCCGTAGTTCGCCCATTGCCATTCTGCTGGAAGACCAAAAGGATTGACCCGAAGATCACCGAGCGTTTTGAAGCCACCCAGCGCTGTTGTCAGAAGCGGCACCAAAACAACAGCGGCAATGAATCCAAGCGAAAGGTAGAGATAAACCCGGGTCTGTATCGTCATGCGGACAGCGTTTGATGTATCAGTCATGGCGCATGAAAATCCTTTTATAACCGAAGGCGAGTGTCACACAGATCACAAACAAAATGACTCCAACCGCGCTGCCGAGCCCGACCTGCATACGCATGACGCCGTAAGTGTAGAGGAAGGTCACCATCGTCTGGGTTGAATTGGATGGCCCACCGCCTGTGAGCGGCATAATCATATCGAAGAGCTGCAGCGAACCAATGACCGCAAAGAAAATGGATAAGCGGACGGTGGAACCAAGCATCGGCAGCGTTACGTAACGAAACTTCTGCCAACCATTCGCGCCATCGATTTCAGCAGCCTCCAGAACAGCTTTATCGACAGACTGAAGCCCCGCGATGAAAAGCATCATATGAAAGCCAAAATACTTCCAGACAATGACGGCGAGCACAGCGTAAATTGCTAGATCCCGGTCTGCCAGAACATACGGATTGGCGAAACCGAAAAAGTTGGAAGCCGCTGCAAACAGTCCATAGTCGCCGTCATAAACAAAGCGCCAGATCAGACCTGCCGCAACATCTGCAAGAACGTAAGGCAGAAAGAAGATCAGCCTGAAGACTACAACGCCGGGAATGCGATGAGCCAGCATCATCGCGAGCCAGATCGCTAAAGGAATTTGCACAAGGACGGAGATGACAATGATCAACCCGTTATTGAACAGTGCCTGAGAAAAGGCTGCATTGCCGAAGAGTACCTGAAAGTTTTTAAAGCCTACAAATTCCGTTGGCGTTCCGTATCCATTCCAGCGATAAAGGCTGTACCAGGCCGCCTCACCCATCGGCAAAATTACAAAGAGTGTAAACAGCAATAAAGCCGGCGGCAGAAAGATCAGAAGCGTGAGAGCGCGGTCGTGGGCGACAGAACTTTTTTTCTTCCTCACCAGATGTGTTTTACATGGATGCGAGGATGCCGAAGTCACAGACATATCCGTCATCTGTTCCACTTTCATAGTGCCAGTGATTAGAATGCGGAACGCACGTAGTATTCTAACGTGCGCTCGGAACGCGCTTAACGGAGCTCAAAAGCATCCTGGATTTGCTGTGCCGCTTCTTTTGAACTCATCTGGCCTGCAATAATATCGACCGCTACTTCGTTAACGACGCGTCCTACGGCAGCACCTAGTGTTTGATCGAAAAAGTTCTGGTGCCATGTCGAAGCCGCCAGCTGTCGAGCAGATTCAGCCAAAAGAGGGTTTCTAACTCCGCTATCAGCACCAGCTGCCACAGGCAATATCATCCCTGCCTCAGCCATTTTCTGTTCATTTTCCCTATTGGTTAGAAAAAGTGCAAAATCGATAGCCTCTTTGGAGGCATTTTTGGTAACGGCCCAACCATTAATTCCGCCTAACGTATCGCCCACGCCTCCTGAACCACCTTCAACCAGAGGAAATGCAAACCGCCCAATGTTTTCCAGAGCGAGCCCTTTTCCATCGCCGGCATTCTTGCGTTGATTAGCCTCAGTATTATCAAATCCAAGAATCATTGCCGCTTTACCATCACCAAAAACACCAAGTGCCTGCGGCCAAGTTGCCCCTAGATAACCCGGCTGAAATGGTTCGAGCTTGCCAAAATCTGCAAGTTGCTCACCAGCTTTGATAATGGCTGGATCCAAAAAGCCGTCACCTTCACCTTTGCTGGCAGCATCGAAGACCGCCTTGCCACCGTTACGCATCACAAGGTAGCTCCAGTAAAAGTGAAGTGGCCACTTGTCACCACCCCCACCAGCAATAGGAACAATGCCAGCGTCTTTGAGCTTGGTTACAGCACTATTCAAATCATCCCACGTTTTGATATTAGCGGGATCTAAACCTGCTTTCGCAAAAAGTTCTTTATTGTAAAAAAAACTGACAAGACTGACTTTATAAGGAATCGCCCAAAGCTTACCATCGAAGGAAAGACCTTCAATAGATGAACTCGTGTAAGCCTGCCTTAGTTTACCGTCAGAAGAATTAAATTCCTCAGTCAAATCCTTGAGAACACCGGTTTTTGACTGCTCCTCAAGAACACCACCACCCCAGCTATAAAAAAAATCTGGAACTTCTTTTGATTGTAGTAAGGTCGGTAGCTTGGCTTTGAAAGCCTCGTTTTCCAGGAATTGTAATTGGATCCTAACATCAGGATGCTGGCTTTCGTAGTCTCTTGCTATTTCTTCCCAGACGGCCACCGCTTTGGGATCCAATTCCACATGCAACCATTTAACAGTTGTGGCCGCCGAAGCACTTGCCGTACCTAGCGCCAAAGCTATGCTTGCTTTTGCGACATAATACATCAACCTGCCGCCCAGGCTTGCGCCTGCGTACCAATACTTCATGTTCGAGATCCTCCCTTGGGGTCATCCTCACAATTTATTCCCCAATACGGATTAATTCATCCGACATAACACTTGATGTCAAGACTATTTCCTATTTTTATGCGATTGGACTTGACATGGGCAAGCGAAGCAACGTTATTTAATCCGCAATCCGATTTAAATAAGACATGATCCACATCGATCACAACAGGACCTCATGAAGACTGCCGATCCCGAACTGATGCGCGCTATCAACAGGTTTAACGTATTGGATACGATCCGTCGTCATGGCCCTATTTCCCGCATTCAAATCAGCGAGCGAACAGAGATTTCCACTACAACCGTTTCTGCAATAACTGCATCACTGCTGGATGATGGACTGATACTGACACGACATGAAGGTGATATCCGCAACGAAACTGCGCGCGGACGGCCTCGGGTAATGCTTGAGCTTAACCCCGCGGCAGCGCGTGTTGTCGGTGCCAAAATAGCCTCCAATCGCATGATTTTCGTTGTCACAGACTTTCGTGGGGAGATTCTCTCCAACCTCTCACTTGCAATACGGGTTGATCGTCAGCCGATAGGTGTCATTGCCGATCTGATTGAAGACGGAGTGCGCCGATGCGTCCTCGATGCTGGTTTGTCGATCGAAGATATCGATATGATCTGCCTTGGAATTCCAGGCGTTGTAGAACATCGTACGGGAATAGTCCGCAGCACGCCTATCCTGCGAGAGAATAATTTTAATTTTGCTGCAGAAATGACCGCTCGTCTGAATGCGCCCACAATGATTGAAAGTGATGCGCACGCGATCACCCTTGCGCACCATTGGTTTGGTCATGCACGTGAATTTGAAGACATGGTTTTGATTTCGCTTGAGCAAACGCTTGGGCTTGGGGTTCTGCACAAAAATCAGCTGTTTCGCGGTGCTGATGGGCTCAGCCATAATCTAGGCGACCTTGTACTCGGCTATACCAATGATACGACCGTCAGGCTTGCAAGCCATGCCGGTGAAAGCGCTATTCTTGGGTCTCGCCCAGATGATGCCCGTTTTGCAGAAGCCATGCGCCTCGGAAGGGGTATGAAGTATGCACATTCACTCATTAGCGCTTCCGATGAAGAACTTTTAAATGCTGCCAAACGCGCCGGCGCTGCAATAGGTCTCACACTGGCAAATATCGTAACTTTGTTTGCGCCATCGCGCGTCATCATTACGGGCACCAGTCTTGAACTTGGGGAGCCGTTCATCAACAGCATTCGGGAAAGTTACAATATTGCCGTTCCACAAGCCCTGAAGGGCGTTGCTGAACTGGTCTTTGATATTTCCAGTGACGAATTGTGGGCACAAGGCGCTGCTGCCGTCGCACTGCAGGAACTCTACGAATCCCCGTGGAGCACCACAGGCCCCGCCATATAACTCGGTGAACGGTTAAAGATTTCTGGGAGGAAATAAATATGAACAAGGTCGGCATCGGAATTATTGGATGCGGAAATATTTCCAGTGCTTATATCAAGGCGATGGCTTCGTTTCCAATACTTGATATCTGCGGTATCGCAGACATGAATGCGGACGTGGCCCACAAAAGAGCCGAAGAGTTTGGGCTTAAAGCCTGCAGCGTTGAGGCTCTACTCACAGATCCCAAAGTAGAGATTATTGTCAACCTGACCATACCAAAGGCGCATGTGAAAGTTGGGTTGACAGCGCTGGAAGCAGGAAAACACGTTTATTCCGAAAAACCCCTCGGTATAAATTTTGCCGAAGGCAAGCGGTTCTTTGAAGCATCCAAGGCCAGAAATCTGCGTCTGGGTTCTGCTCCAGACACTTTCCTCGGCGGAAGCCATCAAGCTGCACGCGCACTCATAGATGAAGGTGTTTTGGGGATTCCTGTCGGTGGAACGGCAACGTTTATGTGCGGTGGACATGAACGCTGGCATCCCAACCCGGACTTTTATTATGAAGTGGGTGGCGGACCGATGCTGGATATGGGACCATATTATATAACAGAGCTTGTTAACCTACTAGGACCAGTTGATAAGGTCGCAAGCTTCGCGACGACGCCCCGGAAAGAACGCATCATTACGAGCGCCGAAAGGAACGGTGAGCATATTCCTGTCCATATTCCTACCCATGTTGCAGGCATTCTGGCGTTTAAAAATGGCGCGGTCGTGCAAGTGGCCATGAGCTTTGATGTCGCCGGGCACAAACATGTGCCCATCGAAATTTATGGCACTGAAGGCACGCTGATCGTTCCGGACCCGAATTATTTTGGCGGCGATGTGTTATTGCTCAAAAAAGGCGGAGAGTTTGAAGAAAAAGCAGTTTCTCAACCTTATGCCGATGGGAATTATCGCTCACTTGGAATTGCCGATATGGCATATGCCATTCGGAATAACCGGCCGCATCGCGCGAATTGCTCACTTGCACTCCATGTACTCGAAGTCATGGAAGCATTCCAGACTGCGTCTGATATGGGAAAAACAATATCTATCATGACAGACGTGGAGCGACCCGCCCCACTCGACACGTCTCTGGTTAATAACCAGATTGCAAATTAATCCTGAGGAGGAAACGATGAAAGAAGCGCTGATCGTCTGGGGCGGCTGGAGCGGACATGAACCACAGGAGTGTTCGGTAATCGTCAAGGACATCCTCGAAGAAGAAGGTTTCAAAGTCTATGTCGAGCACAGCACAGAGGCTTTTGCTGATCCGTCCGTGCATGACCTTAGCCTTGTCGTTCCCATTGTAACGATGTCGAAAATTGAAAAAGAAGAAATTAAAAACCTAGCTAAAGCTGTCGAAAATGGGGTTGGAATTGCTGGGTTCCACGGTGGTGCGGGCGATAGCTTCCGTGAATGCGTGGAATACCAGTTCATGATAGGAGGCCAGTGGGTTGCGCATCCTGGCGATATTATCGATTATCAGGTAGATGTGGCTCGCCCTGAAGATCCGATAATGAAAGGCATTACAAACTTTCCGTATCATTCCGAACAATATTACATGCATGTGGATCCTTCCAATGAAGTCCTAGCGACAACAACTTTCAACGGGGATCATGCATGGTGGATCAACGGCGTAGTGATGCCCGTGGTCTGGAAACGTAAATATGGCAACGGCCGCGTCTTCTATTCAGCACTCGGCCACCAGGCCAAAGAATTCTCTGTACCTCAGATGCGGACAATGTTTCGTCGAGGTGCAAATTGGGCGGCTCGTTAAAATGAAGTCGTCGTCATCCACCCCTCTGTTTATCTCAGACTTCTAAAAGATAACATCGTCGTTCACACATCAAACTATGCGCCGCGAAGACCTTTAATTGATCCTATGAGTAATTATGCCCATAGCGGCGCACAACTCATGGCGTGGAGTATTCTATCGGTTTACGGGATAATGACATCTGGGGTCTAGCGGTAGGTAGGACGACAAAATGATTTTGATCTGACTCCGTTGCAAGGAAGCGGCGGAGGCATTGCGCGGCCTGCACGAGAAGATCGTGTTGTGGCCCGGCGCAAAACGGGGCGAAGTTTTCGCAACGCTGCACGGCGAAATGGGCACGATCCTGAACTGGGTGGAGCGTCAAACCATTGGAAGGGCTATAAAAACAACAAAACCCGCCGCTAGTGCGACGGGTTTGTTCGTATTGTTGGTTGCGGGGGCAGGATTTGAACCTGCGGCCTTCAGGTTATGAGCCTGACGAGCTACCGGGCTGCTCCACCCCGCGCCAGGGTTTTTATTATGAACCGGTTTGGTATTTTTGGCGAACTACGCGTTTTGTGACTGTTTTGTAATTATGAGAAGATGGATTGATTTGTGTGCTTAGCAGACCTGGCAGCGACCTACTCTCCCGTGTCTTAAGACAAAGTACCATTGGCGCTGGAGCGTTTCACGGCCGAGTTCGGAATGGGATCGGGTGCAGCCGCTCCGCCATAACCACCAGGTCGGCGAAGAACACAAATATGAGAAGCTGGTTGTCTTTCGTGCTGTTATTTTCGCTCACGCCACATTCACTTTGCGAATGGCTGCGCGGGCGCGCCGAACATTCGGCGGCATACAGTCGTATGCTTATTGTCATCTTCGAAGTTTACTTCGCAAGGACAAAAGAGACATCGAACTTCGTTCGATGGATATTGTAAATGGGAGTGATCAAGTCGATCGAGCTATTAGTACCGGTAAGCTACATGCGTTGCCGCACTTCCACACCCGGCCTATCAACGTGGTCGTCTTCCACGGCTCTGATAGGGAATACTCGTTTTTAGGTGGGTTTCCCGCTTAGATGCCTTCAGCGGTTATCCCGTCCGTATATAGCTACCCTGCTATGCCGTTGGCACGACAACAGGTCCACCAGAGATACGTCCATCCCGGTCCTCTCGTACTAGGGACAGATCCTATCAATATTCCTACACCCACGGCAGATAGGGACCGAACTGTCTCACGACGTTCTGAACCCAACTCACGTACCGCTTTAAATGGCGAACAGCCATACCCTTGGGACCTGCTCCAGCCCCAGGATGCGATGAGTCGACATCGAGGTGCCAAACAACCCCGTCGATATGGACTCTTGGGGGTCATCAGCCTGTTATCCCCGGCGTGCCGGTTATCCGTGGAGCGATGGCGCTTCCGCACGGGACCACAGGGTCACTATGACCGACGTTCGTCTCTGCGCGACTTGTCAGTCTTGCAGTCAGGCAGGGTTATGCCATTGCACTCGACGAACGATTTCCGACCGTTCTGAGCCTACCATCGCGCGCCTCCGTTACTCTTTAGGAGGCGACCGCCCCAGTCAAACTACCCACCATACACGGTCCTGGACCCGGATAACGGGCCGCAGTTAGACATCCATATAGGTAAGGGTGGTATTTC